>CAWAFI010000006.1:0-133259 GCA_963781285.1 uncultured beta proteobacterium
AATCCCTGCAACGCCATGAACGAGCCGATTCCGAGCGCCGCGAGCGGTGCGATCCACCAGAAGCGAGGGTGCGCGAACACGGAGCGCACGCCGCGCCATTGCGCGCGCAGTCCGACGGTGCGCGCCGCAGCGGGAGTGTCGGGCACGAACCACCCGATAAGCAAGGCCGCCGCGCAGGTCGTGGCCGCAAGGGCCACAAACGTCACGCGCCATGAGACAAAGCGAAGCGCAAATTCCAGCGGCGCCGTGGCGAATAGCGCCCCGGCGCTTCCCGCGACCATCATCCAGCCACCGAGCGATGCCTGTCGCTCCTTCGGGTACCACGTCGCGATCGCCTTGAGCGGCGCCATGAGACAGATCGCCACGCCCATGCCGATCAGCGCGCGCGCCGCCACCAGGCCGGCTTCGCTGTCGGAGAAGGCGAAGAGCAGCGCGCCTGCGGCGGCAATGAGCAGCAGCACAGGCTCGACGCGGCGCGGGCCGTAGCGGTCGAGCAGCATGCCCGCGGGAAGTTGCATCCCCGCAAAGGCGATGAAGTAGACCGCCGTCAGCAGACCGAGCGCTCCTGGCGAAAGCGAGAGCTCCCGCGTCAAGTCCGGCGAGATCACCGCATTGACGTTGCGATAGAAATAAGAGAGCAGGTAGCCGGCGGCGAATGCCGGATAGAGCCGCAGGAACGGCATTGCGGCTCCAACCCTGTCGAATCGGCCGCGATCGACGATGCGGCTGCGCTCAGCCACGGAAGATGAGATGCTCGTACAACGCGAACGTCCTGAAGAGGTTCGACGCGGTGAGCATTGCGGCACAGGCGAGTGCCGGATCGCGCAACTAGTTGGGCGAATGAAGGCATCGATCGATTCGGAGGAAATAGGCCGGCGTCTCGCGCGCGACCATGGGCCGCATTATCGCCGATGCCCCCCGCGCGTGGCGAGCGGCGGCGTCAGCTTGCATCGTGCGGCGGCACGAACCGAGTCGCAGCGGGAAATCGGAGCCCGAAAATATCCGCCAGCACCTTCAACAGCTCGTCGTCGCTCCCGATGTCGCGAGTGCGGGTCGTCGCGCCGCGGTCCTCGAGCAATTCGCGGTCGCGCAACGTCCAGCGCACGTCCGCCGCCAGCCGCTGCGCGGTCAGTCGCTGGGTGAAGCGCGACGACGGGTGGGTGGACGTGTAGTGATTGGCGATCTCGTAGTCGACCGGCAGTTGCGGCTCGTGCGTGAACGCATAAAGATCGTCCCACACGGCATCGCGGCGCGTCTGCAGCACGTGCGTGCCGCCGCCTTCGACGACGCGATACGACCAGCCGAACTGCCGCGACGGCTCGCCGTCCATGCCACGGGCAGGAGCAGCCCGTCGGCGCCGAAGCCGACGTCGGCGAGGATGGGCACTCCATCGACGTCGACCCGCAGCGTCATGTGCGTGCGCGGCAGCAAGCGGTCCGTCCCGTATCGCACGCGGGCGGCGAGCCTTGTGACCTCGAATCCGAGCTTCTCGAGGACGCAGGCGAACAGCGCGTTCTGCTCGAAGCAGTAGCCGCCCCGACCTCCGGCGACGAGCTTCGCCTGCAGACTCGCGAGATCGAGGCGAATCGGCACGCCGAGCAGGATATCGAGATTCTCGAACGGGATCGCCGTCGCATGCGCGCGATGAAGCGCGTAGAGCGTCGCCCGCGACGGCGAAAGTTCGCCCGCATAATCGATACGGCGCAGATAGGCCGGAAGATCGAACCCCGTCGGATCGGTCGCATCGGTCATCGCGCGACATCAATCCTCGAGCGTAAAGCCGGCCTTGAGCGTCACCTGCCAGCGCACGACCTTGCCGCCGGCCACCTGCCCGCGCGTGTCGACGACTTCGAACCAATGGATATTGCGCACGGGTCTTCCCGGCCTTCGCGATGGCCGCTCCGACCGCGTCTTCAATCCCGACGGCTGACGTACCCGTGAGTTCGATCTGCTTGTAAACGTGATCCGTCATGGCTCGATCCTTCAGGTGGATTGGGCGGGCGTTCCGGCGCGCACGCGCAAAAAATCATCGCACCGTCCGCAGGCCGCGTCCAGCACCAAGACGCGCTACCGATTCGAGCGCGGCCGCGAGCTCGCGCGGGAAACGACGGACAAGGTCGTTGTCGCTCCCAAGCGCCTCGAAGATCGTCAGCATCGTCCGGCGGCCGACGTCGTCCTGATACTGCCGGTCGGTCAAGACAATCGCCAGCAGCTCCGGGAGCGCGCGCTCGTACTCGCCCTTGGCCGCCAGTGCATCGGCATAGGCGCAGCTTGGCCGCGCAGTCGACCCGCGTCTTGCCGGCCGCGGTCGCAAGCGTTTCGAGGTCCAAATTCGCACCTGCGCCGAGCGCCACCCGCGCTTTCAGCGCCGCCAGTCGGCGTTCGTCCCTGATCGCGCGGTTCGCAGTGCGCTTCCGAGATTCGAGCTCGGAGAGCACGGTCGCGGCCTGCTCGCGACGGTCGAGCATGAGGAGCGCCTCCGCGCGCGCGAGGAGCCCGGCCTCGTCATCGGGGTCGAGCGCATATGCCTGCGGCATCGAGCTCCGCAAGCGCGCCGATCGCATCGCCGCGCGCGAGCAGCGCCTGCGCCGCCGCGAGCCGTGGCGCCGCCGGCGACGGCACGATGCCGGCGATGAACTCGCGCACCGAACCTTCGGGCAGCACGCCGGTGAACTCGTCGACCACCTCGCCCCCGACGAACGCCTTGACGTTCGGGATGCCGCGGATGCCGTAGCGCGCCGCGAGCTCCGGCTCGTCATCGGCGTCGAGTTTCGCCAGCGTGAAGCGGCCGGCGAATTCGACCGCGAGCTTGTCGAGGATCGGCGAGAGCGCCTTGCACGGACCGGCACCACGGCGCCCAGAAGTCGACCAACACGGGGACCGCTACCGAGCCTTTCAACACTACCGTGTCGAAATTTTGCCGGCCAACGTCGATGCTGTTGCCTGCCATGTGGCGCTCCCCTCCGTGAAGGCGCATTGTGCCCGAAGACAACTGAGGGCGCGCCGCTGCGCGTTCAAGCGCCCGCGAGCGGCAGCGTCACCGTCACGATCACGCCGCCGCCGAACGAACTCACCGCTCGCCGTGCCGCTGTGGAATTCGGCGATCAGGCGCACGATGTAGAGTCCGAGCCCGAGGTGCGGGATGTCGCCGCCCGTCTCGCGTCGCACCGACACCATCCAATCCAACAACCGGCTTGCCATGCCCTCGGGAAGCGGCGGGCCGTCGTTCTCCACGGTGAGCCGCGCGCGCCCGCCAGCGCGCGCCAGGCGAATGGTTGCCGGCATGCCTCGGGCGCCCGAACTCGACGGCGTTCGCGACGAGCTTGTCCAGCAACTGCGCGATGAGATCCGGCGCGCCGTCGATGGCCAGTGCGTCCTGCGGCGCGACCCATTCCAGCGCGCGCAGCGGAAAGGCGACGCGGTAGCCGTCGACACAGGCATTGACAAGCGCCACCAGATCGATTCGCTCCCGCTCGACGTCGGCGAGGCTCTGCTCGAGGCAGGTGTTTTCGGTCATCCGGACAAGGATCGCGGCGAGGCGGGTCAGGCCACCCTACGCACGCTCGATGTAGATGCGCGCCTCCTCCGGCAACGGCTGCAGGCCGAGATTGTCGAGCGACGAGCGCACGACGGCGATCGGCGTGCGCAGCTCGTGGGACAGCCGGCTCGCCATGTTCTGCTTGATAGCCCGCGTACTGCGACAGGCGCGCGAGGACGCTCGAAAAGCTGCGCGACAGGTCCCCGATCTCGTCGCCCGCCCTCGACCCCGAGAGCGCGCCCTTGACCCGTCCGTGCGCATCGATTGCGGCTTCCGCGTCGTCGCGCAGCGTGCGGATCCGTGCGGTCAGGCGCGATGCGAACAGTGTCAGTGCCACGGAGCCGATCAGCAGCGCCGCAAGCACGATGTCGAACAGCCGCTCGAACGCGCGGTTGCGCTCCGCCGGAACAGGCATTGGCGGTCTCCTCGACGATCACCGCGCCGCGCACCTCGTCGCCGACCCAGATCGGATGCGCCGCGGTGACGATCACCGCGCGGCCGTCCCCCGTCGGTCGGCGATCGGTGGTGAGAATGCCAGACAAGGCCCCTGTCACGTCGCGCCTCGCCAATGTCCTCGCCGTGCCCTCCTCGCTGAACTCCTCGGTCGGCTGCGTCAGCACGAGCGCGTACACCGGATGCAGCGCGACGCGCTCGATCCAGCGCCGGAAACGCAGGATCCCCGATGGCGCATGTTCGGGCGGCGACTCGGGACGTTTGAGCGATCCGGCGCGCGCCAGCACGTTCAAGTCGCGGTCGATCACCCAGATGCGCGCCGTCGTCCGCGACAGCCCCTGCAGGATCTGCGCGATCTCCGCGACCACCCCGGGATGCGGGACCGCACGCACGACGCTCGTGGCGTCCGCAACGGCCACCTCGTCGGCGTCCGCCTTGCGTTCGCCTGCCCGTGGCGGGAGCGGCGCGGGGCGCACATCGAACAGTCGCGCGCGATCGTGCAACGCCGTCGCAACCGCCTGTGCGGTCCCGGCGAGCGTACGCTCCTGCGCGTCGCGCAGCACGCGCTCCAGTTCGCGCACGTACTCGTAGCCCAGGAACGGGATGACGAGAAACACCATCAAGACCAGCAGGAGCTGCGCGCGGATGCCGAGTGCAATGCGGAAGGGCTTCATTCGCCCCGCCTCGCTCACGTGTCCTCCGCGATCCACCGATAACCCATTCCGTACACGGCGTCGATGCGGTCGAACGCAGGATCGACCGCCGCGAACTTGCGCCGGATCCGCTTCACGTGCGACGTGATCGTGCTGTCGTCGACGACGATCCGTGCATCGCGCATCAGGCTGTCGCGATCCTTGACGTGCCCGGGAAAGCGGGCAAGCGCGTGAACGATCCAGAATTCGGTCAGCGTGAGGCCGACCCGCTGCCCGATCCAGTAAGCGGCCAGTCGCTTCAGATCGAGCGTCAGCCTTCCGCGCGTCAGCACGTCCTCCGACGCCGGCGGCGCGGCGAGGAGGTCGCTGCGCCGGAAGAGCGCCGCGATGCGGGCGAGAAGATGCGGCAAGCTCACGTCTTTGGTCAGGTAGTCGTCGGCGCCCACGCGCAAGCCCGCGACGACGTCGAAATCGGAATCGCGTGCCGTGAGGAAGAGAATCGGCAAGCTCGCGGACAGTGCGCGCAGGTCACGGCACAGCGTGAAGCCGCCGTCGACGTCGTCGGCGAGACCGATGTCGATCAGTGCGAGATCGGGAAGCCGCGCGCGGAACGCGCTCATCGCGTCGTCCCGATTCGCGTAAGTCGCGACGTCGTAGCCCTGCTTCCTCAGCGCCTCCGCGTAGTTGGCGCGGATCGCAGGCTCGTCCTCGACGATGGCGATGCGACGTGACATGGTCGTTGCGGCAGTCCGTTAGGCGCAATCTTCACACCGACTATAACGCAGCGGCGACTCGTCCCGAGGCGCCGCCCGGCGCATGCCATTTTTCGCCACATTTCTTCGTTGTCCCGCCCTTTTTCCCGCGCGGAATTGCCGGAATCGCGGCTTTCAATGCACGGTGAGGGCGTCCGAGGTCGATCGCCCTTCTCACCTCGAGGGGAGCGGATCGTGGCAATGGATATTGGCAGGAATCCAACCGGAAGCCCCGCGCATCGGTTGCGCGGCGGCGCGTATCGCGGCCTCGCGCGGCTCGCGGCCGAGGCGCTCGCCGCCGGCCTGTTCATCAGTCTCGTGCTGGCACTCGCGATCTTCATTGTTTCCGCGCAGGCGCAGGCGTCGGATCTCGCCGGCCCGCCGGGTCGGGGAACGCTCCTGTTCAGGCAAGGTCCCGGCGAAGCGCCGGTCGCGGCGCCGCTGCTTTTCACAAACGTCCGGATCGATGTCGCCGGAATAGTCGCCCGCGCGACGGTGACCCAGCGCTTCCGCAATTCGAGCGCCGAATGGCGGGAAGGCGTCTACGTATTCCCGCTGCCGGAAAAGGCCGCCGTCGATCATCTGGAAATGACGATCGGTGATCGCCGGATCGAAGGTCAGATCCGCGAGCGTGGCGAGGCGCGCGCCGCCTTTGATCAGGCGAAGCGCGAGGGCCGCAGACCACCTGGTCGAACAGGAGCGCCCAAACGTCTTCACGACCAGCGTCGCACCTATCGGACCCGACGAGGAAATCGTCGTCACCATCGAGTACCAGGAGACCTTGCGCTATGACGCAGGTGCCTTCCGGCTGCGTTTCCCGATGGTCGTCGCGCCGCGTTATGTCCCCGGCACGATGACGATCGCGGGTAATCCAGGCGCCGGCTGGGGAGTCAATACCGATCAAGTGCCCGACGCCGAGCGGATTACGCCACCGGTCGCGCATCCGGCACAGGGCTACGTCAATCCGCTGACCCTCGTAGTCGAACTTGGTCCCGGCTTCCCGATCGCGACGATCGAGAGTCCCTACCACGCGATCGACGTCGTCGAAGCGGCGCACGGGCGCTATACGGTGCAGCTCGCCCACGGAGCGGTCCCGGCGGATCGCGACTTCGAGCTCACCTGGGTCCCGGACGTTGCTGCCGCGCCAGGCGCCGCGGTGTTTGCCGAGCAGAAGGATGGCAAGACCTATGTGCTGACGATGTTGCTGCCGCCGGCGCCGGTCGCCGATGACGCCGGGCCGCGCAGCCCGCGCGAGGTTGTGTACATCATCGACACGTCGGGATCGATGCAAGGCACGTCGATCGCGCAGGCCAGGCAGGCACTGCAACTCGCCCTCGACCGGCTGCGGGAAGGCGACCGCTTCAATGTGATCGAGTTCAACTCCGTGGCGAAGGCGCTGTTCGGCGCACCGATGCCCGCCAATGTCACCACGCTGGCGAAGGCCCGCGCGTTCGTCGCCGGGTTGCGCGCCCGCGGCGGCACCGAGATGAAGCCCGCCCTCGAAACCGCGCTGACGCGCGACCCTGCACCGGGCTTCGTGCGCCAGGTCGTATTCCTGACCGATGGCGCGGTAGGCAACGAAGGCGAGCTGATCCACCTGATCCGCGACCGATTGGGCGACCGGCGTCTGTTCACGATCGGTATCGGTTCCGCGCCGAACTCCTTTTTCATGACCAAGGCCGCGCAGTTCGGGCGCGGCACGTTCACCTACATCGGCGACGTACGCGAGGTTTCCGAAAAGATGGGCGCGCTATTCCGGAAGCTCGAAAGCCCGGTGCTGACGGACCTCGCGATCGCCTGGCCCGGCCGGGCCGACGCCTGGCCGCGGCAGGTGCCAGACCTCTATGCCGGCGAGCCGGTCGTCGTCGTCGCGGAACTCGACGCACTGGCGGGCGTCGTGACGATCACGGGAAAGCGCGGCGAAGTGCCTTGGAACGCAGACCTGCCGCTCGCCGCCGGCGCGCACGAGCCGGGGATCGGCGTGCTTTGGGCGCGCGCGAAGATCGACGCGCTCACCGACGCCCTCAAAGACGGCGAACGGGAGGCGGAAATCCGCAAGGCCGTCGTCGACGTGGCGCTCGCGCACCATCTTGTTACCAGGTATACGAGCCTGGTCGCCGTCGACGCGATGCCGACGGCGCCGCCCGGAACGATGCCTGGTCCGACCGCGCTGCCGACGAACCTGCCCGACGGCGGGTCGTATGACGCGATTTCCGGGGGCGCGCAGACCGCAACCCCGGCGACGCTGCATCTGCTGCTCGGACTGATCGCGCTGCTCCTCGCTTTCATCGTTTGGTCATCGCGTGGCGCTACTCTGCCGATTTGCACAAGAGGGCGTCAAAGATGAATTCCGCCACCGACGGGGGAGGACCTTTCGGCCATCGCGACACCGAGCCGTGCAACTGGATGCACGCGCGAGCGCCCGGGATCGCCTTTCGCTCTCCCAGGGCCGAGTCTTCCCCCGTCGGTGACGGTGCGCCGCCGGCAGGAGGCAGGCGAAGCCGTGTACTGGCGTGGACCGTGGCGGTTCTTCTTGTCGCGGGGCTCGCGCTCGCCAGCAACGCGATGTACATCCATGCGAAGGCGCTGCTGGCGCAAGGGCTGCTGCATCGCGCCTGGACCGAGACGCAGGCAACGGGCGCCGCAGTGAAGCCCTGGCCGTGGGCCGACACGTCGCCGGTCGCGCGGCTCATTGTGCCCGCGCAGGACGTGGATCTGTTGGTGCTCGCGGGTGCCACCGGGCGCACGCTCGCGTTCGGTCCGGGACATCACGACGGCTCGTCGCTGCCGGGTGAGGCGGGGAATACGCTGCTATCCGCGCATCGCGACACGCACTTCCGGTTTCTGCAACAGCTCTCGATCGGGGACCTGCTGATCGTCGAGCTGCCCGCAGGTCAGCGTTTCCACTACCGGGTGCGCAAAACGCTCGTCGCGAACCAGCAAGACCTCAGCCTGTCGCGCCTGACGCCGGAGCCCACATTGACGCTCGTCACCTGCTACCCGTTCGATGCGATCGAACCGGGCGGACCGCTGCGTTACGTGGTCGTCGCCACTGCCGACGGCGGGATGCTCTAGGAGCGCAGGGAGTCGCCGCGCTGCCGATCGTCGTTGCCGTTACGGGGTTATTATCATCCCGCGATCATCAGCCGACGGAGACGACCATGAAGCTCGAAGGCTCGTGTTGTTGCGGCGCAGTGAAGTTCAGCGTTACCTCGCACACGCCCTATCCGTTCATGCGCTGTTACTGCTCGATCTGCCGCAAGACTGCGGGTGGCGGCGGCTACGCGATCAACATCATGGGCGACGCCGACTCGCTCTCCGTTCGCGGAAAGAAATCGCTGGACGTCTTTCGGGCACGGATCCGCGACAAGCCGGGCACGCGGGGGACGCTCTCGCCCGCGCGTCGACACTTCTGCGCCAAGTGCGGCAGCGCGTTGTGGGTTTTCGATCCGCGCTGGCCGGAATGGGTCTACCCGTTTGCGTCGGCAATCGATACGCCGCTGCCCAAGCCACCCGAGGAAGTCGAGCTGATGCTCGATTACGCGGCGCCGTGGGCCGAGGTTCCGCAAGGGCCGACGCACACGCACTTCGGCGAGTATCCGGAAGAGGGCATCGCCGACTGGCACGCGAAGCGCGGACTCACGGTGAAGTGACGCCGGCCCGCTCCTGCGACGCGGAATCCCTCGAGAACGTCAGCGTGACGCCGCCGATTCCGAGCGCGCCGTAATCCGACACCCAGGTCTCGCCCGGCGCGACCGGCCACGCATCGGTGAGCGTGCCCGTCGTGATCACTTCGCCCGCCGCAAGCGGCGGAAACTGCGGCTGGGTAGCGAGCACGCGCACGAGGTGCACGAGCGCCAGCGCCGGGTTGCCGAGCACGTTGGCGCCCACGCCGCGATCGACCACCGTGCGGCCGCGCCGCAACGTCAGTGGGAATGTCGGTAGGGCCGTGGCAATCGCGCCGCGATTGCGGTCGGTCAATGGAATCGTCTTGCCGACGACCAGTGCGCCGTGCAAGCCGAACGCTGCCGTGCAATCGGCCGCGGTGAATTTCCAGTCGGGAAAATGGCTCTGCACGACCTCGAACCCGGGGGCAATCCACTCGATGGATGCCAGCACGGCGAGCGCGTCGCTGGTCACGGGCACCGGGGCCTTCAGCTTGAACACCACTTCGGGCTCGATCCGCGGCTGCACGAACGAAGCGAGCCCGAGCGTCGCGTGACCCTCTTGGGCGAAATGCACCGAGTGCGCCCAGATGTGCGCCCACATCGGCTGGTACACGCCGTAGCGCGGCCAGATGGTGCGATTGGTGAACCCGATCTTGCGACCGACCGGCTGCCAGCCCTGCGTGATTCGCCGGCGTTTTTCGATTTCGCGCAACACTTCGTAGGCGGTCGCGACGTCGAATGCCGGGTCGGTCGAGGTGATCGGCTCGATCTGCGTCGCGCTGTCATAGGCCGAGATCAGCTGGCCGGCGATCGCAGCGATATTGCTGCCCGGTGTCATCGGATCCGGCCGAGCACCCGCAGCAGCGAACTGGCGCCCGCCCACGCCGCCGTCGCGACGACCATGCCGATGATCGCCGCCAGAATTGCGCCAAGCGTGCCGTCCCAGCCGGCAGCGGTCACGACGGCCCAGGCGGTGATGCCGCCTATGCCGCCGCAGACGATGATGCCGAGAATGCTGACGAGGATCGACCCTCGCGCTTCGGAAACCATGACGCCCTGCTCCGGGAGGGGTGAGCCGGAAGGTCCATGGTACTTGGTTCGATGCGGATTCACCATGCGCTCGGCCATCGCGGGGCGGCACTTCCGGCGCAACCGCTTGCCGTAGTGCCCGCCGCGACGCTATAAGACGCCGGAACCGCGTCACGGAGGAAACATGCGTTGCCGCATCACCGCGATGGTCGCACTCCTGGGTCTCCTGGCGAGCCTTCGGGTGACGCCCGCCGGCGCCGCCGATATGGGCAAGACGCTGCGCGTCGCGTTTCCGGTCGCGGAGACGGGCTTCGATCCGCAGGCGGTGGGCGACACGTATTCGTTCAGTGTCTGTGCCGGGATCTTCGACCCGTTGTATACGTACGACTATTTCGCGCGCCCGGTGCGCCTCGTGCCCAACACCGCCGAGGGCCCCCCGCAGATTAGCGACGGGGGTCGCACCTACACGATCAAGGTAAGGCCCGGCATCTACTTTGCCGCCGATCCGGCGTTCAAGGGTGCCAAGCGCGAGCTGACGGCGGAGGACTACGTCTACAGCATCAAACGCATCTTCGACCCCAAGGTACGCTCGTACTGGCTCTACCTGTTCGAGAGGAACCTGGTCGGACTCGACGAGGTACTCGCCAAGGCGCGCAAGACAGGCACGCTCGATTACGACGCACCGATCGAAGGCCTCGTCGCGCTGGATCGTTACACGTTGCGGATCCGGTTCCGGGATCCGGACTACACGTTCCGATGGTGGCTGACATTCGACGGGCTCGCCGCGGTCGCGCGCGAGGTCGTCGACGCCTACAAGGACGCGTCGAACCGCGTGATGGATCACCCGGTGGGCACCGGCGCCTACCGGCTGAAGGAATGGACGCGCGGCCAGAGGATCGTGCTCGAGGCCAATCCCGACTTTCGCGACGAGACCTATCCGATCCCCGGCCCGGGCAGCGAGCCCGGCGATGCGGCCATCGCGCGCGACAACGCGGGTCGCAAGCTGCCCATCGTGGGTCACGTGGAGATCAGCATCCTCGAGGAAGCGCAGCCGCGGCTGCTGACGTTCGATTCCGGCAAGCTCGATTACGTCGATCTGCCGGTGGCCATCGCCGGCAATGTGCTCACGAATGGCGCGTTGAGGCCGGAATACGCGAAGCGAGGGATTCAACTGCACCGGCGAATCGAGCCGTCGCTGCAGTTCACGTTCTTCAACCTCGATGACCCGGTCGTCGGCGGCTACGCGCCGGAGAAAATCGCGTTGCGGCGCGCGATCGCCATGGGCTACGACCGCGACGCGGATATCCGGCTGCTCGCGAGCGGACAGGCGGAGCCCGCGAACCAGCCCGTACCGCCAGGCCTCGCCGGTCATGATCCGTCGTTCCCGGTGAAAAACGGCTACGACGCCGCCGCGGCGCGCGCGCTGCTCGACCGGTTCGGATACAAGGACCGTGATGGCGACGGCTACCGCGAGACGCCAGAGAACAAGGCATTGACGCTCGTCAAGGCGTCGACGACGGCCACCTCCGACCGCGCACGCGACGAGTTGTGGAAGCGCAGCATGGACGCGATTGGCCTCAAGATCACCTTCGTCAAGAACAAGTGGCCCGAGCTTAACAAGATGGCGGAAGCGGGCCAGCTGATGATCTGGAACCTGGGCTGGATCAGCTCGATTCCGGATGGCGACCCGTTCTACAGCCCCCTCTACAGCCGGAACATCGGGACGGCAAACGATGCACGCTTCCGGTTGCCCGAATACGATCGGCTCTACGAGGCGTCACGCAAGCTGCCGGATGGCGCCGAGCGCGACGCGATCTACCGGAAGATGACCGACATCGTGCTGAACTACGCGCCCTGGATCCTCGGCGACTACCCGTACGCCAACGTGCTCGCGCAGCCGTGGCTCAAGGGTTACAAGCAGAACGCCTTCCTGCGCCACCGGTGGAAGTACTACGACCTCGGGCCGCACTAGGAGGCCGGGTAAGTCGAGGCCGTGCTGGCGGCGCACCCCCAGATCGTCGAAGCGGCAGTCGTCGGAGTCGGGGATCCCCGCTCCGGTGAAGCGGTTGCGGCGACGATCGTCCGGCGCGATGCAGCGCTGACCGAAGCGGCCGTCATCGAGCATTGCCGGCAAAGCCTCGCCGCTTATAAGTGCCCGAAATTGATCGAGTTTGCCGACGAACTCCCCAAGAGCGTCGTGGGCAAGATCCTGCGCCGCGCGGTGCGCGACCGCTGGGCCGCGCGCCGCGCCGCGACCCCGGCCTAGGCGACAGGACGGGGCCGGCGCGCCGGTCGCGTTCGTGGATGGGTTGATTTCCGTCAATCGCCCACGTGCGCAAAATCCCGATTCGCAGGATAATTGACCTCCTTCTTCTGGAGACCGGACCATGAGCGAGCAGAGACAAGTCGTCATTCTGAGTGGAGTGCGCACCGCCATCGGCGACTACGGCGGCAGCCTCAAGGACATTGCGCCCGCCGACCTCGCGGCGCGCGTCGTCAGGGAAGCCGTCAGCCGGGCGAAGATCGACCCGAAGGACGTCGGCCAGTGCGTGTTCGGCAACGTGATCCACACCGAGCCGCGGGACATGTATATCTCGCGCCTCGCGTGCGTGAACGGCGGCCTGCCGCACGACACCGGCGCGCTGACATTGAACCGCCTGTGCGGCAGCGGCATGCAGGCCATCGTCAGTGCGTCGCAATACATACTTCTCGGCGACATCGACGCCGCGGTCGCCGGCGGCGTGGAGAGCATGAGCCGCGGCGGCTATTCCGTCCCCTCCGCGCGCTGGGGTGCCCGGATGAATGACGCGAAGATGATGGACATGATGGTCGGCGCCCTGACCGATCCGTTCGATACCGTGCACATGGGCGTCACGGCCGAGAACGTCGCATCGAAGTGCAGCATCACGCGCGAGCAGCAGGACGCGTTCGCCGTCGAGAGCCACAAGCGCGCCGCCGCCGCGATCGCCGCGGGCCATTTCAAGAGCCAGATCCTGCCGATCGAGCTCAAGAGCAAGAAGGGGCCGATCCAGTTCGAAACCGACGAGCACGTGCGCGCCGAAGCGTCGCTGGAAGGCATGGCCAAGCTGAAGGCCGTGTTCGCGAAGGAGAACGGCTCGGTCACCGCCGGCAACGCGTCGGGAATCAACGACGCCGCCGCCGCCGTCGTGCTGATGGAAAAGTCCGTCGCAGCGAAGAAGGGCCTGAAGGCGATGGCGCGGCTCGTCGCCTACGGCCACGCCGGGATCGACCCGAAGATCATGGGCCTGGGCCCCGTGAGCGCCGTCAAGCGCGCGCTCGCGAAGGCGGAGCTCAAGCTCTCCGACATCGACGTCATCGAATCGAACGAAGCGTTCGCCGCGCAGGCGCTCGGCGTTGCGAAGGAACTCGGCCTCGACCCGAAGAAGGTCAACCCGAACGGCGGCGCCGTGGCGCTGGGCCATCCGATCGGCGCGACCGGTGCGATCCTGACGGTCAAGGCGATGTACGAGCTGCACCGCACCGGCGGCCGTTACGGCTTGATCACGATGTGCATCGGCGGCGGGCAGGGCATCGCGGCGATCATCGAACGTATCTAAGGGTCTGCGCCCGCGGGGCGCGCTCTGCAGATCGAATGCCCCGCGGGAAGCCGCGGGGCTTCTTTTTGGACAGGCGGAAAGCGGGGCTGGAAGATTTTGGCTGCCGTTGGCAACCGGACCGTCTACGCGGTCTTGCGGTTTGCGCTGATCTCAAATGCGCCGAGAATACTTCCGCGCCACCGCGCGCTACTTCTGTGGCCGACCCCTCGGATAGTCTGCTCGATCACAACGATCTGAGCTTCCGTGGCCTTCTAGCCTCTATACTTCGCTGCAATGCTCTGCACGAGGGGGCCGGCGTAGTCTTGTCTACTGCATGGCAACTCAGGCACTGCTTCGCTTTCGCCAAGTCCGGACTTGCATCAACCCATGCGCAAGCGAACGCTGCCCTTGGCTCGGGTCTACCGGCTGCTCGAGCCGGGCCCGGTCGTGCTAGTCACGACCGCACGCAAGGGTCGCGCCAACATCATGGCCATGTCGTGGCACACAATGCTGGAATTCGAGCCACCGCTCGTCGGCTGTGTCGTCAGCAACCGCAATTACTCGTTCGCTACGCTGCAGGCGACGAGGGAGTGCGTAATCGCCATCCCCACGGTCGAGCTGGCGCCGAAGGTCGTGCGCTGCGGCAACGTCAGCGGGCGCCGCGTCGACAAGTTCGCGGCCTTCGGACTGACGCCGGCGCCGGCCGCCCAGGTCGGCGCGCCGCTTGTGGCCGAGTGCTTCGCCAACCTCGAGTGCAAGGTCGTCGACGCGCGAATGGTAAGCAAATACAACTTTTTCGTACTCGAGGTTGTGCACGCATGGATCCAACCCGGCAGGACGAACCTGCGCACGATTCACCATCGCGGTTGCGGCGTGTTCATGGTCGCGGGCCGGACCATCAGACTGCCGTCGCGGATGAAATGACGTCTGCCGGCGAAGCACACGGTGCGGGAAACCGAGCTCACCGGGTCGCACACCCAAGAGATTTAGCACCCGTGTCTTCCTTCCTCCTCCTGTTGCTCGCACTCACGCTGCTTCCGATCGCTGCGCCGGCGGTGTCCGCCGAGGACGAATACGCCGCGGACCGCCGACAACTGATGGAAGAGATCGCCGCGCTTGCGCGCGACACCGCGGCCGAGACCGGCCGACCGTCGTTCGACCCGCGCGTGATGGCGGTGCTGAACGCGGTTCCCCGCCATCGCTTCGTCCCCGCCGAGCAGGTGCGCGTCGCCTACCGGAACCGCCCGCTACCGATCGGCCACGGCCAGACGATTTCCCAGCCTTACATCGTTGCCCTGATGACCGATCTTATGAATGTGAAGCCGCATCACGTTGTGCTGGAGATCGGAACCGGATCCGGGTATCAGGCCGCGATACTCGCCGAACTGGCGCAGACGGTGTGCACGATCGAGATCATCGAGCCGCTGGCGAAACTGGCGGAGGAGCGACTGCGCGCGCAGGGCTACGCGCGCGTGCGCACGAAGGTCGGCGATGGCTATTACGGCTGGGAGGAGTGCGGTCCCTTCGATGCGATCATGGTCACCGCGGCGGCGAGCCATGTGCCGCCACCGCTCGTCCGGCAGTTGAAGCCCGGCGGCCGGATCGTGATCCCCGTCGGCGCGCCGTTCATGGCCCAGCATCTGATGCTGGTGGAGAAGCGCGATGACGGCACGATTGCCACGCGACAGGTACTGCCGGTGATCTTCGTTCCGCTGACCGGAAAGCATTGAAGACGTCGATGTTCGCCGGCCTCGGCGTGCGACGCGATGCCGCTCTTCGCACTCTGACCTCGGTGCCGCCCGCCATCGCCGCGCCGCCGCTCGCGGCCGTCGCGATGCTCTCCGCGGCCGCGCTGGCCTACGAGATCCTGCTGATGCGGCTATTCTCGATCATCCTGTGGCATCACTTCGCCTACATGATGATCAGCGTCGCGCTGCTGGGTTACGGCGCGGCGGGAGCCTTCGTTGCATTGGCGCAGCGCGCGCTGCTCCCGCGCTACGCACCGGTATTCGTCGCTGCCGCCGCGTCGTTCGGCATCTTCGGCGTGGCGGGTTTCCTGCTTGCGCAGCAGGTCGCGTTCGATCCGCTGGAGATGCTGTGGGACCCGCAGCAGCCGTTGCGGCTCATGCTGATCTACCTGCTGCTTTTCGTGCCGTTCTTTTGCGCCGCAACGGCGATCTGCCTCACGTTCACGCGGTTCGGCGGCGAATCGCATCGGATTTACGCCGCTGACATCGTCGGCGCGGGCGCGGGAAGCCTCGCGATCCTCGCCACGCTGTTCATCGTTGCCCCGGCCGACGCCCTGAAGCTGATCGGCGCGCTGGGGCTCGCCGCCGCCGCGGTGGCGGCCTTCCGTTGCGGGTTGCGGCCGCAGTGGATCGCGATCGGGTTGCTCGTGGCGGCCGTGGCGATGCCGCTCGGTCTTCCCGCGGACTGGATTCGCCTCGTCCCGTCCGAGTACAAGGATCTGTCCCAGGCGCTGCAAATCGGTGGTGCACGTGTCGTCGCGGAACGCTCGAGCCCGCTCGGTCTCGTCACGGTGGTCGAAAGTCCGCGCGTCCCGTTCCGGCATGCACCGGGATTGAGCCTCGCCGCACCGAGCGAGCCGCCGCCGCAACTCGGCGTGTTCGTCGACGGCGACGGACCGAGCGCGCTCGTGCGCTACGACGGGCAGCGCGAGCCGCTCGCGTATCTCGATTATCTCACCTCCGCGCTGCCCTACCACCTGCTCTCGCGGCCGCGCGTGCTGGTGCTCGGGGCGGGCGCGGGCGCCGACGTGCTGCAGGCGATCTACCACGACGCGCGGGCGATCGATGCCGTTGAATTGAATCCGCAGATCGTCGATCTCGTAGAGCACCAGTTCGGGGGCCATTCCGGGACCCCGTTCAGCGCGCCGTCGGTGCGCATCCACATCGGCGAGGCGCGCGGATTCGTAACGCGCCGCGACGACCGCTTCGACCTCATCGAAGTGGCGCTGCTCGACGCGTTCGGCGCGTCGTCGGCGGGCCTCTACGCGCTCTCGGAAAGCTATCTCTATACGATCGAAGCGCTGGAGAGCTATCTCGATCGCCTCGAACCGGACGGCATGCTGGCGATTACGCGCTGGATCAATCTGCCGCCCCGCGACGTTCTCAAGCTGTTCGCCACCGCCGTCGCCGCACTCGAGCGGCGCGGCGTCGCGGAGCCGGGCCGCCAGTTGGCACTGATCCGTAGCTGGAGAACGGCGACGCTGCTCGTGAAGGCCCGTGCATTCACCGTCGACGAGATCGCGGCCCTGAAGGAATTCTGCCGTGCCCGTTCTTTCGATGCCGACTGGTTTCCCGGCATTGCGGCTGCGGAGGCCAATCGCTACAACGTGCTCGACCGGTCCTATTTCCACGATGGCGCGCAGGCGCTTTCCGGCGTGGAGCGCGCCGCATTCATCGAACGCTACAAGTTCGCCATCGCACCGGCCACCGACGATCGACCACACTTCTTCCACTTCTTTCGCTGGGGTACGCTGCCGGAGCTGCTCGCGCGCAAGGACCAGGGCGGGCTCCCGTTGCTCGAATGGGGCTACCCGGTGCTGGTGGCGACGCTCGCGCAGGCCCTCGTCGTGAGTCTGCTCCTCATCGTGCTGCCACTCCTGATGCAAAGACGAAGTGTTGCCAAAGACGATCCTGAGCGAGCCTCGCATCTTGTCGTCGCGGCCTATTTCGCGGCCATCGGTTTCGCGTTCATGTTCATCGAGATTGCCTTCATCCAGAAGTTCGTCCTGTTTCTCGCGCATCCCCTCTATGCCGTGGCGGTGGTTCTTTGCGCGTTCCTCGTGTTTGCCGGGCTGGGAAGCCGCTACTCGGGACGCTTGCGGCGGGCCGCATGGCCAGTGGCCGCGATAGTCGGCGTTGCATCCGTCTATGTTCTCGTGCTGCCGGCGACGTTCCGGCAGCTGATGCCGCTGCCGGACGGGTTGCGGATCATCGCTTCCATCGCGCTGATCTCGCCGCTCGCGTTCGCGATGGGCATGCCGTTTCCACTCGGGCTCGCGCGGCTTGCCGCCACGGCCCAACCGTTGGTGCCATGGGCGTGGGGGATCAATGCGTGCGCATCGGTCGTTGCGGCGATTCTTGCGACACTGCTCTCGATCCATCTTGGGTTCGATGCGGTCGTGCTGTTGGCAGCGCTGCTCTACGTGGTCGCCGCAACCGTCTGGCGCGGGAGAGTCGGGAACGCATGACGTTGCCCGTCGCGCGCTCGCTCGCAGTGCCCCGCTTCCCGGTGGTGCAGGAATCAGGGTAGCCTAGCGGTCTGCGCTCCGCAGGATATTCGCCTGGAGAATTGGATGGTCACAGCGCCCCTTCGCATCGGGATTGCCGGCCTCGGCCGCATGGGCAAACGGCACGCGACGAACCTTGCGCAGCGCGTGCAGGGTGCGGAACTCGTCGCGGCGTGCAGCCCGATCGCCGACGAACTCGCCTGGGCGCGCGACGCGCTCGGCGTCGCGTCCCCTTACGCCGACTTCGCGCAGCTGCTCGCACACCCCGGACTCGACGCGGTCGTCCTGGTGACGCCGACGACGTTGCACGCCGACCAGATCATCGCCGCGCTGAAGGCCGGCAAGCACGTGTTCTCGGAGAAGCCGCTCGCGTTGAATCTTCCGGATTGTCAGCGCGTGGAAGCGGAGGCCGCGAAACATCCGCGGCAGAAGGTCATGGTCGGCTACGTGCGCCGCTTCGATCCGAGCTACCGCGACGTGTGGGAGAAGATCCAGGCAGGCACGATCGGCCGCCCGTTCCTCGTGCGCTCGCAAACCGCCGACCAGAACGACCCGAGCGGCTTCTTCGTCCAGTATGCGCCGCAATCGGGCGGGATCCTCCTCGACATGAGCGTCCACGACATCGATAGCGCGCGGTGGTTGCTCGGTGCGTCCGCGGCCAGGCGTGTCTTCGCCACGGGCACGATCGCGGTCCACCAGGGCCTCGCCGCATGCGGCGATGTCGACAACGCGGTGGCAACGATCGAGTTTACCGACGGACAGATTGCCGTCATCTACGCGTCGCGGACACTGGCGCATGGCCACGAGACGCTGGCCGAAGTCGTCGGCACCGCCGGCCGGCTCACCATAGGGCAGAACCCCCGGTTGAACCGTGTCGAGATCGCCGACGCGCACGGCGTGCGCAACGAATGCACGCCCACGCTTCTACGAGCGCTTCGCGGAGGCGTTCCTGGAGGAGGCGCAGGCATTCGTCGACGTCATACGCGAAGATCGCCCGCCGCCGCTCACATTGCGCGACGCCACCGAGGCGACGCGCATCGGCATCGCCGTTACCGAGTCGCTGCGCACGAAGCGAGCGGTGGAACTCGACGTGGCGCACTGAGCACGGCCGCCCGATGTTCGCGACGTCCCCCGAAGGAACGACGTGCTGTTCGACCCGCGGCGCCACGAGAAACTGACCAGCGTGCGGTGGAACATCGACACCGCGCGCGCGGCAATTGCCGCCATCGTCGACGATGCGCAGGTGCGGTTCTCGCCAGGGCAGATGTGGCCGACGCATCCGCTCGATCAGGAGGACGGCGACCCGCCTCCGCCGTTCACGATGCTCTATATGGGCGCCGCGGGCGTGATCTGGGCGCTCGATTGGCTGGCGCGCGCCGGGTCGACCCAGCGTGGGCGCGATTTCACGCCAATGCTCGACGAGCTCGCCGCGCGCAATCTGGCGCAGGTCGAGCCCTGGGGTCACGGTGTCGAGTCGCTGTTGATGGGGCGCGCCGGCATCCTGCTGCTGCACTACCGGCTTGCGCCATCCCCAGCGATTGCCGATCGGCTCGCGGCATCGATCGCCGCGAACGCTAACCACCCGTCCCTGGAAATGTTGTGGGGTTCGCCGGGGACGATGCACGCGGCGCTGGCGATGCACGAGGCGACCGGCGAGGACCGTTGGGCCGATCTATTCCGCAACGATGTCCGGACCCTCGCCGCGTCGTTCGCGTACGTGCCCGCAGCCCGGTGCCGCCTCTGGACCCAGGATCTCTATGGCGAACATCCGCAGTACATCGGCGCCGGCCACGGCTTTGCCGGCAACGCAAGCGCGTTGATCCGCGGCGGCGCCCTGCTGCCTCCGGGGGAATGGGCGCAATGGGCGGAGCGCATTGTAGAGACCACGCAGGCGATGGCCCGGCAAGATGGCGCGCAGGCAAACTGGCCGGCGTTTACGCATCCTGCATCCACCCCGTCGCGCCTGCTCGTCCAGTGGTGCCACGGCGCGCCCGGTATCGTGACCAGCCTCGCCGACCTGCCCGATTCGCGGCTCGACGAGTTGCTGGTCGCGGCGGGCGAACTCGTCTGGGCCGCCGGGCCCCTGACCAAGGGCCCCGGGCTCTGTCACGGCACCGCAGGCAATGGCTACGCGTTCCTGAAGCTGCGTCGCCGCACGGGCGACGAAATGTGGCTCGATCGTGCGCGCGCGTTCGCGATGCATGCCATTGCACAGAGCGAGGCGCATTTGCGCGAATACGGCAGCCGCCGCTACTCGTTGTGGACGGGCGACCTGGGCCTTGCAATCTACCTGTGGAACTGCATAGCCGGGGGCGACCGTTGGCCCCTTCTGGATCGCGGCGCGGAAACTCAAACTTTCGGCGGCGGATGAATGTTGTCCACCCAATGCACCTGCTCGGGATTCGCCTCGACGTTCGGCAAATCGAGATTGACGACGACCGGTTCCTGGCCGCTGCGACACAGAACGCAGGACAGCGGCTCTTCGTCGCTGGCGTTGATCTCCTGGTGCGGGACGAAGGGCGGCACGTAGATGAAATCACCGGGGCCCGCTTCGGCGGCGAATTCGAGGCGATCGCCCCATTTCATCCGCGCACGGCCGCTGACCACGTAGATCACGCTCTCTACCGGCCCATGATGGTGGGCGCCGGTCTTCGCCTTCGGATGGATGACGACGGTGCCGGCCCACAGCTTTTCCGCGCCGGCGCGCGCATGCGTGATCGCGGCCGCACGGTTCATCCCCGGCGTCTGCGGTGTGTTGGTGTCGAGCTCGGCGGCGCGCACGACACGCACGCCGTGGAGCCGCCAATTGGATTCGGGTGTGCCTGTCATGAGTGCCCCCAAAGCCGGTCGGGGAAGTAGGATAATCGAAAATCTCTACCGCCTGCACGGGCTGCGGCCGGTTGCGGGTATTCCCGATCGCCTTACAGGAGGTGACATGAGCAACAAGCTGCGCAAGGTCGACTATTTCTACGTGATGGTTCCGAACACCGCCGGGCAGGGTGCCAAGATCATGGACGGGCTCGCGGCGGAGGGTGTCAATCTGCTTGCATTCTCCGGCTTCCCGAGCGGTCGCAAGGCACAACTCGACCTGATGCCGGAGGATGCCGCCCGCTTCAAGCGCGCGGCGAAAAAGCTGGGCCTCAAGCCCTCCGCGAAGAAGACCGGCTTCCTCTATCAGGGCGACGATCGCGTCGGTGCGATGACCGGCATCCTCGACAAACTGGGCGGCGCCAAGATCAATGTCGTCGCGATCGACGCCATCATCAGCGGCAAGGGACGCTTCGGCGCGATCTTCTGGGTCAAGCCGAAGAACGTGGCGAAGGCGGCGAAGCTGCTCGGCGCACGTTAGGTGCCAGCGCCGGCCGTCAGGCGTCGAGCCGGCGGTGCACCGTCAGCTTCGATGCCGTAGTGTCACGAAGCCCTGATGGATTGCCGTCGTCATCTTCCCCCGGGGCGGCCATGTCCGAGGTCGCGCTGAGGTCCGCGCGCAGGCGGCGCACGAACGCCTCGATCGTCGGCGACGAGTTGCCGCCCAGGTTCACGACGAAATGCGCAGCGACGTCCGGGGCGATGTTGTCCAGGATGAAGATGCCCGCGTCGATGAGCGGATCGAGATCCGGAAATGCATCTTCGTCCATTGCGAGATAGACGAACTGCGTTTCCTGGTGGCAGGCGGCGATCTCGACGATGGCTGCGCGCCACGGCGCCGGCAGCGAGGGCAGGCCCTGGGCTTCGCTTTGTGCCAGCGCCAATGCCAGCGAGCGGCCGATTTGCGCCCGGAGCTGCGCAATGTTCGCCTCCCGGGCAGTGAGAAACGCCTTCAGTGCGAATTCGATGCCCTGAGCCGCGACGTGATGCGCCGCCTGCGATTCGACGCACGCGATACGGTGCTGCCGCGACAGGTTGCGCGCGACGCGCAGGTAATCGTGAGCATAGCGCCACAGCGCCAGTGGCGAGGTTCTCCTGGATTCGTCCGGGGTCGGTAACGTCATGGTATTCGGACTCCTTCGGCGTGGATCGACGGATGTTGCCGCGGCGTTTGCCGAGCGCGGTTTGACCTTGGTGCACGTTCGCGCGAGGAAGTTCCGCCACTGCGCGCACAATTCCGCGGCCATCGCCACGGACACCACCAACAATCGGAGGTCCGGCCTGGACCTGCCCTTGATCCGGGTCAAGGCGACCGAGCATCGGTGTGGGCAAAGGCGGCGCCGCCCGCGGCGGCGCGCTAGACTTGGCCCTCCCCGTACGCTCAACCGGCGGAGTTGTGGGACCGCCGCCGAAAGGAAACCGTCATGAACGACAACGTCAAATATGTCCTCGATGAATCACGGATTCCGAAGGTCTGGTACAACCTGCAAGCCGATTTGCCGGCGCCGCTGCCGCCGGTATTGCACCCGGCCACGTTGAAGCCGATCGGGCCGGACGACCTGGCGCCGCTCTTTCCGATGGCGCTGATCCTGCAGGAGGTCACCCGCGAGCGCGACATCGAGATTCCAGGCCCGGTCCGCGATGTTTACCGACAATGGCGGCCATCGCCGCTCTACCGCGCACGCCGCCTGGAGAAGGCGCTGCAGACGCCGGCGCGCATCTACTACAAGTACGAAGGCGTTTCGCCGGCCGGCAGCCACAAGCCGAACACCGCGGTCGCGCAGGCCTTCTACAACAAGGAAGCCGGCGTGAAAAGGCTCATTACCGAGACCGGCGCCGGTCAGTGGGGCAGCTCGCTTGCGTTCGCCGGAGCGCTGTTCGGTCTCGAGGTGCAGGTGTTCATGGTACGGGTGTCCTACGACCAGAAGCCCTACCGCCGCGCACTGATGGAGACCTATGGCGCGCGCTGTGTCGCGTCGCCGTCGAACGAAACCCAGTCGGGCCGCGCGATTCTCGCGCAACGCGCCGATCATCCGGGCAGTCTCGGCATCGCGATCTCCGAAGCGGTCGAGGTGGCCGCGCAGCGCGACGACACCAAGTACGCGCTCGGCAGCGTGCTGAACCACGTGCTGCTGCATCAGACGGTGATCGGGCAGGAGGCGATGGCGCAGATGGAGATGGCCGACGACTACCCGGACATCGTCGTCGGCTGCACCGGCGGCGGCTCGAATTTCGCCGGCATCGTGTTCCCCTTTCTCGGCGCGCAATTGCGTGGCGGGCGCAAGATCGGCATCCTCGCCGTCGAGCCCGCCGCCTGCCCGAGTCTCACGCGCGGCACCTACGCGTACGATTTCGGCGACACTGCGCACCTGACGCCACTCACCAAGATGCACACGCTGGGCTCGACGTTCACGCCGCCGGGCTTTCACGCCGGCGGATTGCGTTATCACGGAATGGCGCCGCTCGTCTCCCACCTGAAGCAGCTGGGCCTGATCGGCGCGACCGCGTATCGCCAGTCGCAGGTGTTCGACGCCGGTGTCCTCTTCGCGCGCGCCGAAGGCATCCCGCCCGCGCCCGAGGCAAACCATGCCGTCAAGGGTGCGATCGACGAGGCCATCCGCTGCCGCGAGGAGGGCGTTTCGCGCGCGATCCTGTTCAACCTCTGTGGACACGGCCACTTCGACATGCAGGCGTATCTCGACTACTTCGCCGGCAAGCTGCAGGACCTCGACTACGACGAGGCGGAACTGGCGATGGCGCTGGCCGGATTGCCTGCGGTTAGGGAAGCGGTGACGGTGTAGGGGACCTGCCGGGTCAGGGCCGCTTCAGCCGGTAGAGCATCTCGCCCGCGCGCGGGACAACGAGGATGCCCTCGTGCTCGCGTCCCTGCCATGAGGCAGCGTCGATCGACGCCGGATCGCGGTACCCAAGGTTGATCTTCCGGCAGTGCGCCTCTGAAATCGCGGTGGCAAGCGTCACCGTGACGCGGGGTTTCTCGACGCCGGTCGCGGCGTCGTAGGTGCCCTGCCCCTTCACATGCGTCGAGTGTGCGAGCACACCCCCCGGATATTGTGCGAAGCGTTCGGGTTGGGCGACGAAATAATCGCGACAGTGGTAGCCGATCTCGTCGATGAGCTTGCCGTGCGTGTAGCTCACCTCGCGGATGTGCGGCGCGTAGATGATCACCTCGCCGCCATCGGCGACGACCGGCTCGATCTTGTACATACCCTTGCCGGCGGTCCACACGTCGGCATACATCTCGGGCATGACCGAGAGCACCTGGCGCACCGGTGCGTCGAGCCACATGATGTGCCGTTGCGCGGATAGCGCGGAAGCACGCCTCCCACGCGTCCGCCGCCGATCCGAAATACAAGCCGGCGAGCCCCGCGTGCGTCACCACCAGCGCGAAGCAGGCCGTAGGCACGGTCACCAGCGATGCGGCGCGATCGATGACGGCGCGCACCGGCGTGTAGCCGGCACCGATGATCTCGTAGTTGGTGATGAGCGCGCCCAGCCAGTGGGTGAAATTGATGATCTCGGGCCCGGCGATTCCGGGAAAGAAATACTTGTTGCCGCCCGAGAAGCCGACGACCTCGTGCGGGAACACCGGACCGCAGATCACGAGCTGGTCGTAATCGAAGATTCGGCGATTGAGCGACACCGTCACCGATTGCGAGAGGCGGCCGCCGGTGAGCGCTGCGATCTCGGTGGCGGGAATCTCGCCCAGCCTGGCGAACATCGCCGGATCGTGCCACTCGTGGTTGAAGATGTGCGAGTTTCCCACGCAGCCGTCGACCACGGGTTGCCCGATGAGACGGCTCAACTGCGCGTCGTCCATCGGCCGGTGCGTGCCCAACGCAACCAGAAAATCGAGCGCGGCGACCTTGCCGTCGAGCAGTTCGCGGAACAGCGCGAAGAACTGCGGCATCGGCATCGTCCGCGTGCCGTCGGGAATGATGAACAACACGCGCTTGCCAGTTAACCGCAACGACGCGAGTCCGTCGCGCACGATGGCGCGAACCTCGTCCGAGGTGAGGAAACGATCGCGGAATCCCGAGCCGTCCATGATGCGCATCGTACACGCGCCGACGCAGGGCGGACACCTGCGCACGACGGCGGCCGGGCCGCCGTGACCGCGGGGGTGAGCCGGCGTAAACTCGACCCGGCGCGCCACCGCCACGCGGGCGGGGGGTGCGCGTGCCGTCCGGGAGGTGGGCCCGATGAACGAATTCACGACTGGCGATTCCGTCGAAGTCCTTTACGGCAAGTCGGGATTGCGCATCCCGTTGCCGCGCGCGGCCCGCGCGACGGTGATCGGCAAGCGACCACTGCCGAAACTGCCGGACCCGCACGGGGCCGTGCGAGACGCACTGGCGCGGCCGGTGGCGGCGCCGACCTTCGAGGCACTCGCGCAAGGACGCAAGAGCGCGTGCATCCTGATCTGCGACATCACGCGGCCGGTTCCCAATGGTCTCTTCCTGCGGCCGTTGATCGAAGGCATGCTCGCCGCCGGGATGCCGCGCGAAGGCATTACGGTGTTGGTCGCGACCGGCCTGCACCGGCCCAACGAAGGCGCCGAGCTGGCCGAACTCGTCGGCGACTCGTGGGTATTGGAGACCGTGCGGGTCGAGAACCACTTCGCGCGCGACGACGCAGCGCACGTCGACTTCGGCGTCACGCCGGGACGCGGCACGCCGGTCAAGCTCGACCGGCGCTTTGTCGCGGCCGAGCTGCGCATCGCCACGGGCCTGGTCGAGCCGCATTTCATGGCCGGCTACTCCGGCGGGCGCAAGGTCATCGCGCCGGGGATCGCGCATGCGGACACGATCCGGACATTCCACAGCGCGCGCTTCATGGAGGACCCCGCGGCGATCCAGTGCATCCTCGACGGCAATCCGCTGCACGAGGAACAACTTGCGATCGTGCGGATGCTGGGCGAGGTCTACGCGGTCAACACGGTGATCGACGAGGACCGCGATCTCGTCTACGTCAATTTTGGCGAGGTGATCGCGAGCCACCTGGCGGCAGTCGATTTCGTCGCCGGGAGCGTGCGAGTGCCGGTCGGCCGGCGCTTCGCGACCGTAGTGACGTCAGCCGCCGGCGATCCGCTCGACAAGACGTACTACCAGACCGTCAAGGGCATGGTGACGCCGCTCGACATCCTGGCGCCGGGCGGTACGCTGATCGTCGCGTCGGCGTGTTCCGAAGGCTTCGGCTCGTCCGAATTCCGGGCCGCGCAGCGACGACTCTGCGAGATCGGCCCCGACGCCTTCCTCGATACGCTTCTTGCCAAGCGCTTCGCCGACGTCGACGAGTGGCAGACCGAGATGCAGTTGAAGTCGCTGCGTGCCGGCCGCGTCCAGCTCTACACGACCGGGCTCGACGCCGACGAGCGCCGCCTCACCGGCGTCGAGACGATCGACTCGGTCGGGGACGCATTGACCGCCGCGCTCGCGCGCGCCGGCGATCAGGCGGTCGCAGTCATTCCGGAAGGCCCGTATGTCGTCCCCGTTGTCAGCTGACGGGCCTGCGGTGCCGCCGCCGGCGTCGCTTTCCATTCATCTCGATCTCGTCGGCGGCCTCAGTGGCGACATGTTCGTCGCGGCGATGGTCGACGCGCTGCCCGCGCTCGGCGGCACGGTGCTCTCCGAGCTCGCCTGCGTGCAGCCGCCAGGAGCGGCGTTGCCCACGTTTCGCGAAGCGACGAGCGGAGGGCTGCGCGCACGCCGCTTCGGCCTCGCTTCGCCTGTCACCCCTTCACATGCACACGCCGGCACCGCATACCCGTCACTGCGCCGCCGAATCGCCGACGCGCCGTTGTCCGCGCCAACGCGCACGCACGCGCTCGCGCTGCTCGCGCTGCTCGCCGGTGCCGAGGCGAGCGTCCATGGCATCGCGCTCGACACCGTACACTTCCACGAGCTCGCCGACTGGGATTCGCTGCTCGATCTCGTCGCTGCCGGTGCGATCGCCGCGGCGCTCGACGGCGCGCGCTGGACCGCTTCGGCACCGCCGCTCGGCGGCGGGACCGTGCGCACCGCCCACGGACTGTTGCCGGTACCGGCGCCCGCAACGAGCAGCCTTCTGACCGGCTATCCATGGCGCGACGACGGCGTTGCGGGGGAACGCGTCACGCCGACCGGCGCGGCGATTCTGCGCCATCTCGTCCCCGCTACCGCATGCGACGCCGCGCGCCCGGGCGGGCGCCTGGCCGCCGTCGGGTGCGGCGCCGGCACACGCGAGGTTCCGGAGCTGCCGAATGTCGTGCGCGCACTCGTGTTCGAGCGCGTAGCCGCCGCCAGCACCGATGCAGTTGCGATCGTCGAATTCGACATCGACGACATGAGCGGCGAGGAGATCGCGCTCGCCGCCGAGCGACTGCGCGCGGAACCCGGCGTGCTCGACGTGTCGGTCGGCACGCGCGCCGGCAAGAAGGGGCGCCCGCTCGCGGATTTCCGGCTGCTCGGCACGCCAGACGCAGCCGACGCAATCGCACGCGCCTGCTTCTCCGAGACATCGACACTCGGCTTGCGCATTCGGGAAGAGCGCCGGCGCCTGTTGCCGCGATCGGAAGTGGCGACCGCCGTCGGCAGCGCGACGCTGCGCGTCAAGGTCGCCGAGCGTCCGGCAGGCAGGCGCACGGCCAAGGCGGCGCATGACGATGTCGCCGCGGCGCGCGGCCTCGGCGAGCGCCGGCGCGCCCGCGCGGCGGCCGAGCGACGAGTGCTCGAGGATGGTGACGAATGAACGCCCGCTTACCTGATAACGCGATGCTCGGGCGGCTCGTTGCCGTGCTCGACCGCCACGACCGTCTCGCCATCGCGGTGAGCGGTGGCGTGGATTCGATGACGCTCGCGCACGTCGCGTGGCGATTCTCCCGCGTGCGCTCGGCGATGTATCACGCGGTCGGGCCGGCCGTACCGGCAGCGGCGCGCGCACGCGTCGAGACGCACGCAAGCCGACACGGCTGGCCGCTGACGCTACTCGACGCCGGCGAGTACGCCGACGATCGCTATCGCGCCAATCCCGTCGATCGCTGCTACTACTGCAAGTCGAATCTGTACGCGCGGATCCGGTCGATGACGCCCGACCCCATCGCTTCCGGAACCAACCGCGACGACCTGGACGACTTCCGGCCCGGCCTGCGCGCGGCCGCCGAGTGTGACGTCGTCCATCCCTATGTCGATACGCAGACGGACAAGGCCGCCATCTATGCGCTGGCGCACCGCTTGGGCCTCGCCGATCTCGAGCGCCTGCCGGCGCAGCCCTGCCTCGCGAGCCGCGTGGAGACCGGCATCGCGATCGACGCTGCCGATCTCGCGTTCATCGACGCCGTGGAGACCGAGCTCGCCGCGCGACTCGGCAATGGCACCGTCATACGTTGCCGCGTGACGCACGCCGGCGTCGTGATCGAGCTTGCGCATGCAATCGATGCGGCGGCCGTCGATACCGCACATGAGATCGGAGCGAAAGCCTGCGCTGCCCACGCTCGCATATTCGCCGGCGTGCGGCCCTACCGCCGCGGCGCGGCGTTCCTCCGCGTAGCGACACGACGCGCTGCGGAGGCCGAGACCGAATGACCGAGTTCCGCATCGACTGGCAGCGTAACGAGCGCACCGGCCTCGGCGAGGCCGTGCTCTGCCAGCCCAAGTCCGCCGCGCAGATCGACGCAATCCTCGCGCATGCGCTCGAGCTTGACGAACGGCTGTTGCTGACGCGGTTGGGGGCACGCAAGTTCGCGCGGCTCGCCGCTTCCGCGCGCGCGGTGCTCGACTACGATGCCGTCTCGCGCACTGCGATTCTCGGCGGCATTCCCCCGGCGCGCGCATCTGGCCGCGTCGCCGTCGTCTCGGGCGGCACTTCCGATGCCGCCGTCGCGCGCGAAGCCGAACGGACGCTCGCGTTCGAAGGCGAGAGCGCGACGCTCGTGCACGACGTCGGCGTCGCCGGGCTGTGGCGCCTCATGGAGCGGATCGACGAGATCCGCCGCCACCGCGTCGTCATCGCCGTCGCCGGCATGGAGGGCGCGCTGTTCAGCGTGCTCGCGGGCCTCGTCCCGTGCGCGGTGCTCGCGGTGCCCACGTCGGTCGGTTACGGCGTCGGCGCAGGGGGCGAGACCGCGCTCAACGCGGCGCTGGCGAGCTGCGCGTCGGGCCTCGCGGTGGTCAACATCGACAACGGATTCGGCGCGGCACACGCGGCGCTGCGCATGCTGGGAGTCGCGCGAAGCGCCTAGCGCGGCAGCACGATCGCGGCGTCGGTGTCGAACGTCACGCCGACCGGCTCCTCGCGCCCGCGCGGGTTGCGTGCCTCGCCGTCGAACACGAGCAATTCACCCCACGGCGTCGCCACCACGTATTCGATCCGGCTGCCGAGGTAGGCGGCACGCTTGCATACGCCCGGCAGGGTGCCCTGTCCCGCCTCGACGATCCGCAGCCGGTGCGGTCGCACCGCGAGGGTCGCGGGACCCGGCGCGATGCCGTCCGCGCGCACCGCCGCGCTGACGCCGCCCGCCGAAAATGCCGGGCCAGTCGCGCCGATGGCCAGCTCGCCGTCGACCAGGTTCGCGTCGCCGATGAAATCGGCGAGAAAGCGGCTGGCGGGCGCCTCGTACAGCTCGTGCGGTGTGCCCTGCTGTGCGATGCGTCCGTTCTCCATCACGATGATGTGGTCGGAAACGGCGAGCGCCTCCTCCTGATCGTGCGTGACATAGATTACGGTGAGCGAGAGCGACTGCTGCAATTCGCGGATCTCCTGCCGCACCCGGCGGCGCAGCTTCGCGTCGAGATTCGACAGCGGCTCGTCGAACAACAGCACGGCCGGCTCGAGGACGAGCGAGCGCGCCACGGCGACGCGTTGCTGCTGCCCGCCCGACAGCTCCGACGGCAACCGCTGCTCGAGCCCGGAGAGCCCCAGCATCGTGAGCTTCGCCCGCGCCAGCTCGCGCGCCTTCCCCTTGTCGGTGCGCATCGACAGCGGCCCGTAGCAGACGTTGTCGAGCACGGTCATGTGCGGGAATAGCGCATAGGACTGAAACACCATGCTGACGTCGCGCTCGTTCGCCGCGCGCAACGTTACGTCCGTGCCGCCGATGACGATGTGCCCGCTCGTCACCGGCTCGAGACCCGCCACCATGCGCAGCGTCGTGGTCTTGCCGCAGCCCGAAGGCCCAAGCAGCGTGACGAGTTCGCCCGGCGTGACGGTGAACGAAACCTCGTCGACGGCAGTCACGTCGCCGTAGCGCTTCGAAACGCGGTCGAAGACGACGCCCCCGGCATCGATGTTCATTTAGGGCCTGTGCACGCTATGTCCGCAAACGCGAACGGGTGGCTTGGGGCGCCAATCGAGGCGCCTGACGAAGCCAAGACCGGGCGTCTTGGCAAGGAGGGCAACAAAGAGTGGTGCCCCAGGGCGCCCGTTCCCTTCGGGTTGCTGTCGAAAGCGCCTGGCGCTGTGTTGCAAAGCCTCGCCGGGCAGCCGGCCCGTCTTCGTTTTGCGCCTTGCGCCTGGCGCTTTCGGCCCTGCAACGCGTTCGTGGACATAGCGTACACAGGCCCTAGTGTCCCGTGACCATCAGGTTGGCCGTCGCCGCGCGGCGGCCGAGCCGCGCCTCGCCGATCGCCGTCTGCACGACGAGCAGCACCGCCAGCATGAAAAAGATCAGCACCATCGAGTACGCGATCGCGAGCGGATATTCGCCCGCCTCCACGCGACCGATGATGTAGACGGTCGCGAGGTTGTACTTCGCGGTCGCGAGAAAGATCACTGCGCTCACGGCCGTCATCGCGTGCGTGAAGCTGAAGACGAGCGTGGCGAGGATCGCCGGACGCAGCAGCGGCAGGATGACCTCCGTCAGCGTGCGCACGGTGGACGCGCGCAGCGTCGCCGAGGCTTCGTCGAGTGTCTTGTCGATCTGTGCCAGCGCCGCCACGCCCGCCCGCACGCCGACGGGCATGTTGCGGAAGACGAAGCAGAGTACCAGGATCAGCATGCCGCCGGTCAGCTCGAGCGGCGGCACGTTGAAGGCGACGATGTACGACACGCCGATCACGGTGCCCGGAATGGCGAAGCTCACCATCGTCAGGAATTCGAATGCGCGGCGGCCGACGAAACGGTGACGGGTGATCACGTAGGCGGCAAGCAGCCCGATCAAGGCGGTGAGCGGCGCAGCGACCGCGGCGACCTCGATCGTCGTGAAGAAGCTGTCCCACGCCGAGCCGCCAAAGTGCAGCCCGCGCGTGCCCCACTCGACACCGAAGCCGGCAGCGAAATGCGAGACCGTCAGCGCCATGTCGCCACGGCCGATGTCCTTGACGAAGCCGCCGATCAGGATGACCGCGTAGCAGACGAGCGTGAATGTGATCCATGCCGCTGCGGTGCCGAAGCAGGTCAGCCACAAGGCTCGCGGCAGCCGCGCCGGCGCGCCGCCATCGCCCTTGCCGCTGACCGTCACATACGACAGGCGGCCGATCCAGCGCTGCTGCAGCCAGAACGCGACGACCGTAAAGCCGAGCAACACCGACGCCAGCACGGCAGCGCGACCCGGATCGTGCTGCGCGCCGGCGATGGCGAAGAAGATCTTCGTCGACAGCACCTCGTAGTTGCCGGACAGCACGATCGGATTCGCAAAGTCGGCGAGACTTTCGACGAAGCCGAGCAGAAACGCGTTGGCGAGCGCCGGGCGCAACAACGGCCACGTCACTGTCCGGAAAACGCGGCCACGCGAGGCGCGCAGCGTCTGCGCCGCTTCCTCGAGCGACGGACTCACCGCCGACAACGCGCCGTGCAGGATCATGAAGGCGATCGGCGAGAACGACAGGAGTTGCGCGAGCGTGACGCCGGGCAGACCGTAGATCCAGCGCGAGCGGGGTATCCCGAAGGCCGCTTCGAGCCAGCCAGTGACAAGACCGGTCCGCCCGAACAGCACGACCAGCGCCAGCGCGATCACGAACGGCGGCGTGATGATCGGCAGGATCGACATGACCTTGAGCAGGCCGGCGTAACGCTGCCCTCCCCGCTGGACGACCAGCGCGAGCACAAGGCCCAGCAGCGTCGACAGCACCCCGACGATCACCGCGAGCAGCGCTGAGTTGATCGCCACACCGCAACGCGTGCCACCACCCAGGCACCCGATACCCCAGATGTCGGCGGTGAGAAGCCGCGCGGCCGCGACCGCCGGCGCGAAGCGGCCTTGCTGATCCTCGACCGCCGAAAGGAGCGACTTGCCGACGGGATAGAAGATGAAGAGCAGCAGCAACGCCGCGATGACGACGACGATCGTCGCCACCGTCGCATCGCCACCGAAGAGGCCGCGCCGCGCAAGCGCGCGGGCGAAGCACACGGTCAGCGCCGTGAGCGCGAGCGCAGCGCCAACGCCGAACGCCGCGCCGGCGTTGCCGCCCCCGAACCCGGCGCCGAAACCGCAGGCCAGCGCGATCGCGGCCGCACCGGCAGTCAACGCGTCGCGGCCTACCGCCGCGAAGAGGAAAGTCGCGAACGTCAGGGCAACCAATGGCCATAGCCACATCGCGCCGGCAAGCGCGCTGGCAAGCGCCGACGGACCGCCGCCCGCGGCCCACGGCACGACGACGAGCGCCGCGAAACCACACGCCGCCACGACCGCGGTCGCGCGATCGCGCGCCGCCGGCACGAAAACGGCCCGCGCGAGCGCCGGCGCCGGCGAGGCCATTCAGGCCATCTCTACTTGGGCAGCGTCGAGACTTCCTTGTCCCACTTCGTCAGCAGGCGCGTGCGCTCCGCCGATGAACCGTACTTCGCGAAATCGTAATTGATGAGCTTGATCTCGGTGAGCTTCGGCGCCTGCGCCGGTATTGGCGCGCTCTTGTTCGACGGCACCTGGTAGGACACCTTCGCCTGCGCGCCGATCGCCTGCGCTTCCGGCGTCAATGCCCAGTCGTACCACTTCTTGGCGTTCTCGAGGTTCTTGGCGCCCTTGATGATGCTCATGCTGCCGATCTCGTAGCCGGTGCCCTCGCACGGGGAGACGATCTTGACCGGCGCGCCGCCGACCGCCTGCACGACGGCGTCGTGCTGGAAGGTAATGCCGACCAGGCTCTCGCCGGTGGCCGCCGCGCGCGCCGGCGCGGCGCCCGACTTCGTGTACTGGTTGATGTTCTTGTGCAATGCCTTGAGGTAGTCGAACGCCTTGTCCTCGCCCATCAGCTGCACCAGCGTCGCGAGCATCGTGTACGAGGTGCCCGACGAGTTCGGGTTCGCCACCTGAATCTCGTCCTTGAGCTTCGGGTTGAGCAGGTCCGCCCAGCACTTGAGCTCGGAAATGCCCTTCTTGTTCGCCTGCTCGGTGTTGTAGCTGTAGCCTAGGGCGCCAGCATAGACGCCGACGGTCCGATATTTCGACGCCTCCGCCTGCCGCACGGCCCATTCCTGCAGGTCGGCGAGCTTCGGCGACTTGTATTCCTGCGTCAGACCCTCCTCGGCCGCCTGCAGGTGCGGATCGCCGGTGCCGCCCCACCAGATGTCCCCGCGCGGGTTGGCGGCCTCGGCCTTGAGCTGCGCATAGAACTCGCCCGAGCTCTTGCGCGTCATCAGCACCTTGACGCCGGTCGCCTTCTCGAACGCCGCGACCATCGGCCGGCACCACTCCTCCTGCACCGTGCAATACAGGACCAGTTCGCCCTGCGCGGCCGCGCTAAGCGGCGTCGCGAGCGCGAGCGCGGCGACGATGATTGCGAGCCAGTTGCGCCTGTCCATCGGTTCCTCCTCGGGTCATGTTGTAATGGGTATGCCGATCACGGCGGCAAGCTTAGCGCAAAGCGCCTGGTTAGTCGCGATCAGCGGATTGCCGGCGGCAAGCCCCTCGCCGGCGAAGAAATCGTTGGTGCAGCCGCCCGCCTCGCGCACGAGCAGGATGCCCGCCGCGCAGTCCCAGGCGTTGATGTGCAGCTCGCAGTAGGCCTCGGTGCGCCCGGCAGCGACGTCGGCCAGACCGAGCGCCCCGGAGCCGACCCGGCGTATCGCGCAGCCGGCGTCCATCACGCGCGCGACGAGGGCGAGGTAGTCGGCGGTGCTGCGCCGGGTCGACCAGCCGCACTCGACCGTCGCCGCGGCGAGATCGGTGCACGGGCTGACCGCGAGCCGCGCGTCGTTCCGCCAGGCGCCCCCGCCGCGTGCCGCCGAATAGAGCCAGTCGTGGCTGGGGTCGTGTAACGCGCCCACGGTGGGCACCCCGCGCTCGAGGTAACCGATCGAAACGCAGTAGTGCGGAATGCCGCGAGCGTAGTTCGCGGTGCCGTCGATGGGGTCGATCAGCCACACGCGTTCGCCGCCGTGGCCACCCTCCTCCTCGCCGATGACCGCGTCGTCCGGATAGCGCGTGGCAATCGCCGTGCGCACGAAGCGCTCGACTTCGCGATCCATCGCCGTCACCACGTCGTGACGGCCCTTGAGCGATGTCTCTGATTGCCCGAACGCCGAATGCGCGAGCCGACCGGCGTCGCGAGCAAGCTTTCGGCAGAACTCCAATCGATCCATTTGGCCGTCAGCCGAGGTTCGGCGCGAGCCACCGCGCCAGCTCGTCGCGGCTCATGCCGCGGCGCCGCGCGAGGTCGTCGAGCTGATCAGTGCCGATCCTGCCCACCGCAAAATACGTCGCTTCCGGATGGGCGAGGTAGAAGCCCGATACCGACGCGGCCGGCAGCATCGCGCCATTCTCGGTGACGCTCATCCCGATCTCCGGCGCGCGCAGCAGCGCAAAGAGCGGCGCTTTCACGCTGTGATCCGGACACGCCGGATAGCCCGGCGCCGGACGTATGCCGCGGTATTCCTCGCGAATCAGCGCGGCGCTGTCGAGGCGTTCGTCCTTGACGTACCCCCACAACTCGCGCCTCACCTTCATGTGCAGCCACTCGGCGAATGCCTCGGCCAGGCGGTCGGCGAGCGCCTTCAGCATGATGGCGCTGTAATCGTCCTTTTTCGCTTCGAATTCGGCGACCCTTTTCTCGCCCCCGAGCCCGGCCGTCACCGCGAACGCGCCAACATAGTCGGCGAGGCCTGTGCTCGCCGGCGCGACAAAATCGGCGAGGCAGTAGTTCGGCTTGCCCGCCGGTCGTTCGTTCTGCTGGCGCAGGTTGTGCCAGGTCAGCGCGGCCTTCGTCCGCGATTCGTCGGTGTAGAGCACGATGTCGTCGCCGGCCGCGTTCGCCGGCAGCAGCGTGACGACGCCGCTCGCGGTGAGCCAGCGGCCCTCGACGATCTTCTTCAGCATCGCCTGGCCCTCGGCGTAAACGGTGCGGGCGGCCTCGCCGACCACGGGATCGTCGAGAATCGCCGGAAACGGTCCGGAGAGTTCCCACGTCTGGAAGAACGGCCCCCAGTCGATGTACTTCGTCAACGTGCCGAGATCCGCGTTGCGGAATTCCCGGCGCCCGAGGAATGAAGGCACCGGCGGTGCATAGTGCTTCCAGTCGGCTTCGAACGCGTTCGCGCGCGCCGCGTCGAGCGCAATCAGCGTCGGTCCCTTCTTGGCCGCGTGCTGGACGCGGATCTTCTCGTAGTCGACGGCGACTTCGGCGACGTACGCATTCTTCAATTCATCGGACAACAAGTTGCTGGCGACGCCGACGGCGCGCGACGCATCAGGCACGTAGACGGTGACGCCGCCGTAGTTGGGCGCGATCTTCACCGCCGTGTGCACACGCGATGTCGTCGCACCGCCGATCAGCAACGGCTGCTGCATGCCGAGGCGCTGCATTTCGTGCGCGACGTGGGCCATCTCCTCGAGCGACGGCGTGATCAGTCCCGACAGGCCCACGATGTCGGCGTTGCGCTCGCGTGCGGTGTCGAGGATCTTCGTGGCCGGGACCATTACGCCCAAGTCGATCACGGCAAAGTTGTTGCACTGGAGCACCACGCCGACGATGTTCTTGCCGATATCGTGGACGTCCCCCTTGACGGTCGCCATCACGATCGTGCCCTTCGGCCTGCCGGCGTCGCCGGATTTCGCCTTCTCCTCCTCGATGTAGGGGACGAGATGACCGACCGCCTGCTTCATGACCCGCGCGCTTTTCACGACCTGCGGCAGGAACATCCTGCCCGCGCCGAACAGATCGCCGACGACGTTCATCCCGGCCATCAGCGGCCCCTCGATCACCTGGATCGGCCGCGTGTACTTCTGCCGCGCCTCCTCGGTGTCCTCGATGATGAACGTCGTGATGCCGCGGACCAGCGCGTGCGAGAGGCGCTCCTCGACGCTGCCCGCGCGCCACGCCAGGTCCTCGACCACCGTCTTGCCCTGCGCCTTGACCGTCTCCGCGAAGGCGACGAGCCGCTCGGTCGAATCGGGCCGGCGGTTCAGCACGACATCCTCGACGCGCTCGCGCAATTCGGGATCGAGTTCGTCGTAGACGCCGAGCTGGCCGGCGTTGACGATGCCCATCGTCATCCCGGCCTTGATCGCGTGGTAGAGGAAGACCGTGTGGATCGCCGCACGCACCGGCTCGTTGCCGCGGAAGGAAAAGCTCACGTTCGACACACCGCCCGACACCTTCGCGTGCGGCAGGTGCTGCCGGATCCAGCGCGTTGCGTTGATGAAGTCGACGGCGTAATTGGCGTGCTCCTCGATACCGGTCGCGACCGCGAAGATGTTCGGATCGAAAATGATGTCCTCGGCCGGAAAGCCGGCCTTGCGCGTCAGCAGGTCGTAGGCCCTCTGGCAAATCTCCACCTTGCGCTCGAACGAGTCGGCCTGGCCCTGCTCGTCGAACGCCATCACGATCGCCGCCGCACCGTAGCGGCGGACGAGCGCCGCGTGGCGCAGGAACGCCGCCTCGCCCTCCTTCAGCGAAATCGAGTTGACGACCGGTTTCCCCTGCACGCACTTCAACCCGGCCTCGATCACCTCCCACTTCGACGAGTCGATCATCACCGGCACGCGGGCAATGTCGGGCTCCGTGGCAACGAGGTCGAGGAACTTCACCATCGCCGCCTTCGAATCGAGCATCGCCTCGTCCATGTTGACGTCGATGATCTGGGCGCCGGCCGCCACCTGCTGCCGCGCCACCTCGACGGCACCGGCGTAGTCGCCGGCGAGGATCAGTTTCGCGAACGCGCGCGAGCCGGTGACATTGGTACGCTCGCCGACGTTGACGAAAAGCGAGTCGTCATCGATGTTGAGCGGCTCGAGGCCGGAAAGGCGCATGGCGCGGGACATGGTCGTCGATTCGCGAGGGCCCGCTTCGGCGCGGTCTCGGTTCGGCCGTCGTGCCTCATTCACCGGCGAGGCCGACGGATCAGCGGTTGCGGAGTCAAGAAACGGATTCGTCGCTACCCGAAGAGGCGAGCCATGAGGCCGCCACAGGTCATGCGACAGCGGTTTCAGCGGTGTCCGCCCTCTCGTCCGCCGACAATTTCCGCGGCGGCAGATCGGCTACCGCCTGCGCGATCGCGCGGATGTGCGCGGGCGTCGTGCCGCAACAGCCGCCGACCAAGTTGACGAAGCCGCTCTTCGCGAAGTCCTCGAGCAGCCGCGCCGTTTGGGCCGGCGTCTCATCGTAGCCGGTCTCCGCCATCGGGTTCGGCAGCCCTGCGTTCGGGTAGCACGAGACGAACGTGTCCGCGACGCGCGCCATCTCCTCGATATACGGCCGCATCAGTGCGGCACCGAGCGAGCAGTTGATGCCGACCGCGAGCGGACGCACGTGGCGTACCGAATTCCAGAACGCCTCGGTCGTCTGTCCCGACAGCGTGCGACCCGACGCGTCGGTGATGGTGCCCGAGACGATGACCGGGAAGCGCCGGCCGATCTGCTCGAAGAATGATTCGAGTGCGAACAACGCGGCTTTGCCATTGAGCGTGTCGAAGATCGTCTCGACGAGGAAGAGATCGACGCCACCCTCGGCGAGAGCCTCGATCGCCTCGCCGTACGACGCCACGAGGTCGTCGAAGCGGACGTTGCGCGCGCCGGGGTCGTTGACGTCGGGCGAGATCGACGCAGTGCGATTGGTCGGGCCGAGCGCTCCGGCGACGAAGCGCGGCTGGGCGGGCGTCCGCGCGGTCCAGGCGTCCGCGCATTCGCGGGCAATTCTCGCCGCGGCAATGTTGATTTCGCGTACACGCGCCTCCAGCTTGTAGTCGCGCTGCGCAATCGATGTCGCGGTGAATGTGTTGGTCTCGATGATGTCGGCGCCGGCTTCGAGATAGGCGTCGTGGATCGTGCGGATCACGTCCGGCCGCGTCAGCACGAGCAGGTCATTGTCGCCCTGCACGTCGTGCGGATGATCGGCGAGGCACGCGCCGCGATAATCCGCCTCGGACAACTTGTGGCGCTGGATCATCGTGCCCATCGCGCCGTCGAGGATCAGGATGCGCTTTGCGAGCAGCAAGGCGAGTTCGGCGGTGCGGTCGGGTTGCATGGTCGGCGATCGGGCATCGGTAGCTAACATCTTGAATTCTAACATCGATCGCCAGCAGTCAATGAAGCCTTCCCAGGTCTCGCGGCTCGCCGGAGGTTATATCGGATGAACCAACGGGCATATCGCAAGGACGTCCCCGCGTGCTAGATTTGTGCGCATGAAACACCTGACGCCCAAGGACGCCGCCTCGTTCCTGCAGGATAATCCGTCGGCAGTGTTCATCGACTGCCGCAGCGAGATGGAATACTTTTTCGTCGGCCACCCGGTCGGCGCACACCACGTCGCCTGGAACGACGGCCCGGATTGGGAAGTCAACCCGCATTTCGTCGGGCAGGTAAAGAAGGTCGCCAGCATGAACCGGCCGATCGTATTGATCTGCCGCAGCGGTCACCGATCGATCGACGCTGGCATGGCGCTGGAAAAGGCCGGTTTTGCCGACGTGTACAACGTGCTCGAGGGCTTCGAAGGCCCGCTCGACGACGAGCACCATCGCGGATCCCTCTCCGGCTGGCGCAAGGAAGGCCTGCCGTGGGAGCAGTTGTAATCCTGCTCTGATCCGGCGCCGGCGCCGACCGGCGTATCCTCGCGGAGTCGCGACTCAACGCTTCGCCCGATGGCCGCCTACGGCCGGCTCTGCACGCTCTTCTACGATGTCGACAAGCCGCGCGCCTGCGCCGCCGAGGTCGCGTGGTACGGCCAACGCCTGCCGCGCGTTGCGGGCCCGTTGCTGGAGGTGATGGCCGGCTCCGGCCGGCTGCTGCTGCCGCTGGTCGAACAAGGATTGAGTCTCCACGGCGCCGACGCTTCGCCGGCGATGCTCGCGAGCTGCGCGGCGCGGCTCGCCGCCGCGGGGCTGAACGCGCCGCTCTTCCGGCAGGACGCCGCGACACTCAACCTGCCGTTCCGCTACGCCGCCGCGTTCATCGCCGCCGGATCGTTTCAACTGCTGGTCGATCCGGTTGCCGCGCAGAAGACGCTCGAACGCATCCGTGCGCATCTTGTCGTTCCCGGCGTGCTGTTGATGGATCTGTACGTTCCCGCAGAGGCGGCGCATCCGCCCGGCGCGCCGGTGGTCAACGTGCAGACGGTGACACTGCCCGACGGCACGAAGATCGCACACCGCTCGGAGACGTTCGTCGACGCCGAAGGGCGGCGCCTCGACATCCGGAGTCGCTACGAGCAGCGCGAGCGGGCGATGATTCTTGCGCGCGAGGACGAGACGCTCGCGGTGACGTGGTACACCGAGGAGGAAATCGTCGCGCTGCTCGGTGATGCCGGCTATCGCGACGTGGCCGTCGGGCCGCCGGCGTGGGCGGTCGGTGAAGAAACGCCGGAGGGGGAGCGGAGGTTTTCGGTGAGTGCGATTGCTTAGGAGCCTGTCGGACTTACTTTCGCGCATGCGTTGCGGGTCAAAAAGCGATGGATGCAAGGCGCGAGGCGCAGCGAATATCGGGAATATTCGCCAGCCGAGCAACGCAGCAGACGCGTTTTTTGACCCGCAACCCGGAGGGACGGGGCGCTTTGGCGGCATTTCTTCGTTGTTCGCCCTTGCCATAGTCCCGCTATGGCTTCAGGCTCACGCCTCGAACTGCCGCCAAATCGCCTCCCCGTCGCATACGTGAAAGTAAGTCCGACAGGCTCCTAGGGAGCGGCGGAGACGAAGTCGACTTTCCGCGCGCCGGGCCTTGTTGCTTCCGGTCTCTTCCTCACCAGCTCCCCGACGCGCCGCCGCCGCCGGAATCCCCGCCGCCGCCCGAAAAGCCACCGCTGTCACCGCCACCGGATGAACTTTCCGACGAGGTGCCTGCGGTGCTGACGAGGAAGCCGCCAATGTTGGCGTGGCCCGTGGTCTTGAGCTCGGTTGCCGCCTTCCGGTACCACTCCGATCGCGACAGCAGCACCTTGGCGATCGGGTACCCGACAACGTAGGCCCCGAGCAGGATCAGCGTCGGCTGCGCGCCGATGATCACCATCGGAAACGTGGCCCAGAATGGAATCAGGAAGACGTACAGGAACCAGCCCACTCCGGGCGTCATGATGCCGACGAACGTGAAGAGGCCGATGATGCCGAACACGAAGGCGCCGATCAGGATGCGCTCCGGCCACGCCAAATTCGGCGTGTCGAATGTGAACGACGACGGCGCGGCGGTGTCTTGCCCCGCTGGCGCAGGTGCAGCCGCGCTACTCTTCCCTTCAAGCGTCGCGACGATTGCGGCGATGCCGTCCACCACGCCCTTGTCGTAGTCGCCAGCCTTGAACTGTGGCGTCATCACATTGCGGATGATGCGGCTGGCGGCGACATCGGTCAGCGTGCCTTCGAGGCCGTAGCCGACTTCGATGCGCATCTTGCGGTCCTTGGGCACGACGAGCACCAGCGCGCCGTTGTCCTTGCCTTTCTGCCCGAGCTTCCAGCTTCCGAACACCCGCGTCGCGTACTCCTCGATACTCTCGCTGCCGATCGTCGGCACTGTAAGCACGGCGATCTGGTTGCCGGTTCGTTCCTCGTGCGCCTTCAGCGCGGCGGTCAGTGCTTCGCGGGTCGCCGGTTTCAGGATCTCGGCGTCGTCGACGACGCGCCCGGAAAGGTAGGGGACGTCGGCGGCAGCGGCCGGCGCGAGCCACGCCGCCAGCAGGAGCAGTGCGATTGCGCCAGAGTGCCGCGCCGCACGCATTACGGTCCGCGTTCCACGATCGGCCGGTCGGGCAGTTCGTTGTCGTCGTGACGCGCCGCGTAGCCTTTCTCGACAAGCAGTTCCTCGATCGCGCCGAGGCCCTCCTGCACGGCATCCACGGGACGGCCGTCGCGAAGGCGTGCGGTCATCCGCCGGATCACCTTGTGCCACTCGGCCGTGCCCATGCGATCGCGCAAGCCCACGTCCGGCAGGATCACGACCTTGCGCTCGAACAGGCTCACGAGCAGCAGGATGCCGTTGCGCCCGCGCGTGCGGAACACCTCGCGCTTCAGGAACAGCGACTCGGCGTGCCGCCGAACTTCGAGATCGCGCCGCGGCGGGCGCAGGAACAGCCGTGCGAAAGCCGGGACGAAGACAACCAGGAGCGCGCACGCGGCGCCCGCGCCGAGGATTGTCGTCGCGTGCAGCAGCGCGCCGTACCCGAGGGTCCAGTCCGGCCGCATCGCGTCTGCCAGCACTACCGCAAAGCCCGCGATGGCCGTGGCGAGCGCAAACGCCTTCCACGGAAGCTGCGGATAGGAATTGGATTTGCCGACGACCGCCGCGACGACCTGGACGCCGGTGCGCGCCTCGACCTGGGACACGCGGGTCTCGATCGCGTCGGATTCGGCGCGGGTGAGGATCATCGACATTGCTGCGCGGTTACGCGGGAGGGCCGCTTCAGAGCGTCAGCGACATGTACACCGCCCCCGGCAATGGATTCGCATAATACGGCCCGCATTCGCGAAAGCCGAGCTTGGCGTACAGGCGGCGCGCGTCTGCCATCCAGTCCAGCGTGTCGAGCTTGAGTTCGCGATAGCCGATGGTGCGCGCCTCCACGATCAGCGCATCGGCGAGCCGGCGCCCCCAACCGCCGCCGCGAGCCGCAGGCTGGACATAAAGCCGCTTGACTTCGCCGGCCGCATCAAGGGATGAGAGGTCTTCGGGTGCGCTCGCTGGGCAATCGCTCTCGCGCAACGGCCGCAAGGCGATGCAGCCAAACGCCTGTCCCGCCGCGCCCGCAAGCAGCAGGCGCCCGGAAGGCGGCGCGTAGGCACCAGGCAACGTGGCGAGCTCCTCGTCGAAGCTTTGAAAGCAGAGATCGACATCGAGCCATTTCGCGTACTCGACGAACAGCGCGCGGGCGAGTGCAACGTCATCGGGCCCCGTGGCACTGCGAATCGCCGCGTCAACCTGCCTTGTCACATGCGCCGATCTTGAATTCCGCCGTCGGATATGCCGGCGCGAGTTCGCGCAGCCTTGCCAAGAGCGGCTGCTGCGGATCGCGGACCACGAGCAGCGTTTGCACGAGCACCTGCTGGCGCGGGCCGGCCCTGACTCCTGCGATGCCCTGCCGGGAGAGCTCGGCAACGTACGCATTGGCGGCGTCCTCGGTGCGAAACGTGCCAAGCGCAATCGCGAAACGCTGCGGGCCGCCGTCGACGACGAACAGATCCTTCTGCCCCGCGGCCCGCAGATCGGCTGCGCGCTTGTCGGCGGCGGCCTTGTTGGCGAACGGCGGCAGGAACACCCAATAGGCCGCGTTCGTTTCAATGCGCTTTTGCGTCAGCAGGCGACTGAGCCCGAGCAACTCGATGTCGGCGAGCGCGCGCGCCCGATCCACGTCACCGAAAGGTCCCCATTCAAGGCAGACATCGGCGAGTGCCGCGGCCTTGGCCGGCCCCAACGCCGCCACCTGCTGCGGGGTCAGGAGCTTGATCCTGTCCGGCCGCACCTGCTCCTTGAGCCGTACGCCTTCGCCGCCGCCGGAGCTGTCGAGTCGCGTGTCTGCGAACAGTGTGAGGAACAGTGTGAGGTTCGCGAGCAGAAGCAGGACGACGAGGGTGCGCATGAAGACGGGAGGTGGATGGATGAGTTCGGAATCGGCGGATCAGGTCGGATCGAGCACTCCGGTGCAACACCGAGCGCACGGGAACAGCGTCGGCTCGCGCAAATCTTAACCCGACTCCACACCCCCGGTTTCGCCGGCCAGGGCGAGCACGCCTTCCAGCACCAGATTATCCACGACCTCCACCGGAGGGTTGAGGTGCGGTACGATTTCGGAGGCGGCACCGCCCGCGATATAGACGCGGACCTGCGCCGGGTTCGTGTCGATCTGCCGCCGCATCTGCTCGATCGCGCCGCATACCGCCTGCATCGCGCCGGAATACAGCGCGTCGGCGGTATTGTCCGGGAACTCGCGGAATTCACCGGGTGCGGCCTTCAACGCGGCGGTGTTCTCCGCCAGCGCGCGCAGCATCAACCGCATTCCGGGAAGGATCAGGCCGCCGCGGAACACACCTTCCGCGTCGAGCGAATCGATCGTGACCGCGGTACCCGCGTTGACCACCACACACGCTGGCGGAAACAGGTCCGTCGCCACCGACCGCCGCCGCGCCGCGACGAGCGAGGCCCAACGATCAGCGCCGAGCTGCGCCGGGCGTTCGTACCGATTGGTGACGCCGCAAGCCGCGTCCGAGGCCGCGAGCCACTGCGGGACGAGCCGCCAGCGCGTAAGCTGGGCTTCGACGCGCACGCGCGCAGCTTCGCCGGCAACGTTGACGCCGACGGCACGAAGCGGTCGCGGCAGGCTGTGCCAGTCGCGCAGGGCCAGCGTGCCGATGTCGCTGTTCGACGTGACCCCGAGCGTCATCCATCCATGCGGGCCGGCGAGTCCCCACTTCATCCGGCTGTTGCCGACATCGATGACGAGGATGCAGCTCATCCTGGACGAATAGGGCCAGGCTCGATTTGCGGCTCGGGCGCGTTCATGCCAACGTGCTGCGGAAATTCAAGTCCGACGTCATTCCCCTCGGCCCGGGCTTGGGCCGTTCATCGGGTTCGGACCGGGAACCTCGCGCGAGCGACCGCGCGGAGCGAAATCTCGCCGGAAAGGAACCGCGCGCGGCGCGGCCCGTCGGCCAGCACCAGCGCACCGCTCGCATCCACACCCGCAACCTTGCCGGTAACGGATGCGCCGTCCGGCAGGAGCAGCGTGACCTGCTTCCCCTGGTAGGCGTGACGATGCTGCCACTCTGCGGCAAACGGCGCGAAGCCTTCCTTCGCGTACTGGTCGAGCACCCCGGCCAGCTCTGCAATCAACCTGGCGAGCACCCGGTTGCGATCGACGCTCTTGGCCTTGCGACCCGCGACCGTGGCGAGGTCGGTGACCGGCACCGGGATTTCCGCGCGCGCTGCCGTCGGCAGGCGCACGTTGAGGCCGACGCCGATCACCGTCGTCGAAGGCCCGAGTGCGTCGCCGTTGACCTCGATCAGGATGCCGCCGATCTTCATGTGCCGGTGGACGAGATCGTTCGGCCATTTGAGCGCGATGCCATGGAAGCCCTCGGCTTCGAGCGCACGCGCTACCGCGACGCCCACTGCGAGTGACAGGCCGGCGAGGAAGCCTGCGCCCTGTTCGAAGCGCCAGCCGATCGAGAACGTGAGGCTGCCGCCGGCGATCGCGGTCCAGGCGCGGCCGCGGCGGCCGCGTCCCGCGGTCTGCCACTCGGCGGCAAGCACGACGCCATGAATGTCGCGGCGCTGCATGCGACGCAGGAGTTCGGACGATGTCGAATCGATCTGGTCGATGACTTCGACCGCAAGCGGCGTGGCGTCACGGCGTCCGCCCGTGCGTGCGGCCAACGCTGCTTTGACCTTCTGCGCATCGAGGAAGTCGGGCGCTTCGAGCAGGCGGTAGCCGCGGCCCTTGATCCGCTCGAGGGCCAGGCCGGCGACCTCGGCGTCCTTCAACGCCTGCGACACCCGGGCGCGTGTCAGCCCGACCATGGCCGCGAGGTCCTCGCCCGAATGAAAATCACCGTCGGCGAGTTGGCGCAGCAGCGAGAATCCAAGCGGAGTGAGCACTTATGAACCTGGGTTACGTGTAACTGTAGAATGTTACACGACCCGGGCGGCAAAGGGGAGCCCCTTGACCCCAGCCGACGCAAATGGGCGCGCCCCGCACGCCGTGATGCCAGCGCCGGCGGGGAGCCGGACTATTTCAGCACGCCACGGCGGATCTGATCCTGCTCGATCGACTCGAACAGGGCGCGGAAATTCCCCTCGCCAAAGCCCTGGTTGCCTTTGCGCTGGATGATCTCGAAAAAGATCGGGCCGATCACCGTCCTGGTAAAGATCTGGAGCAGCATCTCGCCCTTCGCGGGCGCGCCGTCGAGCAGGATGCGGTTCATCCGGAGCCGTTGCGTGTCTTCGGCGTGGCCCGGCAGCCTTGTTGCAAGCGCTTCGTAGTACGTGTCCGGCGTGTCCTGGAAGTCGACATGCGCGCGGCGCAGCGTCTCCACGGTCCCATAGATGTCGCCGGTGCCGAGCGCTATGTGCTGGATCCCCTCGCCGTGATAGGCGACAAGATATTCCTGGATCTGACTCCGGTCGTCCGCGCTTTCGTTGATCGGGATGCGGATCTTCCCGCAGGGCGAGGTCATCGCCTTCGATCGCAAGCCCGTGAGCTTGCCCTCGATATCGAAGTAGCGGATCTCGCGGAAGTTGAACAACCGCTCGTAGAAGCCCGCCCATTCCTCCATCCGGCCGCGGTGCACGTTGTGCGTCAGGTGGTCGATCTCAGTGAGGCCCGCGCCCTTCGGACGCTGATCAACGGCGGGCAGCGGCAGGAAATCGACGTCGTAGATCGATACACCTGTGCCGTTGCCGGGATAGCGGTCGACCAGATAGATCAGCGAGTCGCCGATGCCCTTGATCGCGGGGATGTTGAGCTCCATCGGCCCCGGGTGCGCATCGACGGCCCACGCTCCGTGCTCGACGCATTGCGCGAGTGCATGCGCCGCATCCTTCACGCGGAATGCAATCGCGCATATCGAGGGCCCGTGCACGCGCGCGAAGGCCTGCGCGAAGCTGTGGGGTTCCGCATTGACGATGAAATTGACATCGCCCTGCCGGTAGAGCAGCACGTTCTTCGACCGGTGTTTGGCGACGGCGGCAAAGCCCATCTGCTCGAACAGGCGGCCGAGCGCGGCCGGATCGGGCGCCGCATACTCGACAAACTCGAAGCCGTCGGTGGCAAGCGGGTTGTCCCAGAGACTTCCGGGGGATTCGGCTGCCATGCGTCCCTCCTTGCCGCGGGCCGGGAATCAGCCGGCCAGCAGCTCCAACACGTTGCGGTGTAGCGTCCGGTCGCCGCACGCGACGACCGCTCCGCCTTCATCGCAGGCACCTCCGCTCCACGACGTAATCGCGCCGCCGGCAGCTTCGACAATCGGGATCAGCGCCTGGATGTCGTACGCGTGCAGCGACGATTCGATCACGACGTCGATCAGCCCCATCGCCAGCAGGCAATAGGCATAGCAGTCCCCGCCCCAGCGGGTGAAGCGGGCGCCGTCGGCAACGCGCCGGAACGCCGCAACCTCTTCCGCCGTCGTGAACATCTTCGGGTCAGTGGATGCAACGACCGCATCGGAGATTGTGCGGCAGTGGCGCGTTTTCAACGTCCGCCGGTCGCTGCCGCGCCGCCATTCGGCCTTCCCGCTCGCGCTCGCGACGAACGATTCGCCGACGTAGGGCTGGTGGGCGACACCGACGACGACGCGCTCGCCGTCGTGGAGCGCGATGAGCGTCGCCCAGTGCATCTGGCCGAGGATGAAGCTGCGCGTGCCGTCGATCGGATCGATCACCCAGGTGTAGTTCGATGCGCCCTTCTGCCAGCCGTGCTCCTCGCCGCGGATGCCATGGTCGGGATGGGCGTTCGCGATTGCCGCGCGAATCACCTCCTCGGCCGCGCGGTCGGCGACGGTCACCGGGTCATAAGGACCGCCGCGGCTCTTGTCCTCCACGTCGAGCGGCGCGCGGAAATGCGGGAGGATTGCCGCACCCGCGGAGAGCGCGACGCCGTGGGCGAATTCGAGAAAGTCAGGCGTCGTGGCTGTGGGCATGCGGGGGCGCGGCCCGCCTAATCGGCGCCGGACCGCGCGCATATGATCGCATGGCCGGCGCTGTGCGCCGCGCGATTCGGCGATTCCGCTTTTCCGGAGTCAGGTGCCGCTGCGCCAGACTATTTGCGTAGCACGATCGCGACACCCGCGAGCTTCTCCTGCGCCTCGAGCAGCGACGCGATGTACTTGTCGCCGAATCCCAGCAGGTTGGCTGTGACCAGCGTCTGGTGCACCGCTTCGCCAAGCAGCGCGGCCGTAGGCAGCGATTCAGCAAGGTGCGTGTAGTAGCGCAGGTCTTTCATGGCGTTCACCAGCGTGAACTTGAGACCCGCGAGATCGCCGCTTTCGAGCATCTTCCCGATCATCAGTTGGAAGATCCCGGAGTTCACGGCGCCAGCGGAAATGACCTCGTGCAACTTCGCGATCGAGATGCCCGCCTTGGCCGCCGTCGCCGCCGCTTCCGCGGTCGCCGTCGCGATCGACATCGCAAGGAAGTTGTTGATGAGCTTCAGCGTGTGGCCATGGCCCGGCGGCCCCGCATGGATCACGTTCTCGCAGAACGCCGACAGGACCGGCTTGAGTTGCGCGTATACGGCGTCTTCGGCGCCGACCATCGTGTTGAGCCGGCCCTCTTCGGCCTCCTTGGGCGTACGCGCGAGCGGCGCGTCGACGAATTCCGCGCGCTTCGCCACGAAGTCCTTCCGGATCGCCGCCGTCGACGCTGGCTCCGCCGTCGACGTGTCGACGACGATCAGCCCCTGGTGCGCCGCGGACAACAACCCTTCGGCGCCATAGACAATCGCCTCGACCTGCGGCGTACCGGTCACGCAGAGGAAGATGATATCGGATTGGCGCGCGAGTTCCGCGGCACTCTTGGCCTCCGCCGCGCCTGCCGCGAGGAGATCCTCGAGCGGCTTGCGGTTGCGATGCGCGAGCACTGTCAGCGGAAAGCCCTTGGTGACCAGATTCTTCGCCATCCCGTGGCCCATCAGCCCGAGGCCGATGAAGCCGATTCGCGGTTTCGTGCTTGTGTTCATGGTTCCTCTGCGCAGAAACAAATGAGCCCGACCATATTGGTCAGGCCACCCAACCGATTCTACCTCGGGCCGGTCCTGTCCGGTCAATCGACGGCGGTCGGCTCCTCGGGCGCGGGGGCAAGCGCCCGGCGCCGCTCGTGCCACGCAAGCAGAAGCCCGCTTCCGGCGATGATCGCGATGCCGGAAAGCGCGATGCCATCCGGAAACTGGCCGAACACGGCCCAGCCCAGCAGCATCGCCCAAACGAGCTGCAGGTAGGTGAAAGGTGTCAACCCCGACGCCGGCGCGTAACGGAACGCGAGGATGAACATGAAGTGCCCCGCCGTGCCGAGGACGCCGGTCAGGCCGACGAGCACGAGATGCACGAACGGCATGTCGGGTCCGTGGTCAATGAAAGGCAACAGCGCTGTCATCAGGACCGTCCCGCAGAGCGCCGGATAGAACAACGTCACCCGTGGATCCTCTGCGGCGAGCTTGCGTGTGAGGATCTGGAATGTCGCGTAAGTGCCCGCGGCGACGAACGCGAGCAGCGCGCCGCCGTGGAGTATCGAGGCACCGGGCCGCACGATCAGCAACATGCCAACGAAACCCGCGACGACGAACGCCCAGCGCGGCCGCGTCATCCGCTCCTTCAGCACCGCGACCGACAGCAGGATCACGAGTGTCGGCGTCGTGTAGTTGAGCGCGGTCGCCTCGGCCAGCGGCAGGAATTTGAGCGCGGTGAAGAAGCAGAGCGACGAAACGAGGAGGACGGTGCCGCGCACGAGCTGCAACCGGAGTTGCGGCGTGCGCACGAGGCGCATCCCCATCGCCGGCGCGAGCCATAGAACCATGGCGACCGCCTGCACCGCGTAGCGTGCCCACACCAGCAGCGGCACGGGGTAGTGGCTGGTCAGGAACTTGACCATCATGTCGAGTACCGAGAAGCAGCCGACCGCGCCGACGATCAACAGGATCGCCGCGACCGGTATTTGGTGCACATGCCGGACTGGGGTCATCCGGGCGACGTCGGGACGAGCGGCACAGCCGAGTTCCGCTCATCCGAATACGCGGTGCCCACCCCACAACGCTCTGCCGCCGTGCTCATCGACGCGAGGCGCCGGCGGCAAGCCACGCGGCAAGCGCCGGCTCCTGCACGCGGCGATAGGCAAGGCAGAGGTCGATCCGCTCCAGCGCCTTGGCGTAGGCGCGAGCGCCGCCATCGACCCGCGGCGCACGTGTGGCAAATGCCGCCACGAAGAGGTTTCTTTCCTCGTCCGAACACGCGCCGCTCCGCCCAGCCGGGAAGGACGTCGAAGTCATCCTGTGCGCCGCGCGCGATCAGCGCATCGTAATTCCGGTCGAGCCACGCGAGCGCGCCGGCGCGCGTCGTCTCGCCATCGAGCTGGCCGCGCAGGATCAGCAGTGCGTTTCGCGGCTCGAACGGACCCGTCAGCATCACCTGGGCTGCCTGCGCTGCCAGCGCCGGATCGCGAAAGGCGCCGAGCGCGGCCAGCAGGTCCTGCCGCTCGCGCGAATCGCGCGCCGCCGTTGCCGCCGCGAGCATGTGCGCATAGAGCGCCGGCGCATCACGACCGGCAGTGCGTGCCGCGACCTCCAGCAGCTCGGCACGGACGTCGGGCGGCACCGCTTTGCGATCCTCGGGCCATCGCGCTGCCAGCGTCCGGGCCTCGCGCGCGAGTGTCGTGTCGGTGCCGCGGTCGGCGACGAACGGCACCAGGCTGCGGCGCAACCGTTGCGTGTCGGAGTCCTCGCGCGCCTTCGGACGCCAACCGAGATACCGCGCGCGCGGCCCGAACTGCGTGCGCACCCACGCCGCATACAATACGCCGTCGGCGCCGCGCGCGGCTGCCTGCGGCACGTTCATCGCGATCGCCAGCGCCTCCTCGTAAACACGCGGGTCGCTCTGCCTGGCGGCGAGCGCGGCGAGCGCCAGCGCATCGGGCAGCGGCACCGCGGCGCCCCGCGCGAGCGTGTTCGTATCGGCGAGCAGCGGCACCCAGTCCATCGGTCCCAGTACCCGTGCCGCCTTCGGCACCGCCGCGTACAGCGCCGTGTCGAGTGCGGGCAGGAAATAGCCGATACCGGCACGATTGCCGATGACCCATTGCGGACACGTCGCGGTATCGAGCTTCAGTTCGGTCGTCTGGTCGCGAACCAGCGTGCACTGCGTCTTCCCCTGCTTCGCATCGCCATACTGGAAGCAAGCAGGAAATACCCAGCGCTGTTGCGCTTCCGCGGTCGAGCCCAGCGGGACAAAACGCGACTGCCGCAACTCGAGGCGCGGCGTTTTCGAGCAGTCGAGCGTGATCGCCAGCGCCGGTACACCCGGCCGGTCGACGAACCCGCGAAACGCCGGCAGCACCGCATCGTCCTCCGCGGCCAGTGCGGCAAAGAAATCGTCGGCGGTCGCGACACCCCATGCGTGCGCCGCCATGTAGCGGCGTACGCCGGCGCGGAATCTTTCGGGCCCGAGCCAGTCCTCGAACATCGAGAGCACCGTGCTGCCCTTTCCGTACGAGATGCCGTCGAACGCGCTGCGTATGTCGCTGCGCACGGCGATCGGTTGCCGTATGCGCCGCGCCGACGCGAGCCGGTCATTGCTGATCGCCCATTGCCGCGTGTCGACGCGCCGGAACTCCCAGCGCCACTCCGGCATCAGTTCCGTCGTGATCTTGTTGCCGAGCCACGTTGCGAACGACTCGTTCAACCATATGTCGTCCCACCACGCGGGCGTCACCAAGTTACCGAACCATTGGTGGGCGATCTCGTGCGCCGCCGTCGCGACATAGGATTGCTTGAATTGCGTCGTGGTCGCGTCCGGCTTGGCGAGCAGCAAGCGTTGGTCGTAGGTTATGAGGCCGACGTTTTCCATCGCGCCAAAAAAGTACCCCGAATTCGGGATCGTGATGCTGTCCTGCTTGGGAAACGGGAACGGCTGCCCGAAATACGCCTCCAGCCGCTCGACAATCTTCGGCGTGACGCTCGCCGCGTACGCCGCTTCGCTCGCGCGACCCTTCGGGGCGATGTAGCGCAGCGGGATCGCGTTCGTTCCGGCGGTGCCGCCCTCCAGGACATCCCAAGGCCCCACGGCGATGGCGATCAGATACGACGCGATCGGAGGGGTTGGCTGGAAACTCACTTCGCGCCAGCCCGGCAGCGATGCGCGCTCCGACTCGATCGGCATGTTGGAAATCGCGCGTTGACCCTCCGGCACGGTCAGCCTGATGTGCCAGGGGGCGCGGAACCTGGGCTCGTCGAAGCAGGGGAACGCGCGGCGCGCGTAGATGGCCTCGAGTTGCGTCAGTACGTACCAGTCGTCCCCCTCCTGTTGCTTGAACAGGCCGGCGACCTCGCCTTTGTTCAGCGTCCCCTTAAAGCGCAGCGAGAGGCTCGCTTCGCCCACCGGCAACGGCGTCGAAAACCGCACGCCGATCACGTCGTCGTCGCCCGGAACAATCTCCGCGGCCAGACCTTCGACCTTGATGTTCTCGATCACCACCCGTGCTTCGCCGACCGTGAGGCCGGTCGCGTTGAGCCAGACGAGGTCCGTTGCCTGTGCGACGCGGATCCTGATGTCGATCGCGCCGGTATAGGCGTCGGCGTTAGGGTCGAGCGTGAGTGCCAGGTCGTAATGGACCGGGATGACCGTATCCGCGAGCCTCAAGCCGGGTGGGGCCGGTGTTGAGGCGGCGCCGAGCGTGCCGGCAACGAAGAACAGCAGAGCGCCGAGACCGCGAAGATGGGGCTGTGAACGTGGCATCGATAGGCGGTTGACAGGCAGCGCGTCGCCGCCACGAGTAACACGTCTGTGCACCGGTGACGTGCGGTGTTCCGATAACCGGCGCGCGGCGCGGGCCCCGCTGCCACGCCGCAACGACGCATTTTACGGAGCGTCGATTGCAACGACAAGGAAATCGTTTCCGGGCGCGCGGCGGCGTATCCCCGTGGCGTAAACTTGCGCCGGGCCGCCGTTCGCGGCGCATGACCGCGCCACCTCGACGCATTGTGGCGACCACAACATCAGCAGAAATCTGATCACCGCATGAATGCCCCGACCGCCTGGATGATCTACGGCGCAAACGGCTACACGGGGCGGCTCGTCGCGCAGGAAGCGAAACGCCAGGGGCTCGCGCCGATTCTAGCCGGCCGCGATCCCGCCGCCATCGAAGCGCTCGCCGGCGAGCTCGCACTCCCGTGGCGAGCCTTCGCGCTCGGCGACGTGGCCGCGACGCGTCGCGCGCTGGCCAACGTCGCAGTAGTTGCGAACTGTGCCGGCCCGTTTTCCGCGACCAGCGGGCCGATGATCGCGGCGTGTATCGTGGCCCACACCCATTACATCGACATCACCGGCGAAATCGACGCGTTCGTCGCGGCGGAGCGGCAGCACGCGGCGGCGAGGGTGGCGGGCATCGTGTTGTGCCCCGGTGTCGGGTTCGACGTCATTCCCACCGATTGCGTTGCCGCATGCCTCATCGAGGCGCTGCCGGACGCGCGATACCTGGCACTTGGGTTCAAGGGGCTGGGGTCGCGCAGTCCGGGCACCGCACGAACGGCAATCGAAATGGCGAGCCGCGGTGGGCGCGTGCGCAAGAACGGTGCAATCGTTGGGGTGCCGCTGGCGCATCGAACACGCGAGATCGATTTCGGAACCGGGATCGGATCCCGACTCGCGATGACGATCCCGTGGGGCGACGTCGCCACCGCCTATTTCACAACCGGCATCCCTAACATCGAGACCTATATCGCGGCGTCGCCGCGCGCCGTGGCGCGTATGCGTCGTCTGAACTGGATGCGCCCGTTCCTGCGCCTGCAACTCGTGCAAACGCTGATGAAGCGAGCGGCGGGAAAGGCCAACGCCGGACCATCGCAGAAACAGCGCGACAGCGACAAGACCTACGTGTGGGGCGAGGCCCGCAATGACCGCGGCGACGTGCGGACCGCACAGCTCACGACCGCCAACGGCTATCGGCTCACCGTCGACGGCGTGCTGATGGCCGTGCGCGCACTGTTGGCGCACACGGCGGAAGGAGGCTACTGCACGCCGTCGCAGCTGATGGGGGCGCGCTGCGTCGAGCGACTGCCGGGTTCCAGCGCGATCCGCATCGAGTAGCGGCACCCTCGCACGGTACGGCAGCATGAGAATGCCGGGGCGTTGCGACGCGCAACGCCCCAGCGTGTGTCGCCGTCAGTTTCCCGCGATCAGCTCACGCATTCCCGCGGCAGATACCTGCGCGGGACGTCGATCGGAACGCAGAACCATTGCACCTGTTGCTGCGAATCGATCGCCGGGGCAAGCAGGATCGTCTTGCCATGCAGTTCCGGCAGCGCCGGCCCAAGATCGAGCCGCAGCCGGCCGCTCACGGGGCTGATGTTGACCACGCCACGCCACGCGAGGCCGAGCTCGTGCGCAGCAGCTGCGTAATCGGGCATGCGCGGAAACGATACCTTGTGCAGCCACGCATCCTCGATTGCCGCCTGCAGCGGGCGGACGGCAGCGAGGCTTGCCGCCACCCGGGTGCGCACGAGTTGGTCTTGATAAAGCGCCGACACGCGCGGCGCGAGCACCGTGGCGCCGAGTACCAGCGCGGCACCGCCGAACAGCACGGCCGCCCAGGGTGCCGTCGCGTGCCGCGCTGCGAGTAACGTGGCCACCTCGTCGATCCGCTGGCACCCCGCTTCGGCCCACTCGACCCGACGCTTCACGTGGCGATAGAGCAGTCCGTTTGCCAGCAGCGCAGCGGTGACGGCGGGCAGCAGCCAGATCGCGGCCACGGCGCCGGCAAGCCAGGCAAGTGTCGATTCGGCAACGGCGGGCTCGACCGCTGCGAACGCGGCCGCGCCGAGAAACGGCAGGCCCGCGAATACCGCGCCGGACAGCCAAAGCTTCCGGTAGAACGCCCAGGCGCTGGGCAGAAGGAACGACGGCCAATGCCAGCCGAGGCCGGCCCGCCCAGTACGCTCATAGCGCAGGAATCGCGATGTGTATGCATCGGCGGCCTGGCCCAGCGCGAGACGAAACAGGATCGCGAGTGCCGGCCGAACGACGGTTTCTTCGGCACCGGTCGCCGCCGTCCACGGCATGCGGATCGTGTCGTCGATGGGCAGCGCCGTCTTGGCGATGGCAGCGCGCGAGGTGCCCGAGCGTGCGGGCATCATGATCTATCGGCTCCGGAGGTCAAGCTGAGCGATTCCTGCAATCGATGGCAATGCATGGCCCCTGGCACTGCAGACCACTCGTCAAACCGGAGCATTCTCCTCCCTTCAATTCGATCCATTCCAACGGGCGATTCGGTAGTGGAGCGGGTGAAGGGAATCGAACCCTCGTCGTAAGCTTGGGAAGCTTCTGCTCTACCATTGAGCTACACCCGCATGGCGCGGAATTGTAGCGAAATCGCCGCCCGTCGTCGCGGAGAATCGCGCGAATTTTGCCGCTGTCGGACATTGTCTTACGCCGGCGGGTCCGACCTGTCCGCGCGAGCGGGGTGACGTGAATCCCGAACGCTCGACCACCCCTTCGTTTTGCGCCTCGCGCCCGGCCCTTTTCGCTTGCAACGCATCTTGTGGACATAGTGTGAACAGGCCCTAGGCTCCAGCAGCCACGATGGCGGTGTCGCGATCAACCGTCATGGCGTTCGCTCGCGGCTGCGGCGCCGGCCGTCTCGTAGGGCAACGCAGACTCGCCGTCGAGCGCCAGCACCACGCGCGCGAGCGCGGTCATCGCGGCGTCCACCGTGGGCAGATGTTCGACGCCTTCGACATGCGGCGCGCCCTCCAGCCCGAACACGCGCTTGCCGAACTGGATCCCCAATGCGACCTCCGACAGCGTGCCATGACCGCCGCCGATCGCCACCAGACACAGGGATCCGCGCGCGATCAGTGCATTGCGCGCGAGGCCGATCCCGGTCGGGATCGGAATTGTGACAACCGGATTACCGTCGGCCAGCGACTCGCCGGGCAGGAGTCCCACGCTGATACCACCGCGCGCGGCCACGCCTTCGCACACCGCGAGCATCACCCCGCGGCGCCCACCGCAAAGTACGGTGAGCCCGGCCTCCGCCAGCGCTTCCCCGAGTGCGCGTGCCGCAACCGCCTGCTCCGTCGTCGCGTGCCGCGCGCCGATGACGCCGATCGGCTGCCGCGACGGCGTGCCGCTATCCTTCTGCAGCCAGCGCACCCCTGCCACGGGGTCGATGGCGGTGCCTGCCAATGCGTGCGGCGCGTGGCGCCACGTCAGCGCCCCGGGATCGAACGCGAGGCCGGCGCCGTCGTGGAGGCAACGATGCAAAACGTCCAGGAATAGGTTCGGCGCCGGGATGTTCATCGACCGTGGCCGCTGCGCGACGGGACGCCCGCATCTTAGCCGATCGGCGTCGCACCGAAGGGCACACGTGCGTGCGGGACGCAGAGTGGGGGTGCAAGCGGTCCCACTACCAGCGCCGTACGCCGGCGTCGGCTACCGCTTCGACGGGGGCTCGATCGTCGTCGCGTTCGGAACTTGACACCCTAATGCCTTCCAGACGAGCATTTGCACCCGGCTTTTCACCGCCAACCTCGGGATTGCGACACTCATGAAATTTCGTCCCTCCGCCACCGTTGTGCTCGCCGCCGCCATCCTGCTGGGCGTTCCCACTATGGCATTCGCGCAGGCCGCGCCCGCAGCTGCGCCCGCCGCCTCGGCGCCGCAACTTCCAGCAGACCCGTGGCCGCGCGTCGTGGATCTCTCCAACGGCCAGGTGCTCGTCTACCAGCCGCAGGTGAACAAATGGGAAGGCAACCGGATCGACTTTCGCTGCGCGCTCGCGATCAAGCCGACCAACGCCAAGGAAGAGACGTTCGGCGTGATCTTCGCCAATGCGCGCACACAGGTGGACAAGGTCGCTCGCACCGTCGTGTTCGAGGACCTGAAAATCACGAAGACGGATTTTCCGACGCTGCCCAATCACGGCGCCGCCTACTCCGCCGAGCTGCAACAGGAATTTGCGAAGAGCGTCAAGACGATCGCGCTCGATCGGGTCCAATCGTCGCTCGCCCTCGTCGGCGTCAAGCCGCCAACCGTCGAGGTGCAGAACAATCCGCCGCAGGTGCTGGTCAGCTACTCGCCAGCGATACTCGTTCCGATCGATGGGGCACCGGTGCTGCAGACCGTCCCCAATCACCCGCGGGCGAAGCGCGTGATCAACACCCGCGCACTGATCCTGCAGGGCGGATTCACCGACGCGTTCTACATGCACGTCTACGACGGCTGGCTCTCGGCGACCACGATCAACGGCCCGTGGACACAGGCTTACCTCGGCCCTTTGATGGCAAACGAGGCCAACGCGATCGCCACGGAGCTGTCCAAGGCCGGCACCGTGGACCTCCTCGACGGGGGACCCAAGGCGAACCCGAAGCCCTCGCTCGCCAACGGCGTGCCCACCATCTACACACCGCAAGTCGCGAGCGAGCTGATTGTGTTCAAGGGCCAGCCCGATTTCGTGCCGATTGTCGGCACGCAACTCCTGTGGGCGTCGAACACGACGAGCGACGTGCTGATCAACACGGCCAACAACAACTATTACGCGCTGCTTGCCGGCCGCTGGTTCATGGCGCCCGGCCTTACCGGGCCGTGGACGTTCGTCGCCAGCAACGCATTGCCGCCGGACTTCGCGAAGATTCCGCCGCAGTCGCTCGCCGGCGCCGTGCTGCCGACGGTTGCGGGTACACCACAGGCGCAGGAAGCGGTGATCGAGAACTCGATCCCGCAGACCGCGACGGTGCCGCTCAAGAACGGACCAAAATTCACGCCCAGTTTCAACGGTCCGCCGCAATATACGGCGATCCCCGGAACGGGGCTCTCGTACGTGGTCAATTCGTCGGAGCCCGTGATCCAGGTGAGCGCGAATTCGTACTACGCCGTGACGGCCGGTGTGTGGTTCACGGCGCCGCAATTGACGGGGCCCTGGACCATCGCGACCTCGGTGCCGGCGGTGATCTATTCGATTCCGCCGTCGTCGCCGATCTACTACGTGACGTACGTGCGGATCTACGAGGCGACACCCCAGTACATCTATGTCGGCTACACGCCAGGCTATCTCGGCACGGTCGTGTCGCCTTACGGCACCGTCGTCTATGGCACCGGCTATGTCTACTCGCCGTGGATCGGCACCGTGTGGTATCCGCCGCCGTACACCTATGGCGTCGCGGCGGCGCCAATCTACAACCCATGGGTCGGGTACACGTTCGGTTTCGCGATGGGGCTCGCCACCGCCGCATGGACCGAGCCGTACTGGGGCGGCGCGTATTACCACCCAGCGTACTGGGGTGGCTACCCGTGCTGCGCGTCGGCAAGCGCGAACGTCTACGGCCATTGGGGCGCGACGACGTATTCGGGCACGCGCTCGTGGTATGCGGGCGGCGGCGTCGCGGGCACGACGGCGAGCGGCAGCTATTACAACGCGCGCACCGGCACGTCGGGCAGCTATAGCGCGGGCCGGCAATTCAATGCGTATACGGGGAACGCGACGCGCGGATACGACCGGACGATGAGCGGTGCCGCGGGAGGATCGGGCAACGTCGCGCGGGCGAGCAACTACAACGTCTACACCGGACAGCGCTCGACCGCCAGCGCCGTTTCGGGCACCGGCGCCGGCGGCAGCTCGTACAACCGCGCCGGCGCGACAACCGCTGGGCCAGAGGGCGCTGCCCATGTCGGCGGCGGCTCGACGTACAACGCGAAGACCGGCAACACGAACACTTGGGCGACGGCAAGCGTCGGCAACAATCACTATGCCGATGTCAACGGCAACGTCTACCACAACGACGGCAGCGGCTGGCAGCAGCATTCGTCGAGCGGCTGGGGCGGCGCATCGGGCGATTCGTCGTGGGCTGACAAGGAATCGCAGGCGCGCAGTAGCGGCGCCGACCGAGCGGGCGGATTTTCCGAGAGCGGCTTCGCCGACCGCTTCAATCGCGGCGGCGGATTTGGCGGATTCGGCGGCGGCGACCACTCGTGGGGCGGTGGCGGATTTGGCGGCGGCGATCGCTTCGGTGGTGGTGGCGGCTGGGGCGGGCGATTCGGTGGGGGCGGTGGCTTCCGCGGCGGTGGCCGTCGTTGATTGACAGGACGCGGGGCAATCTTCTCGAACGAAGCTGCGTGGACCCTCAGAGCCCGCCAGTGTCTGCAACCACCCCAATGATTCGGCGATTCGACAATCGACAAGGAGAGCGGAAATGGCGATTCGTGAGACGTCCCTTGCAGTAATGGTGGGGTTGATCGTGGTCGGCTGCGCTTCGGGCCCTCCGTTCATCGACCAGATGCAGGCGCAGGCGGTCGACATGGCGGTGCGGCGGGGACAGTTCGAAATGAACTGCCCGGCCGCCACCGGCGAAGTGATCTCGCGCGAGACGCTCCAGCCGCTGGTGCAGACATTCCGGTACACCGGGCCCGACCGCGCCGAATACACGATCGGTGTCAGCGGTTGCGGCCAACGCGCGACCTATATCGTGATCTGCCCAGACAACGGATCGAACAGCTGCTTCGCCGGCGGCGCGCGCAACGTCATTAGGTAGCATCCCGTTGAAAGCTCCGCTGTCATTCCCAGTGGCGTAGCGACGAGGAACCTGCGTTCACTACCGTAGATACGGTTAAGCGCGAACGAAAGGAGACGCGGATGAGAAATCTCCTTGCCGCTCTTGGCACCAGCACCGCGATCATCGCGGGACTCGTTCTTTCGGCGCCGGCGCCGGGGCAGGGACAGGGACAGGCAGCTCAAGCCTGCGCGCCGGACATCCAGGCTCATTGCGCCGGCATCCCGCAGGGCGAGGGGAGAATCGCGAAGTGCCTGCGCGAGCACCAGCAACAACTTTCTCCGGCTTGTCAGCGGGGAATGGCGCAGGCCGCCACGCTGATGAAAGAGGTCGTGGCGGCCTGCGAGGACGATATTCATCGGTATTGTGCGGGTGCCGCACCCGGGACGGCCAAAGAGTGCCTGCGGACCAATTTCCGCGAGCTTTCATTCGGTTGCAAGCGCGAGCTCTTCGAAGCGAAAAAGGCTATGTAACGATCCGGGCTCACGGGCCGATTACGGACCGGAGACGCCTGGCGCACCCCGATGCCCTTGCCGGACCGAGGGTTGCCCGGACCGCCGGAATGGCGTAACGTCCGCGAACAACGCTAGGGGTCCTGCCGGCGCGACGCGCCGGCGGGTGAGAGCACACCCTTGGTACCTGTGCGGATAATGCCGGCGCAGGGAAGCGTAGCTTGTCCCTCCGCTCCCCGCGCTTTCACGCCGAGGAGCCTCCATGAACGCCAATGACAAGTTCTACGCGCGCGACGCGCACGTCGACGCCGCCGCCGTCGCGCCGCTGCCGAGCTCGCGCAAGGTTTTCGTCGCTGGCTCGCGGCCGGACGTGCGCGTGCCGATGCGCGAGATCGCGCAGTCCGACACGCCCGCCTCGTTCGGAGTCGAGAAGAACCCCCCACTCGTCGTCTACGACACGTCCGGACCGTACACCGATCCTGCGGCGACGATCGACATCCGCAAGGGACTGCCGGCGCTTCGGGCGGGCTGGATTGGCGAACGCGCCGATACGGTCGCGCTCGATGGTCCGACGTCGGCGTATGGTCGGGCGCGCCTTGCCGACCCCGATCTTGCCGGCATGCGCTTCGATCTCCACCGCAAGCCGCGGCGCGCCAAGTCCGGCGCCAACGTCACGCAAATGCACTCCGCGAGACGCGGCATCGTCACGCCGGAGATGGAGTTCATCGCGATACGCGAAAGTCTCCGGCGCGAGGAAATGCAGGCCACGCTACCGGAGCTCGTCACGCGGCAGCATCCCGGCCAGAGCTTCGGTGCGGCGATTCCGCAAACGATAACGCCGGAATTCGTCCGCGGCGAAGTGGCGCGCGGCCGCGCGATCATACCGTCGAACATCAACCACCCGGAAACCGAGCCGATGATCATCGGCCGCAATTTCCTGGTCAAGATCAATGCCAATATCGGCAATTCGGCGGTGTCCTCGTCGATCCACGAGGAAGTGGAGAAGATGACATGGGCAACGCGCTGGGGCGCCGACACCGTAATGGACTTGTCGACGGGAAAGAACATCCACGAGACGCGCGAGTGGATCATCCGCAATTCGCCGGTGCCGATTGGCACGGTGCCGATCTACCAGGCGCTGGAGAAGGTCGACGGCAAGGCGGAGGAGCTGACGTGGGAAATGTTCCGTGACACGTTGATCGAGCAGGCCGAACAGGGCGTCGACTACTTCACGATTCACGCCGGCGTCCTGCTGCGCTACATCCCGCTCACGGCGAGACGGATGACCGGCATCGTCTCGCGCGGCGGCTCGATCATGGCGAAGTGGTGCCTCGCGCATCACAAGGAGTCGTTCCTCTACACGCATTTCGAGGACATTTGCGAGGTCATGAAGGCTTACGACGTCGCCTTCAGCCTCGGTGACGGGCTGCGCCCAGGCTCGGGGTACGACGCGAACGACGAGGCGCAGATGGCCGAGCTCGCCACGCTGGGCGAGCTGACGCAGATCGCGTGGAAACACGATGTGCAGGTGATGATCGAGGGCCCCGGCCACGTGCCGATGCACCTGATCAAGCACAACATGGACGAGCAGCTGCGTCTGTGCGGCGAGGCGCCGTTCTACACGCTGGGGCCACTCACGACCGACATCGCGCCCGGTTACGACCACATCACCTCCGCGATCGGCGCGGCGATGATCGGCTGGTATGGCACGGCGATGCTTTGCTACGTGACGCCGAAGGAGCACCTCGGGCTGCCGAACAAGACCGACGTCAAGGACGGGATCATGGCGTACAAGATCGCTGCGCACGCGGCCGATCTCGCCAAAGGCCATCCCGGCGCGCAGATCCGCGACAACGCGCTCTCCAAGGCACGCTTCGAATTCCGCTGGGAGGACCAATTCAACCTCGGCCTCGATCCGGACAAGGCGCGCGAGTTCCACGACGAGACGCTGCCGCAGGAGGGTGCGAAGCTCGCGCACTTCTGCTCGATGTGCGGCCCGCATTTCTGCTCGATGAAGATCACCCAGGACGTGCGCGACTACGCGGCGAAGCTCGGCGTTTCCGAAGCGGATGCGCTGGCGAAGGGTATGGAGACGAAGGCGGTCGAGTTCGTGCAAAAGGGCGCCGAGATCTACTCGAAGGCGTAGCCCGCCGGCGGCCATTCATCGTGGAGGCTTCATGGCCGACAGTCTTGCCGAGCTTCAGGATGCGGTCGACGCCTTCGTGGCGGAGCGCGACTGGGCGCAATTCCACACGCCGAAGAATCTCGCGATGGCGGTGGCCATCGAAGCTGGCGAGCTGATGGAACATTTCCTTTGGAGTACCGGCGACGAATCCGCCGTGCCCGATGCCCGCAAAAAGGAGCAGATCGGCAACGAGATTGGCGACGTGCTGATCTATCTCCTGCGGCTCGGGCGGGTGCTGGACATCGACATCATTGCCGCCGTACACGACAAGTTGCTCGTCAACCGCGAGAAGTACCCTGTCGCGAAGGCGAAGGGGACCGCGAAGAAGTATCTCGATCTCGAATAGCGACGCGACAGTGTCAACCCGTCGTTGTCTCACTCGGCCCCGGTTTCCGATCCACGGTGGCACGCGTTCGTACGCAGGTTGGACCTCGTGGCGGCAATCGCCGCTCCTGAGAGAAGCAGCGCCCCGGTAACACGACGAGGGCATCTTCGCGTACGCTGACGTCGACCGCTGCAGTCGCAAGACCGAAGAGTGGGGCGGAGGACCGATGGAACGGCAGGCAAAGCCCGCAAGAGTCAAGGCCGCGACACGACCCTCGGTTGCCGGGAAGTCACCGGCGAAGAAAGGGCCCGGCGCCGAGCGAATCGGGCGGCAACTGGCGGAGGCATTGGAGCAGCAGGCGGCAACCAGCGAAATCCTGCGCGTCATCGCTAGCTCGCGCGCGGATGTCCAGCCCGTGTTCGACACGATCGCGCAAAGTGCGGCCAGGCTTTCCAATGCCGAGTTCTGTCATGTCTTTCGTTACGATGGCACGCTCCTCCATCTCGCGGCGTTGCATGGATTGTCGCCCGAGGGCGTGGTGGCCATCCGCCGCGCCTACCCGATGGCGCCAGGCCGCGGAAGCGCCGCGGCCCGCTCGATTTTGAGCGGCGCCGTCGAGCACATTCCGGACGTCCATGCGGATCCGGATTACGCGCATGGGGCATTCGCGAAGGTCATGACCTTCCGCAGCATCGTAGCGGTGCCGATGCTGCGGGGTGGCGTTCCCATCGGGTCGATCGCCATTGCGCGGCCCGAGACCGGATATTTTCCTGACCGGCAAATTCAACTTCTCCAAACCTTCGCCGATCAGGCGGTCATCGCCATCGAGAACGTACGGTTGTTCAAGGAGCTGGAGGCTCGCAATCGCGACCTCACGGAAGCCTTGGAGCAACAGACGGCGACGAGCGAAGTACTGAAGGTGATCAGCCGATCGGCGTTCGATCTCCAGCCGGTGCTCGACACCGTCATCGAGCGTGCTGCTCGACTCTGCGGTGCTGAGCACGGCCACGTCCACAGGTTCGACGGTGAACTCCTTCGACTCGCCGCGAGCTATAGCGCTGTGCCGCAGATGCTGGATTACTTGAAGAGGCACCCGGCTCCTCTCGGACCGGGTTCGATCTCCGGAATCGCCGGACTCGAACGTCGGCCGGTCCACTGGCACGACGTGCTGACCCAGGTCGGGTATCAGCGGACCGAGGCGCAGAAGCTGGGTGGGTACCGTACGATCCTGGCGGTTCCGATGCTGAGCGCGGAGGCATTGCTTGGCGTCATTGTGATCTGGAAGACCAAGGTCGAGCCTTTCACGGAAAAGCAGATCGAGCTGGTGACGACGTTCGCCGATCAGGCCGTAATCGCGATCGAGAACGTGCGGCTCTTCACGGAACTGGAAAGCCGCAATCGCGACCTCACGGAGGCCTTGCAGCAGCAGACAGCGACGAGCCAGATCCTGCGGGTGATCAGCCAGTCGCCGACCGATGTGCAGCCGGTATTCGACACCATCGTCGCGGCCGCACTGAAGCTTTGCGGCGCCAGTTCGGCGAATGTCTTCACGTTCGACGGCCAGTTGATCCATTTGGCAGCGTTCGTCAACGTGAATCCGGAATATGTCGAGGCCATGCGCCGATACTACCCAAGGCCACCCGGCCGCGACACCGGAGCCACCCGTGCGATCCAGACATGCAAGATTGTCGCAATACCGGACGTGGTAGCGGATCGCGAGTATGCGCATGCGATCGGGGCTCACTCCCTCGCCGGAGCATTCCGCAGCGTGCTGGCGGTTCCCCTGGTGCGTGACGGAAGCCCGATCGGCGCGATCGCTGTCGGTCGGGCTGAACCGGGGCTATTCCCGGACACGCAGGTCGAGCTGTTGAAGACATTCGCTGATCAAGCGGTGATCGCCATCGAGAACGTACGGCTGTTCAAGGAGCTCGAGGCACGCAATCGTGACCTGATGGAGGCATTGGAGCAACAGACCGCGACGAGCGATATTCTGCGGGTGATCAGCCGGTCGCAAACCGATGTGCAGCCGGTGCTCGATACCATCGCCAAGGCCGCGCACGAGCTATGTCGTGCCAAGTCGGCGAACGTTTTTACGTACGACGGCGAGCTGGTCCATTTGGCGTCTTTCGTGAACGTGAATCCGGCCTATATCGAGATGCTCCGCCAATTTTTTCCGCGACCGCCGGGCCGCGATACCGCGATCCTCCGGGCGATCCTGTCCCGAAGCGTCGTCGTAATCCAGGACGTACTCGAGGACAGGGAGTACGCGCTTGGGTCGCATGCGGGCGCCGGGGGCTTCCGCAGCGTCCTGGCGGTCCCGCTGCTACGCGAGGGAAATGCCATCGGCGGGATCGCCGTCGGCCGCGCCGAACCCGGGCCATTCCCCGACACGCAGATCGCGCTGCTCCAGACGTTCGCCGAACAGGCAGTCATCGCCATCGAGAACGTACGGCTGTTCAAGGAAGTCGAGGCGCGGACCACGGAGCTGACACGGTCGGTCGGAGAGCTCCGGGCTTTGGGCGAAGTCGGGCAGGCGGTCAGCTCAACGCTCGACCTCGGGACTGTACTGAGGACGATCGTTTCCCGAGCGACGCAGCTGGCCGGCATGGACGGCGGTGCCATCTACGAATATGACGAGACGCGTGAGCAGTTTCATCTGCACGCCACGGACAAGCTGCCCGCGGAGCTGGTCGAGACGCTGCGGGCCGCGCCAATCCGCAAGGGAGAGGGTGCGCTCGGGCGGATGGGGGTCAGCGGCGAGCCCATCCAGATCCGCGACATCGCCGACGAAGCGAGCTACCAGAGTCGGTTAAGGGAGATGCTCATTCGGTTGGGCTATCGGTCACTGCTTGCGGTGCCGTTGCTGCGCGAGGATCACATGCTCGGCGGGTTGGTCGTGAACCGCAAAAGCGCCGGGGCATTCACCCCGCACGTAATCGATCTGCTGAAGACCTTCGCGACGCAGTCGGCCTTGGCCATCCAGAATGCACGGCTCTTCCGCGAGATCGAGGAGAAGAGCCGGCAGCTCGAGACGGCGAGTCGGCACAAGAGCGAATTCCTCGCCAACATGTCGCACGAATTGCGCACGCCGCTCAACGCCATCATCGGCTTCTCCGAAGTGCTGTTCGAGCGGATGTTTGGCGAGATCAACGACAAGCAAGCGGAATACCTCGGTGACATTCTGGAGTCGGGACGACACCTCCTCTCCCTGATCAACGACATCCTTGACCTCTCCAAGATCGAGGCGGGGCGCATGGAACTCGAGCCGGCGGATTGCGATCTGTCGGCTCTCATCGAGAATGCGGTGATTCTAGTTCGGGAGCGGGCGCAACGGCATGGCATTGCGCTTGGACGCACGGTCGACAAGCGCCTGGGAACGATCCGCGCCGACGAGCGGAAGGTAAAGCAAGTACTGTTGAATCTCCTCTCCAACGCATTGAAATTCACGCCGGAGGGCGGGCGCATCGACGTTGCGGCCGGAGTGCGCGACGGTGCGGTCGAGATAGCGGTGACCGACACCGGGGTGGGCATCGCCCCCGAGGATCAGGCCGCGGTGTTCGAGGAATTCCGCCAGGTCGGCACAGCCACCAAGAAAGTCGAAGGCACCGGCCTCGGCCTCGCGATCTCCCGGAAATTCATCGAGCTCCACGGCGGGAAAATCTGGGTCAAGAGTGAAGTCGGCAGGGGCTCGACTTTCGCCTTCACACTGCCGCTGCCGGACGGCCAACGCGCTCCGGCCGGCTAACCGGGGTACCTGCTGGCCGCTCGTCCCTGCTCCGAGGCTCACGCCGCCTCGGCCTCCGATCCGGCGAGGCATGCTCGTGATCGCGGCGTCGGCCTCGTTGCCGCCATTCGGGATTGCTCGCATCCCCGCTACGCGGGGCCCCTGCTCCCAGGCTCACGCGGCCTCGGCCTCCGATCCGGCGAGGCATGCTCGTGATCGCGGCGTCGGACTCGTTGCCGCCATTCGGGATTGCTCGCATCCCCGCTACGCGGGGCCCCTGCTCGCCCCTCAGGCGGCCTCGGCCTCCGATCCGGCGAGGCATGCTCGTGATCGCGGCGTCGGACTCGTTGCCGCCATTCGGGATTGCTCGCATCCCCGCTACGCGGGGCCCCTGCTCGCCCCTCAGGCGGCCACACCAACCCGCACCGGCACACGGCGCCGACCCCACGTTCCGTCGAAGTGCTCGAAGCGTCCGGGGAGCTGCGCATCGCAGTGGCGGCAGCGACCTTCCGCCGTGAGGTCGTAGCGCAGAATCTCATGCCAATCGCGAACGATGACGGGCTTGCGGCAGCCGGGACAGAACGTCGTGCCGCCGGTGCGATCGTGCACGTTGCCGGTGTAGACGTGATGGATACCTTCGCGCAGCGCAATGTCGCGCGCTCGCGTGAGCGTGGCTGCCGGCGTGCGCGGCAGGTCCGTCATCTTGTAGTCAGGATGGAATGCGGTGAAGTGGAGCGGCACGTCGGGCCCCAGCTCGCGCATGACCCACTTCGCTTCGGCTTCGATTTCGGCGTCGGAGTCGTTCTTGCCGGGAATCAGCAGCGTCGTGATCTCGAACCAGACGTCGGTCTCGTGCTTCAGGTAGACGAGCGTATCGAGCACTGGTTGCAAATGCGCGCCGCAGAGCTTCACGTAGAACTCGTCGGTGAAGCCTTTCAGGTCGACGTTGGCGGCGTCCATCTTCGCGTAGAACTCCCGCCGCGCATCGACGCCGATGTAGCCGGCGGTCACCGCGACCGTCTGCAATCCCAGTTGATGGCATGCATCCGCCGCGTCCATTGCGTATTCGGCAAAAATCACCGGATCGTTGTACGTGAACGCAACGCTCTTGCAGCCGCTCCGTTGCGCCGCCTCGGCGATTGCCTGCGGCGACGCCGAGTCCATCAGCGTGTCCATCTCGCGCGATTTGGATATGTCCCAGTTCTGGCAGAACTTGCACGCGAGGTTGCAGCCGGCCGTGCCGAACGAAAACACACTCGATCCGGGGTAGAAATGGTTGAGTGGCTTCTTTTCGATCGGGTCGATGCAGAAGCCGGACGAGCGGCCATACGTCGTCAGTACCATCGCGTCGCCGACCCGCTGGCGCACGAAGCACGCGCCGCGCTGGCCCTCGTGCAGTCGGCAGTCGCGCGGGCACAGGTCGCACTGGATGCGTCCGTCGTCGAGCCGATGCCACCAACGGCCGGGGAAGTTGCTCATGAGCAGATATTATCCCGAAGGAATTCCGTCTCTTTCCACTTGGTCACGGAGTAGCGCGAAACGTTCACGCGTGGGCTCCAGAACTCGGCGGGGAGTCCGGCCTTGCGTTTCAGAGCGGCGACAAACTGGTCGGGCTCCGCGAGAGCCTCCCATACCTGCGGCAGGAAGGTCGCGCGATGGCGGCCGTATTCGATAACGACACCGTCGACGCCGGGGCGAAGTTGGCTGAGCAGGCCCTCCTCGTCGGCGGTATGCACGCGTTCGCTGCGCGACAACAGCGACACCTCGATCGCTGTTGTCTCGAACTCGGCCGCTGTCAGCGGCGCGAAGCGGGGGTCGCGAAACGCGGCGGCAACGGCATTCGCGCGCACGTCGAGCGCCAACCGGCGGCGCGGCTCGAGGCTCCCGACGCACCCGCGAAGCTCGCCCTCCTGCATCAGCGTGACGAACGTGGCGCCCGGCTGGTCGAGCGCCGCGTGGGCCGACACACCCTCGCCGGGCCGTCCGAACTCCGCGCCGATCGCCGTGCGCGCAATTTGAAGCAACATGCGGCCGAGGTCACGATCGGCCATGGCCCTGGTCCTCGACAAAGGCGAACGCGGCATAGCCGACGACGCGCGACTTGTCGCCCGCCGTGTCGCCCGAGTTCCGCAAATCGAGCAGTTCCGGCACCAGGTCATGACGCCGCGCGCAGAGGAGGAGCCCGTTGACCGGCGTTGCACCGCAGGCCTGCTCGTGATCGAGCGTCGCCGCGAGCGCCAGGATGCCGTCGGCGCTGCCGCGATCGATCGCGCAGGCATCCGCGTAGCGGTGGTAGTGCGAAAGGTCGGAACTGACGACGACGAGCGTCTCCGGCCCGCCCCACAGCCGCTCGATCACGTCGGCAACCTCGTCGGCGGTTGCGTCGCCGACGGCGAACGGCACGATCCGGAAATCGTCCAGCACCGCCTGCAGGAAAGGAAGCTGCACTTCCAGCGAATGTTCGAGCGCATGCGCGGCATCGCTCTCGTGCACCTGCGGTAGCGTGAGCGCCAACGCCGCGGCCTTGCGGTCGAGCTCGATTTCGCCCAGCGGGGTCACGAACGCCCGCACCGACGGCAGCGCGAGGCCCCGCACCGCCACGCGGTGCGTGGGACCGAGCAGGATGACGCGCTTGAACGTGCGGTGCCCGGCCGCGAGACGCGCATACGCAGCCGCGGCGATCGGGCCCGAGTAGACGTAACCCGCGTGCGGCACGATTACGGCCTTCGGCAGCGACCCTCCGGCGTGCGGGCGCGTCGCCGCGTCGACAAGGCACGCACGCACCGACGCCGCCAGCGCCGCTGGCGCACCGGGATAGAACATGCCGGCCACTGCGGCCGGGCGGACATCTTGCATCCGACACCTTTCCCGCCGTTGGAAGCCCGCCGCGGCCGTTCTGCGGCCGCTTCGTGTTTAGTTCCCCCTTGGGCCAGCCAGCCAAGATCCCTCCGGGGCTCTTCCATTCTATTCTTGGGGCGGGGTGCGCTCAAATCAACACCTTCCCTGCCGGGTCCCCTGACTGCGCAGCAGTCATGCCCGATCCGCAAGCGACAGCCGTATCCCCAGATAGACGAAGATGCTGCCCACTGCCCGGCTGAACCAGGTCGCCGCCGTCCCGCCCACTGCAAGGCGCCGGCCGACGCTTGCCGCCGACCACGCGACGAACAGGTTCCACAGCGTACCGTTCACGTCGAAGACGAGCCCGAGAAATACGAATGCCAGCGCCTTGTCCGGCGCGTCGGCAGCAATGAACTGCGGCAGGAAGGCAAGGAAAAACAGGGCGACCTTGGGATTGAGCACGTTGGTCAGGAGCCCCTGCGCAAAGACCCTGGAGAGCGCGACGGTAGCCGCGGGCCGCGCATCCGGCCGAACGGTGGACGGGCGCGAGCGCAGCATCGTGATCCCCAGCCAGACGAGGTAGGCGGCGCCGGCCCATTTAATGATCGCGAACGCGTTCGCGGACGTCGCGAGGATCGCCGAGAGGCCGAGCGCGGCGGCGAACGTGTGTACGAGGCAACCCGCGCCGATGCCCAATGCCGCCACCGCTCCGGCTTTCCAGCCCTGCACCGTGCTGCGCCCGACGATGTAGAGCGTGTCCGCGCCCGGCGTGATGTTGAGCAGGAGTCCGGAGACGATGAACAAGCCGAGATCATGGACGCCGGTCATGGTGGTCGATCGCCTTCGCGGCGCCGCACGCCCGCATCAGTCGCCGTTTGCCGCGAGCCGCACAATGTAGCCGCCGGATTTCTCGTCGCGCTCGAGGGTGAGGCTGCCGCGCCGCTGCGCCTCCTCGAGCATGCCATTGAAAGAGCGAAACCCGTAGTACGACTCGTTGAAGCCAGGCTTGCGCCGCTTGAGTGCCTGCTTGATCATCGACCCCCAGATCTTTTCCTCGTCCCCGCGTTCGGCAACCAGTGCCTCGAGCGTTTCGCCGACCAGATCGAGGGCCTCGGTCCGCCGCTCCTCGTCGCCCTTCTTCGCGGGCGCGGTGGCGTCGTCGGCTGCGGCCCTGGCGGCAGGTCTGCCGCCGACCGCCGGCGCCTTCGACGGCGCCTTGCGTGCCGTGGTCTTTCTCTTCTCACGCACCAGGTCGTCGTAGTAGATGAACTCGTCGCAGTTGGCGATCAGCAGGTCGGAGGTCGAGTTCTTGACGCCAACGCCGATGACGACCTTGTCGTTCTCCCGCAGCTTGGAGACGAGCGGCGAGAAATCCGAATCGCCGCTGATGATGACGAACGTCTCGACATGGGACTTCGTGTAGCAGAGATCCAGCGCATCGACGACCATCCGGATGTCGGCGGAGTTCTTGCCCGATTGCCGGACGTGCGGGATCTCGATCAGTTCGAAGGACGCCTCGTGCATCGGCGCCTTGAACGCCTTGTAGCGCTCCCAGTCGCAGTACGCCTTCTTCACGACGATGCTGCCTTTGAGCAGCAGCCGCTCCAGCACTTTGGCGATGTCGAACTTCTCGTATTGGGCGTCGCGGACACCGAGCGCGATGTTCTCGAAATCGCAGAACAACGCCATGTTGGTGACTTCGGGCGGGTGGGCCATGCAGGGCTCCGGGCGGTGCGCCGGGTGACGCGCGCGGTTCGGTCGGGCGGCGGGCCGCCGCGTGGGTACCTACGATACCAGCACCGACGCCGACCGGGGTGAGGGGGGCGCGGGCCTCTTGGGGCAACACCGGCTTTGATCCGGGACAAGGCCGCCTCGCCCGGCTCTCCGCAGAATGGGGTTGACCACCGCCGCACGCTGCGCCGGCGGCTCGATCCCAACCAAGGAGTTCCCAATGCGTGCCTTGACCCTACTTGCGCTGGCCGGCTTCACCGGCGTCGCGCTCGCCGCCGCCGACTGGCAACCCATCGGCGAGAACGCGAATGGCAACCGGATCTTCGTCGACAAGGCAAGCGTGAAAACCGCCGGCGGTATCACGGCGGTCACGTTCCGCACCGAACTCAAGGTACCGCTCGACACGCCCAAAGGCGGCATCACCAGCATGCGCTCGCAGATGAAGGTCAACTGCAAGGACGGGACGGCTGCCGGAGTCGAGGTGATCCTGTTCGAGAACGAGGCAAAGAATCAGGCGTTCGCGCGCAACCGGGCGCCGAAGATCGAGTATCTCAAGGAGCCCGCTGGCAGCTCGGCGGACCTCGTCATCAAGCACGTCTGTGCCCGATAGCCGGCGCGGCCGCGGGCTCGACCAGCAGGTACACTATCCCTTCCAATCGGGAGGGAAACGTATGCGCTCGATCATTTTCTCGATCGCCGCTATTCTGCCGTTGACCGCGCTTGCCGCCGGAACGCTCACGCTCGAAAGCGCCGAGGTCAAGCCCAATGGGAAGATCGCGAAGGCGCAGTTGTACAAGGGCTTTGGCTGCGACGGCGGCAATGTCTCTCCGTCGCTGGCGTGGAAGAACCCCCCCGCGGGGACGAAGAGCTACGCTGTCACCGTCTATGATCTCGACGCGCCGACCGGGAGCGGCTGGTGGCACTGGGTGATATTCAACATTCCGGCCCATGCAACGTCGTTGCCCGCCGGCGCCGGCGACCCCGCTGGGCACAAGGTGCCAAAAGGCGCCGTGCAGTCGGTGACGGATTTCGGCAAGCCCGGCTACGGCGGCCCGTGCCCGCCGAAGGGCGACAAGCCCCACCGCTACGTCTTCACGGTCCACGCGCTCAAGGTCGACAAGCTCGACCTCGACGACAAAGCGATGCCGGCGGCGGTCGGGTTCATGCTGAACGCCCACCGCGTCGGCAAGGCGTCCCTCATCGCGCTCTACGGCCGCAGGTAGCGGATCCCGCCCATCGCGATGCCCGTCGCCCTGCCGACGCTGTCGCTGCTCGAAACGCGCGTGCTCGGCGTGCTGGTCGAAAAACAGCATACGGTTCCCGACGCGTATCCGCTGACGCTGAACGCGCTGGTCGCCGGCTGCAACCAGAAGACGAGCCGCGAGCCGATCGTCAACGCCTCCGAGGCGGAGGTGCAGGCGACCGTCGATCGCCTCCGGATACTGTCGCTCGTCGTCGAGTCGAGCGGCGGCCGCGTGATGCGCTACGCGCACAACGTCGAGCGGGCGCTGGCACTGCCGTCGCAGGCGGTGGCGCTGCTCGCGGCGCTGATGCTGCGCGGCCCGCAGACAGCCGGGGAGTTGCGGATCAATTGCGAGCGCCTGCACCGTTTCGCCGACATCTCGGCGCTGGAGGCGTTCCTGCAGGAACTCGCGGCACGCCCGGCCGGCGCGCTCGTCGTGGAACTGGCGCGGCAACCCGCTGCCCGCGAAACGCGCTGGGCACATCTGTTGTCCAGCGCGCCTGCGATCGCATCCGCTACGGTGGGTGCCGCCACGAGCGCGGAGGGCGACGCCATCACGATTTCGGAGCTCGCGGCGCTCAAAGCCAATGTCGCGCAGTTGCAGGGCGAGGTCGCCGCGTTGAAAGCGACCGTGGCCCGCCTGTGCGCGGAATTCGGTGTCGATGCCCCCTAGGCATCACGCGAATCGACGCTGGTCACGGGGTGTACGGGGTCAAATCGCCCGCATCGGCATTGCGCGAGGGCCGGGTTTCCGGCCAGAATTGCCGTCTCGTGCCGCCACAGACGGATCGTTGCCATCCTGACCGGCCTCAACGCAATACAAGGAGACACCATGGATTTGCAGGGGATGTTCGACACCGCAAGACCGATGTTGGTCGCGTTCGGCCTCAAGGTACTGGGCGCGATCGCCGCCTATATCGTCGGTCGCATGCTGATCGGCTTTGCTTCGAACCTCGTCATGCACGCGCTCGAGCGACAGAAGGTCGAACCGACCGTCATCCGCTACATCGGCTCGCTCATCACGATCGCGCTGAACATCATCCTCGTCGTCGCGATCCTCGGCTACTTCGGCGTCGAGACGACGTCGTTCGCCGCGCTGGTAGCCGGTCTCGGTATCGCGGTTGGGGCTGCGTGGGGCGGGCTGCTGTCGAACTTCGCGGCTGGTGCGTTCATCCTGGTGCTGCGGCCGTTCAAGGTCGGCGACTACGTGGTGGCCGGCGACGTCGAAGGGACGGTGCGAATGATCGGGCTCTTCAACACAACGATCGACACGCCGGACAATGTGCAGACGATGGTCGGCAACGCAAAGATCATGAACAGCACGATCAAGAACTTCAGCCACAACCCGTACCGCCGCGTGGAACTCACGGCGCAGCTCGACCACAGTGTCGATCCGGCCGATGCCGTACGCCGGCTGAAGGACGTGCTGCCGAAGATTGCGAACGTCATTGCCGAGCCGAAACCCGACGTCGAGATCCTGACCTTCAACGAGCGTGGTCCGGTCCTTGCCGTGCGGCCGTACTGCAATACCGCGCACTACTGGCAGGTCTATTTCGACACGAACCGGACAATCCGCGAAACGTTTGGCGCCGCCGGGTACCCGGCCGCCGCGGCGCATCACTCCGTGCAGCAGAAGGCCGCCTGAATTCGAAGTTCCGTACTTTCAACGTTGGAGAGCGAGGTAACGACATGGGAATGCTGGACGGCATACTTGGTAATGTGCTGGGCGGAAGCCTCGGGAGCGGCAGCGGACCTCAACAAAACCCGCTCTTACAGGCCGCGCTGCAATTGCTGCAGCAGAATGGGGGCCTCGAAGGTGTCCTCGGCAAGTTCAAGCAGGCGGGGTACGGGGAGCAGGCAGACTCGTGGGTGTCCACCGGACACAACATGCCGATCTCCGGCGATGCGCTTTCGCAGGTATTGGGCCAGGGGCAACTCGGCCAGATTGCGCAGCAGCTCGGTCTGTCGAGTGGCGACGCTGCCGGCGGGCTCGCATCGCTGCTGCCACAGGTCGTCGACGGGATGACGCCGCAAGGGGAGGTTCCCGCCGGCGACACCGACATGGTTGCGCAGGCATTGGCGATGCTGCAAAGGGGCGAGAACACGGACTGATCAATCCGGACGCTGCGCTACAATCCGCGGGCCGGGTGCCCCGGCCCTTTTGTTAGGTCAGAACCGGGCTTCCGGCATGGCGATGGCCCCGCGCTCCCGTGCGGGAAAACTGGGCGCTAACCACGGAGTTCCGGGTTCGACTTGGACCAGCCGACATTCCTTACCGCCCTCGTCCTGGGCATCGTCGAGGGTCTGACAGAATTTCTGCCGGTCTCCTCCACAGGCCATCTGATCGTCGCCGGCTCGCTGCTCGGCTACACAGGTGAACAGGCGAAGGCCTTCGAGATCGTGATCCAGGCCGGCGCGATCCTCGCCGTGTGCTGGGAATATCGGGCGAAGCTCGTCGCGGTGCTGCGCGGCATTTTCACCGACCCCGTGGCGCAGCGCTTTGCGGTCAACCTCGTCGTCGCCTTCCTTCCGGCGGCGATCCTCGGATTCACATTGGGCAATGCCATCAAGGCGCATCTCTTCGCGCCGCTGCCGGTTGCCTGCGCATTCGTGGCCGGCGCGCTCGTCATCCTCTGGGCCGAGCGCCGGCATAAGGCGCGGCCGGGCACCGTGCGCGTGTCCGGCGTCGACGCGATGACCTGGCAGGATGCGCTCAAGGTCGGCTGCGCGCAGTGTTTCGCGCTCGTGCCCGGCACGTCGCGTTCAGGCGCGACGATCATCGGCGGCATGCTGTTCGGCCTGTCGCGCGTCGCCGCGACCGAGTTTTCGTTCTTTCTCGCGATCCCGACGCTGTTTGCCGCCACCGGCTACTCGGTATGGAAGGATGCGGCGTTGCTCACCGGGCAATCGCTGCCCGCGTTCGGCGCCGGCTTCGTCGCTGCGTTCGTCTCCGCGTTCGCGTGCGTGCGCTGGCTGATCCGCTACGTGAGCCACCATGATTTCGTGCCGTTCGCGTGGTACCGGATCGCGTTCGGCGGGATCATTCTCGTGACCGCGTACGTGGGGCTCGTGCAGTGGGACTGACGATGAAAGGTGAAGTGCGGTCGACCCCAACGTGTCCGTGAGCGGGCTTGGCCCTCCATTCGACCCATTTCCGGCACTACGTTCAGAACGTCGCGATCGGCGCGTCGTCCCGTTTCGCGGCGCTGGCCGCCACGTTGGCGTCCGGCATCGCTGGCACCGATCCGGCTGCCGGAGCCTCGCGTACCGTCCCCTGCGCGGCGGACGCTGGCGCCGTGGCATCCTCGTTCGCCGGCAACATCGTATGCGCGACAAACAACGCAATCATGCCGATCATGAAAATGATGGACACGGCCTCTGCGCCAGTCGTGGAAGGCGATTCCCTCGTCAAGCGTTTGATCCTGTTCATATCCGTCTCCTGGCCGCCCCGGGGGTTGGGTCGCATCGCCAGGGCGAAAGCGGGTCGGCCCCGGAACCTTGTTCGGCGGCACATGGAATGCGCCGGCGATGGCGCTTACTCTAGCCGGGTGCGCAACCGCTGGAGACGGACGATTCGGCGTCGTGTTCGCCGAATATTCACTCGCCGACGCCCATACCGGCGCAAATGCGGCCCAGTGTCCGCACGTCCCGCCGCCGCGCGCAAACGGCCGCTGGCGGGCAGCGGTCCCTCGGCATCACCAGGCGGGCGGGAGCTTTTTCAGGATCGTGATGGTGCGATCCTCGAGCGCCAGATAGCCGCCAGCGACGAGGTCCTTCATCAGGCGGCTGATCATGTCGCGCGACGCGCCGATGCGTTCGGCGATGTCCTGCTGCGTCAGCTTTTCGGGAACGACGAGCCGCCCGTCCTGCTCCACGGCCAGCGACTGCAGCAGGCGCACCAGGCGGCCGTATACGTCGGAAAGCGCGAGGCTCTTCACGTTCGCCGTCGCGAGCCGCACACGCCGGATCAGGTTCTCGATCAAATGCAAGGCGAAATCGGGATGCGCAAGAATGAATTCGCGGAAGTGCGCGCGGTCGACGACGGCGCAGGTCGTCGGCTCGACCGTCATCACCGACGCCGAGCGTGGTGCGCCATCGAGCGACATCTCCCCCACGTACTCTCCGGGGCCGAGGAAATCGATGACGACCTCCTTGCCCGACTCGTTGCTGGCGAACACCTTCACCTTGCCGGCGATTACGATGAACAGCGAATCGCCGCGATCGCCCTCGTTGATCAGCACTGCCTGCTTCGGAAACTGCCGGACGACACCGGACGCGGCGATCGCGCGCAGCGTGTCGTCGGCAAGCAGCTCAAGCGGATCGGCGTGGGCGTGGCGCGAGGGCACGGTAGCGGTAAGCGCGAATCAGGAAGGCACGGCTAGGAGCCTGTCGGACTTTTTTCACGTATGCGACGGAGGCGCTTTGGCGGCAGTTCGAGGCGAGAGCCCGAAGCCATAGCGGGACTATGGCAAGGGCGAACAACGAAGAAATGCCGCCAAAGCGCCCCGTCCCTCCGGGTTGCGGGTCAAAAAGCGCGTCTGCTGCGTTGCTCGGCTTACGAATATTCCCGATATTCGCTGCGCCTCGCGTCTTGCATCCATCGCTTCTTGACCGGCAACGCATGCGCGAAAGTAAGTCCGACAGGCTCCTAGTGTACCGAGTCGGGCGTCCGCTCGAAAGATCGTGCCGCCGGTTATCGCGCATTCGAGTGGCCCGGGCGGCCATGGCCGCGCCCGTTGCGGGCGCGGTGGACTACTTGGAAAACTCGAACTCGTTAGCCGCCGCACTGTCCTCCAGTTTTCCGAAGCCATAGTACTTGTCGCCATCTTTGAAGATGTACCGACACCACTCTTCGGACGTCCTGACGCTCCATTGGATGGTTACGCAGTAGGTCCCTTTGTCCGTCACGCGCCAGGTGCCGGGCCCGGAACTGGCGAAAGTGCGCCCGCCCGAAGAAACGCCTTTAGCGTCCGACGAGGCCACCATCGTGCCGTCGGCCGTGTTTGTCCACATGCGCGTGCTCCCGGCATTGGTACGGCTGACGACCTTGGCCGCAGGCATTAATTGCTTCAGGTCGTCCGCGCTCAGCTGGACCGCATTCTTGGATTTCACATCGGCGAGCGTCAAAGCCTGCGCCTGCGCCAATCCACAGAGGCCAGCTACGACCGTGAAAACAATTGTGCGAAGCATGCGCTTCTCCCCGCTTGTTCGCTGCGTCGAACGAGACCTCGCCAAAGACTACGCCCTGCGATCAGACCGGTCAACGCGCATCACTCGTACTTGCGCGTATCGTCGATCACCCTGCCGTCGTTCGGCAAGTGCCCCGGCGCGCAGATGGCAACCTCACCGCGCAGCTTCGTGATCTCGCGGATCGATGCGAGGACAGCGTCGGCGAGGGAGGCCGCTTCGCCGCTCACCTCCACGTTGAGCGTCATCCGGTCGACTCCATTGGGGTTGTCGACGACGAGCCGCGCTTTCCCGATCTGCGGATGACGCCTGACGATGGCCGCGACCTGCGCCGGATGCACGAACAGGCCCTTTACCTTGGTGGTCTGATCGGCGCGCCCCATCCAGCCCTTGATCCGAGCGTTGGTGCGGCCGCACGGGCTCGTCCCCGGCAGGAATGCGGACAGGTCGCCCGTGCCGAAGCGGATCAGCGGGTACACGGTGTTGAAAAGCGTCGTGACGACGACTTCGCCGACTTCGCCCGTCGCGACGGGGTCGCCGGTGCCCGGGCGCACCAGCTCGACCAGCACGCCCTCGTCGATCACGAGGCCCTCGCGCGCTTCAGTCTCGTAGGCGATCGTGCCGAGGTCCGCGGTCGCGTACGCCTGGAACCCCTGGATGCCGCGTGCGGCGAGCGCATCGCGCACGCTTGCCGGAAACGCCTCGCCCGAAACGAGCGCCTTGCGCAGGCTCGGAAGCGCCACACCCATCTCGTCGGCCTTGTCGACGATGATCTTGAGGAACGACGGCGTGCCGACGTACCCGTCGGGCAGGAGATCCGCCATCGCGTGCACCTGCTGCTCGGTCTGTCCGGTACCACCGGCGAACACGGCGCAGCCCAGCGCATGCGCGCCCGTCTCCAGCATCGATCCCGCCGGAGTGAAGTGATAAGCGAAGCAATTGTGGACGAGATCGCCCTTGCGAAACCCGGCCGCGAACAGCGGTCGCGCGAGACGCCAGTAGTCGGGACACCGGCCCTCCGGTTCGTAGATCGGGCCCGGCGACGCGAACACGCGGGCGACCTCGCCGCGGCGCGCCGCCACGAATCCGCCGAAGGGCCGCGCAGCCTTCTGCAATTCCAGCAACTCGGACTTGCGCGTGACGGGCACCTGCGCGAGCGCCGCGCGGGACGTCGCCGCTGCCGGGTCCACGCCGGCGAGGATGCGCGCGAACGCCGGCGCGTTCGCCTTGGCATGCGCGATCTGGCGCGGCAGCGCAGCCAGGAGCGCGCGTTCCCGCAGCTCGGGATCGCGCGTTTCCAGCGTGTCGAAGTGCTCGCTCATCGGTGGCCTCGGTGGCGGCGCCCGATCGCGGGCCGCTAAGCCAACCAGCGCTTTCGGCGGCGATAGTGCTTCACGTCGCGAAAGCTCTTCCGCCCCGCCGTCGACAGGCCGAGGTAGAACTCCTTGACGTCCTCGTTCTGCGCGAGGTCGCTTGCCGCGCCATCCATCACGACGCGGCCGTTCTCGAGGATGTAGCCATAGTCGGCGAAACGCAGCGCGACCATCGTGTTCTGCTCGGCGAGCAGGAATGACACGCGCTCCTTGGTGTTGAGGTCGCGAACGATCTCGAAGATCTCCTCGACGATCTGTGGTGCGAGGCCCATCGACGGCTCGTCCAGCAGGATCATCGACGGCTGCGCCATCAGCGCGCGGCCCACAGCGGTCATCTGCTGCTCGCCGCCGGACGTGTAACCCGACTGGCTCGTTCGCCGCTGCTGTAGCCGCGGGAAATAGTGGTAAACCTTATCCAGATTCGCCTTCAGGTCGGACCGCGACTGTTTGCGCGTGTACGCGCCGGTGAGCAGGTTTTCCTCGACCGTCAGGTGGGCGAAACAGTGGCGCCCCTCCATCACCTGGCAGACCCCCATCTTCACGAGCTCGTTGGTCGTCAGCTTGTCGACGCGCCGGCCCTTGAATTCGATCGTGCCCTTCGTGACGTCACCGCGCTCGGCGGCGAGCAGGTTCGAGATCGACTTCAGCGTCGTGCTCTTCCCGGCGCCGTTTGCGCCGAGCAATGCGACGATCTTGCCCTCCGGCACTTCGAGCGACACACCCTTGAGCACCAGGATCACATGGTCGTAGATGACCTCGATGTTGTTGACCGACAGATAGGGCGCGGTCGCGGCAGCGGGTTGCAGAGCGGCGGTCATGGTGCAGAAGGACACGTCCAAAGTCGGTTCAACGATGCAAACGTCGATGCCCCACTCTCCTCTCCCGCACAGGGAGAGGGAGAGTGCCAGCAAGTCAACGCCGGCAGACCGGCAACAAACAACCGATCAGAATTCCTTGCTGCAGTCGCGCGGCGTGATGTTCTTCTCCTTCGCGTACTTCGCCGCCGATTCCTCGACCATCCCGCGCACCAGTTCCTTGTCGGGCTGGATCCAGTCGGTGATGACCTTCCACTGGCTGCCGTCCCACTGCAGGAACTTCACCGCGCCACCGCCCTCGTGATCCATGCAGCTCACCTTGAGCGGCTGCATGAAACCGACTGCGCCGAGCTCCTTCAGCCGTGCCTCGCTGATCTGCAGGTTTTCGATGCCCCAGCGTACCTGCTCGCCGGTGAGCGGCTTCTTGCCGAACTTTTCCTGCGCCTTGCGGATCGCCTCGACGGTGACGATGCCGTGGACCACGCCGCGGTTGTAGTAGATCGAGCCGATTCGCGTCGGATCGTCCATCTCGCCCTTGCCCTTCGCATAGACGTATTTCTTGATCTCCTGAATCACCGGGAAATTGGCGCCGGCGACGTTGAACCCCGCCGCAATGTACCCTTTGGCCGCGTCGCCCGCGGGGATCGTGTCCTCCTCGGCCCCTGACCACCAGACGCCGACGATGTGATCGCGCGGGAAGCCAACTTTGGCCGCGGACTTGAGCGCGACCGGGTTCATCACGCCCCAGCCGCGCAGGATCACCCAGTCCGGCTTGATCTGCCGGATCTGCAGCCATTGCGCGCCCTGCTCGTTGCCCGGGTGCGGCACCGCGATGTGGGTGACGGTAAAGCCGTACTTCTTCGCCTGCGCATCGAGGACCGGTATCGTTTCCTTGCCGTAGGCCGAGTCGTGATAGATGTTCACGATCTTCTTGCCCTTGAGCTTGTCCATCCCGCCTTCCTTCTCGCCGATGAACTTGATCTTGGCGGTGTTCTGCGACCAGTAGTTCGTGATCAGCGGAAAGATATACGGGAACACACGACCGTCGGTCGCGTCGGTGCGCCCGTAACCGAGCGAAATCATCGGGATCTTGTCCGCGGTGACCTTGTCGATCAGCGAGTAGGTGATGCCGGTGGACAGCGGGTTGATTACGGTAGCGCCGGTCGGACCCTTCTTCTTCACGCGCTCGTAGCATTCGACGCCGCGGGCATTGTTGTATTCGGTCTCGCACTTCTCGTAAGTGAGCTTGACGCCGCCCACGCCGCCGTCGCGCGCGTTGATCATGTTCAAGTAGTCGATGAATCCGCCGTAGATGCCGGAGCCACCCGCCGCGTACGGACCGACCCAATAGCCGACCATCGGAATGAACTGCTCGTTTTGCGCGTGGCCGGCCGATGCGGCGCCGAGCAGCGCCATGCCGAGCAGGGCCGATCTAAGGTGTTTCATGGTTCCTCCTAAGGATGACGTCCCCAATGCGAAGCCAAACCGGGACAGCATTGGCGAGACGGCTTGCGGTGTCAATGACGAGCATCAATGGAACACTCGATTCGGGTCGCGGATTCCGACGGACGCGATTGCTGCGGTGCACCATCAGTGCGGGAACGGCCACAGCCGCAGCTTCTCCTTCGCGATCTGCCAGAGCCGCGCGAGGCCGTGGGGCTCGACGATCAGGAAGAAGACGATCAGGGCGCCGAAGATGATCAGCTCGAGGTTCGACATCAATCCGGGCGGCAGGCTGACGCCCAGCGTCCGCTCGAGCGGGCCCGCGATGCTGTTGAGGAAGATGGGAAACAGCACGATGAAGCCGGCACCGAGGAACGAGCCCAGCACGCTGCCCACGCCGCCCACGATGATCATGAACAGGATCCGGAACGAGAGATCGAGGTTGAATCCTTCTGGCTCGACCGTGCCGAGATAGCAGAACGCGTACAGGGCGCCGGCGACGCCACAATAGAACGAGCTGATCGCAAAGGCCGTCAGCTTCGTGCGCAGCATCGGGAAGCCGATCACCTCGGCCGCGACGTCCATGTCGCGAACCGCCATCCACGAGCGCCCGATCGAGCTTCGCACCAAGTTCTTGGCCGCGAGCGCAAGCACGGCAACGATCGAGAGCGTCAGCAGGTACTTCGCGACCGGCGAATCGAATGAGTAGCCGAGGATGACGATCTTCTGCGCGTTGATCACGCCGGAGGAGCTGTAGTTGGAGAACCAGCCGAACTTCGTAAGCGCCCAGACGACGAAGAACTGCGCAGCGAGTGTGGCGACCGCGAGATAGAAACCCTTGATCCGCAGGCTCGGCAGGCCAAACACGATGCCGACCAACGCCGCGCAGATCCCGCCGAGCACAAGTGCGGCCAGGATCGGCATCCCGGGCACGCGCAGCATGAAGTTGTAGGTGGCGAAGGCGCCGACGGCCATGAACGCGGCCGTCCCCAACGACAGCTGCCCGGCGTAACCGGTAAGCAGGTTGAGGCCAAGTGCCGCGAGCGAGAAGATCAGGAACGGAATCAGGATCGCGGAGAGCCAGTACTGGTCCGCAACGAACGGTACGAGCAGAAACGCGAACACAACCAGCGCCGCAACCACGATCCGATCCTGCAGGATCGGAAAGATCTGCTGGTCGGCGGCGTATGTCGCCTTGAACTGGCCGGCTTCCCTGTAGAGCATTTCCGTCGTCTTCCCGGTTCGTCTCGTTCCGTCATTCCCGCGAAAGCGGGAATCCAGCGTCGTTTGTCCAGGCGTGACTGGGTCCCCGCGTTCGCGGGGACGACGGATCGCGTCGCATCGCGTCAAACGCGATCGATGTGCTTCTCACCGAACAAGCCCTCCGGCCGAACCAGCAGGAACAGGAGCGCCAGCACATACGGAAACCAGCCCTCGATCCCGCCGCCGACGTAAGGCCCGAGGTACACCTCGGCCAGCTTTTCGGAGGCGCCGATGATGAGGCCGCCGACGATGGCGCCCGGAATCGATTCGAACCCGCCGAGGATCAGCACCGGCAACGCCTTCAGCGCGAGAAACGTCAGCGCGAACTGGACGCCGTTGCGCGCGCCCCACAGCATCCCCGCCACCAGCGCGACAAAGCCCGCCACCCCCCAGACGATGCCCCAGATCTGCTGCAGCGGAATGCCGACTGCGAGCGCAGCCTGATGGTCGTCGGCAACCGCCCGGAGTGCGCGGCCGATCCGCGTGCGGCTGAAGAACAGGGCTAGCGACACGACCAGCACCGCGGCGATGCCGGCGGCGGCGATGTCGAATTTCGACACGCTCATCCCCGTGTTGTCGGTAATCCACGCGATCGGTTCGTCCTGGATGCCGAGCTCGAGATTGTGCGGCTGAGAGCCCCAGATGAGCTGCGCCAGCCCCTCAATGACGAATGTAAGCCCGATCGTCGCCATGAACAACGTGATGGGCGGTTGGTTGACGAGCGGCCGCAGCACGACCCTCTCGATCGCAAGACCCAGCACGACCATCGCGCCCAGTGTGACGACGATCGCCAGCAGGAACGGCATCCCGTGTTCATTCAAGCCGACCAGCGTCAGCGCCGCGAAGAACACCATCGCGCCCTGCGCGAAGTTGAATACACCCGACGCCTTGTAGATAAGCACGAAGCCGAGCGCGACCAGCGCGTACATCACCCCGGAAAGCAAGCCGCCGATCAGAACTTCGAAGAAGAATTGCATCGCTCAACCCGCTCCGAGATATGCCCTGATGACGATCGGATCCGCGCGCACGTCGTCCGGAGTGCCTTCGGCAATCCGCTTCCCGTGATCGAGCACGACGACGTAGTTGGAGATGTCCATCACCACGCCCATGTCGTGCTCGATCAGCAGGATCGTCGTGCCCATGTGCTCGTTCACGTCGAGAATGAATCGGGACATGTCCTGCTTTTCCTCGACGTTCATGCCGGCCATCGGCTCGTCGAGCAGCAGCAACGTGGGCTCCGCAGCCAGCGCCCGACCCAGCTCGACCCGCTTCTGCAGTCCGTACGGAAGCCGTCCGACCGGGATCTTGCGGATGTGCTGAATCTCCAGGAAGTCGATGATCTCCTCGACCTTGTGCCGGTGTTCCAATTCTTCGCGCCGCGCGGGCCCCCACCAGAGCGCCTGCTGGAGTAAATTGGCCTTCATCCGGAGGTTGCGTCCGGTCATGATGTTGTCCAGCACCGTCATGCCCTTGAACAGCGCAATGTTCTGGAACGTGCGCGCGATGCCCTGCTTGGCCGCCTCGTGGGGCCGCATCTGCTCGCGCGTCTGGTTGCGAAAGGTGATCGAGCCGACCTGCGGATGGTAGACGCCGTTGATGACGTTGAGCATCGAGCTCTTGCCGGCGCCATTCGGGCCGATGATCGACGAGATCTCGCCGCGGTGCACCGTAAAGGTGACGCCGGTGAGCGCCTGCACGCCACCGAAGCGCAGGTGGATGTTCTCGACGCGCAGGAACGTTTCCGCCTCCGCCGCACCGACGTCCACACGGCGCTTGCGCATCTCGCCCAGCGCGACGATCGCCTGATCGCGCGTGGCGAACATGTTGGCACGGAACATCTCGCGCCCGGCGCGCTCGCGGATCGCCTCCCGGGCCTCGACGCTGGCGCCCACCCGCACCGTGCCGAGACCATAGGCTGATGTTGGTGTGCTTCCCGCGGGCGGCGAACTGATCCCACGCCTCTCGCGTGATTACGCAGTCCGTGTAATTGACGAGGAAGTACCAGCGCCGGCCGGTGGCGTCGAGCATCGGGTCGGCAACGTCGTAGAACGAATCCGCGTCCGCAGCGGTCGCGAACGTCATCCCCGAAAAGTCGACCTCCATCGTTTCGATGGCGTCGTGGAAGATGACCCGATCACGAAGCGCGCGATCAGCCATTTGTCACGTCACGCCGCCTTCGCGTGCGCCGGGAAGCACGTGGCATCCTGGATGCGCAGGTCGGCCTTAACCAAGCCGGTGCGGCCATCCTCGAACTTCATCTGCGTCTCGATGTATTGCGAGGCCTTGCCCGTGTACAGCGCGTCGACCAGCACCGCGTACTTTTCGGCGACGAAGCCGCGCCGCACCTTGCGCGTGCGGGTCAGCTCGTCGTCGTCCGGGTCGAGTTCCTTGTGCAGGATGAGGAAACGATGGATCTGCGAAGCGGCGAGCGAGCCTTCGCCCGCAAGTTCCGCATTGACCTGCTCCACGCACTCCTTGATCAATTGGTAGACCTCCGGCTTCTGCGCGAGATCCGTGTAGCCCGAGTACGCGATGCCGCGCCGCTCTGCCCAGTTGCCGACCGAGCCCATGTCGATGTTGATGAATGCGCACACCATGTCTCGGGCGTTGCCGAACGCGACGGCTTCCTTGATGTGGGGGAAGAACTTGAGCTTGTTTTCGATGTAATTGGGCGCGAACATCGCGCCGTTCGCGAGGCTGCCCACGTCCTTCGCGCGGTCGATGATCTTCAGGTGCCCGTCGTCGTCGAAGATCCCGGCGTCACCCGTGCGGAAGTAGCCATCGCCGTCGATCGACTCGGCGGTGGCATCGGGCCGCTTGTAATACTCCTTCAGCAACATCGGCCCGCGCACCAGCACCTCGCCATTCGCTGCGATCTTCACCTCGACGCCCGGCGCCGGCGGGCCGACGCTGTCGAACTTGATCTGGCCGTCGGGCTGCAGGCAGACGGCAGCGCACGTCTCGGTCGAGCCGTAGAGCTGCTTCAGGTTGATGCCGATCGACCGGTAGAAGCGGAACAGGTCGGGGCCGATCGCGGCGCCAGCCGTGTAGGCGACACGAATGCGGCTCATCCCGAGCACGTTGCGCAATGGCCCGAACACCAGCACGTTGCCGACCGCATACAGCAGCCGATCGCCGAAAGGCGCCGGCTTGCCGTCGAGGATCTCGGCGCCGCACCGCTTCGCCACCCCCATGAAATAGTGGAAGAGCCGGCGCTTGACCACGCCCGCGTCCTCCATCCGGATCATCAGTTGCGTGAGCAGATTCTCGAACACGCGTGGCGGCGCGAAATAGTAGGTCGGGCCGATCTCGCGCAGGTCGGTCATCACCGTGTCGCCGGATTCGGGACAGTTGATCGTGAAGCCGGCGACCATCGCCTGCGCGTACGAGAACAGGTGGTCGCCCACCCACGCCATCGGCAGGTACGACAGGATGTTCTCGTTGGCGGTCAGCCGGTCGAACGCGATACCGCTTTTCGCCGCGTCGATGAACGAGTGGTGCGTCTGGCACACGCCCTTCGGCTTGCCAGTCGTGCCGGACGTGTACAGCATCACCGAGACGTCGTCGGCTCGGCCCTTGCCGATTTCGTCGTCGTAGAAACCGGGATGCGCGGCGTCGTACTCGCGACCGATCTGCTGCAGCCGCTCGAAGCTCATCACGGCCTTGTAATTGCGCAGTCCGCGCGGATCGTCGTAATAGATGTGCGCAAGCGTCGGGACCTGCGGCATCGCCTCCTGCAGCTTGTCGACCTGCTCCTGATCCTCGACCACCGCATAGGCGATTTCCGCGTCGTTGAGAACGAACACGAACTCGGCGGCCGGCGCGTCCTGGTACATCGGCACCGCGATGCCGCCCAACGCCTGCGCCGCGGCCATCGACCAGTAGAGGCGCGGGCGGTTGTCGCCGATGATCGCAAGGTGCATTCCGCGCTTGAAACCCTGCGCCGCCAACCCGCATGCAAGCGCGCGCACCTCGGCCGCGACGTCGCGCCACGTCCAGGTCTGCCAGATGCCGAGGTCCTTCTCGCGGACGGCGGGTCGATCTCCACGCACCTGCGCGTGCTGCAGCAGCAGGCGGGGAAACGTATCCGGTCCGGATGGCACCGACGGGGCTGACACTGCTTGACTCCTCCATGTGGTGGCCGGCCGCAATCCTACTGCTGGGCCCGGGCGGCATGGGCGCCGGGCTGTTGTTCGGCCGATTCTATAGGATCGCCCGGACGGCCGAAACCGGACCGGCGCCCGCGACGCCGCGAGGCGCCTAACTCGGACTGACGGACGACGGTGCGAGCATAATGGCGGCCCCGGCCGGAAGCTGTCATCCACCGGACAATCCCCTGGTTAATCGTTCCCATGTCCACCCTCGCTGAAATGCTGCGCGGAAGCCTGTGGGCGCAGGCGCTGACAGTAGAGCAGCAAAGGCGTGTCGAATCGTCGATCCTCGAGCGCAGTGTCGCAGCCGGCAATTACGTCTGCCATAAAGGCGAGCCGGTCGACCACTGGATCGGGATCGTCGAGGGATTGGTCAAGATGACGAGCCTGTCGCCGTCCGGCAAGCTCACCACGTTCACTGGCCTGCCGGCGGGGGCGTGGTTTGGCGAAGGCTCGCTTCTGAAGGATGAGCCGCGCAGGTACGACGTCATCGCATTGCGCGCGAGCCGCGTCGCGCTGATGCCCCGCGCGACGTTCAACTGGCTCCTCGACAACAGCATCGCGTTCAACCGCTTCCTGCTTCTGCAACTGAACGAACGCCTCGGCCAGTTCATCGGCATGGTCGAGCACGACCGGCTTCTCGATGTCGAGGGGCGCGTCGCGCGTTGCCTCGCAGCGATGTTCCACCCGTACCTCTACCCGGGAACAGGCATGGAGCTCGCGATCTCGCAGGAGGAGATCGGCTACCTGTCCGGCGTGTCGCGGCAGCGCGTCAACCAGGCGCTGAAAGCGCTGGAGGGCGCCGCACTCCTCAAGGTCGAGTACGGCGGGATTGTCGTCCTCGACCTCGATGGGCTGCGGAATTACGGCAGTTGATTCAGGCGCCGCAACTCACCGTCCCTTGAACTCGGCCGGGCGCTTGGCGAGGAACGCCGCCATCCCCTCGTGCTTGTCATCGGTCGCACACAGCAATCCGAACACGTCAGCCTCCATCGCGTTGGCATTTGCCAGATCGAGATCCTGCCCGCGCTGGACGAGATGCTTGGACATCTTCACTGCCACCGGCCCCTTCGCCGCGATCGTCCGCGCAAGCTTCAGGCCTTCCTCCAGCAGCTTGCCCGGCGCCAGGACGTGATTCGCGAGCCCGATCCGCAGCGCTTCGTCCGCCCGTACCTGCCGTCCTGTGCAGACGAGTTCCAACGCCATCGCCCGGCCGACGAGGCGGGCGAGGCGCTGCGTGCCGCCGAATCCGGGGCAGATGCCGAGGTTCACCTCCGGCTGGCCGAAGACGGCCTTTTCCGAGGCGATGATCCAGTCGCAGGCGAGCGCCAGCTCGCAGCCGCCACCCAGCGCAAAGCCGTTGACCAGCGCGATCACCGGGAACGGCGAGAGCTCGAGCGAGCGCAATGTCCCATGGCCTTTCAGCGCGAACTCACGGCCCTCGATCGCCGTCATCGAACTCATCGCCGCAATGTCGGCGCCGGCAACGAACGCCTTGTCGCCCGCGCCGGTAACGAGCAGCGCACGCGCGGCGGGGTCGGCGTTGACGTGTGCGACCGCCGTCGCGACCTCGTAGAGCACTTGCGGGGAAAGCGCGTTGAGCGCCTTGGGGCGGTTGACGGTCAGCAGCCACACGCCGGGCTCGGGACGTTCGAGGAGAATAGTTTCGTAGTTCATGGGTGTACCCCCACGGCGCTCATCGGAGTACCTTCGCGCTTGGGGCGGCCCGGCGGGCTCATGCCTTGCCTTGCGGGTAGACGTAGAAGCCGCGGCCCGACTTGCGCCCGAGGTAGCCCGCGGCGACCATTTCCTTCAACAGCGGCGCGGGGCGGTATTTCGGATCATTGAAGTCCGCGTAAAGCACGTTCATCACCGCGAGCATGACATCAAGGCCAATCATGTCGGCCAGCGCGAGCGGCCCGATCGGATGACTGCAGCCCAGCTTCATCGCGTTGTCGATCTCGTCGGCCGTCGCGAGACCCTCGCCGAACGCGAACACCGCCTCGTTGATCATCGGGCACAGGATCCGGTTGACGACGAACCCCGGGCTGTTCTTGACGACGATCGGCGTCTTGCCGAGGCGTTTCGCCAGCGCCTCGGCCGCGGCGACCGTTTCGTCCCCGGTCTGCAGCCCGCGGATGAGCTCGACCAGCGCCATCAGTGGCACCGGGTTGAAGAAATGCATGCCGATGAAGCGCGCGGGCCGGGCGACGAGGGCGGCGAGTTTGGTGATCGAGATCGACGACGTGTTGGACGCGAGAATCGCCTCTGGCTTCACGATCACGTCGACCTGCTTCAGGATCTTGTGTTTCAGCTCCTCGTTCTCGGTCGCGGCTTCGATCACGAAATCGCAGGGCTTGAGATCGACGTAGTCGGTCGTGCCCTTGATGCGCGCGAGCGCGGCGTCCTTGTCGGCGACGGTGATCTTGTCCTTCTTGTGCAGCCGGTCGAGGCTCGCAGTCACGGCCGCGAGGCCGTGCATCACGGCGGCTTCCGCGACGTCCACCATCACGACGTGTAGGCCGGCTGTCGCGCATGCTTGCGCGATGCCGTTGCCCATGGTTCCGGCGCCGATGACACCGACTTTGTGAGTGGTCATGGGAGATCCTGCGTTGTTGAGGCGGTAAACTAATTATGCCCGCTATTCGACCCGGACGCCTGCTGCAGCGTCGGGGGATGCAATCGGTAGGAGCGCGCTCAACGCGGCGGTAGCGTCGCCACGAAGCTCGGGCGGCTCGCGCCGGGCGCATGGGCTCGGCAGAAGATTGGGATGCCGCCGTCTGCAGCGCCCTCCCTTCGGCGAGGTCGCCCGCCGCATACCGCCCGGTATCGGATTGCTACGGAACACCGCGCCAGCGACGGTGTCGTATTGTAAGGAGGCGCGGCAAGGCGGCGATCAACGCCGCGTTGCAAGGCGTCCCTGTGCGCGAACGCGCGCGGGTGGTTGCGCCTTCCGAGGGCGTGCCGACCGACGCGGCGGATGCGCGCGCAAGCCGGCGAGATGCGCGTCGATGAGCGCCGGCGCTGCGCGCTCCAGGTCGAACGCGGCGGCATTGCCTACCCACTGGTACATCAGCCCGGTCATGAACGCATGAATGCCTTCGGCGGCGAGTCGAGTGTCCGTGGCGGCGGGTAGTTGGCGCAGGGCAACCGCCCGGTCGAGCGCGCGCTTGACCTCTGCCACGCAATCCTCATGCATGTCGCATTGCCGTTCGCCGAGCGGCGCCGACTCGCCACGTTGCTCGCAGCGGCGAAACATCACGTCGAAGACCGCTTGCGTACGCGGGCACGTGGCGAGTTGCACGAGGCCATGCACACATTGCGCACGCAGCTCGCCGAGCGGATCGTCGCCGGAGGTTGCATCCGGCGCGGCGCGCATCGCTTCTGCGGGCAGCGTCACGCGATTGCAGACCGCCGCGACGAGATCGGCCTTGTCGCGGAAATGCCAATACACGGCACCGCGGGTGAGGCCCGCCGCCAGCGCAACATCGGCGAGCGTCGCATGTGCGACACCCTTGGCGCGAAACACGCGCTCGGCCGCGTCCAGCAGCGCCACACGCGTTGCCGCTGCCTGAGTGCGCGTTCGTCGAACCATCCGTCCTCCGCAATGCGGGCTCTCCACCCGTTCGCGACCATGGCCAGACCGTGGGTGGCGTATCCCACGCCAACCCCGGGGTTGTAAACATACACGAATGTATGTAATGTGAAGCGCCGTGTCAAGCCAACAAGCGAGGGCACAACCCTCGTGCCTCCGTCGGAGCCGAACATGCCCGCTACGCTTCCACCCTCCGCCGCAATCTCCCGCCGCCTTCGCATCTCCAGACGTACCGCCCGCAAGCCTGGACGTGCGGCCGTCGTGCCGGCCGTGGCGCTCGCCGCGGTGATGCTCGTCGGATGCGGCCCGCCGCAGGGACAAGGCGGCTTCGGTGGCATGCCGCCGGCCGAAGTGATCACGATGACCGTCGAGCCGAAATCGTTTCCCGTCGCGTTCGAGTATGTGGGGCAGACGATCGGCTCGAAGGACGTCGAAGTGCGCGCGCGCGTCACCGGCATCGTCGAGCAGCGCAAGTTCGCCGAAGGTTCGGCGGTGCGTGCCGGGCAACTCCTGTTCGTCATCGACCCGAAGCCGTACGAAGCGACCGTCGCGGCCGCCGAGGCCGAGCTCGCGCGTGCACAAGCACAGAAGGCGCAAGCCGAGCGCGAACTCGCGCGCCTCAAACCGCTTGCCGAGCGCCGTGCCATCGGTCAGAAGGAAGCCGACGATGCGCAGTCGAACGTCGATTTCGCGTTCGCCGCGGTCAAGGCCGCAGACGCAAAACTCGCTTCGGCGCGGCTCGACCTGGGCTACACGCGCGTCGTGTCGCCGATTGCCGGGCTGTCGTCACGGGCGCAGGTATCCGAAGGAAGCCTCGCCAACGCCAACCAGACTCTGCTGACATCGGTCTCGCAAGTCGACCCGATCTGGATTCAGTTCAACGTCTCCGAAAACGAGCAACTGCGCTTGAACACTGCCGTTGGCGAAGGCAGGCTCGTGCTGCCGAAGGAAAATGCATTTGACGTGACCATCAAGCTGAGTGATGGGTCGACCTTTCCGCGCCAGGGCCGCATCAATTTCTCCGACACGCGGATCAACCCGGCAACCGGAACCTACGAGATGCGCGCCGAGGTAGGCAACAAGGATCTGGCGTTGAAGCCCGGCCAGTTCGCGCGCGTCGTGTTGAAGGGCGCGCAACGCAAGGATGCGCTCGCGCTGCCGCAGGTCGCGGTACTCGACGGCGCCCAGGGCAAATTCGTCTACGTCACCGGCAAGGACAAGGACGGCAAGGACGTCGCGCTGCCGCGTACGATCGTCCTGGGCGACTGGATCGACGGCGACGGCGGGAACCAGTTCATCGTCGAGTCTGGGCTAAAGCCCGGCGAGCGGATCATCGTCGACGGTGTCGCGCGCCTCCAGCCCGGTGCGCCGATCCGGATCGCCCAGCCCGGTGCGGCGCCCGCGGCGCCCGCGGTGCCCGGGACCGCGCCACCGGCGACGTCCGGCCCCCCGACCAAGAAGTCGTAAGCGCGAGGACGCCACCATGTTCTCGCGCTTTTTCATCGACCGCCCGATCTTCGCGGCGGTGATCTCGGTGTTTTTCGTGCTCGCCGGACTAGCCGCGATGCGCGCACTCCCCGTGGCGCAATATCCGGAGATCGCGCCGCCGGTCGTCGGCGTGCAGGCCTACTATCCGGGCGCCTCCGCGGAGGTACTCGAGCAGACGGTCGCCGCGCCAATCGAGAACGCGATCAACGGCATCCCCGGCATGCTCTACATGGCGTCGAACTCGGCGTCGAACGGCGTGGTGCAGATCCAGGTCACCTTCGAGATCGGCACCAACGTCGATGATGCGGCAATCAACGTCAACAACCGCGTCAAGCAAGTCGAGCCGCGGCTGCCCCTCGAAGTTCGGCGCCAGGGGGTCACCGTCGAGCGCGGCAGCTCGTCGTTCCTGCAGGTGCTCGCGTTCTACTCGCCCGACTCCCGCTTCGACGACCTGTTCACGTCGAATTACGTGACGCTCAACGTGCTCGACGAGCTGAAGCGCCTGCCGGGCACGACCAACGTGCAGATCTTCGGCGCCAAAGACTACGCGATGCGGATCTGGTTGAAGCCCGATCGCATCGCCGCGCTGAAGCTGACCCCCGCCGACGTCGCCCAGGCGGTGAACGAGCAGAACGCGCAATTCGCCGCCGGCAAGGTTGGCCAGGCGCCGATCAGCAAGGGGCAGGATCTCGTCTACACGATCACGACCCGCGGGCGCCTTGCCGATCCGAAGCAGTTTGCCGACATCATCGTGCTTGCGAACCCGGACGGCTCGAACGTGCACCTGGGTGACATTGCCCGCATCGAACTCGGCAGCAAGGACTACGAATTCATCGGCCAGTACAACGGCAAGGCGGCGACGCTGGTCGGCATCTTCCTCGCGCCGGGCGCCAATGCGCTCGAGGTCGCGAAGCGCGTCCGGGGGCGCGTCGACGAGCTGTCGCAGCGCTTTCCCGAGGGCCTCGCCTATGCCGTCCCGTACGACACGACGCGGTTCGTCGAAGTGTCGATTCGCGAAGTGCTGAAAACGCTGGGCGAGGCGATGCTGCTGGTATTCCTCGTCGTCTACCTGTTCCTGCAAAGCTGGCGCGCCGCCGTGATCCCATTCGCCGCGGTGCCGGTATCGCTGATCGGCACCTTCGCCGGCATTTACCTCCTCGGCTACTCGATTAACACGCTGACGCTGTTCGGCATGGTGCTCGCGATCGGCATCGTCGTCGACGACGCGATCGTCGTGCTGGAGAACGTCGAGCGGATCATGCGCGAGGAGGGCCTGCCACCGCGCGACGCCGCGGTCAAGGCGATGCGCGAAGTCACGGGCCCGATCATCGCGATCGTGCTGACGCTGACCGCGGTGTTCGTCCCGATCGCGTTCCTCGGCGGTCTCACCGGCGAGCTGTATCGCCAGTTCGCTGTGACGATCTCGATCTCGGTCGTGATTTCGGGGCTGGTCGCCCTCACGCTGTCGCCGGCGCTTTGCGCGCTGATGCTGAAGCAGCACGAGCCCCCCGCGCGTTTCTTCGCCTGGTTCAATGACTGGTTCGACCGCATCCGCGGCCGCTACACGAAGGGCGTGAGCTGGCTGATCCGGCGCGGCGTGATCGCCCTCGCGGTCTTCGCGGCGATGGTCGCGATCACCGCGGGGCTGTGGCGCGCGACACCCGGCAGTCTCGTTCCCGATGAGGACCAGGGCTTCTACATCGGCGCGGTGATCCTGCCAGACGGCGCGACGCTCGAGCGCACGTACAAGGTCGTGCGGGACGTCGAGGGGGCGATCCGCAGCAACCCGAACAACGAGGACATCGTGAGCTTCACCGGCTTCGATTTCATCGGCGGCGGCTTCCGCAACAACGCGGCGACGATCTTCGTCACGCAGAAGCACTGGGACGAGCGCACCGTGACCGCGCAGCAGCTTGTCGGCGAGTTGTTCGCGAAAACCGCGGGTATCAAGGAAGCGCTGGTGCTCGCGTTCGGTCCGCCCGCGATCTTCGGACTCGGCGCCGCGGGCGGCTACGAGTTCTACATCCAGAACCGCGGGAACGGCGGCGCGAAGCGGCTCAATGAAGTGAAGGACGCGTTTCTCGCCCGCGCGAACAGCGATCCCGAGCTGGGCTTCGCGCAGACGTTGTGGCGCGCGACGGTGCCGCAGCTTTATGTCGACGTCGACCGCGACAAGGCGAAGAAGGCCGGCGTGCCGATCGACGACGTTTTCAACGCGCTGTCGGCCACGCTTGGCACCTACTACGTCAACGATTTCAACAAGTATGGCCGCACCTGGCAGGTGCTGATGTCGGCCGAGCCGCAATATCGCACACGCCCCGATGACATCGGCGGCGTCTACGTGCGCTCGCAGAAGGGCGAGATGATCCCGCTCTCGGCGCTGGCGACGATCCGCTACTCGTCGGGTCCGGATTCGCTCGATCGCTTCAACAACCTGCCGGCAGTCAAGATCATCGGTCAGGCTGCGCCGGGCTACAGCTCGGGCCAGGCGATCGCGCGCGTCGAGCAGATCGCGCGCGAGGTGCTTCCGCCCGACTTCAGCTTCGACTGGGGGGGCACCTCGTTCCAGGAAAAGAAGTCGCGCGGCGTGTCGACGTTCGCGCTCGGCCTCGCGGTGATCATGGTGTTCCTGATCCTCGCCGCGCAGTACGAGCGCTGGTCGTTGCCGCTCTCGGTGCTGCTCGCGCTGCCGTTCGGCACGTTCGGCGCGCTCGCCGCGATCTGGGTCAAGAACGGGATCGGGCCGTTCTTCGGCGCCACGGGCCTCACCAACGACGTCTACTTCCAGATCGGTCTCGTCACGCTGCTGGGATTGGCGGCGAAGAACGCCATCCTGATCGTCGAGTTCGCGCTGCAGAAGCACCACGAAGGGATGTCGGCCTCCGCCGCGGCGATCGAAGGCGCACGGCTTCGCTTCCGGCCGATCCTGATGACCTCGATGGCGTTCATCCTCGGCGTGCTGCCGCTGGCGATCTCGGTGGGCGCCGGCGCCGGCGCGCGCCACTCGGTGGGCACCGGCGTAATGGGCGGGATGCTCGCGGCGACCTTCCTCGCGATCTTTTTCGTGCCGCTGTTCTTCAAGGTGATCTTCGACCGCCACGTCGTCGAGCGGCGCTCGCACCAGGAATTGTTCGACGAGGTGCAGCACGCGCGCGCCGCAACCCACGCCGTCCCGCATACGCCGGGGCACCCGCCGCACGGGAGCTGATCATGCGCAACACGTTTCTCGCCATCGCCATCGCCATCGCCACCGCGCTCGCCGGCTGCACGACAACACCCACGACCCCGCCGGCACTCGACCTGCCGGCCGCGACCCTGCAGCAGATCGAACTCGACCGGTGGTGGACGGCGTTCGACGACCCGACGCTGACCGCACTCGTCGACGAGGCACTCGCGAACAACCTCGATCTCGTGGCGGCGATCGCCCGGATCGACCTCGCGCGTGCCCAGGTGCTGCTCGCGCAAGCCAACCTCTCTCCGGACGCGCGGCTGGGCATCGACGCAGCCCGGGATCGCCAGTCACTGGTCGGCCGGAATCCGATCGAATTCGGCGGCAGCTCGATCGGCAGCGACTATCGCGTGGCGTTGAACGCGTCGTACGAGATCGATCTGTGGGGCAAGTTCCGCACTGGGACACGGGCCGCGCAATCCGACCTGCTCGCCACCCAGTACGCGCGGGAGACCGTGCGCACGGTAGTAGCGGCGGAAGTCGCGCGCAATTATTTTTCACTGCTGGCAGCGGATGCGGAGCTCGCGGTACTCAAGGAGACGCTGACGACTCGCGACGAGACGGTGGCGCTGCAAACCGATCGCTACCAGGCAGGCATCATCGGCGAGTTCGACCTGAAGGCGGCACAGGCCGAGCGGGCTGCGGTCGCCTCCGACATCGCGGTGGCACAGCGCCTCGACGCACAGTTCGAGGCGGCGCTGACCGTGCTGCTTGGCCGCTCGCCGCGCGCGGTGTTCGAGCCGCAGATCGGGCGCGATGTCGCCATCGTCCGGCTGCTCGCGGTACCGACGATTCCGGCGGGTCTGCCGTCCGACCTGCTCGAGCGGCGGCCCGACATCCGGCAAGTCGAGGCGCAACTGGCGGCCGCATCGATGCGCATCGATGTCGCGCGCGCCGATTATTATCCTTCGCTGTCGCTGACCGGCACCTACGGCAGCGAGTCGGGCGCACTCAAGAACCTGTTCACCGGACCGGCGCTCATCTGGGGGATCGCAGGCTCGCTGGTGCAGCAGGTGGCCGGACTGAAGGTGATCGAGGCCAACGTCGACGCGCAGACGGCGCGCCGCGAAGCGTTGCTCGTCGACTACAAGCAGTCCGTGCAGACGGCGTTTCGCGAGACGCACGACGCGCTCGTCGCCAACCGAACGACCCGCGACGCGCTGGCCGCGCAGGCCGAGCGCCGGCAGAATCTCGCCGACGCACTGGCGCTCGCCAATCTGCGCTACACATCGGGCTATTCGCCGTATCTCGAAGTCCTCGACGCGCAGCGGCAACTGTTGCGGGCGCAGACGCTGCAGATCCTCGCCGCGCGCGACGTACGGCTCGCGGTCGTCGATCTCGCCAAATCGCTGGGTGGGGGTTGGGATTACCGGACCGCCGTCGCGCGGCAACCCTAAAAACCGACGCGCCGGTCCGCGCGTTCCGAACGTGTCACTGCTGTCAAGCCCGCGTCATTGCAGCCGCGGCTTCTTGAGAAAGTCTGAGCGGTCGCCCGAGCGCACGCGCACCTTCTCCGGCGCACCATCACGAGCGAGCAGCAACGGAATTTCCGTACCCGCGGGGCCCTGTCGCCACACCTTGCGGAAGAATTCGGCAAGTTCGGCAACACGCTCGCCGGCAATCTCGATCACCTGATCACCCTCCTGCACGCCGGCGAGGTCGGCGGGCCCACCTGGTGCGAGCCCGCTTACTACGAGCCCGTCGTGCGTCTCCGACGTGTACATGCCGAGCCATGGCCGCGCCGGTCCGGCGCGCCGCCCGCGCTTCAGCAGGTCGTCCAGCGCCGGTTGGAGCAGATCGATCGGTACGAACATGTTCGCCTTGACGAGGTCCTCGCCGGAGGGCTCCTGCACGAACAGCGACCCAATGCCGATGAGTCGCCCGTCGTCGCCGACGAGCGCTGCGCCGCTCCATTCGGGATGCGGCGGCGAGATGAACAACGCGTCGTCGATCACATATTCCCATGGACCCGCGAACTCACGCTTGGCGAAAACCTGCGTCTTCAACGCATGCGCGCGGCCACCGTGACCGATCGCGATCACATCGTCGCCGGCATCGATTCCCGCCGACGATCCGCGCGGAAGCACCGGCTGGTCCAATGAGCCCAGCGGCTGGACCAACCCGAACCCGGTAGTGAAATCGTAGGCGAGCGGATGTCCGGCGACGACCGTGCCGTCGTTCGCCGTCAGCCAGATCGATTCGGCCTCGACGACGAGATAGCCGATCGTCAGCACGAGCCCGTCTTCGCGAATCACGACGCCGTTGCCGATCCGCTCGGTACCGAGGATCGACGCCGTGAAGGCATCCTCGGGAATTTCCGCTCGCAGCGCAATTACCGAATCCATCGCGGCCGCGAGATCGAACCGGACCTCGTTGGCCTTCGGCTGCAGTTCGCGGGGAAATCCCCAGTTGGGGGGGTCGGCCATGGATGAATTGCGCCGCGCAGCAAGGAACGCGTTCGCGCACCGGCAATGTTACGCGCTCTCGCGACCGGCACAACGGCGCCGGCGGTGCGACATATTGCGCCTTTTCCGCTCGCCCGGCGCCCTCACCTGCGCGTCGCCTCGCGCCCGGCCTTCTTGGCGCGACCCGCGTTCTGGCTGGCACCGCGTATCGCCCTTCGCATCACCGGCCGCGTCGGCTTGCGCCGCACCACCTCGACAAAACCCGCGCGATCGAACATCGCCTTCGCGCCGAACCACATCGAGTCATCGCTGCTCTTTGCGGGCTTATCGCACGGATAGGCTTCGACGAGCTCCACACCCTGCTCGCGCGCCCACGCCAGCGCGCCTTGCAGCAGCGACTCCGCCACGCCGCGGTGACGGGCCTTCGCATCGACGAAGAAGCAGACGATCGACCACACCGGCTTGGCGTCGACGGGTTTCATTACCGGCGAACGCGCGAGCTTCGCGTAGCCCGCACGCGGCCCGAGCGACACCCAACCGATCGGTCGACCGTGTTCGTACCCGATGAGGCCCGGGACCACGTCGCAATCGACGAGCGCCTTCAGGGCGCGCTCGTTGGCCTTGGAGTACGTCACACCGGGGGGCACCACCTGCTTGCCGGAGCGGCGATAGCACATGCAGTAGCAGCCGCGCGCAATCGAGGCACCAGGACGTTCGAAGAGTTCGACGAGGTCGGGCCAGCGATCCCTCGTCAACGGATGAATCTCGAGCGATGGAGGCATACCTTCGACGTTTCGGATCACTTCAGCGCGGCCGAGCGCCGGCCGGATTCGGGACATGACAGGATCGGATCACGGTAATGCTACTCGTTTGTGACGTTGCCGCAGAAGATCTCGACGTCGCCGTCCGCCGGCGATGTCTTCACCGCGATCGCATAGCGTCCGCCCCGCAGCTTGTCGATCGGGAGCGGTGCGGTGTTGGAAACCGTGAACGGCCCGCCGGCAGCGACGATTGCGGAGCTCGTCGGCGACTGTGCCAACACCCGGTCAAGCAACGCGTAGGCCGGCTGCGGGCTCAACTTGGCGCAGTTGCCTTCATAGATGAACGTATAAAGGTGCACCGGCCGCGTCGACACCTGCGGCGGGACGCCGCTCACCTCGATCTGCACTCGCGTACCCTCGCCCTGCGGCATCAGAAAAGCCCGCCCGATCTGGCCGGCGTTGCGCGGCGTCGCCTGCAGCACGATCGTCACGAAGTCCCGCGACGGCGCCGCGGAGGTGCCCGCACACGCGGCGACCAATACCGTCGCGGCCATCGCCATCACGGACCGGGTTGTTCGCATCGCTCGGCCCTTTCCTACGGCCTGCTGCAGTCGCACGCATCTTCGCCCTTGTCGAGCACGATCCGCCACGTCGCCGGCGCCTCCAGCCGCCAGACCGACGTGAAGGTCGCGATGCGCTTGCCCGCGGGATCGAAGACCGGCCCCGTGCTCAACGCGAGCGCGCCGGAGTCGAGCACTTCGACGCGCTCCGGCTCCCAGTTGAACGGCGCGTCCTTGCGCTCGAAGAAGCGCTTCCATCCGGCGGCCACCTGCGCCTTGCCCCGCAGCGGAACCGGGCCGGTGAAGAAGATCGCCTCGTCTGACAGGAAGGTCGTGAACGCCGTGTAGTCACGGTCCGCCATAGCCCGCGCGAACGCCCGCTCGGTGGCGAAGACCTGCTGGCTCAACGCCTCGCGGTCGGCCGGCGCTTCCGCTCGCGGTGGCGTGGCTGAGCACGCCGCAAGCAGCGCGACACAGCCAAGGGCGGCGGCGATTCGGGCAGGCGTCATGGCGCAATCCTAACGGAACGGGCGCGGCGCCGCCCGGCGGCGTCCGTCACGCGGGGTCAGGGTTCCCAGTAGACTTCGACGGCGAATCCGTCCGGATCCCGGCAGCGGAAAGACGAGAATGTCGGATCTTCGTAGAGCGGCTTCATGATCGCGACGCATTGCTGCTGCATCCGGTGGCACAGGTCGCTCACCGCAGCGGCGGAGGGCGCGCGAATACCGAAATGAAACCAGGGCGGCGGCGGCGCAGGCTCGGCATCATCCATCAGCGCCAGCAGAAACCCGCCGGAGCCGGTCAGGAACGTGATTTCGTCGCCTTCGCGCCGGACCGCGAGATCGAACCAGCGGCGATAGAAGTCGACGGAGCGCCGGCGGTCGCGGACGTGCAGATGGAGGTGCGAGATGTCCACGGCCGCGGACGCGGGCGCTGAGTCGACCCGCTCAGCCTCAGGCCTTGAACGTCACGCTGAACGGCCGCGGGACGTCCTGCAGGCGCCCGAAGAAACTCACCTGCACGAAGCTGCTCTGTGCTTCGAGCAGCGCACGGATGCGCTCGTGACCTTCGACCGGCTTGGTGGCTCGGCCGCTCGCCCCCAGCTCGCGCGGCAGGCGCCGCCGTCCCGTGACACCAAGCGAGAGTTCCGCCAGTTCCTTGTCGAGGCTCATGTAGCCACCGAACACCGCGATGGCCTCGATTTCGTACTTGTTGTTCCACGCCGTGCGATTGAACTGATGGGCAAGGTCGGCGATATGATCCAGCAGCATTTTTGCCCGTGTGCGCGGCAGCGGCTCGACGATGCGCGCCCACGCGTATTGCCGGAATTTGTCGGTAATGCCGAATTCGGAGCCGTACGGGGCGATCGGCTCCAGCAGCCCGTCGCGCACCATCTGATCGACCATCGTCTTGCTCGCGGCCGCGCTCACGCGGAAATCTTCCACCAGCGCATCCAGGCGAACGGTGGCGCGATCGGGCGGGATCCCGTGCACGCGCGACAGCACGCGTTCAGTCGCGTCGCGCAGCCGCAATGCGTCGACTCCGAAGTAAAGGCGCCTGGTGACGAGCGTCAACGTCTTCATCGTCCGGTCTCCCACAGACTTCCGGTTGATGACGGTAGCATATTTTCCGCAGTTTTGCAGCAAGCGCTCCGCATCCGCGGGGCCAACGTGGGACGCGGACCCGCCATTCCGTCGCCGCCGTGGCATTCGTCGTCCGGACCGGCGGCGACGTTTGCCGACGAACAGGCAACGCTCGGGGCGGCCCCATCCGGCGGGTGCCAGCGCCCTGCCACGCACTCAACCGCCGTGCGCCGCCACCGCCGAATCGGCACGCCATCCGCGCGCCAACGTGGTCTTGCGCAGCGCAGTGCATGGCAACGCGCCCTGGAGGAGAATGCCGTGTCGCGTGCAGGAGGCGCGCGCCGACATCGAATCCCTGCGAAAGGAAAATGCGACATGACGAGTGCTGCCAAACCGGACCCGGTCCAGGAAATGCGCGATTGGTGGAAGACCTCGATCATCGACATGCAACCGGGCGTGATTCGCTATCGCGGCTACGCAATCGAGGATCTGATCGGCCGCGTGACGTTTGCGCAAATGATCTGGCTCATGACCCGCGGCGAGTTGCCCGATCCGCGCCAGGCTCGGTTGCTCGACGTGGCGCTGATGTCGGCAGTCGACCACGGCCCGCAGGCGCCCTCGATCGCGATTGCGCGCATGGCGGCGACGTGCGGCGTGGGCCTCAACAACGCGATGGCGACGGCGGTCAACGTCCTGGGCGACGTCCATGGCGGCGCCGGCGAACAGGCGGTGGAATTATACGAATCGATCATCGAGCGGATCGGAGCCGGCGCCGATGAGGCCTCGGCAACGGAGGCCGGGCTTGCCGCATTCGTGGCGGCGCACGGCAAGATCATTCCCGGCTTTGGCCATCGCTTCCACCCCATTGATCCGCGTTCGGAGCCGCTGTTGGCGCTCGTCGACGAGGCCGCGCGCGCCGGCGTGGTCTCCGGCAACTACGCGCGTGTCGCGCGTGCGATCGAGGCCGCGCTGCTCCGCCAGAAGGGGCGGCGCATCCCGATGAACATCGACGGCGCCACCGCTGTGATCTACGCGGAGCTGGGCTTTCCGGCGCCGCTCGCGCGCGGACTGTTCTGCCTGTCGCGCTCGGTCGGCATCCTCGCTCACGCGTGGGAGCAGACGCAGCAGGGCGGGCGCAACAAAGGTCCCATTCCGCGCAAGTACGTACCCGCCTATGACGGGCCCGCACCGCGCCCCGTGCCGCAATAACGTTACGCGATTTGCTTCGTTGCCGCTGAACGGGGAAGCGCTCCCGGAACTCCCGCTACGCCAGCGCCTGCTCGATATCACCGATCAGGTCGTCCACGTGCTCGACACCGATCGACAGACGCACCAGATCCGCGGGACAGAGCGTTCCCGGCCCTTCGACACTGGCGCGATGCTCCGCCAGGCTCTCGACCGACCCCAGCGACGTCGCGCGCTTGAAGACACGGAGCTTCGCCGTGAACGCTTGCGCGGCCTGTTCCCCGTCGCGCAGCCGCAACGACATCATTCCGCCGAAACCCCCGCGCATCTGTCTCGCGGCAACGTCGTGTCCGGGATGGGTGGGAAGGCCCGGATAGAGGACATGGGACAGCTTCGAATGGCCGTGGAAGTGCTCGGCCACGGCCTGGGCGTTGGCGCACGCGGCCGCGACACGCAGATGTAGCGTGCGCATCCCGCGCAACAGGAGCGCCGCCTCGAACGGCCCCAGCACGGCGCCGCCACCGCCGCGAAGGTAGCGGATGCGCTGCCACAACGCGTCGTCGCGCGCCGTCGCGAGCGCGCCGGCGATCACGTCCGAATGGCCGTTCAAGTATTTGGTCGCCGAATGCAAGACGATGTGCGCTCCCAGCTCGATCGGCCGCGTCAGCATCGGTGTTGCGGCGGTCGAGTCGACGGCGACGATCGCACCCACCTCGCGCGCAATCGCGCTCACCGCGGCAATGTCGGTGACATCCCAGGTCGGATTGGCAGGCGTCTCGATCCAAATCAGCCTGGGCGGCCGCGTTCGCGCTTTGGCGGCGACCTCGTCGAGCGACGAATTGGCATAGAACTCGATCGCAAGGCCCCACGGTGCCGCGTACTCCAGCAGCCACTTGCGCAACGCCCAGTACATGTTGCGCGGCGCCAACACGCCATCGCCGGGGGCGAGCGATTGAAATACGGCCGCCGCGGCCGCCTGGCCGGAGCCGAACAACGCTGCCGCGGCTGCGCGTTCCAGCGCCGCGATCAGTGCCTCGGCCTGGTCGTAGCCAGGATTGTCGGCGCGCGAATAGACGCGCCCCCCGGGAAACGCGCCATCCGCGGCGCGCTCGTAGGTCGTGGAGACGTGGATCGGCGGAACGATCTCGCGATAGGGTTCGGCGACCCGGCCCATGCCCTGGGCCGCGAGCGTGTCCGGGTGAAGGTCGGGCTTGTCGGTGGGCATCGCGGCGACATTGGGTGAGATCTGCACTATGCCCGCAACCGCAACGCGCGGCAATTTCTCCTTCGGAAGTGCAGCTTGGAGTGCAGACACGGCCTGCGCCCGGACTGCGCCCCGGCAGCGTCCGGCTATGGTCCAATAGCAGGCCAACCCGGTCATGGCCAAACATCGGCCCCCAGCGATCGTCGCTTCCATGCACGCCATCATCTCCGTGTCGAACCTTTCCAAGACCTACGCTTCCGGGTTTCGGGCGCTCAAGAACATCAATCTCGACATTCGCCACGGCGAGATCTTCGCGTTGCTGGGTCCTAACGGCGCGGGAAAGACCACGCTGATCAGCACCATCTGCGGGATCGTCAATCCAACCGCAGGGACCGTTACGGTCGATGGTCACAACATCGTCAGCGACTATCGTGCCGCTCGCGCGATGGTCGGCCTGGTACCGCAGGAACTGACGACCGATGCATTCGAAAGCGTGTGGGGTACCGTGTGCTTCAGTCGCGGGTTGTTCGGAAAGCCGGCCGATCCCGCGCACATCGAAAAGGTGCTCAAGGATCTGTACTTGTGGAACAAGAGGGACAGCAAGATCATCACGCTTTCGGGCGGCATGAAGCGTCGCCTGCTCATCGCCAAGGCACTGTCCCACGAGCCGCGGATCCTGTTCCTCGACGAGCCGACCGCGGGCATCGACGTCGAGCTGAGGCAGGAGATGTGGGCGCTGGTGCGTTCGCTCAAGGCCGGCGGCGTCACCATCATCCTCACCACGCATTACATCGACGAGGCCGAGGAGATGGCCGACCGGGTCGGGGTGATCAGCAAGGGGGAGATCATTCTGGTGGAAGACAAGGCCGATCTCATGCGCAAGCTTGGCAAGAAGCAATTGACGCTGCACTTGCAGGACGCGCTGGAGCGGGTTCCTCCCGAGCTCGCTGCCTACGGTCTGGCGCTAGCGAACGGCGGATGCGAATTGACCTACACATACGACACACAGGGCCAGCACGCCAGCATCGCTGCGCTGCTGGAAGACCTCGGCCAGGCGGGGATCAGGTTCAGGGATCTTCAGACCACACAGAGCTCGCTGGAAGACATCTTCGTCAGCCTGGTGAGGGAGGAACAGTGAACGTTCATGCGATGCGCGCGATCTACAGGTTCGAGATGGCGCGCACCCGGCGCACGCTGATGCAGAGCATCATCTCGCCGGTCATTTCGACCTCGTTGTACTTCGTGGTGTTCGGCGCGGCGATCGGTTCGCGCATCGCCCACGTCGAGGGGATCAGCTACGGCGCCTTCATCGTGCCCGGGCTGATCATGTTGTCGCTGCTGACGCAGAGCATTTCCAATGCATCGTTCGGCATCTACTTTCCCAAGTTCACGGGAACGATATACGAGCTCCTGTCGGCGCCCATTTCCTATTTCGAGATCGTCGTGAGCTACGTCGGGGCGGCGGCCACCAAGTCGGTCATTCTCGGCCTGATCATCATGGCGACGGCCAGCCTGTTCGTTCCGCTCGAAGTCGCCCACCCGGTATGGATGCTCCTGTTCCTGCTGCTCACGTCGGTCACCTTCAGCCTCGTCGGCTTCATCATCGGCATCTGGGCCGATGGATTCGAAAAATTGCAGCTGGTGCCGCTGCTGATCGTGACGCCGTTGACGTTCCTGGGCGGCAGCTTCTATTCAATCGACATGCTGCCGCCCTTCTGGCAGACGGTCACCCTGTTCAACCCCGTCGTCTATCTGATCAGCGGCTTCCGGTGGAGCTTTTACGGCATTGCCGATGTGAGCGTCGGTGCGAGCCTCGCCATGACCATCGTGTTCATGGCGATGTCGCTGGCGATCGTCGCGTGGATGTTCAAGACAGGATACCGGCTCAAGCCCTAGGAGCCTGTCGGACAGGCTCCTAGGCATGTGTACTCGTCGCGCGGGCTCGAGGGCACGTTTCGTTTCGAACTGATTGAATGCTGGGAGGAACCCGTTGAAGATCTTCTATTCCACCGCGTCGCCGTTCGCGCGCAAGTGCCTCGTCGCCGCCCATGAGCTGGGGTTGCGCGAACGCCTCGAGCTCCTGCCCGCTGCGGCGCACCCGGTCAATCGCGACCGATCGATCGTCGTGCACAATCCGCTGGGAAAGGTACCCACGTTGATTACCGACGACGGTACCGTGCTGTACGACAGCCGCGTGATCTGCGACTACTTGAACGCGCTCGGTGACGGCCATCTCATTCCGCTCGAGCGAACGGCACGCTGGAACGTGCTGGTCGAGCAGTCGCTCGCCGACGGCATCATGGACGCGGCGGTGCTGGCGCGTTACGAGATGGCCGTGCGACCGGAAGCGCTGCGCTGGAACGACTGGCTCGCCGGCCAGCTCGACAAGGTGACCTGCGCGCTCGCCGATCTTGAAAAGCGCGCCGCCGGATTTGGCGACCGGGTCGATGTCGGCACGATTGCCTTCGGTTGCGCGTTGGGTTACCTCGACTTCCGCTTCCAGTCGCTTGCGTGGCGTGACAAGGGGCCGAACACCGCGGCGTGGTTCGAGCGGTTCGGCGCCCGGGAATCGATGGCGACGACGCGCCCCCCGGCAGCGTGAGTCACCGCCGGATGCAACAATCAGAATTCCGCCTTGCCTTGGACCGCTGACGGGAGGTCGGTAGTCGTGTTCTGACCAACCCGGGCACGTTGACGAACCCTGAGCCAAGTCGCACGCTCTGTGCTGCGGGCGGCGCCGGGCGATCGGGTCCGCTGATCAACCAAGGAGAAGGCGATTGAAACCTGACTGGAGTGGCGTCTTTCCGGCGGTGACGACGCAGTTTCGCGAGGATCTTTCGCTCGATGTCGATGCCACCGCACGCGTGATGGAGGGCCTGATCCGCGACGGGGTGTCGGGCCTCATCGTCTGCGGCACGGTGGGCGAGAACTGTTCGCTCGCCAAGGACGAGAAAATCGCGGTAATGGAGGCGGCGAAGGGGGTTGCGCGCGGGCGCGTCCCGGTCATCAGCGGCATCGCCGAATTCACGTCGGCTTTCGCGATCGACATGGCGAAGGAGGCCGCGCGCATCGGCCTCGATGGCGTGATGGTGATGCCGGCGCTCGTCTATTCGTCGAAGCCGCACGAGACCGCGGCGCATTTCCGCAGCGTCGCCAAGGCGACCGACCTGCCCGTGATGGTCTACAACAATCCGCCGATCTACAAGAACGACGTCACGCCGGAAATCCTGGCCTCGCTGGCCGATTGCGAGACGATCGTCTGCTTCAAGGAATCCTCCGGCGACACCCGACGCTTCACCGACCTCCGCAACATGGTCGGCGATCGCTTCGTGCTGTTCGCCGGGCTCGACGACGTCGTCGTGGAGAGCATCATGGTCGGCGCCGTGGGCTGGGTCTCGGGCCTGTCGAATGCATTCCCGCGCGAAGGCGAGACGCTGTTCCGGCTCGCCCGCGCGGGCCGGTATGCCGAGGCGATGAGCCTCTACCGGTGGTTCATGCCGCTCCTCCATCTCGACGCCCGCCCCGACCTGGTCCAGTGCATCAAATTGTGCGAGCACATCATGGGACGTGGCACGCATCGCACCCGTCCGCCGCGGCTTGCACTCAACCCGAAGGAAATGGCCGAAATCGAAGCGATGATGAAGCAGGCACTGGCCACGCGTCCGCAGCTCCCCGACGTCGGATTGCGGCGGGCGGCTTGACGACCTCCTAGACCAGGTCTCGCCGCAGCGCAAGCAGGCGCTCGAACACCGCAGTCGACTGCTGCGCAGACCATTGTGCTCGTATTCGTTGGTCAGCCAGACTTTGAGGCCGCCGATGGAGGCGGCGGTCCGCTCCGAAAGCGCCCGCGGGACGTACATGTCTTCGGCGTAGATCGCCGCGACACCGGGGACCGTATTGCGGGCAAGTTGCGCCGGATCGTACAACGCCGGCCAACGTTCCTCGGCGGCGAGCAGTTCGGCCACGTCGCGCAGCGGCCGCAGCCCGGGATAGTCGTCGAACATCCATGGATAGATCATCTCGCCGGTCAACGATGGCGGCCGGCCGGGCGCCCAGTCCATGTCGGGGAATTCGCCGCGCACGCGTTGCGCCGACCAGCGTGCTGCGGCTCCCTGCGTGTAGCACATCTCGTGCAGGACGGCGAAGATCGGATTGGTCTCGAACGATCTGCGAATTTTCGAGTGTGCGAAGAAACGGCAGGCTCATTTCGTCGCCGTTCACGCCGGAGCAGAAGGCGCTTTCGAGCAGGTAGTGGAGATTCTCCATGCCGTCGTCGAAGCCGAGCATGAAGCCGACCTGCTGAAAGCGTCGAACGGTGAGGCGGCCGCCGGTAGGCAGGGCGACCTCGTGCCGATGCAGGTGCTCCAGGATACGGCTGCACAGGGCCCGATCGGCCGGGTAGCGCGCAAAGAAGTTGCGCGTCTTGCGCTGAACCTCGGGGTACGTGTGTCGGTAATAGTCGTCGGCGACTGCCGGAAAGCGGCGGCAAGCCTCCGGTGATGAAGACTTCGCGCAAGCCGTGCGGATGGGCGGACAGGTAATGCACCGCGCAGAACCCGCCGTAGCTCTGGCCGAGCACGCTCCACGGCTCGTCTTCGCCAACCAAGTGGCGACGGATCAATTCGGCATCCCGCACGATGCTGTCGGCGCGGAAATGCATCAGATAATCGGCTTGCGCCCGCGCATTGCCACGTCGGGCGAAGGGTCTGCGGCAGCACCACGCTGCTGCGCCCGTTGCCGCGCGAATCGAGCAGCAGCACATGGTAGTCGTCGAGCGCACGCTTGAGCCAGCCGATATTGTTGAGGGGTCGCGGCCCCGGGAATCCGGGACCGCCCTGCAGGAAGACGAGCCAAGGCCTGGACGCGGCCGATTGTTCGCTGTTCCTGACCGCCCGCGCGAAAATCGACAGCGACTCGCCCGATGGCTGGTCGTGGTCGAGCGGCACGGTGAATTCGTAGTCGGTCAGATCCATGCCGTGATGGCGGACGGTGGCGAGCGTGCGGAATATCGTCATGGGTTTTCCTTGCGGTGGCCCGACCCTGGTCCAAACCGCTGCGGACGAAAGGGCGCGAGGTCAATCGGTGGCGGACGCCCGGACAGGATGTCGGCGACGAGCCGTGCCGTCGCGGCGGCCTGCGTGAGTCCGAGGTGGCCGTGGCCGAAGGCGTAGACCACACGCGTCGTCGGCGGCGGCCGGGCCGATCGCGGGCAGCGTGTCGGGCAACGAGGGGCGAAAGCCCATCCACTCGCTGCCGCCTTCCGTTCGCAATCCGGGCATGAAGCGTTTGGCCTTCGCGAGCAGCGTCGCTGCGCGCGCGAAGTTGGGCGGTGCGTCGAGCCCGGCGAACTCCACGGCGCCGCCCACGCGCACGCCGCAGGCGAGCGGCGTGACCACGAAGCCGTGGCCGCCGAACGTTAGCTGGCGCTTCAAGTCGAAGGCGCCGACCGGCAGCGTGGTGTTGTAGCCGCGCTCGGTCTCGAGCGGAATGTGCTCGCCGAGCGTGCGCGCGAGGCGGTGCGACCACGCACCGGCGGCGACCACGACGCGATGCGCGACGAGCTGCAGCCCATCGCGCAACTGCACCGTGACGCCGTCGGCGCCGGGTGCCAGCGCTGCCGCGTCCGCGCGGCGGATGCGGCCGCCCAGTCGCTCGAACTGACGGGCCAGCGCTTCGGTCACGACGCAATGGGTCGCTGACGGTCTTCCAGCCGGGCACGAAAGTCGCCGCCACCAGCGCCGGACTCAGGCCCGGCTGGAGCTCGGCGATGGCCCGCGGGTCGCGCAAGTGCGTGAACGCGATGCCGTGGTCGGCGCGGGCCTGCCATCCCGATTGCGACGCCTGCAGCTCGGCCTCGCTCTCGTACAGGTGCAGGACGCCGTCGCTGCGCAGCATGTAGCTGGCACCTGCACCGGCAAGCATCAATGGTGTTTCGGCGGCGGACAGGTCCATCATCGCCGCCTGCGCCGCGGTGCTCGCGCGCACGCGGTCGCGCTGACTCGCGCGCCAGAAGCGGAGAAGCCACGGCGCAAGGTGCGGCAGGTAGCGGGGGCGGATCGCCAGCGGGCCCAGCGGATCCAGCAGCCATCGCGGCGCCTTGCGCAGGATGCCCGGAGAGGCGAGCGGCAGGATGTCCGAGAACGCCAGCGCTCCGGCGTTGCCGCGGCTCGCCTGCGCCGCGACGCCCTCGCGGTCAATCAGCATTACGTCGCGTCCTTCCTGTTGCAGGCGCAGTGCAATCGCCACACCGACGATGCCGGCGCCGATCACGAGCACGTCGCACGATTGCTCCGTGGCCGACAGCGACTGCGGCGAATCGGGCGGACTCATAGGGTAGGTGCAGCGAAAGCTTGCGCGCAGGCGCCCATGCCGTTGGACGCGCGCGCGGATCACAAGAACATCAAGCCAACCCCCACGCGAAGGCGTCCGCGGGGTCGAAGATCAGGCTCGCGTCGAGCGTCACGTGTGCGCGCCCATGGATCAGCGGCAGCACTGCATTCGCGGGCACATCCGGCAAGCGGTGCCGCCGGGCGCGCGTAGCGGCCGGTGAAGACGCTGCCGATCACGCTTTCCTGGCGCCAGGTGGCACCGGGTGCCAGCTTGCCGTCGGCGGCGAGGCACGCGAGCTTGGCGCTCGTGCCCGTGCCGCATGGCGAACGGTCATAGGCCCCGCCCGGGCAGAGCACGAAGTTGCGGGCATCGTTGCGCGGATCGGCCGCCGGTCCGACAAGCTCGATATGGTCGATCTCCGCGCCAGCGGGCCCGGTCACGCCTTGTTGCCGCAGCGCGTCGCGCACGCTCGACGCGAACGCGGCAAGCTCGCCGACGCGGCCCGCTTCGATCGGCAGGCCATGGTCGCCGCACAGGAAGAACCAGTTGCCGCCCCATGCCACGTCGCCATGCACGACGCCGCGACCGGGAACTTCCACGCGCACGTGCGCCGCGTGACGGTACGACGGTACGTTGGCCACGGTCACCGTTCCGTCGGCATGCAAGGTCGTGGTGACGGTACCGACCGGCGTTTCGATCCGGTGATCGCCTGGCTGCACGCGACCGAGATACGCCAGCGTCGCGACCAGGCCGATCGTGCCGTGGCCGCACATGCCGATGTACCCGACGTTGTTGAAGAAGATCACGCCGCAGGTACTGGTGGCGTCGACCGGCGCGCACAGGAGCGCCCCCACGAGCACGTCCGAGCCGCGCGGTTCGTTGACGATCGCACGGCGCCACGCATCGTGCGTCTCGCGAAACCGATTCCGGCGCATCGCCATGTCGCCGGCGCCGAGCTCGGGGCCGCCGCTGACGACCACGCGCGTGGGTTCACCGCCGGTGTGGGAGTCGATGACGCGAATCGGTACGGTTGAAGGGGAGGTCACATCGGCGCGGGGCAGAAGAGGCAAAGTGGCACGGGAGAACTGGCTGCGGTCGCGGGCGTACTGTCCCCAGTGTCAACGGTCAAGGCTTCTCCGGTCGCCGAGAGCATTGGATCCGATTGGCAATGATACCCGCGAACGAAGTGAGGATAGGCGAGCCATGTTCGCGCTAGAATCCGCGCATGATCGACCTTCGGCAAGGCCATGACCGCACCGTGCTGCGGTCGTCGATCAGCCACCTATGTGTTGCCCTGATGCTCAGCGTGCCGAGCATGCTGGCAGCGCCCGCGGCACATGCGCAATCCGAGCAGCGGACAGTGGTCAGCGCCGCGGCCCTTACGCTCACGACCTTCCTCAGCGACCCGGACATGGCCTGGCTGCGCCGGAACTTCGGACGCGCCAAGGCTGTGATGATCGCGCCGGACGTAACCAAGGGGAGCTTCATCATCGGTGGTTCAACCGGACGCGCCGTCGTCGTGGCACGCAACCCCAAGACGGGTAGCTGGGCGGGCCCCGCGTTCTACAGAGTTGGCACAGCAAGTGTAGGCGTCCAGGCCGGCTTCTCCGTGTCTGAGATGGTTAGCCTGGTGATGACCGAGAAAGCTCTCAACACCATGCTTTCAGGATCGTTGTCGATGGGTGGCAATGTCGCTATCGTGGTAGGGCCGATCGGAGCCGGTTCGCAGTCGGACTTTTTCGCCGATATCGTCTCCTTCAGTCGCTCCGCCGGCGTCTACGTCGGCGCGGATCTGAGTGGGATAGTCGTCTCCGCTGCCGACGACTGGAACGCGCTTTACTACGGCCGGCCTGTCCGCGCGGAGGACATCCTGGTACGAATGAACGCCAACAATCGGCACGCCAGTCAGCTACTGAACCTGGTTGCAGCCGCCGCAAAGAATTAGCCATGCACAAGTGACTCATGGCCGGCGCGAATAGCTGCTGCCCGGCGGCATGATCGGCGGGTTCGCAACGCTGCGGTACAGTCGCCACGCAGTGCACTTGGCGTTGGCGGCGACTTTTTTCGCGCTTGGTTCGATCGCGGTGCCCGCTGTCGCCGCCGATCCGGCGAAGACGCTGCGCGTTGTCCTTACGAGCGCCGAGATGAGCTTCGACCCGCAGTTCTCCGCTGATGCGGGCACCGACGGCATCATCGACCACATCTACGATTCGATGCTGGACTATGACTACCTCGCGCGACCGGTGCAGCTCGTGCCGCGGACGCTCGTCGCGATGCCGACGGTCGAAAACGGCGGCGCGACGTACGTTTTCAAGCTGAAACAAGGAATTTTCTTCACGCCGGACCCGGCCTTCAAAGGCAAGCCGCGCGAGCTTACGGCCGGTGATCAGGCGTATGCGTTGAAGCGCCTGCTCGATCCCGCGGTGAAAAGTCCGTGGCTGTGGTTGATCGAGGGCAAGATCGTCGGCGCGGACGAGCCGCGCGCGAAGGCTCTGAAGTCGGGGAAATTCGACTATGACGCGCCGATTCCCGGGCTCGAGGTCGTCGATCGCTACACGTTGCGCATCCGCCTCAAGCAACCCGATCTGCGCTTCCTCTACGTGTTCGCCGTGCCAAACACCGCCGCCGTGGCGCGCGAGGTCGTGGAGACGTATGGACCCGATTTCGGCGCGCACCCGGTCGGCACCGGGCCCTACATGCTCGGCGAGTACCAACGCAGTGCGAAGATCGTGCTGGTCGCGAATTCCGGTTTCCGCGAGACGACGTATCTGCCCGCGGGACCGATGCCCCCGGAGGCATTGCCGATCGCGGCTGCGCTCAAGGGAAAGAAGCTGCCGCTCGTCGGTCGCATCCATATCACGATCATCGACGAAGGTCAGGCCGTGTGGCTCGCGTTCGCCAACCGGGAGCTCGACCTGCTCGAGCGACTGCCGTCGGATTTCGTCGAACAGGCGCTCGCCAACGGCAAGCTCCGACCCGACCTCGCGACCAAGGGTATCCGGCACGAGGTGTTGCTGCGGCCGAACACGCGTTGGACCTACTTCAACATGGACGACGCAGTCGTCGGAGGCTACACGCCGGAGAAGATCGCGCTGCGCCGGGCGATCGGCATGGGCTACGACGTGAACGAATACATCCGTGTCATCCTCAAGGGCCGTGCCGTCCCGGCAACGAGCCCGATTCCACCGGACATCGTCGGCTACGACCCGGGACTGAGGACCACGGCGCAACTCCACGACCCCGCAGCGGCGCGGGCGTTGCTGGACCGGTTCGGATACAAGGACCGCGACGGCGACGGGTACCGCGAGGCGCCGGACGCCAAGGCGCTGGCGCTCGAACGCTGGTCGGCGCCGACATCGCTGGCGCGACAGGAAGACGAGCAATGGAAGAAGAACATGGACGCGATCGGCCTCAAGATCGTGTTCCGGAAGGATCGCCTCCAGGAGCTGCGCAAGATGGCGCGGCAGGGCAAGATTCCGATGCGCACCGACGGCTGGAACGCCGATTACCCGGATGCCGAGAATTTCATGCAACTGCTTTACGGGCCGAACGTGGGGCAGGAAAACCACGCGCGGTTCAGCCTGCCGGAGTTCGACAAGCTCTACGACGCGGCGCGCCAGCTACCCGATTCACCCGAACGCACCAGACTCTTCGACCGGATGACCGAACTGGTTCTCGCGTATGCGCCCTGGCGGCTGATGGAACACCGGATCGAGGATCACTTGCTGCAGGCGTGGATCCGGAACTACAAGCCGCACCCGGTCAGGTCCGCGATCTGGCGGTACGTCGACATCGATCCGACGCAACGTCCGAAATGAGTGCCAACGGCAGCTCTTGGCCGCTGCGCCGCTGCGTGTGAGCTCCGTCTTCGTCCAGCGCGACATGCGCGATAGGGTGGGGCTTGCTCCGGACTTTGCTGGACGAGGCACCGATGCGGCTGCTTGGCGCCCACACCACGGGTGACTGCCTCCGTCACGCGGTCAAGGTCGACGTGAAACCGAACATGACGGCTTCCGTGCATTTCAACCCTACCAGCGCGCATTGTGTCTTGCCGCGCTGGAGCCCGGCGGCCCCCTCCCGTAATCTTGCCCTGTGACAAGCAGGCGACGAGAGGGCAACAAGATGAGTACCGACCAACGCAGCCCGGGCACCTCCAACGCCGCGGCGCCTGGCAAAGGCGATCCTGCGTCGCGGCCCATGGGCATCCGACAAGCCTTCCGCGAGATCCGCAAGGGCATCGTCGTGATGTGGTGGGGTTTCTTCGACTGGGTGGCCGTCGTATCGTGGAAGGCGCTGCTGCTCGTTTCGTTCCTGAGCCTGATACTGGGTGGCGGCGTATTGAAGCTTCCCACCCTGACCTTTCTGCTCATCGTCGCCTCCTTCATCATCAAGGTGGTGGCGGGCGGCAAGCGCAGAGCGGAACTGACCGCCAACGAGGCCACCCAGCGGGCCGAAACCGAACAGCTCGAGCGCACCGTGCTGGAAGCGCGCATGGAAGCGCTGCAGGCCCAGATCGAGCCGCATTTCCTCTTCAATACGTTGGGCAGCATCGACCAGCTCATCCAGACCGACCCGCCGCGCGCCTCCAAGATGCAGCAGAGCCTGATCCGCTACCTGCGCTCGGCCATGCCGCAGATGCGCGAAGGCAGCCGACCCACGCTGGGCCAGCAGGTCAATCTTTGCAGCGCCTTCCTGGAGATCATGGCGGTGCGAATGGAAGGACGCCTGCAGTCGGTGGTGATCGTGCCGGAAGGCTTGAAATCGGCGGTGTTCCCATCGATGATGTTGCAGACCCTGGTGGAAAACGCCATCAAGCATGGCCTGGAACCGAAGCCCGAGGGCGGCCTGCTCGAGATCGGCGCCGAGATCGTCGACGGCCAGTTGGCCGTCCACGTGCGCGACACCGGCATCGGCTTCATGCCGAAAGCCGAAGGTGGCGTGGGACTGGCCAATGTCCGCGAGCGGTTGAAGGCGTTGTACAACGGCCGGGCCGAGCTGATCATCAGCGTGCCGCCCGCGGGCGGCACCTGTGCCACGATCAAAGTGCCCTACGAAATCGTCCCCGCCCCAGCCTGATTGGACGAGTGCCCGCATGCACCCCTCGCCCGCCCCCACCGCCGTCGTCGCCGACGATGAACGCCTGATGCGCGATCAGATCGTTGCCCGCCTGAAGGAAGCGTGGCCCGAACTCTTGATTGTGGGTGAGGCCAGCAATGGCACCGAGGCAATAGCCCTCGTGCAGAGCGAGGAACCCGATATCGTCTTTCTCGATATCAGGATGCCCGGGATGGACGGCATCCAGGCGGCCCAGGCGCTGGCCGGCAAGGTCCATGTGGTCTTCGTCACCGCCCACGATGAATACGCCATCCGCGCCTTCGAGCATGGCGCGGTCGATTATCTGCTGAAGCCGGCCGAGCCGGAGCGGCTGGCGCTGACCTGCGAGCGCCTGCGCGCGCGGCTCAAGCAAGCGCCGGATCCGATGACTGACCTACTGGCGCAGCTGTCGCAACGACTCGGGGCGGGCGGCGTGAAACCGCGCGAATACATGCGTTGGGTACAGGCCAGCGTGGGCGCCAATATACGGATGATCCCGACCAGCGACATCCTGTTCTTCCGCGCCGAGGACAAATACACCCGGGTGCAGACCCAGAGTTTCGAAGCCCTGATCCGCAAGCCGATCAAAGAGCTGATCGACGAGCTGGACCCGAACGAATTCTGGCAAATCCATCGTGCCACCGTGGTTCGCGTCGACGCGGTCGAGCAGGTCAGCCGCAACTTCCGCGGTCATCAGGTAGTGCACGTGAAGGGCAGCGAGGAAAAACTCGAAGTGAGCCGCAGCTTCAATCATCTGTTCAAGCAGATGTAGGCTCGCCGGCGCTAGCCCATGGCGGACCGCGCTCTTCGCAACGAGCGCGCGCGTCGCTCTCGTTGTTGAGAAACTCAAAGCAACGCGTCTGCCCCTCCTCGATGACGGAGATTTCGATCCGGGAAATGAGCGGGGCGCTTCCCCTTCGTCGCGGAATCGTCAAGCCTCGGGCCAACCTGGCCTGGGGACGTCCAACACCAGATCGAGTGACGAGATGCACTGTTGATAACAATTCGTTCGTCCCCCAAAAGCTGCCACCTGTTCGCCCGCTGTCCAGCGCACGCGTTCCGCATGGCACGATGATGGCGTGTCAGGCTCAGCGACACTCGCGCAAGCGGTGTCGAACTTCCTACCCCGTCCGCGAAATGCCGATCGAGCGACGCAATCCCGGATCCCGCGCTGGCGCTAGGCGCTGGTACGGCCCCCTTGAGGAATTCAACCTTTGATTGCGCTGGTCCTCGCTGTCGCGCTGCTGATCGCGCTGGCGCTGTGGTGGCGCCACGTGGGAAAGCGGCTTCACTCCGGCGCAGCCCGCATGGGGGACCCCAAGGGCCGCTCCGACAACTACCACTGCGTCGAGTTGCATTTCCGCCGCGATGCCTGCGATGCGGCCAAGCGAGTCGGGACAAAGCGATTCCTGCCCGGTGAGGCACCCGCAATCCCCGTGTCGGGATGTGACGCTGCCAGGTGTACTTGCCGCTATGTGCATCATGAGGACCGCAGGCACAGCGACCGGCGCAACCCTTTCCAGTACGCGAGCCTGCCCCCAGCCTCGGCGGGGGGAGATCGCCGCACAAAGAGAGACCGCCGCAGGCCTGCGAAGACCCCTTTCAGCCCGAAGATAGGGCGATAAGCGCTCGCTGCATCGCCGTTACGCCCGAGGCCCTTGGTTCGTCGCCTCGTCCCAGCGGATCCCCGGCGCAATCGAGCCTGATATAGCGCCGAGATCGAGCGGCGCCATACGCGATCCGCAAGCGTTCCATCGCTGCGCGCGATCTGACCTACATGCTCCGCCGATACTGACCGCCGACCTCGAACAGCGCGTTGGTGATCTGCCCCAGTGAGCAGACACGAACGGTGTTCACGAGTTCGGCGAAAACGTTGCCGTTCTCGATCACCGTGCGTTTGAGCTTCTCCAGCGCCTTCGGCGCCGCCTTCGCGTTGCGGGCTTGAAAGTCGTCCAGCCGCGTCAACTGCGAACGCTTTTCGTCGTCGGTTGATCGCGCCAGCTCGAGCTTCGTTGGCGCCGCGTCGCCGTGCGGGTTGCGGAACGTGTTGACGCCGACGATCGGATAGCTGCCGTCGTGCTTCTTGTGCTCGTAGTAGAGCGATTCCTCCTGGATCTTGCCGCGCTGGTAGCCGGTCTCCATCGCGCCCAGTACGCCGCCGCGCTCGGAAATCGCCTCGAACTCCTTCAGCACCGCTTCCTCGACGAGGTCGGTCAGCTCCTCGATGATGAAGCTGCCCTGGTTCGGGTTCTCGTTCTTGCCGAGGCCCCATTCGCGGTTGATGATGAGCTGGATCGCCATCGCGCGGCGCACGCTCTCCTCGGTCGGCGTGGTGATCGCCTCGTCGTAGGCGTTCGTGTGCAGGCTGTTGGTGTTGTCGTAGGTCGAGATCAGCGCCTGGAGCGTGGTGCGGATGTCGTTGAACGCGACCTCCTGGGCGTGCAGGCTTCGACCGCTCGTCTGCGAGTGGAACTTGAGCTTCTGGCCGCGCTCGTTGGCGCCGTAGCGTTCACGCATCGCCACCGCCCAGATGCGCCGCGCGACACGGCCGATCACCGCGTACTCGGGATCCATTCCATAGCTGAAGAAGAATGACAGGTTCGGCGCGAAGTCGTCGATGCGCATGCCGCGCGCGAGGTACGCCTCGACAAACGTGAAGCCGTTCGACAGCGTGAACGCGAGCTGGCTGATCGGATTCGCCCCCGCCTCGGCGATGTGGTAGCCGGAGATCGACACCGAGTAGAAATTCTTCACGTCGTGCTGGACGAAGTACTCCTGGATGTCGCCCATCACCTTCAGGCTGAACTCGGTCGAGAAGATGCAGGTGTTCTGGCCCTGGTCTTCCTTCAGGATGTCCGCCTGCACGGTGCCGCGAACCGTGGACAGCGCCCACACCTTGATCTTGTCCGCTTCGTCGTCGGTAGGGTCGCGGTTGTTGTCGGTCCTGAACTTTTCCAGTTGCTGGTCGATCGCGGTATTGAGGAACATCGCCAGGATCGTCGGCGCGGGCCCGTTGATCGTCATCGACACCGAATTGTTTGGCGCGCAGAGGTCGAAGCCCGAGTAGAGCACCTTCATGTCGTCGAGGGTGGCGATCGACACCCCCGAGTTGCCGACCTTGCCGTAGATGTCGGGGCGCGGATCCGGGTCGTTGCCGTAGAGCGTGACCGAGTCGAACGCGGTGGACAGCCGCTTGGCCGGCATGTTGTCGGCCAGCAGATGGAAGCGCTTGTTGGTGCGGAACGCGTCGCCCTCGCCGGCGAACATCCGCGTCGGATCCTCGTTCTCGCGCTTGAACGCGAACACGCCGGCGGTGAAGGGGAAGCTGCCGGGAACGTTTTCGGTCAACTGCCAGTGCAGGATCTCGCCGTCGTCCTCGTATTTCGGCAGTGCGACCTTCGGGATGTGCGTGCCGGAGAGCGAGACGGTGGTGAGCGCGCTGCGGAACTCCTTGCCGCGGATCTTGACCACGTATTCGTCGCCGGAGTAGGCAGCCTTCGTCTTCGGCCACATGTCGAGCAGCTTCCTCGAGCGGGCGTCGAGCTTCGCTTCACGATCGGCAACCAGCGAATCGAGGTCCTTGTTTTCGCCATCAGCCTTGATGCCCAGCATCCCCTTCGTTGCCCGCAGCTGCTGGCGCTCCCGCGCAGTCTTCGCCTGTTCCTTCGCCCGCGCGTGGTAGCCGCGAATCGTCTCGGCGATTTCCGCGAGATAACGCGACCGCGCGGACGGCACGATGGCGCTCTGCACGGTCGAGTACTTGGTCGTGACCGGTGCAAGCTTCCCCGGGGCGAGCTTCAACCCCTTGGTGGCGAGCTGCGCAGCCAGCGCCTGATACAACGCAGTAATGCCGTCGTCGTTGAAGCGCGCTGCGATCGTCCCGTAGACCGGCATCTCGTCGGGTGACTCCTTGAACCGCTCACGGTTGCGCTGATATTGCTTCCTCACGTCGCGCAACGCGTCGGCCGCGCCGCGGCGGTCGAACTTGTTGATCGCGACGAAGTCGGCGAAGTCGAGCATGTCGATCTTCTCCAGCTGCGACGCGGCGCCGAACTCGGGCGTCATCACGTAGACCGAGACGTCGACCAGCGGCACGATCGCCGCGTCGCCCTGCCCGATGCCCGAGGTCTCGACCAGCACGATGTCGAAGCCGGCGACCTTGCATGCGGCGATCACTTCCGGCAGCGCCTTGCTCACTTCGCTGCCCGCATCGCGCGTGGCGAGTGAGCGCATGTAGATGTTCGGATGTTCGATCGCGTTCATCCGGATGCGGTCGCCCAGCAGCGCGCCGCCCGATTTCCGTCGCGACGGGTCGATCGAGACAATCGCGATCTTGAGCTTGTCCTGCTGGTCCAGGCGGAACCGGCGGACGATCTCGTCGGTGAGCGAGCTCTTGCCCGCGCCGCCGGTACCGGTGATACCGAGTGTCGGTACCTTCGCCTTCGCCGCCGCGGCAAGCAGGGCGTCGCGCGTCTTTGCCGGCACCGTCCCCGCCTCCAGACCCGTGATCATCCGTGCCAGCGCGCGGACCCGTGCATAGTGATCGCCGGCCGTCAACGCCGCGATGTCCGCGGGCAGATCCTTGGCAAGGTCGACATCGGATGCGGCGACGATCTCGCTGATCATTCCCTGGAGGCCCAACCGCTGGCCGTCCTCCGGCGAGAAGATCCGCGCAACGCCGTAGTCGTGCAGCTCCTTGATCTCGGCCGGGACGATCACGCCGCCGCCGCCGCCGAACACCTTGATGTTGGGCGCACCGCGCTCGCGCAAGAGGTCGAGCATGTACTTGAAGAACTCGACATGGCCGCCCTGGTAGGACGAGATCGCGATGCCGTGCGCATCTTCCTGCAACGCGCAGTTGACGATCTCCTCGACCGACCGGTTGTGGCCGAGATGGATCACCTCGCAGCCCCCGGCCTGCAGGATGCGACGCATGATGTTGATCGACGCGTCGTGACCGTCGAACAGCGACGCCGCGGTGACGAAGCGGACCTTGTGGACAGGCTTGTAGACGAGCGGTGGGCGGCTCGAGTCGTTCATCGCGGGCTCCTCCAGGCGATCCACGCCCCGGCCGAGGCCGGGGAGGGAAAGCTTACTCCCCTCTCGTATCCGACGGCGGGACGACCACCCTACATGACGTTTACGTAAACGTCAACTCTATTGTCCGGCGGTGGGTAGGGCCGATCGCGTCTTCAGTCGAGCTTCACCGGGACCGCGAGCCTTGCCTCGGCGCGCCGGGCTTCCTCGAACTTCGCAGCGGCCTCGTCCTTCCGGCCAAGCTTTTCAAGCGATGCCACCCGCACCCGAGCCCGCGCGGCCTACCCCAGCCCCGGCGGCGCGCCACTCATCGGCCTAGGCCACGTTTCGTCGCAGGTCCGCGAACGCGGTGCGCGCCGCGCTGTCCATGGGGCTCCCGATCCCACCGCTATACTGCGCCCCCACCCCCGGTCCGACCTTGCCCGCCATGCACCCGTTCGCCCGCCTCGCTCGATTAGCACTCTTCGCCGCCGCCTTCCTCGCCCTCTCCGCCGCCGCCGCGCTCCCGCCCGGTGTCACGCAGGGTCCCAGCGTCGAGGGCATCACCGAATACAAGCTCGCCAACGGCTTGACGGTGCTGCTGTTCCCCGACGCCGGCGCGGCGAAGACCACCGTCAACGTGACCTATCTCGTCGGCTCACGGCAGGAGAGCTACGGCGAGACCGGGATGGCGCATCTGCTCGAGCACATGCTGTTCAAAGGGACGCCGACGTCGGGCGATCTCAAGGCGGAGCTCAGCAAGCGCGGGATGAGCTTCAACGGCTCGACCTGGTACGACCGCACCAACTACTTCGAGACGTTCAACGCGTCCGACGCGGACCTCCAGTGGGCCCTCGCGATGGAAGCCGACCGGATGGTCCACTCCAAGGTGGCGAAGGCGGACCTCGACAGCGAGATGACGGTCGTGCGCAACGAGATGGAGAACGGCGAGAATAACCCGTTCCGCATCCTGATCCAGCGGCTGCTGGCGAACGCGTACGAGTGGCACAACTACGGCAAGGACACGATCGGCGCGCGCTCCGACGTCGAAAACGTCGACATCGGCCGCCTCCAGGCGTACTACCGCACGTACTACCAGCCCGACAACGCGGTGCTGGTGGTGGCGGGCAAGTTCGATCCAGCGAAGACCTTGGGCTGGATCGCGAAGTATTTCGGGTCGATCAAGAAGCCGACCCGCGTGCTGCCGCGGATCTACACCGCCGAGCCCGTGCAGGACGGCGAGCGCGTGGTGACGCTGCGCCGGGTGGGCGACACGCAGCTCGTGGGCGTCGCGTATCACACCGTTCCGGGTGCGCATCCCGGACTTCGTCGCCGTGGATGCCCTCGCGGACCTCATGACCGTCGCGCCGGCGGGCCGGCTGTACAAGGCGCTCGTCGACGCGAAGAAAGCAACCGTCGTCCAGAACTGGGCCGCATCGCTGCACGATCCGGGCTTCGTCGCGTTCTTTGCCCAGGTTCCGGTGCAGGACTCGCTCGACGCCGCGCGCGAGACGATGCTCGCGACGCTGGAGGACGTCAAGGCGCAACCGATCACCGACGCCGAAGTCGACCGCGTGCGCGCGAAAGCGCTGAAGCAATTCGACGAAGTCCTTGCCGACCCGACGAAGCTCGGCGTGCGCCTTTCCGAGTCGATCGCCGCTGGCGACTGGCGCCTCTTCTTCCTGCAGCGCGACCGCTGGCGCGCGGTCACCGCCGCCGACGTGCAGCGCGTCGCGCTCCTTTATCTCAAGCCCGCGAACAGGACCGTCGCGACGTTCGTTCCCGTCGCCACGCCCGACCGCGCGCCGTCGCCGCCGGCAGTCGATATCGCCGCGATGGTCCGCGGTTACAAGGGCGACCCTGCCGCCACTGCCGGCGAGGCGGTCGATCCTTCGCCGGCCAATCTCGACGCCCGGACGCAGCGGTTCGCACTGCCCAACGGAATGAAGGTTGCACTCCTGCCGAAAAGGAACCGGGGCGAGACGGTCCGCTTCGCGCTCGAGGTCGATCTCGGCGACGAGAAGTCGCTGTTCGGGCAGCGACCGCGTGGCGAGCTCGCCGCCGCGATGCTGATGCGCGGAACGGTGAACAAGACCCGCCAGCAGGTCGAGGACGCCCTCGATGCGCTGCGGGCGAAGCTCGTCGGTCAGTGGTAGCGAAACCAAGTTCACCGCGGTCGGCGACACCGTGCGCGCACAGCTTGCCGGGACGCTGACGCTGCTGGCGGAGGTCATGCGCGAGCCCTCGTTCCCGGCGGCCGAGTTCGAAACCCTGCAGCGTGAGCACGCCGCCGAGCTCGAGGAAACACGCACCGACCCGGAGAGTGTCGGCGAGCGCGCGCTCGCGCGTTACGGCAATCCGTATCCCGCCGGCGACGTACGGTACGAGCCGACGCTGGACGAGGAGCTCCGGGACGTCCGCGCGACGCGCCTCGATGACGTCAAGGGCTTCTACCGACAGTTCGTCGGCGGCGCGCATGCGGAGCTCGCCATCGTCGGCGATTTCGACGCCGCGGCCGTGCGCACGCAGCTCACCGAGCTCTTCGGCGCCTGGCCGAGCCCCGCGCCCTACGCGCGCGTGCCCGAACCCCTGGTACCCAAGGCGCCCACGACGCTCACGCTCGACACGCCGGACAAGGCCAATGCAGCACTTTTCGCCGAGCTCGCGCTGCCCGTCAACGACACGAGCCCCGACTATCCTGCGCTCATGGTCGCCAACAAGGTGCTGGGCGGCGGCGCCAGCTCGCGGCTCTGGAAGCGCATCCGGGAGCAAGACGGGACTTTCGTACGGGGTCTATGCGACGCTGAGGCCGTCGAGCTTCGAGCCCAACACGCCGATCCTGATCGAGGCGATCTTCGCACCCGACAACCAGGAGCGGTTGCGCGCCGCGCTCGCCGACGTGCTCACGCGCGCAGTGCGCGACGGTTTCACGGCAACCGAGGTCGCCGAGGCGAAGGCGGCGCTGCTGCAGCAAAGGAAGCTCGCGCGAACGCAGGACCCAGCGCTCGCGGCCGGACTGGTGCAGCAGGCCTATCTCGACCGCACGTTCGCATACGCCGCGAAGATCGACGCGGCGCTCGCCGCGGTGACCCCTGCGGAGGTGAATGCCGCACTGCGGAAGTACGTCAAGCCCGATGCGTTCGCGTTCGTCTACGCCGGGGATTTCGCGAAGAAGAAGTAATGCCCGCCAGGCCCGGGGGTCGGCGCCTGACATCGCACTCTGAATACCGACTGTCAGGCCGCTTTCGGATGAAACGGGACACCCGCCGCCTTCAGCATCGAACCGTTGCGTCGCGATCACGCGGCGCTCCTGTTTCCCGCACTGGTCAACCCGCGCGCCTACCTCTACATCGACGAGCGCCCGCCGATCTCGCGCAACGCCCTGGCGCGCCGCTATGTTCAACTGGAGCGCGGGGCGCCCGCCGCTTGGATCCGAAATCTGGCTCAACTGGGCGCTCCGCCTCAGAGCCAAGCGCGTCTACGTCGGCACCCTGCAGGCAACGATCTATCGCGGACACGCGGCCCACATCGCCTACATGATCGCACCGCGTTTCTGGCATCGCGGCTACGCCACCGAGGCTTGTGCGTGGCTGATCGCCCATCTGGTCGCGCAATGGCACGTCGTCGATTTTCGCGCCAGCGTCGATCCGCGCAACGTGGCGTCGTCGCGCCTGCTGGAAAGACTGAGGTTCACGAAGGTCGGGGAACGGCCCGCAGAATTGCACGGGAAGCCGGCAATCGACCATCTCTACCGTCGCGTCCACGTAGTGCGCGATGATGGAACGCCAGATGACCCTTGGTAACCGGCGCACCGCTTCACCCCGTCGGCCCCGTCGTTGAAAAATCACCTCACCCCACGCGACCTCCTGCTCACGCTCGCCGTGGTCGCGGTATGGGGCTACACGTTCGTCCCGATCAAGATCGCGCTTGCCGAAGTGCCGCCGTTTGCGCTGGCGGCGCTGCGCTTCCTCCTCGCGGCGATTCCGCTCGTCATCTTCATTCGGCGTCCGGCTATGCCGTGGGGGTACGTCATCGGGTACGGACTCGCCATCGGCGTGTTTCAGTTCGGCCTGCTGTTCCTGGGGATGAAGCTCGGCATGCCGGCGGGCCTTTCGTCGCTGGTGATCCAGGTGCAGGTGTTCTTCACCATCGGGCTCGCCGTGGCGCTCGAAGGCGATCGGGTGGGGCGGGTCAATCTCGTCGGCGCGACGGTCGCCTTCGCCGGCATTGCGCTGCTGGCCGTGCACAAGCTGGAGGCGGGAATAAGCGGGACCTTCATCGGCTTTCTGCTCGTCATCGCCTCGGCCTTCGCGTGGGCGATCGGGAACATCATCGCCAAGCGCGGCGCCGGCGAGCACGCGCCCGACATGTTCGCGCTGGTCGTCTGGTCGAGCCTCGTGCCACCGCTGCCGATGGCGGTCGCGTCATTTGCGTTCGAGGGGGGCGCTGCGGTCGCGCAGGCGGTGGCGGCGATGAGTCCGACCGGATGGGGATGCGTGATGATCATGGCCTACGGCGCAACGCTCTTCGGCTTCGGCTCGTGGAACGCACTGCTGCACCGCTATCCGACGGCGCTGATCTCGCCGTTCGCGCTCTTGATCCCTGTATCGGGGCTCGCGAGTGGCGCGCTGTTCCTCGGCGAGTCGCTCGCCCCGCTGCAGGCGGCCGGCGTGCTGCTGGTATTCGCCGGCCTCGCCGTGAACGTCTACGGAACGCGGATCGCAGCGTGGCGCCGCGTCCGCCATTGATTCGCGCTACGCCCGCCTTCCGAATCCGCGCCGCAGCAGGACGAACGACGCGGGAACGGTGACCAGCAGCGCCGCCAGCATGCCGGCGGGCCGCGGCCATGACCAGCGGTCGACCGCGAGGTAGAGCACGGCGAGGGACACGACGTACATCGCCCCATACGTCGCGAGGTAGGCGAGCAACGACGTGGCGGCCGGGCGGGCGCCGAAAACGAGCCGCGCATGGGCGAAGTAGCCGCCGGCAAGCCCCGCAACGTAGGCAACGGTATAGGCGACGCGGTAATCGACAACGAGCAGCAATACCAGATAGACGCCGTAGCTCGCGGCCGTGTTGAGCACGCCGACGGCAACGAAGCGGGCGAAACGCACGTCGGGGCAGGCGCGGCGAGTCAGCGCCGCACGACGCGCAGGAACTCGTCGTAGTCCCGAATGTAGTCGTCGGGATCGTACGGATGCGACGCGAAGACCAGCAGTGCCGCGTCGGCGCTGTAGTCGTACTGCACACCCCACGTCTTCGGCGGCAGGTAGACGCCGAGCGCGCTCCCGTCGAGGTGGAACTCCTGCCGATGCTTGCCGTCATCGGCGATCACGCGGCAACTGCCGCGTACGCACACCAGGAACTGGTGGCACCTGCGGTGCGCGTGCTGGCCGCGGATTTCGCGACTCGACACTCCGTGCACGACGAAAAAGCGCTTCACCGCAAACGGCAGGAACTCGCCGATTTCGCCAACCACGAGATTGCCACGCAGGTCCACGACTTCGGCCAGTTGCCGCACGAAGACGCCGCGCACGCGCGACTTGCCCGCCGCGGCCGGTTTCCGGAGCGCGGCAGCCGTAGCCCCGGCCGGTCCCGCATCGCAGTAGCTGACGATGCGCGCGGGATTGCCGGCGACGACGGCGAACGGCGGCACCGCATCGACGATCACCGCACCCGCGCCGACCATTGCATGCTGTCCGATCGTGACGCCGGGCAGGATCGTCGCATTGGCGCCGATCGACGCGCCGGTCCTGACGAGCGTCTGCAGGAACACCTTCGGTGGCCGCCTGCTGCGCGGGAAGCGGTCGTTCGCGAACGACGCATTGGGGCCGATGAAGACGTCGTCTTCGATCCGCGCGCCATCCCAGAGCTGGACGCCGCTCTTCACTGTCACGCGGTCGCCGATCACGACGTCGCCCTCGATGAACGTGTGATCGCAGATGTTGCAGTCGGCGCCGATGCGCGCGCCGGGCAGGACGTGCGCGAACGCCCAGATCCGCGTGCGCGCCCCGACCGCGCGTGTCTCGCACAGCGCCTGCGGATGCACGAAGAACTTCACGGCGTGTCTCCTTCGCCGAACGTGTAGCGGCGCGCGACGATCGCGAGCGGGCGACCTTTCGTATTTTCGAACGCGCGCCATGCGTAGGCGCCGACCACCGAAAGCCCCAGCGCGTTCAACGCGCCGAAGCCGGCGATGAGCAGGACCGTCGCGGCGTAGCCGGGCTCGGCGATGAGCCCCGTGAGCCGTGCAACGAGCACGACGGCGCCGTAGACGATCGCCACACCCAGCGCGAGGCAGCCGACGGCAAACAGCAGCCGGATCGGCAAGTCGGAAAAGGCGAGGCAGCTATCCAGCATGTAGGCTAGCTTCTTCCCCAGCGTCCAGCCGCTCTTGCCGTGCCGTCGCGCCTGTCGCCGGTAGGCCACTTCCGCGCGGCGCATGCCGATCCAGACCAGCTGGCCGACGAGGCTCGAGTGCGCCTCGTTGAGCGCGACCAACTCGTCGCGCGCGCGGCTGTTGCAGCCGAACACGTCGATGCCGCCCTTCGGCATTTCCGGCTGGACTAGCCGCCGGTACGCCGCCCAGAATACCGACGCCATCGCGCGCGCGGAGAGCGGGTCGTCACGGCCTTCGCGCACGCCGTAAACGACATCGCAGGCATCGGCTTCGAGCCGGCGGAAGAATTCGACGGCGAGTTCCGGCGGCTCCTGCAGGTCGGCAGCCATCACGGCGAAGTACGGGCCGCACGCCTCGATCAGGCCGGCGCGGATGGCGGCGAACGCGCCGAAATTGCGCGACATCTCGAGCACCTTGGCCCGGAATCGCTGCGCCGGCAGCGCAGCCACCAGCGCCGCGAGCGAGCGATCGGGGCTGCCATCGACGACGAACACGACCTCGAGCGCACCACCCAATTCACCATCGACGCGGGCGAGCGCCGCGAGCAGATCGGGGATCGTCTGCTCGTTGCGGTAGACCGGGACTACGAGCGAATAGCGGGTTGCCATCGGTTGCACGCTGCCGCGACGGTGGCGATCTCGGCGTCGGTGAGCTCAGGGTAGCACGGCAGGCTCATCACTTCGGCGCACGCGCGCTCGGTGTGCGCGAGACCGCCTTCGGGCGCGCCCGCCGCGAATGGCGATTGCCGGTAGTCGGGCACGGGATAGTGGACATCGGTTGCGATGCCGGCGGCCGCGAGATGGGCGCGCAGCGATCCACGCTCCCGCGTGCGCACCACATAAAGATGCGCGACGTCGGCGTCCTCCTCGGCGGCGGTCGGCGGCAGCACGATGGCCGGATGCGTGATCGACCGGGTGTAATACCGGGCAATCTCGCGCCGGCGATCGTTCCAGGCGTCGAGATGAGGCAGCAGCACGCGCAGCACCGCCGCCTGCAGTTCGTCCATCCGCGAGTTCATGCCGCCGGCCGTCGCGCAATCGTATTTGGTGCGCCAGCCGTATTGGCGCAGCTCGCGCACGCGCGCCGCCAATGCCGGATCGCCGGTGACGACGGCGCCGGCGTCGCCGAGCGCGCCGAGATTCTTGGTCGGGTAGAAGCTGTAACACCCCAGCGCGCCGGCCGTCCCGGCGCGCACGCCGGCGCGCTCGGCGCCATGCGCCTGCGCGCAGTCTTCGATCAACGCGATTCCGCGCGCGCGCGCGATACGGCCGAGCGCCACGACGTCGGCCATCCGGCCATACAGGTGAGTCGCCACGATTGCGCGCGTGCGCGGCGTCAGCGCCGTGTCAAGCGCTACGGCGTCGAGTGTCAGCGTGCGCTCGTCGATCTCGACGTACCGCGGCGTTGCACCGGCCGCGCGGATTGCGATCGTCGCGTACATGCCGGCATTGGCCGCCGTTGCGACTTCGTCGCCTGCACCCAGTCCAAGCGCACGCAGCGCAAGCTCCAGTGCGTCGGTGCCGTTACCGACGGCCACACATTCGCGCGCGCCGCAGTGCGCGGCGAACTCCTGCTCGAAGGCATCCCCCTCGGGGCCGAGCAGGTAGTTGCCACGGGTGAGGACACGCGCGATGGCCTGGTCGAGGTCGGCACGCAACGGCGCGTGATGGCGCGCCAGATCGTTGAGCGCGATCATCGGGCCGGCATTCGCCGGAGGCCCGCGGCGCGCCGGCGAGGGCGCCCGCGCATCGCCGGCGCCTCCCGTCATTCACGACAGCCGGCGGCAGCGAGCGCGCGCGACCACGCGGCATTCCAGTTCTCGAGCCCGGCTTCGTGCAGCAGCGGCAAGCGCGCGAGCGCGCCCGCATGCGGGTTCCAGCAGAAGTAGCGGTCGGGCAGCATGTGCGGAGGCGGCACCTTCGGCGTGTTGAGATTCGCGACCACGCTGTGCACCGGTTCGCGCCGCAGGCGGCCAATGATATCCCGCTCGAAAAGATCCGGCCAGCGCGCGAGCTCGTCTTCCGTCTGCACGACGAGCCGCGGCGAGAGCGAGTCCGCCTGCACCGGCGGCAACATCAACCCGCCTTGCGCATTGCGTCCGAACGGAACCGCGCCCACGTGATCCGGAATCACGACAAACGCGTAGCCGTCGGCGGGTGTGGCGGCCGCCGTCTCGGCGAGCGCGCGCGCGAGCAACCGAATATCGGCGCCGGCGCGCGTCCAGCGCTCGACCACCGCCTGTGCGAGCGCGAATTCGCTCGCGAGCAGCACGCTCGCCGCCAGCCACGCCACGCCGCGCAGCCGCGGGTCGGCTGCCGTGAGGGGTAGCGTCAGGCCGAGGATGGCGATGGCGCCGATCGCATACAGCACCCGCCCGCCTTCGCCGTTCGCCGCCCAGCGCACGTGCGCGAGCAGCAGCGCGAACGCTGCCAGCACCGCCACCGCGAGCGCCAGCAGCGCGCGTCCCTTGGCGCGTTCGCGCAGGCCGGCGATGATTGCGCAGCCGAGCAACGCGACGCCCGCCAATGCGAACATGGTTCGCGCTTCGGCCCCCGGCAGGGCGACCGCTGACCAGCCGACGATGCCGGGTAACGCCGCCAGCCATTCGCCCGTCAGCAGCGAACGCAGCGGCGAGCTGCCGGGGAAGAAGCGGAACGGATCGCCGAAGAGCAATGTCCGGAAAATGAAATACGCGGCCGCGATCAGCAGCCACGGTGCAGCCACAAGCGGTGCGCGCAGCGCGTTGCGCCACAGCCCGCGCTCGACTGGCTCCTTCCACCACGCGAGCACAACGATCAGTACCGGGCCGATCGTCGCCGCTTCCTTGCTCATGAATGCGAGCACCGTCGCAACGAGGCTCGCGATGCCGAAGCCGTCGCGCCAATGTCGACTCCGCAGGAACGCGGACGCGGCCACGAGGATCCAGAAGAGCACCATGCCGTCGAAGCGCGCCGCAATCCAGGCCACCGCCTCGACGCCGGGCGCGAACCAGGCGAACAACCAGCCCGCCGCCAGCGCCGCATAACGCCCGTGCGTCGTCGCGGCCCCCGCGAGCTGTGCCGCGACCAGCGCCACCAGCGCCGCATTGGCCGCATGGAGACCGACGTTCACCAGGCGCCAGCCGAGCGGATCGGCGCCGTGCATCGCGTTGAGCGCGAACGACAGCATCGTGAGCGGACGGTACTGGTTGCTCGGCGGACCCACGCCGGCAACGAACGTCTGCGCCACGCACGCGGCGATACCGCGCACACCGTCGCAGCCGTCGAACGCGTGCAACAGACCATAGTCGTCGCCGAGGAATCCCGCGCCGAGTTGCGGCACGAAGAGTGCGACGGCCGCGAGCGCGGGAAGGACCAGCACCACCCACAGCGGCGGGAACGGCGCCGGGGGCGACGTACGGGACACGAGCGGCATCGCAGGGGATTGTCGCGGAAACAGCGGCCGGGCGCCCGATCAATCGAACTCGATCGCTGTCCGCGCCGAGAGGGGATTGGTAGGCCGTGTAGGGATCGAACCTACGACCAACGGATTAAGAGTCCGCTGCTCTACCAGCTGAGCTAACGGCCCGACCCGCGTCCATTCTGCCCTAAAGCGCCGGCCGATGGGAAGACGCGAAGGCGCGCCGGAGCCGCGAAATCACGATCGCACCTAAGGCACGCATCGCCGCATTCCCGCGAAAAAGGACGAGGCCCCGCGCGTTGCGCGCGGGGCCTCGATTGGTAGGCCGTGCAGGGATCGAACCTGCGACCAACGGATTAAGAGTCCGCTGCTCTACCAGCTGAGCTAACGACCCGTACAAGGCATTTCGCGCGGGCGGGCCTTGCGTAAGAGCCGGACTTTGGTAGGCCGTGCTGGAGTCGAACCAGCGACCAACGGATTAAAAGTCCGCTGCTCTACCACCTGAGCTAACGGCCCGCCGTAAAAAACGGTGAAGTATAGCCGACTCCGAGGTCCCGGCTCAATCGACGCATGCGCACGGAATGAGTCCGCGGCAGCGACGACGAGCACCGCTCAGTGCGTGTCGCGCGTGAGGAAATCCGGCAGCGGCGAGAAGTCGATGCCCTCTTCTGCCAGCGCCTCGGACTCTTCCTTCGACGCCTGACCGCGAATCGGACGCGCCGGCACTTCCTCGTAGTGAATCTTGCGTGCTTCTTCGGGGAAGCGACGACCGACGTTCTCGGTATTGCGCACGACCTCACGCAGCTTGGCGACGAGTTCGGCAGGGAATCCCGCGACGACTTCGGAGGTCGTGGGAGATGTCGGCGGCGCAGGCTGCGATGGTGCCGTACGTGCACCGCTGCGCCCGACGCGAACTTTCGCCGAGGGTACGCGGGCGACCTCGGCGTCGTCGCACAGCGGGCAGCGCACCAGTGCGCGCCCGCCTGGCGCGTGAAATCATCCGCCGAGGCGAACCAACCCTCGAAGCGGTGGCCCTGCGCGCACGCGAGATCAAAAATGATCATGGCAAGACAACGTCCGGCAGCGACACGCGGTTGACTATTGCAGCGTCCGGTGGAAGGTGGAAGGGCTGGTCAGCCCGTCCGCTCCAACCGCCACATCTGGTACTTCAGCGCAGAAATGCAGCCCGCGACGATGGCAAAGAACGCAAGAAACGAGCCCAGCGCCAGCGTCGACACGCCGGACAGCCCCTGCCCGATCGTGCAGCCCAGCGCGGTCACGCCGCCGAAGCCCATCAGGATACCGCCCGCGACGTGGTTGGCGAGATCCTCGGTCGAGGCAAAGCCTTCCCAGCGGAAGGTCTTCATCGCCAGCGCCATCGCCGCCGACCCGACGATCGTGCCGAGCACCGCGGCGATGCCGAACGTCAGCACGCGCGATTGATCGGTCCAGTAGACGAGGAGCTCGAGCAGGTACGCGACGGGTGCGACGAAGCTGAACGATTCCATTCGCCCCGAGTTGGTCGCGACGAATTTCTCCTCGAGCGTCTTCGGGTCCTCGGCCAGGAATCCGACGTGGCCGGAAACGTACCAGCCACCGACGATCACCGCGCCGATGACGAGGCCGCCGACGATCATCTCGCGCGTCGCGCGAAAGTCGCGGTTCGCGAACACCCATGCCGCGATGCCGGCGGCCACGGCGTAGGGCAGCCACGCTTTCACGCCGGCGCCGAGGCCGAGCGCGGCCAGGACCGACGGCAGGTCGGAGCTCCCCGCGGCGATCTCGACACGCACCGGATCGAGCGCCGCCGCCCGCCACACCGCGAACACGCCCTTGAGCGTCATGTACGCGGAGATGCCGAGGAAGACCAGCACGATCAGCGATTTCAGATTGCCGGCGCCGAGGCGGATCAGCGTCTTGCTGCCGCAGCCCGAGCCCAGGGTCATGCCGAACCCGAAGAGGAAGCCGCCGACCAGCATCGACAGCCAGGCGATCCGGCTTCCGGTGTAGAGCGACTTCGTGAGATCGAGGAGCCCCAGCGCCTGCAGCGCCGCCGCGCCGGCGATGGCCACGGCGATGGCGAGCACCCACATCCGCATCCGGCGCCAGTCGCCGAAGCTGGCCGCATCGGAAATGGCCCCCATCGTGCAGAAGTTCACGCGCTGCGCGACCGCGCCGAACACGACGGCGAGGCCGAACGCGAGCGCCGTAACGAGGGCGGGAAGATTCTCGGGGCCGGGCATCCGGAAATTATGGCATTGCGCCTCGGGGCGCCTCCATTCGCCAGATGGGGTACGCCGGATCGGTTACAAGGAACCGGTCGCGCGCGGTCGGGTTGTTCACTCGGCTTGACCCTGCCGGTCGGTTCGCACCGTTCATAGAGGTGGGCACGGCCGCGAAAACGGCCGAATGGAATCAACCACGGAGGACGACATGGCGGCGGACAACGCTCGGCAACGGCACCCAACGACCAAAGCGCGGGCTTGCAGCGGTAAGTGTGCGCTCACATTTAGCGCGCTAGGCTGGGCGATCGCCCTTGCGCTTGCCTCCACTTCTGCCACAGCGGTGGGCCGGCTCGGGAACCTCGACATCGTGACCCGCGGCGACGGTCAGGTGCTGCCGGTCTACGCCCACGGCGGCCGCAACTGGATCGTCGGGATGCCCGGCCAGGAATACTCGATCCGGTTCTGCAACTCGAGCGCGGGGCGCGTGCTGGCGGTGATGAGTGTCGACGGCGTCAATGCGATCACCGGTGACACCGCGTCGCCCGCGCAATCAGGCTACGTCCTCGCCGCGTACGAATGCGCCGATATTCACGGCTGGCGCAAGAATCTCGCGCGCACGGCCGCGTTCTATTTCACGGAGCTGCCCGACGCGTACGCCACGCGCACCGGCCGGCCGGAGAATGTCGGCGTGATCGGCGTCGCGGTGTTCCGCGAAAGGCCGCGGCAGGTCTCATGGAAGGACCGGCCCGGCAAGATTGCCAGCGAAGGGCGCCGCGAGATGCCGATGGAACGTCAGGGGGCCGACGCGGCGAGCACGTTTGCACAGGACAGCCGCGCGAGCGCAGAGGCCGCTGCGCCCCGCGATCAGGATGCGCAGTCTTCCGCCAGCTCCGGTTCGATGATGCCGGTGCCGCCGGCGGCGCCGATGGCGAAACTGGGCACGGGCCATGGTCGCAGCGAAGACGCGCCGGCGCAGGTCGTGCGTTTCGAACGCGAAAGCGCGACTCCGAACGAGACGATCGCGATCCACTACGATCGCCGCGAGAACCTGATCGCGATGGGAATCCTGCCCCCACCCGTCATCGCGCGCACACCGAACCCGTTCCCCGCGTGGACGCCGCGGTTCGTTCCGGATCCGCCGCCGCGCTGACGGCGCAAGACCCCGGTTGCCGAAGGCGTCGGCCGCTCGCATACTCGCGGGCGATGCCCGCGCCTGCCCTCGCCGCTGCCGATCGCACCCCCGAAGGCGATGAGGCATTGATGCTCGGCTACGCCGCCGGCGACGCCGCGGCATTCGACGTGCTGTACGCACGGCACAAGGGTGGCGTCTATCGCTATCTGCTGCGCCACTGCGGCAACACGGGGCAGGCCGACGAGCTGTTCCAGGACGTCTGGATGAACGTGATCCGTGCCCGCGCTGCGTACGCACCGACGGCGAAGTTCACGACGTGGCTCTACCGGATCGCGCACAACCGGCTGATCGACCACTGGCGCGCGAGCGGCCACGTCGAGCTCGTGACGGCGAGCGCCGACGCCGATTGCGACGACGATCCGCTCGCCGCGATTGCCGGCACGCGCAACGACGAGCCGGAGGTCCGCGTCGGCGCGCGCGAAATCGGCGCCCGCCTGAAGGTTGCGCTCGCGGCGTTGCCGCAAGCGCAGCGCGAGGCGTTTCTGCTGCATCAGGAAGGCGGGCTCGAGTTGTCCGAAATCGCGGCGCTCACCGGTACCGGTGTCGAAACGGTGAAGAGCCGCATCCGCTACGCACTTGCCAAGCTGCGCACGGAACTCAAAGACCTGCAATGACCACACGCAAACCCGACGACGTTCGCGACCTCGCCGACCCGCGCTTCGACGCGGCGTGGCGTGCCGCCTCGAGCGAGGAGCCGTCGCCGGCGCTCGACGACGCAATCCGCGCCGCAGCGCGCCGCGAGGCGGGCGCCGGGCCGCGGCCCGCCGACGCGCCCGTGACCCACGTGCCCCTCGCGCTGCGCCCGGAACGCTGGTGGTGGCCGCTCGCCGCCGCCGCGACGATCGGTGCCGTCGCGATCGGCCTCCTGCAGCTCGCGACCCCCGATCACGTCGGAGCGCCGGGAGGCGACAGCGCGGTCGTGTCCGACATGCCGGCGCCGCCGCAGATCGCGCAGCGCAAGAGCGAAGCGGTGCGCGACGAAGCGTCGGCGGCCCCGCGCATGCAAGCGACTGAAGGCGCAGCGAGGGAAAACACGGCTCCTTCCACAGGCACGCCGGCACCGCCTGAGTTGCTCTCCGCCGCGCGCCCGCGCGCCGGAACCGACGCCACGACGGCTCCCCCGCCGGTAGCGGCATTGCGCAAGGACACACCGGCGCCGCTGGTCGCGGAAGAACGAAGGGCAGTCCCCTCCGATGCGCGGGCGAGTGCCGAAGCGAAGAGAAAGGCGGACGCCGAGATGCCCGCGCCAGCGCGGGTCGCCGAACCGTTCCCCGCCGACGCGGCGAAACGCGATGCAAGTGAAGCCGGTGCTGCGCCGCCGGCACCGTCGAAGACCGCGGCAACGAGCGAGGCTGGTGTCGTGTCCGGCAAGTTCGCCGAGGCACCCGCAACGACCGGGCGGACAGAGCGCGCTCCGGAGCCGCCGCGCGCTGCGCCACCGTCCGCGCCTGCACAACCGGCGAACGTGTCGGGAGCGTCCGCGAAGGACGGCATCGCTGCGACACGCACGCCGTCGTTCGCACCGCAGCGCCAGGCAGCGGCTGGCGCAGGGACCCGGGCCGGTGCGCTGGCGCATACCCCCGCCGAGCAGAGCGTCGACGCGAAATCCGAACGGCGTGCGCCGGAGTCCGACCACGCGAAGCTGCCGGTCGCGGACTGGATCGTGCTGATCAGGAAACTCATCGATGAAGGCCGCGTCGACGATGCGGCGAAGGAACTCGCCGCATTCCGTGTCGTGCATCCCGATCACGCGCGCCTGTTGCCGCCCGATCTGCGCGATTGGCGCCCGGCCACGCCGCGCTGAGTGGCGCGACGATCAGAGAGACCGGATCAGCTTCCGGATCGGCGCGGGCAGCGCGGCGGCGAGCGCGTCCTCGCGTGGCAGCCACAACAGACCCGGCGCTTCGGCCCGCGGCGGCCACGAGCGCACCGTGATGCGCCGGGGGCAATCGTCAGTCGGAAATGCGTGAAGACGTGCTCGATCGGCGGCAGCTCGTCGCCGGCGTCGACCCTGGCAGCGAACCGCGTGCGGCAGTGCGCGGCAACATCCGTCTCCACGTCGGTTTCGGGCAGGCTCCACAGGCCGCCCCACACGCCGGTCGCCGGACGCTTTTCGAACAGGATCGCGCCGGCACGCTCGATCACCAGCACGCGCACGGCCCGCTGCGGCAGTACTCTTTGCGGGCGCGGCGACGGCAACTCGGCGACGCGATTCGCGGCTCGCGCCACGCAATCGCCCGCGACGGGACAGGCGGTGCAACGCGGTGCGGTCCGCGTGCAGATCGTCGCGCCGAGGTCCATCAGCGCCTGCGTATAGGTCGCGACCTCGCGCACGGGCAGCAGCGACTCGGCGCTTTGCCACAGCACGCGCTCGACCTTCGGCGCGCCGGGATAGCCGGCGATACCGCGATGCCGCGCTAGCACGCGTTTGACGTTGCCGTCGAGGATCGCCGCGCGTGCGCCGAACGCGAACGCGGCGATCGCCGCTGCCGTCGAGCGTCCGATCCCGGGGAAGC
>CAWAFI010000007.1:0-159145 GCA_963781285.1 uncultured beta proteobacterium
CGGCGGCAAGACAATTGTCGAAGCGGCATGCGCCTTATCGCGCGCCGCGTCTTTCTTGGGACCGACTGTTCGCGGCTTCGGGCCACCGTCCCAATTTATCGAATCTTTCCAAGGGAAGAATCCATGCGCTATCCGACCCTGGCCGCCTCACTGATTGCGACCGCATTCGGTGCTACGTGATGAAGGCCGAGACCGGCCGGTGGATCGAAAATGAGTGAACGGCAGCAAAGCACGAAACATTCTGCCGGCTGTTGGCGGAAAATCGCAATACCAAATCGCCCGATCCCGATGAGTGCAATGGGAGCGTTGCGTGCATCCTTATCCTCACCTGTATACCGCCAGTGCCTCCGGCCAACCGGCCGGTAACACGGCCGTCACCTCGACGGCCGTCACCTCGCCGCGCCTGGCCGAGATCGCGACGGCTCCGCCGGCCGAGTTCGACGGTCCCGGCGACGTCTGGTCGCCGGAGACACTGTTGTGCGCGTCGGTCGCCGATTGCTTCATCCTGACGTTCCGCGCCGTCGCGCTGGCGTCCAAACTCGAGTGGACCGACCTCAAGTGCCGCGTCGACGGCGTGCTGGAGAGAGCCGGTGGCGTTACGTGGTTCACTCAGTACACCACCTATGCGACGCTGGAAATTCCACGGACCGCCGACGCCGCCAAGGCGCGCGCACTGCTGGAGAAGGCCGAGCGCTTGTGCCTTGTCGCCAATTCGCTACGGGGTACACGAGCGCTGGTTGCGGAAGTCGTTCATACACCGGCCCCTTGACGTACGCGGCGTGCGCGTAATCGCGTACGGCGTCCTTCTTGCAGTAGATCCGGGACGTCGTCGCCAACGGGTCCCGACCGCGGGAGCGGGCTTTTTCGGCGTTAGTTGCCCGGGATCAAGGCGGACGGCCGCCGCGACAACTATCGTTCACGGACGGTCGCGGATCCGTGCGGGTGGGTCGCATGGGGTCTGCTTTCGGCTTTCGCTCATGCTGCGGGAGGAGGTGCCGAATGGTCACGAACCCGGAGGCGGTCGACGTCGACCTCGTGGAATGCGAGGTCTGCCTCAAGGAAATTCCCAGATCCCAGGCACAAAGCGAGGAAGTACGCGACTACGTCGTGTACTTCTGCGGCCTGAAGTGCTACGAGGAATGGGCGGACGAGCAGACGGAGGAGAGGACGCGCGAGACGGGCGAGCCGTAGCCCGCTCATAGTCGCGAGGCCGTTGCCGGACCCCACGGCCGGCGCCCGTCAAACGACGGACAGTCCGGCCTTCGTTGCGGAGGGGACGGCCGCTCTCGGTCACGGTTGAACGGCAGGTCCGCGACCGCGCAAATGCGGTCCGGGCGCCGCGGGCGAGGCGCGCGCGTCAGAACCGTGTTCCGGGGGCGGATGCGAGCGCCTCGATCGCGCGCTCGGCCGCCGGCCCGTCGCGTTCGTACAGCGCGAGAACCTGCGCGCAAACGTCGCGCCAATGGGTGGCGCCGGCAACGACCCCCACATGGAGGGCACGCCCCCCGTCGCCGTCGCGCCACGCTTCGTAGCCGGCGACGACGTGCGGGAAAAGTTCACGCCGCATGCCGTCGAGATTGGCAAACCAGAAGTGCAGCGACGCCGGCGCATCGCGCGCGAGCAGCGCGGGCAATGTCGTCGTGCAATCGGCCAGATGATCGCGCACCGCGCGCACGAAAAGCTCGGCGCGGCGGCTCGCAAGTCCCGCGAGCATCCGTTCCCAAGGCGGACCGAGCTCCGCCGCTGCCCTGTGTTCGCCTAGCTCGTGCAGAATCAGTGTATCGCCCTCTGCGGCGGTCATCGACGCCAACGCGGCATCGGGATCGGCGGCGAACCCGTGGGCATCAAGGGCGGACTTGAGCGCCCCATCCGGGCGCTTCACCGCCCAGGCCTCCGCCTTTTCCCACAGCACGCGCTGCAGCGATTCGAGCCGCACGTAGATCGTGCCGTCACGGAGGGCGGCCGGCATCGGCGCCAGGTCGCGCGCGTACTCGCAGCGCGACACCAGGATGCGGGCGCCTTCCCGCCACTCCTCGCGTTCGAGCGCACCGAGAAAGAATTGCGGCTTGCCGAAGCGCCCGATGCCCGCGCCATAGACGAACCCGCGCGGAACGAGCATGCGGTTGGCGCTCTGCACGTCGAACGGTTCGACCAGGCAATCGTCCACCGGCAGCGGCCGGTAGTCGTCGCCCTCGACCCGGGACCACAGCGTCTCGCGGTCGGACAGCCATGCGCCGACGGCGGAGCGCGACAGCGGCTCGGTCAGCGGCACGCCGTTCTCCCAGCGATAGAGCTCGCGCATCTCGAGCAGGTACGTGCACAGCGTCATGTTCCGCGCATGCCGCGCGTCGGTGATGTGGCAGTTCCCCTGCACGGTTTCGACGAGGAGGTCGAAGCGCGGATTCGCCGCACCACGCGCCGCGCGAAATGCCGATTCGTCCATCGCCGATGCCGTTGTTTCGCCTGCCGTCGTGGTCACTCGTCGCCGACCACGCCCGGCGCGGGCTCGCGGACCTGCGAGAGCAGATCCTCGGCCTGGCGCTCGTTCGCGGCGAAAATCACTTTGACAATGCAATCGGCTGGCCGCTCGGGGCTCGCGCGAAGCGCCTTCGCCCGGGCGGAGGCTTCGCCGAACGACGCCGCCGCGTCGACCTTCTCGAGGCGGCGAAACGGGAACACGCGATAGATGAAATAGGGCACCACGCTCTCCTTCAATTGTCGCAACGTCAGTCGACGTAGCGCTTCGATGCTCGCCTGCGCCCTGGCTTGCTCTTCTGAATCACGACGCCACGCACCGGCGCGAGGTCGGCGAGGTCCGCGGTCGGGTACGTCGGGTTCAGCGGCCGCAACTGCCAGCCCGCCTGCGCCGACACGAGCTGGCGCAGCGTCCACTCCCCTTCGACTTGCGCAACGACGAACGAGCCGTTCGTCGCCAGGCCCTCGGGCTCGACGACGATCACTTCGCCTTCGACGAACTCGGGCGCCATACTGTCGCCGAGCACCATCAGCGCAAACGGCTCGGCACCGCTGCAATCGCCCGCAGCCGCCGGGGCGGCGCTCGCCACGGGAATGATCTTGCGCTCGCTCATCGCGCCTTCAGAGGACGCACCGGAAAAGCTGGCCAGAGGGGACGCCGTGGGTGCCGAGCGCGGCTGCCGCCGCGTCGACGAACGCCGCCGGGCCCGCTACGTAGACATCTTGCTTCGCGAGCGACAGATCGGCCGCCATCGCGTCGACCATTCGCCGCGCGCCATTCTCCGGATCGGCGTCGGTGTGCGCCACATATCGGAACTGGTCGAGTGCGGCCGCCCACGCCCGGCACTGATTGGCGAGATAGTGCCCGTCGGGACGCGTCGCGAGCCAGCCGAGCGACAGCGACTCGGCCTCGTCGGCGGCCATCGCGTGCTCGATCAGGCTTTTCACCGGCGCAAACCCGGTGTCGCACGCCAGGAACGCAAGGGGCCGCGCGCTTTCCGCGAGCACGAAGTCGCCGACGGGTCCCCACACGGTCAACGGGTCCCCGGTCTTGATCGCGCCGTCGAACAGCAATGTCGCCAGCGCGTCGTGCGCGTTGCGGCCGACGTGGAAGTGGAGGTTGCGGTCATCGCACGGGCAACTGGCGACCGGATACACCGCCTGCGCGTCGGTCCCGTCCGATCCTCCGAACAGTGTCACGCATTGTCCCGCCAGGAAGCGCAGCCGGTTCGTCCGTGGCGTCTGCAAATGCAGCAGCAGCGTGTCGGGTGCGAGCACCTGGACGGCCCGGACGCGCACGGCGATCTCCTGCTCCGGAATTTCGCCCGGGCCCACCGCTTCGAGCGTCTCGATCACGATGTCGGACGAGCCGGCAGAATGCGCGCACAGCAGCGTGTAGCCCTGCAGGCGTTCCGCTTCGGAGAGCGGATAATCGAACGGCATCGCCTTGATCACTTCGCCGCCAACGATGCGCGCTTTGCAGAGCCCACAGGTGCCGTTGCCGCAGCCGTAGTTGAGCTTCAGGCCGGCCTTGAGCCCGGCCTGCAGCAGCGTGTCGCGGCCCTCGACGAAGAACTCGTGGCCGCTGGGGCGTACCGTCACGTGAGCGGAGACCACTTTGAGCATGTCGTCCATAATGGTGAGCGCGTCGGCGGATTCGGTGGCGAGCACTTCGGCCAGGCCGCGTTCGAGCGCCGCGCGAAGGTCATCGACAGCGGCGACCCGGCGCCGCGGCCGCGAACGCGTCGAGCCTTTCCTGCAGCGCGACGACCAACTGGTGATAGCGCGCGAGATGCCGGCGCAGGTCGGCGAGCTCGCGGCTTTGCGCGAACAATCGCTGCGCCAGCACTTCCTGCGGCGGCAGCACGCGCTCCTGCACACGCCGCCCGAAAGCTTCGTCCTTCAGCTTCGCCACGCGCTCGAAGGCGCCGGATTCCTCGAGGCTGAACTGCGGATAGAGACGAAGCAGCCCCTCGGTCGAAATCAGGCCATCGTTGGTCGGCAGCTCGCCATCGCGCACCTGACGCTGCAGCGCGCCGCGGGGGACGCCGATCAGGCGCGCCGCGCGGGACAGGGTCAGCCACTGCGTCATGTTTCCCTTCGGGTGCAGGCGAAGGCGGCACGGAACGGGACGTCATGTTCCCGCGATGCGCTCGTGGTAGCGGGCGCGGTACAAGCGCCGCGGCCGCTGGGGATCGTCGGTGAAACCGCTGCGGTCGTGCAGCACATTGTTGCACAGGATGCCCATCCCCGGCGCGAGCGTCAGCCGGCGGATGTAGGGCGAGTCGCTCGCAAGCAGGCACTCGAGCGCGGCGAGCGCGGCCTGCAAGGCGGAGTCCTGCTTCCACTCGATGCTGCGCGTGCGCGCGGTATAACGCATGTGGAGCGCGCCGGTTAGCGGATCGACGGAGAACACGGGGCCCGTCTGGGCGGGCCGCGCGACGCCCTCCTCGTCAGGCGCGCTCGGGAATCGTCATCGCATCGGCCTGCATCAGCGCGCGCACATGGGCCGGATCGGCATCGCGCAGCATGAGATAGGCGATCTCGTGGTCGAGGAGCGCATTTTCTCCGCCCTCGGCCGCGCGCGCGACGCAATGCAGCACCATCGCGCGGATCGTGCGTTGCGGCGGATTGTAGTAGCCGTCGGTATGCCAGCGGATGGGACGGTTCGTGTACGGGATGTACTCGCCGCGACCCGCCTCCCCGGTTACCGTGACCTGGCTCACGCCGTCGTCGTCGGCGAGCCAGTTGCGATCGAGGCTCGCGAGCCCGAACTGGCGCCGAGCTGCTGCGCGACATTCCTTGTCGGCGTCGGTACACGCGCTGGCGTAGACAACCATGTTCGCGCGCCGGCAGCGCGCGAGCAGGCGCCGCGTGCTCGGCCCTGGTCAGCGCGCGCGGGTCGCCGACCTCGACCGTCAGCGCCGCCACGTCGGCCGGGTACCGCGCGAGCTTGGCCGCGCGCCATGCGCGGTAGCCCGCGTCGTTGTCCGGGTCGAACGGGCTCGCCGCCGGCGGACGACGCCGCCCATCGTCGCGCCCATCGGCATCGTCGTCCTCATTCGCCGCGCGCGGCCGACGCGCGCGCGCGCTCCGCCGCGGCGTCACGTCGAGCAGGCCCGCCATCGCGCGCTGCAGCGTCGCGACCGCCTCGGGCGCCTCGCTGTCGATCACCTGCGGCACCGCCCACGTCCACTCGTGCTCCTCCATCACCTCGGCAACCCGATGCCCGAGGCAGCGAAGGAACGCGTAGTCGGGCCCGTCGTCGGTCCAGCCGCATTCGGCGTAGTCGGGCGACCGCGCGTTGACCAGCGCAACGAACCGTCGCTTGCATTCGCCGGGCGCGTCCACGCGCAGGAGGTCGGCCTCGTTGTCGGCGAGGAATTCGCCGACGCGGTTGGCGAGCGCCGTCGTGAACTCGACGCGCCACGCGTCGTCACCGCGCGCCGTGCGCGATCCGGTCGGCGCGCAAGCGTCAGGAACACGAGGAACTCGGAGAGGAACGCGAAGTAGCGCTCGCCCGCCGGCAGCTCGAAATTCGCCTTGCGCATGTTCTTCAGCGCGTTCTGCGCGATCCGGAAGACGATGAACGCGGCAGCGCCGGCGATCTCGGTCGCGCTCTTCGGGCGCTTCGGACTTGAACCAGTGGCTCTTGACGCGCATGCGCAGGGTCAGACGGACGCGTTCGAAAGCGTAGTCCGGAAAGCTGTCGTCCGTCCCATTTGCCGATGTAGAACTCGAACTCGCCCGGCCCGATCTCCTCGGTCTCGAGGAGCTTGAACCCGGTCACCTTCACCCAGTCGGCGACGTCGCCGGCAACGCCGGGACAGTTGCTGACGAGCTTCAGCGTCTCGCCGGCGCGCATGCCGTTGAGGAGCTTCTTCGCCTCGACGATGGGGCCCGGGCACGAGGTGCCGCGCAGGTCGAGCACCGCGTTCGCCGTCGGATGCCGCGAGCGACCGCGCTGGATGTGATACGCGTGGCCGCCGTCCGCGCAACCGCTCGGTCCGGGCGATGTGGTTGTCCGTGTACTTCGCCCAGGCGAACAGGTCGTCGTGCGTGCCCGGGCAGTCGGACAGCAGTACCAGCACCTCGCCGGGCTTCAGATCGTCGACGAGCTTCTTCGCGCCGAGCAGCGGCGCGGGGCAGCTCGTGCCGCGCATGTCGAGCGTGACGTTCGGTCGCAGGGTCACTTCGTCGGTCATCATCGTCGTCCCGTCGCGCGAGCGGTGCGCCGCCCGCGCCGTTTAATACAGTAGCCACCCTTGCCGTAAGGCTGCGGCAGGCCGGCGATCTTCGCACCCTGCTTCGCCGGTCCCAGCGGAAAGAGATCGTAGAGGTACTTGCTGTCGGCCTCGGGCCGGATCGCCTGGAATCCCTTCAGCATGTTGCGGAAGTTCGGCGTGTGGCCGTTCGCCTGGTACTCGTCGCGCAGATACCGGATCACCTCCCAGTGCGCGTCGGTGAGCGCGACGCCCTCAGCCTCCGCTATCGTCGCGACGATCTCGTCGCCGAAATCGGGTTCGACCAGATAGCCGTCGCCGTCCGTCGCAAGCTCGACTCCATTGACCATATACGCCATCACACCCTCCGTTGCTTTGACCCTCGGCAAACCCGGTCCGTTGCCGTTTTGCGAACAGGTCAACCGACCGCCGCGATGGACTTGTGCGGGATGAATATGCCCCAGCCCAACGCGCGGTCGCCGCCCATGCCTTCGCATTGGACGCGCAGGGAGTCCGCCGGTCGCACGCCATGGAGCACAAGCCGAATACCCGCGAATGTTGCGGTCGCCGGCGCACTGCATCCGGCGCCGGCCCGGTGATGAATTCGCAGTCGACCGCTCGGGCCGCGAGCCACCGGGCGACCTCGTCGCCAAAGCCCGCGTCGTCGCCGGCGTCGGTCGCCACGCGCTGCGCGTGCAACGTCGCCCACGGCCGCAAGTGGCGCTCGGCACCAGCGCCGACGGCGAGACCGGCGCCGACCCTCAGCGTCTGCCCGGAGAGCGCCAGCGCGTCCTGCGCACGGCGCCGCGGCACGCGCAGCACGAGCTTCGTGCGCCGCGCGATGAGCACGATACGCCTCGCCGCCGGGCGAGGCCTTCAGCGGGTGTATCCCGGCTTCGACTTCGTCGGCAAGCCATGGCAGGACGCGGACCGTTTCGCGCCACAGTTCGTACGCGTGCTCGACCGGAAGGGTCGTGCCCGCAATGGCGAACACGACGTCGATGACCGGCGCGTCGCTCATCTCCACACGCACTCCTCTCGCCGGCATGTCGTTCCGGACGTTCGTACGGCCTGCACTCCCGGCCGTCACTCGGGCGCTTCCGCACCGGCCGCATTGGCCTCGCCCCAGCGCCGCATCACCTCGCCCCACCGCTGTGCCGTGACCGGGTCGATATCGAAGATCGTGAACCGGCTCTTTTCCCGGATGCGAACGCGCAGGAAGCGCATGCCGCCGGCGTCGTGCAGCACCTCCATCAGCTCGATGTCCTGCCCGCCCAGGGGCACCTTGAATCGCGTGACGCTCGTGAGTGTCGGCATGGCTCGCGTGACTCGCAGCGGTTATGCCGGGCCGGGATGGCCCGCCAATCGCATTGTGCGCCGCCACGCCATACCGCCGCCTCCGCGAGCCTGCGGCCTAACGCGATATTGAGCGAGTTTTCGGCCCCACGCGTCCATAGCCAAGGGGAGCTATGCACGAATACTCCATCTGGGTGATTTCCGTCCTCCTCTATCCGGCTTATTCAGGGTAGCCGGGCAGAGTGATAGCGGCGGCCGGGAAGGTGGCCGTAGCATAGCGCCCTTGTCCGAGGTCAATACGGGGCCGTTGCGCAACGCGCAGTATCGAATCGTGGCCGCGGATTGGCGCGAAGGATGGTGTTTACCGATCTATCGCGCGTGCGTCGCTGTTTTTGCGTTGTTGCCCGTTTCCGCTGCCAAACGCGAGGAGGAGTCAAGTCATGGCCAAGCAGATGCATCCGACGCCGATGCTCGATCAGCTCGAGAGCGGCCCGTGGCCGAGCTTCGTCACGGGACTGAAGCGGCTCGCGCAAGGAAAAGGACTACGTCGTCGACCTGATGGGCCAGCTCGAGACGTCCTACCGCACGCGCAAGGGCTACTGGAAGGGCGGCACCGTCGGCGTGTTCGGCTACGGCGGCGGCGTGATCCCGCGCTTCACCGAGTTGAAGGACGACGCGGGCAAGCCGGTGTTTCCCGACGCCGCCGAATTCCACACGCTGCGCGTGATGCCGCCGGCGGGCATGCACTACAACACCGACGTGCTGCGCAAGATGTGCGACATCTGGGAGCGACACGGCTCGGGCCTCATCGCCTTCCACGGCCAGTCCGGCGACATCATGTTCCAGGGTGTCACCAGCGAAAACGTGCAGAAGGCGTTCGACGAGATCAACGAGCTCGGCTTCGACCTGGGCGGCGCCGGCCCCGCGGTGCGCACGTCGATGTCCTGCGTCGGCGCCGCACGCTGCGAGCAGTCGTGCTATGACGAAGCGACGGCGCACCGGACGATCATCAACAGTTTCCTCGACGACATCCACCGCCCGTCGCTGCCGTACAAGTTCAAGTTCAAGTTCTCGGGCTGCCCGAACGACTGCATGAACTCGATTCAGCGCGCCGACATGGCGGTGATCGGTACCTGGCGCGACAACATCCGCACCGACGAAGCACTCGCGAGCAAATGGTTCGTGAAGCACGGGATGAACGAGCTCGTCAACGACGTCGTCGCGCGCTGCCCGACCAAGGCGATCCAGTTGAAGGAGGTGAAGGACCTGAAGCCGGGGTCTTCGGTGTCGACGGTGGCGGTCAGCGACACGCACGGTCTCGAAATCGAGAACCGCGACTGCGTGCGCTGCATGCACTGCATCAACGTGATGACCGGCGCGCTGGCACCCGGCAAGGACAAGGGGGCGACGATTCTCGTCGGCGGCAAGCGGACGCTGAAGATCGGCGACCTGATGGGCACGGTCGTCGTACCGTTCATGAAGCTCGAGACCGACGAGGACCGCGCGAAGCTGGTCGAGCTGGGCCAGAAGATCATCGACTTCTTCGCCGAGAACGCGCTGGAGCACGAGCGCACCGGCGAGATGATCGAGCGCATCGGCATCGTCAATTTCCTCGAGGCCCTCGATATCTCGATCGACCCGAACATGGTGGCCTCGCCGCGCACCAATCCCTACGTGCGGATGGACGGCTGGGACGAGGAAGTGGCGAAGATGAAGGCCGCGAAGAAGGTCGCCTGAGGAGACGAGACATGGCTCAACCACAAATGCGCCGCGCGATCGAGAGCGGCGTCCCCGACAACCGTCCCTTCCTGCACCCGAAGTTCAAGGCGAACTACGGCAACTGGAGGTATCACGACCGGCCGCGACCGGGCGTGCTGCACCACGTCTCGCACACCGGCGACGAGGTATGGTCGGTGCGCGCGGGGACGCAGCGGCAGATGGATGTCGCGACCATCCGCAAGCTGTGCGACCTCGCCGACACCTACGCCGAAGGCTTCGTGCGCTTCACGATTCGCTCGAACATCGAGTTCATGGTGTCCTCCGCCGCGCAGGTCGCCCCGCTCGTCACCGCGCTCGAGAAGAACGGCTTCCCGGTCGGCGGCACCGGCAACTCGGTGTCGATGATCGCGCACACGCAGGGCTGGCTCCACTGCGACATCCCGGGCACCGACGCGTCGGGTGTCGTCAAAGCGCTGATGGACGAGCTCTACGAGGAGTTCAGGCGCGAGGAGATGCCGAACCGTGTACACCTGTCCACCTCGTGCTGCGAGATCAACTGTGGCGGACAGGCCGACATCGCGATCATCGTCCAGCACACGAAGCCGCCGGTCATCAACCACGACCTCGTTGCCAACGTCTGCGAGCGGCCCGCAGTCGTCGCGCGCTGCCCTGTCGCCGCGATCCGTCCCGCCCTCGTCAACGGCAAGCCGTCGCTCGAAATCGACGAAAAGAAGTGCATGTGCTGCGGCGCCTGCTATCCGCCGTGCCCACCGATGCAGATCAACGATCCCGAGTACACGAAGCTCGCGATCTGGGTGGGCGGCAAGAATTCGAACGCCCGCGCGAAACCGACGTTCATGAAGATGGTCGCCGCGGGACTGCCGAACAATCCGCCGCGCTGGCCCGAAGTGGGCGCGGTCGTCAAGCGGATCCTGGCCGCCTACAAGGCCGACGCGCGCCCGTGGGAACGGCTGTCCGACTGGGTCGAACGCATCGGCTGGCCGCGCTTCTTCGAGAAGACCGACCTGCCGTTCACCAAGTACCTGATCGACGACTGGCGCGGCGCGCGCGTGAATTTGAACGCATCGACGCACATCCGATTCTGATCGCCGTCATGGAACGAAGCGCATGAAGTTCGGCATACTCGTCAACGAAGGGCCCTATCAACATCAGGCGAGCGACTCGGCGTACCTGTTCTGCAAGGCAGCGCTGGCGAAGGGGCACGCGATCCACCGCGTGTTCTTCTACCACGACGGCGTCAACAACTCGACGCGGCTGACCGAGCCGCCGCAGGACGACCGCAACATCGTCGCGCGCTGGTCGAAGCTCGCCGCGGAGCACGGTGTGGATCTCGTCGTCTGCGTGGCCGCGGCGCTGCGCCGCGGGATCAAGGAAGAGAACCTCGCGCCCGGGTTCCGGATCTCCGGTCTCGGCCAGCTGGTCGAGACGGGCATCCAGTCGGACCGGCTCGTCGTGTTCGGCGATTGAGGCACGAACCCATGTCCGAAACCGGCACCGCGAAGAAGTTCATGTTCGTCAACCGCACGGCGCCGTACGGCTCCGTCTACGCGCTCGAGTCGCTGGAGGTCGTGCTGATCTCGGCCGCATTCGAGCAGGACGTCTCGCTGGTGTTCGTCGAGGACGGCGTCTTCCAGCTGAAGAAGGGCCAGCAGACCAAGGGGATCGAGACGAAGAACTTCTCGCCAACCTATCGTGCGCTCGAAGGCTACGACGTGGAGAAGCTATACGTCGAACGCGAGTCGATGGAAGCGCGCGGGCTGACCGAGGAGGACTTCATCGTCGACGTGACGGTGCTCCCGTCCGCCGAGTTGGGCAAGTTGATGGAAACGCAAGACGTCGTGCTCTCCTTCTGACCGGACCGCAACCCGATGCTCCACATCGTCAACAAGTCGCCGCTGGAACGCAATTCGCTCGACGCCTGCCTGCGCATCGCGGAGCCCGGCAGCATTCTGTTGATCGAGGACGGCGTGTATGCGGCCATGCGCGGTACGCCGACGGCGGCCAGGCTCGAGGACGCGATGCGCCGCCACAAGATCTACGCGCTCCTGCCCGACCTCGAGGCGCGCGCCATTGCCGACCGGGTCGCCAAAGGCGTGACCACAATCGATTACGGCGGGTTTGTCGACCTCGTCGCCGAACACAAGACCTGCCAATCCTGGCTTTGAGCCCTTATCGATTTTCAACCACGAGAGGAAACGCACATGCCTACCATCGAAGTGAGCGGCAAACCCTACGAAACCGACGAGGAAGGCTATCTCGTCAACCTTGCCGACTGGAACGAGGACGTCGCCAACTTCATCGCGAAGGCGGAAAGCGTCGAGATGTCGCCCAACCACTGGGAAGTCGTGAACTTCCTGCGCAAGTACTACGAGGAGTACCAGATCGCGCCGGCGGTTCGCGTGCTGACCAAGGCGATCGGCAAGCAGCTGGGCCCGGACAAGGGCAACAGCCAGTACCTGTACGAGCTGTTCCCGTACGGCCCGGCAAAGCAGGCGTGCAAGATCGCCGGCCTGCCGAAGCCCACCGGCTGCGTCTGATCCGCGCCGTCGGGTCGCGCCAGCGTCGGGGCACCCGGCCGTCGTCTTAACCCGCCATCGCCGCCATGACCGCCGCGACCATCGCCTTCGCCGCTGCTGTTCTATTTCGCGACGGCGGTATTCGCGGGCGGGCTCGCGCTATCGCATCCGCGACTACGCGCGCACGCCGGCGCCGCTCAAGATCCCGACCACGCCGGCGCCGACCACGCGCAGCGGCGTCGCGCTGCGGCATCGCTGCGCGAAGTCGTGCTGTTCGAAAGCCTGTTCAAGAGCAATCTCTGGACGTGGGCGCTCGGCTGGCTGTTCCACGCCGGCCTCCTGCTGGTGCTGGTGCGGCATCTGCGCTATTTCATCGACCCGGTCTGGGGCTGGGTCGCGCTTGCGCAGCCGTTCGGCATCTATGCCGGGTTCGCGATGGCGGCGGGCCTCGCGGGCCTCTGGGCGCGGCGCTTTTTCGTCGCGCGCGTCCGTTTCATCTCGACGCCGTCGGATCACCTGATGCTGGCGCTGCTGCTCGCCATCGCGGCGTCCGGACTGGCCATGAAATTCATCGCTCACACCGACGTCGTTGCGGTCAAGGCGTTCTTCATCGGACTACTCCACTTCGACTGGCAACCGCTGCCCGCCGATCCGTTGCTCTACGCGCATCTTGCACTCGTCGTCGTGCTGATGCTGGTCTTCCCGTTTTCCAAGCTGCTGCACGCGCCGGGCCTCTTCTTCTCGCCGACGCGCAACCAGGCCGACGACCCGCGCGAGCATCGCCATCTCGCGCCCTGGGCGGCGCAGCTCGATCCGAAGCGCTGAAATGAAACCCCCAGGCTCGCTGCGTTCGCACCCCCCCGGAGGGGGCATGTCGGTGCCCTTCGGGCGACCGGGCGGGCACTGACGATGGCCGCCGACGTCAAGGCTCCGGCGCTGCGCGAATTTCCCGGCGCGCCACAGGCGCTCATGCCGGGGGCCATGGCCGCCTCGAAGCCCTATGTCGCCACCGACAAGATGCAGCAGGCGCTGGGCTTTCCGGGCGAGCTCGCTGCCGACTGGCAGGAGAAGGCGCTGGGGAAAATGGGCGAGCTCCTCGGCAAGTACCGTTCGCTCAAGGTCTACCTCGACAGCTGCGTCCACTGCGGCGCCTGCGCCGACAAGTGCCACTACTTCATCGGCACGCAGGACCCGCTCAACATGCCGGTCGCGCGGCAGGACCTGATGCGCAGCGTCTATCGCCGGCATTTCACCCTGCCCGGCAAGCTCTTCCCGAAACTCGTGGGCGCGCGCGAGCTGACGAAGGACGTGCTCGACCAGTGGTACACGTACTACAACCAGTGCTCCGAATGCCGCCGCTGCTCGGTGTTCTGCCCGTACGGCATCGACACCGCCGAGGTCACGATGGCGGCGAAGGAGATCATGGACGCCGTCGGTTACGGGCAGAAATACTCGAACGAGATCATCGGCAAGGTCCACCGGATCGGCAACAACCTCGGCCTGCCCGGCCCGGCGCTCGCCGACACGCTGGAAGGCCTCGAGGAAGACGTCAAGGAAGAGACGGGCGCCGACGTGCGCTTCCCGCTCGACGAAAAGGGCGCCGAGGTGTTGCTGGTCACGCCCTCGGCCGACTTCTTCGCCGAGCCGCACGTCGACAGCCTGATCGGCTACGCCAAGGTGTTCCACGCCGCCGGCATTCGCTGGACGCTGTCGTCGCACGCGTCGGAAGCGGGCAACTTCGGCCTCTTCATCGGCAACTACGACCAGTTGCAGAAGATCGCGTTGCGCATCCGCGAAGCGGCGCTCGATCTCGGCGTCAAGCGCATCGTCGTCGGTGAATGCGGCCATGCATGGCGGGTCGCATACAGCTTCTGGAACACGTTGGCCGGCATCGGCGCCGGCGGCACCGACCCCTTCGCACGGCGGCTCCAGAGCCAGCTCGATTCGCGCTATCGCCAGCCGATGCACATCTGCGAGCTGACGTGGGACCTGATCCAGCGCGGCGCGCTCACGCTCGACCGTGAGGCGAACGACCACCGCGTGGTCACGTTCCACGACTCGTGCAACGTCGCGCGCGCATCGAGGATGGGCGACACGCCCGGCGGCCAGTTCGAGATTCCACGCGCAATCATCCGCGCGGTCGCGAACAAGTACGTCGAGATGCGGCCGGGCACGACGCACGAGGCGACGTTCTGCTGCGGTGGCGGCGGCGGACTGCTGACCGACGAGCTCCTCGATCTGCGGGTCAAGGGCGCGCTGCCGCGGATGGAGGCGTTGCAGGAGGTCGCGGCGGGCCATGGCGTCAACTTCATGGCGACGATCTGCGCGATCTGCAAGGCGCAGTTCTCGAAGGTGCTGCCGTACTACGGCTTCAAGATGGGCATGGTCGGCGGCGTGCACCAGCTCGTCAGCACGGCGATCCGTCTTGGCGCGAAACAGTAGCAGAGAACGATTTCTTCGGAGAACAGCCAATGTCGACGACCCCCGGCCCGACCGCCGAAAAGCTCACGTTTCGCCGCTACAGGGAAGGCGACGCGAAATGGGATTCGTGGCGCGACCAGATCTTCCAGGCGAGCTACACGCACAAGTGCCCGACCTACATCCAGTCGACGCCGCCGTGCCAGGGGAGCTGCCCCTCGGGTGAGGACATCCGCGGCTATCTCAACATCGTCCGCGGCATCGAAAAGCCGCCGGCGGGCGTGAGTTGGCAGGAGTACGCGTGGCGACGGCTGACCGAGGCGAACCCGTTCCCGTCGGTGATGGGCCGCGTGTGCCCTGCGCCGTGCGAAACCGGCTGTAACCGCAATGAAGTCGAGGACCACGTCGGCATCAACTCGGTCGAGCACTTTCTCGGCGAATACGCGATCGCGAACAACCTCAAGTTCCCGGCCCCGCAGGTGAAGACCGGGAAGAAGGTCGCCGTGATCGGCGGCGGGCCGGCGGGGCTGTCGTGCGCGTACCAGCTCGCGAGAAAGGCCACGACGTCACGATCTTCGACGAGCACGAGTATCTGGGCGGGATGATGCGCTACGGCATACCCGGGTTTCGCACCCCGCGCGAGGTGCTCGATGCCGAGATCCAGCGCATCGTCGATATGGGCGTCCAGGTGCGACTGAAGAGCCGGGTGGGTAGCGACGTGGCGCTGGATGAGCTGAAGCGCGATTTCGCGGCGGTGTTCCTCGGCATGGGCGCGCAATCCGGCCGGCCGCTGCCGGCCCCTGGCGGCGATGCGCCGAACGTCGTCACCGCGACAGCATTCCTCAAGGCGTTCAACGACGGGCGTCTGCGCCACGTCGGCAAGCGCGTCGTCGTCATCGGCGGCGGCGACACGTCGATCGACGTCGCCACCGTCGCGCGGCGCCTCGGCCATATCGAGCATGCGAAGCCGACCGACTTCCCCGAGTTCGCGATCGCCGGGCACATGGCCCACGACGTTGCCTCGGTGTCCGCGAAACAGGGCGCCGAAGTGACGCTGACATCGGTGTTCAACGTCGACAAGATGCAGGCGAACAAGCACGAGATCGAGCAGGCGCAAGCCGAGGGCATCGCGATCCGCGGCGGACTCGCACCGGTCAAGGTGGTGAAGGACGCGAACGGCCGCGCGATCGCATTGACCGTCGCGCGCTGCGAAGCGAAGTTCGTCGGCCCGAAGCTCGAGATCAAGATCATCGAGGGTACCGAGGAAGACATCCCGGCCGACCTCGTCGTCTCGGCGATCGGCCAGGCGGTCGACTTCACGGGATTGGAGGAGTTCGACATCGGCAAGGGTGCCGTCGCGACTGACAGGAACTATCAGATCCCCGGTAAGACCGGCACGTTCGCCGGCGGTGACGTGATCCGCCCGCACCTGCTCACCACGGCGATCGGCCACGGCGCGATCGCGGCCGAAGGCATCGACCGTTTCTTGCGCGGCGAGGACCAGGAAAAGCGGCCGAAGGTCGACGTCCACGCGTTCGATCTGACGCGCAAGATGGTCGAGAAGGGGCTCACGTTCACCGAAACGCATGAACCGATCCGCGGCACCGCACAGGCGAACGTCGGCATCCACAACTACGACAATCGCTCGGACCGTTACGTGATCCCGCATGAGGAGCTGTTCCTCGGTCATTTCACCTACACGCCGCGGCACCGGCGCAACGTGACGACACTGACGCGCGAGTCCGCACTCGGCAATTTCGAGGAGCGCCTGGCGCCGCTGTCCGAAGCCGAAGCCGTCGCCGAGGCCAAGCGCTGCATGAGCTGCGGCCAGTGCTTCGAATGCGACAACTGCGTCGTCTACTGCCCGCAGACGGCGGTGGCGCGGGTCCCGAAAAAGGAGGCGACGACCGGCCGCTACGTGTACACCGACTACGACAAGTGCATCGGCTGCCACATCTGCAAGGACGTGTGCCCGACCGGGTACATCCAGATGGGGCTCGGCGAGTAGGGATAGATGCCATGTCAGGCCGCTGTTTTCCGGGCGCGAAGCGATGGCGGCAGGCAGCGCGCCTCGCAGTCCTTTGCGCGATCGCCGGCGCCGCGTTCGCCGCGGGCGACACGGGCACGGCGACCGGAATACCGAAACTCGCAGTGCCGACGGGCAAGTGCGTCGAGGACACCGCGTTCATGCGGCGCAACCACATGGAGCTCTTGTCGCATCAGCGCGACAAGACGGTACACGACGGCATCCGTACGACTCGTCACAGCCTCGCCAACTGCGTTGACTTGTCACGCGAGCAAGGAGACGGGCCGCGTCACCGGCAGCAGGGATGCCTTCTGCGAAGGTTGCCACACGTACGCCGGCGTGAAGCTCGATTGCTTCGAGTGCCACACCGACAAGGCGCAGCCTGCAGTGGCCGCCGTCGTTGCACCGGCAGGGGCGAAGCGATGAGCCACAAGTGTGAGGGCACACCGTGAGCGTCGATCGCGGCCGCCGGCAGATCCTCGCGTGGGGCGCGGCGATGGCCGGCGTGACCATCGCCCCCGGCATCACGCTGTTCGACCTGGCGCACGGACGTCCTCCGGCCGAAGGCGCGTCGAACAGGGTGCGCTGGGGGATGCTGGTCGACGCCAATCGCTGCGCCTCCGATTGCGACGCCTGCGTGGTTGCCTGCGACACCGAGAACGGCCTTTCCGGGGCTCGGAATGCGACCGCCGCGCAGTGGATCCGCAAGATCGAGCTCACGGACATGCGCGGCCAATCGCGCTCACTGCCGATGATGTGCCAGCACTGTGCCGACCCGCCGTGCGTCGACGTGTGCCCGACCGGCGCGTCGTTCAAGCGCGCCGACGGCATCGTGCTGGTCGACCGGCATACCTGCATCGGCTGTCGCTATTGCATGATGGCCTGCCCGTACAAGGCGCGCTCGTTCGTCCACGAGTCTCTCACCGACCAGAAGACCGACGTTCCGCGCGGCAAAGGTTGCGTGGAATCGTGCACGCTGTGCGTCCACCGGATCGACCGTGACCGCATCCCCGCATGCGTCGAGGCGTGCGCGGCGACCGGCCACAAGGCGCTGTTGTTCGGCAACCTCAACGATCCGTTGAGCGAGATTGCGCAGCGCATCGCCGCCGTGGCGACCGTGCAGGTACGCGCCGACCTGAGGCTCGACACTGGCGTGCGCTACCAGGGCCTGTGATCATGGACTCCACCGCTCCTATCCGCCGCGACGCGCGCGCGTTCTGGCTGCTGGCCGCCCTCGGCGCCGCGGTGACGGCCGCCGGGCTCTTCGCCGCGCACGTGATGGAGGAGCGCGGCCACGTCGTGACCGGCATGAACAACCAGATCGTCTGGGGCGTGCCGCACGTCTTCGCGATCTTCATGATCGTCGCCGCATCGGGCGTGCTCAACGTCGCGTCGATCGGCTCGGTGTTCGGGAAGGCCGCTTACAAGCCGCGTGCGCCGCTGTCGGGGCTGCTGTGCGTCGCGCTTCTCACCGGGGGGCTTTTCGTGCTGATGCTCGACCTCGGTCGGCCCGAGCGGCTCATCATCGCCGCGACGTACTACAACCTGACGTCGGTGTTCGCGTGGAACGTGTTCCTTTACTCCGGCATGTACGTGCTCGTCGCCATCTATCTCTGGACGCTGATGGAGCCGCGGATGGGCGCATATTCGAAGGCGGCCGGTTTCGCCGCGTTCGCTTGGCGAATCATCCTGACCACCGGCACCGGTATGATCTTCGCGTTCCTCGTCGCACGCCAGGCGTATGGCAGCGCGCTCTTGCCGCCGCTTTTCATCGTGCTGTCGTTTGCCTGGGGACTCGCGGTGTTCCTCGTCGCGCAAGACGCGCTGTACGCGTGGACCGGCCGCCCCCTGCCCCCGGACATCCTGCGCCGGATGCGCAATCTGCTCGGGCTCTTCGTCGTCGGCGCGCTCTATTTCGTGCTCGTCTACCATCTCGTCAACGCGTACTTCGCGAAGCAACTCGCGTTCGAGCGCTACCTGCTCGTCGACGGTGGCGTCTATCCGGTGCTCTTCTGGCTCTTCTACGTCGTCGCTGGCAGCCTCGTGCCCTTGCTCTTGATCTGGCACCCGCGCCTGGGCAACTCGCGGTCCGTGCTCGTCGCGTCGCTGCTCGTCATCCTCGGCGCGTTCGCGTGGCTGTATGTCTTCATCATCGGCGGGCAGGCGTACCCGCTCGACATCTTCCCCGGGTACCGAATCACGAGCAGTTTCGCCGACGGTCAGATCCAGTCGTACACGCCCAGCCTGTGGGAGGTGGCACTCGGTGCCGGTGGGCTCGGCGTGGCGTTCCTGCTCACGGTCGCCGGCGTGCGCGCGCTGCCGTTCGCGCCCCCTGACGACGTCGCGACGCCGCCGGTCACGGCAGCCGAGTGATGGCTCCCGCAATGCGCCGCTTTCTGATCTCCGCGACGCACAAGTCGTCGGGGAAGACGACGGTCAGCCTCGGGCTCGCCGCGGCGCTCACCGCGCGCGGGCTCACGGTCCAGCCGTTCAAGAAGGGGCCGGACTTCATCGACCCGATGTGGCTCAGCGCGGCAAGTGGGCAGCGCGTGCCGCAACCTTGATCCGTACCTGTCCGACGAAGCCGAGATTCGCGCCGCCTTCTGCCGCCATGCGGCCGGCGCCGACGTGGCGCTCGTCGAAGGCAACAAGGGGCTCTACGACGGCCTGGCGCTCGACGGCAGCAACAGCAATGCCGCCCTCGCCCGGATGCTTGGGCTGCCGGTGGTGCTCGTCATCGACGCGCGCGGGATGACGCGCGGCATCGCGCCGCTGATCCTCGGCTATCAGGCGTTCGACCGCGACATCCGGATCGCCGGCGTGATCCTCAACCAGTTGGGCGGCAGCCGCCACGAAGCGAAGCTGCGGATGGTCATCGAGCATTACACCGACGTCCCGGTATTGGGTGCCATCCATCACGATCCGCGTCTCGCCATCGTCGAGCGGCACCTGGGCCTTCTGCCCAGCAACGAATCCGACGACGCGGCGCGCCGGGTCGCCGAGATCGGCTCCGCGGTGGCGCGCCAGGTCGACCTCGACTCGGTGCTCACGATCGCCGCCGCCGCGCCGCCGCTGGCTGCGGCCGCCCTGCCGGGGCCCACACGCCGTGCCGCGGTCGATTCGGACATCCGGATCGGCATCGCACAGGATCGCGCGTTCGGGTTCTACTACGCCGACGATTTCGATGCGCTGCGCGCCGCCGGTGCTTCGCTTGTCCGCTTCGATACGCTTGCCGACGCGCATCTTCCGAGCGTGGACGCGCTGTTCATCGGCGGCGGATTCCCCGAGCTCTACGCGCGCGAGCTCGAGGCCAACGCCGCGTTGCGCGCGAGGATCCGCAGCGCAATCGACGCCGGGCTTCCCGTCTACGCCGAATGCGGTGGCCTGATGTACCTCGCGCGCTCGCTCACGCACGAGGGCCACACGTACCGGATGGTCGGCGCGATCCCCGGTGACATCGTGATGCACGAGCGGCCCGTCGGACGTGGCTATGTCAACCTCGAGGAGACCGCCGGATTTCCGTGGCCGGCGAATCCGCGGGCGTCGCGCGCGGTGCGAGCGCACGAGTTTCATTACGCAGCGCTCGAGAACCTCCCGCCGGACGTCCGGTACGCGTACGCAGTCAAGCGCGGACATGGCATCGACGGCGAGCGCGACGGGATCGTCGTCGGCAACGTGCTCGCCTCGTTCGCGCACTTGCGCTCGACGCCGACCAACGACTGGGCGGCGCGCTTCGTCGAGTTCATCCGTCGCAGCGACTACCGGCAGCGGCGCGAAGGCAACCTCGTCTACCTCGATGCGATGCGCGGCCGCGAGGCGCTGATCGTGTGAGGCCGCATGGCCCGCATCCCCGCATGAACACCGCAGTTCCACTTACCCGCTCGCTCGAAATCGGCGGCTCGAGGATCGAGACCGACAGCGAGGGCTATCTCGTCGATCGCAACCAATGGTCGGTGGAGTTCGCGCGCACGCTCGCCCGCCAGGAACACCTTGAGCTGACTCCCGAGCATTGGCAAGTGATCCGCTTCCTGCGCGAGTACTTTTTCGAACACGGCGTGCAGGCGCAGGTGCGCGTGATGATCCGGCACTTCACTCGACGCGTGGGGGCCGGAGCGCGGCTCCAACCACCACCTGCACGAGATGTTTCCGCGCGGCGGACCGCAGAAGCAGGGAAACCGACTTGCCGGCCTGCTGCGGACCAAGGGCGAGCATTGACGCTTGGTGGAACCGGGCCAGAGACGAACTTCTCTGCGCAATCGGCTCCGGCCCCATAATCACGACAGAATATTGTCTCCGACCGCATTGGAGGCTCACATGATCAACGTCACTCCCAGCGCCGCGCAGCAGATTCGGACCGCGGCGACGCAATCCGATTGCGACGAGATGGGCTTGCGCATCGCGGCGCGCCGCGCGCCCGACGGGTCGCTCGACTACGCGATGGGCTTCGACGATGCCCACGGCGACGACGTCGTGCTGACCTCCGAGGGCGTCGCACTGGTCGTCTCGCCGCAGCATCGCGATCTTCTCGACGGAATGACGCTCGATTACGTCGAATTCGAAGCCGGCGACTTCCGCTTCATCTTCATCAATCCCAACGATGCCGGCGTCAGCCCCGCTCCGAAGGGCTGTGGCAGTGGCGGCTGCGGCTGTGCCGGTGGCGGCAGCGGCTGACGCGCCGCCCAACCGATGGGAAGGCCCGCCGACCTGCCGACAGCCGCGGACTTTGCGCGCGGCGCGCGCGCACACGCCGGCGGTCATCCGCCAGGGCGCGGCGAGGTCTATCTCGTCGGCGCCGGTCCGGGGGACCCGGAACTCCTGACGCTGCGCGCGCTGAAGCTGATGCAGTGCGCCGACGTTGCGCTCTACGACAACCTGATTTCGCCGGAGGTCCTCGACCTCCTGCCGCCTTCGACGGAGCGCATCTACGTCGGCAAGCGCCGTGCCCTGCACACGATGCGGCAGGAGGAGATCAACGCGCTGCTCGTTCGCTACGCGAAGGCCGGCAAGCGGGTGCTGCGGCTGAAGGGCGGCGATCCGTTCATCTTCGGCCGCGGCGGCGAGGAGATCGACACGCTCGTCGGCAAATCGCATTCGCTTCGAGGTGGTCCCGGGTATTACCGCCGCGCTGGGCGTCGCGGCCTACGCCGGCATCCCCCTCACTCACCGCGATTACGCGCAGTCTTGCCTGTTCGTCACCGGGAACCTGCAAGGACGGCAGCATGGACCTCGATTGGCCGGCGCTCGCGCGACCGCGGCAGACGATCGTTGTGTACATGGGATTGCTCGGGGCTACCCGTGCTCTGCGAGCAGCTGATCGCGCACGGCATGAAGCCGGCAACATCCGCCGCAGTCGTCCAGCAAGGGACGCGCCGACACGCAGCGCGTCGTCACCGGCACGCTGAAGACGCTGCCCGGCCGCGCCACGCGCGCCCGCCTACACGCGCCGACGCTGATCATCGTCGGCGATGTCGTGCGCCTGCGCGAGCGGCTCAACTGGTTCAAATAGCGACACGTCGCGTCACGTAGCGCGCATCGAGGCGTCACACGTTGACGAGGATCAACGTCCGGCAGCCACGCAGCGGGCCGCACTTGATACCCGTCAATGCGCAGATCGTGCCGAAGCCTAGTGTAGCGACAACGACGCGAACGACAAATCCCCTGCCGCAGCAATGTCTTTCGTATGCGGGGGCCGCCGGATGCGGATCGGGATGACGAGGTCAAAGGAACAGCAATGACGCAGCGGATTCGTTACGAATTTCCGGGAGCGGCGGAGCGTTCGGTCGCCTTGCGGCTGGCCGATGACGGAAACGGAGGTTGCGACCTCGCTCGTTCTTGCAACGGCAATGATCGGCTTCCCGCGGCGCAGGTGTTCATGAGCTTCGACCCGGAGTTCGCACCACCGGCGACGGCTTCGGCGGAAGAAATCCGTTACGCACAGGAACTACGTCGGCAACTCCGGATTCTGTACCGCGAGGCGTCCGAGCGCACCCGAATCTCCCTGGTGCGTGGGCGCCGATTAGCCCGACGCCTGGTGCGGCGTCTCCGACGACGCCACGCGATGCTCGACCGCGAATACGGCGGCTTCGACTCGCGAGGTCAGCCCGAGCTTCGACAGGATGTGGCGGACGTGCAGCTTCACCGTGTCGTGGCTGATGGAGAGCGCCAACGCGATCGCCTTGTTGCTCTTGCCAGCGGACAGGTGCTGGAGGATCTCGCGTTCGCGCTCGGTCAACTGCTTCATGTAGCTGTCGCGTGACTTCTTCGGCTCGCCCGGAAGCAGCATGTCGACCAGCTTGATCGCCATCATCGGCGCGACGACGACTTCACCGCGCGCGGTGCGGCGGATCGCGTCGATCACCTCGTCCGGATCCATGTCCTTCAGCAGGTAGCCGCGCACGCCGGCGCGGAACGCTCGCGCCAGGTCCTCCTGCGAATCGCTCATCGTCAGCACGACGACCGGCGTGTCGATGCCCTCGGCGCGGAGTCGTGTCAGCAGCGCGAAGCCGTCGGTCGGCACCATCCGCAGGTCCATGACCGCGAGCGTCGGCCGCGTGTCGCGCAGCAGGCGAACGGCCTCGTCGGAATTGCCGGTCGTGCCGTTGACCTTGATCCCGGCACGCTGCTCCAGAAGTTCCGAGAGGCCCCGCCGGCACAGACCGTGGTCGTCGATCAGGACGACGCTGATCACTTCGCTCATGGCCTGCCCTCGCTCTGGGATTGCACCGCCGGAAACCGGAGCCGAACGCGCGTACCCGTTGCATCAGCGCTCTCCAGCTGGAGCTCGCCGCCCAATCGGCGGGCACGCTCGCGCATGATCGCAATGCCGTAATGGCCGGTCTCGCCCTGTTCGGCACTGCCGACCGTCCGACGGCATGCCCACGCCGTCGTCCTCGACGACGATCTCGTAGCCGTCTTCCGTCCGGGCGAGAGCGAGCCGCGCCTGACGCGCATTAGCATGCTTGCAGACGTTCGCCAGTGCTTCCTGCACGATGTGGAACACCTCGACCTCGCGCCCCACCGGCAGTTGCAGCTCGGGGACGCCGTTCTCGAACGCGAGCGCGACGCCGGTCCGCTCGAGGAACGAGGCGGCGGTCTCGGCGAGCGCGTGCTGCAGGCCCTGCGGATCCATCCGGCTGCGGAAATAGGTGATCAGCTCGCGCAGACGACGATGCGCGTGGGTGAGCGAGTCGTCGACATCGCTCCAGTACTTGAAGGCGCGCAGCTCGTCGCCCTGCTTGATGGCGTCGCGCAGCAGGCTCATCCGCATCCGCATGTAGGTGAGACCCTGCGCCAGCGAGTCGTGGACCTCGTTGGCCATCAACTGGCGTTCCTGGGTGAGGCTCGCGCGCAGGTTCTCGCGCGTGAGCCGCGCATTTTCCAGCGCGACGCCGATCAGCTCGCCCGTCGCGCGTAGCAGCGGCATCGTCTCCGGCGGCAGCGCGCATTCGGCTTCGAACAGCAGATCGAGCGTCCCCACGGGAGCGCCGCGGAACCGGAGCGGCACGGCGACGATGTGCCGGCACGCCTGTCCGGACAGGTCCACGCGAGAAGCGCTCCTCCGCGCCGCACAGGTGGCTTTTCACGCAATCGGCGTCGGGGTTCCTCGCCTCGACGCAGCGGCTGCACCAGAACGCAAGCGCGCCTGCGCCCGACCGCCCCATGCCCGCGGGCAGCCCCACCGCGACACCGGGTTCGAGATGGACACCGTCCGGGCCGACGACGCGGACCGCGCCCGCCGTTGCGCCGGCCATCCCGACGACAGCTTCGAGCATCGGCGAAAGCGCGGCCTCGAGCTCCGGTGCGGGGGCATCGACGCGTGGCGAATTCGTTCCGCCGCCGCGAACGACGCGACCGTCGAGCTGCACGCGCGACGGTCCGTCCGCGCCGTGGCGCTCGGCGGTGCGGCGTCGACCGTGTTGCGACATCACGCGCTGTCCTCCTTTGGGTGCATATGCCGGTGAATGCATATGCCTGTCGCCCCCGCTCGTTCCGAGCTGCGGAGGCCGCGGGGCGCCTTTCTCCTTGAAACACGAAAATTATGGGGCTTGCCCCGAGTGCATGCAAGGAACGTCCCCGTTGCCACAGCGAAACGCAGCTGTCCGATCATCACCCATCCGGAGTATCCTCGTCTCCCCCGACACGGCTATAGACACACGGTAACCCCTTTGTCGTAATGGAGGCTGCCCGAATGTGCAGGGGAGTGGTCGACTCGTCCGCCGTCGATCTGTCCATGTCCCGCACGCGCGAGGCGCACGCGCCATGCCGATGACCCCTCTCCACGATCCGCTCGCCGCGCCGCTGCCCGACGCGACGACGGAAACGCGCAACACGACGTGCTACATGTGCGCGTGCCGGTGCGGGATCCGCGTGCACGTGCGCGACGGCCAGATTCGTTACATCGAGGGCAATCCCGACCATCCGCTGAACAAGGGCGTGATCTGCGCCAAGGGTTCGTCGGGGATCATGAAGCAGTATTCCCCGGCGCGACTGACCAAACCGCTCAAGCGCAAGCCCGGCAGCGAGCGCGGCGCAGGCGAATTCGTCGCGATCTCCTGGGACGAAGCGTTTGCGACGCTGGAGGAGCGCCTGCGCGAAGATCCGCGCGACCGATCCGAAGAAGTTCGCCCTCTTCACCGGCCGCGACCAGATGCAGGCGCTGACCGGCCTGTTCGCGCGGCAGTTCGGCACGCCGAACTACGCGGCGCACGGCGGCTTCTGCTCGGTGAACATGGCGGCCGGGATGATCTACACGATCGGCGGCTCGTTCTGGGAATTCGGCGGCCCCGATCTCGACCGCGCCAAGCTCTTCGTGATGCTCGGCACCGCCGAGGACCATCATTCGAACCCGCTCAAGATCGCGATCTCGAAGTTCAAGCGCGACGGCGGGCGCTTCATCTCGATCAACCCGATCCGCACCGGCTATTCGGCGATCGCCGACGACTGGCTGCCGATCAAGCCCGGCACCGACGGCGCGCTGCTGCTCGCGCTGATCCACGAGTTGATCGCGCTGGGGCTCTACGACCGTGACTTCCTGGTCCGCTATACGAACGCCGGCCAGCTCGTGAACATGAACGAGGCGAACGATGAGTTCGGCATGTTCGTTCGCACCGAGGTCCCGAAGGAGGAAGGCTGCTTCGATCCGCAGAACAAGCTGTGGTGGGACCGGGCGTCCAATCGCCCCGTCGTCACGCACAGCGAAAACACCGATCCGTTCCTGCTGGGTGCGTTCACGCTCTCCGACGGCACGGCCGTTAAGCCCGCGTTCCAGCTCCTGAAAGAGCGTGTCGAGGATTACACGCCGGAATGGGCGGCCGGCATCACCGGCATCCCCGCCGAAGCGATCCGCCGGCTCGCGCACGAGATGGGCATCACCGCGCGCGACGCGAAGATCGAGTTGCCGATTCCGTGGACCGACATGTGGGGGAAGGAGCACGACACCGTCACCGGCAACCCGGTCGCGTTCCACGCGATGCGCGGGCTCGCCGCGCACTCGAACGGCTTCCACACGATTCGCGCGCTCGCGATCCTCATGACGCTGCTCGGCACGATCGACCGGCCCGGCGGCTTCCGCCACAAGGCGCCTTTCCCGCGCCCGATCCCGCCGTGCGCGAAGACGCCGAATACGCCGCTCGCGATCAAGCCGGACCACCCGCTCGACGGCATGGCGCTCGGCTGGCCCGCCGAACCGGACGATCTCTTCGTCAACGACGACGGCACGCCGGTGCGGATCGACAAGGCGTTTTCGTGGGAGTACCCGCTCGCCGTGCACGGGATGATGCACAACGTGATCACCAACGCGTGGCGCGGCGACCCGTATCCGATCGACACGCTGCTGATCTTCATGGCCAACATGGCGTGGAATTCGACGATGAACACGTCGGAGGTCCGGCGAATGCTGAACGACAAAGGAGAGGATGGCGAGTACCGGATCCCGTTCCTCGTCGTCTGCGACGCGTTCCAGTCGGAGATGACGGCGTTCGCCGACCTCGTGCTGCCGGACACCACGTATCTGGAGCGCCACGATGTGATGTCGATGCTCGACCGACCGATCTCGGAATTCGACGGGCCCGTCGACTCGGTGCGCATTCCGGTCGTCCCGCCGACCGGGCAGTGCAAGCCGTTCCAGGAAGTGCTGATCGAGCTGGCGGGCCGTCTGCAATTTCCGGCGTTCGTGCGCTCCGACGGCACGCGCAAGTTCCGCGACTATCCCGACTTCATCGTCAACTACGAGACCGATCCCGGTTCCGGGATCGGCTTTCTCGCCGGCTGGCGCGGCAAGGGTGGCGAGAAGTTCATGCGTGGCGAGCCCAACCCGCGGCAGTGGGAGATGTACGCGCAAAACAATTGCGTCTACCACTACAAGCTTCCACCGTCCTACCAGTACATGCGCAACTGGAACAAGGGCTATCTCGAGTGGTCGCAGCGCAATCGGATCCAGCGTTACGCGGAGCCGATCCTGATCCACCTCTATTCGGAGGTGCTGCAGAAGTTTCGCCTCGCTGCGCAAGGGAAGGGGATTTCGCGGCAGCCACCGGACCACCTGCGCAAGCGGATCGAGACGTACTTCGATCCGCTGCCGTTCTACTACGAGCCGCTGGAGGCACAGACTTCGGATCTGGGCCGGTATCCGCTGAACGCGGTGACGCAGCGGCCGATGGCGATGTACCACTCATGGGATTCGCAGAATGCATGGCTGCGGCAGATCCATTCGCATAACCACCTGTTCGTCAATCCGCAGGTCGCGCGCGCCGCGGGGATCGACGATGGCGCCTGGATGTGGGTCGAGTCGCAATGGGGGAAGGTCCGCTGCCTCTGCAGTTACTCGGAGGCCGTCGAACCCGGTACCGTCTGGACGTGGAACGCGATCGGCAAGGCGGCAGGCGCATGGCGGCTTTCGCCAGACGCCAATGAGTCGCAGCGCGGCTTTCTTCTGAATCACCTGATCTCCGAGGAACTGTCGGGTAAAGCTGGCGGCGGGCCGATCTCCAATTCGGACCCGGTTACCGGTCAGGCCGCGTGGTACGACGTTCGGGTGCGGATCTGGAAGGCGGAAACCGACGAGCCGAGGGCGACGTGGCCGCAGTTCGCGAGCGTACCCGCGGCACCCGGCACGGCAGCCGCGACGCCTCGATGGCAGGCATTCTTCGCCGGGCGCGGAGTGCGCAAATGACCCAGCTCGCTTTGGTGATCGACCTCAACGTGTGCGTGGGCTGCCAAGCATGTGTGACGAGCTGCAAGCAGTGGAACACATCGGGCTCCGCCGGGCCGCTCGCCGATTTCGAGCCCTACGGCAAGGACCCCACCGGAGCGTTCTTAAACCGCGTGCAGACGTTCGAAGTCGGCGAGTATCCGAATACGCAGACGGTCCACTTCCCCAAGTCATGCTTGCATTGCGAGGATCCGCCATGCGTTCCGGTATGCCCGACCGGTGCCAGCTACAAGCGGGCGTCGGACGGCATCGTGCTCGTCGACTACGACAAGTGCATCGGCTGCAAGTATTGCTCGTGGGCCTGTCCGTACGGCGTGCGCGAGATCGACCCCGAGCGCAAGGTGATGACCAAATGCACGCTGTGCGTCGATCGCATCTACAACGAGGCGCTGCCGGAAGCCGAGCGCAAGCCGGCATGCGTGATGGCCTGTCCGACTTCTGCGCGGCTGTTCGGCGACATCCACGACCCCGATTCGATTGTGTCGCAGGCGATCCGCGAGAACGCCGGCTACGCGCTGATGCCCGAATGGGGCACACACCCATCGAACCATTACCTGCCGCGGCGCAAGACGCCGATGCACGATCCACGAGGACGAGCTCGTTCGCGAGGACAATCCGCTGAAGGTCGACGGCCTGCTGCCGAAGCCCGCGAAGTCCGAACCGTCGCTCGACGACGTCATGTCCTGGTAGGCTACGTGAGCGAGCATGCGCCCCGATTTCTCGGTGCTCTTTCTCACGACGTTGATCGGCGTGGGCCAGGGGCTCTTCCTCGCGCTCGTCACGGCGCAGCTCTACGCGCTCGCCGGGCTGTTGCCGCCGCAGGATGGGCACACCTTCTACGCGTACGGCAGCCTGTTGGCACTCGTGTTCCTTGCCGCCGGATTGGTAGCGTCCTTCTTCCACCTGGGCCGGCCGGAACGGGCGTGGCGCTCGGCCGCGATGTGGCGCACCTCCTGGCTCTCGCGCGAAGTCATCGTGCTGCCGGCATTCATGGGCGTCGTCGTCCTCTACGGCGTCGCGCATGTCGTTGGCTGGAGGCCGGTGTTGGCAACGTTGCCTTCGGATCTATCGATCGACGCGACGATCGTGCTCGGCATGCTCGGTACCGTGCTCGCCTTTGCGCTGTTTCTCTGCACGGCGATGATCTACGCCTGTCTCCCCTTCCTGCGCGAATGGGCGAGCCCGCTTACGGTCATCAACTACGCGCTCCTGGGCGGCGCGTCGGGCTTCGCGCTAGCCGCCGCCTTCTCGGTCTTTGCCGCGCCGGAGCTGATGCGGTTTTTCGCCGGGTGGGCATTCATCCTGACGCTGCTCGGCCTTGTGAGCCGCGCTGCCTCGCTGGTCCGCAACAGCCGCCTCAAGCCCAAGTCGACGCTGCAGACGGCGATCGGCGTCAAGCATCCGCGGATCGTCCAGAAGTCGATGGGATTCATGGGCGGCTCGTTCAACACGCGCGAGTTCTTCCATGGCCGGACCAACGCGTTCCTGCGTTCGATCAAGTGGATCTTCCTGATCGCTGCTTTTGCGGTGCCGCTCGCGCTGCTGGCCATGGCGTGGTCCGGCGCGCCGGCCGTTGTGTTGCCGATAGCGTTTCTCATTCAGTACGTGGGTCTGCTGGCCGAGCGCTGGTTCTTTTTCGCGCAGGCGAATCATCCGCAGAACCTGTACTACCAGGCGGTTGCCTAGTCTTGTTGTGGATCAAGTTTTTTTTGCCCGAAGAATGTATGGTTATTAGCTTAGCATCGACCGATCTAACGGCAGCGCGAACCGAAGCGTCTCCCCGCTCGACCGGCCCGGTATCCGAAGGAGGAATCGGCCATCATGGCGCTGGTTAGACCTCACGGGGGCGGCGATCTTTGGCCGTTGCTCCTGCAGGGACCCGAACTCGCCGCCGAGCGGCGTCGCGCGATGGCGTTGCCCAAGCTGCGCGTCAGGTCGCGCGAAAAGGGCGACATCATCATGCTCGGGATCGGCGGCTTCACGCCGCTGACCGGCTTCATGACGCGGGCCGACTGGGAAGGCGTCTGCGACGGCATGAAGACGGCGAGCGGCCTGTTCTGGCCGATTCCGATCACGCTGTCGGCCGAAAAATCCGCTGCCGACGCGATCGCCACCGGCCAGGACATCGCACTCGTCGACCCCGACGACGGATCCCTGCTCGCGACGATGCAGGTTACCGAGAAATACGCGATCGACAAGGCGCACGAGTGCGCGACGGTGTTCCGCACGGCCGACATCGAACACCCTGGCGTCAAGCTGGTGATGGAACAGGGCGATGTGAACCTTGCCGGGCCGATCAAGGTGCTGTCCACCGGCGACTTCGCGGCGAAGTACGGCGCGTTGTTCATGACGCCGGCGGAGACGCGTGCGCTGTTCACCTCGCTCGGCTGGTCGAAGATCGCAGCCTTCCAGACGCGCAACCCGATGCACCGCTCGCACGAGTATCTCGCCAAGATCGCAATCGAGGTCTGCGACGGCGTGCTCGTGCATTCGCTGCTGGGCGCGTTGAAGGCCGGCGACATCCCGGCCGAGGTGCGGACGAAGGCGATCGCGGTGTTGGCCGAAAAGTACTTCGTCAAGAAGACGGTCGTGCAGGCCGGATACCCGCTCGACATGCGTTACGCCGGCCCGCGCGAGGCGCTGCTGCACGCGCTGTTCCGGCAGAACTACGGCTGCTCGCACCAGATTGTCGGCCGCGACCATGCCGGCGTGGGCAGCTACTACGGCCCGTTCGACGCGCACCACATCTTCGACCAGATCCCGAAGGGCGCGCTCGAGACGCAGCCGCTCAAGATCGACTGGACGTTCTGGTGCTACAAGTGTGGCGGCATGGCGTCCGGGCGTACGTGCCCGCACGACGACGCCGACCGGCTGCTCGTGTCCGGGACCAAGTTGCGCAAGTGGCTGTCCGAAGGCTCGGAAGTGCCGCCCGAGTTCAGCCGGCCCGAGGTGCTTTCGATCCTGCGCGAGTACTACGCGGGGCTCGACGCTTCGCAGAGGGTCGAAGTGAAGCTCGCCGGCCATTCTGCGCGGTAGGGAAAAATCTCGAAGCCGGGATGCGCACATGAGAGTTTGCATCGTTTCCGATAGCCACGACCGGGCCGATCCGCTCGCCGCTGCGGTGCGCGCAGCGGTGGATCAGGGCGCGCAGGCGGTGTTCCACTGCGGCGACCTCATCGGCACGCAGACCCTGCGCGCGGCGCTGGCCGTCGGACTGCCGCTGCATCTCGTCGACGGGAACAACCTGGGCGATCCGGTCTCGCTCGCGCGCTGGGTGCGCGAAAGGGGCGGCCAGCTTCAATATCACGGCCCGGACGCTCGCCTGGAGCTCGGCGGACGCAGGATCTTCCTGGTGCACTACCCCGAATACGGTCACGCGATGGCCTGCACCGGCGACTGGGATCTCGTTTGCTGCGGGCATTCGCACCAGGCGGAGATGCGCCGCGTCGCGAACGTCAAGGGCGGCGAAACCTGGCTGGTCAACCCGGGGACCATCGCCGGCCTCTCCGCGCCGGCAACCTGGGTGCTCGGCGACCTCGACGCGATGCGCTTCGACCTGCATACGCTCAATTCATAGGCGCCCATTCTTTCCGAGACAGAAACGCGCACCGGGAGATCGATGATGTTCACCGTCAATCCGTTTGCCGAGCTTTCGGCGTCCATACCGCCTGCCGTCATGCAGGCCTACGTCGTCATCATGATCGTCCTGGTTGCGGCCGGGACGCTGTTTGACGTCGTCCACAAGGGGAGCGCCAGGTACTTCTTCGCCAATTGGCGGAAATCGAAAAGCAAGGGGTCGAAGACAATCGGCGGTGGCGAATGGGTGTCGCTCGCTGTCCAGGCCGGCCTTGTCGACGTGCTGACGTCCGGGGAATTCTGCAACCCGCGTCGCCGGCTCGCCCATCTGCTGACCATGTACGGATTCCTGCTCTACTTCGTCACCACCGCGGTCATGGTGTTCGGCTACCCGACGCCCGCGACGCCGGCGCCCGACTTTCTCCCGCTCCTCTGGTGGATCGGCGGCTTGATGATTTGCATCGGCGGATACTGGTTCTGGTTCTTCATTCGCGTCGATGTCGCCGCCGAGGGCCAATCGCCGCTCCGCATCATGCGCGCGGATCTGTTCATCCTCTCGCTTCTCGGCAGCGCAACGTCGGGCTTGATCTGGGCCCTGCTGCAAGCGAAGGGCAGCTCCGGGATCGGCGTGTTCTTCGGCCTGTACGTCATTGCCACGACCGTGCTGTTCGGATCGGTACCGTGGTCCAAGCTCGCTCACATGTTCTTCAAGCCCGCGGCGGCCTTCGAAAAGAGGGTTTCCACGCGCGAACGACTCGAGGAGCAACCTGCCCCGGCCTGCCGACAAGCCCGAGATGTTCGGCAGCGCTCGCGAACAACCCCGGCACTACTGACCCGCCCATCATCGGTCTTCATTACGGGAGACAACTAAACCCATGCCAACCTTCGTTTACATGACCCGGTGCGACGGTTGCGGTCATTGCGTCGATATCTGCCCGTCCGACATCATGCACATCGACAAGACCTATCGGCGCGCCTACAACATCGAGCCGAACATGTGCTGGGAGTGCTACTCCTGCGTGAAGGCCTGTCCGCAAAACGCCATCGATGTCCGCGGTTATGCGGACTTCGCCCCTCTCGGCCACAGCGTCCGGGTGCTCCGGGAAGAGGCCAAGGCGACGATTTCCTGGCGGCTCAAGTTCCGGGACGGCCGCGAGAAGAACTTCGTCTCCCCGATCCGCACGACGCTCTGGGGATCGATCAAGGGGCCGGCCGAGTACGCGGCGCCTCGCCCCGAGGATTTCGCCAAGCAGGAACTCGCACACGAACCGGAAGGGCTCAACACCGAAGGCGGGTTGCCCACGTTGCGTCCGAACCAACTCAAGCAGGGAGTCGTCTGATGGCACTGTTCGGAGGCAGGAAAACGGTATTCGTCGACGCGGACATCCTCGTCATCGGCGGTGGCATGGCCGGTTGCGGGGCAACCTACGAGTCCCGGTACTGGGGGCGCGACCTGAAGATCGTCTGCGTCGAGAAGGCGAACATCGAGCGCAGCGGCGCCGTTGCCCAGGGTCTCTACGCCATCAACTGCTACATGGGCATGCAGTGGGGCGAGAACCAGCCCGAGGACCATGTCCGCTACGCGCGCAACGACCTCATGGGCCTGGTGCGCGAGGACCTGGGCTACGACATCGCCCGGCACGTGGACGCCACGGTGCACAAGTTCGAGGAATGGGGCCTGCCGATGATGAAGGACCCCAAGACCGGACGGTACCAGCGCGAAGGCAAGTGGCAGATCATGATCCACGGCGAAAGCTACAAGCCGATCGTCGCCGAGGCGGCGCGCAAGGCCGCGACCGAGGTCTACAACCGGATCATGGTCACCCACCTGTTGATGGACAAGAGCAAGGCCAACCGGGTCGCCGGCGCCGTCGGCTTCAACGTCCGCACGGGCGACTATCTACGTGTTCCGCGCGAAGGCCGTGATCGTCGGCGCCGGCGGTGCGTCGCACATCTTCAAGCCGCGTGCCGTGGGCGAGGGCATGGGGCGGACCTGGTATGCGCCCTGGAGCAGTGGGTCGTGCTACGCGCTTCCGATCCAGGTCGGCGCCAAGATGACGCAGATGGAAAACCGCATCGTCCTGACGCGCTTCAAGGACGGCTACGGTCCCGTCGGCGCCTACTTCCTGCATCTGAAGACGTACACGCAGAACGGCTACGGCGAGGAGTACGAGAAGAGGTGGTACGAGGACACCAAGGCACTGGTGGGCGACTACGTCGACCATCACCCGGTGCCGACCTGCCTGCGCAACCACGCGCTCCTCAAGGAACTGGCGGCCGGCCGCGGTCCCATCCGCATGGTGACCAAGGAGGCCTTCCAGGATCCCCACAAGGAGACGGTCGGCTGGGAGAACTTCCTCGGCATGACGATCGGGCAAGCGGTCGTCTGGGCGTCGCAGAACATCGACCCCAAGCACATCAACCCCGAGCTGACCACGTCCGAGCCTTATGTCATGGGCTCTCACGCGACGTGCTCGGGCGCATGGGTGAGCGGACCGGAAGACTGCGCTCCCGCCGATTATCAGTGGGGATACAACCGGATGATGACGGTCGACGGGCTCTTCGGCGCGGGCGACACCATCGGCGGCACCGCCCACAAGTTCTCGTCAGGGTCCTTCGCGGAAGGACGGATCGCCGGCAAGGCAGCGGTCAAGTACGTGAACGACTTGGGCAAGGCCCAGCCCCAGGTCAGTGAACAGGAATACCGGGACCTCGAAGAACTGATATTCCAGCCGCTCGAGAACTACCGCGTCGGCCGCAACGAGATCGTCGCCGGAACCGTATCGCCGAGCTATCTTCTGCCGATCCAGGGTCTTCAGCGCCTCGAGAAGATCATGGACGAATACGTCGGCGGCATCAGCACCAACTACATGACCAACGGCCAGCTGCTCGACCGCGGACTCGAGTTGCTGGGCATGCTGAAGGAAGACATGAGCTCGATGGGTGCCGAAGATCTGCACCAGCTTCAGCGCACGTGGGAGCTGCACCACCGTCTGCTCGCCTCGGAGTCCGTGGCCCATCACACGCTGTTCCGCAAGGAGACGCGGTGGCCGGGCTATTACTATCGAGGCGATCACATGAAGCTGGATGATGACAACTGGCATTGCTTCACCTTGTCCCGCTACGACCGGAATACCGGCAAGTGGGAACTGGAGAAGGCGCCGGTCCACCACATCATCGACTGACGCGGCTCGACTTCGAGCGGCTCAACCGGGCGCCGGAAGATTGGACGATTGAAAGGAGTGGCCCTCGCCTACAGGGCCGATACCACATGAAGACACGCTATTCGAACCGAGACCACGTTCGCGCAGCGACGAGGACCCTGCTGCTGATCGCAGCCGTGACCGGGGCGTCGTTCGCGGGCGGCGAAACGTCGGATGCCGAATGGCTCCCCGAGGCGCGCAAAGTGGCCGGCATGGTGCCGCCCAAGCTTCTCGAAGTGCTGTCCGTCGAGATTGCCAAGGGCGGCCCGGCCGGCGCGATCGAAGTCTGCCGCGAGAAGGCGCCGCAGCTGGCTCGTGCGGCATCGGAACAGACCGGTTGGAACATCCGTCGCGTGAGCCTTCGCAACCGCAATCCCGGCGCGGTTCCCGACGAATGGGAGCGCGCCGCGCTCGCGGACTTCGACCGCCGCGCCGCGGCCGGCGAGAAACCGGCGACGATGGAGAAGGCCGAGATCGTGACCGAGAGCAGCGGCAAGTACTACCGCTATATGAAAGCTCTGCCGACCCAGGCGCTGTGTCTCGACTGCCATGGCGTGCCGGAGACGCTCAGCCCGGCCGTACGAGAGCGGTTGGCTGTGCTTTATCCCGGCGACCGTGCAGTCGGCTACAGCGTCGGCGAAATCCGGGGCGCCATGACTATCAAGAAACCCCTCTAGTACCAAGTCGTTTGATCTGCACCGTCTCCGAGAGTCGGTGCCGTCGCGTTCAAGCCAAGAGGCCAACAGCAATTCTTGTGGGCGACAACTTGAACACCCTCCGCTCAGGAGGCAAATGCACATGGCTGCGGCACGAGTCACGGCTGCACGGGCGGGCGGTTCGCCCGCCAGCGGCTTCCTCGTTTGGCGTCGGAAGTGGCCGAGCGACATCGCGGATGCAGGGGCGGTGGATGCACGGGGTTCTCGCCGCAATGCTGTTGGTCCTCCTGACCGGTGGTGATGCCTGGGGCGAGCCCACCGGGCAAAGGATCGGTGTGCTGGCTCGCGGCGGTGATCGGGTCGCGCCGGATCGCTTTGCAACGACCGCGGACTACCTCATGCGACAAATCCCGGGCGAGACGTTCTCAGTCGTGCCGTTGACACGCGCAGCGATCAACGAAGCCGTTGCCCGCGGGGAATTGGCCTTCGTCATCACGGACCCCGGACATTCGGTTTACCTGGAGGCGACGTACGGAGCGACCGGTGTGGCGACCGCTCAGGATTCGTGGCGCGGCACCGTCTACTCGGCGAGCGCCGCGGCCGTCATCACGCGAGCGGACCGTCGAGACCTTGCCTGGATGTCGGAGCTCAAGGGCAAGTCGTTCATGGCGGATTCCCGTAATTCGTTCGACGGTTTTCAAGTCGCGTGGTGGGAGTTGAAGGCCCACGATATCGATCCATTTCGCGACTTCTCGCGGCTCGTGTTCAGCGACGTCGCGCCGGAAAGCATCGTCGAGGCAGTGCGCGACGGAAGCGTCGACGCGGCCGCGGTGGAGTCTGGCGTGTTGGAGCGAATGGCCGATGAGGGCCGGCTTGATTTGCACGAGTTCCGCATCCTGCATCCGCACAGCGCCTCCGGGTTCCCTTTTGCCAGAAGCACCGAGCTCTACCCCGAGTGGACGCTCCTCAAGGCGCGCGAAACACCCGATGAACTCGCGCAACGCGTGGCGATCTTCGTCCGATCCATGCTGGCACGCGATCCGGCGGCGGCGGGGGCGCAATACGCGGCATGGATCACACCCGCCGATGGCGGTCCCATCCGCGAACTGCTCAGGGATCTTCGGCTTCCACCCTATGGCGAACTCGACAGCCTGACCGACGCTGCCCGCCGGTACTGGCCCTGGCTCGCCGCGATGCTGACGCTTCTCATACTCCTGGCAGCGGCGATCCTGCACATGCTGCGGGTGAACCGCCGTCTCGAACTCTCGCGCAGTTACCTCGGGCGTGCGCGCCAGCTCGAAGGGCAGATGGCCCACGTCGGACGGATTGCCGCCATGGGCGAAATGGCCACGACGCTGGCCCACGAGCTGAACCAGCCGCTGGCTGCGATCGTCAATTACGCCAGAGGCAGCATTCGCCGCGTGCGATCGGAAGGGATGAGCGAGAAAGAGCTGATCCCGGTCCTGGAGCGTATCGCGACCGAGGGCACCCGCTCGGCCGAGATCCTTGCCCGACTGCGGGATTTCCTGCGCAAGCGCAAGCCGGCGCACGTTCAGGCGGACATCAACCGCATCGTGCGCGATGCGGCCGTGCTCGCCGAAATCGAAGCGCGGCAGAAGGCGGTCACGGTGTGCCTCGACCTGGCCGAGGCCCCGGAACCGGTGCTCGCCGACCCGATCCAGATCGAGCAGGTCGTGCTGAATCTCGTCCACAACGCGATCGAGGCGATCGACGATGCGCGTTGGCCGCGTCGCGAAGTGGTGATCGAGACTCGTCCGAAGCCCGGCAAAGGGGTCGAGGTGACCGTAAGGGATACAGGACCTGGCTTCCCCAAGAACGGCACCGAGCGCATGTTCGAGCCGTTCGTCTCGACCAAGCCCAGGGGCATGGGCCTTGGCCTGTCCATCAGCCGCTCGATCGTCGAAGCCCACGGGGACAGCCTGCGGGCAATGCTCAGCCCCGAAGGCGGAGCGGTATTTTACTTCACATTGCGCGCGTTCAATCGGGCCCGAGCACAATGAGCGACGAGCCCACCGTCTTTGTCGTCGACGACGATCCGTCGTTCCGCGATTCGTTGCGCTGGCTGCTCGAATCGATGAACCTGAAGGTGGAGGCGTACGCCTCCGCGGAGGAATTCCTGAGGGCCCACGATCCGGCGCGGCCCGGATGCCTGCTGCTCGACGTGCGCATGCCGCACCTGAGCGGCCTCCAGCTGCAGGAAATGCTGGCGGCGCGCGACGCGAGCCTCCCTGTGATCATCGTCACCGGACACGGCGACATCCCGATGGCGGTGCGCGCGATGAAGCGTGGCGCCGTCGATTTCCTGGAGAAGCCTTTCAGTGACGAGACGCTGCTCGAACGCGTGGAGGAAGCCCTGGCAATGGACGCGCGTCGGCGGCGCGAGGCGGCCGAGCGGGATCGGTTCGCCAAACGCGTCGCAACGCTGACGCACCGCGAGCAGCAGGTGCTGGGCGCGATAATGAGCGGCCGTGCCAACAAGCAGATTGCCGCGGATCTCGGCATCAGCGTGAAGACGGTGGAGATTCACCGCGGCCACGTCATGCAGAAAATGCGGGCGGGGTCTCTGGTCGAGCTCACGTCCCTTTACATCGTCGGCACCATCAATGAAGGAAAACCCTTGCACACTGCCGGGGAAGCCCGGATTGTGAGCAACGATTAGGGGCGGCAAAGAGCCACCCCCAAAAAAACCGCCCAACCCCGAGGGATTGAGCGGTTGCGTGGTGTTGATGAATCAGAGCCGGTTTCGCCGGGCCGCGAAAAGCGCGAGCCCAATCCTGCCTGGCTTGCTATTCCTCGGGCGGGGGAGGTGGGGCTGCCAGCAATTCGGCACACGAAGGCACGGTGACAGCCGCGGTGCCGGTCCTTTCGATCTGCGCAAACAACTCACCCGTGTTAGCGCCCAGGATATTGTTGGTCGCATCGAGCAGCGACGCATTGCACCACCGCACGGCGACGACTCTTGCTTCCGCGGGTTCAGTGCAAGCCTCCCCGCCGCCCTCTGATTCCGGGATTTCCGTCGTGAGGGTGGCACCGATCGCCCCATTGTTTCTGGCCAAAAGCGTTACCGGTTCTTCAGGAGCCACCTCCTTGAAAATGGCCAGCGAGGTGGGTCCGGCGAACTTGTTCTTTGCGAAGCACCCTGACACCACGCCGAGCGCTTCCGCCGCGCAATCGTAGGTGACCAGCGAATTCGCGCCGAGTCCCGTTTCCCGGAAAGTGCATGTGAGGTTGCCGGCCCCGTCGAGACTGATGTCGGCCCTGGTGAATTGCTGCGCTTGCGCAGTTCCGATCGCGAACGCCGCGAAGGTACCCACCGCCGCGAGCGCGATGCCCGCGCGCCTGGCTTGCTTCCCGAATGTGTGATTCATATCTAACTCCTGAATTGACTTGCAGACGATTCGCAGCCGCGTCCCTGCACAGCACGGGTTCAACCGTCTTCGCACGGGCGCGAAGAAGCTCATGACCAAGCCGGCCCCGTTATATGTCGGTAGGCAAACCCGCCAATACTCCGCAGGAAGGGATGTTGGCGCTGCCATTCTTTTTGAGTTGAAGGAACAATTCGGCCGCCTCGGCGCCCACGATATTGTTCGTCTCATCTGCCAGCAAGGAATTGCACCACCGGATGGCGGTGATCTCTTCGGTAATCGTCACCCCTTCCACTTCCGGGCAGAGTGGTACTTCACCGGGCACTTCTTCCGCGGTGGGGTAAGCCGTCAAGATCGCACCGGTGATGGTCCCTCGGTTGGTGGCAACGAACGTTCGGTTGCTGGTCAGGCCGTCGGAGTTGTGGGCGACATGCAGCTTGGGCGCCACGTTGCTCACGGGCTTGTTCTTTATGAAGCATTGGGTCACCCAACCGACATCCGTCGCTTCGCAGGTGTAGTCGACCGACGCCCCGGGGGTAAGTCCCGTTTCCTTGAAGGCACAATCGAGGAAACCGACGCTGTTGATGCTGAGATCGGCGGTGGTAAAGGTCTGGGCCAGCGCGGTGCCGGTCCCGAGCGCCCAAAGAGCGACCGCCGCCGCGAGCGCGAGGCCGGCCCGCTGAGTTTGCTTTGCAAACGTCTGTTTCATGTGCTTACTCCTCAAATTACCGCCCAACCCGAGAGATTGGGCGGTTGCATTAGTCGATGGGTTAAGCGGTCTCGGTGCACGAAAAGGTGGCTACTCTGCCCGGCTTATTCGCCGGGTGTCTCAAAGGGCCCATTCGCCAAGACGGCGCACGACGGCACGCTGCCGCTGGCATTAGGGACCAACTGAACGAACAATTCAGGCACCATAGCGGCCACGATACCGTTGGTCAGATCCACGAGCGAGTTATTGCACCACCTCACGGCGGTCGTGGTCAGCTCCGAGGGCGCCGTGCAGAGGAGGTTTGCGTTTTCCGATTCCGGTATTTGCGTAACGATTGCGGCTCTGACCTGCCCGTTTCTCGGGACCTCGAAGTTCTCTACTTCTGCGGCGCTGATATCTTGGAAGATCAGCAGCTTGGGGTTGCCCACGGGTTTACGCTTCAACATGCACTGTTGCAGGGCACCGACATACTGCGATGTGCAGTCGTATCTAACCACCCCACCGGGGGGGAGTCCCGTCTCCCTGGATAAACATTCGAGGTTGCCGAAACGGTCGAGCGTGACATTGGCGCTGGCAAATTCCTGGGCCTGCGCGGTGCCGGTCCCAAACGCGGAGAAGGCGACCACCGCCGCGAGCGCGATGCCGGTCCGCTTGGCCTGATTCTTGAGCATGTGTGTCATGTCCTGACTCTCCTAAGTTGGTCTTACAGAGATCCCACCGTCTCTTCGCTGCACGGCAAGACCGTGCGTCGCGTATCGGTTCCGAGCGACGGAGGGCATTCCCGCAACGGCGCGGAGGCGGATGAGCGATGGCGAACCGGCAACGCCTTGATACCCGTCGAATTTCCTGCGACTTGTGCGTTTTGCATCGATCAGTGGGCTTCGAATGCGTCTAGTAGCGCAGCGTCTCGGTGCGCCCATCGCGGTAGACCTTGAGCGTGAGCTCGTGCGCGGGCGCCGGTGCGGACTGCATCCACGCTCCCTGGTCCGGGCCGTTGAGCTCGACGCCGTTGATGGCGGTGATCACGTCGCCGGGGACGAGCTTGAGCTCCTGCATGAGGGAGGCGTCTTCGGGCTTGCCTACCCGCAGCGCGACCATGTGCTGCTGGTTGAGGATGGCCTCGAGCGGGAGCAATTGCACCAGCAGCACCGGGTTCGCACGCATCGCCGCCGCCGCGGCGCGCGGCGTCGCATCGGCAGTGGCGTTCGACGCCTGCAGCAACGTGCGGCTGGGCGCGGCTCCGCGTGCGGGCGGGTCGTCGCCCGACTGCTCGAGACGTAGCACACCGTCCGGTCCGTCGCGGCTCAGGACCACGCGGTCGGCGTGGATCGCGGCGAGCGTGCTGCCGCCCGGAAGCGTGTCGCCGATGCGGTAGCTCCGCTCCCCCGCGCCGGGACCCGCGATGATCGCCCGCAGCACCCGAAGTGTCGGACTCGTCACGATGCCGGTGAGGCGCAAGGCGGACGCGGTCGCCGCCCGCTCCAGGGGTGCCGCGGGTGTTGGCGCAGACCCGGCCGATGCGGGATCGGCAGCCGCAAGGGGCAGCAGGCAGCCAAGCGCGAGGACCGCCGCCGTCCGTCCGCCGCGCCATAAACGATGACGATGACGCGTGCGCGTCCCTCGCCAGCGCGTGCAGCTCGGCGGCGGTCGATGAGTACTCATGGGCTATTCCGTGCGACGGGGCAAGGCGGAACCGCCGGCCGGCGGCCCGCCTTGCGCATCATCCGCTGTGAGAGTGAGCCACGGCGTCGGACGCAGCCTCACGGCTGGAGGATCGTCACCGACTCGTAGAAGCAGTTCTCGCCCTCGTCGCTGACGTACACCGTGCCAGTCGTCTGCTGGATGTTGACGCCGTGCAGATGCGGCTCGAGCTCCTCCGGCGTGCAGTTCGGGATCAGACGTGAGATCGAGAGCACCTGCTGCAGATTCCGAGGCTGCGCCCACGGAGTCGGGATGTTGACGACCGCGAGATTGCCCGTGTGCTCGCCGCTCACGAGCAGCGCGTTGCGTGCGGGATCGACGTCGAGGAAGTGCGCGTGGATGAAGAGCTGGTTGAAGGGCAGACCCGTTTCGATCGCGTCACCATGGGTAGGCACGTCCGGCACCGACTGGCCGTTGGAGAGATCGATGATCCGGACCGCCTTGAAGGTAGCCGATGCCGGATTGGTGTCGACCTCCGCTACCCAACGCCCGGTGAATTCGTCCTCGGGTCCAGCCGTCTCGACGCCTTCCTCCTCCCCCGCCACATGTTCGGCCGCGGCAATCGTATGAAGCGTCTGATACGCGCGATGATTTACCCGGTCGGTGGTCAGGTCGTGGAAGTGGAGCACCCAACCCGCCGGGATCGTGAACCGCTGATTCGCCGGCAGGCCGGCCACGTACGCGTCGAATGCCGGACGGAGGTTGACGAAGTAGGCGATCGGTGTCGTTGGCGCTGTTGAAGGTGTACATTCTCTCGCCGACGTGCGTGGTGCCATTCACCGTGTTCAACCCCGGGTCGAGCCCAGACACCCTGCACGCATTGGTTGCCGGGTAGATCGATGAACTTGTAGGGACGCGCGGCACTCGGGTCGATCACGGACACGAAGCACGGGACGTTGGTCGGCGAGGGCTCGTGATTGCCCACGTAGACCTTGTGGTTCACCGGTTGCACCGCGGGCTCCTCGGCGGCATGACCGGTCACGTAGCCGCGGAGGATCTTCGGGTTCGCCAGATCGCTGATGTCATAGGCCACGAGCAGGCCGGACTCGCGGTCAGTGGTTCTCGCCCTCGAAAAACTGGTGCGGGTCGCATTCCATTCCAGACCGGAATGCTCGATCACCTGCCAGGCGATCTTGTTGGCGTCGTCGATGTCGATGCCGTGCGGATGGCGCGGATGACCTTCGGCTCCCGGCGGCGCGCACCCGCCGAATTGCTTCATCAGCGTGCCGTTGGGCAAGACCACCGGGATGCACGCGTCCTCGATGACGAGCGTCGACAGGACCGCGTTGGTGCCGTACGCGAAGATCGTGATGCCGCCCTTTTGGTCAAACTGAGTTTGTCTGTCCGGGAGGCACACCCTCCTCGCCGCGCTCGTTGCTGGAGATCCAGTACGTGGGCGTTGCCGCCGAGTCGGTTTCGTGCGGCTTCCAGACCGGAGCGGGTGTGAGGTCCGCTTCGCCAGAATACTGGTCGGGGGGGACTAGGACGTCGCTGATCGTATACGGCGCGGCGGCGGCGAGGCCCGCGCCGGCAATCAGCCCGGCCGCCACGAGGGCGGCGAGCAGGTTCGGTCGTCCAAGGAAACGTTTCGCCTGCATGGTCATTCCTCCAAATAGGTCGTACGACACGCCGCGCCCGCTCTCGCAGAACAGGCGGGCGCCCGTGCATGATCTTGTACAGCACTGCTCGTTCTGCACAATCAGGGCTTTCCCCTATCCTGCTTCGGGTTTCGCCTTATCCCCGCCAGCCCGGTGAATTCCTGACAAGATGCAAGAGCGCATTCCGACTCAGCGACGGATTCAGCGCGCATCTTGTCCATCACAGAGGCCCTCTCCCCGACGCCGTGTACGGCGCCTGCTTGACAAACCTTCCGAGATACGCTCTAATATTCTAACGATCGTTAGAGTATTAGCTAATGACACCTTCCCGCAACGTCAAGGATCTCCTCTACGAGCAGGTCGCCCGCATCGGCAAGGCGGCGGCCAGCCCGAAGCGACTCGAGCTGATCGAATTGCTGTGCCAGGGGGAAAAGACCGTCGAAAGCCTGGCACAGCAGGCCGGTATCGATGTCAAGAGCGTCAGCGCGCACCTCAAGGAATTGAAGGCCGCGCGGCTGGTCGGCGCGCGCAAGAACGGCAAGTACGTCCACTACCGGCTGGCCGACGAGGCGGTCGCCCGATTCTGGGTGGCATTGCGCACGCTGGCCGAAGGGCGGTTGCTGGAACTCCAGCAGGTCGTGAGCGAGTTCGTCGCGGATCCGCAGCAACTCGCCCCGCTGGATCGCAGGTCCGTCCTGGGCCGGGCGCGGCAGGGCGAAGTCATTGTGATCGACGTGCGCCCCGCCGACGAATTCGCGGCGGGACACCTGCCCTTCGCGCGCTCGATTCCGGTCGCCGAGCTGAAAAAGCGGCTGAACGAGCTGCCGCGCAACAAGCACATCGTCGCCTATTGCCGCGGTCCGTTCTGCCTGATGGCGAAGGATGCGGTGGCACTGCTGCGGCAGAAGGGCTTTCGGGCGGGACGGCTCGAGGATGGCGTCGCCGAATGGCGCGCGGCGGGGCTGCCCATCGAGTCCGGTGCCGCTTCGGTGTGATCCGTTGTTGATCCGACGCTCGCGCCGCCCGCTCATCCGCCCTCGCAACCTCGACACTCCGGAGCCGATCATGACCAAGACGCTTTTCATCCTGAACGATGCACCCTATGGCACTGAGCGCAGCTACAACGCGCTGCGCGTCGCCAACGCGCTTTCCGCCCGCGAAGGCGAAGAAGTGCGCGTGTTCCTGATGGGCGATGCGGCAGCCTGCGGCAAGGCGGGGCAGAAGGTGCCGGAGGGCTACTACAACGTCCAGACGATGCTGGGCAAGCTCGCCCGGACGAAGGGAGCCATTGGCGCATGCGGGACCTGCCTAGACGCGCGCGGCATCGGCGCAGCCGACCTCGCCGACGGCGTGCAGAAGAGCACGCTGGCCGAGCTCACCTCGTGGACGCAATGGGCCGAAAAGGTCCTCGTATTCTGACGGAGGCGACGATGTTCTTCAGGCAACTTCCCACCACCGACTCTACGCTGTCGTATTTGTTCGGCTGCGCCACCGCCGGCAAGGCGGTGGCCATCGACGTCGTCGCCGGCGACGAGGATTGGTTCGTGAACGAAGCCCACAGAGCCAAGTCCCGCATCACGCACGTAATCGACACGCACGTACACGCCGACCACTATTCCGGCGGCCGGCGCCTCGCCGAAATGACCGGCGCCGCCTATTGCCTGCACGAAGATGCGGCCGTCAAGTTTCCGTTCAACAAGGTGCGTGACGGCGATACGCTCGACTTGGGCAACGTCGTCGTCCGCGTCCTGCATACGCCGGGGCACACCCCCGACAGCATCTGTCTCGTCGTCACCGACACGCGGCGCGGCGAAGCGCCATGGTTCGTCGTCACGGGCGACACCTTGTTCGTGGGCGCCGTCGGGCGACCCGATCTCCTCGGACGCGAGCGCGAAATGGCGGGACAGCTCTACGAAACGCTGAAGGGCAAGCTGCTAACGCTTCCCGACGAGGTCGAAATTTTCCCGGGGCACCAGGCCGGCAGCGTGTGTGGCGCGGGCCTTTCCGGCAAGCCGTCATCCACGATCGGATTCGAAAAGCGCTTCAATCCGGGCCTGCGCATTGCGGCGAAGGACGAGTTCGTGCGCGCTTTGGTCGCACAGATTCCGCCGCGCCCGGCCGACATGGACCGGATCGTCGCGGCCAATACCGCCGGCTGATCGCACTCGCCGCCAGAGCTCATGCCCGGCACGTTGAAAGTCGCGGTCGACTACAACCACGGCATCCGGCGCAACCTCGCGCAGTTCCTGCACCAGCTGCTGCAGGTGCTGCTGGTGGGGCTCACCCTCGGAATGATGCGCACCGTAGTGCCGGCGCTCGCCGAATCCGAGTTCAGCGTGCCCAAAGGCTCGTTCCTGTTACTGGTCGCGTTCGTCGTCGCGTTCGGCTTCGTCAAGGGCGTTCTCAATTTCGTCGCCGGCCGGCTCTCCGAGCGGATCGGCCGCAAGCGCGTGCTGCTGATCGGCTGGCTCGCTGCGCTGCCGATCCCTTTCATGATCGGTTACGGGCCGAGCTGGAACTGGATCGTCGCGGCCACGGTCTTGCTCGGCGTCAACCAGGGACTCACGTGGTCGATGACGCAGACCGCGAAGCTCGACCTCACTCGCATGGACCAGCGCGGCCTCACGATCGGGTTGAACGAGTTTTCCGGCTACTTCGGCGTGGCGGTCGCCGGGGTGGTCACCGGGTACATGGCTACGGCGCTCGGTGCGCGGACGGGGCTGCTTGCCTTCGGGTTGTTCGTGATCGTGGTCGCGATCGGGCTCACGCTGCTGTGGGTCAAGGACACACTGCCGTGGGCGAAAGTCGAAGGCGCGCGGCACGCCGCCGGGCAATCCTCGGGCCCGCAGCCGCGCTTCCCGTGCAACATCTCTGCGCACCCGACGACGTGGGAGGTGTTCACGCTGGTGTCGTGGCGCGACCGGCGGCTGGCGGCAATCAGCCAGGCGGGGTTGGTCGAGAAGTTCGTCGATGCGCTGATCTGGGTGTTCTATCCCGTCTACCTCTATCGGCACGGCTTGAGCCTCGCCGACATCGGCTGGGTCGTGGGCGTCTACGGCTTCGTGTGGGGCGGCGCGCAGCTTTTCACCGGACGACTCTCGGATCACGTCGGCAGGCAGAAGCCGATCGTGTGGGGGATGTGGCTGTGCGGCGCCGGCGTCGGCCTGATGCTGTTCGGCGAAAGCGTCTGGTGGTGGTCGTTCTCCGCGGCGATCACGGGATTCGGCATGGCGCTGCTGTATCCCAATCTGAGTGCCGCGGTCGCCGACATCGCCCATCCCAACTGGCGCGGCTCGGCGATCGGGATCTACCGTTTCTGGCGCGACGTCGGCTACGGCATCGGCGCGCTCGGGCTCGGCCTTGTCGCGAACCTCGCCGGCACGATCGCATCCGGTTTCTGGTTTGTCGCGCTGTCGATGTTGCTTTCGGGCTTCGTCGTGTGGTGGATCGGCGAAGAGACGCACCCGCGGCTCAACCCGGCGTAGCGGGCTCGGGCACCGCCCCTGCCATCACCGAGTCCGCACAAGCGACGCGAGCTCCGGCGGCAGTGCGAGCAGCGTCACGGCCGCCTTGCGGCCGTCGGCCGACATCTTCTTCGCGGTTTTCGCCAGGATGTCGGTGAACTTGGCTACGTCGTACTGGCCGTGCTTGGCGACGAAGTCGGCGAGGTAACTTTCGAGGAACACGAGGTCGACGACGTCCTCGAGTGCCTGTGCCTCGGCATCGGCTTTGAGTGCCTCCTTCTTCAACAGCGTGCCAACACGACCGGCCGTGGCTTCATCGTAGCCCGCTTCCCGCAGGATGTCGCCAGCAATCTGAGCGTGGAACTTGTTCAGACGCTTGCGCCATTGCAGGTATCCGATCCGGTCCATCGGGTACTCGGTGCGCGGAATTTTCCAGCGTTGAATATGCTGGCAGCGCGCGGCGAGGCACACCACCTCGGATGCGTCGGGTGCGAAGCGGGACAGCATCGCGGTCATGCGCTCGGCATAGACGAGCTCTTTAGGGCGCTCGACGCCATCGACGGTTTCGCGGTTGGGATCTTCGGCGTTCGCGGCGTCGAAGCGCGCGATCGCTCGATCGAAACGGGCAGGGTTGGTGATCATCGTTATCCCTGTCGCACATCGCGCGTGGCGCAGCTCCGACCGTTACGTCACGCTCTGTCCCGCGATCAGGAGAGTTCTTGTCATTTCGCGAGCTCGGCCTCGATCTCGGCGAACGTGTGGGCGACCTCGAACGTGGCAATCGGCATCCCGAGTTGGCGCCCGATCTGCGTGGCCGAGAAGATGCCGCGGACGATCTCCTCGCCGGTGAGGCGGTCCTGATCGACGACCAGCGCGTGCTGGCGCCCGGCGTCCTTCAGCGTGGCGATGATGTGCCCGACTTCGGAACGCAGCACCGCGGCGATGTCGAGGACGTCGATGGCACTGCGCGGGACCATCAGGTCGGCGACCGTCAACTCGGTGTGCCGGCCGCCGCGCTGCGACAGCAGGTTGACCGGCTTTTCGCCGATGATGTCGTGCGCCGTGATCACGCCCTCGATCGCGCCGGTGACGGCGGTTACGAGCAGCAGGCGCACGCCGCGCGCGATCATCGTTCGGTTTGCCTGTGGGACTGTCGCGTCCGGGCGAATCGTCGCGGCGGCGACCTGCCGCAGATCGGTCATCGCCTCGATCGCCGGCGAGTCGAGCTTGATCGGCTTGGGACCGGCCACGGGCGGCTGGCAGACCACGCCGGGGCGCATTCGGGTCATCGCTATGGGCTTGTAAATCACTCTTTCCACGATTGTGGCCCCATGCAGAAACAGACCGCCATCGTAGCGCGCTTCCGACTATCGGCACGACCTAATCGCGCTTCAGTCATCTCTATCCTAGGGCGCGGGGAAGCTCGCAACGATGTTGACGTGCGTCGCAATGTCGATCCCGGGAACGATGGCGACGCCGCCCCGTTCCCGGCAGGTACCTGCCGCGCCCATGGCGTGATGGATGAAGCAGAAGCGAGCGACCGCGCGCAGCTCGAGCACGTACCCGGGTCGGCTCACGTCGACGACCGGCGGCGCCGATCCCAACCAGTGAAAGTGGCCGTAGGCGCCCGGCTGCGGGATGTCGGCGCGATCGACCAGCCATACCGGGTGGTCGTGCTCGACGTGATAGAGGAACGTCGCGCTGATCGGCTCGCCGTCCACCGTCCAGCCGACGTCGCACGTCGTCATCGGACTCGTACAGTCTTCGTGCCGCGCGATAGGCAGTCCGTCGGCGGTGCTCTCGCCGGTGTAGTGAACGTACAGGAATCCGGCCAGCGCACCGTCGGCTTTCGCCCGCGTCTGCTGGTGCGTGTCGATCTCGTTGCCAAACTGGAAGTCGTACGGCGCGGCGTGGTCGCGCCATGGATAGCCCGTGGCCACCGCTGTGCCGCACGGCGCAAGCGCCGCGACAGCGAGAGCGATGGTGCCGATGACGTGCCGCATGCTGGTCTCCCGTCCGTTGAACGCGAAGCCAACGTTTGGCAACCTCGGCCCCGCCATGGTACCGTGACTCCCGGCGCGCCACGTGGGCACCCCAGCGCCGCGGCTACTTCTTCGCCGCGATCTGTTGCAGCTTCGTCGGCTCGATCAGATGTCCGTCGAGTCCCGCTTCTTTCGCCGTGCCTCCGTAGGCGACCGTCATCAGCTGGCTGTAGTACGTAACGGGCATGTCGAGCTTCGTGCCGTACCGCTTGTTGATCTCGGACTGGTAGACCTCGACGTTCGCTTGACACAGCGGGCACGGCGTGACGATCATGTCGGCACCCTCATCATACGCCGCTTCGACGATGTCCTTGATCTGCTTCTGGCTCTTCTCCGGCTCCGAGAATGCGAGCGCGCCGCCGCAGCAGGTGACCTTCTGCTCGTACTTCGTGAGCGCCTCGCCGCCGACGGTCTCGACCAGCTTGTCGAGGTACAGCGGGTTCTCGAAGCGATTCGCCCGCGATGCCGAACGGCCGGTTCGTCTGGCAGCCGACGTAGCCGGCAAACTTGACGCCGTCGAGGGGCTTCACCACCGGCTTCTTCAATTCGTCGTAGCCGAAGTCCTCGATCAGCACCTCGACCATATGCCGGACGGGCGTCCCGCCCTTGTAGACGAGCCCGGCCTCCTTCAGCGCCGCGTCGACCCGCCCCGGTCGCATCCCCTTGCGCTTCGCGCTTGGGGCCCCTGCTCCCAGGCTCGCGCCGCTACTTCATCGCGAACAGCTTCACGAGGTCGGAGCGCGCGAGAATGCCGCGCACTTTCCGGTCCGTGCCGGTAACCACGAGCCGCTTGATCTTGTTCCGGTCCATCGTCCGGACGGCCGTCTCCAGCGTGTCGTCCTCGCGGATCGCGATCGGCGACCGGGTCATGATGTCGTCGACGATCGTGCCCATCCCCTTCTTCGCCCGGCGTTTGCGCACGACCGCCTCGAGTACGTCGGCCACGATCCCGCTCTGCAGGTTCATCGCCGACATGAAATCGGCCTCGGTCAGGATGCCGACCACCTTGTCCTCGACGTCGACGACCGGGAGGCCGCTGATCTTGTTCGCGACCATCAGTTCAGCCGCCGCGGGCAGCGACGTGCCCTGCCTGACCGTGATCGCGTTCCTGGTCATGACGTCCTTGACGTGCATTGCCCGCGCGACGCGGATCTGCGGCGTCGTATTGAGATCCTTGCCCAGGAAGCTCATGTGCGATGGCATCAGCGGCACATTGGGCAAATGGCCCGGCAAGAGCATGTTCCAGTACACCCACTTGAACACAAGCTTGCCCATGTGATTCAGGTAGCTCTCTTCGAGCAGCGAGAACGGGCCGGCGTACGGCAGCGGAAAATCCCCTTCCAGCGGCTCGATGTCGTAGTTGAAGTCGAGCAGCATAGCCTTGTGGTGGCCGGTCTCGACGAAGCAGTTGGCGTGCCCGTCGAAGGTGTGCAGGGGGGCCTTGCCGTCGATTTCGCGCAGCAGGTTTTCGACCACGGTCTCGGCCTCGAAGTGCGCAACCGAGCCTGCCTTCGACGTCGCGACGTTGGTGTTGTCGCCGAGCAGGTAGATGCACTCGGCCTTGCGGCTCTTCAGCGTCCGCGGATCGGTGACCGCGTAGCCGGCGCCGTCACCGAGGCCCGAATCGTCGATCACCGCCGGCCCGAGATTCGGTGGAATCGCGCACAGCAGATCATAGTCGACGCTCCTGCCATCGAAGGTGCGAATCGACTTCTTCGCCGCGTCCACCGATTCAATCGCGAAATTCGGGACCACCTTGATCCCCTTCGCCTCGGCGACCTTGGACAGGACGCGATTCGCGTTCGGCTTCGTGAACGCGCCGGTGTACGGGGTGACGAGCGAGATTTCGATCCGGTCGCGGACACCCTTCTGCCGGAAATGGTAGTCGGCGAGAAACGCGAACTCGAGCGGTGCAACCGGACACTTGATCGGCATCTCGGCGATGTCGATGACGAGCCGGCCTTGCCGCATGTCGGCCATCGGCTTGCGCATCGCCAGCGCGCCTTCGAGCGTGTAGAACGTGTGCACACCGGTGCCCATCTCCTCGGCCATGCCCGGGACTTCCTCGGGCGCCATGCGGCAGCCCAGCGCCGAGATCAGGAAGTCGTACGCGTAGGTGCCGTTGTCGGTCTGCACTTCCTTCCTGGCATGGTCGATCAAGTGAATATCGGCGCGCACGAGATCGACGTTCGGCGGCAACGGCACGGCGATCGGACGGACGACGTCGTCCTCGGACTCGTAGCCGTACATCCCGAACGGGAGGAACAGCAGGCCCGGCTGATACACGTGCAGGCTGCCGCGGTCGATCACCGTGATCGCCCATTCCTTGCGATTGAGGCGGTGGGACAGCAGGTTGGCGGTCAGTGCGCCACCGGTGCCAGCACCCAGAATGACGATGTTTTTCATGGCGACACTCCCGATACCCGAGGACCGGCGCCGCCGCACCGGGCATCGTCCGCCGCGCGGCCGACCGGCTCGTTCCGATGGCTTATTGTCGGCGCCCCAGGGGGGCGCGCATTGCGGAAGGTCAACGAGACCCCACCTGGACGCTCAGGTTGCGGCGACGATTCGTCACGCCCGCGTGCTACATGGGCCTGGGTGCATATTGCCTAGGCTTTGGGCGCGGGCTTCTCGCTCACCCATACCCGCCAGAACGCGACGATCTTCGCCTTGACCGACAGGCGATCGTCGGCCAGCGCGTCGAGGAAATCCGAGAGCCGCTTCGACCGCGACACCGTGAACACCAACAAGAGGATGGTGCCGGCAAGGATCATCAGGAAGAACAAAATCTTGTAGAGAAACACGAAGTCGCTGTCGCCGACGAGGTCCGCGGCGAGCATGTTCATGCCGAAGTAACCGGTTGTGATCGTGCCGATCATGCCGAACGTGGTTACCACGGTCAGCCGGACCACGGTATTGGCCTGGCGGCGCAGGCTGTCGCTGTCGAGGTACTCGTTCATATCGTACATTCGCTCCTTCACCTCCTGGTACAACGTGTCGAGGCCGAGATGCCCGGTGACCAGGTGAAACAGCGCCTTGGCCTGCGCCTGATCGGCGATCTCGTGGAACCAGTACCGGTGCGTGAAGCGGAGGAAGATCTCGAAGTTCTGGCGGATCGCGCGCTTGAACTGCTTCACCGATTCCGGATCGCCGATCTCCAGGTTCTTCAATGCATTGACGAGCCGGGACGCGAACATCAGCAGCGCCGCCTTCTGGAAGTGCGGGATCAGGAACAGCAGGAAATGCTGATGGCGGAACTGCGCCAGCACACCGGTTTCCTTGTCGTTGAAGAACGGCGACCGGGCGTCGCCGACGACGATCAGCGCATGCCCGCAGCACATGTAGCGCGTGTTCAGGCTTTCGACGCCATCGCTCCAGAAACGATCGAAGCAGTAGCGCTCCTCGAAGCTCGCGACGTGGCGATCGGAATACGGCAACGTCTCGTCGCCGCCGGGGGCGGTGACGAGGCCAAGGCGAATGAAATCGCCACGCGTCAGCGCGCGCGGATTGTCGAGCGCCAGGTAGCCCATCACCGGCATCCGGTAGTACTCGATCTGGCGGTAGCGTATCGGCCCTTTTTCCTCCGCGTGATCGAGCACCAGCGGGGCAAGTAGGAAGGTCCAGTGCGCACTGATGCGGGGCGCACGATGGCGGCAGACGAAGGACAGGAATTTTTCCCGCTGCTCGGCGTCCGAGGCGGCCAGCACGGTGCCGTCGTGGCCGAGCCATTCGACGCGGTGCATGCAGTGCAGGCCCTGCCCCTGCTCGTCCCACCCGGCCGGATAGGCGCGGCCGAAGCGGTACAGCGTGTCCTCCGCCTCGTAGAGCGCAATGTCGTCGCCGAAAACCTCGAGGTTGAGCAACACCACGTCGATGTCGAAAAAGAAATACAAATCGACGTGCTGGATTGTAAGGACCAGCGGCGCGGCGCCCGGCCGCGAGAAAAGGCGCACCGCAGCGACGTCGTCGCGGCGGAAGACGCGCATCGACGAGGCGCCCGGGTCTTCGCCCTTCAGGTTCTTGCGCTGCCTCCGCGCCTCACCGTAGAGAAACCGCTGCACGTAAGGCAGGAAGGTGACGAATTCGTTGTAATGGCGGACTTGGAACTGGGCGGGATCGCCGGTGAACTCGTCGCCGACCTCGTGCCACGGGTTGTCGTCGCCGCCCTGCTCGAGCACTTCCCAGTGACGCTGGATCTGGCTGCCTTCGCGGATCGGCATCAACTGCAGCGGCCACAGCAGAATCTGCCGGAAATGCCGCACGCGCTTGCCGTGACTGATTTCGGTATCGGACATGGCGGCCTCCGCAAGACGGGTGAGCAAGATGGAGTTACGCGTAGAGAGCGGGAGTGCCCATGGCCGGGACATGCCTTGCGGACCATGCTCCGACCGGACTCGCCACGGGGCATTCTGGCCGCCACGCGCGATCGTCGCAACCGCCAGCGGCTGCCCGGTTCCCATCACCTGCCGCCCGATGGCACAATCCGCGGCATGGCCGCCGAACAGATCGAACTCCGATTCGCCTGCCCGGACGACGCCCAGACGCTGGCGTTGATGTCGCGCGACCTGATCGAAACCGGTCTCGGCTGGACCTATCGGGCGGCAAGGGTGTCCGGGCTGATCCGCGATCCGGATGCGGTGGCGCTGGTGACGCGCGAGGGACCGCGGATCGTCGGCTTTGCGATCATGAGCTTCGGCGACGAACGGGCGCACCTCGTGTTGCTCGCGGTGCGCCCGACACACCGCCGCCGCGGCATCGCCGGGCGGATGTTCAGATGGCTTTTCGAGTCCGCGGCGATTGCGGGCATGGCGTCGATTCACGTCGAGCTGCGTGCCGACAATACGCCGGCCTATGCGATGTACCGGGCGCTGGGCTTCGCCGAAACGTTCCGCGTGCCGCGCTACTACGCGGGACGCGAAACCGCGGTGCGGATGGTTCTCGTGCTGCGCGCGCCAGGGGTCGTCGCCCCGGTGTGGCGGCCGCCGACGGTGGAAAAGTAGCACCGGCGGCCCTTTTCGGCAGCGCGGGGGGCGCTACTCCCGAACCAGTTGTTCCGCCAACGCGCGGCCGCGAACCGCGCCCGTTGCGGCGAATTCATCCCGCGCGCGAGTAGCGTCCACGCGCGCGGCCTCGCGCTCGCCGCGCTTCCGGCGCAGCACCGCGCGATGATACAGCGCCCGCGCAAGTTCCAGGCGGCTGCCGATCTCATCAAATCCCGCAATTGCGTCGTCGAACATGCGCAATGCGTCGCCGTGCCGCTCCTTCACCTCGAGGATCTGACCGTGCACGCGGCGGGCGAGCGCGAGGTAGTGGGGCGCGCCGGCAAATTCTGCTACCGCCACGGCCTGGTCGGCCAACCGCGCCGCATCATCGACCCGACCGCCGCGCAGGAAGGCCTCTGCCGCGTGCCCCAGGATCACGTTGCGCGCAACGCCGTTTTCGGTGTCGCGCACAAGCATAACGTACTGGTCGTACCATTCGACTGCCGCCCGTACGTCGCCGCGCCGCATCGCGGCGTAGCCGAGCGCGTGCAGCGCCAAGGCGGTCAGCACCAACTGATCGAGTTGCCGGGCGCGCGTCCAGCCGCGCTCCGCGACCGTGCGCGCCGTTTCGTCGTCGGCGAGGTCCGCCAGTATCGCGGCAAGCGCCGGATCGAGCCAGGTCGCCAACCGTTCTTCGCCGATCTGCTCGCACAAGGCCAGCGACGCCAGCGCGGCCGCGCGGGCGGCAGCCAATTCCCCCTTGCCATAGAAAGCATGCACGCGCGGGAACCCGCTCCACGCCACGCGCGCCAGCGATCCAATCTTGCGGCCTTGCTCCTCGTCCTGCGCGGCGAAGGCCACCGCCTTATCCCAGTAACCGCACCCTATGGCATTCTCGGCCAGGAATTCATTGCCCAGGGCGATCGCCGCCGGAAACGTTGTGCGCTCGCCCAACGTGATGGTGACGCGCGCCCAGCGATCACTTTCACGTACTGCAGCAGGTGCTGATGCGCACCGGCCAGGTAGCTGTAAATATTGCAGAGCGTCTCAGGGTCGTCCAGCGGCTCCGCCAGTTGGCGAGCCCGCTCCAGGAATTCGATCGCTTTCCTGTGCTCGGTGCGATAGTGGTAGTACCGGCCCACCAGCGCCGTGGCCAGCGCCAGCGCATTTGTCTGCGTCTTTGCATCGAGTTCGGAGAGGGCTTGCTCGAGGCAGGCCAAGCCGCGCGGATCGCCGACGGGTACATAGGCGTTGCCGATCTTGGCCTTGATCGCCGCGCGTGCTTCGCGCGTCGTCGCGCCGGATAGCGCGCGTTCGAAGCTTTCGACCGCAAGCCGGATCATCCCGCGCGCTTCGTGGATATCGCCGATCTGTTCGTCGACGGCGGCCAGGTCGTCGGCACGGTTCAACGCCGCCGCGGATTCGCGTGCCTGATCGAGGAATTTCAGCGCCTCGTCGTGCGCGAACACGCGCTCGGCGTTCCGCGCCGCGCGACGCGAATAGGTCAGCGATTTCTGCAGATCGCCGGCCTGCGCGAAGTGGTAAGCGAGGTCCTGCGCACGCCCGTCCGGTTCTGTCGCCATCGTCCCGCCTGACGCCGCGGGCGCCGCGCGGAGCTTCTCCAGCGTTTCGCCGATGCGCTGGTGCAGACGCCGACGGCGAATCGGATTGAGCTCTTCGTAGAGAACCTCGCGAATCTTGTCGTGGGTAAACGCGAAGCCGTCTCCACCATCGGGAATCGCGCCCACGCTGCCGCCGGAGCGGAGAAGTTGCGCCGCGCTCGCTTCGTCGAGCGCATCGAGCAGCGCGTCCTCGTTCGCGGTCGACACGGCGGCCAATTCGTGGAACGCGAAAATCTTGCCCAGCGCAGCCGCGGTCCGCAGCGCGTCCACCGCCGCATCGCTCAAGCGGTTGAGCCGGCGTCCGATCGCTTCCTTCACGCTCTGCGGGATCGCGAGCTCGTGCACCTCCTTGCGGCTCCAGCCGCCCTCCTCCCGGTAGACCTGTCCCTGTTCGATCAGCGACTTGACCACCTCTTCGACGAAGAACGGATTGCCTTCGGTCTCGCGGTACAGCGCGGACGAGAAATCTTCGGATACGTTTTCCAGACCGAACAGTCGGGCGAGCAGCGCACCCGTATCGGCGCGCGACAGGCGGCCGAGCGCGACGCGCGTCGCCAGGCGCTCACGGTTCCAGTCGACGAGCGCGGCGGCGAGCGGGTGGGCGCGATCGAGCTCGATCTCGCGGTAGGCGGCAAGAACGAGCACGCGATCGTTGCGCAGATGGCGCAGGACGTAGTGCAACAGCGACAGCGTTCCCTGATCCGCCCAATGAATGTCGTCAATGAACAGCAGCAAGCCGCGGTCCGCCGCGAGCGACTGCAGGAAGCGCGCCGCGTTGTCGAACAGTCGCAGGCGTTCCTCGCTCGGCGATAGCGGTGCGTTGGGACTGAGCGTGCCCAGTTTCGCTTCTATTTCCGGGGCGAATTTGGCGATTTCGGCGGCGGTCGTGCCAAGTCTTGCACGGAGCTGCTCCGCACTTGCCTCGTGGACCCACGCGCGAACGGCCTCGACGATCGGCAGGTAAGGCGTGGTCGCCTCGTACTCGTAGCAACCGCCGCGCAGGACCGTGGCACCACTTTTCTGCGCGTACGCGATCAGGTCCTGCGCGAGCCGGGTCTTGCCCACTCCGGGCTCCCCTGACAGCAGGACAAGCTGCCCGCGCGCCTGCTGGGCTTGATCCCAATGCTGCTTCAACTGCTGCGTCTCGGCCGCGCGTCCGACGAGCTGCCCACGGACCAGCTCCCGCAACGGCGCCGCAGGCGACGCGCCGGCGTCCTCGACACGCAGCGGCGGGAATTCGGACGGCAGATCGGCCGCAACGAGCTGGTAGAGGATCTCGGTTTCCGCGAGCCCGCGCAACTTGCACGCACCCATGTCGCGCAGCGTGGTCCCCGCCGGCAACTCCGGTCCGACGCGCTCTGCGGCGGCGGACGATAGCAGCGTCTGCCCGCCGTGTCCCGCCGCAGCCACGCGCTGAGTCCGCGCGAGGGTGAGCGACGAGATGTATTCGCCTTCGCGCGCCTCCGCCGCACCGGTGTGCAATCCCATCCGGACACGCAAGGCGCCGATCTCACCCCAGCTCTGCTCGTGCAACGCGCGCTGGGCGTCGAGTGCCGCGCCGAGCGCGTCACCGGCATGCTCGAACGCCGAGCAGAACCCGTCGCCGACGACGTGGAACACGTGCCCGTGATGCGCGCCGATCGCGTGCTGCAGCAACGTGTGGTGGCGGGCAAGCCCTTCCTTCATCGCGTCGGGGTGCTGCTCGATGAGCCGCGTCGAGCCCTCGATGTCGGTGAAGAGAAAGGTGACGATGCCGCTGGGCAATTCGTTCATGGTTCGCAGCCGATCAGCCGCGCGGGAGCCGACAAGGCGACGGAAACGCGCTCGGGTGGCCGCCTGTGCCGGGCCAATCGTAGCATCGGAACGCGGCGTCCGACGCCGACCCCGCTTTCCCGGGCGTTCATCCACGATCGCGCCGGAGGTACACTCGCGGCGAGGCGCCGCGCGGGGCCACGATCCGATCCGATCTTTATGTTATGAATCAGGAGGACAATATGCGACGGCCGGCCACTTCCTTCGTTCGACGCGTTCTGTTCGCGCTGCGCTTCGCCGCTCTGGCTGTCCTTCCCGTCGCCGGTACCATGGCCGCCACCCTCGAAGTATTTCATGCCGACTCGCTGGCCGGACCCCTGCGCGAAGTCAAGAAGGCGTTCGAGGCGAAGCACGCGGGCGTCACCATCAATCTCACCTCCGGCGTCTCGCGGGAACTTGCCGGACGGATCCTGAAGGGAGATCCCTGCGACGTATTCGCGCCTTCGTCGCCGGCGGTCATCGAACAGGACCTGATGGGGAAGAAGGTTGCCGGGTCCGACACCGATGTCGCGACCTGGTACGTCGTGTTCTCGGCCAACGAGATGGTGGTCATCACCGCGAAAGGCAATCCGCTTGGAATCCGGCAGATCAGCGATCTGGCGCAGCCGCAGGTCAAATTCGTGCGCGTGACCGGCGAGAAGGATCTCGCCACGAGCCGCACGATCGAATTCCTCAAGCGAGCCGCGGCGCAGGAGGGCAAGCCGGACCTCGCGCAGAGGATCGTTGACAGCGCGATAATCGATCCGGCGAAGCCCACCAGCGTCCCCGACGCAGTCAATGCCGTGCGGGAGGGGCGGGCGAACGCGGGCGTCGTCTACTACTCGGCGGCAGTGGCGGCGCGCAACGATGTCGACATCGTCCGCTTTCCGGACAGCGTCAATATGAGCGAAGCGATCCGTAACGCGGCCGTCGTCCCGGGGACGGCCCGGAACGTCAAGGACGCGACGGCATTCGTCACGTTCCTGCTGTCCCCGGAAGCCCAGAAAATCCTGCAGGAAACTGGACAACCGCCGGTCGTGCCCGCCATTCGCAAGGGGGGCGTTCCCGCGGAAATTCGTTGAGCCGCCGGTAGTCGGCGGCGGCAGCGGTGCTTTACGGCTTCCACTACATCGAGATCGACCCCTCGCGGAATTCGGTCTTGTCGAGCCAGACGTTGACCAGGACCGGCTGCCCGGCACGGGCGATTTCGCGCGCCTTCTGCAAAACCTCCGGGACATCGCTCGCCTTTTGCACAACGAGGCCCGCAGCGCCGAGCCCCTCGGCCACGTGGTGATAATCGGTGCGCGCGAGCACCGTCGCGACGTCGTCGTGCAGGAGCTTCACCTGCTCGCGCGCGATCTGCGTCCACGCGGCGTCGTTGCCAACGATGGCGATGACGGGGATGCCGTGGCGGACGAAGGTGTCGAACTCGACCAGGCCGTAGCCGCAGGCACCGTCGCCCCAGATAAGCCAGACCTCGGAGGTCGGCCGGACCAGACCCGCGCCCAGCGCGAAACCGGCGCCGACCCCCAGCGTGCCGAACGCACCCGGATCGAGCCACGAAAGTGGGCTACGTGGTCGCAGGATGTACGACGCCGTCGCGACGAAGTCTCCGCCATCGGCGACCATCACCGCATCGTCGCCAATGACCCGATCGAGCATCCGGAAGAATGCGATCGGGTTCACGTGCTCGCCGGTGGCCCGTGCCTGCGCGTCGATTTCGACCTCGCGTGCGGCGTCGCGCGTTCGCAGCTGCGCGACCCAATCCGGGCGCGCAACACCATCTGCGATCCGGCGCGAGAGCGCCTGCAACGTCGCGCCGGCGTCGCCGATCGCGGCAATCGTCGGACGCCGGTTGAGCCGCGCGTCCTTGCCACTGCGATTGGCGGCGATGAGCGTCGCCGCGCGCCGCACGTGACGGCCGTAATCGAGCCGGAAATCGCACGGAACACCCGCAAGCAGCACACAATCGGATTCGCGCAGCGCACCGCGCCGGGCGTGGCGCATCTGCAACGGATGCCCGCGCCCGAGCAACCCACGCGCCATCCCCGAGAGATAGACGGGGGCGCCGAGCCGCGTTACGGCGTCCGCGATCGCCTGCGCCTCGCTCGCGCACACCAGGGCCTGGCTGCCGATGACCGCGAGCGGGCGCTGTGCGGCGGAGAGCGCAGCCGCCGCCTTGTCGAGGGTGGCATCGGCCGCGCGTGGCAGGGCCACCGGACGGATCGCCGGCACGGAAGCTTCGCCGCTGCGCGCGAACATCCGGTCGGCATGGCGATTCAGATACCAGCGCAGCGCGCGGTCGGCGAGCGAGCTTCCCTTGCCGGCGGCGTCCGCGTACCACTGCCGGATCAGCGTCTCGTCGTACAGGAGGTCGACCGCGCATTCGACGAATACCGGCCCCGGTACGCCGCTCGCGGCGATGTAGAGCGCTTCCTCGACCGCAGCGCCGAGGTCGGCGACACGCCGGACACGCGCCAGATGCTTGACGTGCGGCGCCACGAGCGAACGCTGATCGATGTCCTGCAGCGCACCCCGCCCCTGCAGCGCCGTCGGCGCCGCGCCGCCCAGCAGCACGACCGGACTCTGCGCCAACTGCGCGTTCTTGAGCGCGCTGATCGTGTTGGTGATGCCCGGCCCCGCCGTTACCGCAGCGACACCGGGCATTCCGGTCAGCCGCGCGAACGCATCGGCGGCGAACACGGCGGTGACCTCGTGCCGCGTGTCGACGACGCGAATGCCGCGCGCCTTGGCTGCGGCGAGGATCGGCGAGATGTGGCCGCCGCACAGCGTGAAGAGCACCGGGATGCCGTGCGCCTGCAGAACGTCCGCAACGCGCTCGCCGCCGTTCATTGCGCGATCGTCCTTTCACCCGCGCGGTGCTCTGCCGCCAGCACCTTGAAATCGACCTTGCCGATGCGCGTCTTGGGCAGCTCGCGCCGGAACTCGACTTCGCGCGGACACGACCACTTGATCAGCCGCTCGCGGCAAAAGTCGATGAGCGCCTGGGCGGTTGCGTCGCTCTCTTGCGCCGAATCGGTCAGCACGACGACCGCCTTCACGCGCTCGACCTGCGCCTCGTCCGCCACGCCGATCACGCACGCCTCGCTGACCAGCGGATGCTGGTAGAGCACCGCCTCGACCTGCGCCGGATATACATTGAACCCGGACGACTTGATCATCCGCTTGGCGCGCACGACGAAATAGAAGAAGCCGTCGGCGTCGCGCCGTCCGAGGTCACCGGTATGCAGCCAGACGCGGCCGTCGGCGTGAACCCTCAGCGTCTCCGCGGTCGCTTGTGGATCGTCGAGATAGCCCAGCATCACCGCCGGCCCCGCAATGCAGATCTCGCCCTCCTCGCCAACCGGCACTTCCTCCGTCGTGCCGAATCTGCAGATCTTCGCATCCATGTCCGGGAACGGGACGCCGATGCTGCCTTCGCGATATTCGGTCAGCGGAATGGCCATGATCCCCGTTACCGCCTCGGTCAGCCCGTAACCTTCGAGCAAGCGTACCTTGCCGCCACATGCTGCTACCCGCGCTTCGAAGCGCTCTTTCACCGGTCGCGGAAGCGTATCCGCTCCGGAGAAGCAGGCATGCAAAAACGAGAGATCAGTCCGAGCGAGCGACGGATCCTTCGCCAGCGCGTCGTACAGCGTCGGTACGCCGACCAGCAGGGTGGGCTTTGCCTTCGGCAAGAGCTTGGCGACGATCTCGGCCGAGAACTGCGGCACCAGAATCGACGTGGCACCCGCCATGAACGCCGCGTTGACACAGACGCCGAGACCGAAGCCATGGAAGATCGGCAGGATCGCAAGGATCGAATCCGCGCCAACCATGCCGACCCACGCGGCGGCCTCCATGCCCTGCGCAATGAAATTGCGGTTCGACAGGAGGATTCCCTTCGGCACGCCGGTCGTGCCGCCGGAAAACAGAATGGCGGCCGGATCGTCAGTCGCGACCGGCGCGCGTGGCGCATCGCGACGCGCCCGCCGGTTGAGCTCCTTCCACCAACGCACGCGCGCGTCCGCCGGCACGGCGGGAATCTTGCGTCCCTTCGTCAGCCAGAAGCCGAGGCGCTTGACCGGCGAGAGGTCGTCGCCGATGCGCGAGAGTAGGATCGCGTCGAGCGGCCGCTTCGGTTTGAGTTGCGCGAACGACCCGTAGAACGCGTCGAGCGTCAGCGCCACCTGCGCGCCGCTGACATCGAGGTAGTGCTCTATCTCGGGCGGTGCCGACAGTGGGTGAATGAGTGCCGGCAGCACGCCCAGCTTGTTGGCGGCGTAGAACGCGATCACGCCGGCCGGCGCCGTCGGCATCGCGATCAGCAAACGGTCGCCGGATTCAAGGCCGAGTGAGGCCAGCGCCGCGGCTGCCCGGTCGATGGCGGCCAGCAGCTCGCGATACGTGGAGCGCGTGCCGAAGAAATCGATGGCGATGGCGTCGGGTGTCCGCGCGGCGGTCGCGGCGACCGCCTCGTAAAGCGTGATACGCGGATAGTCGATGCTCGCGGGCACCGGGCCGTAGAAGCGCAGCCACGGGCGGTCGGTCGTCGGCATCGGTGGCGAGCGACGACGGCATGGCCATCGCCCAAGGCGGCCAGTCTAGCAGCGCGATGCGGCGCGTGCCAACTCGCGATCACGGCGGCCATCTCGGCCGTTATACAATGCGCGTCCCGCGCCTTTACGAAGCACCGATGCCCACCTCCGCGATCACTCCCGCAAGCGGCCGGACGACCACGCGATCCGCCGGTGTCGCCCGCGCATTTCCCACTGCCCGCTGAGCGCGCCGTGTTTTCACGGGAACGACTGGACGCATTGCCCCGGGAGGTGTTGACGGGCCTCCGGCGGGGCATCGAAAAGGAAAGCCTGCGCGTGCGGCCGGACGGCGCGCTCGCCACGACACCGCATCCGCCGCAACTCGGCTCGGCGCTCACCCACCCGCGCATCACCACGGATTTCAGCGAGTCGCAGCTCGAGCTCATCACCGGCGTACACCCCGATGCGGACGCCTGCCTGAAGGAGCTGACCGAGATCCACCAGGTCATCTACCGCGCCATCGGCGACGAAGTGCTTTGGTGCGCGAGCATGCCGTGTGGCCTGCCCGTGGACGACGCGATCCCGCTCGGGCGCTACGGCAGCTCCAACGTCGGCCGGGCGAAGACCGTGTACCGCCGAGGTCTTTCGTATCGCTACGGCCGGCGCATGCAGACGATCTCCGGCATCCACTACAACTTCTCGCTGCCGAACGTGCAATCCAACGACGCGTACTTCGCGTTGATCCGCAACTTCAGGCGCCACTCGTGGCTGCTGCTCTACCTCTTCGGCGCCTCGCCCGCGGTGTGCTCGAGCTTTGTCGCCGGCCGTGCGCACGAGCTCGAGCGGCTGAGCGAGGGCACGCTCTATCTGCCGTATGCGACATCGCTGCGCATGGGACGGCTCGGCTATCAGAGCGACGCGCAATCCTCGCTCGCGGTGAGCTACAACAGCCTCGAACGCTACGCCGCCTCGCTCGAGCAGGCGATGACCGCGCCGTACCCGCCGTACGAGGCGATCGGCATCCGCGACGGCAACGACTACCGGCAGCTCGCGACCAGCCTCCTGCAGATGGAGAACGAGTTCTACGGCACCATCCGCCCGAAGCGCGTGATCCGGCCCGGCGAACGCCCACTGCACGCGCTGCGCGAGCGCGGCGTCGAGTACGTCGAAGTGCGCCTGATGGACCTCGATCCCTTCTGCCCGATCGGCATCACTGCCGGTACGCTGCATCTTCTCGACGTCTTTCTGCTGCACTGTCTGCTCTGCGACAGCCCGCCGGACACGCCGCAGGAGCTCAGCGCCATCCTGGGCAACAAGCAGCGCGTCGCCGCGCGTGGCCGCGAGCCCGGCCTGCGCCTCGAGCGAGGGTCCGATCAAGTGACGGTTGCCGAATGGGGCCGCGAAGTGCTCGCCGAGTGCACGCCGATTGCCGCAGCACTCGATGCGGCGAATGCCACGGCCGTGCACGGCGCCGCGCTCGCCGACGCGGTCGCTGCCATTGCCGATCCCGACTCCACGCCCTCCGCCCGTGTCCTGCAGGCGATGGCGCGCGACCACGGCAATGCCTACGTTCGCTTCGCCCTCGCGCAGTCGCTGCGGCACCGGGATACGATTTGCAACCTGCCGCTTTCCGCCGACGTCATCGGCCGCTTTGCGCGCTTCGCCGACGAGTCGCTCGCAAAGCAGCGGGCAATCGAGGCCGCCGACACGGTCCCCTTCGAAACCTACCGGCAGCAATATCTGTCGCCGCTGCGCCTGATCGTTTGAGCGGCCGGTTGCACTGGATTCACCACGATGTCATGACTCCGACCGCCTTTGTGATTGCCGATCTGGCCCCAACGGGCAAGCTGCGTGCCGCGATCAACTTCGGCAACCCCGTACTCGCCGCCAGGCATCCGTCGACCGGCGAGGCGGGAGGCATTTCGGCCGATCTCGCGCGCGAGCTCGCCCGCCGCCTGGGCGTTGCGATCGAGTTCGTACGCTACGAATCCGCGGGCAAGGTGGTGGAAGGGCTCGCGTCCGCGGCATGGGACATCTGTTTTCTGGCGATCGATCCCGTGCGCGCGGCCGACATCAGCTTCACTGCGCCCTATGTCGTGATCGAAGGCGTCTACATGGTGGCGGATGCTTCACCGATACGCGGCAACCCGGAAGTCGATCGTCCGGGCACGCGCGTCGGCGTCATCGTGGGCAGCGCCTACGATCTTTTTCTTTCGCGCGAGCTGAAGCAGGCGACGATCGTCCGCGCGGCCAGCGCCGAAGCGATCATGGAACTGTGGGTCGCGGGCAAGCTCGACGCGGTCGCCGGCGTCAAGCCGCAACTCGAGGCCGATGCGAAGCGCGTGGGCGGTTTGCGTCTCCTCCCTCAGCGGTTCATGGCGATCAATCAGGCGATGGGAACGCCGCGCGGCCGCGAGGCCGGCGCACGCTACCTGCACGAATTCATCGACGAAATGAAGACATCGGGCTTCATCGCGCAAGCGTTCGCCCGCCATCGCATCACAGGTGCCTCGATCGCGCCTTGACGATTCGGCCTAGACCCGGCGATGCAGGCGATGGTCGACATGGAGCAGCAGCGAGCTGACCGCGGCGGCGAAAGCGATGATGATGAGCGTCACCGACATGATCAGTTCGACGTTGTGCAGGCCGATGCCGTTCATCAGCAGGTAGCCCAGCCCGCGTTGCGATGCGAACATCTCCGCGAGCAGCGATCCGATCAGCGTCAGCGCGAACCCGATGCGCAGGCCGGTGAAGATCTCCGGAATCGCCGCCGGGAACAGGATCCAGCGCACCATCTGCGAGCGCGAGAGCTTCAGCACATACCCCGTCTTGATCAGGATCGGCTTCACGTTGTGCACCGCGCTCAGCGTGAACAGGATGATCGGGATCACTCCGTGCAGGACGCCGAAGGCCACCTTGGCCGACAGACCCAGCCCGAACGCCAGCAGCAGGATCGGATAGAGCGTGAGCTTGGGAATCGCGTAGACCGAGACGATCATGGGCTCCAGCGTGTCGGCCGACAGGCGGTCGAAACCCAGCCAGAACCCGACCAGGAGCCCGATCACGACGGAGAGCACATAGGCGATTGCGAACGCCCGCATCGTGTCGATAACGTGCATGTCGAAAGATTCGCTGACGATGAGCGTTCCGGTGTACCGGACCGTCGCTAAGGGCGACGCGAGCGCGACATCGCCCACCAGCCAGTAGAGGCCCTGCCAGATCGCGACGAGCGCCGCGATCAGCACAAGCGAATTGCGCAACCCGCTCCAGCGCGCAGTCGTCATCGCATGCCCCGCCGCATCAGCAGCAGGTGCTCCCAGCGGGAGAGCAACCCGTTGATGACCACCGATGCCAACAGGATCAGCAGGATCAGCGGATACATCGTCGCGTTGTCGAAATTCGCATAGGCGAAGCTGATCTCGTAGCCGATGCCGCCGCGCGACATGATGAACTCGGATCCGATGACGCCGATGAACGCGTAGGCGACGGCGAGCTTCACCCCGGTCAGCAGGTGAGGCAGGGCGGAGGGCAGCGTCATGCGCAGCGCCGTGTCGATCGGCGACAGCTGCATGATCCGCGCCGTCTTGAGCAGCACCAGCGGGACGCGGTCGAGGCCGTTCAGCGTATTGACGATCACCGCGACCACACCGAGCATGAACGCGATCAGGATCTGCGGCAGATCGCCCAGTCCGAAGACCACGATGAAGAACGGATAGAACGCGAACACCGGCACCGCATAGTACGTGGCAAACAGCGGGTCCAACGTGTCGCGCAGTGCGCGTATCCGGTGGAGCAGCGCGCCGACAATGACGCCTACGCCGAGCGCCAGTACGAGCGCCAGCACCGTATTGCCGAGCGTCTTCATGATCGCGCCGTTCATCTGGCCGGAAACCAGCATTCGGTACAGGTCGCGCACGATCAGGTGCGGCGCCTGCATGGTGATCTTGTCGATGACGCCGACGCGGCACAGGACTTCGAGCAGCGCGATGGCCCCGCCTACGACCAGCATGCGGTACCAGGCGAGCCGGCTCATCCGGCGCCCTCCATACCACCGATCGTACGGCCGATCGTCTTCAGCGACTCTTCGCGCAGCGTTTTCCACAGGCGCGCGGTGATCGTGCCGAACTCGCTGTGCTCGATGATCCGGCTGTCCCGATCGCGCGGCCAATGCGTGTCGACCACGTCGATGATCCGGCCGGGGCGCGCCGACATCACGCCGATTCGGTCGGCCAGCATCGTCGCCTCGTCCAGCGCGTGGGTGATGAGAAATACCGTTGCGTCGGTCTCCCGCCACATTCGCAACAGCTCGTCGCCCATCAGCAATCGCGTTTGCTGGTCGAGGGCGCCGAAGGGTTCGTCGAGCAGGATCAACCGCGGTTGCATTACCAGCGTGCGCGCGATGCACACGCGCTGGCGCATGCCGCCCGAAAGTTGCGCCGGGTAGCTGCTGGCGAAATCGGATAGACCGACGAGCTTGAGGACGTCGTGCACGCGCTTGTCCTTGGCCTCCTTCGACAAGTCCGAGCGACGCAGGCCGAACGCGACGTTGCCCGTGACGTCGAGCCACGGGAGCGACGCGTCGTCCTGGAAGACGACACCCACGCCCTCGGGCGCCGCGCCGGCGATCGGCCGTCCTTCGAACTCGATGGTTCCCTCGGTGGCCGGCGCGAGCCCGGCGATCAGCTCGAGCAGCGTGGACTTGCCGCAACCCGAGGGCCCGACCACGGCGAAAAACTCGCCGCGCCGGAACTCGAGGTCGATCGGCCCGACTGCGTGCAACGGTGCCGGCGGCCGGCCGGTCACGAACACCTTGTTGACGCCGCGCAGCCGGACCTGCGGAGCAGTCACGGCGCGTCCCGGTCGGCGACGATTATTTGATCGCCTTGAGATCGTCGGGCAGGAACCGGGTATCGATGATCTTGCTGTAGTCGACTTCGCCCGTGATCGCGCCGACGGACCGCTGGGCCTCGATCATCCGTTTCAAGCCTTCCATGTGGATCTGGCCTTCACCCCAATATGGCACGCCCTGCGTGGTGCTCGTCGTCAGGTTGCGAATGGCGCTCTTCGCCACGTCGAGATCGATCTTGTATTCCTTTGCGACGATTACGGCGGCTTCGTCCGGGTTGGCCTTCATGAACTGCACCGCCTTGCGCCGGGCCCGAATCACTGCGCGCAGGAAGTCGCCGCGCTTTTCCGCCATCTCCACCGTCGTCACGCCAACGACGTTGTCGAGAGGCGGTAGCGTCTCGCTCGCGACGACGACCGCCCGGTACTTGTGCTTGACCTTCGACCACAGTGGCTCGGTAATCGCCGCGACGTCGATCTGACCCGAATCCAATGCGGCGATCCCCTCTCCGAACCCGCCCGTCTTGACCAGCTCGGCGTCCGCCTCGCTGTAACCTGCCGACTGCAGCAGCATCCGCGCGAGCGCCTGGCTTGTCGAGCGCGGATTGGTGTAGCCGATCTTCTTGCCCTTGAAGTCCTTGATCGACTTGATCGGCGACTCGGGCTTCACCGCCCACACGAACTCGGCGACGGTGAGGACGTTGTCGCTGATTATCTTAAGATCCGCGCCCGCGAGGATCGCGGAGACAACGACGCCCGGGTTCACTTCGCCGTACGGCACCCCGCCGCCAGCCAGCATGTTGCGCAGCGACGTGCCACCTCCGGCCGACGAGATGAGGCCCGTGATGTTGAGCCCCTCGTCCTTGAAGTAGCCCTTGACCAGCGCGACGCCGAACGGCATGCCGTTGGCGGAGACGCCGTAGTTGCCGACCGCGATCTCTTCGGCCGCCGCGCTGGCCACGATGCCGGTGAGCAACGCGCCCACGACCAGCGAATTCAGGCGATGCATGATGTGATCCTCCATTGTTGTCGTGCCGGCTGCCGGTGGCGCCAGCTTATGCGCTGTGATTATCCCGCATCCGTGCCATGCCGGAGTGTGACGTTCACGTTCTTGATCTGCGTGCAGGCGAGAAGCTCCTCGATCGATTCCTCGCGGCCCAGGCCCGACTGCTTGTAGCCGCCAAACGGGACGCCCACGTAGTGCGTACTCGCGCCGTTGATCCAGATGTAGCCGGCCTCCACTCGTGATGCCAGGCGGTGGGCGCGATCGAGGTCGTGGGTCCAGATCGACGCCGTGAGCCCGACGTCGAGCGCGTTCACGCGGGCCAGAAGGTCGTTCTCATCAGTCCAGCTCAGGACGCTCACCACCGGCCCGAAGATCTCCTCGCGCGCGATGCGCATGTCGTCGGTGACATCAGCGAAGACGGTCGGCTCGACGAAGAAGCCCTTTGCGAGCCGTGGATCGGCCGGTCGCTTGCCGCCGCAAGCGAGCCGCGCTCCGCCCTCCAGGCCCAGCTTGATGTAACTGATCGTCTTGTCGAATTGGGCCTGACTCGAGAGACATGCCATTTCCGTATCACGCTCGGTCGGCAGCCCCAGCTTGATCTCGCCCACACGCTCGACGATTTCCGACAACGTTGCGTCGTGGATCCCGGCGTGCAGATAGACACGGCTGGTCGAATTGCACGACTGGCCCGTGACGTAGCGGAAATTCATCCCGCGCACCACGCCGGCGGCGACTTCGGCCGGCGCCGCGTCGGCGCAGGCGATCAACGCATTCTTGCCGCCGAGTTCCAGCGTCAATGCCTTCAACGTCGCGCTGGCGCCGTTCATCACCGCCCGGCCGGCGTTGACGCTCCCGATGAAGCCGATCTTCGCCACGCGCGGGTGCGCCACCAGCGCCGCGCCCGCATCGCGCCCGCCGGTCACGACGTTGAACACGCCGGGCGGGAAGACGCCATCCCACAGCTCGGCGATGCGCAGCGCGCTTAGCGGCGTCTGATCGGCGGGTTTGACGATCAGCGTATTGCCGGCGGCGAGCGGCGCGCCGCACTTGCCGGCAACGAAGAGCAGCGGATGATTGAAGGCGCCGATGCGCGCGACCACGCCCAGGGGCTCGCGCAGCGTGTAGTTGAGTGTCCCGGCGCCGATCGGGATCGTGTTGCCCTTGATCTCGGTGACCAGACCGGCGAAATAGTCCATGTAGTCGGCGCTGATCTCGACATCGTAGAGCATCGCGGTGAGCGGATTGCCGCCGTCGAGCGCGTCGATATACGCGAGTTCTTCGGCATGCTGGCGCAGGATCGCGGCCGCCTTGCGGATCGCCTTGGCCCGCTGCTGTGCGGGTGTTTCGCGCCAGAGGAGGAACGCGCCCCTCGCCGCGGTGACCGCGCGATCGACGTCGTCGGCGGTGGCGTCGACCGCCGTGCCCAGCGAATCCCCTGTCGACGGGCTTGCGACGGCGATCTCGCGCCCGGCGGCAGACGCATGCCACGCGCCGCCATAGAAGAGGCCGCGATGCTTTGGCAGGCGCTCTGCGAGCGACGGTTCGGCGGTCTGGCGCACCCGAATGTCCTCTCAACGCGGAGCGGAAGGGTTGCGTAGCAGCGACGACGAAACCGCGCGCGCATATTCCGGCGCCACGCGCACGTCGATCACGACCAGCGCGCCCGCTCGCACGTCGGCGATCGCTTGCACCATCGCGGCGGCAAGCTCGTCGACCGTTCGCACCGGCCCATAGCCTTTCGCGCCCTGGTCGCGCGCGAGCCCCGCCAAATTCATGGCCGGATCGCTCATGCGCATCCCGATCCAGCGGTTTTCCACCGGCCGACCGCGCACGCGCGCCATTCGCTCCTGATGCAGCTCGTCGTTGAAGAACGATTCGTTGTTGGCGACGATGACGAGCACCGGCACGCGATAACGGACACCGGTCCAAAGTGCGGTGAGGCCCATCAGATAATCGCCGTCGCCGACAATTGCAACCGGCAGCCGGTCGCCGCCACGCAGCGCCAGCGCCGCGCCCACCGCCATACCCGGACCCGAGCCGATCCCGCCGCCGCCATCAAAGCCGATATAGTCCTGCGGATGCGCGAACCGGCAGAATTCGCCGGGCCAGCCGAGCGGCAGACGGATGTACGAGGGCCGGTGCGGCGCCAGCGCCTCGGTCGTCACCCGCGCAAGGTCCTCGAGGGGCAGCCGATCGCTCGCCTGGACATTCGCTGGAGCGCGCAGCTCGGCCGCAGACTGCGGCTCGCCGATCACGGCGGCAGCTTCCGCCGACCTTACGAACCAGGATTCGCCCGGTCGCGCCGCGCGCGTTCGGAGTGCATCGAGCAGCGCAGCCACCAGCGTGTCCGGCGGGGCGAGGATCGAGAGATCGGTCGGCGGCAGCGTCTGATAGTCCATGTTCCAGCCGTTGTGGACATATTGATCGACCGAGCATTGGATGACCTTGCCGCGCGGGAACTCGCCGTCGCCGGCTTGGAGCAGCGTGCCGCCGAGGTCGATCCAGTCGAGACTCAGAATCACGTCGGCGTCACGGATCAACTGCGTCGCCGGGCCACTCACGTAAAGACTGGGCGGAAACGGATGCAGGCGATGCTGCGTCGGAAAGCTCGCGCCGGTCTTGATGTCGGTGAGCACGACAGCGGGCAAGCGCTCGGCCAGCGCGACGCGGCGGTCGAAATCCGCGGGATCGCTGGACACTCGGCCGATCATGATGAGCGGCCGGCTGCTGGTCGCCAGCAGATGCGCTGTTGCGCGCACGGCTTCCTGCGGCGCGACGCCGGAAGTCGCCGTGGCGTAGCGCTCCAACGCGGGCACGGTCAAGGGGGCTTCCAAGCCTTCCTCCTGGAGCGCAGCGTCGAGCGATACGTAAACGGGTCCCTGTGGCGCCGTCAGCGCGATGCGATAGGCACGGACGATCGCCTCCTGCGCCGCTGCCACCGATCCGGGCTGGTCGTCCCACTTCGTGTAGCCACGGACCAGGGCGCCGAGATCGCGCGACGTGTGAATCCAATCGACCCAAGGGCGCCTCTTCACCGCATCGATCGGGCCCACGCCGCCGAGGAGCAATACCGGGATGCGATCGCACCAGGCATTGAAGATAGCCATCGTCGCGTGCATGAGCCCGACGTTCGCATGCAGCGCGACGGCGAGCGGTCGCCCGGTGACGCGTGCATAACCATGCGCAAGCGCGACCGCGTGCTCTTCGTGCACGCACAGCAACAGCTCCGGCCGCGTGTTGCCGAGATGGTTGACGAGGCTGTCGTGCAGGCCGCGGAAGCTCGCGCCCGGCGTGAGTGCGATATACGGAATTTCGAGCGCGCGGAGGAGCTCCGCAATCGCGTCGCTGCCCCAGGCGGCAGTCGCCTGCACCTGCGGGAGGTCGGGCACCGCGTCGTTCATCCGCGTCATGCTCCTGGTCCACCCGGGCTATGCGCCGCCGCTCCTTGTCATTTCAAAGGCAGGGAACTGTAGCGCATACCGCCGGGTGGGGCAAAACCATGCCCTTGGCACGTGGCTTGCTTCGGCAATCGTGCAGCGGGCTGACGCTCGCGGCCGGAACGCCCGGTTGGAACGGTTTGTCTGGGGGATTCCGAGGGTCCCGACGCTAAGTGCAATTCGAGTCGTGACCGCAGCGCCTTGTTATTACTGACGGAGGTATCCCATGCTCAGCACCCACCTCTCACCGGGGCGGCACGGTCACCAAGCACTTGCCGACCTCAAGGCGATGCGTCTTGGCAGCATCGTGGCGAACCGGGACCGGGCGAGCAGCGACCCGGTCGGGCTAAGCGCGGGCGGGGTCGTGTTGGCACTCGCCGCGTCTGTCATGGGCGCGTGCCTCGGTGTACTTCCAATCAAGTTCGATTTTTCCGCGGTGTCCACTGCCGGTTGCTGGATGGTCGCCGCCACATATCTAGTGATGGCCGCGCATTGGATGCGAATCATGTTGCAGGATGATTCCGATCCGACGGTAAAAAGGTCGTGAACGTGACGACCTGCGGTAATTTCTGCAAAGCCCCGACTCGAATGCGGGATCGGCAGGGGTCGGACTGAGTTCCTGCGGGTTTCCCGGACCGCCTTCGAACCCTAGCCGAGTCTTGCACCGCAATTTTGCACGTTCCGGAGGGACGCACGTTGTTGGTGACGAGCGTTGCGGCCTCCGCCCCATTTCCCTGCGATTTGACGCCGCCCGGCCCGGGCGATGTTGGCGTGGCTGCAAAGCAGGTGACGAGAATCCGCTCGGCGCCGGGGTCGCCGGCGCGCGTCAGCGGCCACCAGCGGGTACGACCTTGAATGTCGTCCCATCCTTCAAGACGACGGCCACGCTCGCTTGTTCGAACAGATCACGGCACTTGCCATCGGATAGCTCTGCCTGTCGCGCGGTCGCATTCGGGTCTTTCGACCGCGTTCGCGCCTGCTTTCGCGCAATCAATGCCTCCCCGCACCGCGCATCCACGTCGTCGGGGTTCAGCGCCCGAGCCTTGTCGAATGCCAGCTTCGCTTCCGGGAGGCGATCCAGGCGCGCGTTCAGAATTCCGGCTTGCACGAAGCTGTATGCGTCCTTGTCATTCAAGAGGGCCGCCTCGTCGAAGGCCCGGAGGGCCTCGACGGGCTCGTTCATATCGAGGCCGAGTCGCCCGAGGTTCCGCCAGAGAAGTGCGTCTTTCGGAGCGAGTTGCACTGCCTTCTTGGCTGCGCCGTATGCATCATCGAATTGCCGCATGTTGACATAGCCCATGCTCAGTTCATTCCATGCGGCCGCATTCCCAGGCTCCTTCCGAGTCCAGGCCGACGCGATGAGCACAACTACGTTCCAGTTGCCCGCGTCCTTCAGCTCCTGAATTCTGGTTCTGAATTCCCGGCTGGGGTCTTCGTCCTTCACGCTGACGGCAGCGTTGTTGCTTGCCTTTTCGCTTCGCTTTGCCGGCTCGGACCGAGCTGCAGAGGATGCTGGGGCAGAAACGGTCGCCTGCTGCGTCGAATTGCTCGCCCAAAAAGTACCGAGCATTCCGCCGACAACGACAAGCCCGCCGAGCATCGCCGCAATTACCGTCCGCTTGCGGTCCGCTGGTTTCGCCTTGCCCTGCTCGACTCCGTGCGCAGCGTGCAACGCCCGTACTCGTCGGTCCGACCTCTCCTGACGTTTGTCCCGTTTGATGACTTGCAGCGCCGTCGAGCGAGCTCGCAAATACGCCGCAATCGTCCGAGTTTCGTCACCTTCGGCCTGGACGACGGCCCGCGCCCAAAGGGGTTGGTCGATGCGGCCTGCTTCGTACTCTCGGATCGCCTCCGTCAGGAATCGGTCTGCGCTTGTCATGCCTGCCGTTACGGGGAGTTTCGCGACGGCTGGCGCTTCGTTGCTCACGTCAACGGACACAATACCCAAACTAGCCGAAACTGCGGGTTTCGCGGCCGCGGTGGATCCGTCGTCAACGTGAACGGACAGGGCACGTGCCGGTGCCGGGTCGTCGACCAGACGGAGTTCCAAGGGCCTCTCGGCTGCAGATTTGTTGGTCACGACTTCGAGCAAAGCAAAGTCGATACCACCCGGCGAGGCTTGACATGCCGTCATCTACAACGTGACAGCAGCATCCGAAGCTTTCTCGCCGCAACGCCCCTGTCGACCCGGTCCGCGCAAGGAAGAAATCACGCCGATCGCGCGCATCCTCCGAGCGCGAGCCCCGCGTTAGGCATGTGCAGGGCGTCAGTCCGCCCGAGACTCGAGGCGTTACGAATTTGAGGACGAATTCGAAGTTGGGCTGCGGTGGATCCGCCGTATTCCTGTTACGCGGGTCCGATAGAGCCAGGCGGTGCGGGCGCCGCTGCGCCCATGCTCGCGGTCGTGCGCCCGCTTTGAATCAGCGGGATGGCCGCAACGATGGCCACGGAACAACGATCAACGTCGGTTGGAACCGCGCAGGGCTGGATTGACCCTGTCGATATCTGCCTTCACGTCAGCGCAACTCCGTTCGTAGACGATTTCGCGCCCCATCGCCTTGCCGGCGTAGGCCAGCCGGTTGCGCGTTGGCGTCAATTCACACCGGACGGAGTGAACGCCTTCACCGAGGACGACCTCGATGCGCTCGGCACGTTTGTTGAGAACCACGACGTCCATCGTACGTCCGCTCTCGGTGATGCGTACCTTTATCTTTTCGTCGTTCATGAAGGACATCGCGGTGTTTACGCTCAGTGCCGCCCGGAGGTGATGCGGTCGACCATGGCGCGCAGAGCCGCGATCTGGACGCCTTGCTTGTTGGCGTAATTTTCGTCGGTGTAGCCCCACCAGTCCCAGCATCCATTGGGATTGAGGCCGGGGATCGAAACCGCCTGCGGGAAAAGGACGGCAATGCGATTGGTGTCTGCCCAGGCAGCGTAGCCCGCGTGTCGCACGAACGTCGTGCCGTAATACAGACCGCCGTCCGGTGGCGATTTCAGCGGCAGGTAGCTCTGACCCTGCTGACACCCATGCAACGCGATGTGCAGGCGGCACGACGCGCCACGAGCACAGGTATCCGGGATGTACACCCAACCTGTCGTATCCATGCCAGTGAGCCAGAGAAAGCTCGTATTCCGAACGTACGGTGTCTGGTCGAACTTGATGAAACGGCCGGTCGGCGGACCTTTGCGCCGCGACTTGAGCGGTCCATAGATCCAACTCAGGATTGCCTTCGCTCCGTCGAAGCGACACTTGCCGATGTAGGGAGACTCCGTGACCGCGCAGCCGTTGCCATAGGCGATCGTCGGCATCGTGTGACCCGCATTGGCCAACAGCGTTGTCGAAATGTTCCGCGCAGGCACCAAAAACCGGCTGTAATAGTCGGCAACCTGCGCGGCTACCACGGCCGGAACCACCGGGTCCTTTCCACCGGCAAATATGAACACGCGCTGGCGGGCGAGATGGTCAGGGTTATCGATGAGGTGGTTGGCGGCAAGGCCGCGCGTGGCGAGCTCGAGCGCGGGGACCTCAGTGCTGGTCGGGGAAACGCTGCAGACCAGATGGGCGGGGTCCAACGTGCAGGAGCATCGTGTGGTCGCGCCGATCACGGTGCCCTGGCTGCAAAGGTACGGCCCGCCGGCAATGACACCCACGCCTTTGACGATGGATGAGTGGGCGACCTGAAACTGCACCGCCATGAAGGCGCCAGAGGAGATACCGGAGATCGACGTCTCGGCGATTTCCAGATTGAGCGCGGGAAGCTCCTGCGGATTTTCGCCGAGGCAGGGCAGCGGTAGCGCGACAAGGCCCGCAAGCAGAAATACCAATGGGCCCGCAGCGATTCGGGGGGCACCGCGGGCTTCCACCTGTTCGCCTTTCATCGCGGCATCTCCTTCGTTGCTCGAGCAGATCTCGACGAATCGCATCGTAGGCCAGATTGCTGCGTTGCGTCAACAGGTCGCTGCGATGGTTGATGATGATAATGTCGATGATCTTAAACGTTTATTGTGCGCACCCTTGTCTGTTCACCATGTTGTGATTGTGCGACGCGTCAGCAAGCGACAGCATCGCCGAAGTCCTGGAAGCCGACCGATGTGGGCACACCGCCTCTCCAGCGGCGGTCCACCGACTACGCGGGTTTCGCTGTGCCTGGTCGCTGACCACGCTCCTTACATCGAACACGGACTCAGCGCGGTCGAGAGTCTCCAGCGCATCGAGCGGCATTCCCGTATATACGAGACTCATCCTCGTAGTCATCCTCGATGACTACCGCCGCTGCGCCCCTGCAAGGTCCAGCAGTGCGGCCCTGCGCGCGAGCGACAAGCGCGATTCCGCGTTGCTTCGACCGCCTCCGACGTCTCGGCGCGCTCCACTGCAAGCTCGCCGCCTTGCGTCGCCCGCCGTTCCATTCGCCACGAACGATCGCCGATTTGTTGCCTGGATCCAATGCGGTAGGCAGACCCGCGCGCCCGAGCTAACATTCACGTGGCTGGTTCCTTTCCGTGCCACTTCTGGTACCGCGACGTTTAAATGAAGGTGATCATCATGCTCGGCTTGACACCCCTCGGCACGTTTCACACGGCGGTCAGCTTGATTGCCGTGGTCGCTGGACTCGTTGCGTTGGTCCGGGACAAGGCGATCTCGCCGAGGAATCTGGTCGGAAAGATCTATGTCGTTACGACCGTCATCACCTGCCTGACGGGCTTCGGCATCTTTCAACATGGCGGCTTCGGCAAGCCGCATGTGCTCGCCATCGTCACGCTCGTAGTACTCGTGGTAGCCGCCGTGGCGGGCTACTCCAACGTATTCGGGCGGGCATCGCCCTACGTCGAGACCGTCAGCTACTCAGCGACCTTCCTCTTCCACATGATCCCCGGCATCACCGAGACGTCGACCCGCTTGCCCCTGGGAGCACCTTTGCTACCAAACGCTGACGCCCCCGCGTTACAGACCGCGAGCGCGGTGTTGTTCGTCGTGTTCCTGATCGGTGCTTCGTTGCAGGTGCGAACATTGCGGGCCAAGCGCCGTGACGCTTAGCGGGCGCCGCTTGGTTCGCCCGCCAGTCACCGTGACCGACCCCGCGGAGACGTCCCGTCCACGTTGTGCGGAGCGGGAACATGAATGCCACCCTCGTTTCCGCGCGTTAGCGCAGCGATGGCTCGTAGATCAGCACGACGTTCCCGGATCTGAACCTTTTCGTCGACAGTAGCCTGAGCTGGTAGCGCTTCTTGATGCCGTCAAACACGGTATCTCCTCTGCCCAGCAGAATTGGCGTCAGGATAAAGCGCAGCTCATCCATCAACCCCTGCTCAAGGAAGGATGCCGCAAGCTCACTCCCGCCCACTGGAAGCAGGCCGTCACCGGGAAATTGCTTCAAGCGCGCCACCTCGTCGGCTATGGATCCCGTGGCCAGGCGCGAATTCTGCCACCCCACCATCCTCAGCGTCCGCGAAAATACCAGCTTGGGTTGTGCTGTTCATCTTCTCTTTAACGGCGGGATCATTGTCCGCGGCGGTGGGCCAAATAGCCAGCCATAAGTTCGTAGGTCCTGCGGCCCATGATAAGGACGTCTGACGCCTTGAGCATTTCCACGGCGTAAGCGTTGAATTCGTCGTCCACGAGGTGCCAGTCTATTTCGTGGTTTGGTCCCTCGATGTAGCCGTCGAGGGAAACGGACATTTGGAAGATGACTTTTTTCATTCGTTGACGTCATTCCGCCTACCTATCGCGGCGCGCACGGAGTCGACAATAGAGCCCCCTTCGGTCAGTCAACGGACATGGTCTGGGGCCGGTCTTTGCCGCCGCGCTGCCATCGGGAAAACGCGCGACGCTGCGCGAGGATGCTCGCGGTCCGTCACCCGCAACACCACATGCCCCAGCGACCTGATCTTCATGTTTGCGCCTCCTCCGATACGCTTGAACTATGCACTCCAAAGGCCCGCCGCTGCACCCGGCAGTGACTTGGGAAAGGATAGGCGAGTTACGCCACTCGGGAAAGCATTTCAGGCCTCGGCAGAGGTCCCCGGTTTCTTTGTTTGAGGGAAAGGACCTTCATGTCGATTCCGCCCGACGGGCGCTTGTCGACCCTACTCGGCCACTCGCTTTGCTCAAGAGCGGACGTGCAACGAATGAAGCCTGGTTGCCGTCGGGCGTCTACGCAAGTGCGGTGCTTCAGATGCGCGTATGCGGCGCGCGCCAAGTCAGCTTTGCACGGATTGGCGTGGCTTGCGGATGCGCTTCATGGCGGACTTGATCGCCGAAGACTTGGGTTGCTTTCCCGGGGCTTCTGACACGGGATTGGCTGCGGACCTCAGATTCTTGGCGACCCCGACAATTGCTCCGATGGCTGCTCCTGCCGCAGGGCCAATGATCGGCACGGGGATCGCCACCGCAGCACCGATTGCGGCACCCGCCGCAGCATCCTTGACCATGTCGTGCTTCGCTACTTCCTTGGCCAGTGTTCCGGCCTTATCTGCAACCTTTGATGTGATTCTCTTAGCCTGGGCGGTGGCGATTTTCGCGTCTTCGTGATCGACCTTGCCGTCCTTATTCAGGTCACCAACCAGTACGGCAGCTTCCCCTAGCTTCTTGCCCGCAGACTTGGTGGCGGTTGCGATTCGCTGGCCGGCCGATTTACCCGTCGCCGGGGCTGTGCGCCCCGCGTCCTTCAAGGCGTCGGGGGTCGTGGTTCCACGGCGTGAGGCCCGGACAAAGCGGGGGAACCGGGTTTGCTCGTAACACCTGCGGCCGCGGAAGGTTTCTTGGTCATTAGTCAACTCCACACTTGTCTGGACCCAAAGAGATACGCTCCGCTTGTTCGACGTCGGATGGAAGGTCAGAAGCGATAGCGGATGCCGACGCCGAACACCCACGGGTCGATGTCGAGCGAGCTGATGTTCCCGCTATTGAAGTTGTTCAAGCGCACGTCGTTGTCGATCCACAGGTACTTGACGTCGAAGTTGACGTACCAGTTCCGTTCGAATTGGTAGTCGAGGCCCGCCTGCAGCGCGCCACCCCAGCTGTTACTATTGACGGAGGCCCCGGCGTTGTTGCCCAGATCGTTCTCGTAGAAATACGTGTAGTTGAACCCGCCGCCGACGTACGGCTTCCACGCGCCCAGGTCGGTGAAATGGTATTGCAGCGTAAACGTCACCGGCATCATCTTGAGAGCGCCGACGCCGGTGCCGTTGAAGGTGACGTCCTGCTTCGCCCAGGTAATGCTGCCTTCGACCGCGATATTCGGCGTGAAGAAGTAGGTGCTGTCGATCTCGCCGGTCCACTGATCCTTGACATCGAAGCCCGAGAGCGAGGAACTGACGTCCGGAGAGACGTCGACCAGGCGCGCGCCGATCATCCACCTGCCCCACGGAGCGGCGGCGGGCACCGCTACCGGAGCCGGTTTTGCCGCCGGTGTGATGGAAACCGCGGCGGCCTCGACGTAGTCGGCCTCGATCTGGTCGCCGACCCTGATCAGGTCGAACTGCGCGCGATCCTGCACCGGCAGCGTGACCTGGTTTCCCTGGGGTCCGCGCACCGTGACCCGCTGGTTCAACGAATCGACGGCGACGACGTCGGCGACGATCTTCGTCTCCTTCACGACGGCCCCCCCGGGCCGCTGGCCGAGTTCGGCACGCGTCGCATCGGTGCGCCTCACGATGCTCGTCCCGGCGCCGGTGCCGCCCTTCTTGAGCTCAAGGGTCAGCACGTCGATGTAATCGAGGGTCACGGTGTCGCCGATGCGCAGCTGGGGAAGATTCTGGACTTGCGGTCCGGCGATCACATTGAACGTCGTACCGTCGCCCCGGCGCAGCGTGACCTGGCGCGTCGCCATGTCGATCGCGGCAACCGTCGCGGTGGCCGTGATTGTGCGGGAGCCGACGGCCATGCCCGGGGCAACACCGACGGCGGTGACGCCGCCGACCTGAGCTTGACTGGGAACAGCGACGGAGGCGGCCAGCAGGGCGGCCGCGATCGGCAGCAGAATGCGCTTCTTCATTGTTGACTCCATGGTACCGAGAGGGAGGGGGCGCGAGTGAACGCGCGTGCCATTGTGCGGCGGCGGCCCAGGCAAGCACCGGGAACCAGGTGGCGCACCCCCCGCCCATCACATCGGAAACTAAAGGTGACGAGGAGCCGGAAGCCCGAGAATCGCAGCGCCGCTTGGTCCGGCGACGACCACGCAACGCGAGGATTCTACCCTAACCTAAGCAAGGAGCGGCTTGCCGAAGGCCGACTTGGCCCGGACTATGGGATCAGTCGGGAGACCGTGTACCAGTACCTCAGGGGCAGCGCATGAAGCCTTTCTACGGATCGCCGGGTAGGCACGCGCCGTAGCAATAGCGCACGCGCCATAGGCCCGTTTACGATCCTGGGCAGCCCGTCGATGTTCCTGAAAGCTGACTGTCAATTTGAGGGAAGCTGACGTTCGCGCCACCGCTACTTCGGCGTCCTCGCCGCCAAATCGCCCCTGCGCGCCGCGGTCACCGCCCTCGCACCGGACAGCGCAACGGCGGCGCCAACCGCACCGCCCAATCGAGACGCCATTGCACCGGCCCACCGCCGCACCGCCCACCTTGCCTGGGCACTGCTGCTCGCCCGCATCTACGCGGTCTTCCCGCTTCGCTGCACGATCTGTGGCGGGGATATGCGCATCATCGCGTTCATCGTCGACACCGCTATCGTGCGCGACATCCTGGCCCATCTCGGTGAGCCAACCGCGCCCCCCAAGATCGCGCCCGCACGCGGCCCTCCACTATGGGAGGCGGCCGGCACTGATCACCATCCCTCCGCCGATCCGGCACCGAAGCTCGCTCCCGACTTCGAGTTCGACCAGCGCCTCATCTGCTAGCCACGACCATCGACCGCTGTCCACCCGCGCCGCCGAGCGAAGGGCGATCGAAGGCGAAGCGCGGGCGCGCCGCGTGATCGCAGGACTACCGGGCGGCCCTGGCGACCGCCGTGAGGAGCGGCGCCGACTTCGAGCTCTGTACGGTCTTGCGGATCAGGATGTCCGGCGGCAACAGGTTCTTGCCTCCGTAATACGCATCGTTCCAGTCGCTATTGACGTTCACGACGGTGCCGTCGAGATTGAGGCCGCCGTAAACGCCCTTCGCGCGCGAAAACGAGATGAGATCCGCGGTGACCGTCGACTTGGCGCCCGCACCCACGGGACCTGCGGCAATGCTGGCGTCCCCACCGATCTTGAAGGAACTCGACAGCAGGGAGTTCAAGCCCTTTTCCGTCATGACGACGATGACCACTTCCGATACTTCCACACCCGCCTGGAATCCCACGCTGGCGGTTGCGAGATTGTAGAACGCGGGTCCGGTCCAGGGGACACCAATGGCTGGGTGCGGGCCAACCTCCCTCACGACGAGCACCGCCCGTCCACCGGATCCGCCGAAGATGAAGCCCGCCTTTACGATCTGCGGAGCGATCAGGATCGCCTTGGCCCGGTCGAGGTTGTCCTGGATCCACGTCTGGTCGGGATCGCGCACGAAGTTGTTGAGAGTTACCTGGGCGTCCGACACCAGCTTGTCCGGTTCTGCGGAGGACATCGGCTTCCCCGAATCCGTCGTTGCGCACGCGGCGACGGTTGCGGCGACCAGAACGAGCAAGGCTGTGCGGCGCGAAGCGTTCAGTGGTTTGCTGGACATCGTGGTTTCTCCTCTCGAGGAACTGCCGGTCGGAAAGCCGCTGGTCTCGTCAAACAACGGACAGGCATCCTTCTGACTGCAAACGTCACGTTCGATTTGTGGCGGCGAGGGTCGTCCCGCTTGAAACCTACAGCGTACACGCACGCGGACGGTCCGTCAGCAACGGGCCCGCAGATCCACCGCCATCGCTACGTCGGAGTGGTGCCGCGAATGGCCGCTCACCGGATATTTGAGGCACATTCGCTAACGGACGGTCGTGGCCGACTCCCGACCTTGTGCGATCGCCAGCCTCCCCGCCGGTTCCGTGAAGTTGCGACGCCCAAGCACGCAGTACGGCGTCTCAGATTCTAGATCAGTGAAGCGCGGTCTGCTCTTGGATGCAATAGGAACGAGGCTTCTGCAGACTCATGGTAGGTTGCTCCGAAACCCGCTAGGATTTTCTTGGACTCGGCGTCCGGATCGCCCCAACACTTGCACGTGATCTTGTCGCATGCGCCGATGAGTGTTGCGAGTGGCTCCTTGCCCTTCTTGTTGTCGAGGTGTGCCTTGAAGACGTTATTGTTGGCGTAGATCTCGACCCACTCGCTCACGCCCGGAGCCGGGTAGTCGACGTGGTAGCAGATGACGCCTGGATGATCGCTCCCCATCACCGCGCACAGCTTCTTCTGGTTCTCCCGAAAGTCGTCCTCTCGTCCTTTCTTTATCTCCCAACGGATCTTCAGCATGATGGCCATCGTGCCTCCGGGTCGTGAATGATGGAACAGATTGCAAATTCAACCCTACCACCTGGCGCGGGAGGGCTCAAGGCTCAGTCGGCGACAAAGATCGCGAGCGCGCTTCTCGGTCGACCGGGGCGCTTATTTTATGTCCGCTATGGCACGCAGTGCGCTACGACCGCAGTTGGCAGGCGGGCGTTCTGCGCAACGAGGCTTTCGTAGTAGCTCGAGGCGCGGCGCACGTGCACGGTCTTGCCCGCGAGGTCGTCGAGCGTGGCGAGCTGCGGCGAGGCCGGGCCGGTGACGACGATTTCGTCCACGGTCTTCACCGATGCAGGCGCCACGAAGTCGACCACCTTCAGCCGGCCCTCCGTGACCGTGAGGTTCCCGACCGCGATGTCGGCCAAGCCGTCGACCACATCCGGCAGCAGCTTGTCGCGGGTGGCAGGGACGATGTAAATGGTGAGGGGTCGCTTACCGAGCTGTTTCGCGTACTTCTGGTTGAGCCAGCGTTCGAAGTCGCGAACGAGCTCCGCGGAAAGGCCGCGCTCGCGTCCCTTGTCGTTGAAGTAGAGCGAACGGCTGTACGGCGCGTAGGCACGGATCATCCGGCGCTCGAGCATCAAGTCGAAGTCGCCTGTCCACGGCTTGTTGGCGACCGAGAGACCGCGCGTCGCCGCTGACCCCCATTGCTATGGCTTTGTGTGCGGCCCCACGACTTCGCGCCGAAACTGCATAAGCTTGGCCTTTACGCGCGCGGCGTTATCGCCGCCCATTCGCATCATGATTTTCTGGCCGGCCGAGCGCCGCTCCAGATCCGGGTCGGCGAATTCGTAGAGGACCTTGGGCTGGGTCAGCTTGATCGGCGCCTGCACAACGGGCGCTGCGAGCACGTCGTCGATCGCCTCGACGAGCCGGTCGTTGAAGTAACCGTTGGGGTAACCGAGCTCGCGATAGGCTTCCTGGAACAATGGGTAAAAACGCATGTAGAGCGCCGCCAGCGTCTTCGCATCGACGGCCTCGGCCATGCGCACATACGGTGCATAGCGCGCAGCGTTGTCGGCGCCGATCGTGATGCCGTCGCCACTACCGGCCGTCGCGAACCGCCCTGGCACGGGCTTTACCGGCAGCAGTCGCGGCGCCACCGACCGGCGCGGAAGGTTATCGACGGTCGCAACGATGCGGCGAACGATGCCCTCATGCTGCATGATCTTGTCGAGCGCGGCTACCCCGACAACGCCGGCGATCCCATCCAGCACCGCGGTGTCGCTCTCCTGCAATGACGGCAGCGGCATCTGCTCTGCTTGCGGAGAAATGCTTTCGAGCGGATAGCGGATTCCTGGCGCGGGCTCGGCCGGCGGTGTCGCCTGCGTTTGCGCGGATTCAGTCGACGGCGCGACGGCCGGCGGTGCGACACCGCGCGACCAGAAATAGAACGCAGCGACACCGGAAATGACAAGCAACATCAGCAGGACCGGCCAGATCGCCGATTTCTTCGGCGGCGCGCCCAGGCGCTGCGGATCGCCGTCAAACGGCAGTAGCGGCTCGGCGCTCAGCACTGGTTCGGCCGGCAACTCGTCGGGATGGACGCGCGCTTCGACCATGCGGGACCTCTTCAATGGGGAACAAGGCTTCGACCGGGACGGAGCGATTCAGTTGCGCTCCCGCGCCACGCCCGGAGTCGCCGGGTCGAAGGCCGCGCTGTGCCGACACTGCGAGCGCGTGGATTCAAGGGATGAAGACACCCCAAGGCATCTCGCCCACCTTGATCTCCTTTACCGTTTCGAGCTTCGCCACGTCGATCACCGAGACCGAGTTGCTGCGGCCGTTGGCCACGTAGAGCTTGGCGCCGTCGGGTGTGATCGCCATGTTCCACGGCCGCTGGCCCACCTTGATCGTCTTGCCGACCTTGTTGGTCGCGGTGTCGATCGCCATCACGGTGCCATCGGCGCCGTTGCTCACAAAAACGGTCTTGCCGTCCGGGGTGATCTTGATGCCGTTGGACCGCACACCGGCGGGAATCACCGCCGCGACCTTCATCGTCCCCAGGTCGATCGCGTACACCTTGCCAGCCAACTCGCAGGCCACGTAGGCGGTCTTGCCGTCCGGGGTGAAGCCGATGCCGCGCGGTCGCTTGCCCACCTTGATCGGGGTTCCCAGCTTGCGGGCGGTCACGTCGATGACATCGACGACCTCGGATTCTTCGGCGCTGACCAGCACCCACTTGCCGTCGGTGCTGAACACCGCATGCTCGGGGTTGTCGCCGACCGTCTTGACCTGAAACAGCTTCTCGCCCGACTGGCTGTCGAGGAAGAACACCGCGTTCTCCTCCTCGATGGCCACGGCGATCTGCTTGCCGTCCGGCGAGACATACACGCCTTCCGGCGACTCGCCGAGGTCGATCTTCGAGACCACCGCGCGCTTCTCGGCGTCGACCACGAGCAGCGCATTCGCCGGCTGGTCGCTGACGAAGATGCGCGTCGCCCCGCGCGCAGCCGCCATTCCGCGCGGCTTCTTGCCGGCCTTGATTTCACCCACCACCTCGTCGGTAGCGGTATCGATCACGCTCAGCGTCCCGCTCTTCTCGTTTGCGACATAGGCGAAGGGCGCGGCCTGCACCGCAGTTGCCAACATCAGTGCCAATGTGGCCATTATCCGAACGATCATCGCCTTCTCCTTGTGCGCACGGTGCGCTATCTCGCCGCTTCTTTCACCAACCGCTCGCCCGCGGCGATCTCGTCCGGAGTCATGCTTTCCGCCATGACGTTGCGGCTCGCGATGCCGTCGACGAATCCATTCTGGGCCGCGAGGGTAAACCATTTGTAGGCTTGCGCCTGGTCACGCGTGGTACCTACGCCATTGCGGTACATGCGGCCGAGATTGAGTTGGGCCACGCCGGAGCCGCGCTCGGCTGCCCGCTTGAGCCATGTCAGCGCCTCGGTCGGATTCGCCACCATGCCGTTGCCGTCGCGCAGCATGCGACCCAGCTCCGCCTGTGCCTCACGCTGCCCGGCCTCGGCAGCCCGCCGCATCCATACCCCCGCCGCCGCGGCATCCGCCGTCGTGCCCCAGCCGTAGCGCAGCATCTGCGCGACGCGGAACTGCGCGTCCGCCTCCCCGGCCGCGGCAATCGGCTCGAGCCGCTTCAGCGCCTCGGCATAGTCCTCGCGCTCGAATGCGACAAGACCTTGCTCGAGATCGGTCGTAGCCGCAGACGCGAGTCCTGTCGCAAGAACCAGGAACGCGAAGGCACTACCTCGAATCAAACGGTGCATCGTGCATCCTCCGATTCCCCGCTCTTGGGGGCTGCTATTATGCCAAGCGTGTCCCCGTCGCGCTGCGTGTACCTGGTCTGCGCAGGTCTGTTGGCCTTCCAGTGGTCGCCCTTGGCCGGCGCCGGGGAAACGCTCGCACTCCTCGGCGAGGCCCTGTTCTTCGACACGTCGCTGTCCGAACCGCCCGGAACGGGTTGCGCCTCCTGTCACGACCCCAAGCGGGCGTTTTCCGCAGACAATGGTTCCGGTCTTGGCGTGCCGCGCGGCAGCCGACCGACCTCGATCGGCTTTCGCAAGGCGCCTACGACGATGTACGCGCAGTTCGTACCCGCCTTCCAATGGGTGCAACAGGACGGTCAGACGCGCGCGCGCGGTGGCCTGTTCTGGGACGGCCGGGTCGACACGCTGGCGCAGCAAGCGCGGCTGCCGCTGTTCAATCCGGTGGAGATGAATCTGAGCGGACCACCCGAACTCGCCGCCCGGCTGCGCCGCGCGCCGTATGCCGCGCTGATCGAGCAGGCGGGTGGCCACGGCGTGCTGGACGACCCGGCGCGCACGCTGGAGCTGGTCGGCAACGCGCTCGAATCCTTCGAGCGCACGCCGCGTTTCGCGCCCTTCAGTTCCAAATTCGACCGTTTTCTCGAAGGCAAGGCCGCGTTGACGGAGCAGGAGCAACGCGGCCTCGGCCTGTTCCAGATTCGGCAGAAGGGCAATTGCGCCGGTTGCCATACGGTGAACGAGTACTCGAAGAATCCGCGCGACTCGTTGTTCACCGATTTCGGCTACCACGCGGTCGGCGCCCCGCGCAATGCGAAACTACCGGCAAACCGCGGGGCGGACTTCCATGACCTCGGTCTGTGCGGTCCACAGCGACAACTTACGGTCGCAGACGCGGAGCGCTGGTGCGGCGCCTTCCGTACGCCCACGCTGCGCAACATCGCACTTACCGCTCCCTATGGCCACAATGGCGTGTTCCGCACGCTGCGGGAGGCGGTGGCTTTCTACGCGACGCGCGATACCGACCCGGGCCACTGGTACCCGGACGGGCAGAAATTCAACGACGTGCCGCCGCAGCTGAGGGCCAACGTCGACACCGAGACCCCACCTTACCATCGCGCCGGGAAGCGGCCCGCGCTGAGCGATGACGAGGTCGACGACATCGTCGCCTTCCTGCAAACGCTGACCGACGGCTACGGGGAGTGATGATCTGAGCGAACGGTAGCGGAAACCACATGGGTCGTATGGCCCCAGGCCGCCGATCGTCAGCTCGGCACCACGGAATCCCGGTCACGACTCGCGCCCGAACCCGACGGACGTGATCCTGTGCGCAATCCGGCAACCCTTCCTGGCTCGGTGCAGGACGTGCTTGGCCAGTTCGTCGCCTTCGATGACGGCAAGAATTTCCCTCCCGAGCCGGTTGGTACCGCGCACGACAACCTTGCGACCGGTGGTAAGCCCCACCGCCAGCAGCTTCTCGCCACGGTCCAGCCCCATGACGATGACGCCGCGCCCTCTGGGCATGGTCCGCATTTCGTCCAGCGCGTACACCAGCAGCTTCCCGTTCGACGATAGCGCTGCAACATGGTCGAGTCCTGCGGCCAGCGGCACCGGCATCACCGGTTCCTCGCCCGGTTCGAGCGACATGAAAGCCTTGCCCGCCTTCACGCGCGAGGCCATGTCCTCGATGGATGTGACAAAGCCGTAGCCGCCGCTGCCCGCCACCAGGAACTGTTGCTCGGGTACACCTGATATGGCCTGCGCGACCTTGGCGCCCGCCTGCAGCTCGATCAGTGTGGTGACCGGCACCCCGTCGCCACGGCCGCCGGGCACATCGGCGGCGCGGATCGTGTAGGCCCTTCCTTGGGTGTCCAGCACCACGATCGGATTGACGCTGCGCGTTTCCAGCACAGCGAGCGCACCGTCGCCCGACTTGTAGGAGAACTGCGTGGCATCGAGCCCGTGACCCAGGCGCGAACGGATCCAGCCATGCCGCGACAACGTGATCGTCAGCGGCTCGTCGGGAACGGTGCGGCTGATGACCGCCGGCGCCACCGCTTCGATCAGTGTCCGGCGCGGATCCGCAAACCGCGCGGCCGCTGCCTCGATCTCCGCAATGACGAGATTGGACAACGCCCGGTCGTCGTCCAGGACGTGCTTCAGCGATTTGCGTTCGGCCTTGAGCGACTTGAGCTCCTCTTCGATCTTGATCCCTTCCAGCCGCGCCAGCTGGCGCAGCCGGATCTCGAGAATGTCGTCGCTCTGGATCTCGCTGAGTCCGAACGCCGCCATGAGGTCCGCCTTCGGGTCGTCGGCCCTGCGGATGATGCGAATCACTTTGTCGATCGAGAGCAGCGCGGCCTGCCGCCCTTCCAGGACGTGGACGCGCCGGTCGACTTCGCCGAGACGGTGCTGCGTTCGGCGCGTCACCGTGGCGAAGCGGAACGCGATCCACTCCTCGATGATCTGCTTCAGGTTCTTCTGGCGCGGATGCCCGTCGCGACCGAGCAGTACCAGATTCACCGGCAGGCTGGATTCGAGTCGCGTGTTGGCGAGCAGGAGGTCGACGAATTCCTGTGGCTCCTGCCGACTCGATCGCGGCTCGAACACGATACGGACGGGCGCGTTCTTGTCCGACTCATCCCGAACCGAATCGAGCGCCGAGAGCAGCAACGTCTTCAGATTGATCTGATCCTGGCTGAGCGACTTCTTGCCCTCCTTCGGTTTCGGGTTGGTCGCGCGCTCGATATCCTCGAGAACGGCGCGGGCCGACACGCCAAAAGGCAATTCCGTCACGGCGATTCGCCACTGCCCACGCGCGAGCTCCTCGACCGTCCAGCGTGCCCGGATGCGCAGGCTGCCGCGTCCTCCCTCGTAAATGGCCCGGATGTCCTCGGGCCGGGAAATGATGTGCCCGCCGCCGGGGAGATCTGGTCCCGGCACGAGCGAGAGCAGTTGCGCCACGCTGATCCCCGGTTTGCGGATCGTGGCGACCGCCGCTCGTGCGACTTCGCCGAGGTTGTGCGATGGAATGTCGGTCGCCATGCCCACGCCGATGCCCGAGCTGCCGTTGAGCAGCAGCATCGGGATGCGCGCGGGCAGGAGCTTCGGTTCCTTGAACGCGCCGTCGTAGTTCGGCACGAAGTCCACCGTATCGCGCTCGATCTCCGCGAGCAGCAGCTCGGCGATCGGCGTCAGGCGACACTCGGTATAACGCATGGCCGCGGCATTGTCCCCGTCGCGCGATCCGAAGTTGCCCTGCCCATCGATCAGCGGATAGCGCAACGTGAAATCCTGCGCCTGACGCACCAACGCATCGTAGGCCGCGGTGTCGCCGTGCGGGTGGAACTTGCCGAGGACGTCGCCCACCACCCGCGCCGACTTGACGTGTCGGGTGGGCGCGTACAACCCGAGCTCATGCATCGCATAGAGGATGCGCCGCTGCACCGGTTTCTGACCGTCGGCAACGTCGGGGAGAGCTCGTCCCATGACGACGCTCATTGCATACTCGAGATAGCTGCGCTCCGCAAACGCGGCGAGCGGCAGCGTATCGTCGCTGCCGGCAACGGGTCCGTCGCCGCGCGCCGGAGGCGGCGTGGGCGTTTCCAGCCCCACCGCTGCACCGGCGAAGAGTTCACCGGTCAATGTGTCGGCGGTAGTCGCTCCCCGCCTTGCGCGCGTGCCCGTTGACTTGGTCTTGCGGGTCGATCCTGCCATTGAAGAGTCTCTCGTCGTGTCGGCGGACTCAGATGTCAACCTCGACAGTGTCGCCGGCTTGTTCCATCCACTCGCGACGGCTCGCGGCCTCGGTCTTGCCCATCAGCTTCGCGAACACCCGCATCGCATCGGAGGCCTGTTCCGGCGCAACGGATACCGGCAGCACGCGGCGAGTGTCCGGATTCATCGTCGTTTCCCACAGTTGCTCCGGGTTCATTTCACCGAGACCCTTGAAGCGGCCCACCGACCACGATCCCGCCTTCACGCCCTCCTTGGCGAGCCGGTCTTCGATCGCCGCAAGCTCGGCGTCGTCGAGCGCGTAGAGCTTGCGTAGCGGGCGCTTTCCCAGTGGCGGCACGTCGATGCGATAGAGCGGCGGAGCCGCCACGCAGATGTGGCCGCCCTCGATCAGCTTCGGGAAGTGCCGAAAGAACAGCGTCAGCAACAACACCTTGATGTGGCTCCCGTCGACATCGGCGTCGGCCATGATGATGATCCTCGAATAGCGAAGGCCGGAAAGATCGACATCGTCCCCCACCTGGTGCGGATCCACGCCGATGGCCACGGCGATGTCGTGGATCTCGCTGTTGGCAAACAGCCGGTCGCGCTCGATTTCGAACGTGTTCAGCACCTTGCCGCGCAGCGGCAGGATGGCCTGGTATTGCTTGTCGCGCGCGAGCTTGGCCGAGCCGCCGGCCGAGTCCCCTTCCACCAGGAACACCTCCCGGCGCGCGATGTCTTCCGCTTCGCAGTCGGTGAGCTTGCCCGGCAGGACCGCCACGCCGGAGCCTTTTTTCTTTTCGACCTTCTGCGCCGACTTGAGCCGCGACTGCGCCTGCTGGATGACCAGTTCGGCAATCCGCTTGCCGTGGTCCACATTCGCGTTGAGCCACCCCTCCAAGGGATCGCGGATGACCAGGATGACGAGCTTCAACGCGTCACGACTCGTGAGTTTTTCCTTCACCTGTCCTTGGAACTGGGGATCGAGAATGCGCGTCGACAGGACGTAGTGCACCCGGGCCGAGACGTCCTCGGTTTGCAGGCGCACCCCGCGTGGTAGCAGGTTGTGGTGGTCGACGAACGACTTAACCGCTTCGAACAGCGCCGCACGCAGCCCCGCTTCGTGCGTACCCCCCGCCGGCGTGGGGATCAGATTGACGTAGCTCTCACCCTCGCCGCGCCCTTCGTCGTACCAGGCAAGTGCCCACGCAGCGCCCTCCCCTTCGGCGAACGCGTCCCCGTCTTTCGGAGCGCCGAGGTACGTCTCGCCCGAGAAAATCGGCGCCACGGGCTCCAACCCATCGCTCAGTTCGGCGAGGTAGCCCTTGAGACCTTCCGGGTACGACCAGGTTTGCGTCTTCTGCGCCTTGCCCTCCTCCACCCGGAGCGTCACCTTCACCCCCGGCAGCAGCACTGCCTTGGCGCGCAGCAGGCGCGCAAGCGTCGGCGACGATACCGTCGGCGCATCGAAGTACTTGGGATCGGGATAGACGCGCACCGTGGTCCCCGCCGCGCGCGCGCCGCAGGTGCCCACGACCTTCAGTTTCTCCGCCACGTCCCCGCCGGCGAAGACGATGCGGTGCACCTTCCCGTCGCGCTTCACCTCCACTTCGAGCCGCTTCGACAATGCATTGGTCACCGACACGCCGACGCCGTGCAGGCCGCCGGAGAACGCGTAGGCGGCCTGGTCGCCTTTCTTGTCGAACTTCCCGCCCGCGTGCAGACGCGTGAACACGAGCTCGACCGTTGCCACTTTCTCTTCGGGGTGAAGGCCCACGGGGATGCCGCGACCATCGTCCTCCACCGACACCGAATGATCGGCGTGCACAACGACATCGATGCGCGTGGCGTAGCCACCGAGCGCCTCGTCGGCTGCGTTGTCGATCACTTCCTGGACGATGTGGGTGGGATCGCTCGTGCGCGTGTACATGCCGGGACGTTCCTTCACCGGCTGCAGGCCCTTCAACACGCGAATCGAGGCTTCCTGGTAGCTTCCTTTGGCCAAGGCGATGCTCCTTTCGGGATCGATGAGGGGCTGCGACAACGACGCAATCGCTCGCCGCTGCCCTTCGTTTCAGGCGGCAAGCCAAGCCGCAGTGGGCTCGCCCATGATATCCTCGCATAGAACGTTCGTTCGATAAAGGTGCGTCTCGTTTGCGTCGCCCGATGCCTGCTCCTTGATGGACATGCCCGTGCTCCATTCACTCAACGGTCGGCGCGCTGTCGGCACCGGCGACTTCCTGGCGCCGCTCAACGCGCCGCAGAGGCTCGCGGTGGAGCATGGGACCGCGCCGCACGAGCAGGACGACAGACCGTTGCTTGTCATTGCCGGCGCCGGTTCCGGCAAGACCAATACACTCGCGTATCGTGTCGCGCACCTGGTCCTCAACGGCGCGGACCCGCAACGCATTCTGCTGTTGACGTTTTCGCGCCGGGCAGCCACGGCAATGGAGCGCCGCGCCGGTCAACTCCTGCAGCGGGCTCTCGGCCTGGCGACGGGACACGGAGCGGCTGTCCTTCCCTGGGCCGGCACGTACCACAGCGTCGGCGCACGCCTGCTGCGGGAATACGCCGCGCGGATCGGATTGCAGGAGTCGTTCACGATTCTCGACCGCGCGGATTCCGAGGACCTCGCTCGCGATCGTGCGGCACGACCTCGGCCTGGACGCCACGAAGCGCAGGTTTCCGACCAAGGCGACTTGTCTCGCGATCTATTCCCGCGTCGTCAACAGCGAAGCGACCCTGACCGACGTGCTCGAGCGCGCCTATCCCTGGTGCGCTCCGTGGGAAGCAGAGCTGAAGGAGCTCTTCGCCGCCTACGTCCGCAACAAGCAGGCGCAGAACGTGCTCGACTACGACGACCTGCTGCTGTACTGGTCGTGCATGGTCGGCGAACCATCGCTGGCGCGGGAGATCGGCGAACGCTTCGACCATGTTCTCATCGACGAGTACCAGGACACCAATCGGCTGCAGGCGTCGATCCTGCTGGCGATGAAGCCGGACGGCAAGGGCATCACCGTCGTCGGCGACGACGCGCAATCGATCTATTCGTTTCGCGCCGCGAGCGTCCGCAATATCCTCGACTTCCCGCAGCAATTCATGCCGCCCGCCCGGGTGGTGACGCTGGACCGCAACTACCGCTCGACGCAGGCCATCCTCGATGCCTCCAACGCCGTGATCGGCCTCGCGCGCGAGCGCTTCACCAAGAATCTCTGGACCGACCGCGTCTCGTCCGGCAAGCCGCGGCTCGTCACCGTTCGTGACGAACTCGATCAGGCGTGCTGTGTGGCCGAGCACGTGCTCGAGCAGCATGAACTGGGGACGGCGTTGAAAGCGCAAGCCGTGCTGTTCCGCAGCTCCAGCCACAGCGCGCAATTGGAGCTCGAACTCACGCGGCGCGGCATCCCCTTCGTGAAGTACGGCGGACTCAAGTTCCTCGAAGCGGCACACGTGAAGGACGTGCTGTCGGTGCTGAGGTGGGCCGACAATCCCCGCAACCGGATGGCCGGCTTTCGCGCCGCGCGCCTGGTTCCCGGCATCGGGCCGGCCACGGCGACGCGGCTCGTCGACGCACTCGAGGAAGCGCCGGATGTGATGCCAGCGATGGAGGCATTCAAGGTTCCGGTGTCTGCAGAGGCAGACTGGAGCACGTTCCGGACGGTGTTTCGTGCCCTGCGCGCGCCGACGGCGGATTGGCCGGCCGAACTCGAGATCGTCACCCGGTGGTACGAACCGCAGCTGCAGCGCCTCTACGAGGACGCGCTTGCGCGTCAGGCGGACCTCGCCCAACTCGATCAGATCGCATCGACCTGCTCGTCACGCGAGCGCTTCCTCACCGAAATGGCGCTCGACCCTCCGGACGCCACAAGCGACCATGCCGGCGCACCGGGAAAGGACGACGACTACCTGATCCTGTCGACCATTCACTCGGCCAAGGGGCAGGAATGGAAGGCGGTGCAGATCCTTAACGTCGTCGACGGCTGCATCCCCTCCGACATGAGCACCGGAACGACCGAAGAAGTCGAAGAAGAGCGGCGTCTCCTTTATGTCGCGATGACGCGGGCCAGGGAGAACCTGCAGTTGTTGCTGCCGCAGCGCTTCTACGTCCACCAGCAGACCGCGCACGGCGATCGTCACGTCTACGCTTCGCGCAGCCGATTCATTCCCGACACGCTGACCGAGTTGTTCGAGTGTTCCGCCTGGCCCGCCGCGGCACCAGCCATCGAAGAGACCATTGCGCCGCGCAATCCGGCCCCGCCGGTCGACATCGCGGCACGCATCCGCCTGCTTTGGCGATAAGCGGCAAGCCCCAACGGTCATCTGAAATGGTACGGGCGGCGCGGCCGTTCCGCGATCGACGCTCGAGCCTACGATCTTGCGCTTTGCAGCGTTGTCGCCTCCCTGCCGTCCTGCACATCCGATTCGAACAGTTCCTGCAACTGCTCGGCCGCCTGAGCCGCAGTCTGGATCAGCTGCGCTTCGTCCTGCCGCACCGCGTATTGCACGTCGAGCCGCTGCTCGTCGTGCTCGCGGAAGAGGCCCACCGCACGCGCTGCCCGCGCCGGATCGAGACCCAGTTTCTCCAGCGCTTGCCGCGCGGTTTGGAGGCTCGACAGAAATGTCTCCCGTTCGATGGCCGCGATGTCGAGGTCACGCAAGCGATAGTAATGAACGCGATTGCGCGCCCGGGCGAGGATCGGGAGATTGGGAAAGTGCTTGCGGACCACGCTCGCGGTCTTGACGGAGGCCTCGACGTCGTCGATGGCCAGCACGAGGAGCTTGGCGTCGCGCGTCTTGGCGGATTCGAGCAATTCCAGGCGTGAGGCATCGCCGTAGTACACCTTGCCGCCGAACCGGCGCACGAAATCGACCTGCTGGTAACTCACCTCGAGCGCCGTGAACGGAATGCCCGCCATGTGCAGCACACGGGAGACGATCTGGCCGTAGCGGCCGTAGCCCGCGATGATTACGGGATTACCGGGACCCTCGATGAGATCGAACTCGGGTGGCTTCTTGCGCTCGAGCCAGCGCTCCAGCAATCGTTCGTGCACGACGAACGAAATGGGTGCGAACAGCATGGAAATCGTCACAGCCAGCACGAGAAACTGGGCGGTCTCGGCGGGGAGAATCCCCTCGGTCCGGGCCGCAAGGAACAGCACGAACGCGAATTCGCCACCCTGCGCCAGCAACACCGCGATGCGCTGGGCATCTTCGTTGTCCGTGCCCGATCCCCGCGCCAGCCCGTAGAGAAGCACTGTCTTGACCAGCAACAATCCGATCGCAACGCCGAGCACGGCGAGTGGGCGCACACTGAACAGATCGAGGTTGGCGCTCATCCCGACAGCCATGAAGAACAGTCCCAGCAGCATCCCCTTGAACGGCTCGACGTCGGCCTCGAGCTCATGGCGGAACTCCGAGTCCGCGAGCAGCACGCCCGCGAGAAACGCGCCCAGCGACATCGAGAGGCCGATCACTTCCATCAACAGCGCCGCGCCGGTCACCACCAGCAATGCGGCCGCGGTGAAAACTTCGCGGCCACCGAAGCGCGCGACGACCTTCAGCAGCGGGCGGATCAGCAGGCGGCTGGCGACAATCACGAAGGCGATTGCGGCCACACCTTTCGCCGCGACCACCCATCCGATCGCCCCGCTGGCTTTGTCGGGCCCGAGGAGCGGCAACAGTGCAATGAGCGGAATCACGGCCAGATCCTGAAACAGCAGGATCGCGAACGCGCGCCGCCCGCTCGGGCTGCTAAGTTCGCCGCGCTCGCCCAGCCATGCGAGGACGATGGCGGTGGACGACATGGCGAGCCCGAATCCGACGACGATCGCGGCCTGCCAGGAGAGGCCGAACCAGAGCGCGATGCCGGTCAGCGCGAGGCCCGTCACCAGCACCTGCGCGCCACCCAGTCCAAACACGGGCTGACGCAGGGCCCAGAGCCGGGAGGGCTCCAGCTCCAATCCGACCAGGAAGAGCAACAGCACGACGCCCAGCTCCGCGAAGTCCAACGTGGCTTCGGCGTGAGGGATCAGGCCAAAACCCCACGGACCGATGATCGCCCCCGCCGCCAGGTAGCCCAGCACCGCGCCCAGCTTCAACCGCCGGAACAGCGGGACGACGATCACGGCCGTACCGAGAAAGACTGCCGCCTGCTCGAGGAACGTCATGGTGATCTCTTCACGAGTTTGTGATTCGTTCGCGGATCCACGTGCAGAACGCGGGGTCGGGCTCGATCTGTCGGCAGGTGCATTCTGCCAGTCATCGACCCGCTTCGACCATGCGGCCGATTGCGTGCGGAACACGGCGCGCGCAAGGTCGTCCCCATCACCGCAACGGCCCCTTCACGATCACCCGTGCGCTTGCCGACGCGCGCGCCGTACACGACGCGGCCCGGCCACATGTTCTCGCCACGGACCCGGCGGATTTCACCGCCGGGTCGCCGCGACTGCTGACCGCAGACGTGGACGACTCCACGCTGCGGCGGCGATCCCGCATTGTCGGTTGGGAGTGCCGCGCACAGCACTCGAAATCGCCGTTTCCCGCCACGCGCGCTGCTTGCATCGGGATCCGTCCCCGCGATCGCGACTCGGGACCTGACCCCGGCACAACGACCGCCATCACGCGCGCGGCGGAACTTCCCTCACGCGACCCAGCACTCGACCTGGATCACGACCCACACGCGCCAGACGCCGCCGCGGATGGCGGACCCAGGCGTGCCGGATCCATCGCCTCAGCGCCCGAACACCAGGCGGGATGCGGGGGCGAGGCGCACGTTCTCCGGCGCCAGTTCCGCTTGCGCACGCTTGGCGTTCGGCTCGCGTTCGGCCGCCGCGACGCGGACCATCAGGCCATCGGATCTCAGCCAGTAGGCTCCGTCGCGTCCTGCACCCACGAATTCCCACTCGCCCCTGCCATGGGGTCGCGCGGGTCCTGCTCGTATTCTTGCCATTTCGGACACCTCGTTGTTGTCGTTTGCGTTCGGCAACAGGCAGCAAAAAGGCCCGGTGCCGTCTGGCGCGCCGGGCCTGTCGCGAGCGGAAGATGATCCGATTACGGATCGCCTCCCGCTGCCAGGCTCCGACTGCGCGTATTGCCGCTGGTCATGTCGACGCCGATGCGGAAACCGATGTCGCCGTCGTCACGGTGCAGCGCGCAAGCGCGCGCCACGGACGCATCGGCACCGGTCGCCGCCAGGCGTTGCGCGTCGTTGCGGACGGCGCAGACCGGGCATCGCGACACAGCACGTTCGTCATGGTTTGGTTGCGTCATGCGTTCTGCCTCCTTTCGTCTTCCAATGCACCGCGGGTCGCGCGGCGACGATCACTCCCTTCCGCGACGGCGGGAGCTGAGGAAAGGACGGGACAGGGACCTTTCGACAGTTCCGCCGACTCACTCGGCGGAATGTCTTCCGGTCGGGTGAGGCTACCGTGTCGCGACGATGCCGACCGAGGTCGGCCGCAGTACGGATTCCACGCTTCCTATCGCAAACCCCGCCCGCATCCCGCAGGCGGCGTGCGCCCGGGCAGTGAGGGTCAGGTTGTGGATGCGATTGGGCATGATCTTCCGTTGCGACATTGCAGTTTGCGCGATGGAAACGAACAACTGCATCTTAACGTTGACACGACGCGCAGGGCAAGAATTGCGCGCCGTGCGTCGAGTAATCACGTGCAGATTTGCAACAGCGGCGCCGGGCGCGCGCCTCGGTTGCGGAAATTGCGGCGAAAGTTGCAAGAGCGTGAAGATGGCACACGGCACGGCGCATTTCCGGCTGGACCTGAGACTCGACGCAGCCGGCGTTCGCCCTAGCGTGCTGGTCGCGTCCACACTGCGTGCGGGTCACGCTGGAGGATGGCGGGGCAGTTCAGGGTGCGGGGCCTTCGGAAATCTGGCGCGCCCGACAGGAGTCGAACCTGTGACCTTTGGCTTCGGAAACCAACACTCTATCCAACTGAGCTACGGGCGCGGGATGTGCATTTTACCGCGCCGCTCGAACGAGCGTCCAGTTGCGATCGGGGTCCTCGCGGGCCGCGTTATAATGTGACGTTTTTCCGGCCGGGCACCGAGGCGTCGCGTCAGATGGACAGATCGGGCCGTATCGCAGCCCAGCCCGGAGAGAAAACGTCGAATAACCGAACCCGAGGCACCCGCCCCCGGACCAGGAACGCCCATGCAAGAACCCGATCATCAGCACGCCTCCCCGATCAAGAACTGGAAGCAGCTCGTTGTCATTGTCGTGCTGGCGTTCGTCGTCCCGATCACGCTCGGCGTGCTCCTTTCGCAATGGGTGACGAGCGGCCCCAAGGGATTGCAGGAGGACGACAGCGCCGTCATTAGACGCATCATTCCCATCGGCGAGGTGCTGCTCGCGGCGCCGAAAGGCCCTAAGACCCAGCTTACCGGCGAGCAGGTGTACAACCAGGTGTGCAAGACGTGCCACGAAGCGGGGCTCGCGGGCGCACCCAAGTTCGGCGACAAGGCGGCGTGGGCAAAGGCAATCTCGCAGGGACAGGCACTGACCGTCGAGCACGCGGTGAAGGGCATCCGCGCGATGCCGGCGAAGGGCGGCAATCCCGACCTCGAGAACGTCGAGGTCGAGCGCGCCATTGTGTATATGACAGGCAAGGTCGGCGCCAGCTGGAAGGAGCCGGCGACGCTGGCCCCCGTTACAGTGACGACGAGCGGCGAGCGCACCGGCGCCGAAGTCGTTGCCGCGACGTGCGGCAAATGCCACGCGACCGGCGAAAGCGGAGCGCCGAAGATCGGCGACCGTGGCGCGTGGCGCGAGCGCGTCAAGCGCGGCTACAAGTCGGTGCTGCAATCCGCGTTGAAGGGCCACGCGGGTATGCCGGCGCGTGGCGGAATGGCCGAGCTCTCCGACGTCGAGATCGGCCGTGCGGTCCAGTACATGATGAACATGGGCGCCGAGAAGCCCGTCGTTGCAGCGCCCGAGACAGCGGCTCCGGCGACCGTTGCCGCGGCGGCTTCGGCGGCAGCGATTCCGGCGGCAGGCAAGGCCGACGGCAAGAAGATCTACGACACGACGTGCACCGTCTGTCACGGAACCGGCGTTGCCGGTGCGCCGAAATTCGGCGACAAGGCGGCGTGGGCGCCGCGCCTCAAGACCGGGATGGACTCGATCTACAAGATCGCACTCGGCGGCAAGGGCGCAATGCCGGCGAAGGGCGGCAACACGGCGCTGTCGGATGCCGACGTGAAAGCCGCCGTCGATTACATGGTGGCGGCGGCTAAATAGAAGGGAGATACGCGGCGTTCTCGCCACGGATCCCGGCACCGACGGTGATCAATCGCTGACCGCCAACGATTCCGTGGCGTCGGCGGCTTCGCCGTCGGTCTCGCCGCGTGCCGCGTTGCGCTCCTCGGCGAGCTGCGACAGGTAGTCGGCGGTAATATCGCCGGTGATGTACTTGCCGTCGAAGCACGAAGCCTCGAACTCCTTGAGGCTCGGATTGGCCGCACGCACTGCAACCTTCAGCGCGTCGAGATCCTGGTAGATCAGCAGATCCGCACCAATCTCGTTGGCAACCTCGGCCTCGGTGCGGCCGGTGGCGACAAGCTCGCGCTGGTTCGGCATGTCGATGCCGTAGACGTTGGGATAGCGCACCGGCGGGCTCGCTGAGGCAAAGTACACCTTTTTCGCGCCCGCCTCGCGCGCCATCTGCACGATCTCGCGCGAGGTGGTACCGCGGACGATCGAGTCGTCGACCAGCAGCACGACCTTGTCCTTGAATTCCATGCCGATCGGGTTCAGTTTCTGGCGCACGCTCTTCTTGCGCATCGCCTGCCCAGGCATGATGAACGTCCGCCCGATGTAGCGGTTCTTGACGAAGCCCTCGCGGTAGGTGAGGCCGAGCGTGTTCGCGAGCTGCAGCGCGGAGGGCCGGCTCGAATCCGGGATCGGGATGACAACGTCGATGTCCTGCGCATCAGGCATACCACGGATCTTTTTCGCGAGCTGCTCGCCCATGTGCAGCCGTGACTCGTACACCGATGTGCCATCGATCACCGAATCTGGGCGCGCGAGGTAGACGAACTCGAAGATGCAGGGGGCGAGCACCGGGTTCACCGCGCACTGCCGGGAATGGAACTGCCCGGCCTGGTCGACATAGATCGCCTCACCAGGGGCCACGTCGCGCAGCACCGAAAAGCCCAGTGCCTCGAGGGCGACCGATTCGCTGGCGACGACGTACTCGGTGCCGCCCATCGCCTCGTTCACACCGATGATGAGCGGGCGGATGCCGAACGGATCACGGAAAGCGACGAGCCCGTAACCCGCGACCATCGCGACGATCGCGTACGCGCCGCGGCAGCGCTTGTGCACGCCGGTGACCGCGGCGAAGATCGCGTTGGCGTCGAGACGCGCGTGGTGCGCCGCACGTTCCAACTCCAGCGCCAGCACGTTGAGCAGCACTTCCGAATCGGAATTCGTGTTGACGTGGCGGAAGTCGAGCTGGAACAGCTCCTTCTTCAGTGCCTCGCTGTTGGTGAGGTTGCCGTTGTGCGCGAGCGTTATGCCGAACGGAGAGTTGACGTAGAACGGCTGCGACTCGAGTTCCGAGGACGCCGAGCCGGCGGTCGGATAGCGGCAGTGGCCGATGCCGAGATTGCCCAAGAGGTCGCGCATGTTGCGCGTGCGAAACACGTCGCGGACGTAGCCACTGCCCTTGTGCATGTGGAACATCGCGCCTTCGCTGGTCACGATGCCGGCCGCGTCCTGGCCCCGGTGCTGCAGCAGGAGCAGACCGTCGTAGAGCATCTGGTTGACCGGCGTGTGCGCGACGACGCCTACGATGCCACACATGGTTCCCATTCTCCGTCGGACGCGTTGCCGGCTGTCTGCGCCCCGGCGCGCGGTTGCTTGCCCGGCGCCGAATAGTCGAGCCGCTCCGCCCATTGCGGCGGCAGGTAGGGCTTCAACGCCAGCGCCGCCTCGGCGAGCGGTGCGCCGAATAGCGAATTCTGCCACCAATCGTGCCTCGGCAATGTCGTCAGCCCCGCAATCAGCACGAACGCCATCACAGCAAGCACCCCGCGTGCCAGTCCGAACAGGCCACCGAGAAAGCGGTCGATGAATGCCAGGCCTACCGCGTGCGCGGCGCTTTTCAGCAGCCGCGCGATGAGCGCCCCGATGATCAGCGCGACGATCAGGATCAGCGCGAACGCGATCACGTGCCGCACCGCGGGGGAGAGCTGCGTCCCGGTGAACAACTCGGCGACCACCCCCGAATACGTCACTGCAGCGACGAAACCGACGATCCACGCGACGATCGCGATCAGCTCGCGCACAACCCCGCGGACGAATGCGACCAGCGTCGACAGCGCGACGACGGCGACCACGATGATGTCGAAACCGGTCATCCGTCGGCGCGATGTTCCGCAAGGACTGCAACGCGATGAGTCCGAGCAGCGCGGCGTAGCGCGCGATTTCGCCGTCGGCGATCGCTAGATTTTGCGGAACAGGGTACCAGGTTCACGGGTCGGTAACGTGTGGCGGGCGCCCGGACGCGCGCGGCTATTTCGCCGCCACCACGATGCCGTTCCAGCCGTCGGCCTTGAGCTTCACTCGCGCCGCGTCGGCGTCGGCTCGCGCCGCAAAGCCACCGACGCGCACGCGCCACAATGTGCCGCGACTCGTCTCCACCGGCTCGGTGTATGTGGCGTCATAGCCCGCCTTTTTCAACTTGCCCGCGAGCGCGTTGGCGCCCTTGTCGTCGGTGAACGCGGCGATCTGCACGGCGAAGCCCTCGGGTTTCGCCGTGTCTGCGATAGCGGGAGCGGCGGATTCCGTCTTCGGTACTGGCGTCGCCGGGGCGGCCAGCGGCGCAACCGTTGTCGTGGCGTTCGCGGGCGCAGCGGCCACAACCGTCGCCGCCGGCGTCGGCTCGGCCTTGGTTTCCGGCACCGGCTTCGCATCGAGTCTCGGCGCCGCCTTCGTGACCGGCGACAGCACGCGTTGTTCGGCCTCGGTGACCGACTTCCTCGGTGGCGGAACGTTGGCGGGAGCGGACGACGATGCGGCGACGCCGGGTGCTGGCACAGCGTCGGTCGGCGACGCCATTGGAACGGGCGCCGGCGCGACGTCGGTTGCCGGACCCGCCGCCGGCTTCACTTCGGTATTCCCGGTGTCGCGCTTCGGCGAAGGTTTCGCGGCTTCTTTCCTCGCCGACGATTTCGTGTCAGATTTGGTATCGCTCGACCTGCCCGTCAGGCGGTTGATGAACTTGCCTTCGTCCACCGGCGGGATCTGCACCGACACATCGTCGCCGAGCGACCGCGGTTCCTTTTCGAGCAGCAGCGGCAGGATGACCGCCGCCGCGAGCGCCAGCACGATCGCACCGACGAGACGCCGTCGCGCCTTGCGCTTCAGCTCTTCGACCGCGAGATCGGCGTTATCGGCAATTCGATCAGCCATGCCTTTGCGTTGCCGTCGCCCCTGGCCTCGAAGCGGCGAGCGCGGTGCCGACGGTCAGGAACGATCCGAAAACGATGATTCTATCAGCTTCGCGCGCTTCTTCCCTCGCGGAGCGCAATGCCGATCCGACGTCGTCGAACGTGCGGATCACGCTCGCCGCGATGCCAGCGCGCTCCAAATGCGCGGCGAGCATGGCGGCGCCGGCACCCCGCGGACCCGGCAACGTAGCGACATGCCAGCGGTCGATGCGCGACCGCGTCGCACTGATGACGCCGGCGATGTCCTTGTCGCCGAGCATTCCGAACACGGCGATCGTCTGCGGGTGAAAACCCATCGTACCGAGCGCGGCGGCGAAGACGTGCGCGGCCTGCGGGTTGTGCGCGACGTCGAGCACGATCGTCGGTTGTCCCGGCAGCACCTGGAAGCGCCCTGCCAGTTCCACTGTCACCAGGCCGTCGCGAACGGAGCCCGCGCCGACAAGCACGCGGTCACGCAACAGATCGAGCGTGGCAATCGCGGTGGCTGCATTGACGAGCTGGATCGCGCCGCGCAACGCCGGATACGGAAGGCCGTAGCGCGCACCGCCAGGTCCCCAATACTCCCACTGCGCACCTTGGGCGACGTAGCCGTAGTCGCGGCCGATCCGTGAAACGGGTGTGCGCAGCACGCGCGCATGCGCGAACAATGTCTCCGGCGGCGAGGGCTCCGCGCAAACGACCGGACGCCCGGCGCGGAATATGCCCGCCTTCTCGCGCGCGATGTCCTCGCGCGTCGGACCGAGGTAGTCCATGTGGTCGAGATCGATGCTCGTCACCACCGCGACGTCGGCATCGACGATGTTGACCGCATCAAGGCGACCGCCCAGTCCCACTTCGAGAACCACGGCATCCGGCGCCGCGCGCGCGAAGAGCCACAACGCCGCCAGCGTGCCGAACTCGAAATAGGTGAGCGCGATGTCGGCGCGGGCGTCCTCGACGGCATTGAACGCGGTGACGAGTTGTCCATCGGTCACATTCGCGCCACCGAGCCGGACGCGCTCGTTGTAGGCGAGCAGGTGCGGCGACGTGTAGAGGCCTGTGCGATGGCCGGCGGCGCGGAGCATCGACTCCAACAGCGCGCAGGTCGAGCCTTTGCCGTTGGTGCCGGTCACCGTGACGACGGGGCACGACAGCGACATGCCCATACGCGCCGAGACGGCCTCCACACGGTCCAACCCCAAGGCGATCGCCTTGGGATGCAGTGTTTCGAGATACGCGAGCCAGGCAGCGAGCGTGGTGGGACGACTCATCGGCGTAGGGTCAGACTCGATTTTCCACTCGGGCCGCTGGCGTTCGTGAGTGTGGCGCGGAAATTCGAGTCTGACCCTACTTTCACGCGACTCAGGCGGTCGGCGCCGGCTGCCTGGAAAGCATCGCCAGGAGGCGCGCCAGCTCATCGCGCAACTGGCGGCGGTCGATGATCATATCGATCGCACCTTTCTCCATCAGGAATTCCGCGCGTTGGAAACCATCGGGAAGCTTTTCGCGCACGGTCTGCTCGATCACGCGCGGGCCGGCGAATCCGATCAGCGCACCGGGCTCGGCAAGCACCAGGTCGGCGACAAAGGCGAACGACGCCGAAACACCGCCCATCGTCGGATCGGTGAGGATCGACACGAACGGCAGCCGCGTCTTCGTCAACTCCTGCAGCACGGCGGTTGTCTTCGCCATCTGGAACAGCGAGCTGACGCCTTCCTGCATCCGCGCGCCGCCGGACGCCGAGATGCAAACGAACGGCACCCGATTCTCGTAGGCGACGCGCACACCGCGTACGAATCGCTCGCCGACCACCGACCCCATCGAGCCACCCATGAACTCGAACTCGAAGCACGCGAGCACGAGCGGCACGCTCTTGACGCTTCCCTGCATCACGACGAGCGCATCGGTCTCGCCGGTCTCCTCGAGCGCCGCGGCGAGCCGCTCCGGATACTTCTTCTGGTCCTTGAACTTGAGGCTGTCGACCGGGACCACCTCCGAGCCGATCTCGAACCGGCCCTCGGGATCGAGCAGCTGGTCGAGGCGCTCGCGTGCCGGCACGCGCGTGTGGTGCGCGCATTTCGGACATACGAACAGGTTCTTCTCGAGGTCGGTGCGATAGAGGACGGCTTCGCATGCCGGGCATTTGATCCACAGGCCCTCCGGCACTGCGGTCTTCTTGACGCCCGGCGTGCTCTTGATGCGCGGTGGCAGCAGTTTCTGCAGCCAGGTCATCGCGTCCTCCCCGATTTCAAGTGACAGCCGGCCGGCGCGCGTACATGGAACGGTCCTTATGCCGCGCGCTTCTGCATCGAGTCGAGCGCGCTGCGGATTCCTGCCAGCCACGCGCCCGCGCGCTCCGGCGCCGCAGCAGGCGGCCCGGATTCGATCTCCTGGATGATCCGGCTGCCGATGACGACGGCGTCGGCGTCGGCGGCGATCGCCTGCGCGCTCGCCGCGTCGCGGATGCCGAAGCCGACACCGACCGGCAGCGAGACATGTTTGCGGATCGCGGCGAGCTTGCGCGTTACCTCCGCGGTGTCGATGTGACCGGCGCCCGTGACACCCTTCAGCGACACGTAATAGACGTAACCGCGCGCAATCCTCGCGACGGCGGCAATGCGGGCTTCGGGGGTCGTCGGCGAGAGCAGGAAGATCGGCGCGATGTCGGATGCGCCGAGCAGCGCGGCAAAGTCACCGGCCTCCTCGGGCGGATAGTCGACGACGAGCACGCCGTCGACACCCGCGGCGCGCGCCCGATCGGCGAAGACTGCGGTGCCCATCGCTTCGATCGGGTTCGCATAGCCCATAAGCACGACCGGCGTGACGGTGTCGGTCTTGCGGAACGCTGCAACCGTTGCCAGCACGTCCTTCAGGCCGACGTGCTGCGCGAGCGCGCGCTCGGACGCGCGTTGGATCACCGGGCCATCGGCCATCGGGTCCGAGAACGGCATCCCCAACTCGATCACGTCGGCCCCGGCAGCGGTCAGCGCGTGCATGATCGGCAGCGTTTGCGCGAGCGACGGGTCGCCGGTCGTGACGTAGGGAATGAGCGCCGTGCGGCCGGCGGTGCGAAGCTTCCCGAACGTGGCGTCGATGCGGTTCAAGCGGGCTTTTTTCCGCGGGCGGCGGGATCGCACTCTGGGCGGCAGTAGAACTTGAGGCCCGAGCGCTCCGCCACCGTGTTCATGTCCTTGTCGCCGCGGCCGGAGAGGTTGACGAGCAGGATCTTGTCGTTGCTCATCGTCGCGGCGAGCTGCGCTGCGTACGCCAGCGCATGCGCCGATTCCAGCGCCGGGATGATGCCCTCGATCCGGCAGCATTCGTGGAACGCGGCGAGCGCCTCGTCATCGGTAATCGACACATATTCGGCGCGCTTCGTGTCCTTCAGCCACGCATGCTCGGGACCGACACCGGGATAGTCGAGCCCGGCCGATATCGAGTGCGTCTCGACGATCTGCCCATCGGCGTCCTGCAACAGATAGGTTCGATTCCCGTGCAGCACGCCGGGATGGCCCGCGAGGAGGGAGGCCGCGTGGCGGCCCGTCGCAATGCCCTCGCCGCCGGCCTCCACGCCGATCAGCCGCACTTTGTCGTGCGGGATGTATGGATGGAAGATTCCCATCGCATTCGATCCGCCACCCACGCACGCGATGATCGCATCCGGTTGGCGGCCCGCGGCTTCCGGCATCTGCGTCAAGCACTCGCGGCCGATAACGCTCTGGAAATCGCGGACCATCATCGGATAAGGGTGCGGCCCCGCGACGGTGCCGATGATATAGAACGTCGTCTCGACATTGGTGACCCAGTCGCGCATCGCCTCGTTGAGCGCGTCCTTCAACGTCTTCGAGCCCGATTCGACCGGCACGACCGACGCACCGAGCAACTTCATCCGGAACACGTTCTGCGCCTGGCGCTTCACGTCCTCCGAGCCCATGTAAACGACGCATTCCATGCCGAAACGCGCGGCGACGGTCGCGGCCGCGACCCCGTGCTGGCCGGCGCCGGTCTCGGCGATGACGCGTGGCTTGCCCAAGCGCTTTGCGAGCAGCGCCTGGCCGATGCAGTTGTTGATCTTGTGCGCGCCGGTGTGGTTCAAGTCCTCGCGCTTGAGCCAGATCTGCGCGCCGCCGATTTTTTCCGACCAGCGCTTCGCGTGGTAGACGGGCGACGGGCGGCCGACGTAGTGCGCGAGCTCGTCTTCGAACTCGGCGATGAACGCGGGATCGTCGCGGAAACGCGCGTACTGCTCCTTCAGCTCGTCGAGCGCACGGATCAGCGTCTCGGCGACGAACACGCCGCCATAGGGACCGAAGTGGCCGCGGGAATCAGGGAGATCGTACATCTGCATCGCGCACTTCCTCGATGAACGCGGCGATCCGTGCGGGATCCTTGATGCCCTTGATCGTCGTCCCGTCAGCGCCGACCATCTCGACACCGCTCGACACGTCGACGGCCCACGGCCGAACGCGGCGGACTGCCGCGGCCACGTTGGCGGCGGTGAGCCCGCCCGACAGCACGAGCGGCCGCGGCAATCCTTTCGGCACCGCGTCCCAGTCGAACGTCCGGCCCGTGCCGCCAGGAAGCCCGTCCACGGGTGGGGCATCGAATAGCAGGCCCGCCGCATCCGGATAACGCATTGCACATTCTAGCAAACCGGTCTCTCCGGCCGTCGTGGCAACCGCGATCGCCTTGAGGTAGGGCCGGCCGAACGCGCGGCACAAATCGGGCGCCTCGTGGCCATGGAACTGGAGGAGATCAAGCGGCACGGCGCCCAACGCGGCGCGCACGTGCGCTGGCTCGGGATCGACGAACAGGCCGACGACCGATACCAACGGCGGCAGCGCAGCGGCGATCGCGCGCGCGCGCTCGACCGACACCACGCGCGGCGTGCCGGCCCAGAACACGAGACCGATCGCGTCGGCGCCCTCGCGCGCCGCAGCGAGCCCGTCCTCGATGCGGGTGATGCCGCAGATCTTGATGCGGGTGCGCATGCGGGTCCGATCACGCGAGCGGCAATACCACCGGCCGCCGCGTCGGAGGCAAGCCCCACTTTACGTCGTAGTCGGCGCCGGTGAGATACAAACCGTCCGCCAGGAACGTCGGCGCGCCACGCCTGCGGTCGCGCGCGGCGAGCAATTCCGCGATCCAGGTCACGGGTTCCTTGCCCGCCCCCACATACACCAGCGCACCGACGATGTTGCGGATCATATGGTGCAGGAACGCATTGGCCGAAAAATCGATGCGGACATGGTCACCGGTGGCGGCAATGGCGACGGTCGAAAGCGTCTTCACCGGCGATCTGGCCTGGCATTCGGCGGCGCGGAACGCAGAAAAATCATGGGTGCCCGCCAGGGCCCGCGCCGCCTCCCGCATCGCCGCGACATCGAGCGGGCGATGGTACCAGCCCACACGGCCGGCGAGGAGCGCCGGGCGCACTATGCGATTGACCAGCAGATAGCTGTAATGGCGGGCGGTGGCTGCGAATCGCGCGTGGAAATCGGCGGCGACCGGCTGCGCCCAAAGCACCGCGATGTCGGTTGGCAGGTGCGAATTGGCACCCCGTACCCACGCGGTGTCCGGCCGCTCGACCTCGGTGTCGAAGTGCACGACCTGCATCGTGGCGTGAACACCCGCATCCGTGCGGCCCGCCGCGACGGTGCCGATCCGCGTGCCGGCGATTGCCGAAAGAGCACGTTCGAGCGCGTCCTGCGCGCCGCGCCCGTCGGCCTGCGATTGCCAGCCGGTGAACGCGATGCCGGCGTATTCGAGGCCGAGGGCGATCCGCATGTAGACGCTTCCCCGTTCAACTCAGAGCCCCAAAACAACGGGCGGCGGATTGGCTCCGCCGCCCGCGTTCGTTGCTGAGTGCGATCAGCCGAGCTTGGAGAGCAGCGACTGTGCTTCCGATTTCTGCTGGTCGTCGCCTTCGTGCAGCACTTCCTGCAGGATCTCGCGTGCGCCTTCGACGTCGCCCATTTCCTGGTAGGCCTTGGCAAGGTCGAGCTTGGTCGCCGCGTCGTGCCATTGGCCGTCGAGCACCGACGGCGTCGGATCCTCGAAGGTCGAGCGCTCCGGATCGAACGACAGGTCGAGCTTGTCGAGGTCGATCGCGGCCTGCGGACGTGCGAGCGACGGCGCCGCAGTGGACGGCGCGGCGTCCGCCATCGCGGGCTCGGGCTTCGGCGTTGCGGAACGTAGAGGCGAGGGCTTTTCCGAAGCGTCGAGCGTGAAATCCATGTCGTGCGCAAACGCCGCCGGCCGCTCGGTGTCCACGGAACCCTCGATCGACGACGCGGGCTTGTCGGTACCGAATTTGGCGAACGCCGTCGCGCCGCCCGCCGCGGCCTTGGCCCGGTCACCGGCGGATTCGAGCGCCGACATCGTCGAGGAGGCGCTGCTCTTGGCGGTCTTTTCGAGTTCGCTTTCGGCGCCCTCGAGGATGTCGATCGGAGATTTGACCTTCGCCTTCCCTGATGTCGGGGAAATCGAGATCTCCTCGTCGAGCTTGAAGTCGAGCCCGCCGCCGGTATCGCCCATGTCGCTCGCCACATCGACCGGCACGCCGGAATCCGGCAAGCGCAGCGGCGCTGCCGGCTTCACCTGCGGCTCGACGGTCGGCGGATTCGCTTCGGCCACCGTCGTGGTCGTGGCTGCGCCGACCGCAGCAGCCGCAGCCGCAGCAGCGGCCGCGGCCCCAGAACCGCTTTCGCTGAACATCGGGTTGTTCGGGTCGAGCTGGCGGCCGAGTCCGACGGCCTTCTGCCAGACCTCGCCCTGCCCTTGCGACACCGAATAGAGCTCGGCCGCGACCGTCTCGAACGCTGATGGCTTGTTATGCTGCGCGTGGATCTCGAGCAGCTTCAGGTAGATTTCCTGTCGCTGCGGATCCTTCTTCAACGCGTCCTTGAGAATTTCCTCCGCTTGCGCATCGCGCCCGTAGGCGAGATACACCTCGGCTTCAGCGATCGGGTCGACTTCGTCGGTGTCGATGTTGCCGAGACCCTCGCGGCTGAAGTCGCTCGCGAGCGAGTTGTCGCCGGTGTTCACGACACCGCCGCCTGTCGAGCCGAACACCGTGTTGGTCTTGATGTCGGTGCCCGAGATGATGCTGTCCTCGAACTTGGTGGTCTTGCGCCGGCGCGCCGCAACGAGCGCCGCGATCCCGCCCAGAATCACCAGCGCCCCACCGCCGATCGCCCAGGATGGCGTATTCGCCATCAGATCGTCGAAGAATCCGGGTGGCTCCTTCGGCGGCGCTTTCGGCGTCGCCTTGGGCGCCGGCGCGACTGCCTTCGGTGGCTCGACCTTCGGCGGCTCGACCTTCGGCGGTTCCGCCGCTGGCACGGGTTCCGCGGCCTTCGGCGGTTCTGCAGCCTTCGGCGGCTCGGCCTTCGGCGGTTCCGCGACCTTTGGCGGTTCCACGGCCTTCGGCGGCTCAACCTTTGGCGGTTCCGGTGCTTTTGCGACCGGTGTCGGCTCGGCTGCCTTCGTAATCGGTGCCGGGGGCGGAACCGGGGCGGGCACGGGCGCCTTGCCCTTGGCGGCATCGGCCTGCGCCTGCAACTGGGCTCCGGTTTGGCTCTTGAGTTCGACGGCCCGCTGCAGGTCCTTCAGCGTCCTTTCGAGTTCGGCGATGCGCGTCTGCGCGTCCTTCAGCGCCTTGTCGCGCGCCACGGCTTCCTCGGCCGCCGCGCCGCCGCCCTTGGCCGGGCCGGCGTCACGGGAGACCTTGAGCTGGTCGCGACCGGCGGGGGCCGCCGGCGTCTGTTCCTCGACGGCGGTGGCGATCCGGCCTCCCGCCGCGCGCCCACCGGCGCCTTCCGCCGCAGGCGCGGCCGCCGCGACGCTATCACGATACGCACGCCAGTCGGCAGCTTGAACCTGGACGACTTTCGTTGCCTCGCTCGCTGGCGTTGTCGCCACGTCGTCGGCACTGGGAATCGTGATGATCGCCCCGGTGCGCAGGCGATTCATGTTCTTGGCATCGAACGCGGCTTCGTTGTTCCTGAACAGCGCGACCAGCATCTGCTCCAGCGTCGCGTTGGGAGCGCGGTTCTCGTTGGCGATCTTCGACAGCGTGTCGCCGCGCTTGACCGTGTAGGTGTCGCCCGGCTGTCCTGGCGCCTGCGCCCGAGCCGCGGGTGCGCCGGTTCGCGTCGCCGTGCCTTCGCGCAACGGTGCGACGGGCTCGACCGCGACCATCGGCACCACGCTGCCGGGCGGATCGAGCAAAAAGGTGTAATCGCGAACGACGCGCCCAGACGCCCAGTTGATCTCGACCAGCAAGTCCAGAAACGGCTCGTTAACGGCACCTTGTGTCGTGATTCGAAGGTACGGTTCGCCATTGCTTGCGCGTTCGACGGTGATGCGGGCACGCGCCAGAACGCCCTGATAGGTCAGATTGTTCTGCTGGTAGAGCGACGGAGCGGCGACACGGGCGGCCAGCGAATCGAGATCCTCCTTCGCGGCCGACGTGAGTTCGATCTGGGCCGATAGCGGCTGGCCGAGCGCTGAATTCACCGTCAGCTTGCCCAAGCCGAGCGCCGCCGCCGAGCCCGACAGGGCCAGCGCAGTCGCCAACACGCTCAACGTGAGGATCGGTCTTGTTCGCATCCCTGCCCCTTCCGAGAATTCGGATCGCGCAACCAAACATAACATCATGGGTTTAGCCGTGCAAGCTAAACCTCAGTATTAGCTTGCTTTTTTTCCACTGCACCGCCGCCGGCGCACATGCACTTCATGCCGTCATCCTAGGCCCGAGCGCAAGCGCTAGCGCCGCCGCCTCTGGCGGCTACAAGATATTGTGCCGTCCAGCAGGGCAATACGCCATGCCGCGCGGACCGTCGTCGCTGTTGCATCCACGCCGCATTGGACGTCGAGGATGCGGCGCAGCCGCGGTGACAGCATTGTCGCCTAGCATAAAACATGCGCAAAGGCGCCCCGTCCGCCCGCCAGTCGCCTAAGCGCCCGCAAAACGACAGTGACCCAAAGGCTGGCGGGGCCCTAGCGCCGCGAAACGCGGGCGGCGTTCAGCGTTTGAGCAACAAACGGACCATCCGACGCAGCGGCTCGGCGGCGCCCCACAGGAGCTGGTCACCGACGGTGAACGCACCGAGATATTCGCCGCCCATCGCCAGCTTGCGCAGCCGGCCCACCGGGATTTCCAGCGTCCCGGTGACCGCAGCCGGCGTGAGCCGGGCGATGCTCTCCTCGCGCGTGTTCGGCACGACCCGGACCCACTCGTGCGCACTGGCCAGCATATGTTCGAGATCGGCCAACGGAACGTCGCGCTTGAGCTTGATCGTCAGCGCCTGCGAATGGCAGCGCATCGCGCCAATGCGCACGCAGATCGAATCGACCGGGATCGGCCCCTTCTCGCGGCCGAGGATCTTGTTCGTCTCGGCGCCGCCCTTCCACTCCTCGCGGCTCATTCCGGCGCCAAGATCCTTGTCGATCCACGGAATCAGGCTGCCCGCGAGCGGCACGCCGAAGTGTTCGGTGGGAAAGCGTTCGTCGCGCAGGATACCAGCCACTTCGCGGTCGATGTCGAGAATGGCCGAATGCGGATCGTCGAGCAGGTTCTTCGCTGCGAGGTGCGCTTCGCCCATCTGTTGGAGCAACTCGCGCATGTTCTGCGCGCCGGCGCCGGACGCGGCCTGATACGTCATGCATGTCATCCACTCGATGAGATCGTGCCGGAACAGGCCCGCGAGCCCCATCACCATCAGGCTGACCGTGCAGTTGCCGCCGATGAAGTTCCTGACGCCCTTCGCCAGCGCTGCGTCGATCACGTCACGATTGACCGGGTCGAGAATGATCACCGCGTCGTCGGCCATCCGCAGCGCGGACGCGGCGTCGACCCAGCAGCCTTTCCAGCCGGCGGCACGCAGCTTTGGAAAGACGTCGTTCGTGTAGTCGCCGCCTTGGCAGGTCACAATGGTGTCGAGGGCCTTGAGCGCGACGAGGTCAGTGGCGCTCTTGACGGGCGGGGTCGCCTTGCCGATCTCGGGGCCCTTGCCCCCGACGGTCGACGCCGAGAAGAACTCGGGTTCGATGAGATCGAAGTCGCGCTCCGCGCTCATCCGCTGCATGAGCACCGACCCGACCATCCCGCGCCAACCAACGAAACCGACTCGCATTGCCGTCACCCTGATTGTGTCGCACCCCGCGTCCCGGCCCACCCCCGGAACCGCTCGCGGAGGCGACAGCGGACCCGAGGCGACCGGTCAGGTCGTCTTGATCGTCGTGATTTTCGTGACGCGGCCGGCGGCGGCCAGCGCACGCGGGCCTGCGTCCGCGGCGCGAGCGCGCTGCGCAGAGAAGAACATGGAGCCGGCGGAAGAACGACGCATGGCTTTGTATGCTAACACGGATCAGCCGCCATGCTGCAAAGCAGCAACGACCGCATTGCCCATCGCCATGGTCCCGATCACAGGTTCGCCTGCCAGCGCGATGTCGCCGGTGCGCTTGCCCGCGCGCAGGACCGCGCGCACGGCGTCTTCGATCCGGTCGGCCACATCGGCGCGCACGAACGTGTAGCGGAACATCATCGCGACGGACAGGATCGTCGCGAGCGGATTGGCCTTGTCCTGCCCTGCGATGTCGGGTGCCGAGCCGTGGATCGGCTCGTAGAGGCCCTTGTTCCGGGCGTCGAGCGACGCCGAAGGCAGCATGCCGATCGACCCGGCCAGCATCGACGCCTCATCGGATAGGATGTCGCCGAACAGATTGCCGGTAACGATCACGTCGAACTGTTTCGGGTTCTTGAGCAGTTGCATCGCCGCGTTGTCGACATACATGTGCGTCAGCGCGACATCGGGATAGTCGTTCGCGATCGCGGTCACGACCTCGCGCCACAGGATGCTGGTATCGAGCACGTTGGCCTTGTCGACCGAGCACAGCTTCCTGCCGCGCCGGCGCGCCGTTACGAAACCGACACGCGCGATACGCTCGATCTCGGAAACCGCGTAGTGCATCGTGTCGTAGCCTTCGTCCTCGCCCGCCGCGGTCTTGCGGCGCCCGCGCGGCTCGCCGAAGTAGATGTCGCCGGTCAATTCCCGCACGATCATCAGGTCGAGGCCGGAAACGACTTCCGGCTTCAGCGTCGACGCCGCCGCAAGCTCCGGATACAGCAGCGCGGGACGCATGTTCGCGAACAGGGAAAGCGCCTTGCGGATGCCGAGGATCCCCTGCTCCGGTCGCAAAGCGCGTGGCAGCGCGTCGTACCGAGGGCCGCCAACGGCACCGAGCAGCACAGCGTCCGCGGCACTCGCGAGCGCCAACGTGGCCTCCGGCAAGGGCGCTTTCGCCGCGTCGTAAGCGGCGCCGCCGATCGACGCCGTTTCGGTTTCGACGGCGAGGCCTTCGCGGCGCAGTGCATCGAGTACCTTGACCGCCTCGCGCACGATCTCGGGGCCGATCCCGTCTCCGGGCAGAACCGCGATTTTCACGCCAGCCAGGGGAAGGCGTCGAGGTGCTTCGCCTCGAACGCGCGAATTTGGTCCGCGTGCGCGAGCGTGAGGCCGATGTCGTCCAGGCCGTTCACCAGACAGTGCTTGCGAAACGGTTCGATCTCGAAGGCGAAGACCGCGCTCCCGTCGACGGTCGCGACCGTCTGCCGTTCGAGGTCGATCTTCAGCCTGAAACCGGGGAACGCCGCGGTTTCGTTGAACAGCCGATCGACCTCGTGCATCGAAAGCACGATCGGGAGCAGTCCGTTCTTGAAACAGTTGTTGTAGAAGATGTCGGCGAACGACGGCGCGATGAGCGCGCGAAAACCGTAGTCGAGAAGCGCCCACGGCGCGTGCTCGCGCGAGCTGCCGCAACCGAAGTTGCGCCGTGCGAGCAGAATCTGCGCCCCGCGGTAGCGCGGTTCGTTGAGCACGAAATCCGGATTCGGCGGCCGCCTCGAATTGTCGGCCCCGGGCTCGCCGCGATCGAGGTAGCGCCACGCGTCGAACAGGTTCGGACCGAAGCCGGATCGCTTGATCGACTTCAGGAACTGCTTGGGGATGATCGCGTCGGTGTCGACGTTCGCGCGGTCGAGCGGCGCGACGAGCCCGGTCAGCGTCCGGAACGGTTCCATCAGTGTTCTGTTCCGTAAGTTCCGAAGATAAAGGAGCGGATGAAATCGGCTGCCAGGCAAGGCGCGAGGCCGAGACTGTAGCCCGTGCTACGGCGAGGCCGAGCAACGCAGCATGGCGGCCGATTTCGCCGCGAACTATCGAGCGAATTTGCGGAACAGGACACTAGTAGGTCTTCGACTTCCCGGCCGCCTTCTCGACTGCACCCCCGGCGGCTTTCACGTCCTTGCCGGCACCTTCGATCGTATTGCATCCCGCTAGCGCAACGGCGAGACCGAGCAGCGGCAGCAGCATACGCAGCGCCTTCATCGTTTCCTACTCCTCTTCAGGAAAGTCGACGCACGTCGACGAAATGTCCGGCGATCGCAGCGGCGGCGGCCATCGCCGGACTCACCAGGTGGGTCCGCCCGCCGGCACCCTGACGGCCCTCGAAATTGCGGTTCGACGTCGACGCGCAGCGCTCGCCGGGGCCCAGCCGGTCGTCGTTCATGCCGAGGCACATCGAGCAGCCGGGCTCGCGCCACTCGAAGCCGGCGGCCGTGAACACGCGGTCGAGCCCTTCGCGCTCCGCCTGCGCCTTGACCAATCCGGACCCCGGAACGACCAGCGCGAGCTTCACGTTGTCGGCCTTGCGCCGGCCGGCGACGATCGCGGCCGCGGCCCGCAGGTCCTCGATGCGCGAATTGGTGCATGAGCCGATGAACACCTTGTCGATGCGGATGTCGGTCATCGCGGTGTTCGGTACGAGGCCCATGTACGTCAGCGCACGTTCGATGCCTTCGCGCAGCACGGGGTCCTTTTCCCTGTCCGGGTCGGGGACGCGGCCCTCGATTGTCGTAACCATTTCCGGCGACGTCCCCCAGGTGACCTGTGGCGCGATCGTCGCGGCGTCGAGCGCGACGACGCGATCGAACATGACGCCGGGATCGGACGTAAGCGTGCGCCAGTGCGCGACCGCGCGCTCCCACAGCTCGCCCTTCGGCGCGAATGGCCGGCCCTCGAGGTACGCGATCGTCGTATCGTCGACTCCGATCATCCCGGCGCGCGCGCCGGCCTCGATCGCCATGTTGCACACGGTCATGCGCCCTTCCATCGACAAGGCGCGAATGGTGCTGCCGGCGAACTCGATCGCGAAACCGCTGCCGCCGGCCGTGCCGATCTTGCCGATGATCGCGAGCGCGATGTCCTTCGCCGTGCAACCGAATGGCAACACGCCGTCGACGTTGATGCACATCGCCTTCGCCTGCTTGATCAGCAGGCATTGGGTCGCGAGGACATGCTCGACCTCGGACGTACCGATGCCGAAGGCGAGCGCGGCGAACGCGCCGTGCGTGCTGGTGTGCGAATCGCCGCAGACGACGGTCATCCCGGGCAATGTCGCACCGTGCTCGGGGCCGATGACGTGGACGATGCCTTGCCGCTGGTCGCGGAACGGGAAGTAGGCCTTCGCGCCATAGGCACGGATGTTGGCGTCGAGCGTCTCGACCTGCAGGCGCGAGATCGGATCGTCGATGCCGCGGTCCCAGTGTCGCGTCGGCGTATTGTGATCGGCGGTGGCAACGATCGAGCCGACACGCCACGGCGAGCGCCCCGCGAGCTTCAGCCCCTCGAACGCCTGCGGGCTCGTGACCTCATGGACCAGGTGGCGGTCGATATAGAGGAGCGCCGTCCCGTCCGCCTCGGTGCGGACGACGTGGCTGTCCCATAGCTTGTCGTACAGTGTGCGCGCGGGCATCGCTGGATAAGACCGGAGGCAGGGCCGACTGGTTCGCGGCGAGAAGTTCATTATTGCATGGCAGTAATGGCCTGTCAGCGCGCCACGGCTGCGGGTCCGCAGCGCGCCCGAGCCCCGGGCAACCCCTGCTGGACGGCGAGCGCCGCGACCGCATCGACGAGGCCCGGCGCATCCGGATCGAACGCCGTCGCCGCCGTTGCGCGCAGCCAGGTCAGCTGGCGCTTGGCGAGCTGCCGGGTGGCGGCGATACCACTGGCGCGGAGTGCGGGTGCGTCGATACGCCCGTCGACGAACTCCCACGCCTGCCGGTACCCCACGCAGCGCATCGCCGGCAGATCCGGCGTGAGTCGATGCCGTGCGCGCAATCCCCGCAATTCGTCGACGAGACCGGCGGCGAGCATCGCGTCGAAGCGCTCGGCGATCCTCGCATGCAGCCGCGCGCGATCGACGGGTACCAGCGCAATCCGGATCGCGGGCTCGAGGGCGTCTCCCGCGGCCCGCGCACCTTGCAGTTGCGACAGCGGCCGGCCTGTGAGCGCGTACACTTCGAGCGCGCGCTGGATGCGTTGCGCGTCGGTCGGCTGCAGGCGCGCCGCTGTTGCGGGATCGACCCGCGCGAGTTCCGCGTGCAGCGCTGGCCAGCCCTCGATGAGGGCACGCGCGTCGATCCGCGCACGTACCGCGGCGTCAGCCGAGGGCAAGTTGCTCAAGCCCTCGGTCAATGCTTTGTAATAGAGCATCGTCCCGCCGGCAAGCAGCGGCACGCGTCCACGGGCGCGAATCTCCGCGATCGCCACCAGCGCGTCGGCGCGAAAACGCGCGGCCGAATACCTTTCAGTCGGAGCGAGGATGTCGATCAGGTGGTGGCGGACGCGTGCGCGCGTCGCCGCATCGGGCTTCGCCGTTCCGATGTCCATCCCGCGGTAGATCTGTGCCGAGTCGACGCTGACGATCTCGGCTTCGAAGCGCTCCGCCAGTGCCAGCGCGAGCGCACTCTTGCCCGATGCGGTCGGCCCCATGAGCAGAACGGCCGGGGTGGTGATTTCCGCGCAGACCAAGAGATTGACCGCTCAGGGCAAAGCGTCGCGAGCAGGCCCGGATGCTAGGCGGCCCACAGCGAGGCGCGAGATAGTACATGAACGTACAGCGAGCGCCGAGCGAGGACACAACGCCGCAGCCGGGACGCGCAGCAGCTTTGCACGAACGGTCATCGGCCGCGCATGAAGAGGCGGTCCAGATCGGCGAGCGATAGCTGATACCACGTCGGGCGCCCGTGGTTACACTGGCCGGCGCGCTCGGTGGCCTCCATCTCGCGCAGCAGCGCGTTCATCTCAGGCACCGAAAGGGCGCGGTTTGCGCGCACCGCGGCATGGCAGGCCATCGTCGACAGCAGCTCATCGCGATGCGCGGTCAGCACTTCGCTGCCGCCGAATTCACGCAACTCGGACAGCACGGCGCGGGCGAGCGTCGCTGCATCGGCGTCGGCGAGCGGCGCCGGAATGCCGCGCACCGCGAGCGTCGCGGGCCCGAGCGGGGCGATCGCAAAACCCAACCGGTCGAGCGCGTCCGCGTGCTCTTCGACGGCCGCGGCTTCGAGCGGTGACGCCCCGAACGTCGCGGGCACCAGCAGCGGCTGCACCGGTACGCGCGCGGCGAGCGCGCCCTTCAGCCGCTCGTAGACGATCCGCTCGTGCGCCGCATGCATGTCGACCAACACGAGGCCGGCGCGGTTCTGCGCGAGTATGTAGACGCCGTGCAGCTGCGCGAGCGCGAAGCCCAACGGATGCTCGTCATCGGTGGTGGGCAGGTTCGGGCCTTCACCAGCAAGCATTTCGCGCGCGCCGAACAAGCGCCGGTAGAACGCGGCAGGCTCGCCCGCAGCGAGCGCCATCGCGCCTTGGTGCGGAAACAGTCGCGTCGTTGCACCATCGGCGTGCGACGACGGCGCGAACGGTGGCGTCCGGGCGGCGGCGAGCCCGAGCTTGTCGGCCGCGGACACCGCAGGCTGTTCGGCGCCGGTCGTCGCCAGCGCCCGCAGGACGGCATGCCGAACGAACTCGTGGACCGCGCCGGAATCGCGGAAGCGCACTTCGGTCTTCTGCGGATGCACGTTCACGTCCACCATGCGCGGATCGAGCGCCAGCCACAACGCGTACGCCGGCTGGCGGTCGTGATGCAACACGTCGCGGTAGGCCTCGCGCAGCGCGTGCGCGAGGACGCGGTCGCGCACGTAACGGCCATTGACGAACGCGTACTGGCCGGCGGCCTGTGCCGCGTAGGCGGGACGCACGGCGAACCCGGCGATTGCGAGCGGCCCGGCACGGGTATCGACCTGTGCTGCACCTTCGACGAACCCGTCACCCAGCAATGCCTCGACCCGTGCGCGGCGGCCCTGCGCGAGCAGGCGGTGGGCGACACGCCCGTTGTGCTGCAGCGTGAACCCGACATCGGGATGGGCGAGCGCCACGCGCCGGAATGCTTCCTCGCAATGGCCCCATTCGGTCGCCTCGGTGCGCAGGAATTTGCGCCGCGCCGGCGTGTTGTAGTAGAGCTCCTGCATGGTCACCGTGGTACCCGCGGCGAGCGCGGCCGGTGCGGTCACGCCGATGCTGCCGCCGTCGACTTCGATCCGCCATGCGTGCGGCTTGCCCGCGGCGCGCGACGACAGCGCGAGCCGCGACACCGCAGCGATCGACGCCAGCGCTTCGCCGCGAAAGCCGAGCGTCGCAATCGCACCGAGGTCGTCGACGGTCGCGAGCTTCGACGTCGCGTGGGGCGCCACCGCGAGCGGAAGATCCTCGCGCTCGATGCCCTCACCGTTGTCGGCGACGCGGATCCGCTGAATGCCGCCGCCGGCAAGATCGACGTCGATCTGGGTCGCGCCGGAATCGAGCGCGTTCTCGATGAGTTCCTTCAGCGCCGCCGCCGGACGCTCGACGACCTCGCCGGCGGCGATCTGGTTGATCAGGTGATCGGGCAGCGCGCGGATCTGCGCCATCATCAGCCCCGCAGTCTCGCCGCCCACCGCGCGTACACGTCGTCGGCAACCGCATTCAGCGCCGCGATGCGCGCGGGAAGGTCGCGGCGAATGTCGGCGCTGGCCTGCCGCGATGGCAACGACGCCGCCGGAAGCTCGCTGGCGCCGGTGGCGAGCCATGTTTCGACGAGGTCGCGCTTCATCTCGATGTGGCACTGAAATCCGATATGACGGTCGTCGACCACGTACGCCTGATTCTCGTTGAACGCGTTGGTCAGCACGCGCTGCGCACCCTCGGGCAGCGCGAACGCATCGTAGTGCCATTGAAACGTCGTGAATGCGGGACGGCCGCCGAACCACTCGCGCTGCGCGGCTTCATCGGTCGCCGCCACGTCGATCCAGCCGATTTCCGGAGTCGCTGCCCTGGCCACCGGCGCACCCAACCCCTTCGCCAGCAATTGACCGCCGAGGCAATGTCCGATCACCGGCACCTTGACCGCAATCGCCTCGCGCAGCAATGCACACAGCGGTGCAACCCACGGCAGTGCGTCGTTGACGCTCATCGGGCCACCCATCATCGCGATACCGGCATATGCACGGGGATCGGCGGGAACGGGCGCGCCCGCATCGAGCGCGACGGTCGTCCGCGGCACGCCATGCGCGTCGAGCCAGTCGGCGAAGTACGCGGGGCCTTCGGTCGGCGAAAAGCGGAAGATGACGACGGGGCGCATCGGTGTCGGCTGGAGGGCCCGCAGCGATTAGAATCTGTCATTTTATCAGCCGGCACACGGCCGCCTGGCGCGGCGCTCCGCGCCGCGTGCCCTTCACGCTCCAACGTGACGAGATTCGATGCTCATCGTTCGTGACGTTCTGCTCCGCGCCGCGCGGGCGATCGTCGTCGCCATCGCGACGTCGGTGCACGCCGGGGCACCGGCCGACGTCATTACGCCGAACGTCAACCTGCACACCGAAGGCGTGCGACCGATTCCGGTCGCGCTGGCGACCAAGGTCGCACCCTATACGGAGTTCAAGCCGCGGTCGGCCGTATCCTGGCATCCGCAACGGCGCGAGCTTGTCGTCGCCACGCGTGCCAGCAATACAACGCAGTTGCACCTCGTCAGGCAGCCGCTCGGTCCGCTCGAGCAACTCACGGACTTCCCGGATCCCGTTCGCGCGGGGGGCTACGCGCCCAAGCGACCGGACACCCTGCTCTTCGCAAAGGACACCGGAGGCAACGAGCAAACGCAATTCTACCGGCTCGATGCGGGCGGACGTGAACCGGTACTCCTCACCGATCCCCAGCGCCGCCATGCGCCGGCTGGCTTCAATCATGCACGCACGCACGTGCTGCGTCGAATCCGTCGATCTCGACAAGACCGGCCGGCGCGAGAATCCCGGGACCGATCTGACGCTGCTCGATCCATTCGTGCCGGCCAAGGCGCAAAGGATCGCCACGCTGCCGGGCGCCGGTTGGGGCGACTTCTCCTTCTCGTTCGACGACAAGCGGCTCGCTATGCAGGAGTACAAGTCGGCGAACGAAAGTGTGATCTGGGTGATGGACGTGGCGACCGGACAACGCAAGCGGGTGCTCCCCGCCGAGGGCTTGACACCCAGCGCGCCCTTTTCCTCGGGCGACCTCGCCTTCGCGCGCAACGGACGCGGCCTGTTCCTCGCGACGAACCGCGACGGCGAGTTCAGGCGCCTCGCGTACCTCGATCTGGCGACAGGCGCGCTCGATTATTTCGGGGTTGGCCCGCCCGCCGATGTCGAGGAGATCGCGCTTTCGCCCGACGGGCGAACGCTTGCGGTGATCACGAACGAGGCCGGCGTCGGCGCATTGCGCCTTTATGACGCTGCGACAAGGAAGCCGTTGCCGCAACCCACGTTGCCGGTCGGCACCACCAGCCGCCCCACCTGGCACGAGAATTCGCGCGATCTCGCGGTCAACGTCAATTCGGCGCAAAGCCCCGGGGACGTCTACGTGATCGATGTCAGGACGAACACGGTCGCGCGCTGGACCGAAAGCCGCGTCGAAGGCCTCGACGCGGCCAGCTTCCAGACCCCGCAGCTGGTGTCCTGGAAGAGCTTCGACGGACTCACGATCTCCGCTTTCATCACCCGCCCGCCGGCGACATTCACGGGAAAGCGCCCGGTCCTGATCACCATCCACGGAGGTCCGGAAGCCCAGGCGCGCCCCGGGTTCCTCGGCCGGTGGAATTATTTCGTCAACGAGCTCGGAATCGCCGTCATCCAGCCCAACGTCCGTGGCTCGCGCGGATTCGGCAAGACCTTCCTCGCGCAGGACGATGGGATGAAGCGCGAGGATTCGGTGAAGGACATCGGCGCGCTGCTCGACTGGATCGCGACGCAGCCCGACCTCGATCCGCAACGGGTCGTCGTCGAAGGCGGCAGCTACGGCGGCTACATGAGCCTCGCGGTCGCCACGCATTACGCCGATCGGATCGCCGGCTCGATCGACGTCGTCGGCATCGCCAATTTCGTCACGTTCCTCGAGCGCACCGAAAGCTACCGGCGCGACCTGCGCCGTGTCGAATACGGCGACGAGCGCGAACCGGCGATGCGCGAATTCCTGACGCGCATCTCCCCGGTGAACAATGCCGAGCGGATCGGCAAGCCGCTGCTCGTCGTGCACGGGAAGAACGACCCGCGCGTCCCCTACACCGAGGCCGAGCAGATCGTCGCCATCGCGAAGCGCAACGGGGTGCCGGTCTGGTACGTGCTCGCCGACGACGAGGGTCACGGCTTCGCGAAGAAGGCGAATGCCGATTTCCTGTTCTACACGATGATCCGCTTTCTCGAAACGACGCTGGACCTGAAGTAGCGTTCCCCGACGCGCCGGCAACCTGGATTCGGTGCCACGCTCGAAGCGGCAGCGCTCGCCTACAGGGCGCACGTGATCCGCTCGTGTGTCCGACCTGTAGCGGCGCGATGCGCATCATCGCCTTCATCAACCACCGATCTACCGTGCGCGACATCCTCGCCCACCTCGGCGAGCCGACGGCACCACCCCGAATCCCCCGCCCGAGGTCCGCCACTGCGGGCGGTGGCCGGCGCCGAGCACGATACCAGCCCCGATGCGGCGCTCCCGCCCACCCCGGCCTACGAGTTCGACCAACGCATCGCCCGGTAGTGGTGATCCGACGCGCGCGGACGGCTCGGGAGCCAGAACAGATTCGACGGGAATAAGCCGCCTCAAGCCTCTGTATACCTCCACACGGCCAAATGTTGGCACCCTCGCGTTTCACTGGCCGCTAACCGAGTCATGGGAGGATTCCATGCGTCGCTTCACGCTCATTTCCGCTTTGTCCCTCGTCGCCACCGGTGTGCTGTTCGCGGCAAACGCGGTTGCCGACTCTTCCCACGCCAAAGGGGAAGCAAAGATCAAAGTCAACCTGAAGGGGTTTGAAGAAGTTCCGGTCGTTGTAACCAGCGGAAGCGGCGAGCTGCACCTGGTGATCAACGAGGCGGCGGGAACCATCGCCTACGACTTGAGCTACGAAAACCTGGAAGGTAACGTCACGCAGGCGCACATCCATATCGGCCAGAAGAACGTGACGGGCGGCATCGCTCTCTGGCTCTGCCAGACGGCCACGAATCCTGCGCCGGCTGCCGCTGGAATGGTGCCGACCTGCCCCGCCGGGAATTCGGGCGACGTCGCAGGTACGCTGACCGCCGATAACGTGATCGGACCCACGGGCCAGGCCATACCCGCGAAGGACCTGGGCGATGTGCTTACCGCGATCCGTGCCGGCAAGGCCTACGGCAACGTTCACAGCACCGTCGTCCCCGGTGGAGAAGTTCGCGGCCAGTTGAACCACCACTGACCGCGCAGCACCTTTAACACCCGGCGGGGACCGCTGCGGTCCGGTCCCCGTTCCGACCGCCCGTTCGCGCAGCCGGTATCTCAGGCTGCTTTCGCCCGCCCGGGGGGTTGGTGGACACGGCGCCCCTACGCATTGTGTCCGGCCCCAGGTACCGACAACGCCGCCGGACGCGGCACGCGCGACTCCGCCTCGGGGCCCATGGGAATCCGGCAGGCCTTCCGCGAGATCCGGCGGGGCATCGTCGTGATGTGGTGGGGCTTCTTCGACTGGGTGGCCGTCGTGCAGTGGAAGGCGCCATCCGTTCGTCAACCCAACCTTGATCCTATTGTTGCGGACCACAGGCCTCTGTCGCGCGTTGGCGTAGCATGAACGACGTGGACCTCTCTCCCGTCGCGCACGCCATCCGCATTTTCTCGCGTGGCGCGTTTCTCGCGCGGCGCGCCCTGGCGCCCCGCCCCGGGTCGCCGCAGCCCTCGGCGCCGACCGCTCCCGGCCCGCGCCGCCGCAACATCCTCTTCGTCACGGTCGATCAGCAGCGCCACGACGCGCTCGGCATCACCGGGCATCCCTTTGCGCGCACGCCGGTCGTCGATGCGCTTGCTCGCGGCGGCATCCTCTACCGGCGCGCGCACGTGCAGAACGTCGTCTGCATGCCGTCGCGCGCGACGATGCTCACCGGGCAACACCCGCTCACGCATGGCGTCGTCTCCAACGGCATTCCACTCGACGACGGCTCGCCGAACGTCGCGCGCCTGCTTCGCGCCGCCGGCTATCAAACCGCGTTACTCGGCAAGGCGCACTTCGATCCGCATCTCGATCCGCTGCTGCGATTCCCCGAAAATCGCCGCGCCGCCGAACGCAACGACACGGCATGGCGCGGCTTCGATCACGTCGAGTTCGCCGCGCACGGACCGATCGGCGGCCACCATTACGCCGCATGGCTCCACGAGCAGCACCCGGAGGACGTCGCCGGCTTCGGCGCCGTGCTCACCGGCGCTGCCGGCGGCGCGACCGGTGCGCCGGAGGTCGTGCATAACCCGATTCCACGCGCGCACTACCACACCGACTGGGTCGCCGATCGCACGATCGCGTGGCTGCGCTCGCTCGATCCCCTTGCGCCATTCTTCTGCTGGATGAGTTTTCCGGATCCACATCATCCGTTCGATCCGCCGCGCGCCGAGGTGTTGAAACGCGGCGATTTCCGCGGGCGCCCTCTCCCGAGCGGGCATCCGGGATCGACCGAACGCGTGCGCACGATCCTCGCGAAGAAGCCGCGCCACTGGCTCGACTTCTACGAAGGGCGCTTCCGCAACCCGGAGGGCGGGCCGACGAGCTTCGTGCCCGCGCGCCTCACCCACGACCAGCTCCGCGAGATCGACCACGTGGTCCAGGTCGAGAACGAGCTCGTCGACGACGCTCTCGGCCGCGTGCTCGCGGTGCTCGCCGAGCGCGGGCAGTACGAGGACACGGATGTCTTCTTCACCTCTGACCACGGCGACCTCGGAGGCCACGCCGGGCTGATCTTCAAAGGGCCTTACCACGTCGAGGCGCTCATGCGCGTGCCGCTCGTGTGGCGGCCGGCACCGAGCGCGATGTTCGCGCCCGTCGTAATCGACGAGCCGGTCGGGCACGTCGATCTTGCGCCGACGTTTTGCGCTATCGCCGGCATCGCTCCGGCGACGGCCATGCAGGGCGAGCCATTGCCTACGGCACGCGACGACCAGCGCGAGCGGGTGATCACGACGTTCGATAGCCAGTTCGCGCGCGTCGGGATGCACCTGCGGACGATCTACCGCGACGAGATGATATGCACCACGTACGAGCCTAGCACCGTCGACCGCGGCGGACACTTTCCCGTCAGCAGCGCGTTGTGGCTGCGCGGCTCGCGCATCCCGCGTTACGACGGGAGCGAGGGCGAGCTCTACGACGTGCGGAACGATCCGGAGCAGTGGGAAAATCTCTGGGCCGACCCTTCGCGACGGCGCATGCGCGATGACCTGGTCGCCGACCTCCGCGCGCATCTGCCGGAGGAGCGCCTGCCGCGTCTTCCGGTTGCCGCGCCGACTTGAACCGAACCGCGCCCACTACCGCCGTGAACGCCATGTCGCAGACGATTTCCGCGAGCGCCGGATAGAGCAACCTCACATGCCCCGGAACGCCACAAGCTGCATCACCCAGGTCCCGGCTGTCATCGGTGCGCTGGCACTGTAGCTTCCGGTACTGGTCACGCTGCGGTCTTGGACTATGTCGCCATCCGGTGATGTGATGATGCGGCTCGTAAATCCGCTGCCGGGTCCGGTGGTGATTGTCCTGACGGTATTGGCGGCAAAGATCAGGTCCTTGGCGTGGGTGGTATTGACAGACGACGTTGCGCTCATAGTCCCTGAGCCGCTTCCGACGGCAACGACATCGACCGGATTGATGCGGTCGATGCCTGCGTATTCCACCACACGGATATCTGCGTAAACGGCTGGCGCGCTGAACTGTACCGTCACGACATTCGAGTTCGCCGCGGCGCCTGCCACGTTCTTGGCGTAGTAGATCGACTGGCTAAGCTGCGTCGAATACATCGTCGGTCCGACGGCCCGCGTGTAGACGTTGCCCTTCGAGTCGGTCACGGAATTGACGGCGGCATTGGTATCGTTCCACCCGACGACGACGACGTTGAGATTCCCCGCAGTTTGCGGGCCCGTGTAAGTGACCGACACGGATGTCTGCGGGGATTGGGGGGTTGCGTAGTTGTTCTGAACGTACGCGATGGGCACGGGGTTGGAGGTGGCGCCGACGGCGGTCGTCGCCGAGGCGATCGGCGAATAGGCGCCGAGATTCCCCGCCGCGTCGCTCGCGCGCACGCGATAACGGTACGTGGTGCTCGGGCTGAGACCGGTGTGGGCAAAGGAGGTGCCGGTCGGCGTCGCAATCTGGGTGAACGTCGTGCAGCTCGCGCCCTGGCAACGCTCGAAGCGATAGCCGGTCACGCCGACGTTGTCGGTGGCGGCGGCCCAGCTCACGTTGATGCTGCTACTGCCCGTGGCGGTGCCGGTCAGACTTGCCGGCGCGCTCGGCGGCGTCGTGTCGGCGGCCGTCGTCGCCGAGGCGATCGGCGAATAGGCGCCGAGATTCCCCGCCGCGTCGCTCGCGCGCACGCGATAGCGGTACGTGGTGCTCGGGCTGAGACCGGTGTGGGCGAACGAGGTGCCGGTCGGCGTCGCAATCTGGGTGAACGTCGTGCAGCTCGCGCCCTGGCAACGCTCGAAGCGATAGCCGGTCACGCCGACGTTGTCGGTGGCGGCGGCCCAGCTCACGTTGATGCTGCTACTGCCCGTGGCGGTGCCGGTCAGACTTGCCGGCGCGCTCGGCGGCGTCGTGTCGGCGCCGACGGCGGTCGTCGCCGAGGCGATCGGCGAATAGGCGCCGAGATTCCCCGCCGCGTCGCTCGCGCGCACGCGATAACGGTACGTGGTGCTCGGGCTGAGACCGGTGTGGGCAAAGGAGGTGCCGGTCGGCGTCGCGATCTGGGTGAACGTCGTGCAGCTCGCGCCCTGGCAACGCTCGAAGCGATAGCCGGTCACGCCGACGTTGTCGGTGGCGGCGGCCCAGCTCACGTTGATGCTGCTACTGCCCGTGGCGGTGCCGGTCAGACTTGCCGGCGCGCTCGGCGGCGTCGTGTCGGCGGCCGTCGTCGCCGAGGCGATCGGCGAATAGGCGCCGAGATTCCCCGCCGCGTCGCTCGCGCGCACGCGATAGCGGTACGTGGTGCTCGGGCTGAGACCGGTGTGGGCGAACGAGGTGCCGGTCGGCGTCGCAATCTGGGTGAACGTCGTGCAGCTCGCGCCCTGGCAACGCTCGAAGCGATAGCCGGTCACGCCGACGTTGTCGGTGGCGGCGGCCCAGCTCACGTTGATGCTGCTACTGCCCGTGGCGGTGCCGGTCAGACTTGCCGGCGCGCTCGGCGGCGTCGTGTCGGCGCCGACGGCGGTCGTCGCCGAGGCGATCGGCGAATAGGCGCCGAGATTCCCCGCCGCGTCGCTCGCGCGCACGCGATAACGGTACGTGGTGCTCGGGCTGAGACCGGTGTGGGCAAAGGAGGTGCCGGTCGGCGTCGCGATCTGGCTGAACGTCGTGCAGCTCGCGCCCTGGCAACGCTCGAAGCGATAGCCGGTCACGCCGACGTTGTCGGTGGCGGCGGCCCAGCTCACGTTGATGCTGCTACTGCCCGTGGCGGTGCCGGTCAGACTTGCCGGCGCGCTCGGCGGCGTCGTGTCGCGCGGCCGTCGTCGCCGAGGCGATCGGCGAATAGGCGCCGAGATTCCCCGCCGCGTCGCTCGCGCGCACGCGATAGCGGTACGTGGTGCTCGGGCTGAGACCGGTGTGGGCGAACGAGGTGCCGGTCGGCGTCGCAATCTGGGTGAACGTCGTGCAGCTCGCGCCCTGGCAACGCTCGAAGCGATAGCCGGTCACGCCGACGTTGTCGGTGGCGGCGGCCCAGCTCACGTTGATGCTGCTACTGCCCGTGGCGGTGCCGGTCAGACTTGCCGGCGCGCTCGGCGGCGTCGTGTCGGCGCCGACGGCGGTCGTCGCCGAGGCGATCGGCGAATAGGCGCCGAGATTCCCCGCCGCGTCGCTCGCGCGCACGCGATAACGGTACGTGGTGCTCGGGCTGAGACCGGTGTGGGCAAAGGAGGTGCCGGTCGGCGTCGCGATCTGGGTGAACGTCGTGCAGCTCGCGCCCTGGCAACGCTCGAAGCGATAGCCGGTCACGCCGACGTTGTCGGTGGCGGCGGCCCAGCTCACGTTGATGCTGCTACTGCCCGTGGCGGTGCCGGTCAGACTTGCCGGCGCGCTCGGCGGCGTCGTGTCGGCGGCCGTCGTCGCCGAGGCGATCGGCGAATAGGCGCCGAGATTCCCCGCCGCGTCGCTCGCGCGCACGCGATAGCGGTACGTGGTGCTCGGGCTGAGACCGGTGTGGGCGAACGAGGTGCCGGTCGGCGTCGCAATCTGGGTGAACGTCGTGCAGCTCGCGCCCTGGCAGCGCTCGAAGCGATAGCCGGTCACGCCGACGTTGTCGGTGGCGGCGGTCCAGCTCAGGTTGATGCTGCTACTGCCAGTGGCGGTGCCGGTCAGACTTGCCGGCGCGCTTGGCGGTGTCGTGTCGGCGCCGGCGGCGGTCGTCGCCGAGGCGATCGGCGAATAGGCGCCGAGATTCCCCGCCGCGTCGCTCGCGCGCACGCGATAGCGGTACGTGGTACTCGGGCTGAGACCGGTGTGGGCGAACGAGGTGCCGGTCGGCGTCGCAATCTGGGTGAACGTCGTGCAGCTCGTGCCCTGGCAACGCTCCACGCGATAGCCGGTCACGCCGACGTTGTCGGTGGCGGCGGCCCAACTCAGGTTGATGCCGCTGCTGCCAGTGGCGGTGCTGGTCAGACTTCCCGGCGCGCTCGGCGGCGTCGTGTCGGCGCCGGCGGCGGTCGTCGCCGAGGCGATCGGCGAATAGGCGCCGAGATTCCCCGCCGCGTCGCTCGCGCGCACACGATAGCGGTACGTGGTGCTCGCGCTGAGACCGGTGTTGGCGAACGAGGTGCCGGTCGACGTCGCGATCTGAGTGAACGTGGTGCAACTCGCCCCCTGACACCGCTCGACGCGATAGCCGGTCACGCCGACGTTGTCGGTGGCGGCGGCCCAACTCAGGTTGATGCCGCTGCTGCCATTGGCGGTACTGGTCAGACTTCCCGGCGCGCTCGGCGGCGTCGTGTCAACCTGAGGGGCGACGGTAATGTAATTGGGTTTGGTCTTAACGTTGCTGCCACCCGGCCCAGTAACCGTGAGCCCGACCGAATAGGTGCCCGCATTCGTGTAGACCTTTGATGGATTCTTGGTGGTGCTGGTCGTACCGTCCCCAAAAGTCCAGGCATAAGTCGTGATGCTGCCTGTCGACTGGTCGATGAAGTTCATGGCGAGCGGCGCGACACCTGACACCGTGCTCGCGGTGAAGTTGGCCACGGGTACTGTGTACGCAATCGTGGCGGCGACGTCGTTCGACAGACCGCTTTCGACGTGCGACGAATCATAGGCGGCAACGGCGAAGTGGTAGGTGGCGCCTTCGGTGAGGTTGGTGACGGTCCTGGTCGTTACGTTTCCTACGTCGATCGAGTTCGGATAATTGCCCGCGGCGGGTCCGTAGTGGATGACATAGCCCGCAAGCGACGCATGGGTGACGGGGTCCCACGCCAAGTTCACGTCACCCGCATAGACAGGCGCAGCAACCAGTAGCAGGGCCGCGATGAGTAGGTCGGCACGGACCAGCGCTCGCAGCGCAATCCACATCTTGCGCCCTACAACGTGGGCCATCTTGCCTCCAATCACGAACAGGGACCTCCGCCGCGGTGTCGCGGGGCAACCAGCGGACGTGTTGAACAATGGGTATTTCCCCAGGATCGGGTCCTAAGACGCACCCCTTCGCGCCCTTGCCGACTCAGGGATCGCACAGTGGAAAGAGGAGGTCGTACGTGTTTCCCGAAGGGCGCCGGACCGGAGCGGCATGCGTCCGAATGGAGACGACACTTCGAGTAGTTGAATTGCTCGCGATTAGTGATAAATGCGAACAAAAGAATGAAAATAATGCCAAAAACATGTGAAGAACCCTAACGCAATCTAGTTACCAATGGGGAACGACGGACCTAATCGCTGAGACAGCCATAATATACCGATGGCATAACGATGAGTCAACATGTAAGAAACAACGCGTGTCCTACACAAAACATTATTGATTAGCAAAGAATTAGTCAAAATGTGGGTAATACCCTCCTACAAAAAATTAATGCATCGGCATCGGCCATGCGTTGGGTTGGTCTCGAAAAACCTGACCGTGTCGTCTCTGGCGAACCCGCTCGCGTCTCGCCGCTCGCGCCGGCGCGTGGGCGCCGGGCGAATCGAGTTCGTTCTCGAGGCACGCGGTATGCGCGGCGGCACGGTGCGTCGAGGATTAGCCCGCGCGGATCCGCCTCCTCCTCACGAAGGCTGCCTTCCCCTGCGCAAAGACGCGCCGACGCGAACCTCGCGCTCCTAGCGGTCGAGACGGCGAAGCCGAATTGCGCCTCCACCCTCGACGCCGAAGGCTCGGGTTGGTTGAAGGCGTCCCCTGTGACCGATGGCGTCGCAGCGTCGGGGGTCAGTCCCCTCCCCGGCACCGCGGCGCCACTCCCGCGCAAGCGATGGCGGATGTCACGCCCCGATCAGGCTTTTGTGCCGGTGGACCGCGCCGACACCGGGGGTGTGAGCGGGAGCCGGCGATGCGCGAAATCCTGCCGCCGATCTCCCCGGCGAACAATGCCGAGCAGATTGCCAAGCACCCACTCGTTGAGCACGGGAAGGCCCACGCGCGCCCTGCCCCGGGCCCCGAGCCTATCGTCGCCATCGGGAAGCGCAACGGGTCCCGATCTGGTACCTGCCGCCCGACGACGAGGATCGAGTTCGCGAGGAAGGGGAACGCCGGCTTCCCGTTCTGTGCGGCGATCCGCTTTGTCGAAGCGGCGCCGGCCCTGAAGGAACCTTGCCCGAGGCGCGGGCACTTCGGATTCAGTGCCACGCTTCGAGCGGCAGCGCGCGTCTACAAGCCGCGCGCGATCCGCGCATACGCGGAATGGTTGTGGATCGACTCGAAATTCTCCGCTTCGACCGCGAACCCGTCCACGCGCGGATCAGCGGCGAGCCGAGCGGCGACACCGCGCACCAGGTCTTCGACGAACTTCGGGTTGTTGTACGCGTACTCGGTCATGTACTTCTCGGCTGGCGGGCGACTGGTTGGGTTGTCAAGACGCGCCTTGGCCCTTCGGTGCTCGACTATATCGTGGCATCCAACCGCGTTCATCGCCCTCCCCTGGTAGCTAGGCCCGACCATCGCTTCTGCGCGGCGACGGGAACCCGGCATAACCTGATCCGCTGACACTCGGTGGCGTTGAACCTCCTATCCATCGGGCAGGAGGTACGTCTGAGCAAGGGAATCATGTCGCGTCGCTGAAGCCGCCAATGTGGGCTATCGGCGCCAGTTCTGCAACGCGCCTTTATAGCCTTGAAACCGGGTTCGGCCGGCGTGCATCTCTCTCTGGCGGAGCTTTCGCTTTTCCTCGCCAAGCTCGCCGCCAACGACCTCCTCCCGGCGGCGATGCGCATGGAGATGGATACGCATGGCCTCGGCTGGGACAACGAGGGCGCCACGGCGGCCTCGCACACCAAGGGTGGCTACTTCCCCGGCAGCAAGAACGGCGGCGCAGAGCTGCACGCGCGGATTACGAGCTACGCGAACGGGATCCAGATCGCCCTCGTCTACAGCGGCCACTTCGAAAGCGACGACCCCGACAAGCTGGACATGGATGCCGCCTACAGCGCGGCGTGGACGTAGGGGCGGATTCCGGGCTCAATGCGCCTCGGGCCCTCTTTCCGCAAGGTCCCCAGCGTGGGCTCGACCAGTGGGCCGACGGAGGCTCGACCTCCCGGAACGGCTAATCCGTCCGACCATGCTGCAGCGACGAGAATTGTGTCGAGGCGTCTTTCTTGCGTGCCTTCGTCAGCGCGCGCTTCTTCGGCGACCTTCAATGTTTGCCGACCTGCGGAGAATGGCGAATTGACGTTCAAGCGGCGATCGGGGGCTGAAAACAGCCCACGACAGTGCTGCCGATAAACGTAGTCACAAGTGCAGTAGCACCGGGGAAGCGCGCTTCAGCGCGACCTCGCGGTCAATGTCAATTCGGCGCAAAGCCCCGGGGACGTCGACGTGGTCGATGTCAGGACGAATGCGGCTCGACGCGATGATCCGCTTTTTCGAAACGACGCTGGACCTGAAGTAACCTTGCCGATCGCCGCTACGGGGCACTTGCGGCAACTCACATGCCCCGGAACGCCACAAGCTGCATCACCCAGGTCCCGGCTGTCATCGGTGCGCTGGCACTGTAGCTTCCGGTACTGGTCACGCTGCGGTCTTGGACTATGTCGCCATCCGGTGATGTGATGATGCGGCTCGTAAATCCGCTGCCGGGTCCGGTGGTGATTGTCCTGACGGTATTGGCGGCAAAGATCAGGTCCTTGGCGTGGGTGGTATTGACAGACGACGTTGCGCTCATAGTCCCTGAGCCGCTTCCGACGGCAACGACATCGACCGGATTGATGCGGTCGATGCCTGCGTATTCCACCACACGGATATCTGCGTAAACGGCTGGCGCGCTGAACTGTACCGTCACGACATTCGAGTTCGCCGCGGCGCCTGCCACGTTCTTGGCGTAGTAGATCGACTGGCTAAGCTGCGTCGAATACATCGTCGGTCCGACGGCCCGCGTGTAGACGTTGCCCTTCGAGTCGGTCACGGAATTGACGGCGGCATTGGTATCGTTCCACCCGACGACGACGACGTTGAGATTCCCCGCAGTTTGCGGGCCCGTGTAAGTGACCGACACGGATGTCTGCGGGGATTGGGGGGTTGCGTAGTTGTTCTGAACGTACGCGATGGGCACGGCGCTGACGCTCGCGGCGGTCGTCGCGGAGGCGATCGGCGAATAGGCGCCGAGATTCCCCGCCGCGTCGCTCGCGCGCACGCGATAGCGGTACGTGGTGCTCGCGCTGAGACCGCTGTCGCCGAAGGAGGTGCCGGTCGGCGTCGCGATCTGAGTGAACGTCGTGCAGCTCGCGCCCTGGCAACGCTCGACGCGATAGCCGGTCACGCCGACGTTGTCGGTGGCGGCGGCCCAACTCAGGTTGATGCCGCTACTGCCAGTGGCGGTGCTGGTCAGACTTCCCGGCGCGCTCGGCGGCGTCGTGTCGGCGCCGGCGGCGGTCGTCGCCGAGGCGATCGGCGAATAGGCGCCGAGATTCCCCGCCGCGTCGCTCGCGCGCACACGATAGCGGTACGTGGTGCTCGCGCTGAGACCGGTGTTGGCGAACGAGGTGCCGGTCGACGTCGCGATCTGAGTGAACGTGGTGCAACTCGCCCCCTGACACCGCTCGACGCGATAGCCGGTCACGCCGACGTTGTCGGTGGCGGCGGCCCAACTCAGGTTGATGCCGCTGCTGCCATTGGCGGTACTGGTCAGACTTCCCGGCGCGCTCGGCGGCGTCGTGTCAACCTGAGGGGCGACGGTAATGTAATTGGGTTTGGTCTTAACGTTGCTGCCACCCGGCCCAGTAACCGTGAGCCCGACCGAATAGGTGCCCGCATTCGTGTAGACCTTTGATGGATTCTTGGTGGTGCTGGTCGTACCGTCCCCAAAAGTCCAGGCATAAGTCGTGATGCTGCCTGTCGACTGGTCGATGAAGTTCATGGCGAGCGGCGCGACACCTGACACCGTGCTCGCGGTGAAGTTGGCCACGGGTACTGTGTACGCAATCGTGGCGGCGACGTCGTTCGACAGACCGCTTTCGACGTGCGACGAATCATAGGCGGCAACGGCGAAGTGGTAGGTGGCGCCTTCGGTGAGGTTGGTGACGGTCTTGGTCGTCACGTTTCCTACGTCGATCGAGTTCGGATAATTGCCCGCGGCGGGTCCGTAGTGGATGACATAGCCCGCAAGCGACGCATGGGTGACGGGGTCCCACGCCAAGTTCACGTCACCCGCATAGACAGGCGCGGCAACCAGTAGCAGGGCCACAATGAGCATGTCGGCACGGACCAGCGTGCGCAGCGCGATCCAACGATTGCGGCCTACACCTTGGGCCATCTTGCCTCCATCAAGAACAGGGATTCCGCCGCGGTGTCATGGGGCACCTGCGGTCTGTTGAACAAAGGGGGCGGGCCGTCGGCCCTACGCCGCACCTCTTCGCGTCACTTGCCGACTCGGGGATCGAACAGAAGGGAGGTGTTACAAACCAGACTGGACCGGAGTGCCTTGGCCGCGAATTGAAGTAGCACTCCTTGTGGTGAAACTACTGATGCTGAAGGCTGTATGCGTATAAAAGAGTAAAAATAATGCCAGATACATATTAACGCCCTAGTGCAGAATTGGTTGATGTACCAAGGTCGGATACCGACAATCGGCATCGAGGCGGGCATAATATACCAATGGCATAACAATAAGTCAAGATGTAAGAAACAAACCGTGTCCTACACATAACATTATTGATTGACAAAGAATTGGGCTATACTCGGGTAATTTCCTCCTACAAATAATTAATGCATTGGCACCGACCGACGTTGGCCAATTGCTTTGATGGGCCTGGATCCCGCTCATCTCCTCTCAGGCGAACCCGCCCGCACTTGGCTTCGCGCGCGGGGCTTCGGCCAGAGCGAACTCGATCTCAACGACTACGGTATCCGCGCCGCCACGGTGCGCCGAGGATCAACTCGCGGATCCGCTTTGACCTCACGAAGCCTGCCCTCCCCTTGGCGGAGAAGAACCAGGTCGTCGCGACTCTCGCGCTCCTCGCGGGCGGGACGACGAAGTCGGTCTAGGTTTCCACCCTTGACGCAGAAGACCCGGGTGTACCAGCGGCGTTCGGGGTGACCGACAGCATTGCGCTATCGAAGGCGGGGCCGCTCCCGCTCAAGCGATGGTCGCTGTCACGCTGGACCAGGCGTTCGTGCTGGATCTGGACCATGCGGGCGTGGAGGACGAGCTTCGCGGCGCCGTGATTTCGCGCTATGGGCGGAGCACAGGGCCGACCTGTGACGGGCGATGGCTGGAGAATCCAACCGCTTGGGTGCAGGTGTCGTTGCCGTTCGCGAGCATAGTGAAGAAGAACCGCGAGGCGGTCCGGTATCTGCCGGCCGGCGACGAGGGCCACGGCTTCGCAAAGAAGGCGAACGCCGATTTCCTGTTCTACGCGATGATCCGTTATCTCGAAACGACGCCGGATCAGAAGTAAATTTGCCCAACGCGCGGGCACTTCGGATTCAGTGCCATGCTTCGAGCGGCAGCGCGCGTCTACAAGCCGCGCGCGATCCGCGCATACGCGGAATGGTTGTGGATCGACTCGAAATTCTCCGCTTCGACCGCGAACCCGTCCACGCGCGGATCAGCCGCGAGCCGAGCGGCGACACCGCGCACCAGGTCTTCGACGAACTTCGGGTTGTTGTACGCGTACTCGGTCACGTACTTCTCGTCGGCGCGTTTCAGCAGTCCGTAGAGCTCGCAGGAGGCTTCCTCCTCGGCGACCCGGATAATCTCGGTGACGAACATTGGCGATCTTGGCCGCACGGCGATCGTCACCAGCGAGCGCTGGTTGTGCGCGCCGTACTCGGAAATCTCCTTCGAGCACGGGCAAAGCGAAGTCACCGGAACCGCAACCGTCACGGTCTGCCGGAATTCCCCGCCTTCGAGCTCGCCGTCGAGCCGCACTTCGTAATCGAGCCTGCTCGCTACCCCCGATACCGGCGCCGACTTCATCACGAAGTACGGAAACGCGATCTCGATCCGCCCGCCCGGCGCCTCGAGCAGCACGACCAGCGTGTCGAGGAGGTCGCGCAGCGTGGCAACCGACAGCGGCGCCTCACCCGGCGCGCTCACCGATTCCAGCAACGCAACCAGCCGCGACATGTGCGTACCCTTGCGGTCCTCTGGCAGCGCGACGTAGACGTTGCACACGGCGATCGTCGGCTGCGTGACGCCGTCGGCGTCGACGAACGAAAGCGGGTACCGCAGGCCGCGGATGCCGACCTGGTCGATCGCGATGTTGCGCTCGTCCCGCCCCGCTTGGACGTCGGGAATCGGGAACATCGCCTGCGGGCGCTCCGGCTTGTTCATGCTCCGGATTGTAGACGAACGGCGGTGGGACCTATGCGGCCGGCTTCGGGACTGCTTCCGGGCGGCGCGGCCCGAACCGCGCCTGAACGGCCTTGACGATGCCGGCGGCGTCGAGGCCGCAGTCGGCGAGCAACTGCACCGGGTCGCCGTGGTCGATGAACCCGTCGGGTAGCCCCAGTTGCAGCAAGGGAACCGTCATACCCTCGGCGGCCAACGCTTCGGCGACCGCACTCCCGGCCCCGCCCATCACGACGTTCTCCTCGACCGTGACAAGCGCATCGTGCTCGCGCGCGAGCTTCGCGGCCAGCGCGGCGTCGAGCGGCTTCACGAAGCGCATGTTCGCAACCGTCGCATCGAGCTCGTCACCGGCCGCCAGCGCGTGCCGGAGCGCGGCGCCAAAGGCGAGGACCGCGACACGGTTCGTACGCCGCGTCGAGGCGCGCCGGATTTCACCCTTGCCAATCGGCAGCGCCGTCATTTCCGCCTTCGCCGCGACACCAGGACCCGTTCCGCGCGGATAGCGGACCGCCGCCGGTGTGTCGAGCATGAATGCCGTGTAGAGCATCTGCCGGCACTCGTCCTCGTCTGCGGGCGCCATCACCGTCATGTTCGGCACGCAGCGCAGGTACGAGAAGTCGAACGCGCCGAGGTGCGTCGCGCCGTCGGCGCCGACGATTCCCGCACGGTCGATTGCGAACACGACCGGGAGATTCTGCAGTGCGACGTCGTGGATCAGCTGGTCGTAGGCGCGCTGCAGGAAAGTCGAATAGATCGCAACCACCGGCTTCATTCCGGCGCAGGCGAGACCCGCGGCGAACGTCACCGCATGCTGCTCGGCGATGCCGACATCGAAGTAGCGGGCCGGAAACTCCTGCGAGAAGCGCACGAGCCCCGAGCCCTCGCGCATCGCCGGCGTGATGGCGACGAGCCGCGTGTCGCGCGCAGCCATATCGCAGGCCCAGTCGCCGAAGATCTGCGTATAGGCGGGCTTGCCCGGGGACTTGGGCGTGTAGCCGGCTGCCAGGTCGAACTTGGTGACGCCGTGGTAGAGGATCGGATCGTCCTCGGCGCGGGCGTAGCCGTAGCCCTTCTTGGTGATGACGTGCAGGAGCTGCGGCCCCTTCAGTGCCTTGACGTTCCCGAGCGTGCGCACCAACGTGTCGACGTCGTGGCCGTCGATCGGTCCGATGTAGTTGAAGCCGAACTCCTCGAACAGCGTGCCGGGCAGCACCATCCCCTTCATGTGCTCTTCCCAGCGCTTGGCGAGCTCCTTGACTGGCGGTACCTTGGACAGCACTTCCTTGCCGCCGCGGCGCATCGTGTTGTAGAAGCGCGACGACAGGAGGCGCGCGAGATAGGTGTTGAGCGCGCCGACCGGCTCCGAAATCGACATTTCGTTGTCGTTGAGGATCACCAGCAGGTCGGCGCCGGCCGCGCCCGCATTGTTCAGCGCCTCGAACGCCATGCCCGCGCTCATCGCGCCGTCGCCGATCACCGCGACGACGCTGCGCGCTTCGCCCTGGCGCTGCGCCGCGATCGCCATCCCGAGCGCGGCCGAGATGGAGGTCGACGAGTGCGCGGTGCCGAACGTGTCGTACTCGCTTTCGGTACGGCGCGGGAATCCCGAGGGCCCGCCCGCCATTCGCAGCTTACTCATCGCGAGGCGCCGGCCGGTCAGGATCTTGTGCGCGTACGTCTGGTGGCCGACGTCCCAGACCAGCCGGTCGCGCGGCGTGTCGAACACAAAATGCAGTGCCACGGTGAGCTCGACGGTGCCAAGGTTGGACGACAGGTGTCCGCCCGTCTGCGCCACCAGCGTCAGCAGGAACGCGCGCAACTCGCGGACGAGCTGCGGCAGCTGCGCACGATCCAGTGCGCGCAGCGCCGTCGGCGAGTCGACCTGTTCGAGCAGTGGATACATCAATGGGTCCGCAGCACGATCCAGTCGGCGATTTCAGCCAACCGGCGCCCGGCCGTTCCGAACGGTGCAAGCGCAGCGTGAGCTCTGATGCGCAAGGCCTCGGCGCGCTCCTTCGCCTGCACGAGGCCGAGCAGCGATACGAACGTGGGCTTGCCCTGCGCCGCATCCTTGCCGGCGGTCTTGCCAAGCGACGCCACGGAGCCCTCGACGTCGAGCACGTCGTCGATGACCTGAAACGCGAGTCCTGCAGCGCCAGCATACGCATCCAGTGCCGCCGTTTCGTTGCCATTGAGCGTGCGGCCGCAGGCGGCGCCCAACCGCACGGCAGCGCGGATCAGCGCGCCAGTCTTCATCGCGTGCATCGTTTCCTGCTCGGGCAACGAGAGCCTCGCGCCAACCGCGGCCAGGTCGATTCCCTGTCCTCCGGCCATGCCGCGCGACCCCGAGGCCGCGGCCAGTAGCGCGCAGGCGCCCGCTGCATCGTGCAGCCTGCCGCGGGCGAGTGCGTCGAAAGCGAGCGCCTGCAGCGCATCGCCGGCGAGTAGCGCCGTCGCTTCGCCGAACGCAACATGGCAGGTCGGCTTGCCGCGCCGTAGCCGGTCATCGTCCATGCAGGGTAGATCGTCGTGTACGAGCGAGTAGCCATGAACCATTTCGACCGCGGCGGCCGCGGCATCGACGATGTCCGGGTTCGCGCCCGCAGCTTCGCCCGCGGCGTAGGCCAGAAGCGGGCGCACGCGCTTGCCGCCGTCGAGCACCGCATACCGCATAGCCCGATGCAGTGAGGCGGGCACCGTGTCCGCTGACGGCAGCAGGCGGTCGAGCACGTCCTCGATCCGTCTTTGCCGCTCACCGGACCAGACGGCGAAGGCGACGTCAGGATTCATCGTTTCCGGTGGCGTTGGCGTCGGCGGCCTCGAACGCCTTCAACACGCCCTTCTCGAGCACCTCGACCTGCTGTCGGGCATCCTGCAGCGCCGCCTGGCAATACTGGAGCAGAACGGCCCCACGCTTGTACGCCGCCAACGATTCGGAAAGCGGCAGTGCGCCGCCTTCCATGGTCGCGACGATTTCCTCGAGCTCGGCGAGCGCGGCTTCGAAGCTTGCGGGGGCGTCGCGGGTCGTAGCCATCGGGAAATCGCGGTTCTGGCCTATCTCGCACGCGGCGCGCGCAGGCCGAACCCGAACCAGGTTAACGTCGGGGCGCGAGGGAGGTCAAACCGTGGACATCGCCGTCTGCGATGACTTCCTGGTGTATTGACCGGGGCGGAACGGGCCCAATATACTATCACATTTTGGCGACGCGGCCTTCCACGATTCCTTTCGTGCGGCCGACTTAGCATGGCGGTCCGGGGCGGCTTTCAACCGCCGTAATCGTCCCGGGTTGTTGGGTTGGGTTGGTTGGATTCCATTCACGCGAAGGAAGGGCCGGACGATGTCCAATCTCGCCACTGCGGAGCGTTTGCGGCGCGCCACGTCGCAGCTCCCTGTTTCCTGGTATTGCGATCCCGCGGTCTATGATGCCGAACAGCGGTTGCTCTTCGCGCGCGCGCCGGGATACGTCGGGCACGAGCTCATGGTTCCCGAGCCTGGAGACTATTACACGCTCGCATGGCGCGACCACGCACAGGCGCTCGTCCGCAACGCGAGCGGCATCGAGCTCGTCTCGAACATCTGCCGCCACCGGCAGGCGATCATGCTGAAGGGCCGCGGCAACGTTCCCAACATCGTCTGCCCGATCCACCGTTGGACCTACGACTTGAAGGGCGAGCTCCTCGGCGCGCCGCACTTCGCCGACAAGCCCTGCCTCAATCTCGGCCGCTCGCCGCTTTCGAACTGGAACGGGCTCCTGTTCGATGGCAAGCGCGACGTCCACCGCGACTTGGCGACGCTGGGCGTGCACGACTTCGATTTTTCGAGTCACATGCTCGACCGCGTCGAGATCCACGAGTGCAACTACAACTGGAAGTCGTTCATCGAGGTCTATCTCGAGGACTACCACGTCGTTCCGTTCCATCCGGGACTTGGCCATTTCGTCACCTGCGACGACCTGCGGTGGGAGTTCGCCTCCTGGGCATCGTTGCAGACGGTCGGTATCACGAGCCTCGGCAAGGCAGGCAGCAAGACCTACGAGCGCTGGCACAAGGCGGTGCTTGACTACTACCGTGGCGAAATGCCGAAGCACGGCGCGATCTGGCTCACCTATTACCCGAACGTGATGCTCGAATGGTATCCGCACGTGCTCGTCATCAGCACGCTGATTCCGCGCGCCCCGGATCGTACGACCAACGTCGTCGAGTTCTACTATCCCGAGGACATCGCCCTCTTCGAGCGTGAGTTCGTCGAGGCCGAGCAGGCGGCGTACCTGGAAACGGCAGCCGAGGACGACGAGATCGCCGAGCGGATGGACGCCGGCCGCCGGGCGCTCTTCAAGCAGGGTCGCAGCGAGGAAGGGCCGTACCAGTCGCCGATGGAAGACGGGATGCAGCATTTCCACGAGTTCCTGCGGCGCGAGCTCGACCACCACATCGCGCCGCGCTGACCCGGCCCGCGCCGCCGGACGAGCGCGCGATCGGACGCGTGCGGCCGGTTCCCGGACCAGGACACGGGCGGGTTCGGCGGCGGTGACGCCGCCCGCGCCGCGGCGACCCGAATCGCTGCGCCGACCCCGATTCCCGATGCAATCGCTCTGGATGCTCGCCGCCGGTCTGTGTTTCGCGCTGATGGGGGTATTCGTCAAGCTTGGTGCCGACCATTTCACCGCCGCCGAGATGGTGTTCTACCGGTCGCTGCTCAGCATCGCGGTTGCCTGGGCGCTGCTCGCGAAGGCGGGGATCTCCGTCAAGACCGCACGCTTCGGCATGCACGCGCATCGCGGCGTGGCCGGGTTCGTGTCGCTGTTCATGTTCTTTTACACGTTGACCGTGCTGCCGGTCGCCACGGCGATGACTCTCAACTACACGTCGCCGGTGTTTCTCGCGGTGCTGCTCGCGTGGCTCGCGCGCGAACGCCCGGGCGCGCGGCTCGCGTCGACGATTGCGCTTGGCTTCGCGGGCGTCGTGCTGCTGCTGCAGCCGACGCTTTCCGGGGACCAGCTCGCTGCCGGCCTCGTCGGGCTCGCTTCAGGCGCGACGTCCTCGGTCGCCTATTGGAACGTGCGGGAGCTCGTGCGGGCCGACGAGCCGGTCGAGCGTGTGGTGTTCTATTTCGCGCTGTTTTCGCTCATGGGCGCGCTGGTCTGGATGACGCCGACCGGCTGGAGTCCGGTCACGCCGGACAATGTTTGGCCGCTGGCGGGTGTCGGGGTGATGGGCACCGCAGGCCAGCTCGCGATGACGCGTGCCTATGGTCGCGGCAAGACGCTCGTCACCGCGACGCTCTCCTACAGCGGCATCGTGTTTTCCAGTGCGCTCGGCATCGTCATCTGGCACGACGTGCTCGGCTTCGCGTCGTGGCTCGGCATCGCGCTTATCGTCGCTGCCGGTATCATTGCCGTGCAACTCGCGCCGGGCGCCAAGCCGGAAGCGGGGCCGCAGGTAACCAACGACTGACCTCCTGATGTTCACGACACTCATTGCCACCGCTGACCTCGCCGCGCATCTCGCGGACCCGGATTTCGTGATCATCGATGCGCGCCACGACCTCATGCAGCCGGACGCCTGGGGCGAGTCGCAGTATCGCGCCGGGCACGTCCCCGGCGCCCATTTCGCGCACATCGATCGCGATCTGTCGGGGGCGAAGACCGGCAAGAACGGCCGCCATCCGCTGCCCCCGCCTGCGGCCAGCGCCGCGCTGTTCGGCCGGCTCGGGATCGACGCGGCGAAACAGGTCGTCGCCTACGACCAGCAGAGCGGCATGTTCGCGGCGCGGCTGTGGTGGATGCTGCGCTGGCTCGGGCATGACGCGGCCGCGGTGCTCGATGGCGGCTTCGACAAATGGCAACGCGAGGGCCGGCCGGTGACCAGCGTCGTGCCCGTAACGCAGGGGGCCACGTTCGCGCTGCGCGGCGTCGGCCCCACGGTGAACGCGGACGACGTGTCGGCAAGTCTGGCGAGGCGAACGCTCGCCATCGTCGACGCGCGCGCGCCGGAGCGCTTTCGGGGCGACGTCGAGCCCATGGATCCTGTCGCCGGGCACATTCCCGGCGCATTGAATCGGCCGTACCTCCAGAACCTCAACGCCGATCAGACCTTCAAGCCGCCAACTGTGCTGCGCGAGGAATTCGCGCGACTCCTCGCGAACGCCCCGTCCGAGCGTGTCGTGCACATGTGTGGATCCGGCGTGACCGCGTGCCACAACGTCCTCGCGATGGCGATCGCCGGATTCCCGCCGACGCGAATCTACCCCGGGTCGTGGAGCGAGTGGTGCGCCGATCCGTCGCGACCGGTCGCGCGCGGCGAGCCGTAGGCGGCATCGCTCACGACGTCGCGGCGAGCGGCCATCCGGCAAGCTCCCGATAGCGCGATCCGTCGCGTTGCAGATCGGATGCGTTCAACGTCAACCGTTCGACGCGCCATTCGATCGGAGCAGCAGCCGCGTCGCGCGGGGGCTTCCCGCACCGCCGCGCCAACGTGACGTGCGGATGAAACGGCCGCCGTTCGACGGGAAATCCGTCCGCGCCAAGGCGCCGGTGCAGCTGTCGGACGAGCAGGTCGAGCTCCACCGGCGTCGCAGCGGCCCCGATCCACGCGATGCCGGCTTGGCGAAAGCCGCCGACGCGGTCGAGCACCAGTGTGAATGGCGCGACATCGCGCGCCACCGCCGCACCGATGTCATGCAACGCCGCGACGCGCGCCCGCGCGACGTCGCCGACGAACGCGAGCGTCAGATGCAGGTTGGCGGGCGGCGGCACGCGACCCACCACGCCCTGCGCAAACGTGGCGATGGAATCCCGCGCCGCGGCGTCCGGCCACAGCGCGAAAAAGACGCGCAACGGCGGTTCGCGAAGTGCAAGTCTCTCCCCGCGGCGTGAGGGAATCGATGCCGGCACGCGGCCAGTCTAGGGCCTGTTCACACTATGTCCGCAAGTGCGAACGGATGGCATGGGGCGCCAATCAAGGCGCTCGACGAAGCTAAGACCGGGTGTCTTGGCGAGGAGAGCAACGCAGAGTGGCGCCCCAGGGCACCCGTTCCCTTCGGGTTGCGGCGAAAAGGGCCGCTCACTTCGTTGCAAAGCCTCGCCGGGCGGCCGGCCCGCCTTCGTTCTTGCGCCTCGCGCACGGCCCTTTTCGCTCGCAACGCATCTTGTGGACATAGTGTGAACAGGCCCAGCTTGGATCCGGCAACCTGCCGTGGGAAAACACAGCCGCGCCACCCTGGCGAGTGGCGCGGCCCGATGGCAGCGACGACGCCGCTCGGACCCGCGTCAGGCGTTGGCGACCTGAAGCTCGGACTTCGGCTTTTCGAAGAATTGCTCGTCCTCGGTCGAGTTCTTGAGCGCCGTGGTCGATGCCTGGCTGCCCTGGATCGTCGTGGTCACCGCGTCGAAGTAGCTGGTCCCGACCTCGCGCTGGTGCTTGATCGCGGTGAAGCCTTTCTCCATCGCGGCGAATTCCGCCTCCTGCAGCTCGACGAACGCCGTCATGTGCTCGTGCGCGTAGCCATGGGCAAGGTTGAACATCGAGTAGTTGAGGCTGTGGAAGCCGGCGAGCGTGATGAACTGGAACTTGTAGCCCATCTTGCCCAGCTCGGTCTGGAATTTCATTACCGTCGCGTCGTCGAGGTTCTTCTTCCAGTTGAACGACGGCGAACAGTTGTACGCAAGCAGCTTGCCCGGGAACTTGGCGTGGATCGCGTCGGCGAATGTCTTCGCGAACGGGAGGTCGGGCTTGCCGGTTTCGCACCACAGCATGTCGCAGTAAGGCGCGTACGCGAGGCCGCGCGCGACAGCCTGCTCCAGACCGTTCTTCGTCTTGTAAAAGCCCTCGACCGTGCGCTCACCGGTGAGGAATGGCTTGTCGTTGGCATCGATGTCGGAGGTCACGAGATCGGCCGCCTCCGCATCGGTGCGCGCGAGCAACACCGTCGGCACGCCCATGACGTCGGCGGCGAGCCTCGCGGCGATCAGCTTGTCCACCGCCTCGCGCGTGGGCACCAGCACCTTGCCACCCATGTGCCCGCACTTCTTGACCGATGCAAGCTGGTCCTCGAAGTGCACGCCTGCCGCGCCGGCCTCGATCATCGCCTTCATCAGCTCGAACGCATTCAGCACGCCGCCGAAGCCGGCTTCCGCGTCCGCAACGATCGGGGCAAAAAAGTCGAGGTCGCCCTTGCCTTCCATGTGCTGGATCTGGTCGGCGCGCAGGAACGTGTTGTTGATGCGCTTGACGACGGCCGGCACCGAGTCCACCGGATAGAGCGACTGGTCCGGATACATTTCACCCGCGTTGTTGGCGTCGGCCGCGACCTGCCAGCCCGACAGGTAGACCGCCTTGAGTCCCGCCTTCACCTGTTGCAGCGCCTGATTGCCGCTCATCGCCCCCAGCGAATTGACGAACGGTTCGTCGTTGACGAGTTTCCAGAGTTTTTCGGCGCCTCGCCGCGCGAGCGTGTGCTCGATGTGGATCGAGCCGCGCAGCCGAATCACGTCCTCGGCCGAGTAGCCGCGCTCGATGCCCTTCCAACGGGGATTCTCCGCCCACTCCTTCTTGAGCCGTGCTGCTTCGAGATCGTAGTTCATCGGTTACTCCCATCTTGCGTCATGGCCAATCCGGCGCTCACGCGACAGACATCCGCGAGCGCCCGGAACCTTGGTCAGCGGCAACGCGCCTCGCGAAACACGGTCGCGCGCACGCATTGCCGCGGTGTGAAGCGGGAGGCGAGCCCAGCCGCCAACGCTTCACTGCACGGTCCGGCAAGGGTCGCTTGGCCGGACGGGCGGGCATGGATGGGGTGGAACCCAAGCCCTACTTGTGGTCGCCGCCGAATCCGCGGTCGTCCACTCGTGACAGGACGGAAATTAGCAAAGTTACTGGCGAATGACAAGCCCGAATACTGCAATGCAATATGAGAAAACTCTTACATAATCATGTGGTTAAAATACATTTCCGGATGTTGGAAATGAATGTGGCGTTTTTCGCTGGCAGGCTATTGCATTGCGAGACAGAGCACACGAATCCGGTTCGTTTCGGCCGGTCGAGTCCACTGCAAGCCACTGAGCGGATTGGAGATTTGGACGCCTTGCCGGCTTCGAGCGCTCCGCGCTTCGGGGACCGGCAGTTTCGGAAACCATTTTCGCCGATGCGCGGGCGATTCGGCGTGTTCGGTGCAGGAGAACAAATCCTGAATCCCTGGAATCAACGCGCCGCTCAGGCGATGCAAACCTGCTGACCGCGTACCGGGACCTCGACCGCCGTCCATTGCAGCCGCTCGCCGATCAGCTGCGCGAGGTCTGTGGCCGTTTCGCGCTCGCCGCGGACATCGAACGTTCGCTGCGATGCTGTGCGAAACCCGGTCAGCCAGCCCATTAGCGCCGCCTGATCGGCGTGTGGAAAGGCCGCCAATCGTATGCACGGAAGCGCGCACAGGCACGTCGTCGCGGAAGGGACGCACGCACGGCGCACCGTCGACGTGCTGCGCGAGCCAGCAGTTGAGATTGCGGCTTGCGCGATCGAGTGTGGCGGCGTATTTCAGCGTGATCTCCGCGGCGCGCTGCGCCAGCGGGAACGCGATCTCGACGGCATGTCGCTCGGTCATGCGCCGGGATCGCTTCCGCCCAACCACCATTCGGTCGGCGTGAAATGACGAGCGTCGCCGACCAGAAAGCGGCGCCGCAACTGCACCGCGCAGCGGTGCCGCGCGCGCCGGCAATGCGAAAAAGGGTTGCGTCTCATTCCCGTAGCGCTCGAGGGTCCATCGTATGCCGCAGGATCTCGGCAATATTTGATTTCGCGCACTTGACAGACGCGGCGGACGGTGCAAACGTCTGTCGCTGGCGCGATGGAGGTCCGCGAAACTGCGCGGGCGTGCCGTTGACCCGGAAGCGAACCGCCCGGGCCGCGAATGACCAACGACGCGCGTCGCGCCCCCTTCGCGCAGCGCGACGACCCAAGGAGACCACCGTGCGTTCCCCTCCCTTCGTTCTGGCGGCTGCCCTCGCCGCCTTGGGCGCGATCCCTGCCGCCGCGCAGGACGGCAACCCGAATCTCGCCCGCAACCTCGCGGCCACCTGCGCGAACTGCCACGGAACCGACGGTGTCAGCCAGGGCGAGACCGAAAGCCTCGCCGGCATGCCCAAGGACGATCTCGTCCGCAAGATGCAGGAATTCAAGACCGGCAAGAAGCCCGCGTCGATCATGCACCAACTGTCGAAGGGTTATACCGACGAGCAGATCGCGCTTATCGCCGGCTGGTTCGCGACGCAGAAAGCGTCCAAGTGAGCGGCCGGGCGAGGGAGGTGGCGATGAATGTCCAACGACGCGATTTTCTGAAGGCGGCCGCGGCCGGTTCAATGGCACTCGCGCTGCCGGGTTGCGCAACGATGCCAGGCTCGTCGGGCAAGGTCGTCATCGTCGGCGGGGGCTACGGTGGCGCGACCGCCGCCAAGTACATCCGGATGTGGAGCGGCGGCGGCATCGACGTCACCCTCGTCGAGCCGAATCCTGAGTTCATTTCCTGCCCGATGTCGAACCTCGTGCTCGGCGGCAGCAAGGATCTTGCATTCCTGACGGTGAGCTACGACAACCTGAGCAGGCGTCATGGCGTAAAGGTCGTCCGCGATACGGTGACCGCCGTCGATACCGACAAGCGCACGGTCAAGCTCGCCGGTGGCAGCGAGCTCCCCTACGACCGGCTGATCCTCTCACCCGGCATCGACCTCATGTGGGACAAGGTCCCCGGGCTCAACAGCGCCGACGCGCAGGCGAAGATCCTGCACGCCTGGAAAGCCGGTCCGCAGACGGTGGCGCTGCGCAAGCAGCTCGAAGCGATGCCCGATGGCGGCGTCTACGTGTTGTCGATCCCGGTCGCCCCGTACCGCTGCCCGCCCGGTCCGTACGAGCGCGCGTGCCAGGTTGCCTGGTACTTCAAGCGGGCGAAGCCGAAATCCAAGGTGCTGATCCTCGACGGCAACGGCGACGTCACGTCGAAGGGACCGCTGTTCAAGAAGGCCTGGGCCGAGGAATACAAGGGTATCGTCGAGTACCGGGGCAACCACGTGCTCACCGATGTCGACGCCGCGACCCGGACGGCGAAATTCGAGGTGCACGACAGCGTCAAGGCGGACGTCCTGAACGTCGTGCCGCCGCAACGCGCCGGCGCGATCGCACGCTCCGCAGGGGTGGTCACCGCGAACGACCGCTGGTGCGACGTCGATTTCATGACGTTCGAGTCGGTCAAGGTGAAGAACGTGCACGTGCTGGGCGACGCGATTCAGATCGCGAGCGGCATGCCCAAGTCCGGACACATGGCGAACCAGCATGCGAAGGTGTGTGCGGCGGCAGTCGTCGCACTGCTCGCGGGCCAGCCGCCGAACCCGACGCCCGTGCTCACGAACACGTGCTACAGCATGATCACCGACAAGGACTCGATCCATGTCTGCTCGGTCCACCAGTGGGACAAGGACAAGAAGACGGTTCTGCCCGTCCCGGGCGCAGGCGGGGTCTCGACGGCGATGAGCGAGCTCGAAGGCAAGTACGCATTCGCGTGGGCCAAGAACATCTGGGCCGACACGCTCGCGTAGCGGGATCGCGGCAGGGTGGAGGGTCAAGCTCGACTCTCAACTGCGAACCCCAGACGTGAAAACGGCGCCCCCGGGCGCCGTTTTTCGTTCACCGAACCACGGAAAGTCGAGTCCAACCCCATTCCGTCACTTCACGCCGGACAGGTAGTCCGACACCACCTTGATCTCGTGCTCGGTCATCCGGCGCGTAACCTCCTGCATCACGGCGTTGTCATTGGTGCGCTCGCGGGCATGAAACTGCCGAAGCTGCGTTTCCAGATAACCTGGATGCTGGCCGGCCAGGCGGGGCAGCGCCGAGCTACCGGCGGCATCGTTGCCGTGGCACGTCACGCACGCGGAAACGCCGGTCGCCGGGTTGCCGGCGAAATAGAGCATCTTGCCGGCCGCCGCCGCCGCCGGATCCTCGATCTCGTGCGCGGTCGCAGGCTTGCGACTGAAGTAGACGCCGAGACTCACGAAGTCGGCGTCGCCCAGCTCCTTCACCATGCCCGACATCGCGTCGCTCTTGCGCGTGCCGCTCTTGAAGTTGGCGAGCTGCTTGGCGATGTACTCGGGGTGCTGCGCGGCGAGCTTCGGGAAAAGCTCGGTTCCCGCGTCCCCCTCGGCGCCGTGGCAAAGAAAGCAGCTTCCCGAAACAATCCGTTTCGCGCGCTCGAGATCAGGCCCGGAGCTCCCTTGCGCGGCGGCGGCGCCCGCGGCGAGCAGGCCCAATCCAACCACGAGAGCGGCACCCCAGCGGAGCGCGCGCGCGCCGCTCATGGACCGTCGCACCGGATCCTATTCGACTGCCGCGGGCTCCTGCGCCTCGTCGAACACGAGACGAACCCTGTCGTCGTCGTCGATGTCGATCGTCACATGGCCGCCACCGACGAGCTTCCCGAACAGGAGCTCGTCAGCCAACGCCTTGCGGATCGTATCCTGGATGAGGCGCGCCATCGGCCGCGCGCCCATCTGCGGGTCGAAGCCCTTCTTGGCCAGGAATTCCTTCAGGTTCGGCGTGAACGACGACTCGACCTTTCGTTCGTGCAGCTGGCCCTCGAGCTCGAGCAGGAACTTGTCGACGACTTTCAGGATGATGTCGTGGTCGAGCGTCGCGAACGAGATCGTCGCGTCGAGGCGGTTCCTGAACTCGGGTGTGAACATCCGCTTGATCTCGGCCATTTCGTCGCCGGTCTGCTTGGTGGTCGTGAAGCCCATCGAACCCTTCGCGAGCTCACCAGCGCCGGCGTTGGTCGTCATGATGATCGTGACGTTGCGGAAGTCCGCCTTGCGGCCGTTGTTGTCGGTCAGGGTGCCGTGGTCCATCACCTGCAGCAGGATGTTGTAGATGTCGGGGTGCGCCTTTTCGATCTCGTCCATCAGCAGCACGCTGTAGGGGTGCTTGGTGACGGCCTCGGTGAGCTGACCGCCCTGATCGAAGCCGATGTAGCCCGGCGGCGCGCCGATGAGCCTCGACACCGCGTGGCGCTCCATGTATTCGGACATGTCGAAGCGGATCAACTCGACGCCGAGGCAGTAGGCGAGCTGCCGCGCAACCTCGGTCTTGCCGACACCGGTCGGCCCGCTGAACAGAAAATTGCCGATCGGCTTCTGCGGGTTGCCGAGCCCCGAGCGCGCCATCCGGATCGCGGCGACGAGCGCATCGATCGCGCGATCCTGACCGAACACGACGTTCTTCAGATCTCGGTCGAGCGTTTTCAGCGCGTTGCGGTCGTCGGAGGTGACGTTCTTCGCCGGGATGCGTGCGATCTTGGCGACGATCTCCTCGATTTCGGTCTTGCTGATCACCTTTTTCTGCCTCGACTTGGGCAGGATCTTCTGTGCGGCGCCGGCCTCGTCGATCACGTCAATCGCCTTGTCGGGCAAATGCCGGTCGTTGATGAACCGCGCGGAGAGCTCGGCCGCGGTCGTGAGCGCTGCCGGCGCATACTTGACGCCGTGATGCTGCTCGAAGCGGGACTTCAGGCCTTTCAGGATCTCGATGGTCTCGGCGATCGATGGCTCCGGCACGTCGACCTTCTGGAAACGCCTGGAGAGCGCGTGGTCCTTCTCGAAGATCTGCCGGTACTCGTTGTACGTCGTGGCGCCGATGCACTTGAGCGCGCCGGTGTTGAGCGCAGGTTTCAGGAGATTCGACGCGTCGAGCGTCCCGCCCGACGCCGCGCCGGCACCGATGATCGTGTGGATCTCGTCGATGAACAGGATCGACTTGGGGTTCTCGGTTAGCTGCTTCAGAACCGCCTTCAGGCGCTGCTCGAAATCACCACGGTACTTGGTGCCCGCGAGCAGTGCGCCCATGTCGAGCGAATAGACCTGGTATTCCCGGAGGAGCTCGGGCACCTCGCCGTCGTTGACGCGGCGCGCAAGGCCCTCGGCGATCGCGGTCTTGCCGACACCGGCCTCGCCGACCAGCAACGGGTTGTTCTTGCGCCGGCGGCACAGTACCTGGATCACGCGCTCCAGCTCGAGCGCGCGCCCGATCAGCGGGTCGGTCCGGCCCTGCTTCGCCATCTGGTTCAGGTTGACCGTGTATGCCTCGAGCGCCCCTTGGCCTTCGCCACCAGCGTCGACATCCTCCTTGCCCTCGCTCTTTTCCGGCTTCTGCTGCGGGTTCTTCGTGATCCCGTGTGCGATGTAGTTGACGACGTCGAGCCGCGTGACCCCGCGCTGGTTGAGAAAGTAGACGGCGTGCGATTCCTTCTCGCCGAAGATCGCGACCAGCACGTTGGCACCGGTGACCTCCTTCTTGCCCGAGGACTGGACGTGCAGGATCGCGCGCTGGATCACTCGCTGGAAGCCTTGGGTCGGCTGGGTGTCGGCGTCCGAGTGCGGCGACAGCCGCGGTGTGTGCTCGCCGATGAAATCCGTCAGCACGCCGCGCAACTCGTCCAGGTCCACGCCGCAGGCCTTCAGCACCTCGGCCGCCGACGGGTTGTCCAGCATCGCGAGCAGCAAGTGTTCGACGGTGATGAACTCATGCTGCTTCTGCCGCGCTTCGACAAAAGCCATGTGGAGGGAAACTTCCAGTTCCTGCGCGATCATTTCGGTTGCCTCTCACGGCCGTTTCCGCTTCGCCGCGGGTTGCGACGACAGCGGCACTGCACGACCATAACGCTCAAGTCTCCTCCATCGTGCACTGCAGCGGGTGCTGGTGCTTGCGCGCGATGTCGATCACCTGGTCGACCTTCGCCGCGGCGACCTCGCGCACATACGTCCCGCACACGCCCATGCCTTCCCGGTGCACCTGCAACATCACCTGCGTGGCCTTTTCCCGGCTCATCGCGAAAACAGTCTGCAACACCACGACGACAAAGTCCATCGGCGTGTAGTCGTCGTTAAGCAGCAGGACCTTGTACAGCGGCGGCGGCTTGAGCCGGGTTCTCTCGGCCTCGAGCAGGCTGCCGTCCTGCTGCTGGTTAGCCATCGTCCATGGGGTGGAAAGGGGAGCGGATGACCCTATGTTTGATGATTGCAACAGTTTTTTCAAGGGGAAGCCGATTTGGCCCCCGCCGGCTTGACGCCGGCCGGAATCTGCGCTTAAAAAAGCGCTGTTTGGCTCCTAAGTGGCTGCTGCACCGGTTCGTCCGCGCGATGTGTCGCTGCGCCTGCCGTAGGTGGTACTTGCTGTCCAAACACCAACATCCCGTTCATTCTGGAAGGACGCAGCTCTATGGCAACCGGAACCGTCAAGTGGTTCAACGACGCCAAGGGGTACGGTTTCATCACCCCCGACGACGGCGGCGAGGACCTGTTCGCGCATTTTTCGGCGATCAACATGCAGGGTTTCAAGACGCTGAAGGAAGGTCAGAAAGTCAGCTTCGAAGTGACCCAGGGTCCCAAGGGCAAACAGGCAAGCAACATCCAGGCCGCCTGACCCCGCGCAACTTCCTTCCGTCCGGCGCCCACGCGCTGTCGACGACAGAAGCCCGCCGACCGGCGGGCTTTTTGTTTCGGGGCTGCGATCCGCCGCTGTCCCGGACGAGCGCGAATCGGCTACATCCGCTCGATGAGGGCCTTGCCGAAGCCCGAACAGGACACCTGAGTTGCGCCCGGCATCAACCGCGCGAAGTCGTAGGTGACAACTTTGTCGGAAATCGCCCGCTCGATCGCCTTGACGATGAGTTCACCGGCTTCCTTCCAGCCCATGTGGATCAGCATCATTTCGGCCGACAGGATCTCGGAGCCGGGATTCACGTAATCCTTGCCCGCATACTTGGGCGCGGTACCGTGCGTCGCCTCGAACATGGCGACCGAGTCGCTCATGTTGGCGCCCGGCGCGATGCCGATGCCACCGACCTGCGCGGCGAGCGCGTCGGAGATGTAGTCGCCGTTGAGATTCAGCGTGGCGATCACGTCGTACTCGGCCGGCCGCAGCAGGATCTGCTGCAGGAAGGCGTCGGCGATCACGTCCTTGACGACGACGTCGCGGCCGGTCTTCGGGTTCTTGAACGTCATCCACGGGCCGCCCTCGAGCAGCTGCGCGCCGAATTCCTTCTCGGCCAGACCGTAGCCGTAGTCGCGAAAGGCGCCCTCGGTGAACTTCATGATGTTGCCTTTGTGCACGAGCGTCAGCGACTTGCGGTCGTTGTCGATCGTGTACTGGATCGCCTTGCGGACGAGCCGTTCGGTGCCTTCGCGCGACACCGGCTTGATGCCAATGGCCGACGTCGACGGAAAGCGAATCTTCTTGACGCCCATTTCCCTGATCAGGAAGTCGATCACCTTCTTGGCGCCGTCGGTTTCGGCCTGCCATTCGATGCCGGCGTAGATGTCCTCGGAGTTCTCGCGAAAGATCACCATGTCGGTTTTCTCGGGCTCCTTGACCGGGCTCGGCACGCCTTTGAAGTAGCGCACCGGACGCAAGCAGACATACAGGTCGAGTTGCTGCCGCAGCGCAACGTTGAGCGAGCGGATGCCGCCGCCCACCGGTGTCGTCAGCGGCCCCTTGATCGAAACGACGTAATCCTTGACGATCGCGAGGGTCTCCTCCGGCAGCCACACGTCCGGGCCGTAGACTGTCGTCGACTTCTCACCGGCGTAGATCTCCATCCAGTGGATCTTGCGCTTGCCACCGTAGGCCTTCGCCACCGCCGCGTCGACCACCTTGATCATCACCGGCGTGATGTCGAAGCCAGTGCCGTCGCCTTCGATGTACGGGATGATCGGATTGTCGGGGACGTTGAGGCTAAAGTCCTTGTTGACCGTGATCTTCTGCCCGGCGGCCGGGACCTTGACGTGCTGGTAGGGCATGGGTTCTCCTTGAAGGTCGTGCCGATGAACGCCCAGGCGTGGGCTTCGATAGCGGAGCGTGGCCCGGCGGGCGGTGAAAAGCGATGCGGGAAGCGGAACGCGGGAGCGGCCAACCATCGGGCGCCCGGCTCCGGCATGCCGTCGCCCGGGGCGCGCTCGCGAGTCCTCGTGCAACCGGTGAATTATCCTCGATTCCGTTGAATCCTGCCACGGCGAACCGGGCCCGCCATGCGCTGGAGCCGCGCCCGGAGCCCGCGCCGGCGCGCGTGCTATCATCGCCGCCCGCTCGATGACCCTCAAGTTAAGCGGCGCAGGCCGCCCCCGCACGCGGTGCCGACGCTCGTCGGTATCGCACTCCTCCCGTCACTTTCCCGCCGCCGGACCGCGATGATCCGCCGCCTGCTTGCGCGCCTTATTCCCGGCAAAGCAAGAGCGCGCCCGCGGGCCCGCGTGTACGGCACGTCAGACCACCCCCTGCGTCGCAACCATCTGTCACGCGGGGCGCAGGAAGTGACGCGGCGGTTGCAGGGCGCCGGGTTCAAGGCCTTCGTCGTCGGCGGCGCGGTGCGCGATCTGCTGCTCGGCCTCACGCCCAAGGATTTCGACATCGCGACCGATGCGCTGCCCGAACAGGTGAAGCCGCTGTTCCGCCGCGCGTTCATTATCGGCCGCCGATTCCGGCTGGTCCATGTCCACGCCGGTGCCGAGACAGTCGAAGTCTCGACTTTCCGCGCCGCCCAGACGGGCGACGACGCCACCGACGAGCACGGCCGGCTGCTGTCCGACAACGTCTACGGGTCGCACGCCGAGGACGCGGCGCGGCGCGACTTCACGATCAACGCGCTGTATTTCGACCCGGCGACCGAGGAAGTGTGGGACTACGTGGGCGGCGTGGCCGATATCCGCGCGCGTCGCCTGAGGCTGATTGGCCCGCCGGTAACGCGCTACCGGGAGGATCCGGTGCGCATGCTCCGCGCGGTGCGCCTCGCGGCGAAGCTCGGAATCGCGATCGAACCCAAGACCGCGGCGCCGATACCAAAGCTCGCATCCCTGATGGGCAACGTGCCGCCGGCGCGGCTCTTCGACGAAATGCAGAAGCTGCTATTTTCGGGGCACGCCGTCGAGACGGTGAAGAGCCTGCGCGCACACGGGCTCTCGCATGGGCTCCTGCCCCTGCTCGACGTGATCATCGAGCAGCCGCTGGGCCAGCGCTTCATCGAGCTCGCCCTCGCGAACACCGATGAGCGCGTCCGCGACGAGCGTGGCGTTTCGCCGGGCTTCCTGTTTGCGACATTGCTGTGGCATGAGGTGCTCGCCACGTGGACCGCAGCGAAGGTGCGCGGCGAGACGCCGATCCCCGCGCTGTTCGATGCGATGGATGCGGTGCTGGAGCGACAGGCGAAGAAGCTCGCGATCCCGCGCCGCTTCGAAGCGACGATCAAGGAGATCTGGTCGCTGCAGCCACGCTTCCTGCAGCGCGCAGGAGGGCGGCCATTCCGGCTCATCGAGCATCCCCGCTATCGCGCCGGCTGGGACTTCCTGGACCTGCGCTGCAAGAGCGGCGAACTCGAAGGCGACCTGGGGGGTCTCGCCGACTGGTGGGATCGCTTCGCTGGCGCGAGCCATGACGAGCGCCTGTCGATGCTGCAGCCCGACGAAGGACCGAAGAAGAAACGTCGCTCGCGCGGCCGGGGCCGCAGGCGGCACGACGAGCCTGCTCCGATGGCGTCCGACCCCGAACCTCGATCGTGAGCGCCGCGCTTGCGCTTATCGGGCTCGGCAGCAACCTCGCCCACCCGCGCCGGCAGGTCGCGCGCGCGGTGCGCGCGATCGCGCGCTTGCCACGGACACGCGTCGTCGCCGTTTCCCCCAATTACCGGAGCGCTCCGGTCGACTGTGTCGGCACGCAGCCTGACTACGTGAACGCGGTCGTCGCAATGCGCACCACGCTCGGGCCGCGAGCGCTGCTCGCCGCGCTACAACGGATCGAGCGGCGCCAGCATCGTCGCCGTCACGTCGAAACGCAGCGCAATGCGCCGCGGACGCTCGATCTCGATTTGCTACTATACGGCCGTCGCCGGATTCGGCAGCACGGATTGACCATCCCGCATCCGCGGATGCACGAGCGGGCGTTCGTGCTGCGCCCGCTCGCTGACATCGCCGCCGCCATCACGATTCCCGGTCGCGGGCTCGCGCGGCGCTTCGTCGGCGCCGTGCGCGCCCAGCGCATTGCGCGGACCCGCACCCACGTGCTGCACTAGTCGGATTCCCGCGATGGACCTCGAGAAGTGCCGTTACGTGGTCGTCGAAGGGCCGATCGGCGCGGGCAAGACGAGCCTGGCGCGGCAGCTCGCCCACCACGTCGACGGCGAGGAACTCCTCGAGCGCCCGGAGGACAACCCGTTTCTCGCGCGCTTCTACGAAGACATGGCTCGCTACGCGCTGCCAACGCAGCTCAACTTTCTGTTCCAGCGCGTCGACCAGCTGCGTGGCATCGGGCAGCTCGACATGTTCCGTCGCGCGACGGTCGGGGATTTCCTGCTCGACAAGGATCCGCTGTTCGCGCGCTTGAATCTTACCGACGCCGAGTATCAGCTCTACGAAAAGGTCTATTCGTACCTCAAGCTCGAGGCGCCAGTGCCCGACCTCGTGATCTACTTGCAGGCACCGGTCGACACGCTCACCGAACGCGTCCACCGCCGCGGCGTCTATTACGAGCGGACGATCACCGCGCATTATCTCGCGCGCCTCGCCGACGCCTACAGCCGCTATTTCTACCGGTACGATGCCGCGCCGTTGCTGATCGTCAACAGCGAGCGGCTCAACTTCGTCGCCGATCCGGATCACCTGACCCTGTTGCTGGCGCGCATCGGCGCCATGCGCGGGCGGCGCGAGTTCTTCAATCTCGGACAGGCAGCCTGATTGGGGGGCGCATGGGTGCTACGGGCGAAGGCAAGGACGCCTGCGCGAGCGGGGCGAAGCCAAGGACGCCCCAATTCGATCCGCCGCCACCCATAACGGAGGCCACATGAGCACGCCGTACACCACAGGCGCACCCGCCGCGACCCGACCGGCCCGGCTTACCGTTCCCGCGCTCGCCGCAATGGCGCGCGAAGGCACGAGAATCGCGATGCTGACCGCCTATGACGCGAGCTTCGCCGCGCTCTGCGACCGCGCCGGCGTCGACGTCCTGCTCGTCGGCGACTCGCTCGGCATGGTGATCCAGGGCCACGACTCGACGCTGCCGGTCTCGCTCGACGACGTGCTCTACCACACGCGTTGCGTGGCTGCCGGCAGCGCGCGCGCCCTCGTCATCGCGGACCTGCCGTTCGGCAGCTATCAGGCGGGCCCCGAGGCCGCGTACGCGGCGTCGGCCGCGGCGCTCAAGGCAGGCGCGCAGATGGTCAAGCTCGAAGGTGGCGCCTGGCTCGCGCCGACGGTCCAATTCCTGACGACGCGAAGCGTTCCCATCTGCGGCCACGTTGGTCTGCTGCCACAATCGGTCCATGTGCTGGGCGGCTATCGCGTCCAGGGCAAGACGGAGGACGCCGCCGAGGTTGTGCTGGCCGACGCCCGCGCGCTTGTCGCGGCCGGCGCCGCGATGCTCGTCGTCGAGTGCGTGCCGCGGGAGCTGGGCGGGGAACTGACCCGTGCCGCCGGGGTTCCGGTCATCGGCATCGGCGCGGGACCCGCCTGTTCCGGCCAGGTGCTTGTCATCTACGACGCCCTCGGGATCCAGCCGGGTCGCGCGGCGCGCTTCGTCCGCAATTTCATGACCGGGCAGGACGACATCGGCACCGCCGTGTCCGCGTACGTTACGGCGGTCAAGGACGGGTCCTTCCCGGCCCCCGAGCACTGTTTCTAATCGACCGCATGGCGGTGGTATGCTGCGCCGCGCGCCGCGGCAATCGCCGAGCTGCGCCGCATGACCAGATTCGCTGCCACCGACGACGGGAAAGTGCATGGAGATCGTCAGCACCGCCGCCGAACTATCCGACCGCCTGGCCAGCGCCTCGCGCGTCGCGTTCGTGCCGACGATGGGCAACCTGCACGAAGGACATCTGTCGCTGTGCCGGATCGCGCGCCAGCACGGCGATGCCGTCGTGACCAGCATATTCGTCAACCGGCTCCAGTTCGGACCCAACGAGGACTTCGACCGCTATCCGCGCACCCTCGAAGCCGACCGCGCGGGACTCGAGCGCGAGGGTGTCGACGTGCTGTTCGCGCCGCGGGAGCAGGAGATGTATCCGACACCGCAGGTCTATCGCGTGCAGCCGCCGCCGTTGGCCGAGGAGCTGGAAGGGTCCTTTCGTCCCGGATTCTTCCACGGCGTTTGCACGGTCGTGCTGAAGCTCTTCAACCTCGTGCAACCCGACGTCGCGGTGTTCGGCAAAAAGGACCGGCAACAGTTGAAGATCGTCCGCGGCATGGTCCAGCAGTTCAACCTCCCGATCCAGATCGTGCCGGCGGAAACCGTGCGCGCCGAGGACGGGCTGGCGCTCGCCTCGCGCAACAACTACCTGTCGCCGGCCGAGCGCGCCGAGGCGCCGAGTCTCTACCGCGTGCTGCGCGAGATCGCCGATGCCATCGCCGCCGGCCACACGGATTACGCGAATCTCGAGGCCGCCGGCCGCATGGATCTCGCGCACCGCGGCTGGAAAGTCGATTACATCGCGGTGCGCCACGGCCTCGCGCTGCGCATCCCGCACCCCGAAGGCTACGACCACCCGAACCTGCTGATCGTGCTGGGCGCGGCAACCCTGGGATCGACGCGGCTGATCGACAATGTCGACGTGATCAAGAAGGATGGTGAAGATTGAACGTCTTCCCTCGCCTCATTGGTGCTCCCATGAGGTTGCTGCGAGCAACTGCCGCCGTCCTGTTGGCGTCCCTGCTGCCAATCGGTGCGCCGGCGCAGATGCCCGCGTATCCGTCGAAGCCGATCCGGTTGATCGTCCCGTTTCCTCCCGGCGCCGGCACCGATACCGTCGCGCGCTTCATAGCGCAGAAGCTCTCCGAAGCGCTGAAGGCGACGATCGTCGTCGACAATCGGACCGGCGCCGGCGGCGCGATCGGCGCCGCCGAGGCGGCTAAGGCCGACCCGGACGGCTACACGCTGCTGTTCGTCGCCTCGCCCTTCACGACCGTCGCCGCGTCGCAGAAGAACCCTTTGTACGACCCGCTGAAGCAGTTCGTTCCGGTCGCGCCGATCGCCTCGGGGCCGCTCGCTTTCGTCGTCAATCCCGCGGTGCCGGCCACGACGATGCGGGAATTCATCGCGCTCGCACGGGCCCGACCCGGCACGCTCAACTACGGCTCCGCGGGGCCCGGGAGCGTCAACCATCTCGCGCTGGAGTTGTTCAAGGCGCGGACCGGAACCGACATCGTCCACGTCCCGTACCGCGGCATCGCAGATGCGACCAAGGATCTGATCGGCGGACAGATCGAGGCGATGACGGCATCGATTCCCGCTACCTTGCCCCTGCTGGCGGAGAACAGGGTACGGGTCCTCGCGGTCACCGGCGCCAAGCGCATCCCGCAACTGCCGGGCGTGCCGAGCTGGCAGGAAGAAGGCGTGGCCAACGCCAGCGTGATCAACTACTGGGGAATCGTCGCTCCTGTGGGGACACCGGCCGACGTCATCGTGAAGCTCAACGCCGAAACGCAGAAGACGCTGGCCCAGCCCGACGTGCGCGAGCGCCTCGAGCGCGAGGGCGCGGAACTGATCCCGGGCGGCCCCGAGCGGCTGGGCGTGCTGATCGAAGGCGACCTTGCCGGCTGGAAAAAGCTCATTGCCGACGCAAGACTGTCGTTCGATTGAAGGTGGCGACGCGGCGCTGCGGCCGCATCGGGTCGCGCTCGCGGCCTCGGGCCCGCCCGGGCGCCGAGACCGTTGATCCACGTCATGCCGGCGCCGCATCGAGCAACGGGAACGCGTAATCCCGCACCGGCGGCGTTGTACCATTTGTCCTTCTCGCGTCCGTACTTCGTGCCCGGCGGGCGGAGAACGTACCTGCGTCCCGGGCCGGGCCTCCTGGGGATCCGCATGCCGAGTGACCATCAACCCGATTACGCCGCGTGGCTTGCCGCGGCCGCCAAGTCGCTGCGGGGGGCGCCGGTCGACAGCCTCGCGTGGCACGCGCCGGAGGGCATCCCGGTCAAGCCGCTGTACACGGCCGCCGACGCCCAGGGCCTCCCCTACGCGGATACGCTGCCCGGATTCGCGCCGTTCGTCCGCGGCCCGCAGCCGACGATGTACGCGCAGCGGCCGTGGACCATCCGCCAGTACGCGGGATTCTCGACGGCGGAGGAGTCGAACGCGTTCTACCGGCGCAATCTCAAGGGCGGCGGGCAGGGCGTTTCCGTCGCCTTCGATCTCGCGACCCACCGCGGCTACGACTCCGACCACCCGCGTGTCGTCGGCGACGTGGGCAAGGCCGGGGTCGCCGTCGACTCGGTCGAGGACATGAAGATCCTCTTCGACGGCATTCCGCTCGACCGGGTCTCGGTGTCGATGACGATGAACGGCGCCGTGCTGCCGGTGCTCGCCGGCTACATCGTCGCCGCCGAGGAGCAGGGAGTCGCGCAAAAGGCGCTCACCGGGACCATCCAGAACGACATCCTCAAGGAGTTCATGGTCCGCAACACGTACATCTACCCGCCGGGTCCGTCGATCCGGATCATCGCCGACATCATCGCGTACACGGCGAAGCACATGCCGAAGTTCAACTCGATCTCGATCTCCGGCTATCACATGCAGGAAGCAGGCGCGACGCAGGCGCTCGAGCTGGCGCTGACGCTCGCCGACGGCAAGGAGTACGTGCGCACGGCGCTGGCGGCCGGGATGGATGTGGACGCCTTCGCGGGCCGGCTGTCGTTCTTCTTCGCGATCGGCATGAACTTCTACCTCGAGGTCGCCAAGCTCCGGGCAGCGCGGCTGCTGTGGTGGCGAATCATGAAGGAGTTCGGGCCGAAGAACCCGAAGTCGATGATGCTGCGCACGCACTGCCAGACGTCGGGCTGGTCGCTGACCGAGCAGGATCCCTACAACAACGTCGTACGCACGACGATCGAAGCGATGGCCGCGGTGTTCGGCGGCACGCAGTCGCTGCACACCAACTCGTTCGACGAGGCGATCGCACTGCCAAGCGACTTCTCAGCTCGCATCGCCCGCAACACGCAGCTGCTGATCCAGGAGGAGACGCACATCTGCAACGTGATCGACCCCTGGGGCGGCTCCTACCTGATGGAAAAGCTCACGCAGGACATGGCCGACGCGGCATGGGCGATCATCGAGGAGGTCGAGGCGATGGGCGGCATGACCAAAGCCGTCGAGAGCGGTTGGGCGAAGCTCAGGATCGAGCAGTGCGCGGCGCAGAAACAGGCGCGCATCGACCGCGGCGAGGATGTCATCGTCGGCGTCAACAAGTACCGCCTCGAATCCGAGGATCCGCTCGCGATTCGCGAGATCGACAACACCGCGGTCCGCGAAGCGCAGCTGAAACGCCTCGCGGAAGTGCGCGCGCGACGCGACGCCGCCGCCGTCACCGCCGCGTTGGCTGCGCTGACCGCGGCGGCTCGCACGGGACAGGGCAACCTGCTCGAACTCGCCGTCATGGCGGTACGCGTGCGCGCCACGGTCGGCGAGATCTCCGATGCGTTGGAGCAGGTGTTCACCCGCTATCGCGCGCGCACCGAAAGCGTGTCCGGCGTCTACGGCGCCGCCTTCGAGAGCGATGCGGCGTGGCGCGAGCTGCGACGCGACATCGCGCGCTTCGCCGACGAGGAAGGGCGCCGGCCGCGCCTGATGGTGGCGAAGCTCGGACAGGACGGGCACGACCGCGGCGCCAAGGTGATCGCGACCGCGTTCGCCGATCTGGGGTTCGACGTCGACATCGGGCCGCTGTTCCAGACTCCGGAAGAAGCCGCGCGCCAGGCGATCGAGAATGACGTGCACGTCGTCGGTGTATCCACCCTCGCAGCGGGGCACAAGACGCTGGTGCCGCAGCTCGTCGCCGCGCTGCGCGAGCAGGGCGCCGCGGACATCCTGGTGGTCGTCGGCGGCGTCATTCCGGCGCAGGACTACGACTTTCTCGCCGCGGCGGGAGTGAGCGGCGTGTTCGGCCCCGGCACCGTGATCACCACGGCCGCGAAGGAAGTGTTGACCGCGATCCGCACCGCACGGTCGAAGCAGGCGGCGTGAACCGCCGCGCGAGCCCGTCCTCCGTGCCGGCGCCACCTGCCGGCCACACCCCGGCCCGATGAACCGCGTTGCCCCGAAAGAAGATGCGACTCCGGCCGGAGGGCGCACCCTCTCCGCGGCCGACCGGATGCTGGTCGCCGGGGTGCGCAGCGGAGACCGGCGCACACTCGCCAAAGCGATCACACTGATCGAGTCGACCCGCCGCGATCATCTGACGCGGGGCCAGGCGGTGCTGGAGGCGCTGCTCCCGCACACCGGCCGGTCGATGCGCGTCGGGATCAGCGGCGCGCCGGGTGTCGGCAAGTCGACGTTCATCGAGGCGCTCGGTTTGCATCTGATCGCGCGCGGACATCGAGTGGCCGTGCTGGCGGTCGACCCGTCGAGCAGCATCACCGGCGGTTCGATCCTGGCGGACAAGACGCGCATGGAAGAGTTGTCGCGCTCCCCGCAGGCGTTCATTCG
>CAWAFI010000008.1:0-411470 GCA_963781285.1 uncultured beta proteobacterium
TCCTGTTCATCATGGGCGACGACATCGGCTGGATGCAGCCTTCCATCTACCATCAAGGACTGATGGTCGGCGAGACGCCCAACATCGACCGCATCGCGAAAGAGGGTGCGAAGTTCATGACGTACTACGCCGAGCAAAGCTGCACGGCCGGGCGCACCGCCTTCTTCACCGGCATGACGCCGCTGCGCGCCGGCATGATCCCGCCGCAATTGCCCGGCAGCCCGTCCTACCTGCAGCCCGGCACGCCGTCGCTGGCCAGGTTCCTGCTCGACCTCGGCTACACCACCGGCGAGTTCGGCAAGAACCATCTGGGCGACCACTCGGCGGCGCTGCCGACGGCGCACGGCTTCCAGGAATTCTGGGGCTACCTCTACCACCTGGACGCGATGCAGGGCGTGAGCTTCCCCGACATCAACAGGACCCCGACCGAGCAGGCCATCGTCGCGCCGTGCAAGAACACGCCGGTGCGCGGACTCCCCGAGGTGCCGGGCGCGGTCGATCCGAAGACCACGCTGTGCATGACGCCGCCGCGGCCGGTGCTCGCCTGCACGTCTGCCGACGGCACCGAGAAGAACCAGACCTGCAGCGACCAGGGGCCGCTCACGCTGAAGCGCTCTGAAACCGTGGATGAGGAAATCTCGGCCAAGGTCATCGACTTCCTCGACCGCAACGACCCGAAGAAGACCAACAAGCCGTTCTTCGTCTGGTACAACCCGGCGCGCATGCACATCACGAGCATGCTGTCGCCCAAGTACATGGCGATGGTCGGTACGCCCGGCGGCAAGGATTGGGGCGTCAACGAAGCCGGCATGAAGCAGATGGACGACAACATCGGCTATGTGATCAAGAAACTGGAAGACATGGGCGAGCTCGACAACACCATCGTCGTCTTCACCACCGACAACGGCGCCGAAGTCATCACCTTCCCGGACGGCGGCAACACGCCGTTCAAGGGCGGCAACGTTCAGCCTGGGAAGGCGGCATGCGGCCCGGCGGTCATCCGCTGGCCGGGGCAGATCAAGCCGGGCACCGTCCTGAACGACATCTTCGCGTCGTACGACGGGCTGCCGACTTTCGTCGAGATTGCCGGCGGGGCCAAGGGCAACGACCTCAACAAGCAGATCATGGAGGGCAAGTATCCCGGCATCGTCAAGACCAAGCTCAACGGGGTCAACCAGCTCGACTACCTGACCGGCAAGTCGGAGAAATCGGCACGCGATACGTTCTTCTACTACGGAGGCCCGGTGCCGTCGGCAGTGCGCTACAAGAACTGGAAGATCTACTTCGCGATGGCATCCGAGGCCGCGACCGGTGGCCTGATGGGGGTCCATACCTTCCATTGGCCTTTGGTCGCCAACATCAGGCGGGATCCGTTCGAGGGGTCCGTCGGTTTCGAACCGAAAACCCTCCTGGGCCAGGGCGGCGCGCTTGCCGGACCCGTGACCGCTTATATCTACGACTGGAACATCATTCCCATCGGCCAGGCGCTGTGGCTGCAGGAACTGGAGTCCTACGGGCCGTACCCGGCGCTGCAGTCCCCGGCGTCCTACAGCCTGGCCCAGGTTCTCACGCAGGTAAAGGAACAGATGGCGAGGACTCGCGCCCGCGGAGACTAGGACGTCGCGAGTCCGATAGCCTGGCAAGGCGTTGGTGACGCCGCTAAGCGGGCGGCTCGAAAGGGCCGCCCGTTTGCATTCACAACGGATAGTCGACCATGGACGGAGGGACTCATCATGAAGACCATGTACCCTGCCTCAACGCTTGCCCGCACTCGCGCTGGGCGCGCTCTTGGCGCTGGGCCTGCCTGCCCAGGCGCAAACCGATCCGCTGCCCTCGTGGAACGACGGCGCGGCCAAGAAGGCGATCGTCGAGTTCGTGCAGACGACCACCACGCAGGGCAGCCCGAAGTTCGTGCCACCAGCCGAGCGCATCGCCACCTTCGACCAGGACGGCACGCTGTGGGTCGAGCATCCGATGTACTCGCAGGTGATGTACATCCTCGAAAGCGTGCCGGCGCTGGTCAAGGCGAAGCCCGAACTCGCCAAGGTCGCCCCGTTCTCGACGGTGCTGGAGATCCTGAAGGGCGATCGCGCGGCGATCGCCAAGCTGACCATGCCCGACCTCGAGAAGCTGGCCGCGGCCACGCTGACCGGCATGCCGGTCGATACCTTCCGCGCCGAAGCGAAGAAGTGGCTTGCCGAAGCGAAGGACCCGCGCTGGAAGAAGCCGTATACCGAACTCACCTACCTGCCGATGCAGGAAGTGCTGAAGTACCTGCGCGCCAACGGCTACAAGACCTACATCGTCACCGGCGGCGGGCAGGACTTCGTGCGCGTGTATTCCGGAAGCCGTCTACGGCATCCCGCCCGAGCAGGTGATCGGCACCGCCGGCGGCACCAAGTACGGCTACGCCAAGGACGGCAAGCCGTTCCTGACCAAGGAACCGAAGCTGCTGCTGAACGACAACAATGCCGGCAAGCCCGAGGGCATCCACCTGATGATCGGGCGTCGTCCGCAGATGGCGGTCGGCAACTCGACCGGCGACCAGCAGATGCTGGAATACACGAAGGCCGGCGACGGCGCGCGGCTGTCGATGCTGGTGCTGCACGACGATGCGAAACGCGAATATGCCTATGGCCCGGCGCAGGGACTGCCGGCGACCAAGGTCGGCGCATTCACGCAGGCGCTGTACGACCAGGCAAAGAAGCAGGGCTGGATCGTCATCAGCATGAAGGACCACGGCGCACGCCAACTGGAGACATTCGGCGGCGGCGCGAAAATATCCCCGAAAGCAGTCACCCGCTGGCGGTCATGAAGCTTCGGCGGGAGGCGTGGTATGGTTGGAATTACTATGGTCGACGGGGTGATCAATGACGACGCGGCGCCATATTCTTTTGTTGATCTGCGTCGTCACGGCGTGCATTCCACCGCGCGTGTGGACGCAGCCTGTCCGACTACAAAAGGTAGGCATCCTGTCGCCCGGCAGGCAGGCGGACATGGCCTGCGGATCCAACAAACCAGGACACAACGCAGGCTGCTTCGTCGAAGGGCTCCGTAGTCTCGGATATGGTGAAGGTCGCAATGTTGCACTCGAATACCGATTCGCGGAGGAAGTCAACGAGCGGCTTCCTGCCCTGGCGGCGGAACTGGTGGCCCTTCGTCCGGATGTAATCTTCACCTTCACCACTGGCGGGGCTGACGCTGCCGCGGGGGCCACTTCCACGATCCCTATCGTGGTCGGTCCGGCGAGCGAGAGAACGCTGGAGCGACTTGCCGGCAACCTCGCAAGGCCGGTGGGCAACGTGACTGGCTTCACGCTGGAAAGTCTCGGACAGGAGGAGAAGTGCCTCCAGCTTCTGAAGGAGTTGGCGCCGCGTACGTCCCGCGTAGCGGTGCTGGTCAATCCGGACAATCCAAACACCCGCAGATACGCAGATGCCTTGCGTCCGGCAGCCAACCAACTGGGCCTCACTTTGGTCAGAGTCGAAGCACGGAACGACTCCGACCTGCCGCAGGCTTTTGCAACGATCCGGGCAAGCGGCGCCGATGCGATCTACATGGTCGACGACGCCGCGCTTGCGGGCGCCGCCGAGGTCCGCAAGCAGGTCATCGAGTGGGCGATGAGTGGCGGCTTGCCAGTGGCGTCTTCCAGCTCGCGTGTGGCGCCCGACGGCGGACTCGTGTCTTTGGGCACCGACAGTTCGGCGCTTTCGCGGCGTGCCGCGTCGTACGTTCACCGCATCTTGGGTGGGGCCAAGCCTGGCGATCTCCCCGTCGAGCGCCCGACGACCTTCAGGCTATCGCTGAATCGCAAGACTGCCGCAGCCCTGAAGCTCACGATCCCGCAGTCGTTACTGCAGCGCGCGGACGAGGTGATTCAGTAGTCGAACGTCTCAAGTCGATGCGGTGAATGTCCGGTACTTGTCAGGCGCAACGGCTGGAGTGGGTCGGTGGCCGTCGCTCCCCTGCGTCGGTCGAATGGCTGCATTCAGTCGGCGACCGTCAAGTCCTGCGGTCGCCGACCGGCCCGGCGGGACTACACCTCAGTCTGTTCGGCGATTTCCAGCGCGTCGTCGACCTCGATTCCGAGGTATCTCACGGTGCTTTCAAGTTTCGTATGGCCGAGCAGGATCTGAACGGCCCGAAGATTCCTGGTTCGGCGATAGATCAAAGTCGGCTTGGTTCGCCGCATTGAATGAGTGCCGTAGACCGCCGGATCAAGGCCAATCGATCCCGCCCAGCTCCGGACGATCCGGGAATACTGCCGAGTCGAAAGGTGAGGCGACACCGACATACGACTCGGAAAGAGGAATTGCTCCGACTTTAGGCCGGCAGCCGCGATCTAGGCACCGACCGCGTCCCGCGTTTGTTCGGTGATCTCGAATTGCACCGGCCGCTGGGTCTTCTTCTGCATGACAATCGCGCGTGGGGCAACATGACTGCCCTGGAACACATCGCGAACGTGAAGCCCCACAAGGTCGCACCCGCGCAACTTGCTGTCGATGGCGAGGTTGAACAGCGCAAGTTCCCGCGCTCGATGATCCAGTTGCAGTCGAATCCGGATGACCCAGATCTCCTTCAGCTTCAGCGGTGGCTTCTGGCCGATCAGCTTCCCTTTGTTCCACGGTACTACACGCCCGTCAGCCTTGGGGGCGGTGTTGGTAGCGGCATACATGAATGGCTCCTCGGTAGTAGGAGAGGAGCCGTATGTTGATCCCGGATCAAGGGCGCTTGTCGACCGAGGTTGTGTAAAAAGTTGGTCCTATTTCGATTTGGGGGGTCATCGAACCATTCCCACACCCAAAATAATCGAATACAGCGCGTTCTGAGAGGTCGAGTTCTGTCAGCATGAACTTCCGCTGCGTTTTCACACAGCCTCGACCCACACCAGCCGGTCGGTTTTCTCCAAACCGGTCGCTCAACAAACCCGGTCGTCTCTCCTCGAACCCCGAGCCCACCGGGTCGCGAAGCCGCCATGACGATGGGGATCGTCGAAGTCGCCTGCTTGAGCGCGGGCAGCGCTGGGCCTGGGGCGACGATCAAGTCCACTTGGAGCGCGACCAATTCGGCTGCGAGGCCAGGAAAAGCGCTCCGGCTGTGGTTTGGTCACCTACGATGGCGAGCGAAAATTGACGGCGTACACGGAGGCGGCGCGCCCAACGTCTAGAACCTTCTGGACGCGGCGGGGGCGACGACCGGTGAGTTGTTTCCCACCGGCAACCCGATCGACAACATCGACGGTACCGAGGTGTCATGCGTCGACCTGCCTTCGCCGCTCTAGCCTAGGACACTTAAATCGGGCAGGCGTCGTTACGGCGTGCCGCGACCGAATACATGCCATTACCACGGGGAACTTGACCGCCAGGGTCTTGAAACCGATTGATCCGAATGCCCGCGGCGGTAACTGCAAGTGAACCTGCAATCTATCGCCATGCGCGGGTCGGTGGAATACTAAACTTGTACTTCCGCAAAGCTGCATGCCCGTGTCGTTCGAAACTCTGGACAACACCGGCACGGACACCAGCCGATCATTCCTTCAACTTGCAAAGGAACGCACTGTCATGAAGACCAAACCATTTGTTACCCGGGCACTCGTGCCCTTCCTCGCGAGCCTCCTGCTGTTAGCCGGATCGGCGGGCGCCGCCGAGATCAAAGTGATGACCTCGGGTGGCTTCACGGCGGCGTACAACGAGTTGACGCCGCCGTACGAAAAGTTGACCGGCGATAAAGTCGTGACCGCATACGGCGCTTCGATGGGCAACGCGCCGGACGCCATCCCGTCGCGGCTTGCGCGCGGCGAGCCTGTGGACATCGTGATCCTTGCCGCCCCGGCGCTCGATGAACTGATCAAGCAGGGCAAGGTGATACCCGGCAGCCGCGTCGATCTTGTGCGCTCGACAATCGGGATGTCGGTCCGCGCCGGCGCGCCCAAGCCCGACATCAGGACCGTCGAAGCGTTGAAGCGCACGCTCCTCGAGGCGAAGTCGATCGCGTACTCCGCCAGCGCGAGCGGCGTCTACCTGTCCACCGTGCTGTTCCCTCGCCTCGGCATATGGGACGAGATCAAGGGCAAGTCGAAGCGGATCGAGAGCGAGCGCGTCGGCACCATCGTCGCCCGGGGCGACGCCGAAATCGGCTTCCAGCAGGTCAGCGAGTTGCTGCCCATACCCGGCATCGACTATGTCGGACCGCTGCCGCCCGAGGTCCAGCAAGTCACGATTTTCTCGGCAGGCATTGCTGTTGGTTCGAAAGAGCCGGACGCCGCCCGAGCGCTGGTCAAGTACCTGTCATCGCCGGCCGCGGCGCCTGTCATCACCAAGACGGGGCTCGAGCCGATCGCGCCTGCCGAAGTGAAGTGAACATTGATCGAGACGATGACTTCTTAACGGATGGAGAATGCATCGACACCGGAGATGCGAAATGTCCCCAGGTGTTGTTGCGCGCCGCTTTGCGGTGCAACGGTTCGTCCGTCGTCTCGGCGGGCTGTGCTGACCCGGTGTGCGGAGCAGGACGGTAACGGCTGGGGCGACCACGCGACTCCACGGCGGCCGTTTCAGCCGCGCACACGCAGGCGCCCGAGTCTCCGGACAGGGCGAGCACGACTGGCCGTTTTGAAGGACGAGGCGCTACGACCGGTTGTGGCCGTTCAGTGACCGTCGGGGTGGCAGCGCTTCCCGCGTTTCGAGACATTGCGTCGCAACGCGCGGGGGTGCCCGCGACCTGGCTCAACGATACACACCGTGCGGCGGCTCAGGTTCCCCAGGGTTCGATAATCTGATCGAGGCCTTCCCGGTAGTCGAGAAACTTCGGCTTCCATCCGAGGCGCGTCGCTCTTTATGCCCGCGTCTCCACCGATGGTTAGACAACCGAGAACCCAATGCGATAGCTGCGAGCAGCGGTCGAACGAAATGGGTGGACGATTGTGGTCGAATCCATCGATCACGGGGGGTAGCGGCGCCAAAGACCGGAAGGATCGCCTCAAGTTCGATACCTTGCTTCGCACAGTCGCCCCGACAGAAGGAGCTCGCCGCATCGACGGTTAGGGACGGGTGGACGCCGCGTTTGCCGCGCATGCAGTTGGCGCCCTCGATTGCCCGGGCCTTTCCGCGCAATACGCCCGGGGACGCGAACATTGCCGTTCAGCCCGATGGGAAACTGCTTGTCGCGAAGACGTTCAGCGACTACTGGAAGGTGGGATCAAATCGCGTATGCCGGTCAAGGATCAATCCGGATGGCACACTTGATGTCACCGACGGAGGCACGGGTCGCGTGCAACTCGACGACCCGTTCGTAGCATTCGATACGGTTAATCTGCTCGGCGTGTTCGGGGCCGGCGACGGAACCGCTACGCTCGCCCTCAACAAGCAGGCCGGCGATTCCTTGATGCCCACCTTTTCAACGGAATGGCAGAGGGATTGCATAAACATTCTTCTAATAATATTATGTTCACAATGGCACGATATCCGGCACAACACAAGGGGCAAACCCGGACGCGGATTCTTGCCGCGTCGGACCGGCTGCTGAAGGAATGGGGCGCAGAGGCGGCATCGATCGACGCCGTAATGCGACACGCCGGGCTGACGGTGGGGGGGTTCTACGCCCATTTCGCCTCAAAGCACGACCTAAAACGCGAGACGCTGCTCTTCGGCCTCGACGCCAGCATGGACCGGCTGCTGGCTGCGCTGGCGCCGACCGCCGACGATCGGGCCTGGGTCCGCGCGCTCATCCACCGATATCTGCACCAGGTCGACGAGCCCGACCTTGCCACCGCCTGCCCGCTGACGCTGCTCCTGCCGGAGGTGACGAGGGGCGGGCTGGAGTTTCAGTCCGCGTTTGCCGAGCGCACCGGCACTTTGCTCAATCGCATCGCGCACCGCTTTCCCGCCGTCGCCGGCTTGTCACCACGCGAGGTCGCGATCGCCGTATTCGCGAGTTGTGCGGGAGCCGTGGGATTGGCGCGAACCATTCCAGCGCCACATGCGCGCGCGCGCATCCTCAACGCGACCGAGTCGATGCTTTGCGCCGTGCTGGGGCTCGATGACGTCCCCGCGCGCGACGCCGGCGACGATGGCGTCAGATCACGCCTCGAATCTTGAGTGCTGCGATGGCGGCATCGTCGTAACCGAGTCCGTGCAACACCTCGTTCGTATGCTCGCCCAGTCGAGGGCCGCCGCCGGCGAAATCGCCGGGCGTCAGCGAGAGCTTCGGTACGACGCCCGGGACCTTCAGCGTGGCCCCGTCGGCCAGCTGTATCTGCCGGATCATTGCCCGCGCGGCATAGTGCGGATCCGCGACGATGTCCGCAATCGAATAAATCTTCGACGCCGGAACCGCGGCAGCTTCCATCGCAGCAAGTACATCGGCTGGGGACCGCGCGCCCGTCCATGCTTCGATTTCGCCGTCGAGCCATTGCTGCTTCTTCGCGCGGCCGTCGTTGTGCGCGAGCGACGCGTCGTTGGCGAGATCGCCGCGTCCCATCGCGAGGCACAGCCGCCGGAAGATCGAATCGCCGTTCGCGGCGATCAGCACGTAACTGCCGTCGTCGCAGCGATAGGCGGAGGTGGGCGCGATTCCGGGCAGGATCGAGCCGGTGCGTTCGCGAAGCGCGCCGAACGCGTCGAATTCCGGCAACATCGACTCCATCACCGAGAACACCGATTCGTAGAGCGCGACGTCGACGACCTGGCCGCGGCCAGTCCTGCGCCGCGATTCGAGCGCCATCATCGCGCCGATGACCCCATAAAGCGCCGAAAGGGTATCGCCGATCGAGACGCCGACGCGTGACGGAGGGCGGTCCGGCGTGCCGGTGACATAGCGCAGCCCGCCCACGGCCTCGCCGATCACGCCGAACCCGGGGCGCTCGCAATACGGGCCCGATTGTCCGTACCCGGAGATGCGCACCATCACCAAACCCGGATTTTCGGCCGCGAGCGCTTCGTAGCCCAGTCCCCACGCCTCCATCGTGCCGGGCCGGAAATTCTCGACGACGAGGTCGGCGGCGACAGCGAGCTTCTTCGCGATCGCCTGGCCCTCGGGCTGGCGCAGGTCGAGCGTGACCGACTTCTTGTTGCGCGATTGCACGTGCCACCAGAGCGACGTGCCATCCTTTACGTAACGCCAATTGCGCAGCGGATCGCCCGAGCCGGGCGGCTCGAGCTTCACGACCTCGGCGCCAAACTCGGCCAACAGCTTCGTGCAGAACGGTCCGGCGATCAGCGCGCCCAGCTCCAGCACGTTGAGTCCCGCTAGGGAACGATTGTCGGGGTTCGGTTTACCTGGCATGGACAAATCTGATCGAGCGTGCGATGGATACGGAGGTCGCGATGAACGTGTCGATCACGAACAGGCGTCGTTCGTGGCACGGTCGGGTGGTTAGATCCCGTCGGTGCAACACCCGGACGGCGGATTCTAAGGACCGCGGGTTCCTCTGTATAGCGGTTACCGCGGTGCCCCTGCCGAGAGAGGGCTGGGCGCCGCAGCCGGACCGCGTCGGAATCGCGATGGCAAGAGCTGGCCGTTGTGCTCCGCGGACGGCGATGTGGAATAATCAGCGACGCACGAGGCGGCCCTTGCCGCATCGTTGCCCAACCCGGTCTCGCGTCCCGATGCTCGATCCCGCCGTCCACGCCCAGCTCGCGGCGATCCTGCCGCCGTCGGCGCTGTTGACCGCGGCCGAGGACACGCGTCCCTACGAATGCGATGCCCTCACTGTCTATCGCGAACTGCCGGCTGCCGTCGCGATTCCGGACAACGAGGCGCAGGTCGTCGAGATCCTGAAGCGCTGCCATGCGGCGCGCGTTCCCGTCGTCGCTCGCGGTGCGGGGACGAGCCTCTCGGGCGGGGCGCGGCCCGACAAAGCAGGCGTGCTGCTGTCGCTGGCGAAATTCAAGCGGATCCTCGCGGTCGACCCGTTGTCGCGGACCGCGGTCGTGCAGCCAGGCGTGCGCAACCTGTCGATCACCGAGGCCGCCGCTCCGTACGGCCTTTACTACGCGCCCGACCCGTCGTCGCAGATCGCGTGCACGATCGGCGGCAACGTCGCGGAGAACGCCGGCGGCGTCCACTGCCTCAAGTACGGGCTCACCGTCCACAACGTCCACCGCGTGCGCGGCGTGCTCATCTCCGGAGAAATCGTCGAATTCGGCGGCGATGCGCTCGACAGCCCGGGCTACGACCTGCTTGCGCTCATCAACGGCTCCGAAGGCCTGCTGGCCGTCATCACCGAAATCACCGTCAAGCTGACGCCGAAGCCGCAATATGCTCAGGTCGCGCTGGCTGCCTTCGACGATATCGTGCGGGCCGGCGCCGCGGTGTCGGCGGTGATCCGCGCGGGCATCGTTCCCGCCGGGCTCGAGATGATGGACCAGCCGGCCACGCGCGCCGTCGAGGAGTTCGTCCACGCGAACTATCCGCTCGATGCGAAGGCGGTGCTGCTTATCGAGGCCGACGGCACCCCCGAGGAAGTTGCTTCCGACATGGCCGAGATCGGGCGCGTTCTGGCGGAAGCGGGCGCGAGCGAGGTCCGAGTATCGAAGGATGAGGCACAGCGGCTCTTGTTCTGGTCGGGGCGCAAGGCGGCGTTTCCCGCGATCGGCCGCATTACGCCGGATTACTTTTGCATGGACGGCACGATTCCGCGCAAGGCGCTGGCTCAGGTGCTGGCGCGGATCGAGGAGTTCTCCCAGCAATTCGACTTGCGCGTCGCCAACGTGTTCCACGCCGGCGACGGCAACCTGCATCCGCTGATCATGTTCGACGCCAACGTCGAGGGCGAGGTAGAGCGCGCCGAGGCGTTCGGTGCCGCCATCCTCGAACTCTGCATCGAAGTCGGCGGCACGATCACCGGCGAGCATGGTGTGGGCGTGGAAAAGCTGCCGCAGATGTGCGTACAGTTCCAGCCCGGCGAGCTCGAGCGCTTTCTCGGGATCAAGGCGGCGTTCGATGCGCAATCGCTGCTCAATCCAGGCAAGGGCGTGCCCACGCTGCACCGCTGCGCCGAATTCGGCAAGCTGCACGTTCACCGCGGCAATCTCCCACACCCGGACATTCCGCGTTTCTGAAGGCGACCCATGAACGCTCACGCCGAACTGCACCGTGCGCGACCCGACGCGCGCGCCGTCACGGACCTCGTGACCCGGCTCACGGCCGATTACGGCGCTCGCGCCGTTACATCGCGCGCGATCCGCGATCAGCACAGCCACGGCGAGGGGATGGCCGATGCCGGACTGCCGGACGTCGTCGTCTTTCCGCACACGAACGAGGAGGTCGCGGCGGTCGTGCGGCTCTGTCACGCGGCACGGGTGCCGGTCATTGCGTTCGGTGTCGGCACCTCGCTCGAGGGCCACGTCGCCGCACTCTATGGCGGCGTTTGCGTCGACCTGTCGCAGATGCATCGCGTCCTCGAAGTCAATGCCGAGGACCTCGACTGCCGTGTGCAGGCGGGCGTCACGCGCGAGCAGCTCAACACGGAGCTCAAGGGCAGCGGTCTCTTCTTCCCGATCGACCCCGGCGCGAACGCGACGATCGGGGGCATGGCGGCCACCCGCGCCTCCGGCACCAACGCGGTCCGTTATGGCACGATGCGCGACAACGTGTTGGGGCTCACCGTCGTGACCGCCGACGGGCGCATCATCCACACCGGAGGCCGCGCGCGGAAGTCGAGTGCCGGCTACGACCTGACGCGACTCTTCGTCGGCGCCGAAGGCACGCTCGGGATCATCACCGAGATCCAGTTGCGCCTGTACGGCGTGCCGCAGGCGATCTCGGCGGCGGTCTGCCAGTTCCCGGACCTCGCCAGCGCGGTGAACACGGTGATCGTCGCGATGCAACACGGCATTCCCGTGGCGCGAATCGAACTGCTCGACGACGTGCAGATGGAGGCCTGCATCCGCTATTCGAAACTCGACGGCTTTGCTGCGCGCACCGACGCTGTTCTTCGAGTTCCATGGCTCGGAGGCAGGTGTGGCCGAGCAGGCCGGGCAGATGCAGGCGATCACGCAGGAGTTCGGCGGCAGCGCATTCGAATGGTCGACCAAGCCCGAGGAGCGCACGCGACTGTGGAAGGCGCGGCACGCCGCGTACTACGCCGCCAAGGCGATGTTTCCTGGCCGCGAGGTGTATGCGACCGATGCCTGCGTGCCGATCTCGCGGCTCGCCGATTGCGTTCTCGAGACCAAGGCGGATGTTGATGCGACCGGACTCAACGCGCCGATCGTGGGCCACGTCGGCGACGGCAATTTCCATTTGTGCGTGATGTTCGATCCCGGCAGCGCGGAAGAGCGCGCGAAGGCGGAAGGAATCGCGCAGCGGACGAGCCTGCGGGCGATCGCGATGGGTGGGACGTGTACCGGCGAGCACGGTATCGGCGTGCACAAGTTGGGCGCCCTCGTCGCCGAGCACGGCGAAGCCGTGGACCTGATGCGCACGCTGAAGCGCGCCTTCGACCCGCACGACATCATGAATCCCGGCAAGACGGTACCGTTGTGACGGGGATCAGGTTTCAGGGACGAGGGATGAGGCATCCGATCCTGCCCGAGGTCACGCCTTCCGTTCTTTCTGATTCCTGATCCCCGATCCCTGATTCCCGACATGTACACCCTCTACCTCGGCAACAAGAACTACTCGTCGTGGTCGCTGCGCGGCTGGTTGGCAGCGAAGCTATCGGGCGCGCCATTTGCCGAGAAGATGATCGCGCTCACGGGCACGGACAATGCCGCGAACCGTGCCTTCTCGCCGTCGGCCCGCGTGCCATGCCTGCACGACGGCGGTGGTCGTCGTATGGGATTCACTCGCGATCGCCGAGTACCTCGCTGAGCGGCATCCGGGGATGTGGCCGGCGGATCCCGTTGCGCGGGCGTGGGCGCGCTCGGTGTGCGCGGAAATGCATTCGGGCTTTGCCCACCTGCGCAACGAAATGACGATGTGCATACGCGAGCGCCTCGACGTCCGGCCATGGTCGGTCGCGCTCGCAGGCGACATTGGACGCATCGTCGAGATCTGGAGCGAGGGCCGGCGCAGTTTCGGCGGCGCTCCCTACCTCTGCGGCGCGTTCTCGCTCGCCGATGCGTTCTACGCTCCGGTCGCTTTCCGCTTCCAGACCTACGGCGTACTGCCCGATGGCCCGGCCGGCGACTATCTCCACGCCATGCTCGCGCACCCGCTGTTGCGCGAATGGGAGGATGCGGCTTTGCGGGAGACGGCGATCGTCCCGGCCGACGAGCCCCGCATCCTCTACCGCGACAAGCTCGTCGCGACGGCGGCGGGCGCGGGAACCGCTCCGGCGTGAGCGCCCCGGTGCAGCGTACGCGGTCGACGGCGGAAGAGGCCGATCCGTGACCGATCCGGTGGTCGCGGGCTGGCAGGCGCGGATCCGGGCAGCGGTCGCCGCGAATGCGCCGTTGCGCATCCGCGGTGGCGGTACCAAGGACTTCTACGGGCAAACCCTTGCGGGCGAATTGCTCGACACGACCGCCTACGCCGGCATCGTCGACTACGATCCGACCGAGCTCGTGATCACCGTGCGCGCGGGCACGCGGCTCGCCTTCGTCGAGCGGACGATGCGCGAGATGGGCCAGATGCTCGCGTGCGAGCCACCGCGCCACGGCGAAGAGGCGACGATCGGCGGTTTCGTCGCCGCGGGACTCTCCGGGCCGCGCCGGCCGTACGCGGGTGCGGTGCGCGACCTCGTCCTCGGCGTGCGCATCCTCGACGGCAAGGGCGACGATCTTGCCTTCGGCGGCCGCGTGATGAAGAACGTCGCGGGCTTCGACGTGTCCCGCCTCATGACCGGCGCGCTGGGAACCCTGGGCCTCATCACCGAGGTCTCGTTGAAGTGCGTGCCGATGCCGAAGGCCGAGACAACACGAGTCTTCCAATGCTCCGCCGACGAGGCGATCCGAATGACCAACGAATGGGGCGGCAAGCCACTGCCCGTCACGGCCACCGCTTATCACGCGGGGCAGCTTGTCGTGCGGCTGTCCGGCGCGCCGTCGGCAATCGAAGCAGCCGTCGCGAAGATCGGCGGCAAAGCCCTGCCCGGCAACGACAAGGGAGGCGCATTCTGGCGGAGTGTCCGTGAGCAGACGCAGCCCTTCTTCGAAGCGGCCGTGCAGGCCGGTGTGCCGCTGTGGCGACTTTCCGTCAAGCCGACGGCGCCGTTCACGGACCTCGGCGGCGAGCAGTTGATCGAATGGGGGGGCGCGCTGCGCTGGCTCGCCGCCAATGATCGCACCGAGGCCGGGCGCGTGCGCGCCTGGGCGCAGGGCCATGGCGGCCATGCGACGCTGTATCGCGCCGCGGACAAGACCGTCGGCGCGTTCCATCCGTTGCCCGAAGCCGTCCACGGCCTGCATCTGCGCCTCAAGGCGACCTTCGATCCGGCGGGCGTATTCAACCCCGGCCGTCTCTACGCCGATTGCTGACTCGTCATGCAGACTGCGCTCGCCGCTTTCATCAAGGATACGCCCGACGGTCTCGAAGCCGACGCCATCCTGCGCTCGTGCGTTCATTGCGGCTTCTGCACCGCGACCTGTCCCACCTACCAGCTGCTCGGTGATGATCTCGACAGCCCGCGCGGACGGATTTACCTGATCAAGCACGTGCTCGAAGGCGGTGTCCCGACGGCCAAGACGCAGTTGCACCTCGACCGCTGCCTCACCTGCCGCAGCTGCGAAACGACGTGTCCATCCGGCGTGAAATTCGGGCGCCTGATCGACATCGGCCGTCACATCGTCGACAGCCGCGTCCCGCGCCCGCCCGCCGAGCAGGCCAAGCGCTGGACGATCCGCTCGGGGATCTTGTCGGGCCCGCTGTTCGGGGCGGCGGTCGCGGCGGGCCGGATGGTGAAATCGCTGCTACCCGGGGGACTCGGCGGCGCGATTCCGCGAAGGGTCGTGCCGGGACTGTGGCCGGAGGAACGGCATCCCCGCAAGATGCTGGCGCTCGCGGGTTGCGTGCAAACTTCGCTCGCGCCCAACATCGACACGGCGATGGCGCGCGTGCTCGATCGCATCGGCATTTCGCTCGTTCGCGTTGCCGGCGGCGGCTGTTGCGGCGCGCTGCCTTACCACTTGAGCGAGCATGAGCAGGCGCTCTCGATCGTCAAGCGCAACATCGACGCCTGGTGGCCGCACGTCGAGCGCGGCGCCGAGGCGATCGTCATCACGGCGAGCGGTTGCGGGGTCATGGTCAAGGACTACGGGCACCTGCTGCGGTTCGATGTCGGCTACGCCGCGAAAGCAAAGAAGATCTCGGAGCTCGCGCGCGACACGGTCGAGGTCGTCGCCGCGGAATGGACCCGGATTGCGCCCAAGGTCGCGATGGACATGGGGTCGCGCAAGGTCGCCTTCCATTCGCCGTGCACGTTGCAGCACGGAATGAGGCTCCGCGGCCGCGTCGAGGAGATCCTGCACGCACTGGGGCTGGAGCTCACCGGTGTGCCGGATGCGCACCTGTGCTGCGGCTCGGCCGGCACGTACTCGATCCTGCAGCCGGAACTTTCGCGCGAGCTCAAGGCCAACAAGCTGGCCGCGCTCGAATCGGGAGAGCCCGAAGTCATCGCCACGGCCAACATCGGCTGCCTCGTGCATCTCGCCGACGGCGCCAAGTGCCCGGTGCGCCACTGGATCGAGCTGCTCGACGCGCGGATGGTCGGCGGCCCGCGCTCGCCCGCGTAGGTGCGGCCGGGCTCACCCTCGCGGCGACATCTCCCGATGGTTACCCCTTCGCCGACAACCCGCACCGGACTGCGCGCGGGCTACCGCCATTTTCTCGCGATCCCGACGCGCTGGATGGACAACGACAGCTATGGCCACGTCAACAACGTGACCTTCTATTCGTATTTCGACACTGCGGTGAACGAGCACCTGATCCGCGCGGGCGGTCTCGACATCGCCGGCGGTGATGCCATTGGCGTTGTCGTCGAGACGATGTGCAAGTTTCGCAAGTCGCTCACCTTCCCGGAAACCATCGAGGCCGGGCTGCGCGTGGTCAAGCTCGGAACCTCGTCGGTAAGGTACGAAATCGGCCTCTTTCGCCGTGGCGACGACGAACCCGCCGCCACCGGCCACTTCGTCCACGTTTGGGTGGATCGCACAACGCAGCGCCCGGTGCCGATTCCGCCGCGGATCCGTGCGGCGCTGGAAGCGTTGGTCGCGGAGGGGAGCGCATGACGAAGCCCGTTGTGACGGCTGGGCCATGAGTGCCGCGGGGTCGCACCCATGAGCCCGGGGGCCGGCACGGCGAGCGTGGCCCGCGCCGTGATGACGATCGCCTGTGCGCCAATGACCGCCGCGACCCGCGCGGACGCCGACGCACTGCTCGGGAACTTTCTCTCCGCCGATGAACATTACCTTGCCTCGAGCACCGTATACGGCGACGGCGGCGCCGAGGCGTTGCGACGTGCGCTCGACCTCTTCCTCGCGCATCCGGCGATCGGCTTCGTCTGGCTCGCGTCCGTGGACGACGTCGGTGCGACCGTCGCGGTCGGCGCCTGTGTCGTCTGCCATGCGATCTCGACGTCGCGCGGAACCCTGGTCGCCAAGCTCGACGACGTGACGATCCGCGATGGGTGGCGGGGGCGCGGTGTCGGTACCGCGATGCTCGCTGCGCTTGCCGACCACCTTGGCGCGCGCGGGATCACGCGGATCGATTGCGGCTGCCATCGCGGCAACGTCCGGGCCTGGCGCTTCTACGAGCGGATGGGCTTCAAGCCGCTCGACGAGGAGCGCCTCGCGCTGTTGCTCGCATGAAGAGATCCGCACGATGACCGATGGCGCACGCCTTTTTGCGCTCGTTCCCGCGGCGGGTGGTGGTAGTCGCTTTGGCGGCGTCATGCCCAAGCAATACGCCGATCTCGGCGGGCGGCCGCTCCTCGCCCGCACGCTCGATCGCCTTGTGGCGGCGCTGCCGCCGGTCACCATCGTTGTCGCGCTGGCGACCGACGATGCTTTCTACGATACGGTGGTCGGGTCACGTCCGGCGGTCGAGGCGCAGCGCTGCGGGGGCGCCACGCGCTCGGAGACGGTGGCCAATGCGTTGGCTGGCACTCGGTTCACGATGCGTGACGACGACTGGATACTCGTCCACGACGCGGCGCGGCCCTGTGTGCCGGTGGAGGCGGTGTTGCGGCTGACGGCGGAACTGGCGGCGGACGCGGTTGGCGGATTGCTGGCAATTCCGGTCGCGGACACGCTGAAGCGGGGGGATGACGCGGCGCCCGAGCGCGTGCGCTCAACCATGGATCGCGCGGGCTTGTGGCAGGCACAGACGCCGCAGCTTTTCCGCTTCGGCATCCTGCGCAACGCGTTTGCGTTACCCGGAGCGCTTGCCGCGACCGACGAGGCGCAGGCCGTCGAAGCGCTTGCGATCACCGGCGCGTGCGCCGCACCGCGGCTCATCACCGGGAGCGCGCAAAACGTCAAGGTCACGTATCCCGCTGACCTCGCATTGGCGGCGGCAGTTCTCGCGCTGCAGGAAGGTTCCTCGTGACCGTGCGCATCGGCAACGGCTTCGACGTCCACGCGCTCGTCGCCGGACGCAGGCTGGTCATTGGCGGTGTCACAATTCCGCACGACCGCGGCCTCGAGGGGCACTCGGACGCCGACGTGCTGTTGCATGCGATCTGCGACGCGATTCTGGGCGCGCTGGCACTCGGTGACATAGGCGCGCATTTTCCCGACACCGATCGGCGCTGGAAAGGCGCTGACAGCCGGGTGTTGTTGCGGCAGGTCACGGCCCTGATGGCAGGGCAGGGCTGGCGGGTCGAGAACCTCGACACGACGGTGATTGCGCAGGCACCGAAGCTCGCGCCGCACATGGCGCAGATGCGCGCCAATATTGCCGCCGAACTGGGGTGTGACATCGCGCAAGTAAGCGTCAAGGCGACGACGTCGGAGCGGCTGGGTTTCGCCGGTCGCGGCGAGGGCATCGCGGCGCTGGCGACGGTACTTCTCGGTCCAGCCTAGAAAGGCACGCCGCTCGCCGCAGCGGAAGACGAAGTGAAAGACCGGCAGGCGGTCGACGCGACACATCCGCATTGCCGTGCATCGGGCCCTCCCTGCACGTCACGGCGCGACGGCTGTTTCCAGTATTTCTCGGTCTTTTGCCGGTTTCAGCGCTGGCGCGGCGCGGCGCAGCGCTTCCTCCGCGAGCTCGCGGTCATCGTCCTGCCACGGATGAAATCGCGGCCGCAGGTAGCGGCCGATGTGCCGCAGCGTGCGCGCGACCATGTGGTGTTCGCCCCAAAGATGGCGCCGCGCGAGGCGCCACGTCGTCGCGCGCCACAAGCTTCGGTCCTGTGCCATCAGGCGCAGCGCACCGACGGTCATCAGCAGGTAGAACAACGGCAGGGTAAGCAGGACACCGGCGAGTCGTGTCAGGTAGCCAGGTGCCATGTGCTTCAGTACATCGAACGACACGCCCTTGTGCTCGATTTCCTCGGCGAAATGCCACTCGAACAGCGCGCGCATATCGGGGTCGGCATCGTGCAGAATCTGCTGCGACAGGAACTCGTGCCCGAGGTACGCGTTGACGTGCTCGATGCAGGCCACCATCGAGACGCGAACTTTCAGCGGCATCGCGCGCTCGACGAACCCAAAGGCCAGGATGTCGACACCCCGCGCAAAGCCGGCGAAGCGGTAGCCCTGTTCGGATAGCAGGGTCCAGCAACGTCGATGCCCTACGCCATGCTGGCCTTCCTGCATGATGAAGCCGATTGCCTGCTGCTTGAGCCTGGGGTCGGTGAATTGCGGCAGCGCTTTTCGCAGCGTGCGCATGTAGAAGCCTTCGTTGCCCGGCACCAGCACCGTATAGGTGTTGAGGACGTGCGTGAGGAATGGATTGTTCGGGCACCAATGGCGCGGCGTCGACGATCGGAACTGCGTTTCGAAGCTCCTTGTCGTGAGCGGGCGAGCTTCGCGCCAAGGAGAGCCTGTGGCATCTGCCATGCGATTCTTCCGGTCGTGTCCGGGAAATGCCGCCTTGTCCCCTTGGCGATTTCCGGCGGATCCCCGTTGGGACGGGGAGCACTACCGTAACACCCCGAACGACGGAAGGCAAAAGGCGGGTGGAGGCGGGCAAGGGAGCGAGTGGATCCGCGCAATCTGTGCGCCGCACGGGCGCTCACGCTACGCCGCGATCGGGCGGTCGCTCGAACCTCTTGGGCGCGACGGGAATCGCGACCCTTGCCACCGTTCCCCCGCCTTCGCGCGGGAGGAGCTCGAAGGTCCCGCCGTGCATCTGAGCGATGCGCTCGACAATGGCGAGGCCGAGACCGGCACCGGCGACGCCGTTGGCGTTGGTCCGCGCGGCCGAGGCGCGCGTGAAGGGCCGCTTCAGCCGCTCGACCTCTTCGGGCGGAACGCCGGCGCCGCGATCGGCAATGTCGAGCACGACGCAGCCGTCCCTCAGTGCGGTGGTGACTTCGACGGGCGGCAGACCGTAGGCGAGTGCATTGTCGATCAGGTTGGCGACGAGCCGCGAGTACGCAGTCGGACGCAGCGGGATCGGGGACAGCGCGCCGGGAACGAACCGTATGTCGCCGCCGGCACGCGTCGAACGTTCGATGCAGGACTGCACGATCTCATTCGGATCATGCAATTCGAATGCAGCGTCGCGGTCACCGCGCGCGAAGTCGAGGAACTGGCCGATGATTCTGTCCATTTCTTCGATGTCGTCGACCATGCCCTTGCGCAACGCGTCGTCGCGCGAACCCATCTCGATGCCAAGGCGCAGCCTTGCCAGCGGTGTGCGCAGGTCGTGCGAGACACCGGCCAGCAGCAACGCACGATCCTGCTCCAGCTGGCGCAGGTTTGCGGTCATGCGGTTGAAACCGCGATTGAGATTGGCGATCTCCGACGGGCCGTGCTCCGGCAGCGGCGGCGGCGTCTCGCCGCGACCGACGCGCTCGGCGGCGGCGCCTAACTCGCGCAGCGGGCGCCCCAGGTAGCGTGCGAACAGGAACGCTGCGGCAAGTAGCACGGCGGCGAGCGAGAGGCTCCACACGATGGCGCGCGTCGGCTCGTCGTCGGCTTCGCGTCGCGGCGGCAGCGGGAAGCCGATCCAGTAGCCGGCCTCGCCGGCATCGACACGGATGAACAGGAGCCCCCGCCCTGGAGCGGCGCGTACGCGCGTGCCAGGGCCCAACCGATCCCGCAGCCGCGCCTCGAGTTCCTGCATCACCGGCAGAACGGGCGCGCCCGCACCGAGCGACGGCCGTTCGCTTTCCGGGATGATCCGCACACCATATTCGCGACCGATCCGCGCGACGGTTTCGCGCCGCTCGCGCGCGTCGGACGCCTCGAGCGCGGCGCGCACCGCCTGGAGCTGGACAATCTTGGTGTCGCCGAACGCCCGCGCCAGCAGCGCCGCGCGATCGTGGCGGAAGAACAGGATCGTCGCCACGAGCGCGATGGCGACCACGGCGAGAAGCAGGAGGGCGAGGCGCCCGAACAATGAGCGCGGATAGAGGGTCACCCGATCACGTCTCCGGCGCGGGAGCATTGCCGCTGTCGTCGGCCGGCACGAAGACATAGCCGAATCCCCAGACCGTCTGGATGTAGCGCGGATTGGCGGGATCGGGTTCGATCAACTTACGCAGCCGGGACACCTGCACGTCGATCGCGCGGTCGAACACATCGTGATCGCGGCCGCGCGCAAGGAGCATCAGCTTTTCCCGGGCGAGTGGCTGTCGCGGATGCTGCACGAACACCTTCACCAGCGAGAATTCTCCGGTGGTCAGGTGAATCGTGTCCTTGCCGTCGGAGAGCGTGCGCGCGGACAAATCAAGCATGAAGGGTCCGAATGCGGCCTTGCCCTCGGACGTTGGCGCCCCGAGCGTCATGCCTTCGGTCCGCCGCCGCAGCACCGCGTGGATCCGGGCGACCAATTCGCGCGGATTGAACGGCTTCGGCAGGTAGTCGTCCGCACCCATCTCGAGGCCGACGATACGGTCGACGTCCTCGCCTTTCGCCGTCAGCATGATGATCGGCACACTTTCGCCGGTACCGCGCAGTCGCCGGCATACGGCGAGGCCGTCCTCGCCCGGCAGCATCAGGTCGAGCACCAGCAAATGGGGCGGATCCCGCTGCAGCTTCTTGTCGAGCTCGCGCGCATCGGGAAGCGTTGCCACCTGAAAGCCCTGCTCGGTCAGGTACCGCGACAGGAGATCGCGCAGTCGCACGTCATCGTCGACGACGAGTATCCGGGGCGTGGCGTTCTTGGTGGTCATGGCGTCATTAGACGATCGCATTCCCGGGCATTGGGCGGGAACCTGTAACCGATTGTAACGCCGGCCCCCGCGCGCAATGTCCGGTTGCAATCGACGGCAGACGGCCGGGGAACGTGGAGCGAAAATCCTGTCCAACGAAACGGAAGCAGCGCGCGCTGCGTGGCGCCCGATGCGACAGTCCGTTCCACCCACGTTCGTTACGAAAGGAAACGCCATGTTCAGCATTTCGAATCGTTCCAGCCGTTTTTGTCCACGTCGCACGGTCGCGGCTACGGCAGCGGCGCTCGCGTTTGCCTTCGCCGGCACCGTGTCGGCCCACCCGTTCGGCGGCCCCGGCGGCCCGGGGGGGGCGATGGGCTACGGGCCGGGCGCCGGCGACCAGATGATCGGTCACCTGATTGCCCACGCGAAGGCAAACCTCAATCTCAACACGTCGCAACAGCCGATGTTCGATGCGGCGGCGGCGCAGTCCAAGGCCGCGCACGAGCAGGGCCGGGTGCTGATACAGAAGGTGAAGGACGCAATGAGCGCGGAACTCGCCAAGGCCGAGCCGGATCTCGCAGCCGTCGCGGCGATCGCCGACAAAGCGCACGAGGACGGCCAGGCGCTGCGCAAGCAGGTGCGCGACCAGTGGCTCAAGCTCTACGCGACGTTTTCGCCCGACCAGAAGGCGGTCGTGCGCGACATGCTGCAGAAGCGCATGGCGCGCATGGACTCGTTCCGCCAGAAGATGCGCGAGCACATGCACCGCGGCGCTGCCGGCTAACCGCGCGTCGAGCTTTTCCCCGTCGGTTGCCGCGCGCCGGTTCCCCGGCCGGTTGCGCGGACCGCATGCCGACGATTCTGGCCCGGCCTTGATGCCGGGCCTTTTTTGGTTCGTCGCCGAATTGCGTGGCGATCGATGCGAGGTTCGGCGGCGAAGGCCTGTCCGGCGCCCCGGACGCTGCCGGCGCCGCCCTGCGGTGCCCGGCGCGTTGTGGCGCCGTCGTGGCAAAGCGGGTGGCGGGTGTGCGGCCACTACAAATGGATTGGCGAGATACAGGACTCCTGTTAGGCTTTCCCGGCCAATGAGGGACAATCGTGGAAGTGCCGATCGCGAAAATCGGCACACGCTCAACCCGGTCCCCTTTCTACAGGAGGCGACGCATGCTCAACTTGACCAGATCCGCGCTCGTGGCGACGCTGTCGTTTTCACTGCTGGTTGGCGCATTCGCGGGTGACGCGTCGGCACAAGCCGCAACCAAGATCAAGTACGCGTTAGGTGACGTCATTTCAATCGACGAGCTGCCCCTGCTCGTTGCCGCCGAGCGAGCGAAAAAGCGCGGCGTGGAGATCGAGATCATATCGTTCAAGAACGAGGACATCGCGACCCAGGCGGTGATCAACGGACAGGCCGACATCGGTCAGGGCACGCCGTACGCCGCCCTCGAGAACGTGAACATGCCGATCCGCTTCTTCTACCAGCTGAGCACCCTGCAGTTCTTTCCGATCGTGAACGCGGAGAACTACAAGGATTGGAAGGATCTCGACGGGCAGGAGATTGCGGTGCAAGGCCGGGGCTCGGGAACCGAGGCGATCATGAACCTGATGGCCAAGGAGCACGGGATCAAGTACAAGAGCGTGAGCTACGTTCCCGGTTCCAACGTGCGCGCGCTGGCGTTGCTGAAGGGCACGATCAAGGCCTCGATCCTCGATTCTTCCAACAAGAATCTGGTGCTGAAGGAAGCGCCGGGAAAGTTCGTCGTGTTGCCATTGGGACAGGTGAAGGCCAGCGACGAGTCGTTATTCGCTACGAAGGCATTTCTGGAAAGGAATCAGGCCGCCGTTGCCATCTTTCTGGAAGAACTGATCAAGGTCAACCGGGCCATCAACGCCAACCCGAGTTCGATGGTGGAAGAACGAACGAAACTTGGATTGCTGAAAGACCTTCCCGCCAAGCTGGATGGGGAGATACTTCCCTACTTGCAGGAAGGGGTTGCCAACGGCATTTTCCCCAATGACGGCGGGGGCGAGCGCGCGGCGCGGACCGATCTGGAGTTCTTCCGCCTCGCGGGTGCGCTCAAGGGCGAGAACCTGAAAGTGGACGACTTCTGGTACTTCGCTCCGCTGAATGCGGCGCTCTCCGCGGTCAAGTGAAACGACGCGCAATGCGGCGTGCTGCATCCCGCTTGCGTGCGGCCCAGGATCTGCCTCGAGAACCGAAGCACCGGTGAAACGCAGCAACCTCGCTGGTCGCCACGTTGCCTGGCGGCTCCTTTCGTTTGTGTGTTTCTTCGGCCTCTGGGAGCTCTCCGGTCGCTGGCCGATCAGCGCCGCGTTCCCACCGTTCAGTCGCACGTTGCTGGCGTTGTGGCAGATGATCGCGGACGGTAGTCTCGCCACCGCCTATCTTTCGACGATCCAGCCGCTCGCCATCGGGATCACGCTGTGCGGGATTGCCGGAATCGCCTTCGGGATCGGCATGGGCCTGTCGCGCACCGTCGAGTGGTTCTCGCTGCCGATTTTCATCGTCCTGCAGGCGGCGCCGATGGCGGCAATCATACCGCTCATAACCTTCCTCTACGGTATCGGGCTGACCGCCAAGGTGTTGGCGGTGATTCTGCTGGCTGCGCCCGTCATCGTGATGAATTCGTACAAGGGGATCCGCAACACCAATCCCTCGTTGATTCAGATGTCCCGCTCGTTCCTGGGCACTCGACGCCAGGAGGTGATGAAGATCATCGTGCCGCACGCCGGCGCCATGATCTTTGCCGGACTTCGGCTGGGAGTCGCAATGGGCTTCATCGGCGTCGTGATCGCCGAGCTCCTGATTACGCCGACCGGAATCGGTGACCTGATCACCTATCACAGCTCGGTGGCCGACTATCCGAAGATGTTCGCGGCGATCGCTTCGATCATCGCGGTTGCGGCAGTTACGATTCATGCGCTCGAGCTGCTGGAGCGGCGCATTTTTCCGCCAGAGTTTCGCGCGGCCTGATGATGCAGGATGAAGCGATCGTCGAGGTCATCGGGATCGGCAAGATCTACGAAGGCGGCGTAGAGGCCCTGAAGGATGTCAGCCTGGCCTTTCCCCGCGGCAAGCTGAGCACCTTGCTAGGGCCGAGCGGCTGCGGGAAGACGACACTGCTGAAGATCATCGCGGGCCTGATCCCGCACAATACCGGCGAGCTGCGGGTCAAGGGAAAAAAGGTCGACGGTCCGGGGCCCGAACGTGCCTTCGTGTTCCAGGACTTCGCGCTCCTCCCCTGGGCCAACGTGCTGAGGAACGTCGCCTTCGGCCTGGAACTGCGCGGTGTTCCCCGCGCGGAACGCGAGGAGGTCGCGCGCCGGTATATCGCCGAGGTCGGACTCAAAGGATTCGAGTCGAGCCATCCGAATCGACTCTCCGGCGGCATGAAGCAACGGGTAGGGCTTGCGCGCGCGCTTGCCGTCGACGCCGACATCATCCTGATGGACGAGCCGTTCTCCTCCGTCGATGAGCAAACCCGACGCCAGTTTCAGGAGGAGCTGCTGGATTTGCTGCGCCACAGGCAGAAGACCGTGATCTTCGTCACCCACAGCATCGAGGAAGCTGCTTATCTCTCGGATCAGATCGCGCTGCTCTCGCCGCGACCCGGTACGGTATCGCAGATTATCCGTCCGAACGTCGATCACGCCAGAAACGCTGACGCGATCCGGCGCGACCGGAACTACCTCGACACCGTAGACGAGATCTGGCAGATCCTGAAGCAATACGTCGCCTGAGCAGCGAGGCCGAGGATGACACTATTCGGCAGGAAGGTCCCGATCATCTTTTCGCTGGTCATCTGGTTCATCGTCTGGGAGCTGATCGGTCAGGCGCAACTCTCGATCATCATCCCCCCGTTCACCCGTGTTATTGCCGCGGCGATCACGATCCTGCCGACCGAGAAGTTCAACGCTGCCGCGATCATTTCATTGCGCTCGTTCGGAATCGGCATGTCGATCGCCGTTCTCGTCGGCATTCCGCTCGGCTTTCTGATGGCCCGGGTGCAGGGTGTGGGCCGGATTCTCGGGATGTGGGTCAATATCTTTGTCAGCGCCCCGATCTCCGCGCTCGTACCGCTGCTGATGGCGGTCGTCGGGATCGGCGAGACCACCGTGGTCGTGACGGTGTTCCTGTTCGCGGTATTCGTGATCATTCTGGATACGCAGGTCGGGGTGACGCATGCTGACCGGTCGCTGGTGGACATGGCCCGTTCCTTCGGCGCACGGCGTCGGCAGATCTATACTAAGGTCCTGATCCTGAGCGCGTTGCCGGAAATTCTCGCGGGGCTGCGCCTGGGAGCGATCCGTGGCGTGAAGGGGGTCGTGATAGGCCAGTTGCTCGTCGCCATCATCGGCGTGGGCGAGCTCTTCGAGCTTTATTCACAACATTTCCTGATGGAGGAATTCTGGGCGCTGGTGGTCGTGGTCTTCCTGTTTGCCTTTGCGGTCTCGGAAGCGATCGCCGCGTTTGAGCGCCGTGTCGAATACTATGCGAGCACCAGGTAAGGGAAGTTGGGTTGCCCAGAAGCAGCTTGCCAATTTCGGAGAAACGCCATGGCATTTGTCATTCCTGCGCCACCGATACCCGCACTCGACGTCAAGGGGACCGAGGCAAGATTCCCGGTTCGCCGCATCTACTGCGTCGGACGCAACTACGCCGAGCACGCGCGTGAGATGGGACACGATCCGAACCGCGAGCCGCCATTCTTCTTCCAGAAGCCGGCCGACGCGTTGCTCGTGAACGGCGGCGACTTTCCCTATCCCGCGAAGTCGAGTGACGTGCACTTCGAAATCGAGCTGGTCGTCGCGCTCGCCAAGGGCGGCAAGGACATCGAGGCGGCGAAGGCGCTCGATCACGTGTACGGCTACGCCGTCGGCATCGACATGACCCGCCGCGATCTGCAGGGCGAAGCGAAGAAGCTCGGGCGACCGTGGGAGGTCGGCAAAGCGTTCGAGTTCTCCGCGCCGTGCTCGGCCATCGTGCCGGCAAGCCAGATCGGCCACCCGTCGAAGGGCGCCATCTGGCTGACGGTCAACGGGGAGACGCGCCAGCGCGGCGATCTCTCGCAACTCATCTGGAGCATTCCGGAAGCCCTCTCCCACCTGTCGAGCTTTTTCACGCTGGCCCCCGGCGATCTGCTCTTCACCGGTACCCCGGCGGGCGTTGGCGCGACCAAGCGTGGCGACGTGCTCAAAGGGGGGGTCGACGGTGTAGGCGAAATAGAGGTCCGGGTAGTCTAGGAGCCTGTCGGACTTACTTTCGCGCATGCGTTGCCTGTCAAGGAGCGATGGATGCAAGGCGCGAGGCGCAGCGAATATCGGGAATATTCGTAAGCCGAGCAACGCAGCAGACGCGCTTTTTGACCCGCAACCCGGAGGGACGGGGCGCTTTGGCGGCATTTCTTCGTTGTTCCCCCTTGCCATAGTCCCGCTATGGCTTCGGGGTCACGCCTCGAACTGCCGCCAAAGCGCCTCCGTCGCATACGTGAAAGTAAGTCCGACAGGCTCCTAGGCATCCGGGAGCGCGGGATGTGTGCCGCCACGGGCGGCGAGCGTTGTTTCCGCCGCCACCCTCAGCGTTGTGGCGACGACGGGCTTTGACAGCAACGTGATGCCGGCGCGGCGGGCTTCGTCGTGCGCCATTTCGCTCGTGTCACCAGACACGATCAGTGCCGGTGTATTCGCGCCAATCACGTCGCGCAGTTGCGCGACCGCATCGATGCCCGAAGCGCCGTTGGCGAGTCGCAGGTCGGCAACGATCAAATCCGCGGGCCGCCCGGCGAGCGCTTCGAGCGCCGCGACGGCGTGCGCACCGTGGGCTACGCGTGCACCCCAGGACGTGAACAGCGCCTGCATCGCCGCGACGACCGCGAGATCGTCGTCGACGACGACGACGCAACGTCCGGCGAACGCGATGGCCGGCGCGGATGTCCATGGACCCTTCGCGTCGGCAGGCTCGGGGTCGGCGCGTCGGCGGCGTGGCATCCTGCGCGGTGCCGTCACCGAGAAGCGCGATCCGCGGCCGGGCGTCGATGCGACATCGAGCGGATGCCCGAGTAATGTGCAAAGGCGACGCACGATCGCAAGGCCGAGGCCAAGGCCACGACCGGCGGCATGGCGCGGTGTCGGTTCAACCTGCACGAATTCGTCGAAGATGCGGCTGCGATCGGCGGCAGCGATTCCCACCCCGGTGTCGATCACATCGATGCGCACGGCGCCACGGCAACGGCGCGCGCCAACCACGACGCGACCGACACGGGTGTAGCGCAACGCGTTTGCGACGAGGTTGCGCAGGATGCGCTCGAGCAACAGGGGGTCGGAATCGACGACCACACTCGTCGGAATGATCCGCAGGACAAGTCCGTGCGCCACCGCCTGCGGCTCGAAGTTCGCGGCGAGCCGGTCGAAAAGCGCGTCCAGTGCAACGTCGCTTCTCTCCGGGCGCAGCACGCCCGCGTCGAGCCGCGACAGGTCGAGGAGCTGTGCGAACAATCCTTCCAGCGCGTCGACCGAGGCGTGGATGCTCGTGACCAGCGGCTTGACGTCGGGATCGCGCGCCTTGGCGGCAAGTGCCGCGGCGAACAGGCCCATCGCATGCAGCGGCTGGCGCAGGTCGTGACTGGCCGCGGCGAGGAATTGGCTCTTTGCGCGGTTCGCCGTCTCGGCCGCCGTGCGCGCGGATTCGGCGGCGCGCGTCTGCGCGGTGAGCTCGCCGATGAGGTCGACGTTTTCGTAGCGGATTGCCAATGACTGGGTGAGCACGTCGTTGACGCGGCGCCCGAAGCCGAGCACGAAAACGAGCACGACGAAAAGCACGAGCGCGGTGAACAGGTGAACCTGGTCGCCCTCGAATGCAACGCGGGCGATCAGTGGCACGAGTGCGGCGAGCGCAAAGCCGTAGAACGACGGTTTGTACACGGCGGTGAGGTTCAGCCCGCCCAAAATCACGCTGAATACGCAGACGATCAGTAGCGCCTGGTGTGGCGCCGAGGCCGGGAACATCGCTACCGCCGCTGCGCCCCACAGCGCGCCGGCGAGTGTGGAGCCCACAGCCCAGTAGTTCCCCCACCGGAGCGCATCGGCGATCGGCGGCGCCATGCGCCGATACGCGCGTGCAAGCGCCCCACGCCACGCCTGGTTGGCAAGTATCGCGGCGAACCACAGACCCATGGCGGTCGCCGATCCCTGATCCCACAACACCGTGCACAGGATGAGGGCCCCCAGCGTCATCGACGCGGTGGTCCGGTGCCACGAACCGTAGAGTGTTGCGACCTCGTCGGCCCGCGCGCGGGCTAATAGCGGCGGCGCGATCGCCGCGGGAGATGCCACGGCTTGCTTAGCGCCGCGTGGAGAGCGTCTCGACGCTTATCCCGCGCTGCGCCAGCATCGCGACAGCCTGCGTGCGCGAATGCACGCGCAGCGCCTTGAGTATCGCGCTCACGTGCACTTTGACCGTGCCCTCGGAGAGCTTCAGGTCGCGGCAGATCATCTTGTTCGGCTTCCCTTGCACAAGCAGCATCAGAACGTCGGCCTGCCGCGAGGTGAGGCCGAGCGCGCCCGGAGCGATGCGGACGCCGTCACCCTCGGGGGCGGGCGTGATGTCGGTCGTGAGATAGTCGCCGCCGCCGTGCACCTGCCGGATCGCGTTCAGCAACTCCTGTGCATCGGCGGTCTTCGCGATGAAGCCACGCGCGCCGGCGGCAAGCGCGGCGTTGACCGTCGCCTGATCGTGCGTGGCCGACAGCACGACGACCGGCACGCCGGGATAATCCAGCATCAGGTCGGCAAGGAGATCGAGTCCGCGCGTGCCGGGCAGCGCCAAGTCCAGCAGCACCAGCGTGACATCAGGCTCGTTGTCGAGGATCGCGGTCGCGCTCGCGGCATCGGTGGCGCTCCGCACCTCGGTGGCTGCACCGAGCTGCGGGAGCAATTGTGCGAGCGCCTCCTGTATCAACGGGTGATCGTCGATCACCAGGATCTTCATGAGTCCTCCCGAACGGATCGTTGGCGGCGCGCGACGGCAGCGCCGTGCCTCGCCTCGTCGAACCTCGGAATCAAGATAATCCGGGTGCGCGAACGGCGACACCTGTCAAAACTGTCAGGTCGAGCGGTTAGCCGACGAACGGTCCCCGCTCCACGGAGCAGGCGCACAGCGGCAACGGCGTGTGCAGCCCCGAAACGGAACTCAATTCAGTCGATCCTTCGACAACTTCGACGTGAACCGTGGGCTAGCCACGTTTCGCCGACGCCGCCTGCTGCTCCGCCAGCTCGCGGCGCAGTGTGCGCAGCCGCGTCTCGACGACGGACGCCTGGTAGAAGTCGCCGTCGGCGGCCTTCGACGCGAGCTCGAATTGCGCGACCGCGCTGCGGAGGTCGCCTTGCCAAGCGTAGAACTCTCCCTGATGGCGGTGCTGCTGCGTCTTCTTGCCGAGCTCGGCGTAGGCGCGTGCCGCCTGCCGGTGCAGCGGGCCGTTGTCGGGGAAACGCACGAGTTCGCGTTCGAGGTACGTCGCGGCCTCGCGCGGACGGTTGGCCTTGAGCAGCGCCTCAGGATAGTCGTAGACCAGTTGCATCTTGTTCGGGTAGCGCTGCAGGGCGGCAGCAAAGCGCGCGATCGCAACATCGAGGTCGCCGGCGTCCATATAGACATGGCCGGCGATCGCCTCGATCATCGGGTGCGGCGGGGCGGTCTTCTCGAGGGCCGCGAGCTCCGCCTTGGCGCGCCGGAAATCCTGCGCCCGCAGCAGCGAAGCAACAAGCCCGTAGCGCGCTGCGATCTCGCTGTTGTACTTGTGATCGCGCAGCGATTCGTCGAAGTAGGCAACGGCCTCCTTCGGCGTGCCGTTATAACTCTTCAGCAGCGCCCGCACGAGGTGAAAGTCGAGTGAGTCGGCGACCTGCCGGTACGGCTTCCCCTGTGCGCGCGCCTGGGCCTCGGCAATCCGCTCGTAGGTGATCGGGTGCGTGCGCAAATACGACGGCGCGCTGTTGTCGGAGAACCGGCCCTGCTTCTGCAGGCGCTCCATGAACGTCGCCATTGCCGTGACGTCGAAGTGAGACGCGTCGAGCCGCTGGAAGCCGATGCGATCGGCTTCGAATTCGTTCTCGCGCGTGTAATTGAGCTGGCTCTGGATGGCCAGCGCCTGTGCCGATGCGATCGCCGCGCTAGCAACCTGGCTCGAGCTTGGGGAGTTCGAGCGCGACGCCGCGACCGCGACGGCGAGTGCCGCGAGCGTATAGAGCAGCGATCGTTGTTGTCCCGCCATCGCCCGCGTGAAATGGTGCTGCGTCACGTGGGTGATTTCGTGCGCGAGCACGGCGGCCAGTTCGGATTCGGTCTGCGCGAGCAGGATAAGGCCGGTGTTGACGCCGACGAAACCGCCGGGCAGCGCAAACGCGTTGATCGACGGGTCCCCGATGGCGAAGAATTCGAAGTCCTGCTTGCCGTCCACGCCGGCCGCAACGAGCCGGCCCCCAAGCTCGTTCAGGTAATCGTTGACCTCGGGGTCCTCGAGATACGCGCCGGCGGCGCGGATCTGCCGCACGACCGATTCGCCCAGCTTGTGTTCCTGGGCGGGGCTGTAGAGCGCCTGTGATTCGTCGCCGAGGTCGGGCAGCGACTGCGCGGTGGCGGTGGAAATCGCGAACGTGGCCGGCGCGAGAGGCTGCGCGAAGAGTCCGGCGGCGGCGATCGCCGCGACAATGCGCCGGCGCGCCGCGGCGGCGCGGGTGGAGCGCGGGGATTCGGCGTCGGACATCGTCGATGGCCCTGAGAGAGGCGTATGGCTGATGCTAAGATGCGCGGCGTCAGGCGAAGTTCAAGCCGAGTAAGCCCAGGGTGGCGCGCATCGGAACCCGCACGACGACGAAATCATCGAGCACCGCGCGCGGGGCTGCACCGCGGCGCCGCGGGCCCTCCGTGCGTGCGCCAACTCCTCATTTTACCCATTTCAACGCTGCGGGGCAGGCGCACATGGTCGATGTCGCTGCCAAGGCCGTGACCAAGCGCGTGGCGCGCGCCGGCGGGCGCATCGTCATGCAGGCATCGACCCTGGCGCGCATCGGCGCCGGCGCGGCGCGCAAGGGCGATGTGCTGGGCGTGGCACGCATCGCTGCGATACAGGCCGCCAAGCAAACGGCATCGCTGATACCGCTTGCCCATCCGCTGTCGCTGACGCGCGTCGCGGTCGACTTCACGATCGACAAGGCACACAACGCCGTCGCGATCGAGGCCACCGCCGAGACCCGGGGCCGGACCGGCGTCGAGATGGAGGCGCTGACCGCGGCGGCCGTCGGTCTTCTCACCATCTACGACATGTGCAAAGCCGCCGATCGCGCGATGCGGATCGACGGCGTGCGCCTGCTCGAGAAGTCCGGCGGCAAGTCCGGGCGGTTCGTCGCCGAATAGCATCACGTTGCGCCGCGGCCGATGCCTGCCCCGCGCTCAAATGTCGCACCGTAACGCCATGCGCCCGCGGGGGAAACCTGCGATGATGATCGCGCGAAATGCCGGGCGCCGCGGTGGTGAGCGGCTGGCCCGGTGGCTGGGCCACTTGACCGTGTTGCCTGGGGCAGGATAGAGTCGTGGCATCGCCGTCCGGCGCGCCACCGAGCGGGGGGATATCGCGCGGCGTCGCTGCGCCGCGGTCGGGCGCAAGGAGGTGGGATTCCGTGCCGTTGCAAGCGGTCGAGCCGTTGCGGCTCTATCGACAGATCGCCGGTCAGATCGCCGCGTTGATCGACAAGGGGGAATTCCCGGTCGGAGCGAGGCTGCCTGCAGAGCGCGAGCTGGCCACCCTGCTCGGCGTGTCGCGGACGTCGGTGCGCGAGGCCATCATATCGCTCGAGATCGGCGGGTTGGTCGAGGTCCGCGTGGGCACGGGCATTTTCGTGACGGCGAGGCCGTCGCCCGGGCGCCCGCGCGGCGCCGGCGAAGATGCCGACGCGGGACCCGGCCCCTTCGAATTGCTGGCTGCGCGCAAACTGGTCGAAGGCGAGATCGCCGCCCTGGCGGCGCGCAGGGCCACAGCCGCGGACCTCGCTGCGCTCACCGGAAGCGTCGAGCGGATGGAAGCAGAACTCGAGAATTTCGCTGCGCGCGAGGCCGCCGACCGCGAGTTCCATCTCGGCCTCGCCAAAGCCACGGGCAACGGATCGCTCGAGCTCGTGGTGGTCGAATTGTGGAACCAGCGCGCCGAGATGTGGCGGCGCACGCAGCAGCATTTCCATACCCGCAAGCTTGCCGAGAAGACGCTGCGCGACCACGCGGCCATACTCGCGGCCGTCGCCGACCGCAACCCGAATGCCGCGCGGACCGCGATGCACCGGCATCTCGCTCGCGTCGAGCGCGAGTTCCAGCGTGACGACGATTCCGGCGCGCGCCCACCAACCGGCGCCGGCAGGCGCAGCAAGGTGGCGGCTTGACCACGCGGACGGCGCAACGAGATGGGATGACATACGGAGCGCGGATCCGGGTTCCGGTCGGGAGTCGGTCGCCACGCGACGCGTGGCGGAAGGTTGTCAAACAAGGAGGAGGAAGTCCATGAACCAAGCGAGCACTCGGAACAGCGGCACGCGCCGGATGGCGCTCAAGGTAACGGTGGCAGGTGTGGTCGCCGTGGCGCTGGCGGGCAGCGGCGCATTCACGACGGCATCGGCGCAGGTGCCGGCGCTGCCGAAGAGCCCGGTGACGATCAACATCGTCGACGTCGCGGGCGACCTTGCGCTGACGCAGGACGCGATCGAGCTCTACGCGAAAAAGAACCCGAATCTCGTGTCCAAGTTCAACTTCACCAAGGCGCCCTCGCCCGAGCTGCCGGGCAAGCTGAAGGCGATGCAGGGCGCGGGGCGCAGCGACATCGACCTCGTGCTGACCGGCACCGACTTCCTTGCGGCCGGCATCGAGCAGGGATTGCTGATCAAGCTGCTGCCCGAATATGCGGCGAAATTCCCGGGCCTGATGAACAACTACCAACCTGCTGCCGCGAAGATGCAGGAGCTCGCGCAGGATCAGGGAATCGAGGTCGTGTTCATGCCGGCCGGGCCGCTGCTCGAGTACAACCCGGCCAAGGTGAAGCAGCCGCCGACCACACCACAGGAGCTGCTCGCGTGGTGCAAGGCCAACCCGAATCGCCTGATCTACGCCCGGCCGGCCAACTCCGGGCCCGGCCGCACGTTCATCATGGGACTCCCGTACATCCTTGGCGACAAGAACCCGAAGGACCCGGTCAACGGCTGGGAGAAGACGTGGGCGTACCTGAAGGAGCTCAACTCGTGCATCGAGTACTACCCGACCGGCACCGGCGCGGTGATGAAGGAGCTGGGTGAAGGCTCGCGGGACATGACGGTGACGATGACGGGGTGGGACCTGAATCCGCGCGTGCTGGGCATCGTGCCGAAGGACTTCAAGGTGACGCCGTTCAAGGGCATGACGTGGATCAACGACGCACACTACATGGTGATTCCGAAGGGCGTTCCGCCCGAAAAGATCGCCGTGGTCCTCGACCTCATGGCTTTTCTGCTGACACCCGAGGCGCAGGCCTATACCTACGACAAAGGCTATTTCTACCCCGGCCCGGCGGTGAAGAACGTGCCGCTGTCGATGGCACCGAAGGAAAGTCAGGACGCGATCAAGGAATACGGCCGTCCCGAGTATGAAGGCTGGCTCACGCAGTTCCCGCACACGCAGTCACTCGAGCCCAAGGCGCAGGTCGAGGCATTTCGCATCTGGGACCAGCAGGTCGGGGCGCAGAAGACGAAGTGATGCATCCGTCCAGGAGCGGCTCGCCGAAGGGCGGGCCGCGATTGGGAACGGACGCGTCATCCCCGCGCGCGCGGGGATCCAGCGTCTTCGCCACGAACGACGCGGGGTTCCCGCTTTCGCGGGAACGACGGCCAGTTCGCCTCGACGAGTACTGACATGAAACACGACTTCAACGAGCTGCGCCTCGACGCGGTCACGCGCCGGTTCGCGGGCTCCGGCGGCAAGGCGTTCAATGCGCTGTCCGAAATGACGCTGACGATTCGACGCGGCGAGTTCATCGCGCTGCTGGGACCGTCGGGCTGCGGCAAGTCGACTGCATTGAATTGCATCGCTGGCCTGCTGCCGCTGTCGGGCGGCAGCATCTGGCTCGACGCCGAGCGGATCGACACGCTGCCGCCGGAGCGGCGCGGCTTCGGCATGGTATTCCAGAATTACGCGCTGTTCCCGCACATGAGCGTGGCGAAGAACATCGGCTTCGGCCTCCGGATGCGCGGTGTCGCGACCGGCGAGATCGCCTCGCGCGTCGATCGGGCGCTGAAGCTCGTCCAGTTGACCGGCCAGGAGGACAAGCTGCCGGGACAGCTCTCCGGCGGCCAGCAACAGCGGGTGGCGATCGCGCGCGCGATCGTCATCGAGCCGCCGCTGATCCTGATGGACGAGCCGCTGTCCAATCTCGATGCGAAATTGCGCCTCGAGACGCGCTCCGAGATCCGCCGCATCCATCGTGAGCTCGACCGGTCGACCATCTACGTCACGCACGACCAGGACGAGGCGCTGTCGCTCGCCGACCGGATCGTCGTCATCGACCGCGGCATGGTGCAGCAGGTCGCGACGCCGCAGGAGGTCTACGCGCAGCCGTCCAACCTCGATGTGGCGAAGTTCATGGGGTACCGCAACGTGATCGAGCTGCCGGTCGAGCGCGAGGAAGGCGATCGCGTGACCCTGGCGGGATCCGGAATCAGGCTCGCCGGCATGCGCAAGCAGCCGCTCGCCGGGGGTCGTGCAAGCGTCGCGATCCGGCCCGAGGAAATCATCGTAGGTGACGGGGCGGGGGGAGCGAACACGATTGCCGGTCGTGTCGACAACGTCGAGTATTGCGGCCGCGATTCGCTGGTCGATTTCGTCGCGCCCGATGGCACCCGGCTGCATTTCCGGACCACTGCGCGGATCGCACCTGGCGATGCCGTGAGCGTCCACGTTCCGGTGGAGCGCGCCCTCGTGTATCCGGCTCCGCAGCAACGATGACTGCCGCGACACCGGCGTTGGCGCGGGCGCCGTTCGATCGGGCGCTCTTGCTCGTCGTTCCGGGGGCGGCATTCATGCTGCTGCTCTTCGTCTATCCGTTCCTGTATGGGCTCGCATGCTCGTTCAATACGCGCAACGATTGCACGCTCGAGACCTTCACGCTTGCGCGCTACGTGCATTTCTTCACCACCGACAATCTCTGGCCCACGATCTGGACGACGCTGCGCCTCGCGCTGCCGGCAACGTTGATCAACGTCGGGGTCGCGTTGCCGATCGCCTACAAGATGCGCACGAAGTCGCCCTATCAGCGCTTCGTGACGACGGTGCTGGTCGTGCCGATCACGCTCGGTACCGTGCTGATCGCCGAAGGCATGCTGACCTACTTCGGGCCCAAGGGCTGGCTGTCGCAGTTCCTGCAGTTCTTCCATCTCTATGAGGGTCCGATCCGGCTCACGCACAACTACTGGGGCGTGCTGATCTCGCTCGTGGTGTCCGGCTTTCCATTCGCATTTCTGCTGATCCTGTCCTATATCACCGGCATCGACCCGGTGCTCGCGCGGGCGGCGGCGACGCTCGGCGCCGATCCGGGATCCCAGTTCCGCCACATTTACCTGCCGCTGCTCGCACCGGGGCTCGCGATGTGTTTCTGCCTCGCGTTCGTCCAGGCATTTTCCGTCTTCCCGTCCGCTGTGTTGCTGGGCTCGCCCGCCGGGCCGACACGGGTCATCTCGATTGCCGCCTACGAGGCCGCGTTCGAGCAGTACGACTACGCCCTCGCCTCGGCGGTCGCAATGATCATGGGCTTCGTCCAGCTCGTCATCGTGGCGGCGGTGTTCGGGATGCGCACTCTTTTCTATCGTGGACCGGTGGTGGGCGGGAAAGGATGACGACCGGGACAAGCCGAGCGATCGACACGCGCTTGCTCGACCGCGCGTGGAGCGGCTTGCTGTGGGGGCTGATGGTGCTGTTCGTCATCAACATCGCGCTGATGATCGCGGCGGTGGCGACCAGCTCGTTCGCGCGACGCTGGCTCGGCACCTGGCTCCCGGAAGGCTGGACGACGATCTGGTACACCGCGGCGTGGAAGGAGTTCCAGCTGGGGTCGGTGCTCTGGGTCACCGTCGAGGTCGTCTTCGCCGTCGTGTTCCTCGCGCTCCTGATCGGCGTGCCGGCGGCCTACACGCTCGCGCGCCGCAATTTTGTCGGCAAGCGCGCGCTGATGCTCCTGTTCCTGCTGCCGCTGATGGTGCCGCCGATCACCTACGGCATTCCGCTCGCGACGGTGCTCTACAAAGTTCATCTGGCCGGAACGATCTGGGGCGTCATCCTCGCCAACCTGATTCCTGCGGCGCCGTTCGTGATCCTGGTGATGACGCCGTTCATCGAGCAGATCGACCCCAACCTCGAATCGGCCGCGCGGGTATTCGGCGCGAGCACCGCGCGCATGTTCTGGCACGTGCTCGTGCCGCTGCTCGCTCCGGGCATCCTTGCCGCGTCGCTGCTGGTCCTGGTGCGCACGATCGCGCTGTTCGAGCTCACGTTCCTCACCGCCGGGCCGGACTCGCAGACCCTGGTCGTCGCGCTGTATTACGCAGTATTTGCGGCGGGTGTGCGCGCGCCGCAATCGGTCGATGCGATGGCGATGATCTACATGGTGGTCACGCTGGTCTGGCTTCTGATCGCGATGCGCTTCGTCAATCCGACGCAGCTCGTGAGCCGGGTCAAGGAACATCCTCGGGCGGCGTAGCAATGACGGCGCTGTCGCTCGCCACACTTGCCGACGTTCCCGCCGTCGTCGCGCGGCCCGACTACGACATGGCGACGCTCGCCGTTGGCATCGTCCACCTGGGACTCGGCGCGTTTCATCGCGCCCACCAGGCGGTCTACACCGATGCCGTGCTCCCACGCGATCCACGTTGGGGCATCTGTGGCGTCAGCCTGAAGACGCCCCACGCGACGGTCCCGCTTGCCGCGCAGGACGGCTTGTACACGGTCCTGGAAAAGAGCGCGGCGGGTTCCCGTGCGCGCGTGATCGGCGCAGTGCGCGAGGCACGATTTCTCGGCGCCGATCGCAAGCGCATCCTCGCGCGAATGGCCGATCCCTCGGTATGTGTCGTGACGTTGACGGTCACCGAAAAGGGCTACTGCCATGATCCGGCGACGGGTCTCCTCGATCTTGCGCACGCCGACATCGCCCATGACCTCGCGCATCCCGACGCGCCATTGAGTGCACCGGGCCTCATTGTCGCCGGGCTCGCGGCGCGGCGCGCGGCGGACGCCGGTCCGGCCAACATCGTCTGTTGCGACAACCTCCCGCACAACGGGCGCACCGTCGAGGCGATCGTCGCGGCGTTCGCGCAAGCGCGCGATCCGGCGCTCGCAAAATGGATTGCTGCGCACGTCGCGTTTCCGTCGACGATGGTCGACCGCATCGTGCCCGCGACGACCGCCGCCGACCTGGCCGAGGTCGCGCGGCTTCTCGGCGTAGCCGATGCGGCGTCGGTCGTCTGCGAGCCGTTCCGGCAGTGGGTCATCGAAGACCGCTTCGCCGCCGCGCGGCCCGCGTGGGAGGATGCCGGGGCACAGCTCGTATCGGACGTCGCACCGTTCGAGACGATGAAGCTGCGTTTGTTGAACGGCAGCCATTCGACGCTTGCCTATCTCGGCTTCCTTGCGGGGCACGAGTTCATCTGGCAGGCATCTGAAGATCCGCAGCTGGCGACGCTGGTCGAGCGGCAGATGGCCGAGGAGATCGTACCCACGCTCGTCGCACCGCCCGCGACCAATCTTGCCGTGTATTGCGGGGAACTTCTGACGCGTTTTCGGAATCCGGCGCTGCCGCATCGCACGCAGCAGATCGCGATGGACGGCTCGCAGAAGCTGCCACAGCGGCTGCTCGGCACCGTCCGTGACCGGCTCGCAGACGGCGGCTCGATCGCGCACCTGGCATTGGCGATCGCGGGATGGATCCGCTATGCGAGCGGCAGCGACGAACACGGCCGGCGAATTGCCGTTTCCGATCCGCTGGCATCGCAGTTCGCCGCGATCGACGCCGCCTCCGGGCGCGAGCCGGCAGTGATCGCCGCCGGCTTTCTCGACCTCGCCGCGGTCTTCGGCGACCTCACCGCGCACGCCGCGTTCCGTGCCGCGGTGACGCGCGACGTCGTTGCCCTCTTTCGCGACGGTGTTCGGGCGACGCTGGCGGCCCATTTGCGCGCGAGATGATGGAATCCTTGAGCGGGAACTGCGAAATGACACCCATCGCCCTCCATCCCGACCGGCTGTTCCCCGCCGATCCGGCGACGCGCGCGCTCGCACGCCGTCTCTACGCGACCGTCAGGGACCTGCCGATCGTGAGCCCGCATGGTCACACCGATCCGCAATGGTTCGCCGCGGACCTGCCGTTCGACAATGCGAGTGCGCTCTTCATCACGCCGGATCACTACGTATTCCGGATGCTCTATAGCCAAGGCGTCCGGCTCGAGGACCTCGGCATTCCGCGCCGCGACGGGGCGCCGGTCGAGCAGGATGCGCGGAAGATCTGGCGCACGCTCGCCGCGCACTACCATCTGTTCCGCGGGACGCCGACCCGCCTGTGGCTCGACCATGCGTTCGCCACGGTGTTCGGCATCGACGAGCGGCTGACGCCCGAGTCGGCGGACCGCTGCTTCGATCGCATCAACGCCTGTCTCGCCCGGCCCGAGTTTCGCCCGCGCGCCCTGTTCGAGCGCTTCAACATCGAAGTGCTCTCGACCACCGAGTCGCCGCTCGATCCGCTCGTCCACCATCAGCAGATCCGGGCGAGCGGATGGAAGGGGCGCGTCATCACCGCCTACCGGCCCGATCCCGTCGTCGACCCGGAATTCGAGGGCTTCGCCGACAACGTGGCGCGGCTGTCTGCGATAACCGGCGAGAACACGGCGACCTGGCGCGGCTACCTTGCGGCACATCGCAATCGCCGTGCGTTCTTCAGGACGATGGGCGCAACGTCGACCGACCACGGCCACCCGACGCGCAATGACCTGCGACCTGCCGGAGTCCGCGTGCCAGCGTTTGCTCGATCGCGCGCTCAACGGCACGGCGTCGGCAGACGAAGCCGAGCAATTTCGCGGCCAGATACTGACCGAGATGGCGCGGATGAGCCTCGACGACGGTCTCGTGATGCAGATCCACCCGGGCAGCTTCCGCAGCCACAATCCCGAGGTGTTCCGCGCCTTCGGCCGCGACAAGGGCGCCGACATACCGACGCGCACCGATTACGTCCGCGCGTTGAAGCCGCTGCTCGACCGCTACGGCAACGAGCGCAACCTGACGCTGATCCTGTTCACGCTGGACGAGACCGTGTACGCGCGCGAGCTGGCTCCGCTCGCCGGGCATTACCCGATCGTCAAGCTCGGCCCCCCCTGGTGGTTCCACGACAGCCCCGAGGGGATGCAGCGTTTCCGCGAACAGGCGACCGAGACCGCCGGCTTCTACAACACCGTCGGCTTCAACGACGACACGCGGGCGTTCATGTCCATCCCCGCACGCCATGATGTCGCGCGACGGATGGACTGCCGCTTTCTCGCCACGCTGGTGGCCGAGCACAAGATCGGCGAAGACGAGGCGTTCGAACTGGTGCCGGAACTTGCCTACGGCCTCGCGAAACGGGCGTACCGGCTATAGTCGCCGTCTCCATCTCGCCGGTGGCGACAGTGTTCAATGGCATCGGGACCCTGAACGCCGCAGCCGACGTCGCCGGTCAGGGCCGGCAACAGGAGAACGAAATGATCGCGCTACGCAAATCCGATGATCGCGGCCATGCAAACCACGGCTGGCTCGACTCGTACCACAGCTTCTCGTTCGCCGATTACCACGATCCCGACCACATGGGCTTCGGGCCCCTGCGCGTCATCAACGAGGATCGTGTGCAGCCGGGCATGGGCTTCGGCACGCACGGCCATCGGGACATGGAGATCATCAGCTATGTCCTCGAGGGAGCGCTCGAGCACAGGGACAGCACGGGCACCGGCTCGGTCATCGCGCCGGGCGACGTGCAGCGGATGAGCGCGGGGCGTGGCGTCCAGCACAGCGAATACAACGCGTCGCGAACGGAGCTGGTGCATTTCCTGCAAATCTGGATCGAGCCGAATGTCACGGGGATCCCACCGTCCTACGAGCAGAAGCGCATTGCGCCCGAGCGCATGCGCGGACGGCTTGCCGTGATCGCGTCGCGAGACGGGCGCGATGGCTCCGTGACGATACATCAGGACGCGACCGTCTACGCGACGCTTCTCGACGGGAACGGGCCACTGCGCCATACGCTGGTTCCCGGGCGCCACGCCTATGTGCACGTGGCGCGAGGCCGTGTCGATGTGAACGGCGTCACTCTCGGGACCGGCGATGCCGCGAAACTCACCGGGGAATCCGCGGTCGAATTCAGTCGCGGCATGGCTGCGGAGGTGTTGTTGTTCGACTTGCCCTGACTTCCGGCGGATCCGCGGGTGCCGCGTCGATCGTGGCTGAGCCGGGGCGTGTGGGAGGCGGTGAGGGAACCTGGACTGGCGATCCGTTCGCCTGTCGTTACCCTCGGCGCGCGACATTCCGGTTCGGCTGGTCCGAAACGATGCGTCCGTCGACCAGCTCGATGATCCGGTCGCAGCGCTGCGCGAGGCGGGGGTCGTGGGTGACGATGAGAAACGTCGTGCCGCCCGACTCGTTGACGTTGCGCATCAGATCGAATACCGCATCGGCGTTTTCGGTATCGAGATTGCCACTCGGCTCGTCTGCCAACACCAGCGCGGGATCCATGGCGAGCGCGCGCGCGATGGCCACGCGCTGCTGCTGGCCGCCGGAGATGTCGGACGCCTTGTGGTCCTGCCACGGCGTGAGGTCCACCCGGGCAAGCAGGGCCGCCGCAGTCGCGCGCATTTGCGCGTCGGCGCGCCCGCGGGCGGCGAGCATCGGCATCATCACGTTCTCCAGCGCGGTGAACGCGGGCAGCAGGTAGTGATATTGAAAGACGAAGCCGATCGAGCGACCGCGCAGCCTGGTTGCCGCCATCTCGTCGAGGGCGCCCGCCTCCTGCCCGGTGACAAAAAGCCGTCCCGCGTTGGGCTTGTCCAGCAGGCCGATGAGATTGAGCAGCGTGGTCTTTCCGGAGCCGGACGGGCCGATCAGCGCGGCGAACTCACCGCGCTGCAAGGTCACGTCGATGCCGTGGAGAACCTCGGTCTCGACGGGCGTTCCCACGCCGTAGGACTTGCACACGCCCTCGAGGCGCAGCGTCTCAATGGCACGTGCGTCAGCCACGGATCGCCACCGCAGGATCGAGTTGTGCCGCGCGCCGCGCCGGGACCACCGCGGCGAGGATGCCCACGAACGTCGAGGCGATGCAGGCGATCGCGAACAGCGACGGCTCGATCACGACGACGAACATCGTCGTGCCGTCGGGATTCTTCGCCACGCCGCGCCACAGGAGCAGAAAGACCCATGCGAGCAGCGATCCGAACACGGACCCGGTCAGGCCCATGAACCCGCCCTGGATCAGGAACACGCGCAGCACCTGGGCGCGTTCCGTACCCATCGCTCGCAGGATGCCGATCTCCTTCGATTTCTGCACGACCGAGACGACGAGTACGCTCGCGATTCCGAGCGCGACGGTGAGTCCGACAAAGATCCGGATCAGCGTGTTCGCGAGAATCTGTGCCGCCATTGCCGAAAAGAACTGCGCGTTGGTCCGGACCCAGCTATCAACGTGGAGATCGCCGCTCTCGCGTATCATCTGTGCGATCGTCTCGGCCGCGAACGGATCGCGCACCTTGACCTCGATGCTCGACGCGCCGCCCACGAGGTCGAGCAGGTTCTGCGCAGAGCGAAGCGCAACGTACACGTTGCGCTCGTTCACGCCCTTGTTACCGAAATCGAAGATACCGACCACGGTCAGCGTGGAGGCGGTTCCGTTCGACGTCGCGAGCCGGAGCTTGTCGCCGACGGTCGCGCCGAGGTCCTTGGCGAGCTCGGTTCCGATGATGATGTCGACCGGGCCCACATCATAGCGCCCTGCGACGATCTTTTCCGGGAGCGCGATCACGTCGAAGTACGATTCCATCTCGATGCCGGTGATCGTCACGGCCTTGGTCGCGTCGCCGCGCAGGGCGAAGCCTGGCCCTGAGACGATGGGTGTGACGCCGATCACGTCCGGAATCTGCGCGACGGCCGCCCGCACCTTCTGCCACTGATCGACCGAGCGGAGTTGCTGCGAGCGCGGCTGGATCTGCGCCGCGACGTTGGCCGCCTCGCTCCCTCGCAACGGGCGCGGCACCTGGTCGGGCGCGAGGATCTGGATCGGCGCCTGGTAGTTGAGCGTGCGGCGGACGACGTTGGCCTGCAGGCCCGCGAGCAGCGCTGACATGAAGATGATCACGCCGCCGCCCAGAGCCACGCCGAAGATGATGAGCAGCGTCTGCGTCAGGCCTTCGCGCATGAAGCGGAACGCGACGATCGACTCGAAGAACGCGAATGGGTTCACGGTGCGCCGTTGCGTGGCGGGTCGGCCGGGCGCACGCGTTGGCCGGGCAGAATCGATACCCCGGCGCCCGCGATGACGCGGTCGCCAGGCGCCACGCCCGTCAGCACTTCGTCGCGGCCTTCGCCCTTCAGTCCCAGCGTCACCGCCTTGCGCACCGCGTGATTGCCGTCGACGGCCATGACCCACGGGTGCTGGCCCGCGGCGTCGTACACGGCGTCGGCCGGGACCACGAGGGTGTTAACGCGGCGGCCGACCTCGATGTCCACGGAGACCGTCATGTCCTGACGCAGGTACGATGGCGGGTCCGCAACGCGCAGCTTGACTTCCACCGAGCCGCGGAGCGCGTCGACGCCGGGATTGATGTAGAAGAGCTCGGCCCCAAATCGCTCGCGCGGATAGGCGTCCGCCGAGGCGAGCGCCTTCTGTCCGAGCTTTAGCTGCGCCAGATTCTTCTCGTCGATCTGGACGACGATCTGCGTCTCGCCGACTGGCGCTAGCACCATCAGTTCCTTGCCTGGCTGCACGACATCGCCTGGCTCGACGTTGCGGCCGATCAGCGTGCCGTCGACGGGCGCGCGGATGACGGTCTGGTCGAGTCGCGCCTGGGCGACGCCGAGAGCTGCGCGCGCCTGATCGAGCGCGGCTTGTGCGAGCAGCATTTCGCTGCCCCCGCGGGTGTTGGACCGCACCTGCACTTGCGCCACGCTGAGCTGGCTCTCCGCGACGTCGATGTTGCGCTTCGCGTCGTCCAGTGCGGACTGGCTCACGAACCCTTTGGCCTTGAGGTCCTGTGCTCTTTCGTACTGCTGGCGCGCGAGGACGAGGTTCGCCTGCGCCTGGACCAAGGCCTGCTCCGCGGCGGGCAGCCCGACTTCACGCAGCTGTCTGAGCTTCGCCTCCGCCTGCGCCACCGCGGCTTGCGCCTGCGCGAGCGCCGCACGCTCGTCGCGGTCGTCCAGCATGATCAGCGCCGCGCCGCGCCGAACTCCCTGACCCTCTTCGACGGGGATGCGTACCACCCATTCCGTGATCGGCGCGCCGACCGAGACACGTTGCGGCGTCATCACGCGTCCGCTCGCGACGACCGTCTGCACGAGATCGCCCCGCGCGATCGCGACCACCTCGACGGGTGTCCCAAGGATCGCGTCGCGGAAGACGTAGCTCCCGGCTGCGAGGACCACAGCCGCCAGCAGCGCACGCTTCACCCATGGGCCGTGCATCGGGTTCGGCGGATTCGTCAAGAATTCGTGCCAGCGCGGAAGCGACGGGAGCGGCATGGACGAGGCGGGACGCGCGAAGCGGCATCATTATCCCGCCTCACCGCGGGGCAGCCCTTGATCCGGGACAATAGTATCCGATCTGCGGCGATCGACGCATTGCGCACGATTTCCGATGGCACCAGCGGATTACTCGCGTTGCCGCGAATCGAGCCAGATTGTCACCGGCCCGTCGTTGACGAGCGCAACCTGCATCGCGGCACCGAACACGCCGGTCGCGACCGGCTTGCCCAGGTCACGCGCGAGCGCCGCGACGAAGGCCGCGAATTTCGGCGCCGCGACCTCTGGCGGCGCGGCCGCCGACCACGAGGGCCGATTGCCTTTCTTCGTCGCGGCGTAGAGCGTGAATTGGCTCACGGCGAGGATATCGCCGCCAACGTCGAGGACCGACCGGTTCATCACCGCGGCATCGTCGTCGAAGATGCGCAGCGCGACGACCTTGCGCGCGAGCCAGTCGCGATCTTCGTCCGTGTCGTCCGCTGAAATTCCTGAGAGCACGACGAGGCCCGGGCCGATCGCGCCAACGACCCGTCCGTCGACGCTGACCGCGGCGTCGCGAACCCGCTGGACCAGGGCTCTCATTCCGCGATCTTCGCGGCTCGGCGCAGCGGGCGAGGCCGCGAGCGTTCCTGCGCCGTCATTTCTTGACCGTCTTGCGCTCGACTTCCGCGACGACACCGTCGACGAGGACGAGAATCGTGACAGTGTCCGGATCGCCGTCTGCCGGCAGCCACGTCCAGCGCGCCTGCTTCTGGTTCTTGCCCCTGGAAGTGACGTCGGGTGTTCCGAGCCGTGCCAGCACCTCACCTTCGGTCATGCCGGTGTGGACATGCCGCCGCTCGGAAGCGTCGCCCTTCGTCTTGTCCGGCTTGCTGGTCTTCGCCGCCTTCGCGGGTTTGCCCTCCCGGTTCGCGGGCTCGGTCGCGCGTCCGGAGCTCGCGCCGCCTTTGGGCGAGCCCGGCAACACGGTGATTTCCGGCGGATCGGTCTGGAAGTTGCGTAATTCCTTGCCCGCGGCGCACGGCATTTCCTGATAGATCGGTGTCTTGCCGTCGCCGGCGCATTTGTAGACATCGGCGTGGACCGCAGTTGCAACTGCCGCGGCCGCGATGACGATGGTTGCGCGCGGCGCGAAGCCGGCCAGTCGTCGCACCGGAGACGCGTGATTCGAGATCGATTGGTGATGGAGCGGCATGGCAGGCATTGTTCACTGCTGCGGCCCCTGGCCACGGCAGTCCAGGCGTTACCATAGCGCTTTTCGCGCCCGCCCGGTCTACGCCTTACGATGGAATCCCGCCTCTCGATACCGCAAGTGCTCGCCGCGCGCGTGGACGAGATCGCGCCGTTCCACGTGATGGAGGTGCAGACTGCGGCGCGGGCCCTCGAAGCGGCCGGACGCAGCGTCATTCACATGGAGATCGGCGAGCCCGACTTTCCCACCCCGGCGCCGGTGCTCGCGGCGGCGGCTCGCGCGCTCGAAGGGGGCGGCATCTACTATACGTCGGCGCTCGGTCTTCCCGAGTTGCGAGCGGCAATCGCGCGGCACTACGCGGAGCATCACGGAATCGCGATCGCGCCCGAACGGATAATCGTGACTGCGGGCTCATCGGCGGCGCTGCTGCTGGTGCTGGCGCTCCTCGTCGATCGCGACGACCAGATTCTGCTGTCCGATCCCGGCTATCCGTGCAACCGCCATTTCGTCCGTGTGCTCGAAGGGGAACCCGTCGGCATCCCGGTCGGCCCGGAATCCTGCTACCAGCTGACCGCGGAAGCGATCGCACGGGCATGGACGGCCCGTACACGCGGGGTGCTGATTGCGTCGCCGTCGAATCCGACCGGCACACAGGTGGCGCCGGACGAGATGGGCCGGATCGCGGCAGCAGTCGCGCAGCGCGGCGGCCGGCTCATCGTCGACGAGATCTACCTCGGGCTCACCTACGACACCGAGCCGCGCTCCGCGCTGGCAACGGCGGGCCCCCATGCCGACGACCTTTTCATCGTGTCGAGTTTTTCCAAGTACTTCAACATGACCGGCTGGCGCCTGGGCTGGATCGTCGCGCCGGAGCGCCACGTGCGCGACCTGGAAAAGCTTGCGCAGAACCTGTACATCTCGCCGCCCACGCTGTCGCAGCGCGCGGCGCTCGCCTGCTTCGCACCGGCCACACTCGCAATCCTCGAGGAACGGCGAGGCGCGTTTCGCGACCGCCGCGATTTCCTGGTTCCGGCGCTGCGTGCGCTTGGCTTCGGCATACCGGTGATGCCAACCGGCGGCTTTTTCGTCTACGCCGATTGCACGCGCTTTGCCGCCGACAGCGAACGCTTCTGCCGCGACGCGCTCCAAGGAGCAGGTGTCGCGATCACGCCCGGCATCGACTTCGGAAAAAATCGCGCTGCCGCGCACGTGCGTTTCGCCTACACGATTGAAATGGCGAAGCTACGGGACGGCGTCGAGCGGTTGCGTCGCTTTCTGCACGCGGGAGGCCGGCTTGCCGTCCCGCCTGCCGCACAGTCCTGACCCCTTATGCTTGTCGGAAGCATTGTTCGTCGCCGGGCCTGGTGGTCGCTCGCTGCGGCGCTCTTGCTCGCGGGTTGCTCGGCGATCGAGTTCTATTGGCAAGGCGTCGTCGGGGAACTCGATGTTCTCGCGCGCGCGCGGCCGATCCCCGAAGTCGCCGAAGCCACGTCCGACGCAGTGCTGAAGGCAAAGCTCGAGCGGGTGCAGGCGATCCGGGCATTCGCGAGCCAGGAGCTCGCGCTCCCCGACAATCGCAGCTACACGCGGTATGCGGATCTCGGCCGTCCGTACGTCGTCTGGAACGTCGTCGCTGCTCCCGAGCTGTCGCTTACCCCGCGGCAGTGGTGTTTTCCGGTGGCGGGCTGCGTCGCGTACCGCGGGTACTTCGCCGAAGCCGACGCGCACGTCGAGGCGGAACGGCTCGCGCGCGAGGGCCTCGACGTGCACGTGGGCGGCGTGCCCGCATACTCGACGCTCGGCTACTTCGACGATCCGGTCCTCTCGACGTTCATCCGCTACCGAGACGCCGAGGTCGCGCGGCTCATCTTCCACGAGCTTGCCCATCAGGTGGTCTACGTGAAGGACGATACGGCGTTCAACGAGTCGTTCGCCGTCGCGGTCGAGGAGGAGGGGCTTGTGCGGTGGCAGGCCGCGCAGCGAGGCCGCGTCGACGCCGATCAGTTCGCCGCCGACGTCGCGCGGATGCAGCGTGTGCGCGTCGATTTCCGGACCTTGGTACGAACGACGCGTGACCGGCTCGCCGCGCTTTACGCGAGCGACGTGCCGGACGCGGAAAAACGCGCCGGCAAGGCAGCGGCGTTCGCAGCCATGCGTGAGAGCTACGACCGAATCAGGTCGCGCTGGGATGGCGCTCCAGGATTCGATCGCTGGTTCGCCGGCGGCGCGAACAATGCCGGGATCGTAGCGGCCGGGCTCTACGCCGACCGCGTCCCGCAATTCGCGGCGTTGCTGGCCGCCGAGGGCGGCGACCTCCCGCGCTTCTACGAGCGGGTGAAGGTTTTGGCGGCGCTGCCCCGGCCGGAACGGGAGGCCGAGCTCGCGGCCGCCATCGCGCAGGATCGCGCAGACCGGCGATCCGCCGGGCAGGGCGTCGCGAGGAGCGGTGTCCGGCAGCCTTGATTCTCCCTGCCGGTGGATCGGCCAGCCGGTCCCAGCCGCCACGCCGGGACTTCGACCAGGCCTGCGTTGACACTCGGCGCCTCGGGCATCCTGCGTCAGCAAGACACAACCTTGTTTTGGAAGGTGAAAAGCTATAGAATTATTGGTTCCCTTGCCTCACCCGCCGCAGACGGGGAGGCCTTCGGCGGCCACTGGCGCCGCTCCACAGCCCATGAGGAGATTTCTGCATGCGTCACTATGAAGTGGTATTCATCGTGCATCCCGATCAGAGCGAGCAGGTGCCCGCAATGATCGAACGGTACCGCACGACGATCACCGGCAAGAACGGCCGCATCCACCGGCTCGAGGACTGGGGCCGGCGCCAGCTTGCGTACCCGATCGCCAAGGTCCACAAGGCGCACTACGTGCTGATGAATATCGAGGTCGACCAGGAAACGCTGACCGAGCTCGAGCACGCGTTCAAGTTCAACGACGCGGTGCTGCGCCATCTGATCGTCGCGATGAAGGAAGCGGTCATCGCACCGTCGCCGATGATGCGCGAGGAGAAGGCAAAGCCCGCTCGGGACAGCGACCGCGGTGATCGTGGCGACCGCGGTGATCGTGGTGACCGCGGTGATCGTGGCGAGCGCGGTCCACGCGTGGTAGCGGCGGCGGAAGAAGTCCCGGCTGCTCCCGCGACACCCGTTGCGTCGTCCTGACCGCGCGAGCGGCACGCAAAGAGCGACGTGTCCGGCGCGAACCGGGTGACGCTCGACGCCATGCTCGCCGAACGCGGCGACCTGCGCTATACGCCGGCCGGCATTCCGGCGCTGGAATGCGTGCTGACGCACGCGTCGGTCCAGCCGGAAGCCGGTGGTGAGCGCAAGGTCGATTGCGAGCTGGCGGCGGTGGCCTTCGGCGAACCGGCGATCGCGCTGGCCAAGGTCCCGGCCGGGGCGACGCTGCGCTGCAAGGGCTTCATCGCCCGCCGCTATCGCACCGGCATCACCGTCGCACTGCACGTGAATGAATTCGAATTGATGGAAGGAAACTGAAATGCCCCGTCCCCAAGGCAGGTTCGGCAAGAAGAAGGATGGCAAGAAGCGCGAGCGCGGCAATGCGCTGTTCAAGCGCAAGAAGTTCTGCCGCTTCACCGCGGAAGGCGTCAAGGAAATTGACTACAAGGACGTCGATGTGCTGAAGGACTTCGTCCAGGAGAACGGCAAGATCATGCCGGCGCGGATCACCGGCACCAAGTCGCGCTACCAGCGCCAGCTCGGCACGGCGATCAAGCGTGCGCGCTACCTCGCGCTCCTTCCGTACACCGACCTGCACTGAGCCGAGCCTCTCATGCAAATCATTCTGCTCGAGAAGGTCGTCAACGTCGGCGACCTGGGCGACGTCGTCAAGGTCAAGCAGGGCTTCGCCCGCAATTACCTGATCCCGCAAGGGAAGGCGAAGCGCGCGACACCGGAGAACATCAAGCTGCTCGAGGCGAAGCGGGCGGACCTGGAAAAGGCAGCCGCCGACAAGCTCGCCGCGGCGCAGGCCGAGGCCGCGAAGCTCGAGGGGCTCACGATCCAGGTGACGCAGAAGGCCGGCGTGGACGGGCGCCTGTTCGGTTCGGTCACCAACGTCGACATCGTCGACGCGCTGAAGGCTCAGGGTTTCACCGTCGAGAAGGCGGCAATCAGGATGCCGGCAGGCCCGTTGAAGCATGTCGGCGACCACCCGATCGTTGTCGCCGTGCATACCGATGCGACCGCGAACATCACGGTCAGCGTGCTCGGCGACACGACGGCCGGCGCGGCCTCCTCGTAGCGCCCTTCAGTTCGATTCGCCGGACGGCCGTCGCGAGCACCGACCTGCGATTGCTTGCATCCCCCTGCCTTCGGCTTCGAGCCGGTGGTCGCCGCTTGCTTCGCTAGCGCGCACGCTTCCGCCTGCAGCCCCACGGGCCGCGGGGCCTTTCACGCCGTCACTTCGCGCGCCGTAATCCGGTACTTGAAGGTTTCGGGATCGTGGCTGTCCACGCGCTCGCCGCGGGTCTCGGCATTCGGATACATCAGGAAGGCGACCTTCGGCCCCTTGGAGCCGGGCAGCGCGACATCGTGCGCGAGGTTGTAGGCCATCCAGTTGCCTTCCCAGCCGCCGAACAACGCCGCATTCACCGGCGCGACGACGTCGTGTTGCGGATCCTTCAGCCACTGGGGCGTTTCCTGTCGCATGACCTTGCCCACGTCGGCCGGATCCATCGCGACCCACCCGTAGTCGGCGAGCCAGACTTCGGCGCGGCAATGTTGCGCCTTCGAGATGTCGGGGCCGCCGGCGCCAAGTTCGCGGTACCCGAATGCGGATTTCGCGACGCGGATGCCGTAGACGTCGCGGGCCGGGATGCCGATCGACCGGCAAAGACCCACGAACAGCGCATTGATGTCGGCACACTTGCCGCCGAGGTTGCCGGTCTCGAGCATCGCCTTGATGTCGCCGATGCCGCAGCCGCGGACCGACGGCTCCCGAAACGTGTTGGCGACCACCCAGTCGTACAGCGCGCGCACCTGGTCGACCTCGCCCGCCTTTCCGGCGGCGGCCTTGCGGGCGGTGTCGCGCACGATGCCGTCAGTCGGCATCAACGCGGTCGCCTTGAGATATCGCGCGAGCTCCGCTGGATCGGGCCGTGCCGCCGCGGCGCGGGTCCAGTCCAGCGCGCGGTCGCGCGTCTCGACACGGCTCACGATCTCGATCACCGGGACTTTCTCGCCATCGGCCCAGGTCGCGTACACCAGCTTCGCGCCATAAGCCGGATCGGCGTGGAGCGCTGCCGCGCGCATGTTCCCTGCCCATGTGCTCGCGGCCGAGCGCTGCCAATCGGAATCAACGACCGGTACCGGGACCCACGCCTGCGTCGCGCCGCTCGCCTCGCCTATCTCGAGGCGCGTCGTGACCTCGAACGTGCGCCACGGGCCAGGACGCGGAGCAAACGAACGGGCTTGTGCTCGCGCGAGCGAGGGGAAGCCGGAGGCGAGCGGCATTGCCACGGTTGAGGCGATAAATGTTCGACGGTCCATCAGTGTCTCCTCGGTTGCCGCCCATCGGCGCAAATGAGCGCGCAGTGATTGCCGAATTCCATTCCTACCGACCTATCACGCTCTGCACCCGGGCGATCACGGCCGGGTCGTCCCAGTCCAACTCGCCGATCGCGGCGAGCGCGATGCGCCCGTCCGGCCCGATCACGAAACTCGACGGATAGATGCGCACGTTCCAGCGGCTGCGCACACTGCCATCATGATCGCGCACGACCGGAAAAGAAACGGCGTAGCGGGCGAGGAATGGTCTGATGCGGGCTGCGTTCTCCTCCAGGTTGATGCCGATCACCTCGAACCCGCGCGCGGCAAAACGGTCGCGCAATCGCTGCAGCGAGGGCATCTCCTGCACGCATGGTGCGCACCACGTGGCCCAGAAATTGACGAGCACGGTGCGGCCGCCAAGATGGTCGAGACGCCACTCGCGCCCTTCGATGTCCTTCACCGCCAGCGGCGGCGTCGCGCCGCCTGTCCAAGGCGTCAGTGTATCCGCTGCCGGCGCGACGGTGGCGAAGGCGACGGAGAGGGCAGCGAGGAACTGGGGAAACGCCACGCCGACGATGCGGCGCATGCGGGAACGACTCGTTGTCATCATCGGTATGGCCGGCTGCGCACCCTGCAAGGCGAACTGACGGATTCGACGCTCGACGGCGGTTCGTGCGCAAATTTACCACGATGCCCGCGCTCGCAACCGGGCGAGAATTACCTGACCTGCGTATTGCTCTGGCGGCCGCAGCGCATCGCGACGGCAGACAAGGCCTCGCTCCGTCAGGGGTTATTGCAACGCTTGGCGCCGATCTCGCACCGCTCATGCTCTCGTCGCGGCGCGTTGCGTCCCCGCGTTCGCACTCGACCATGGGAGCCGCCGTCGAAAGGCCGATTGCGATGCCCCGATGCGGAGCCTATGATCGCGAGCACCATTGTCCGGGCGCCGGAATGCGCGTTCCGGCAGGAGTTCTCGCATGCAGGACTGCCATCAGTTGTTCGATCCCGTCTCGTCCACCTTCACCTACGTGCTCGCCGACCCGGTGACGCGCGACGCGGTGATGATCGATCCAGTCGACAGCGAGTTCGACGCGTATTCGGCGCTCCTCGGGCGCGAGCGACTGAAGCTTCGCTACGTGCTGGAAACCCACAACCACGCCGACCACATCACCGGGAGCGGACGGCTGCGCGAGCGCACGGGCGCCCGCGCGGCCACGCCGCTGGGGTGCGGCATCGTCGCCGCGGACCTGCAGCTGCTCGATGGCGAAGAACTCACCTTCGGCAGCGAGACGATCCGCGCGCTGCACACACCCGGGCACACGGCCGGGTCGATGTCGTATTTGTGGCGCGACTGCGCGTTCACTGGCGACACGCTGCTGATCGGCGGCTGTGGGCGCGCGGACTTCCAGAGCGGCGATGCGGGCGCCCTTTTCGACAGCATCACCGAGAAACTGTTCGCATTGCCCGAGGCGACGATCGTGTTCCCGGCCCACGACTACAACGGGCGCACATCGTCGACGATCGGCGCGGAGAAGCGCGGTAATGCGCGGATCGCCGGCCGGTCACGCGACGACTTCATCCAGCTGATGACGGCGCTGCACCTCCCGCGCCCGGGACTTATCGACGTCGCGGTGCCGGCCAATCGCCGTCTCGGCCTCGGTGTGCAGGAAGCCTGACGGCGGCCCGCGCCGGCCTGCTAGAATCGGAACCATCCGCGTCGCGCCTTCGCCGCGGGCGGAGCCGCGGAGAAACGCATTTCCAATCAGCTGATGCCACGCGCCGCCGGTCCCGTAACGGCGCGAGCCAACCGATGCCAGACGATCCGCAACTCGATGCGCTGAAGCTTCCCCCGCATTCGCTGGAGGCTGAGCAGTCGGTGCTGGGCGGACTCCTGCTCGACAACGAGGCGGCGGACAAGGTCGGCGACGTCGTCGCCGACGCCGACTTCTACAGCGAAGCGCATCGGCTCCTCTATCAGCACATCATCGGCCTGGTCGCCGACGGGAAGCCGGCGGACGTGGTGACCGTGTCGGAGTCGCTCGCTTCAGCGCAGAAACTCGATTACGTCGGCGGTCTCCCGTATCTGGGCGCGCTGGTGGCCAATGTCCCGACCGCAGCGAACATCCGCCATTACGCGCAGATCGTCCGCGATCGCTCGATCCTGCGCCAGCTCGCGGCGACCGCCGGCGACATCGCGGATGCTGCGTTCAATCCGCTCGGCCGGAGCGCCAAGGAAGTCCTCGATCAGGCCGAAGCGAAAGTGCTGCACATCGCCGAGCAGGGGTCGCGCGGAGCGCAGCAGTACCAGGAAATCGGCACGTTGCTCGCGGGGGTGGTTGAGCGCATCGAAACGCTCTACAACCGCGACGACCCCTCGGACGTCACCGGCGTGCCCACGGGCTTTGCCGATCTCGACCGGATGACCTCAGGATTGCAGCCGGGCGATCTCGTCGTCGTCGCCGGCAGGCCGAGCATGGGCAAGACGGCCCTGGCACTGAACATCGGCGAGCACGTGGCGCTTGCCGCAGGGATGCCGGTCGTCGTGTTTTCGATGGAAATGGGCGCCACGCAACTCGCGCTGCGCCTGATCGGCTCCGTCGGACGGCTCGACCAGCACAAGCTGCGCACCGGTCGCCTCGCGAGCGAGGACTGGGAAAAGCTTACCGCGGCGCTGGGGCGGCTGAACGAGGCGCCGATTCTGATCGACGAGACGCCGGCCCTGAACGCGATCGAAGTGCGCGCGCGTGCGCGCCGGCTGATGAAGACCTACGGCAAGCTGGGGCTCGTCATCGTCGACTACTTGCAGCTGATGCAGGCGTCGACGAGTGGCGAGAATCGCGCCACCGAAATTTCGGAGATTTCGCGATCGATGAAGGCACTGGCGAAGGAACTGAAGGTCCCGGTGATGGCGCTATCCCAGCTCAATCGGTCGCTGGAGCAGCGGCCGAACAAGCGGCCGGTGATGTCCGATCTTCGCGAGAGCGGCGCGATCGAACAGGATGCGGATCTGATCCTGTTCATCTACCGCGACGAGGTCTACAACGCCGATACGCAGGAGAAGGGCGTGGCCGAGATCATCATCGGCAAGCAGCGCAACGGTCCGATCGGGACCGTGCGTCTCACGTTCCTCGGCGAATACACGCGCTTCGAGAGTTTCGCGGCGCCCGGCAGCTACTGACGCACCGGCGGAAGCAGGCCATGGATTTCGTCTGGAAGACGCATCTCGGCAGCGATGTCCCCTTCGACCCCTCGTATCACCGGAACCGGCGTCCGGAAATCGCAAGCTTCATCACGGCGCCGCCAGGTACGGTCCTCGACGTCGGCTGTGGCGGTGGCGCGACGGGCAAGCTGATCAAGGAGAAGTTTCCGGGTACCCGCGTGATCGGGATCGAACTCAATCCGCAGGCCGCCGAATATGCAAAGCAGTACCTCGACCAGGTCATCTGCGCCGGAATCGACAACGTGGATCTCGCCGCGCATGCGCCCGATGCGCGGATCGGGACGGTGCTGCTGCTCGACGTGCTGGAGCATCTCTACGATCCATGGCGGGCACTGCTACGCATTCGCGAGTGGCTCCTGCCGGAATCGCGGGTGCTGGCAAGCGTCCCGAACATCCGCAACCTGGCGACGCTCGACGCGCTCGCCGCCGGGCGCTGGGACTACGCGACGGACGGCGTACTGGACATTACGCACGTGCGGTTCTTCACCCGCGACGGGTTACGGCGCTTGTTCGAGGAAACCGGCTACACCGTGCGTAACATGGAACCCCTTACACAGCCCGAGATTGTTGACGGCATCGTCGTCAACCGACGCCCGGGCCGTCTCGATACGCGCAACGTGAGCATAGGATTTCATTCGTTCGACGACCTGGAGGACCTGTACGCGTTCCAGTACGTGATCGACGCGGTGCCAGCACCCGCGAGTGCGGCCGCGCCGGCCTGATGCCACGGCGGTGACGACGCTGGTGAGCGCCGCCGGGCCGTCCCAAGGCGCGAACTGCTGCGGCCTCCGCACCTTTGGAGTGGGCACGATGCCGCTTGGGGTCGGCCGCCACCCGCGCTTGCAGACGCGCCCTTCGGGCCTTGGCTTCGCCCTGCTCGCGCGGGCGTCCTTGGGGGGCAGCGCAGCGGCGACAGCCGCAAGCGTGGGGGCACACCAATGAGCGCCGCCGGGCCGCCCCAAGGCGCGAGCTACTGCGCAGTGGCGACAACCGCAAGCGTGGGAACACACCAATGAGCGCCGGGTCGGCGCCGGTGTCGCGCTTGAGCCCGTGCCCCTGCGGCAGCGGAAAACGCTACAAGGAGTGTTGCGGCGCGCTCGGCGCTGGCTCATCTGTCGCGCGTCGCAGCAGCTACCGTCCTGCGGGATCCGATTGGGACCGCGTGCCGGAGGAAGAGTGCGATCGGCTCGGTGCCCTGATGGAGGGCGCCCTCGCGCACCAGGTCGCGGGCCGCGCGCGCGAGGCTGACGGGCTCTACCGCGACGTCCTCGCCGTGGCACCGCGGACGCACGATGCGCTCCACATGCTGGCGATGCTTCGCTGGAGCGCCGGCGACTTGCTCGATGCGCGGCGCCTGATCGAGGACGCGCTGTTGCTACGGTCCCCCTACCCGGCAATCGAACAGAATCGTTCGCTGATCATCGGTTCGCAGCAGGCGCGCGAGCGCAGCGCACTGGACGTGCTTTGCGAACAGGTGCTGCCGTCGATGTTCGCTCTACTGCGCACACCGGGAGCACGGGTGTCTGGCGCGCATTCCGGCGGCACGACGGTCCACCTGATCGGCAGCGCCGATGGCTCGGAAGCAGACGACGCGTGGATGCTGCGCCAGCTCGCCAGCTTGCTCGCGCCGTTCGACCCCGTGCTCTGGTCGGCGCACGGTGCGGACACCGCGCATCTCGACGGTCGCCGGATCGAGGTTCCCGACGCAACCCGTGGGCGCCATCCGCGAGGCGGATTACAGGTATTCGTCGGGATCGATGTCGATTGCGACGTGTGGCTGCCGCACGCGGCGCCGGAGCACACGATCGTCTTCGCGCAAAGCGCTCGCCCGTCGCGCTGGCACGAGGCGCTACGCGCAATCGCGTGCGACGGGGCATGTCCGATCGACCTGGTCGTCGAATCGTGTGCAAAAGCGGGTCGCTTCGGCGCCGGACACCACGTCCTGTTGCCGCCGATCGCCGTCGATGCACGGATCGCACCTCTGCGCGATCGGGATCGACGAGGCGGCGGCGCATTCACGGTGGGCGTCGTCGCGCAGGACGGCCGCACGGTGGCGCGCGCGGAATCGGTCGGGTTCCTGCGCGCCATCGCCGCAAAAGCCGGCACGCTGCGCCTCTACGATCCGGGGCGCCTGCGCTATGCGCTTGGCGACGACCCGGCGGTCATGTGCGTCTCACGGCGCGAAGCGCCGCTCGCGGCGTTCCTCGGGACGCTCGACGTCTATCTGTACCGGGCTCGCGAATGGTGGAGGGAGGGCGCCGGCCGCGACCTGTTCGGCGCGATGGCGCACGGGGTGCCGGTCGTGTGCCCGCGCGCATCCATCTATGCCGAATATCTCGACCACGGCGTCGACGCGCTGCTCCATGACAGCGATGACGAGGCGCTCGAATTCGTGGCTGCCTTGCGCGCGGACCCGAATCGCACTGCAGCCATCGGCGCGGCGGGGCGTGAGACGGCGCGGCGCCTGTTCGATCCGGCGGCGCTCGCGATCGCGTACGAACGGCTCGTCACCGACGCGCTCGCAGCTGTTTCGGCCGCTCGATCGACGTGCCCGTCATGAATGCCCCGCACGACGTGCGCGCGATCGCATTCTTCCTGCCGCAGTTCCACCCGATCCCGGAAAACGACCAGTGGTGGGGCGCAGGCTTTACCGAGTGGACGAACGTCGCGCGCGCGACGCCGAATTTCTCGGGCCACGATCAGCCCCGCATCCCCGGCGAGCTCGGGGCGTATGACCTGCGCGATCCCGAGGTACGCGCTCGGCAGGCGGAGCTCGCCGGCGAGTACGGGCTCTCCGGGTTTTGCTACTACTATTACTGGTTCGGGGGCAAGCGCCTGCTCGAGCGACCAATCGAAGACCTGCGCGCGAGCGGGCGACCCGGCTTTCCGTACTGCCTCTGCTGGGCCAACGAGAACTGGACGCGGCGCTGGGACGGGGCCGATCAAGAAATCCTGATCGCGCACGACCCATCACCGGAGAATGACGCACGCCTGATCCGCGACCTTCTGCCGCATTTTCGCGATCCGCGCTATATCCGCGTCGACGGCAAGCCGCTGTTCATCGTCTACCGGATCGGGGTGCTGCCTGACCCAAAGGCGACGGTGGCTTCCTGGCGCGCGATCTGCGCCGGCGAAGGCATCGGCGACATCTACCTCTGCGCGGCGCAGACCTATGACACGCAGGATCCCACGTGTCACGGCTTCGATGCGCTGGTCGAATTTCCGCCGCATGGCGTGCGCACGCCGGCTGTCAACGAACGCGTCGAGCTCGTCAACCCGCGGTTTCGCGGCACGATCGTCGACTACCGGCAATACGTGCTCGACGCGCTGGAGCGGCCGGCGCCGGGCTGCCGCTGGCACCGCACCGTCATGCCCGGATGGGACAATGCCGCGCGGCGACAGGACGACGCGCTCACGTTCATCCACGCCACGCCGGAGATCTACGAGCACTGGCTGCGCGAAACGGTCGCGCGGACGATGCGCGACGATCCGCCTGGCGAGCGGCTCGTCTTCATCAACGCATGGAACGAATGGGCGGAGGCCGCGTACCTGGAGCCTGACCGCCGTTATCAACGACAATTTCTGCACGCGACCCGACGCGCGCTTCTCGGCGTTTCGGCCGCTACCACGCGGGGTTGACGCGATGCGCTTGCGGCCGTAGCGTTACGGTCTGCCGACTGGCGCCAGCATGATCCGGTTGCGCCCGCTGCTCTTCGCTGCGTAGAGCGCGTGGTCGGCGGCCGCGATCGTCGTGGCGAGCGTGGCGCCTGTCGGGCGCGTGGCAGCGCCAATGGACAGCGTGACCGCAAGGCCGGCCGCCTCCTCGCCCCAGCCGCAGGCGTCGACGGCGTCCTTCAGCCGCTTCAGGACCAGCGTGCTGCCGTCGGGACCCGCGCCCGCCAGCACGACGAGGAATTCGTCGCCGCCGTAGCGGACGGGCAGGTCATTGACGCGGCAGTGCGCGCGGATGATGCCGGCGACGCGCTTCAGCACCGCGTCGCCGACCATGTGCGAGAACGAGTCGTTGATCGTCTTGAACTTGTCGATGTCGATCAGCGCGACCGTGAGCGGAACGGCGTTGACTTCGCTTGCCGCGACCAGCGCGCCCACCTGCGCGTCGAGTCCGCGGCGGTTGAGGAGTCCCGTCAGCGGATCCTGTTGCGAGGCGGCCGTCAGGACCTCGGCCTGCTTCGCCAGCGCTTCCTTGTCCTCGGCCAGCAACTTTGCCTGCTCGCGATATTGGCTCGCCTGCCGGGTCGCCTGCTGAAAATCGATCCACAGCTGGGCGGCGCGTGCCGCGTGCTGCCGCGTGGTCGCGAACTCGGCTTCGCGCACTGCGTGGAAGCGTTTGTAGAGCGCGAGCGCCGCACCCAATTCGCCGTCACGCTCGTGTTGCGAAGACAGGTCGGCGCATGCATCGGCGAGCATGGTCTTGGCGTTGATGCGCTCGGCGAGCGCGATCGCGTCCTGGAAGCAACGCCGGGCGCGAGCCGCGTCGCGTTTTGCGTGGAGCCGTCCAAGCTCCAGCAGCGCCTCGGCCTGCACGTGCGGCTCGTCGAGGTCGCGACCGAGCGTGAGGGTCGCCGTCAGTGCCGCCTCGGCTTCGGTCGTACGGCCGAGCAGGCGCAGCATCGTTCCCGACTGGCCCAGCGAGTGCGCCTCGTCGTAGCGGTTGCCGAGTTCGCGTGCGAGGGAGAGCGCTTGGCGCGAGAGTGCCAGCCCGGCTTCGAATTCGCGGCGCGCGGCCTCGCCATCGGGCGCGTCCTCGCCGCGCCGCTGCGCAACCAGCGTCTGGTTGTGGACGAGCTTGGTCAGCAGGCTTCGGTTCTGCTGCTCTTCGGCGAGGCGCGCGCCGGCAGCGAGGTGCTGCGCAGCCTCGTCGGAGCGACCGGATGCAAGCAGCGCCGAGCCCAGCGAGTTGTGGATGTTGATCTCGAGGGTAACGAATCCCAGCTCGCGCGCCGACTCCAGCGCATGCAGCAGCGAGGCGACCGCATCTTCCTGCGCGCCCAGCCGGTGCTGACAAAGCCCGACCCCGGCCAGCGCTGTCGCCGCATCGGTGAGATCGCCCTGGTCCTGGTAACCGCGCGCCGCCTCGAGGAGCAGCTCCAGTGCGGTAACGAAGTCGGCCAGATAGAAATGGCAGCGCGCGAGCGCGTGCAGCGAGGCGGCGACGAGCCCCGTATCGGGATGGGCTTCAGCGGTCGATCGCGCCTCCTGCGCCAGCACCACGCCGCGTTTGGCGTGTCCCGTGCGCGCGAGTTCCGTGGCGAACGCGTTTAGCGCCCGTATGCGCGCCGACGGCTCGGTGGCGGCAGCGACGGCAGTCTCGAGCGCTTCGAGGGGCAACGGGTGGACCATCCGGGCGGCGGCGCCTTGCATAACCGCAATTCTAACTGGTTCTGCGGCCTCCGAACGGCGCCGCGCGCTGCGGCTCGGTGCCGACCGAAGCGAGCGGGCTCCCGAGCCGGCTAGAGGATTTCCGCTGCGTGGTCGGCGAGCCGCGAGCGCTCGCCGCGCTGCAAGGTGACGTGGCCCGAATGCGACCAGCCCTTGAAGCGATCGACGACGTACGTGATCCCGGAGCTGCCCTCGGTCAGGTACGGCGTGTCGATTTGCGCGATGTTGCCGAGGCACACGACCTTGGTTCCCGGTCCTGCGCGCGTCACCAGCGTCTTCATCTGCTTCGGCGTGAGGTTCTGCGCCTCGTCGATGATCAGATACTTGTTGATGAATGTCCGGCCGCGCATGAAGTTCAGGCTCTTGACCTTGATCCGCGAGCGGATGAGGTCGCGCGTCGCGGCACGACCCCATTCGCCGGCCTCGTCGTCGGTCTTGTTGAGAACGTCGAGATTGTCCTCGAGTGCGCCCATCCACGGATTCATCTTTTCTTCCTCGGTGCCGGGCAGGAAGCCGATGTCCTCGCCGACGGGGACCGTGACGCGCGTCATGATGATCTCCGAGTAGACCTTGAATTCGAGTGTCAGCATCAGCCCCGCGGCGAGCGTCAGCAGCGTCTTGCCGGTGCCCGCCTGGCCCAGCAGCGAGACGAAATCGATCTCGGGGTTCATCAGCAGATTGAGCGCGAAATTCTGCTCGCGGTTGCGCGCTGTGATGCCCCACACATTGTTCTTCTGGTGCGTGTAGTCCTTCAGCGTCTGCAGTACCGCGGTCCTGCCGCTGACCTCTTTCACCAGCGCGTACAGCGGCGCCTCGCCGGGTTTTTCCTGGTAGAGGAACTCGTTGACCAGCAGTGAGGGCACGAGCGGCCCGGTGATCCGGTAATACGTGTGTCCGCCATGCTGCCAGGACTCGATCGCCTTGCCGTGGCGCTCCCAGAAATCGCCGGGCAGCTCCTGCATCCCGGCATACAGCAGCTCGGTGTCCTCGAGCACCTTGTCGTTGAAGTAATCCTCGGCGGCGATCCCCAGCGCGCGCGCCTTGATCCGCATGTTGATGTCCTTGCTGACCAGAATCACATGGCGCTTGGGGTGCAGGTGCGCGAGGTGCATCACGACGGCCAGGATCTGGTTGTCGGCCTTGCCGTTGGCCAGCGACGAAGGCAGCACCGTGGTGATGACTTCGGTTTGCAGGTAGAGCTTGCCGGAGGCTGCGCCGCCTGACTTGGCGTCGAGCGGGATTCCCTCCGCGATCCCGTTCGGCATCGCGGTCACGAGCTCGTCGAGGAAGCGCGACGCCTGCCGGGCATTGCGCGCGACTTCGCTCACGCCCTTCTTGTTGTTGTCGAGTTCCTCGAGCGTCAGGATCGGCAGGTAGATGTCGTGTTCTTCGAAGCGAAACAGGCTCGTCGGATCGTGCATCAGCACGTTGGTGTCGAGCACGAAGAGCTTGCTGGGCAACTGGAGGCGGGTGGCCGGGCCGGGCTTGCCGGCGGGCTTGGCGAACTTGCGGGCGACGAGGGTGAGGGGAGCGGGGCGGGTCTTGCGCTCGACCATGGGCCTCCTTGGTGGCGTCGGGTGCTGCGGTGAAGATAGCGGCGAATCCGCACGTATCCTAGCGCTGCGAGTCCGATCGGCACAAGCACTGGTGGTCCAATCGGTTGTGAACCGCCACCGATTGTGGTGTTTTTCAGACGCCGCCGCCGTGCGGGCGAGCGGGCGCGGCGCGCGACGGCTCGTGGCGACCGTGCCCAAGTCGCTCACGCGTCGCGGCAGGCTATCATTCCCCCGCTTCCGCCGCGCATCGGCACGGGGCAGGACGCGCGGATGCAAGGGCACACCGCTCGACGCAACACCGGGCGGCGACGTACACGCCGACGCGAGACGCCGACCGGAATCGATGTTCAAGCTGATCTTCGGACTGCTGGCCTTCATGGTCGTTGCTGCTCTTGCCTGGGCTAGCGACCGCATCACGTTGCAGGGCGAGCGGACGATCTATACGGTCCGCTGCGAGCAGGGTATCTGGCAGGGCACGCGATGCACCGGGCAGCTCGTGCCGGCTGAGCGCTATGCGTTCAGGGCCAGCAGAAGCCGCCACGAAGTGGTCTACTGGATCAGGGAGTCGGGCACGCCGTCGGGCAAGTACACGGACTGCACCGTCGCCGACCGCGACAACTGGTCGTGCAATGTCGGGGTGGATCAGACAACTTCCTTTGCCCGCGAGATGGTGAGGGGGAAACCGACCCGGACGGGCGTCGGGCACGTGCTTCCATACCGTGCCGTACCCAAGTGGAAATGGTGGCTCATGCACGCCGGCGTCGATCTGTTTACAGACGCGAGCGACTGACTTCCAGCCTGGCGGATTATCCGAGCCCCTTCACTGCCTCCAGCACGTCGTCGACGTGGCCCGGCACCTTTACGCCGCGCCATTCGCGGACGAGCTTTCCATCAGGACCGATCAGGAACGTGCTGCGCTCGATACCGCGCACCTTCCTGCCGTACATGTTCTTCATCTTGATCACGCCGAATTGCGCGCACAGCTTCTCGTCCGCGTCAGAAATCAGCTCGAACGGGAATTCCATCTTCGCCTTGAAGCCCTCGTGCGACTTCAGGCTGTCGCGCGAGATGCCGGCGACGACGGCGCCGAGCTTTGCGAACTGCCTGTAGCGGTCACGGAAGTCCGCGCCTTCGGTCGTGCAGCCGGGCGTGTTGTCCTTCGGATAGAAGTACAGCACAACCGGATGGCCCTTGTGGTCGGACAGTTTGAACGTCTTGCCACTGGTCGTCGGGACCGCGAAATCGGTGATTTTCTTGCCGAGCATGGTGGGTCTCCTTGCGGTGCCGAATGTGGGCCGCGGCGATCGCGGACGATCAGGGGGCGTGACTCGTCATGCGGCGCGCGCGAGGTCGACGTCGCCCAGGAATTCGCGGTCCTGCACGAGCAGCGTGCCGCTGCGTCCCGCGACTTGGCCCAGTCCGACTTCGCACCGCGGCAGTGCGAGCGGCTGCAGTGTATCGAACAGCGCGCGCATTGACCCGAGCTGCCATCCCTGCGCCTTCCAGCCGACGAGGAGCTGCTCGAACACGGGCGAGAGCTGCATGCCTTCCATCTCGGCATGCAGCGTGTAGACATGGCCGGCGGCGCCGGGCTCCCGCGTCATCTCCAGCAGATGCGCCGCGACATTGTCCTCGGTTATTGGGGCGCGGCCGATCAGCTCGTCCAGCGTCGGCAACGTGGTCGGCAGCTGTGGGCAGCGGATGAGCTCGGCGTTCCAGACGGGCAGGTGCGGGCGAGTGCCCCGCCCGTCGGAGCAATATTCGAAGCCGAGGCGCTGGGTCAGGCGGAGCGCGTGGATGTTCATCTGCCAGCCGGCGGCGCCGTGCGTCAGCGGCGCGGTGCCGAAAACGTCGGTGTAGCGCTCGCACGCCCGGTGCATCTCGGCGCGCGTCCACGCCGCGTTGGCGGTGGCCACGCCATCCTGCCAGCGGATGTGGTCCCACGTGTGGACGCCGGTTTCGAAGCCCCCATCACGGACGGCGCGCATGACGTCGGCGGCGCGACGGCCGATATCGGGCCCCGGCAGCAGCGTGCCGTAGAGCAGCGTCCGCATGCCGTAATGCCGGACGACAGACGTGCGCCGCACCTTGGCGAAAAAGCCCGTTCGAAAGACACGTTTGATGGCGCGGCCCGTGTGGTCCGGGCCGAGCGAGAAGAGGAAGGTGGCGCCGGCGCCGTGCTTTTTCAGCAGCGTGACAAGCGTAGGGACGCCTTCGCGGGTGCCGCGCAGCGTGTCGACGTCGATCTTCAGAGCAAGGATCATCGGACTCCGGGCGCTTGGCGCGAGCGATGGACAATCGCTGGCGCCAGTCGGCTTCCCTACTCCACCAGATTGCGCGCTTCCGCCACGTGCCCGCGATACGCATCGTAGATGCGACGCAACGCCTCGTCCATCGGGACGACCGGCTTCCAGGCAAGATCGGTGGAAGTGTTGGCGATCATCGGCACCCGATTCATCACGTCCTGGTAGCCGTTGCCGTAGTACTCGGCGGCCGTCGTTTCGATGATCCTCACGCGCGCCGCGCTGTCGCGGTACTCGGGGTACGTGAGCGCCAGGTCGAGCATCATCGTCGCGAGTTCGCGCACCGAGACATTGTTGCGCGGGTTGCCGATATTGTAGATCTTTCCCGTGGCGATTCCGCCGTTGTTGGCGATGATCTTCATGAGCGCGTCGATACCATCGTCGATGTAGGTGAAGGCGCGCTTCTGCGTGCCGCCATCGACCAGTTTGATCGGCTCGCCGCGTACGATGTGACCGAGAAACTGGGTGATGACGCGCGAGCTGCCTTCCTTCGGCGTGTTGATCGAGTCGAGGCCCGCGCCGATCCAGTTGAATGGTCGGAACAGCGTGTAGTCGAGCCCTTCCTGCATGCCGTAGGCGTGGATCACTCGGTCCATCAGCTGCTTCGCGCAGGCGTAGATCCAGCGCGGCTTGTTGATGGGCCCCAGCACCAGCGGCGATTGGTCGGGATCGAATTGCTCATCGGCGCACATCCCGTAGACCTCGGAGGTCGAGGGAAAGATGATGCGCTTCCGGTGCCGGACGCACTGCCGCACGATAGGCAGATTCGCCTCGAAGTCGAGCTCGAACACGCGCAGCGGCTCGCGGACGTAGGTCGCCGGCGTCGCGATGGCGACCAACGGCAGCACGGTGTCGCACTTCTTGATGTGGTATTCGATCCATTCCTTGTTGATCGTGATGTCGCCTTCGAAGAAGCGGAAGCGCTTCTCGGGCAGGAGATCGGCGACGCGGTCGGTCTGCATGTCCATGCCGTAAATCTCCCAGTCCGTCGCGTCGAGGATGCGCCGGGAGAGGTGGTGACCGATGAAACCGTTGACGCCAAGGATCAGTATTCGTCTCATGAATCTTCCGCAGGAGGATCGGGCCGCCGCACCGCGGCCGCCTCGGTCAACCGGTCGATCCGGCTCGGACCGAATGCGGGGATGGCGAGCAGCAGGTAAAGGTACATGCCGACGCGCGGGCTGTAAAACGACGCGGCCATCGAGATCAGCGGCACCAGCGCGAACAGGCGAACCTCCCGGCGCATGTGCGTTGCCACCTCGGCGGTCAGCTCGGCCGCCGCGAGATGCGGGTGCGACCCGAGGTAGCGGAGGTGGACCAGCAGCAACGCGCCCAAAGCCAGAAGGTTCGCGCCATAGACGAATACCGGCAGGCTGAGGTGCCCGTGATCGCCGAGGAGATCGGTGGAGAACGGCACCAGTGTGATGAGCAGCAGGAACGCCAGGTTGATCCACAGCAAGCGGCGATCCATGTGCCGAACGAAATGGAAAAGCATGTGGTGCGCGATCCAGAATATTCCCAGCACGAAAAAGCTGATCACGTACATCGCGATGTTGTGTTCGAGCTGCGCGAGATAGTCGATGAGCGCGCGATCGGTATCGAACCAGCGCGCCTCCGGTGACTTGATGTCGAGGACCAGCAGCGTCATTGCGACGGCGAATATGCCGTCCGCGAGCGCCTCCACCCGGTTCTTGGCGAGGCCGCGCGCATCGAGGCTGGGAGTGCCGGAACCGTGGCTCATTCGAACGGGACCGGCGCGGAACCGAATCGTGTGGCGAACGCCGACGGCGCAATCAGTGCGCCGTCGAGTTCGAGCGCCAGCACCTGCAGCGTGCCGCCGCCGTTGCAGTGCGCGATGATGCGGCCGTCGCGCGCGATGAGCATCGCCGGATGTGCCGGTTCGGTCGGATCGATCACGCGCGTTCGCAGGATGCGGGCCCGGACGCCGCCGACCACGGTGAATGCGCCGGGATAGGGCGGCGCTACCGCGCGCACGAGGTTGTGAACCGCCATCGCGTTGCGCGTCCAGTCAATGATCCCGTGCTCGGGCCGGCGGGCACCGAAGTAGCTCGCTTGCGACGGGTCCTGGGGCGTTCGCGAGGCGGTTCCGGCGACGAGCGCCGGCAACACGCCGTCGAGTGCGATCTCGGCGGCGACGGTCACCTTGTCGAATACCTCGAGCGCCACGTCATCGGGGAGGATCGGCACGGCGGTCTGCGCGACGATGTCGCCGGCATCGGGCTTTTCCGTCATGTAGTGCAGCGTTGCCCCGGTTTCCCGCTCGCCGTGAAGCATCGCCCAATTCACCGGTGCGCGGCCGCGGTATTTCGGCAGCAGCGAGCCGTGCAGGTTGAGCGCGCCGCGGGCGGGCAACGCGAGCAGCGGCGCTTTCAGCATCCGGCGATAGTAGAACGAGAACAGGAAGTCGGGGGCGTGCGCCGCGATCAGCGCGACGACGTCGGGCCCATTGGGGTCGTCGGGAGCGATCGTGGCGATGCCGCATTCGGCCGCCGTCGCGGCCACGGAGCCGAACCAGATTGCTTCGCCCGGATCGTCGGCGTGCGTGACGACGAGCGGGACGTCGATGGCGTGCGCGAGCAAGACGCGCAGGCAGCGGACGCCGACGTTGTGGTAGGCGAAGACAACGGCACGAGTCACGTGGCAACGAGCATCAAGAGCTCGCTTTCACATTGACCTGCCGCACGGCGGATGCGGGCAGCGAGAGCACGAAGAAGGCGAGGCAGTCCGCGAGTAAGGACTGTGCCCGTGTCTTCTTCAAGGATCCTGCCTTTCGGCTTTTTCCAGCACCGCACGCACCGTGTACCGCGGCCGCTCGCGCACCTGCTGGTAGATGCGGCCCACGTACTCGCCGAGAAGGCCAACTCCGAACAGCAGCATCCCGATCAGGAAGAACGCGAGGATGTCGCGGTCCCAGAACACCGCGAGCGCATTGCGCCAGTCGTCGACGTAGTAGAGGCGGTAGGCGATTACGACGAGGTAGCTGGCGAGCGCCAGTGCCGCCACGAGCATTCCAAACATCGAGCCAAGCTGCAGGGGAACGAGCGAGAAGCCGGTGATCAGGTCGAAATTGAGGCGGATCAGCCGGTAGAGCGAATACTTCGATTCGCCGGCGGCACGTTCGGCGTGGGCAACCTCGACTTCGGTGGGGCTGCTCGCAAACGTGTAGGCGAGCGCCGGGATGTACGTGCTGACTTCGCGGCTCGCCGCGACGGCGGCGGCGATCTCGCGGCTGTAGGCGCGCAGCATGCAACCCTGGTCCGTCATGACGATATGGGTGAGCCTCTCACGCAGCCGGTTCATCGCTGCCGACGCGGTGCGCCGCCACCACGAGTCCTCGCGGGTACGGCGCACGCCACCGACGTAATCGTGACCGGCATCCATCGCTGCCAGCAGCTTGCCGATCTCCTCGGGCGGATTCTGCAGGTCGGCGTCCAGCGTGACGACGCGTTCACCTTGGCAACGTTCGAAGCCGGCGACGATCGCCAGGTGCTGCCCGTAGTTCGCGTTGAACAGCACGACGCGTGTGACGTCGGGACGTCGCTCCCACTGTTCGCGCAGCAGCGCAGCCGACTTGTCGCGGCTGCCGTCATTGACGAACAGGACCTCGTAGGAAACGTGCAGCGCGTCGAGCACCGGATACAAGCGGGCGAAGAGCGCGGGCAGGGCCGCCTCCTCGTTGTACACGGGGATCACGACGGAAAGCTGCGCTTGCCCCGGTGGGGTCGGCATCGTTGTCTTTGCAACTTCGTTCACAGTCGTCCCGCAGTGATGACCTCGGCGACCACGCCGCACACGCGATCGACGTCGGTGATCGTCATCGCGGCGTGCAGCGGCAGCGTCACCGTCGCGCGCGCGATGCGCTCGGTGTTCGGAAACCTTCCTTCCCCCCCGCCGTAACGGCGGCCGAGCGTGGACAGATGCAGCGCCTCGTACGATACACCGGTGCCGATCCCGCGCGCTTCAAGGGCGTCGCGGAACTGCCGGCGGTCGATCGCGAGCGCCTCGAGCGGCAGGAGTACGCTCCACATGTTCCACGACTGGCCGTCGTCGCCCTGTGGCCGCGGCGGAAGCAGGCATCCGGGGCTCGTCGCGAAGCGATCGAAGTAGCGGTCGGCCAGCGCCCGGCGGGTGGCGAGGAACGCCGGCAATCGCTCCAGCTGCGCGACGCCGATCCGCGCATTGACGTCGGGCAGGTTGAACTTGCCGCCGGGGAAAGCGACATCGCGCGTGCGGTCGGGCAGATAGGTAATGCCGTGGAAACGCAGTGCGTCGACGCGGCGCGCCTCGGCGTCGTCGTTCACGACCAGTGCGCCGCCTTCGATCGTGGTGATGTTCTTGTTCGGATGGAAGCTGAACGTGACGAGGTCGCCGACTGCCCCGACGTTGCGGCCGTTCCATTGGGAGCCGATCACGAGCGCGGCATCCTCGATCACACGCAGCTTGTGCCGGCGGGCGATCGCGTAGAGGGCGTCGAGATCGACGAGCGAGCCTGGCCAGTGCGTCGGCATGATCGCCTTCGTTCGCGGCGTGATCGCCGCCTCGACTGCCGCCAAGTCGATGTTCCGGGTCACGAGATCACAGTCGACGAATACGGGCGTCGCGCCGACCTTGACGATCATGTTGAGCACGGTGAAGAAACTCTGTGCGGACGTGATCACCTCGGTGCCCGGTCCGATGCCGGCAAGCTGCAGTGCGATTTCGACCGCGGCCGTCGCCGAGGTCACCGCCTTGACTGGCCGGCCGCCGCAGAACGCGGACAGCGCGCTTTCGAATTTCCGCACCCACGGGCCGCTCGCGATGTGACCCGAACGCAGCACGTCGCCGACGCCGGCGATCGTCGCCTCGTCGATGACCGGGCCGGCGAACTTGAGGAAAGGCACGTCGCTCATCGCGTGTCCGTGGCGTTCAGCTCTTGGCGACCAGCCAGACGCCGACGACAATGAAGCCGATCCCGAGCCAGCGCGTCGCCGTGACTGCTTCGCCGAACAGGTAGTGTGCGGCGATCGCGTTGACGATATAACCGACCGACAGCAGCGGGTAGGCGACCGAGACCGGCACGCGGGAGAGCCCGAGTATCCAGACGAAAAGCGAAAGCACGTAGCACAACGCGCCCAGGACGAACGGCACTTGCGTCGCCATCCTGACCACCATCTCCGGCCAGTTGTCGCGGGTGAGGGTGATGACGCCCGTCGCGTTGGTGCCGGCCTTGAGCAGGAGCTGCGCGCCTGCATTGAGCAGCACGCCCGTCATCAGGAAGGCGAAGGCGGGAAAGGTCACTGATGTGCCCCCACGCTTGCGGCTGTCGCCGCTGCGCTGCCCCCCGAGGACGCCCGCGCGAGCAGGGCGAAGCCAAGGCCCGAAGGGCGCGTCTGCGAGCGCGGGTGGCGGCCGACCCCAAGCGGCATCGCGCGAACTCCAAAGGTGCGGAGGCCGCAGCAATTCGCGCCTTGGGGCGGCCCGGCGGCGCTCATTGCCGGCTCACGATGACGCGGCGCGTATCGCGCGCCAGCACGCGCATCGGCACGCCCTCGGCCGCGAGTTCGTCGTACACGCGGGGCGGCATAGCCGCGTAGCCTTGCGCGAGGGCGCGCCATCGCGGCTGCCAAGCGGCGACCGTCGGGATCTGCTTGTCCGGTTCGGCATCGATCCCGAGCGCCAGCTCGTCGCGGAATCCGACCACTGTCGTCGTGCGGTCGAGGTAGAAGGGGATGGTCTGGTCGTACATCTGAATCTGATAGAAGGGTGCCGACGCGTCGAACGGCGCCGTCGTCCGTGCCGCGCGCAGGATAGCCGAAGTCGAGCGCGTTACGCTGAATACGTCGAATCCGGCCACCGCGAGCCCTACCCCCGCGAGCGTGGACAAAGCGAGTGCCGCCGCCCCCCAGAACCGCGCGGTCGCCACCATCGTTGCGCGACCGAACGCGATCACCGCGGCGATCGCGCCGACGGTCGCGACGACGAGCGCCGCCTTCACCCAGATGCCGTAGGCTTGCAGAATCTCGATCGGCTGCGAGCCCCCCTTGAGCTGCAGCACCCCCCGGTCGTAGAACACGAGTGCGAAGAGAGCAACCGCGCCGATCGCGATCGCTCCCGAGAGCGCGAGCCGAGTGAGCGTGTGCGGGGAGAGGGCCAGCAATAGCCACCCCGTGACGAGTGCCAGCGGCGCGAACATCGGCAGGATGTATGACGGCAGCTTCGAGGCCGATGCGCTGAAGAAGAGGAAGACGAAGGCCGCCCACACGAGTGCGAACCGCTGCCAGGAAAAGCCGGCCTCGTCGACCGTACCCTCCCGCCAGGCCCGGCGCACGCCGTAGGCGAGCAGGAATAACCACGGAAGGCTGCCGGCAGCGACCAGCGGAAAGAAGTAGTACCAGGAACCCGGGCGCCGGTGCGCATCGGTGAAGAACCGCTGGAAATGCTCGTGCACGAAGAAGAACTGCATGAACTCGGGATTGTGGCGCGCGACCGCGATGAACCAGGGCGCCGTCAATGCCAGATAGAGCGCGACCCCCGAGACCGGATGAAGCCGCCGCCACAGCGCGTAATCGCGGGTCACCGCGGTGTAGGCGACCAATACGCCAGCGGGCAGAACGATCCCGATCGGACCCTTCGACAGCGTGGCGCCGGCGAGCGCCGCCCAGGTGACCCACATCCACGCCCGCCGCTCCCTCGCCGTGGCAGCGGGCCGCTGCGCAATCACGAAGCCGGCGAACCCGAGCGCGAGAAAGAACGCGAGCCCCGAATCCAGCGTCGCGGCCTGCGCGAGCGCCGAATGCCATAGCGTTCCGGCGAGCGCCAGTCCCGCGAAGGTCCCGAGCGCGGCACCTCCGAGGGCACGGCCGGCGTAGCCGATGGCAATGATGGCAAGAAAGCCCGCCAGCGCCGGCCACAGCCGCGCGGTCCACTCGTGCACGCCGAACGCTCGATACGCGGCGGCTGTCACCCAGTACTGGAACGGAGGCTTCTCGAAGTACTTGAGGTCGCTGAGCCGGGGCGTGATCCAATCGCCGCTCACGGCCATCTCGCGGGCGATTTCGGCATAGCGACCCTCGTCCGAATGCAGCAGGCTGCGGCTACCGAGATTGGCGAACCAAAGGAAGGCGATCGCGCTCAGCACGAGCAGAAGCGCGGAGCGCGACGGCAGGACAGCAGGCCGGGTCATCGGAGGGTGCGTGCGAGGGGCAGGGGAACTCTGGCGCGGCGCGCCGGCGCCGGTCCGGCCGCGGCGGCAATTCTACCGTGCTCCATCGAGCCGGCTTCGCATTGCGCGGGTTCGCAGCGGCAGCGCGCGGGTGCGCAACGCGTGCTAATCTCACGCCCGCCCGCCGCTCTGCGCACGCCATGCTCGAACCGACGATCGCGATCGTTCCCGCCCGCCGCGACCAACTGCCCGAAGTGCAGCGGCTCGCCGGGGTTGTCTGGCGCGCGCACTATCCCGGCATCATCACGCACGAGCAGATCGCCTACATGCTCGACCGCGGCTATGCGCTCGATGTGTTGGAGGACTTCCTCGAAGCGGCCGGCCGCGGCCTGGAACTCGCGACGGTCGCCGGCCGCCTCGCCGGTTTTGCCGCCTGGTACCTGACCGAGAATCCGATGGAAGCGAAGCTCGACAAGTTGTACGTACTCCAGTCGCAGCAACGCCTCGGCCTCGGCGGGCGGCTGATCGTGCGCGTCGCCGAACTCGCGCGCGCCGCCGGGGCGACGACGCTGATGCTCAACGTCAACAAGAACAATGCGCAGGCGATTCGCGCCTACGAAAAGCATGGTTTCACGATCCGTGAAGCCATCGTCAACGACATCGGCTCCGGCTACGTGATGGACGACTACGTGATGGCGAAACCGCTCTGAATCGATGTCGCGTCCACTCACGCTCTACGACAACTACGCGCGCGGTCTGCGGCCGTTCGTGCCGCTGCGCCCGGATGGAGAGGTGGGGCTCTACACGTGCGGTCCGACCGTCTACGACTACCAGCATATCGGCAATTTCCGCACGTTCCTGTTCGAGGATCTCCTCAAGCGCGTGCTGGAGTGGAACGGCTATCGCGTCAGGCATGTGATGAACATCACCGACGTCGGGCATCTCACGTCGGATGCCGACGAGGGCGAAGACAAGATGGAGAAGGGAGCGCGCCGCACCGGCAAGACAGCGTGGGAGATCGCGCGGCTCTACACCGACGCGTTCCTTGCCGACATGAAGCGTCTGAACCTCGAGGATCCGTCGGTGCTTTGCCGAGCCACCGACCACATCCGCGAGCAGATCGCCTTCATCGCTGACATCGAGAAGAACGGTTTCGCGTACCGGACTTCCGACGGCATCTATTTCGACACGGCGAAGCAGAAGGACTACGGCTGGCTTGCCCGGCTCGACGTCAAGGGCCTGGAGGCGGGCAAGCGCGTCGAACTGGGCGAAAAGCGGCACGTCACCGATTTCGCATTGTGGAAATTCTCGCCGCCTGGTGAGACGCGGCAGATGGAATGGGACAGCCCGTGGGGCAAGGGCTTTCCCGGCTGGCATATCGAGTGCTCGGCGATGGCGCAGAAGTACCTCGGCGATTATTTCGACCTCCACTGCGGCGGCGAGGACCACATCCCGGTCCACCATACGAACGAGATCGCGCAGACCGAGGCGCGGGTCGGCACGCGACTCGCGAACTTCTGGCTCCACGGCTATTTCCTGCTCGCGAGCGACGCCAAGATGGCGAAGTCGGCCGGCGAGTTCCTGCGCGTCGAGTCACTCGTCGAGCGTGGCTACGACCCCCTCGCGTTCCGCTACCTGTGCCTGACCGCGCATTACCGCGGCCAGCTCAACTTCACGTGGGATGCGCTCGATGCCGCCGCCGTGGCGCTCGACCGGATGCGCCACGGCGTGCACGCGTTGCGCGACGCCGGTGAGGCGCCACCCGATGCCGCGCTGGTCGAGCGATTCGGCGACGAGGTGAACGATGACCTGAACGTCCCGCGCGCGCTGGCGGTCGCCTGGGAGACGTTGCGCGGTGAGGGGCCGCCGGCGATGCGCCGCGCGACGCTGCTTGCTTTCGACCGAGTGCTCGGACTCGGGCTGGCGGCGTGGGAGCCGAAGGCTGTCGCGGTTCCCGATGCCATAAGAGCGCTCGCCGAGGCACGGCTCGCGGCGCGCAGGGCGAAGCAATGGCCCGAAGCCGACCGGCTCCGCGGCGAACTGCATGCGGCCGGTTGGGAGATGGAAGACCGCGCCGATGGTTACGCGCTGAAAAAGCGCGGCTGAAGGCCGGTCACTTCGATGAAACTCGCCACACTGAAAGACGGCACTCGCGACGGGCAGCTCGTCGTCGTCTCGCGCGATCTCGCCCGCTGCGTGGCTGTCCCCGAGATCGCGCGCACGCTGCAGGCGGCACTTGACGAATGGGACGGCGCTGCCCCAGGGCTCGACACGATCGCCGCCGAGTTGAATGCGGGCCGCCTTGCCGACGCCGCGCCGTTCGATCCGAAGGCGGCAATGGCGCCGTTGCCGCGCGCGTATCAATGGGCCGATGGCTCCGCTTACGTGAACCACGTCGAGCTCGTGCGCCGCGCCCGCGGCGCGCCGATGCCGCCGGAGTTCTGGACCGATCCGCTGATGTACCAGGGCGCCTCGGACCACATGCTGGGGGCGTGCGACGATATCGTGCTCGCCGACGACGCATGGGGGATCGACTTCGAGGCCGAGATCGCCGTCATCACCGGCGACGTGCCGATGGGTGCTCCCGTAGCGAACGCGCGCCACGACATTCGCCTGCTGATGCTCGTCAACGATGTGAGCCTGCGCAACCTCATCCCGGCCGAGTTGGCGAAGGGCTTCGGTTTCTTTCAGTCGAAACCGGCTAGCGCATTCTCTCCGATCGCCGCGACCCCCGACGAACTCGGCGCCGCATGGCGTGACGGCAAAGTGCATCTGCCGCTGGTCTCGCATCTGAATGGCGCGTTGTTCGGGCATCCGAATGCGGGTGTGGACATGACCTTCGATTTCCCGACGCTGATCGCGCACGTCGCCAAGACGCGCGAGCTCGGGGCCGGCAGCATCGTCGGGTCGGGTACGGTGTCGAACAAGGAAGACGGCGGTCCGGGCCGACCCGCGGCGGTGGGTGGCGTCGGCTATTCCTGCATTGCCGAGCAGCGCACGGTCGAGACGATCCTAGCCGGCAAACCTGCGACACCCTTCATGAAGTTTGGCGATCGCGTGCGGATCGAAATGCTCGACCTCGCCGGCCGCTCGATCTTCGGCGCCATCGATCAGGTCGTCCGCAAGGCTGGCTGAACCGCCGGCGCCCCGGCGTTCCGCGCGCCGATTGCCCCGCCATGGCGCCATTCTGGTCCCGCGGCCGCGGCGCCGGCCGACGCCTGCGGGCATTTTCCAACGGCTTCTTGCGCATCTCGTCGCGCCAACGCGGCGTTCACCCCGCGATTCGCGGGCTTCGTCGCTTGCGTCTTGAGGGTGTCACGGCGGCCGCCTACGATCCGGACTGACAGCAACCGCCGCCGACGGGGCCCGGGCGCAAGAACTGAATCCGGATTCCCGTTTCCCCGCATCCAACGGCCGAGCTGCAGAAAACCGGACCAGGAGCCAACCATGAACGCGTACCGCAACGAATCCTCGACCCTCCGCCCATTGTTCGGCGCCGCCGCGATCGCGTTGACGGCACTCACCTTCAGCCTGGGGGTGCTGGTACCCGCGAGCCTCGAGCCTGCCGGCCGGGACGATCAATCCGTGATGGCGGCAGCCGCCGCCCCGGCGCCCACCGAAGTTGCGATCATCCCGGCGCGCATCGAGGTCATCGGGGCCCGCGAGCGGAAGGCGGCGGCATTCGAGCAGGTCCGGCACGTCGTGCAGCCCAAGAGCAAGCAGGCGGGCTGACCGCCGGTAGCAGTCCCCCAGCGGTTGCCGGCATTTGCTCGAAGGGGCAACCGTAGAAGGGCCGGGCAGCCGCCCGGCCCTTCGCTTTTCCAGGGCCGACGGTCAGTACAATTGCTGGACGTTGCCCATATAGAGCAAGGGACCTGTCGGTTTTCCGGTCGGCGAGCCGCCCGCCGGTTCGAGGCTGACGGCAAGCGCAGGCACACTTTGGAACAGGATGCCCGCCGGCGCGCCCAGCGGGACGCGCGTAAGGCCCGTCGCGGGCAGAATGCCCAGCGAACGGGGATCCTTGCCCGGCGGCAGCGCCCAAAGCTCGAGTGTCCGGAGTGGCGCAAGCGCCACGGGCTCGAGCGTCTTCACGGTCAGGTAGCGGCCGCTGCGGTCGGCCGAGGCCACCAGAGTGGGCTTCGCGTCGGGGCCCGCCAGCACGACGACGATCCGTTCGTCGGGGCGTTCGGAGCGCGGGGCGAGCAGCGTGATGCCGAGCGCAAACGCGAGGGCAAAGCCCGCGAAGGCGAGGGCGCGCCAGAGAGAAAGACGCGCCCACCAGGGCGTCGCCGGCTCGTCGGCCATGGCGGCGAGGGTTGCGTCGGGGCGCGCCTTAGTTGGCGTCGCCGCCCCGATCCCGGCGCCAGAGCACGTCACCTCGGCTTGCGGCGCGATTGAGCGCGCGGGCGAGCACGAACAGCAAGTCGGAGAACCGGTTCAGATAGCGACGCACGGGATCGTGGACCGGGTTCGTCGCTGCCAAGCGCACGACCGCGCGCTCGGCACGGCGGCATACGGTACGCGCTGCGTGCGCCAGCGCCGCGGCGCGGGTGCCGCCTGGGAGGATGAATTCCTTGAGCGGTGCGAGGTCGGCATTGAAGCGCTCGACGGCATCCTCGAGCCGGGCGACATGGGCATCGGTGACGGCCGCGTGGCCGGGGATCGACAGCTCACCGCCGAGGTCGAACAACTCGTGCTGCGCGGCGACGAGGCAATCGTGGACATCGGCTGGCAGGTCTTCGGCCAGCAGCACGCCAAGCGCCGAATTGAGCTCGTCGACCTCGCCAATCGCGGCGACGCGCGCCGAATCCTTGGCCACGCGCGAACCATCGCCCAGCCCCGTCGTGCCGGCATCGCCTGTCTTGGTGACGATCTTCGAAAGGCGGTGGCCCATGGGTTGTCCGGTGTTTCGGAATCGGCGTTGCCGTCGCGGGGCAGCATACGAGATGCGCCGCGTCGGAGCAAGGTGCTGACCGCGCTCCCAACCGAAGTATCATTCGCACCATCGTCCGCGTGCTGTGGTCCGTGGACTGCCTGGAGCCGCCATGTCCCGACCGAACCCGTACGAGCGCGATCTCGATCGCAATGCTGCCAACTACACGCCACTCACACCGCTGTCGCTGATCGCGCGCACCGCGTATACCTACCCGCGCCATCTTGCCGTGGTCCACGGCGAGCGCCGCTACACATGGGCGGAAACGTATGCGCGGAGCCGCCGTCTTGCGTCCGCGCTCGCGAAAGCGGGTATCGGCAAAGGCGACACGGTCGCGGTCATGGCCGCCAACACGCCGGAGATGGTGGAGTTGCACTTCGGCGTGCCGATGACGGGCGGCGTGCTCAACACGCTCAACACGCGGCTCGACGCCGAGACGATCGCCTTCATGCTGAAGCACGCCGAGGCGAAGGTGCTCGTCACCGACACGGAATTCGCGCCGATGGTCGAGAAGGCGCTCGCGCAGACCGCGGCGAAGCCGCTCGTCGTCGACATCGCCGACGTGCTGGGGCCGGGCGGAAAGCGGCTCGGGAGCATGGAGTACGAAGCGTTCATCGCGCGCGGTGACCCCGAGTTCGCATGGACGCATCCCGCGGACGAATGGGAGGCGATCTCGCTCAACTACACATCGGGCACGACCGGCAACCCGAAGGGCGTCGTCTATCACCATCGCGGTGCGTATCTCAATGCGCTGTCGAACATCATCGACTGGGGCATGCCGCGGCACGCGGTGTACCTGTGGACGCTGCCGATGTTCCATTGCAACGGCTGGTGCTTCCCGTGGACGATGGCGGCCAACGCCGGCGTCAACGTCTGCCTGCGCCGCGTCGAGCCGAAGCCGGTGCTGGACGCGATCCGGATGCACAAGGTGACGCACTACTGCGGTGCGCCGATCGTGCACGGCCTGCTGATCAACGCGCCCGACGAGTGGAAGCAGGGCATCGCGCACAAGGTGAGCTGCCTCGTCGCGGCGGCGGCGCCACCGGCTGCGGTGATCGAAGGCATGGAACGGATGGGATTCGACATCACGCACGTCTACGGGCTGACCGAGACCTACGGCCCCGCGGCGGTCTGCGCGAAGCACGCCGAATGGGATGCGCTTCGCCATCGGCGCGCGCACCGAGCGCAACGGAAGGCAGGGCGTGCGCTACACGGTCGAGGAGGGGATGACCGTGCTCGACCCGGAGACGATGGCGCCGGTGCCGTGGGACGGCGAGACAATGGGCGAGATCATGTTCCGCGGCAATATCACGATGAAGGGCTATCTCGGCAACGCGAAGGCGACCGAGGAGGCATTCGCCGGCGGCTGGTTCCATTCCGGCGACCTCGCGGTGATGCAGCCCGACGGCTACGTGAAGATCAAGGACCGCAGCAAGGACGTCATCATCTCGGGCGGCGAGAACATCAGCTCGCTCGAGGTCGAGGACACGCTGTACCGCCATCCGGCGGTGATGGCGGCTGCCGTCGTCGCCCGGCCCGACCCGAAATGGGGCGAGACGCCGTGCGCGTTCGTCGAGCTCAAACCCGGCGCCGCGACCACCGAAGCCGATCTGATCGCCCACTGTCAGCAGCACCTGGCACGGTTCAAGGCGCCGAAGCAGGTGATTTTCGGTGAGCTGCCGAAGACCTCCACCGGCAAGATCCAGAAATTCCTGCTGCGCGAGAAGGCGAAGTCAACGAGCGCGATCGAGTGACACCGGAAGGCCGAAACGTTCGCGAGATTCTGACAGCCATAGCCGGAGATCGATATGAACGCCCTGCTCGAGTCCGCCGTCGAACCCTTGATCCTGCGCGAGGACGTGGGCGGCGTCGCAACGGTCCTCCTCAACCGCCCGGCGCAATTCAATGCGATCAACGGCGCGATGCTGACCGAGCTGCAGGCGGCGCTCGATGCGATCGCCGGCGATGCAGCGGTGCGCGTTGTGGTGATCGCGGGCGCCGGCCGGGCATTCTGCCCCGGTCACGACCTGAAGGAGCTGCTGGCGAATTCGAACGAGGCGTTTGTCGGCGACCTGTTCCGCCGCTGTTGCGAGGTGATGCTGACGATCCAGCGCCTGCCGCAGCCGGTGATCGCCAAGGTGCACGGCATCGCGACGGCGGCCGGGTGCCAGATCGTGGCGGCCTGCGACCTCGCCGTGGCCGAGGAAGGGGCGCGGTTCGCCACCTCGGGGATCAACTTCGGGCTGTTCTGCGCGACGCCCGGCGTGCCGGTCTCGCGCAACGTGTCGCGCAAGCGTGCGTTCGAGATGCTGATGACCGGCGCGTTCATCGATGCGGCAACGGCGAAGGACTGGGGTCTCGTCAACCGCGTCGTGCCGGCGGACCGACTCGATGCCGAGGTCGCGGCACTCGCCGCGCAGATGATGGACAAGCCCCGCACGGTGATCGCCGAGGGGAAGAGGCTTTTCTACGATCAGCTCGAACGCAAACTCGAGAGTGCCTATGCATTGGCCAGCGTCGCGATCACGCGCAACATGCTCGGTCCCGACGCGCAGGAGGGTGTCGGCGCGTTCGTGGAGAAGCGCAAGCCGCGCTGGCAGGATTGAGGGCAGCGTCTTGCGGAACCCCGGCGTGCGGCCGCCGGCGCTCCGGCGTAGAATGTCGACGAGGCGACAGTCTTATATCTTATACAAGAGTATCGTCGCGCCTGGCGGTGCCCCGCGCGAGGCACCGTTGACCTGCATCAACCGCGGCGCGGGGGATTCGTGCGCCAATGCCGCGTTCGGTCCGGGCGCGGGTCGATGACGGCAGTACGCAGCAGTCAATTTCCACGGGGGGCAACATGGCGGACATGGCACAGGTGGACTGGAAGGCGATCGACGACGATCCAAGATTCCAGGCGCTGCACCGAAAGAAGACGACGTTTCTCTGGGGGCTGATGATCTTTTCGATCATCTACTATTTCCTGCTGCCCATCGGCGCCGCGTATTTCCAGGATCTCTTCAAGATCAAAGTGTGGGGGCCCGTCAACGTCGGGCTCCTGTTCGCGCTGTCCGAATTCGTCGTCGCTTGGGGGATCGCGTACTACTACTCGCGGCGCGCCAACACCGAGTTCGACGCGATGGCGGCTGAAATCGTCAATGAAGTCGAGAAGAAGCTGGGAGGCCGCAAATGAACACGCGCCGCCTTGCACTGTTCGCCGGCGTTCGTCTCGCTCGTCGCGATCGCGACGCCGGCGCTGGCCCAGGGAGCCGTCGCCGACAAGTGGCGCTGGCTCACGTTCCTCGTCTTCGGCGCGATCATCGGGGTGACGATGTATGTCACGTACCTCGCGGCCAAGCGCGTCAAGACCGCGGCCGACTTCTATGTCGCAGGGGGCGGAGTATCCGGCCTGCAGAATGGCTGGGCGATCGCCGGCGACTACCTGTCGGCGGCGTCGTTCCTCGGCATCGCGGGCCTGATCTCGCTCTACGGCTACGACGGCTTCATGTACTCGGTGGGTTGGCTCGTCGCCTACATCACCGTGCTGCTGGTGATCGCCGAGCCCTGCCGCAACATCGGGAAATACACGCTGTCGGATATCCTCGCCTACCGCAACGATCCGAAGAAGGTGCGCATCGTCGGCGCGCTGTCGACGATCACCGTGTCGACGTTCTACCTCACCGCGCAGATGGTCGGCGGCGGCGTGCTGGTGAAGACGCTGATCGGCATCGACTACGAAATCTCGGTGATCGTCGTCGGCGTGCTGATGCTGGGCTACGTGCTGTTCGGCGGCATGGTCGCGACGACGTGGGTGCAGATCATCAAGGCGATCCTGCTCGTGACCGCGTCGATCCTGCTCGTGATGCTCGTCTGGACGCCGTACGGATTCAGCCTGCCGGGATTCCTGACCGCGGTCGTCGGCGACGCCAAGGTGCAGGCGCAGGTCGCGGCGCTCCTCGGTGACGCGGCGAAGAACATGACGCCGGCGGAGTTGGGCCAGCGGTTCCTCGAGCCGGGCCTGCTGTTCAAGGCGCCCATCGACCAGATTTCCCTGGGCATGGCGCTGGTGTTCGGCACCGCCGGCATGCCGCACATCCTGATGCGCTTCTTCACGGTGCCGACGGCCCAGGACGCCCGCGTTTCGGTGATCTGGGCGATGGCGATCATCGGCGGTTTCTACGTGCTGACGCTGTTCCTGGGCATGGGAGCCGCGATGAACGTGGGCGCGGTCAACATCCGGGCGGTGGACCCGGGCGGCAACATGGCCGGCCCGCTGCTCGCGCAGTACGTCGGCGGCGGCCCTGACTCGATGCTTGGCAACCTGTTCCTCGCGTTCGTCGCGGCGGTGGCGTTCGCGACGATCGTCGCGGTGGTCGCCGGCCTGGTGCTCGCGGCGGCCTCGGCAATGGCGCACGACCTCTACGTCGGAGTGATCCGCGCGGAGCACGTGACCCCGCAGGAGCAGGTCAAGGCGGCGCGGGTGGCGACGGTGCTGGTCGGCGCGATGGCCATCACCATCGGCATTGCCGCCAAGGGCCAGAACGTCGCGCACCTCGTTGCCCTCGCGTTTGCGGTCGCCTCGTCGGCGAACTTCCCGTGCGTGCTGCTGACGCTGTTCTGGAAGCGGTGCAATACGGGCGGAATCGTGCTCGGCATGATCGTCGGCACGCTGACGGCGATCGGGCTCGTGCTGGTATCGCCGAACATGACGTACCCGAAGGCGGTCAAGGCGGCGGCGCAGAAGGTGGTGGATGGCGCCGGGGCGACGAAGCCGAAGCTCGAGGCGGACCTTGCCGCGGCGTCGGACCCCGCCGCCAAGGCGAAGGTCGAGAAATCGATCGCCGCGCTCGACAAGGGCGTGGCTGCGGCGAAGGCCAACCTCGACCGGTTCAAGGGTGACGACACGAGCCTGGTCGGTCTCGAGAAGCCCTGGTTCGACCTGAAGAACCCGGGCCTGTACTCGATTCCGCTGGGCTTCCTCGCGGTGATCATCGGTTCGCTCTTATACCGGGACAAGCGGGCCGAGGACATGTGGGACGAGCTCTACGTGCGCCAGAACACCGGCATTCTCGCCGCCAAGGCCGCCGCGCACTGATTGCCGTCGGATTGACGCAACGCAACGACCCCCGCCGCGTGCGGGGGTTTTTGCTTGCGCGCGCGAAAACGTCTGCTTACGCTAGCCGGATGACCACCCCGCCGCTCATCGTCGAGGCGACCAAGGAATTCCTGCGCCGCTATACGCCGTTCAACCGGATGAGCGACGCGTCGCTGGCGTTCCTCGTTCCGAAGCTCCGGCTCGCGTACTTCGAAAAGGACGCGACGATACTTTGGCCGCAGGCGGGACCTGTCACTCATCTGCACATCATCCAGCGCGGGCGCGTGGGCAGCCATCCGGACAACCTCCAGGCCGAACCGGATCCGACGCTTGGTCCGGGCGAACTGTTTCCCGTCGGCGCGCTATCGGCGGGCGGCACGACGACCAAGATCTTCCACGCCATCGAGGACACGTTCTGCTACCTGCTGTCGCGCGACGATTTTCTCGAGCTGCGCCGCACCTCGCCCGAATTCGAGCGCTACTGCACGCAGGCGATTACGGAGACGCTGAAGCAGTCGCTCGCCACGCTGCATGGCCAGTACAGCCAGCGCGCCGCCGACCAGCAGACACTGACCCGGACGCTGGGCGAGCTGGTGCGCCAAGCGCCGGTCGCCGCCGCGGGGAACGCGCCGCTGCGCGAGGCGCTGCAGCGAATGGCGGACGCGAAGGTCCGGACGGTCATCGTGCAGGATCGCGAAGGCGCGCCGATCGGCATGTTCACGCTGGTGGACCTGTTGCGCCGGGTCGTGCTCCCCCAGCGGCCTCTCACGACATTGCTGTCCGAGGTGATGACCTCGCCGATCGTCACGCTGCCCGGCACGGCGACGGCGTACGAGGCGATGCACGTGATGGCCGAAAGCGCGGTCCGACAGGTCGTCGTCGTCGACGGCAGCCGGCTTCTCGGCGTGATCAACGAACGCGACCTCTTCGCGCTGCAGCGGGTGTCGATGCGCCAGGTGATCGAAGGGCTGCGTGGCGCCGAGACGCACGAGGCGTTGAAGCGCGCGGCCGACGACATCCGGCGGCTCACCGAGAACCTCCTGGCGCAAGGTGTGGGCGCCGAGCCGCTGACGCGGACGATCGCCTCGCTCAACGACGTGCTGTCGCGGCGGGTGATCGAGCTCGCGCTTGCGCGCCACGATGTCGCCGACATCGACTGGTGCTGGCTCGCGCTCGGCAGCGAGGGTCGCGGCGAGCAGACCTTCGCGACCGACCAGGACAACGCGCTGCTGTTCGAGGCCGCCAGTGCGGCGGAGGCCGCGCATCTGCGGCCGCGCCTGCTCGCATTCGCCGCCGCGGTCAACGCCGACCTCGACGCGCTCGGTTTTCCGCTTTGCACCGGCAAGGTGATGGCGAGCAATCCGGACCTGTGCCTCACAGTCGATGAATGGAAAGCCAAGTTTCTCGACTGGATCCGCACGCCGACCCCCGCTGCACTACTGTCCGCCAACATCGTCTTCGATTTCCGTCCGCTCTACGGCGACACGACGCTCGTGGATGCGCTGCGCGAATGGCTGCTCGCCTACACGCAGGAGAACCGCATCTTCCAGCGGCTCATGGTGCAGAACGCGCTGGAGACGGATCCGCCGCTCGGGTTGATCCGGGCCTTCGCCGTCGACGACGAGCCCGCACACAAGGGGACGATCGACCTCAAGGTGCGCGGGACGCGGTTGTTCGTCGACGCCGCACGCGTCTTCGCGCTCGCGCACGGCATCGCCGAGACTGGCACCGCGGCGCGGCTGCGCGCCGCGGGCCGGCAATTGCACGTCGAGGAGCGGCACGTGGCGGCGACGATCGAAGCGTTCCATTTCCTGCAGATGCTGCGGCTGCGCCAGCAACACCTGGCTGCCGATACCGATCATGCCAATCGCATCGACCCCTACGCGTTGAACGAAGTCGAGCAGCGGATGCTGAAGGAAGCGTTCCGTCAGGCGAAAGAACTGCAGCAGCGGTTGAAGCAGTCCTATCAGCTGTGATCCACGCGCGCGGCCCAGGTGGATCCGCGGTCACCCGTCCGTGAAGGTCGTTGGCCGTGCACTCGGCTTCCTCTTCGGGGGCTCCAAGGTCGGGGGCGCGCAGGAGCATCGGCTCAACCGCTGGCGCGTCGCGCCGAAGGCGAACCTCGATCTCCCGCACGCGCGGGCACGCTATGTCGTCGTGGACACGGAGACCACCGGCGTCGATTTGCGCCGCGACCGCCTGATCGCCATCGGCGCGGCGGCGATCGACTCGGGGTGCGTCGAATTTGCCGATTGCTTTGAGACGGTGCTGCGTCAGGACAAGGCAAGCTCGAAGGACAACATCCTGATTCACCGGATCGGCGGGCAAACCCAGCTTGCCGGCGTCGAGCCGAAGGAGGGGATGCTCGCGTTCCTGGAATACGTCGGCAAGTCGCCGCTCGTCGCGTTCCGCGCCGAGTTCGACCAAACGATGATCGAGCGCGCGGCGAAGTCGATCCTCGGGCTGCCATTCGCCCACCCGTGGATCGACCTTGCGTTCCTGCTGCCGGCGCTGTTCCCCGGAGCCGATTGCACGACCCTCGACGATTGGCTCGCGCGCTTCGGGCTCGCGGGTGGCGAGCGCCACCACGCTCTCGCCGACGCGCTTGTGACGGCGCAATTGCTGCAGATCGCGCTCATCGCGGCGGATCGCGTCGCGATGACCAACGCGGCGCAGCTGATCGCGATGCAGAAGGCACAGCGCTGGCTGGGGAAGCGTTGACGGCTGCATCCTGGGGCACTGCGGACATTGGGGAGCCTCTCCACGAGGGGTTCTGTGCAAAGGCTCCTCGGCATTGCCAAGGGGCGCCCTCTTGCCCATAATCGCCGTCACCCAACGGAAGGGATGGAACGGTGCGCCGGGCGCGCGCCGGCGTGGCATGGCCGACGACACGATTCTGGAAACCCGGGCGCTCACGAAGGAGTTCAAGGGCTTCATTGCCGTGAAGGACGTCGCCCTGCGCGTCCGGCGCGGGACGATTCACGCGCTGATCGGCCCCAATGGCGCGGGCAAGACGACCTGCTTCAACCTCCTCACGCACTTTCTGACGCCGACACGGGGCCACATTTTCTACAAGGGCCAGGAGATCACCGGCATGCGGCCGGCGGCGATCGCGCGGCGGGGGCTCGTCCGATCGTTCCAGATTTCGGCCGTGTTCCCGAACCTCACCGTGCTCGAGAACGTCCGCATCGCGCTGCAGCGTCGTCACGGACACTCGTACGACTTCTGGCGCACCGATCGCGCGCTCACCCGACACGACGATCGAGCGCTGGAGCTGATCGAGGCCGTGGGGTTGACTGAATTCCAGGGTACGCACGCTGGCGAGCTTGCCTACGGCAGGAAGCGCGCGCTCGAGATCGCGACCACGTTGGCGCTCGAGCCCGAGATGATGCTGCTGGACGAGCCGACCGCGGGCATGACGCACGAGGACGTCGAGCGCATCGCCGCGCTGATCAAACGCGTGGCCGCCAACCGCACCGTGCTGATGGTCGAGCACAACCTGTCGGTCGTCGCGACGCTCTCCGACCACATCACCGTGCTTGCTCGTGGCGAAGTGCTCGCCGAAGGCGGCTACGAGCATGTGTCGAAGCACCCCGACGTGATCGAGGCCTACCTGGGGACCGCTCATGCCTGACGATCGCGCGGCGGCCTCCCCGGCGAGCGCCCCGATGGCGGCGGGAACGCCCCTGCTCGCGGTGCGCGACCTCAACGCGTGGTACGGCGAGTCGCACGTGCTGCACGGGGTTACGTTCGACGTCGGCGCGGGCGAGGTGGTCACGCTGCTCGGGCGCAACGGCGCGGGCAAGACGACGACGCTGAAATCGATCATGGGCGTGGTGCCGCGGCGCGAAGGTTCGATTACCTTCGAGGGCCGCGAGACGGCGGCACTTGCATCGAACCGTATCGCGCGGCTCGGCATCGCCTGGTGCCCCGAGGAGCGGGGGATCTTCGCCAGCCTCAACGTCGAGGAGAACCTGCTGCTGCCGCCGGTGGTACGCGACGGCGGTCTTTCGGTCGCCCGCATTTTCGAGCTCTTCCCGAACCTGAAGGAGCGCCTGAAAAGCCAGGGCACGAAGCTCTCCGGCGGCGAGCAGCAGATGCTCGCAATCGGCCGCATCCTGCGCACCGGCGCGCGGCTCCTGCTGCTCGACGAGCCGACCGAGGGCCTGGCGCCGGTGATCGTCCAGCAGATCGGCCGCACGATCGCCGAACTGAAGGTCGCAGGGCTTCACGATCCTGCTGGTCGAGCAGAATTTCCGTTTCGCCGCGACGGTGGCAGACCGGCACTACGTGGTGGACCACGGTCGCGTCGTCGACATGATTCCCAACGCGGAGCTCGATGCCAACATGGCGAAGCTCCACGATTATCTCGGTGTCTGACGCCACACCCCGAAACCCGGATTGCGCGCTGCGTCGGCGCGCGCCCACCCACCGCCACAGAGGAGAAACCATGAAGGCATTCAAACGCACCCTTGTCGGGCTGGCCGTCGCCGCGGCGCTCGGGGCCAGCGCCGCGCAGGCGCAGGTCTCGGACGGCGTGATCAAGATCGGCGTTTTGTCCGATATGTCGAGCCTGTACACCGACCTTGCTGGCGCCGGATCGGTCGTCGCGGCGAAGATGGCGGTCGAGGATTCCGGCATCGAAAAGCGCGGCTACAAGGTGGAGATCGTCTCGGCCGACCACCAGAACAAGCCGGACGTCGGCTCGAGCGTCGCGCGCCAGTGGTACGACGTCGACAAGGTGGACGTGATCGTCGACACGCCCAACTCCGGCGTGGCGCTCGCGGTCAACCAGATCACCAAGGACAAGGGCAAGGCCTTTCTCGTCTCCGGCGCCGCATCGTCGGATCTCACGGGCAAGGCGTGCTCGCCCAACACGATCCACTGGACCTACGACACGTGGATGCTGGCGAACGGCACCGGCAGCGCGATCGTCAAGACCGGCGGCGACACGTGGTATTTCCTGACCGCCGACTACGCGTTCGGACACGCGCTCGAGCGCGACACCGAAGCGAACGTGCTGAAGAACGGCGGCAAGGTGCTGGGCAAGGTGCGCCACCCGCTCAACACACAGGACTTCAGCTCGTTTCTGCTGCAGGCGCAGGCATCGAAGGCGAAGGTCATCGGTCTTGCGAACGCCGGTGGTGACACGACGAACTCGATCAAGCAGGCGGCCGAGTTCGGCATCGTCAAGGGCGGGCAGAACCTTGCGGGCATGCTGGTTTTCCTGACCGACATCCATGCGCTCGGCCTGCCGACCGCGCAAGGGTTGATCTTCACCGAGACATTCTACTGGGACATGAACGACCAGACGCGCGCGTTCGCCAAGCGCTTCGCCGAGCGCGACAAGGGCATCCATCCGACGATGATCCACGCCGGTGTCTACTCGGCGGTCACGCATTATCTGAAGACGGTCGAGGCGCTGAAGAGCGACGACGGCACCAAGGTGATTGCGAAGATGAAGGAAACGCCCACCGACGATCCGTTGTTCGGCAAGGGCACGATCCGCGCCGATGGGCGCAAGATCCATCCGGCGTACCTGGTCGAAGCGAAGAAGCCATCCGAGTCGAAGGGCGAATGGGATCTGTACAAGATCCGCGCGACGATCCCGGCCGATCAGGCGTTCCGGCCGCTGGACCAAGGCGACTGCCCGCTCGTGAAGAAGTGATCCGCATGTCCAAGAGCGGGTCGCGCAAGCGGCCCGCAATTGGCGACAGCCTGGTCGTCCTGCGCACAACGAAGGATCGGCTTCTCAATGTGTCCGATGCAAGCAGATCGCTCGCCTGCGCCGGACTGCCGCATCGCAGCTGAACCTTCTCCGTCCCGATGACTGAGATATTTGGTGTCCCGACGCAGGCTCTTTTCGGTCAGCTGCTGATCGGGCTCATCAACGGCTCGTTCTACGCGATGCTGTCGCTCGGCCTCGCGGTGATCTTCGGGCTGCTCAACATCATCAATTTCACGCACGGCGCCCAATACATGATGGGCGCGTTCTGCGCCTGGTTCCTGCTGACCAAGCTGGGCGTCGGCTACTGGTGGGCCCTCGTCGCCACGCCGGTCCTCGTCGGCGCGTTCGGTGTCGCCATCGAACGCACGATGCTGGCGCGCCTCTACAAGCTCGACCATCTCTACGGCCTGCTGCTCACGTTCGGCCTCGCGCTGATCATCCAGGGGCTGTTCCGCAACGAATTCGGCTCGTCGGGGCTGCCGTACCAGATCCCGACCGAGCTGGGAGGCGGCATCAATCTCGGGTTCATGTTCCTGCCCAAGTACCGCGCGTGGGTGATCGTCGCCTCGCTCGTCGTGTGCCTCGCCACGTGGTACGTGATCGAGCGCACGAAGCTCGGTTCGTATTTGCGCGCAGCGACCGAAAACTCGGCGCTGGTACGGGCGTTCGGCATCAACGTGCCGCGCATGATCACGCTGACCTACGGTTTCGGCGTCGGGCTCGCCGCGCTGGCGGGCGTGATGGCGGCGCCGATCTACCAGGTGAACCCGCTGATGGGCGCCGACCTGATCATCGTAGTATTCGCGGTCGTCGTGATCGGCGGCATGGGCTCGATCATGGGTTCGATCCTGACCGGCTTCGGGCTCGGTGTCATCGAGGGTCTGACCAAGGTGTTCTACCCCGAGGCGTCGAACACCGTGATCTTCGTGATCATGGTGATCGTGCTGTTGATCCGGCCCTCGGGACTCTTCGGCCGGGAGCGCTGATGCCCGCGCCGCTCACTGCCACGACGACCGCGCCGCGCGCCCTGCGCAGCGGATTTGCAATCGGCACCACTGTGATGGTGGCGCTGCTCGCGATCGCGCCGCTCGTCGGGTTCTATCCGGTGTTCGTGATGAAGGCGATGTGCTTCGCGCTGTTCGCCTGCGCGTTCAACCTGCTGCTGGGCTACGGCGGACTGCTGTCGTTCGGACACGCGATGTTCCTCGGCACGGCCGGCTACGTGTCAGCACACGCGGCGAAGATCTGGGGCTTCCCGCCCGAGTTGGCGATCCTGCTCGGTACCGCGGCGTCGGCCGCGCTGGGTGTCGTCGTCGGCGCGCTGGCGATCCGGCGACAGGGTATCTATTTCGCGATGATCACGCTGGCGATCGCGCAGATGGTGTACTTCTTCTATCTGCAGACGCCGTTCACGCACGGCGAGGACGGGATCCAGTCGGTCCCGCGCGGCCGCCTCCTCGGCGTGCTCGACCTGTCGCAGCCGCTGGTCGTCTACTACGTCGTCCTGGCGATCTTTTTGGCTGCCTTCCTGTTCATTCATCGTGTCATCAATTCGCCGTTCGGACAGGTGCTGAAGGCGATCAGGGAGAACGAGCCGCGCGCGATCTCGTTGGGTTACGATGCCGACCGCTACAAGCTGCTCGCATTCATCCTGTCGGCGACGCTGGCTGGCCTTGCCGGTGCGACCAAGGCGATCGTGTTCCAGCTGGCCTCGCTCACCGACGTGCACTGGACGATGTCGGGCGAGGTCGTGCTGATGGTGCTGTTGGGTGGCATGGGGACGATCTTCGGTCCGGTCGTCGGCGCGTTCGTCATCATCGCGCTGGAGAATTATCTTGCTCCATTCGGCCAATGGGTCACGATCATCACCGGGGCGATCTTCGTCGTCTGCGTGCTGGCGTTTCGCCGCGGCATCGTCGGCGAGCTCGGCGCCTGGTGGGCAAAGCGGCGCGGCTGAATGCGGCGCCGTCCGTTGCTGATGCGGGGCCGCCAATGAAGATTCCGAATTGCCTGCGCCATCCGCGGGCCTTGACCGCCGCCGCCGTGCTGCTGGCCCCGCTCGCCGCGGCGCAAACTTACGTTGTCTCCGGCAGTTGCCGTGACGGCGCGCCCAACGGCGCCTATGAACTCCGGACGCGCGACGGCCGGCTGCGGGTCGTGGGCGCCTTCGCCAAAGGCCGGCGGACAGGGACCTTCCTGTTCTGGGATGCAAGCGGTGCGCGCATTGCCGAGGTCCCGTACGAGAATGACCTCAAGGCCGGCACGGTCGCGCTGTGGTACGACCCCTCACAGGCCCGGGCCGATCCGCCGCGCAAGCTCGAGGCCGCGTATGTCGTCGGCGCGTTGCACGGCATCAAGCGTTCGTGGCACCCGAACGGCAATCCGCGCACCGAGTTCCGCTACGAGCGCGGCGTGCTGGTCGAGGCGCGGGCGTGGCTCGATGCGGGCGCGGCCCTTCCCGAATCCGAGGCGCGCGCCATCGCGGCGCGCGATCTCGCCACCGACGAGCGGTTTTACGCTACGCTTGAAGCGCTCGTCGCTGAGTACGCCCCGCGCTGCGAGTGACCGATCCATTCTCGGTTCACGATCTCGCACCGACGAATACTTTGTCGCGTTCCAGGTCCTCACTCCTGCAGGGCAATCCGCCACGTGTTGGTCTTCTTCATTCGCCGCAGTCTCCAGAGCATCGTCGTGCTGTTCGCGATGTCGCTGCTGGTGTTCGCCGGCGTCTACGCGATCGGCAACCCGATCGACATTCTGATCAGCCCGCAGGCGGACCAAATCGACCGCGAGCGCGCGATCGCCGCGCTGGGGCTCGACAAGCCGCTGTGGGAGCAGTATTTCATCTTCCTGGATGGCGTGCTGCACGGTGACCTCGGCCGGTCCTTCGTGCACAGTACGCCCGCGCTCCGGCTGGTTCTCGAGCGGATGCCCGCCACGATGGAGCTCGCGCTCACCGCGATGCTGATGGCCATCGTGCTCGGGATCCCGCTGGGACTCTGGGCCGGCCTGAAACCCAATGGGGTGGCCGGGCGCACGATCATGGCAGGCTCGATCCTCGGTTTTTCGCTACCGACGTTCTGGGTCGGCCTGATGCTGATCATGGTGTTCTCGGTGATGCTGGGGTGGCTGCCCTCCAACGGCCGCGGGCCGACGACGCTGCTGTTCGGCCTCTTCCCGGTGTCGTTCCTGTCGGTGGAGGGCTGGAAGCATCTCGTCCTGCCGGCGACCAACCTCGCGCTGTTCAAGCTGGCACTGCTGATCCGGCTGACGCGCGCCGGCGCGCGGGAAGCGCTATTGCAGGACTACGTCAAGTTTGCCCGCGCCAAGGGCCTCACCACCGCGCGCGTGATTGGAGTGCACGTGTTGCGCAACATCCTGATCCCGATCGTCACGGTGATTGGTCTCGAATTCGGTTCGGTGATCGCGTTCGCGATCGTCACGGAAAGCGTTTTCGCGTGGCCCGGAATGGGCAAGCTCCTGATCGACTCGATCGGGGTGCTCGACCGGCCCGTGATCGTCGCCTATCTGCTTGTCATCGTCACCATCTTCATCGTGATCAATCTCGTGGTCGACATTCTGTATTCGGCGCTCGATCCCCGCGTCCGCCTGAGCGAGAGCAAGGGATGAGCGTGCCGGCCGAGGGCAAGGTCCGAAGGTCACGTCGGCGCGTGAGTCCCTGCTGCCGAAGTGTGGACGGGCGCGTGACACGAACGGCACCAGGAGGCCACGGATGAGCGCGCTCGCCCGGGCGCCGGTCGTCGTACGGGCCGTTGAGACGCCGTTCCGCCGCGTCGTCGCCGACTTTTGCGCGAACCCCGTCGCGGTGTTCGGTCTCGCGCTCTTCGCGGCGATCCTGTTCCTCGCCCTGTTCGCGCCGCTGATCTCGCCGCAAAACCCGTACGATCTCGCCCAGCTCGACGTGATGGACAGCCGGCTGCCGCCGGGGTCGAAGGCGCCGTCGGGCGGCACGTTCTGGCTCGGCACCGACGACCAGGGCCGCGACATGCTTTCAGCGATCTTCTATGGGCTGCGGATCAGCCTGACCGTCGGCGTGATCTCTACCGTTTGTGCACTCGTCATCGGCCTGACGACGGGCCTCATCGCCGCCTATTTCGGTGGGCGGACCGAGATGCTGATCATGCGGATCGTCGACATTCAATTGTCGTTTCCGGCGATCCTGATCGCGCTGATCCTGATTGCGGTGCTGGGGCAGGGCACTGGCAAGGTCATCACCGCGCTCGTAACGATCCAGTGGGCGTATTACGCGCGTACGGTCCGCGGGGCAGCGCTGGTCGAGAAGCGCAAGGACTACATTGAGGCAGCGCGCTGCCTCGCGCTGGCGCCGGCGCGCATCGTTTTCCGTCACTTGTTGCCGAACTGCCTGCCGCCGATGATCGTCGTGGCGACGGTGCAGGTCGCCGCCGCCATATCGCTGGAGGCCACGCTGTCGTTCCTTGGCCTCGGCCTGCCGATCACCGAGCCGTCGCTCGGCCTGCTGATCGCCAATGGCTACCAGTACCTGCTGTCCGGTCGTTACTGGATCAGCTTCTTCCCCGGTATTGCGCTGCTGCTTACGATCGTCAGCATCAACCTTGTTGGGGATCAGCTGCGCGACGTGCTCAATCCGAGGCTGCAAAAATGAGCGGTCGGACGTGAGCGCCGCCGGGCCGCCACGAGGACGCCCGCGCGAGCAGGGCGAAGCCAAGGCCCGAAGGGCGCGTCTGCGAGCGCGGGTGGCGGCCGACCCCACGATGCAACGCGTCGGACACGACGTCGCGGAGGCCGCGGCGATTTGCTTCCGCACGCGGGGCAGCGCAGCGGCGGCAGCCGCAAGCGTGGGGGCACACGAATGACTGACTCCCTGCTCGAAGTCGCCGGCCTGCGTACGTATTTTTTTACCCGGGGCGGCGTCGTGAAGGCCGTCGACGACGTGTCGTTCACGGTGGCGAGGGGCGAGGTCGTGGGCCTCGTCGGCGAATCGGGCTCGGGCAAGTCGATGACTGGCTATTCGCTCATGGGCCTCGTCGATCCGCCGGGTCGTGTCGTCGACGGCACGCTCCTTCTTGGCGGACGGGACCTCCGCGCGCTTTCGGCCGAAGATCTGCGGCAATTGCGCGGCAACCGGATCGCTATGATCTTCCAGGATCCGATGATGACGCTGAACCCGGTGCTGCGGATCGACACGCAGATGGTCGAGGCGATTCTTGCGCACGCGAAAGTCCCCCGCGCAACGGCGCTGGAGCGGGCGCGAGCCGCGCTCGCGAAGGTCGGCATCCCGTCGCCGGACGAGCGACTGGCGGCGTACCCGCACCAGTTTTCGGGCGGGATGAGGCAGCGCGTGGCGATCGCGATCGCACTGCTCAACGATCCCGATCTCATCATCGCCGACGAGCCCACCACCGCGCTCGACGTAACGATCCAGGGGCAGATCCTCTACGAGATGCAGAAGCTCACGCGCGAAACCGGCGCGGCGATGATCTGGATCACCCACGATCTGTCCGTCGTCGCCGGCCTTGCCGACCGCGTCTGCGTGATGTATGCGGGGCGCATTGTCGAGCAGGGCACCGTGTTCGACGTGCTGTCGCGGCCGCGCCACCCCTACACGCGTGGACTGCTCGATTCGGTGCCGTCGATGAGCGCGCGTGGCGTTCGGCTCGCGCAGATTCCCGGAATGGCGCCATCCGCGCTGCACGTTCCGCCGGGCTGCGCGTTTCGCGACCGTTGCGGCCACGCGACCGAGGCCTGTTCCACGATGCCCGCGATGCGACCGATCGGCGACGAAGCGAGTGGGCAGATGGTTCGCTGTCACCATCCCCTCTCGGTCGCCACGACGATACATTGACCCGCCGCCGATGGTCGCCGATCCGTCGCTCCGTCCGCCAACGCCGCACGCCGGCATCGCCGTGATCCTTGCCGAAGCGCCTGCTTCTATCGCACCCGGAGCCGTGGCGTGACCACCGGCACCCGCAGGACGATCGCCCCGGGTGCGGCCGGCGCGGCGCTCTTGGAACTGCGGGGTGCGTCGAAGCGCTTCATCAGGTCGCTCGACGCGGCGGCGAAGATCGGCAATCTGCTTGGCGCAGGCGTGAAGGAGGAGATCGTCCGCGCGGTCGACCGTGTCGATCTGGCGATCCTCCACGGCGAGGTCGTGGGCCTCGTCGGCGAATCCGGCTGCGGCAAGTCCACGCTTGGCCGCCTCGCCGTCGGGCTCCTGCCACTCTCCGAGGGCGAGCGCTATTGGCGCGGCGTGCCGCTCGCGCGCCTGACACCCGACTTGGCGCGCAAGCAGCAGTTGAAGACGCAGATGATCTTCCAGGATCCCTATGCCGCGCTCAATCCGCGGATGCGCGTCGTCGACATCGTCGGCGAGGCCCCGGTCGCGCATCAGATCATCAGCGCGAAGGCACAGGTCGAATACGTCGGCCTGCAGTTGAATCGCGTCGGGCTCGACCCCACGCTGATGCGCCGGTTCCCGCACCAGTTCTCGGGTGGGCAACGGGCACGGATCGGCATCGCCCGCGCGCTCGCGGTGAAACCCGAGTTCCTGGTCTGCGACGAGTCGGTGGCGGCGCTGGACGTGTCGATCCAGGCGCAGGTGCTGAACCTGTTCATGGATTTGAAGGCGGCGCTGAATCTCACCTATCTCTTCATCAGCCACGACCTCGGCGTAGTCGACCACATCAGCGACCGCGTGGTCATCATGTACCTCGGCCGCGTTGTTGAATCGGGCCCTACCTCCGCGCTCTTCGCCGCGCCGAATCACCCCTACACGCAGGCGCTGCTGGCCGAGGTCGGCAAAGTCGAGCCGAAAAGGCGTACGTTCGTGCCGATCAAGGGCGAAATTCCGTCGCCGCTCGCCCCGCCGCCGGGCTGCTACTTTCATCCGCGCTGCCCGCATGCAATGGCCAAGTGCCGGGAAGCGGCACCCGCACTGAAGGAAATCGCGCCGGGGCGCTTATCAGCGTGCTACCTGAACGACGGCGGGCGATGAACTCCGCTCCACCGTTCCTCCGGCACGCGCCGGCGGCTGATGCGCTGCCGCTCGTACTCGATTCCCCGCACAGCGGCGAACACTATCCCAATGACTTCGAACACGCACCGCCGCGCGCCGAAGTGCGCCGCGCGGAGGACACGCACGTCGCGCGGCTGTACCGGAGCGCACCCCGATTCGGCGCGACGCTGATCGAGGCGAATTTCCCGCGCGCTTACATCGACGTCAATCGCGGCCTCGAGGACATCGATGCCGAGCTTTTCGCGGAGGCGTGGCCCGGGCCGATCGCAGCCTCGCGCAAGACCGAGCAAGGCATCGGCCTCGTCTGGCGGTTCGCGCGAAGCGGCGCGCCGATGTATGCGCGCAAGCTCTCGGTCGCCGAGGTGCAGGGAAGAATCGAGCGCTGCTATCTGCCTTATCATGAGGCGCTCGCCGTCGAGCTCGACGCGCATCACCGCGCGTTTGGCGCCGTCTGGCATGTCAACTGTCACTCGATGCCGGCGATAGGCGACGCCAATGCAGATGACCCCGGCCGCGAGCGCGCCGACTTCGTACTCGGCGACCGCGACGGGACGACCTGCGCGCCGGCCTTCACGCAACTCGTGGCCACGACCCTGAAGGCCATCGGATACGACGTCGCGATCAACGATCCGTACAAGGGGGTGGAGATCGTCCGCCGGCATGGCCATCCCGAGCATCGCCGGCACAGCCTGCAAATCGAGATGAACCGTAGGCTGTACATGGATGAAGAGACGCTCGTTCCCAGCTCCGGCTATGGCAAGGTCGCGGCCGACCTCGAACGGCTGCTTGCGGCAATCGCCGCCTACGTCGGCTCCCACGTGGGGCGGCACCGTGGATGACGCGGACGGCGCGCGGGAATGCGGACAAACGCCAAGGCAACTGGTCAGACCACTTGACCGGTCCGGGCCTCGCTGACAAACTCCCCGGCGTTGCCGGGCGCCTCGCTGCCGCGCGCCGCGGCTGCAACCACCTGTTCAATCCAGCTCGAGGAGGAGTCATGACCGTATTCTCTCGCGTGTTAAGGCGCGCGGCGCTGTCTTGCGCGATCTTGTTCGCGGCGGTCGCCCAGGCCGCCTATCCGGAGCGCCCGATCACGCTGATTGTGCCTTGGGGCGCCGGCGGCGGCACCGACGCCACTGCCCGGATCATCGGCGTGCTGCTCGAAAAGGAGTTGGGCCAGCCGGTCAACGTCGTCAATCGCACGGGCGGCAGCGGCGTCGTGGGCCACAGCGCCATCGCGCAGGCGGCACCGGACGGCTACACGATCGGCATCATCACCGTCGAGATCGGCATGATGCACTGGCAGGGGCTCACGGATCTGACCGGCGCGTCCTACACGCCTGTGGGCCTCGTCAATGCGGACCCGGCGGGTCTACAGGTCCGCATTGACGCGCCATACAAGAGTGCCAGCGAGCTGATCGCGGCGATCAAGGCGAATCCCGGGAAGCTCAAGGCGTCCGGAACGGGTCAGGGGGGCATCTGGCACCTCGCGCTTGCGGGCATGCTGCAGGATCTCAAGGTGGATCCAGCGAGTGCGCCGTGGGTGCCGTCGAATGGCGCGGCGCCCGGCCTGCAGGATCTCGTCGCCGGCGGCGTCGAAATCGTCCCCTGCTCGCTGCCCGAGGCACGATCGCTGATCGACGCGGGCAAGGTGAAAAGCCTTACGGTGATGGCCGACGCCCCCGCGGCGCTGTTCCCGAACGTGCCGACGCTGAAAGCCGCGACCGGTAGCAACTGGACGATGGCGGCATGGCGCGGCATTGCGGCGCCGAAGAACGTTCCGGCCGAGGCGCGCGACAAGCTCGTCGCGGCCATCCGGAAGATCGTCGCCAGCAAGGACTACACCGACTTCATGGCCAAGCAGGGCTATGGCGTCATCTATGCGGGGCCCGAGGACTTCGCCAAATTCATGGCCAAGTCCGACGCCGATCTCGGCGCGACGATGAAGGCGGTCGGCATCGTCAAGTGATGCACCCGTTCACGAGCGAGACGCGAAGCGTCGCGGTCGGAAACTCCTGGGTCATCCCGGGCGAGCGCGGCGAGACCGTGGATAAAGGGCCGTCGAAGGACGCGATGGTTCATCGCGCTCCCGCGCCGCAGTGACAGCGCGGGGGCCGACGGATGAAGCTCAACGACGCCATCTGGGGTGCGCTGCTGCTGCTGCTCAGCGTCGCACTGCTGGTGCATATCCAGAGCTTCCCGAAGATTCCCGGACAGCAGTATGGCCCGGCATCGTTCCCCGGCGTCATCGCGGTCGGCCTCGCGGTGTGCGCGGCCCTGCTCATCATCAAGGGGCTCGCGGCACGCACCCATGGCCACGAGCGGGCGCATTGGATCGCATTCGAGCCGTGGACGCGGTCGCACCGGCATCTGCTGGCATTCACGGTGACTCTCGGCGTCAACGCGTTCTACATCGTCGCAGTCGACCGGCTCGGCTTCATCCCGACGGGTGTCGTCTATCTCGCCGCGCTGTTCGCGGTGTTCGGCGTGCGTACGCGATGGATCCTGCCGCTCGCGCTCGTGGTGACGCTGCTGATCCATTCGGCCTTCTACAAGTTCCTGCGGGTCCCGCTGCCGTGGGGACTGTTGCAACCCATCCTGTGGTAACTGCGTCCACGATGGGCAGGACACAATGAGCGAACCTTGGGCGCAGGCCTTTGCCCTGGTCTTCGACCCGTACAACATCGTCGTGATGCTGGCGGCGTCGGTGTTCGGGCTTTTCGTCGGCGCCGTGCCGGGATTGACCGCGACGATGGCGACCGCGCTGCTCGTGCCGGTAACATTCTTCATGGCGCCGATTCCTGCGATCGCCGCCATCGTCACCGCCACAGCGATGGCGATTTTCTCCGGCGACATTCCGGGCTGCCTGATGCGCATGCCAGGAACACCGGCGTCCGCCGCCTACACCGACGAAGCCTACGCAATGACGAAAAAGGGGCAGGCGGAAACCGCGCTCGGTGCCGGCCTGGTCTTTTCCGCGATCGGCGGGCTGTTCGGCACGGCAGTGCTGATGCTCTCGGCGCCGGCGCTGGCGGAATTCGCGCTCAAGTTCAGTTCGTTCGAATATTTCTGGCTGGTGCTGCTTGGCCTCACGTGCGCCGTGTTCATGACTTCGGATCGTCCGCTGAAGGGGTTCGTGTCGCTCATGCTCGGGCTGCTCGTCGCGTCCGTCGGGCTGGGCAACCCGGCCGGGTTTCCGCGTTTCACGTTCGGAAGCATCGAGCTCCTTGGCGGCATCGGCCTGATTCCGATGATGATCGGAATGTTCGCGATTTCGGAGATCATTCGCTTCGCGGTCGACATGGATCCCCCGCTGAAGATCGTCGACAAACCGCTCGGCAACGTGTTCAGGGGTATGTGGGAGCTCACGAAGAAATACCCGTTGCAGATCCTGCGCGGCAGCACCCTGGGCACGCTGGTCGGCGCGCTGCCGGGCGCCGGCGCCGACATCGCGGCGTGGATGTCCTATGGCATCAGCAAGAAGTTCTCGAAGGAGCCGGAGAAATTCGGTACCGGCCATGTGGAAGGCATCGTCGAGTCCGGCTCCGCCAACAACAGTGCGCTGGCCGGTGCGTGGATCCCCGCGCTGGTATTCGGTATTCCCGGCGATTCGATCACGGCAATCGTCATCGGAGTCCTGTACATGAAGAACATGAATCCGGGACCGTCCTTGTTCACGAACAATCCGCAGAAAATCTATGCGGTCTATCTGCTGTTCATCATCGCCAATCTGATCATGATCCCGCTGGGCTGGTGGTGCATCAAGGTGTCGAAACAGATTCTCAAGGTTCCGCGGTCGGTACTGATGCCGGTGATCATGCTCTTCTGCGTCGTCGGGTCGTTCGCGATCAACAACACCGCGTTCGACATCACGGTCATGCTAGTCGCCGGCGTCGCCGCGTTCGTGCTGGAGGAGAACGGCTTCCCGATCGCGCCGGCGATCCTCGGGGTGGTGCTGGGCGGGATGCTGGAAGAGAATTTCGTCACGTCGATGATCAAGTCCGATGGCCAATTGCTCGCGTTTTTCGAACGGCCCGTCGCGGCGACGCTCGGCGTGCTGACATTGCTGGTCTGGTTCCTCCCGCTACTGATGCGCCGCCTGCGGCGGCTGGCCGGCGCCTGATCTCGGTCCGGCGTCCCCGTGGTTTCCGCCGCATGCGAAAGTGTGGACTTTTGCCGCGTTGCCGCCGATTGCCGCGGTGCGGTATAATTTTGCCATTTTGCAGGCGCGCCGCCCGAATCCCGGCTAAATGGCGCGTTCGGCCCCGGACCCCGGCGGGACAGCGATGCGCGGCAAACTCGTCGTCGGCAACTGGAAGATGAACGGCGGCCTCGCGGCCAACGCTGCGCTCCTCGGCGAGCTGACGGCGCAATGGTCGGGTACGCCGGGTCGCGAGTTGGCGGTATGCGTGCCCTATCCCTACTTGATGCAGGCGCAGGCGGCACTGTCGTCGACGCCGATCGCGTGGGGGGCGCAGGACGTGAGCGAGCATGCGGCAGGCGCATACACCGGCGAAGTCTCGGCGCCGATGCTGGTTGAATTCGGTTGCCGCTATGTGATCGTCGGGCATTCGGAGCGGCGGCAGCATTACGGCGACACCGACGGCATTGTCGCGGCGAAGGCGAAGGCTGCGCTGGCGGCAAAGGTGACGCCGATCGCCTGCGTGGGCGAAACGCTAACCGAGCGCGAGGCGGGTACGACGGAAGCGGTCGTGCTGCGGCAGCTGGACGCGGTGCTGGCGCTGGTGGGGGCCGAGGCCCGCGACCTCGTCGTCGCCTACGAGCCGGTCTGGGCGATCGGCACCGGGCGGACGGCATCACCCGGTGAAGCGCAGGCGGTGCACGCGACGTTGCGGGCGCGGCTCGCAGGAGCGGGAGCAGCCGAGGTTTTGCTGCTGTATGGCGGCAGCGTCAAGGCGGACAACGCGGCGGCGCTGTTTGCGATGGCGGATATCGATGGTGGCCTCATTGGCGGCGCGTCGCTCAAGGCGGCGGAATTTCTGGCGATCGCGCATGCCTAATCGGGGCGCGGTCGTCTCATGGCGCACGGTGTCGACCGGCGCCGGCGGGAGTAACGGATGAGCATGCTGGAAACGTTGTTATTGGTGGCGCACTTGCTGGTCGCGATCGGCATCTGCGGTTTCGTGTTGCTGCAACACGGCAAGGGTGCCGATATGGGCGCGGCGTTCGGCAGCGGCGCGTCGGGCAGCGTCTTCGGGGCGGCCGGGTCGGCGAACTTTCTGTCGCGGACCACGGCGGTCCTCGCAGCGGTTTTCTTCCTGACGAGCCTGGGCCTCACCTGGTTTGCAACGACGCGCGGCGCGCCGAAGGGCGTGATGCAGCAAGGGATCGTGGAAAAACTCGCGCCCAAGGCAGCGGACGTCCCTGCGGCGCCGGGCGCAGCTCCGGGGACGGCGACGCCGGCCGAGGCGCCGGCCGGATCGAAGTCGGGCGAGGTACCGAAATAGTCGTGGTCAGCCATCAGCAGTTAGCTGTGGGCAGCGACCCCCTGCGTGGAACCGGTGTCGCCGTGGGAGCGGCGTTGCCGAAGGCTGAGAGCGGATAGCTGGAAGAGCCGACGTGGTGAAATTGGTAGACACGCTGTCTTGAGGGGGCAGTGGCGCAAGCCGTGGGAGTTCGAGTCTCCCCGTCGGCACCATCGTTTGTGAACATGTGGCGCGCGAATCGATGACCATGCTGGAACAATACCTGCCCATCCTCCTCTTCATCGTGGTCGGCCTGGCGCTCGGCGCCGTCCTCCTCACCGTCGGCGCGGTGTTGTCGCCGCACCGTCCCGATCCCGAAAAGCTGTCACCCTACGAGTGCGGGTTCGAGGCCTTCGAGGATGCGCGGATGAAATTCGACGTCCGTTACTACCTGGTCGCGATCCTGTTCATCCTGTTCGACCTCGAGATCGCGTTCCTGTTCCCGTGGGCCGTTGTACTGCAGGAAATAGGCTTCTTCGGCTTCGTCGCGATGATGGTGTTCCTCGCCGTGCTCGTCGTCGGCTTCGTCTACGAATGGAAGAAGGGCGCGCTCGAATGGGAGTAGCGACGCGAGCTTGGGAGCAGGGGCCCCAAGTTTGCCCGGGGATGCGACCGGAGCGAGTCGGCGCGACGGGCCGCCGACGTTCGATGCCACGCGGCACGCGTTCCATCCAGGGGGCCGGCCGCGCCTTCGAGCTTCCAGGAAGCGTGACATGAGCATCGAAGGCGTGCTCGAGAGGGGCTTCGTGACCACGACCGCCGATGCGCTGATCAATTGGGCGCGCAATGGCTCGATGTGGCCGATGACCTTCGGCCTGGCGTGCTGTGCGGTCGAGATGATGCACGCGGGCGCGGCGCGCTACGACCTCGATCGCTTCGGCGTCGTGTTCCGGCCGAGCCCGCGCCAATCCGACGTGATGATCGTCGCCGGTACGCTGTGCAACAAGATGGCGCCGGCGCTGCGCAAGGTGTACGACCAGATGCCGGAACCGCGCTGGGTGATCTCGATGGGCTCGTGCGCGAACGGCGGCGGCTACTACCACTATTCGTACTCGGTTGTCCGCGGCTGCGACCGCATCGTCCCTGTCGACATCTACGTGCCCGGCTGCCCGCCGACGGCAGAGGCTCTGCTGTACGGCATCCTGCAGCTCCAGAACAAGATCTGGCGCACCAACACGATCGCGCGCTGATGGCGACCCGGACCGAAGCCCTTGCCGTGGCGCTGCCGGGAATCCTCGGTGACAAGCTCGCGGACGTCACCGTGGCCTTCGGCGAGGTGACTGCCGTTGTGCCGGCAGCACACCTCGATGCGGCGATGCGTCTGTTGCGTGACCGATCCGAACTCCGGTACGAGATGCTGATCGATCTCTGCGGCGTCGACTACTCGACGTATGGCGGCGACACGCACGAGGGGCCGCGCTTCGCCGTCGTCTATCACCTGCTGTCGCTTGCGCACAACCAACGGCTGCGCATCCGCACGCCGGTTCCGGACGACGCGTTTCCGGTCGTCGGCAGCGTCGTCGACATCTGGCCGGCGGCGAACTGGTTCGAGCGCGAGGCCTTCGACCTCTACGGCATCGTGTTCTCCGGCCACCCGGACCTGCGCCGCCTGCTCACCGACTATGGCTTCGTCGGCCATCCGTTTCGCAAGGACTTTCCGCTGTCGGGCCATGTCGAAGTGCGCTACGACCCGGAGCAGGGGCGTGTCATCTACCAGCCGGTGTCGATCGAGCCCCGCGAGATCACGCCGCGGATCATCCGCGAAGACAGCTATGCGGAGACGAAGTAGCGTGGGAAGAAATCAAACGCACTCGACTCAAGGACACGAAAGGAACGCAAGGGACACGAGGGTTTCTCGCAATGGCAAAGGATCGGGCACTTCGTCGTGACCTTGAGATTCCCTTGTGCCCCTTGCGTCGTGCGCGGGCTGGAATGGCATGGCTGAGATACGCAACTACACGATGAATCTTGGCGTCCACATAACATCGGCTGCGCCGATATTAGTGTCCGCCTCAACAAGCCGCTTCGCGTTCGCTCGCGGCGTGTTGTGGCCCCGGACTAAGGCTTGTTGAGGTCCGAAATCCATGGCTGAAATTCGCAACTACACCATGAATTTCGGACCTCAACATCCGGCGGCGCACGGGGTGCTGCGGCTCGTCCTCGAGCTCGACGGCGAGGTCATCCAGCGCGCCGACCCGCATATCGGCCTTCTGCACCGCGCAACCGAGAAACTGGCCGAGTACAAGACGTGGATCCAGTCGCTGCCGTACATGGATCGGCTCGACTACGTCTCGATGATGTGCATGGAACACGCCTACTGCCTGGCGATCGAGCGCCTGCTCGGGCTCGACGTCCCGATTCGCGCGCAGTATATCCGCGTGATGTTCGACGAGCTGACGAGGATCCTGAATCACCTGCTCTGGCTGGGCGCGCACGCGCTGGACGTCGGCGCGATGACCCCCTTCCTCTACGCTTTTCGCGAGCGCGAAGACCTGTTCGACGTCTACGAGGCGGTGTCCGGCGCGCGGATGCACGCCGCCTACTACCGTCCGGGTGGCGTCTACCGCGACCTGCCCGAGCGGATGCCGCAGTACACGGTGACGCACCGGCGCAACGCGCGGGAAATCGCCAAGCTCAACGAAAACCGCCAGGGTTCCGTGCTCGACTTCATCGACGACTTCGCGCGTCGCTTTCCGGGCAATGTCGACGACTACGAGTCGCTGTTGACCGAGAACCGCATCTGGAAACAGCGCACGGTCGGGATCGGGGCCGTATCGGCGGAGCGGGCGGTGGCGCTGGGTTTCACCGGCCCGATGCTGCGCGGATCGGGCGTCCCATGGGACTTGCGCAAGAAGCAGCCGTACGCCGTGTACGACCAGGTGGAGTTCGACATCCCGGTCGGCGTCAACGGCGACTGCTACGATCGTTACCTCGTTCGTATCGAGGAAATGCGGCAAGCGAACCGGATCGTCAAGCAGTGCATCGACTGGCTGCGCCGGAATCCGGGACCGGTGATCACCGGCAACCACAAGGTGGCGCCGCCATCGCGCGAGGAGATGAAGACGAACATGGAAGAGCTGATCCATCACTTCAAGCTCTTCAGCGAAGGCATGCACGTGCCTGCCGGTGAGGTCTACGCGGCAATCGAGGCGCCGAAAGGAGAGTTCGGCGTCTACGCGATCTCCGACGGCGCGAACAAGCCGTACCGGATCAAGTTGCGGCCGCCGGACTACGTGCACCTTGCCGCGCTCGACGAGATGTCGCGTGGGCACATGATCGCCGATATCGTGGCGATCATCGCCACACAGGATATCGTGTTCGGGTCGATCGACCGATGACGCCGCGCCGCCGTCTGTTGCTGGCCGCCGCAGTCCTCGGGCTGCCGTGGGTGGCGTTCGCCCAGCCGGCGTTGCCGCCCGCCGGCGAGGCCCGCGGGCAGCCTACGCTGCGCGACGACAAGGAGACGATCGAGGCGGGGGAGCAATGGTTGAAGCTCATCGACGCCGGCAAGATCGGCGAGGCATGGGACGCCTCGGCCGCGACGCTCAAGTCCGCGGTGTCGCGGCAGCAGTGGATCGCCGGGTTGCGCGACGCCCGCAAGCCGTTCGGAAAGCTCACCTCGCGCAAGGCGACACGCTTTGCTCGTGCCCACTCGATGCCCAACGCGCCCGACGGAGACTACGCAATCATCGAGTTCGAGGCGGTGTTCGCCAACGGTAGGAAAGCGACCGAGCATTTGACCTGGATGCTCGAGGACGGCGACGCATGGCGTGTCGCGGGCTATTACATCCGGTAAGTCACGATGCTGTCGGCACAGGCACTGCAGAGAATCGACCGCGAGATCGCGAAATACCCGCCCGACCGGAAGGAATCGGCAGTGATGGCCGCGCTCGCGATCGCACAGGACGAGAAAGGCTGGCTCGCGACGGAGACTATGGACTTCGTGGCGAATTACCTCGGCATGCCGTCGGTGGCCGTCTACGAGGTCGCGACGTTCTATGCGATGTACAACGTCAAGCCGGTCGGCAGGTACAAGATCACGATTTGCACCAATCTGCCGTGCGCGCTGCAAGACGCCGTCCTGTCGGCCGAGTACCTCAAGGCGAAGCTCGGCATCGGCTTCGGCGAAACGACGCCGGACGGACTCGTCACGCTGCAGGAAGGGGAGTGTTTTGGCGCCTGCGGCGATGCGCCGGTGCTGCTCGTCAACAACAAGCGGATGTGCAGCTGGATGCGGCCGGAGAAACTCGATGCGCTGCTCGCCGAGTTGAAATCCGCGAGCGCGGGGGCGCCCACATGAACGCACCCTCGGGACTGCTCGACTACGGACCGGACGCCATCCTCATGGCGGGCCTGACAGGGAGCAACTGGCGCCTCGCCGAATATGTCGCGCGCGGCGGCTACGAGGCGCTTTCCAAGATCGTCACCGAAAAGGTCCCGCCGGCGCAGGTGATCGCCGAAGTCAAGAAGTCGGCCCTGCGCGGCCGCGGCGGCGCGGGCTTCCCGACCGGCCTGAAATGGAGCTTCATGCCGCAGCCGTTCGCCGGCGACAAGTACCTTGTCTGCAACTCGGACGAAGGCGAGCCCGGCACGTTCAAGGATCGCGACATCCTCCGCTACAACCCGCACGCGCTTATCGAGGGCATGGCGATCGCTGCCTATGCGATGGGCTGCGTGCGCGGCTACAACTATGTTCACGGCGAAATCTGGGACATCTACGAGCGCTGCGAGGAAGCGCTCGCCGAGGCCTACGACGCCGGCTTCCTCGGCAACAGCATCCTCGGCTCCGATTTCAAGTTCCACCTGTTCAACCACCATGGCTATGGCGCGTACATCTGCGGTGAGGAGACGGCGCTGCTGGAATCGCTCGAAGGGAAGAAAGGCCAGCCACGGTACAAGCCGCCGTTCCCGGCGAGCTACGGCCTCTACGGCAAGCCGACGACGATCAACAATACCGAGACGTTCGCCGCCGTGCCGTGGATCATCCGGAACGGCGGCGAGGCGTTTCTCGAACTCGGCCGGCCGAACAACGGCGGGACCAAGATCTTCTCGGTCTCCGGCGACGTGGCGCGTCCCGGCAACTACGAAGTGAAGCTCGGCACGCCGTTCGCGACGCTGCTCGAGCTCGCTGGCGGCGTGCGCGGTGGCCGCCGGATGAAGGCGTGCATCCCCGGCGGTTCGTCGATGCCGGTGCTGCCCGGCGACGTGATGATGGCAACCGACATGGACTACGACTCGATCGCCAAGGCCGGGTCGATGCTGGGTTCGGGCGCGGTGATCGTGATGGACGACACGCGCTGCATGGTGAAGTCGCTGCTGCGACTGTCGTACTTCTATTTCGAAGAATCGTGCGGGCAGTGTACACCGTGCCGCGAGGGCACCGGCTGGCTGTGGCGGGTGGTGAACCGGATCGAGCATGGGCAGGGCAGGAACGAGGACCTGGACCTCCTGACCTCGGTTGCCGACAACATCGCCGGCCGCACGATCTGCGCGCTGGGCGACGCTGCGGCGCTGCCGGTCAAGAGCTTTGTCAAGCACTTTCGTGACGAGTTCCAGCATCACATCGACCACAAGCATTGCCTGGTGCCGGCGTACAGCTGATCCCATGCTGAACATCGAAATCGACGGCAAACCGGTGGCAGTGGCGCCGGGCAGCACAGTGATGGACGCCGCCCACAAGCTCGGCATCTACGTTCCGCATTTCTGCTGGCACAAGAAGCTCTCGATTGCCGCCAACTGCCGGATGTGCCTCGTGCAGGTGGAAAAGGCGCCGAAGCCGATGCCGGCGTGCGCGACACCGGTCTCCAACGGCATGAAGGTGTGGACCGCCTCCGAACAGGCGAAGACCGCGCAGCAGGGCGTGATGGAGTTCCTCCTCATCAACCATCCCCTCGACTGTCCGATTTGCGACCAGGGCGGCGAGTGCCAGCTGCAGGACCTCGCCGTCGGCTACGGCGGCTCGGCATCCCGGTATGCGGAGCCGAAGCGTGTGGTCATGCACAAGAACCTCGGCCCGCTGGTTGCCGCGGAGGAGATGACGCGCTGCATCCAGTGCACGCGCTGCGTGCGCTTCGGCCAGGAGATCGCGGGCGTGATGGAACTCGGCATGATCGGGCGCGGCGAGCACGCCGAGATCGTCGCGTTCGTCGGCCGCACCGTCGACTCGGAGCTGTCCGGAAACATGATCGACATCTGCCCGGTCGGCGCGCTCACGTCGAAGCCGTTCCGCTATAAGGCGCGGACGTGGGAGCTCGCGCGGCGCAAGTCGGTATCGCCGCACGACGCGCTCGGCAGCAACCTGATCGTGCAGGTGAAGAACGACCGGGTCGTGCGTGTAGTGCCGCGCGAGAACGAGGCGGTCAACGAATGCTGGATATCGGACAAGGATCGCTTTTCCTACGAAGCGCTGGAGAGCGAGGAGCGCCTCGCCGCGCCGCTGATCAAGCAGGGCGGCGCATGGAAGACCGTCGACTGGCAAGCAGCACTCGAGCATGTCGCGCAGGGGTTAGCCGACGTTATCGCGAAGCATGGCGGCGCGGCGCTGGGCACGCTCGTCTCGCCGCACTCCACAATCGAAGAAATGTCGCTGGCGGCGAAGCTGACCCGCGCGCTTGGCTCCGACAACATCGACTTCCGGCTGCGGCAGACGGATTTCCGCGGTGATGGGCACGGCGTCGGCATTCCATGGCTTGGACTGCCGGTCGCGGAACTCAGCACCCTTGAACGCGTGCTCGTCGTCGGCAGCTTCCTGCGCAAGGACCACCCGCTCGTCGCGCAACGGCTGCGCCAGGCGGCGAGGAAGGGCGCGCAGGTGTCGCTGCTGCATTCGGTCGCCGACGATTCGCTGATCAAGGTCGCCCACTCGTTCATCGTCGCGCCATCGCTCCTGCCGCTGGCATTGGCCGAGGTGGTGGTGGCCGCGGCCACGGGCGGAGGGAAGCCGGTGCCAGCGGCGCTTGCCGGCATCGAACCCACTGCCGCGGCGCAGGTGATGGCGGCTTCGCTTCTCACCGGCGAGCGCAAGGCGATCCTGCTCGGCAACGGCGCCGAACAGCATCCGCTGGCGTCGCAACTGATGGCGCTCGCGCAGGCACTCGCCGAAATCACGGGCGCCACACTCGGTTGCCTCACGGAGGCTGCGAACAGCGTCGGCGGCTACGTGGCGGACGCATTGCCGCAATCCGGAGGACGGAACGCGCAGTCGATGCTGAACGATCCGCGGAAAGCGTACATCGTCATGGGCGTCGAGCCGGAATTCGATTGCGCGAACCCCGTGGCGGCGCGCGCCGCGCTGGCGAAGGCGGAGTTTGTCGTCGCGCTGTCACCGTTCCGCCATGGCACGCAATACGCCGATGCGCTGCTGCCGATTGGTCCGTTCACCGAAACGGCAGGCACGTTCGTGAGCTGCGAGGGTCGCGTGCAAAGCTTCAACGGTGTGGTCAGGCCGCTGGATGATGCGCGGCCGGCATGGAAGGTGCTGCGCGTCCTGGGTTCGCTGCTTCGCCTTCCAGGATTCGACTTCGAGTCGATCGAGGACGTGCGCGCGTCGGTGCTTCCCGCAGGCGGCGACATCGCCGACCGCCTCGGGAATGGCACGCGCGTTGCGATCGTCAAACCGGACGCATCGGCGCCCGGTTTCGAGCGCGTCGCCGACATTCCGATCTACTTTGCCGATCCGCTCGCTCGCCGCGCACCCTCGCTGCAGCAGACCGCCGACGCGAAGCCCCCGCGGGCACGGATGAGCGTGCTGACGCTGCAGCGAGTTGGTGTCGCGGCAGGGGCGCAAGTGAAGGTGCGGCAGGGTCGTGGCGAGGCGGTGCTGACTACGGTCGTGGATGCGACGGTTCCAGCTGGAGTCGTGCGCATCGCTGCCGCGCATGCATCGACGTGCGGCCTCGAGGGCCTGTCCGGCCCGATCACGGTGGAGAAGGCATAGCGTGGATTCGGTGCTTGCTCCCGTCGCCGGGTTCTTCGGCGCCGCGTGGCCGGCGGTGTGGGCGCTCGCCAGGATTGTCGCGATCGCGATCCCGCTGATCCTCGCGGTCGCTTACCTGACGCTTGCCGAGCGCAAGATCATCGGCTGGATGCAGGTTCGAATCGGTCCGAATCGCGTGGGACCGCTGGGGCTGCTGCAGCCGTTCGCCGACGTCTTCAAGCTGATCTTCAAGGAGATCGTCCTTCCATCCGGCGCCAACAAGTACCTGTTTTTTGTCGCCCCGGTGCTGGCGATCGCGCCGGCCCTCGCAGCGTGGGCGGTGATTCCGTTCGCAGAGGGGTTCGCGCTCGCCGACATCAATGCCGGTCTCCTCTACGTACTGGCGATGACGTCGATCGGTGTCTACGGAATCATCCTCGCCGGGTGGGCATCCAACTCCAAGTACGCGTTCCTGGGTTGCCTCCGCTCGGCGGCGCAGATCGTCTCCTACGAGATCGCGATGGGTTTCGCGCTGGTTGGCGTGCTGATGGCGGCGAACACGCTCAACCTGTCCGGCATCGTGCGCGGCCAGGAAGGCGGGCCCGCGTACTGGTACTTCATTCCGCTCTTCCCGCTGTTCCTCGTCTACCTGATCTCGGGCGTCGCCGAGACCAACCGCCACCCTTTCGATGTGGCGGAAGGCGAGTCCGAGATCGTCGCCGGCTTCCACGTCGAGTATTCGGGCGTCGCGTTCGCGGTGTTCTTCCTCGCCGAGTACATGAATATGATCCTGATCGCGGCACTGGCCTCGGTCATGTTCCTCGGCGGCTGGCTGTCGCCGTGGCCACAGCTCAATTACATGACCCTCGGCGACTTTGCGCCGTTCGGCGACGGAATGATGTGGCTGTTCGCCAAGATGGCGGGGGTGCTGTTCCTCTTCCTGTGGATCCGGGCGACGTTCCCGCGTTATCGCTACGACCAGATCATGCGGCTGGGCTGGAAAGTATTCATTCCGGTGACGCTTGTCTGGATAGTGTTCCTCGCCGTCATGATGCAGACGCCTTGGGCCGGGCTGTTCCACTGAGGCGAGACGACGATGCTGACGCGCGCCCGCGAGTTCTTCAATACCTGGCTGCTGTTGGAGCTCGTGCAAGGGCTGTGGCTGACCTGGCGCCACATGTTCGCGCGCAAGGTCACCGTGCAGTTTCCCGAGGAGAAGACGCCGCAGAGCCCGCGCTTCCGCGGATTGCACGCGTTGCGGCGCTACCCGAACGGCGAGGAGCGTTGCATCGCCTGCAAGCTTTGCGAAGCGGTATGCCCGGCGCTCGCGATCACCATTGAGTCCGAAGAGCGCGCCGACGGCACGCGGCGGACGACGCGCTACGACATCGACCTCACGAAATGCATCTTCTGCGGATTCTGCGAGGAGAGCTGTCCGGTCGACTCGATCGTCGAGACACGCATACTCGAGTATCACGGCGAGAAGCGCGGCGACCTCATCTACACCAAGGAGATGCTGCTCGCAGTGGGCGACCGCTACGAGACGCAGATCGCTGCTGATCGCGCGCAAGACGCGAGATATCGATGAAGGAATTCGACTCAAGCGTCGTCACGGATTGTCCGCGCCGCGCGAGGACCGACTCTTAGGCACAATGAGCGTACAAACCGCCCTGTTCTATCTGTTCGCCGCGATTCTCGTGTTTGCCGCGCTGCGCGTCGTCACCGCGCGCAATCCGGTGCACGCAGCCCTTTGGCTGGTCCTGGCATTCTTCACTGCCGCCGCGCACTGGCTGATGCTGCGCGCGGAGTTTCTCGCAATCGCCCTGGTGCTGGTCTACGTGGGCGCGGTCATGGTGCTGTTCCTGTTCGTCGTGATGATGCTCGACGTAAATTTCGACAGCCTGCGCAAGCAGTTCCGCAGCTACATCCCGGTTGGCGCGACGGTCTTCGTCCTGGTGTTGATCGAGATGGCGTTGGTGCTTCTCGGTAACCGTTTGTCGGGCGTTACGGGCAACGTCGCGTCGCCGCCGGCCGGAGGCAGCAACACCAGGGCGCTGGGCGCCTTGCTCTACACCGAATACGTCTATCCGTTCGAGATCGCCGCGGTCATTCTGCTGGTGGCGATCATTGCCGCGATCGCGCTGACGCACCGCCGGCGGCGGGAGACCCGATACCAGGACCCGGGCCAGCAGGTAAGGGTGCGGCCGCGGGACCGGCTGCGCGTGCTGTCGATGCCTTCCGAAAAGCGAGAACCGTAGGAAGACGGGCGCCGGCGGCGGACGCGCAGGGCGCGGAACAGCCTCCGTCGACGGGTCCAACAAGAAGTTCTTCGATCAAGGGAGCAAGGTGTGGCAATCCTCACGGCGCCGACGCTGTCGCACTACCTCGTGCTGGGCGCGATCCTGTTCGCGATCAGCATGGCCGGCATCTTCCTCAATCGGAAGAACGTGATCATCCTGCTGATGGCGATCGAGCTGATGCTGCTCGCCGTCAACCTCAACTTCATCGCCTTCTCGAGCTACCTCGACGACATGGCCGGACAGGTGTTCGTCTTCTTCATCCTGACGGTGGCGGCGGCCGAGTCGGCGATCGGCCTCGCGATCCTGGTGCTCCTGTTCCGCAACGTCGGTTCTATCGACGTCGAGGACCTCGACCGGCTGAAGGGCTAGGTACCGCGAACATGACGATGCAGCAACTCTACCTGTTCGTGCCACTGGCGCCGCTGGCGGCGGCGATCGTCGTCGGCCTTTTCGGCCGACAGCTCGGCCGCACCGTGTCGCACTGGCTGTGCTGCCTGGGCGTGGCGGCCTCGATGGTCGCGTCGTACGTGATCTTCAATGACGTTCTGGCCGGCCACACGTTCAACGGCGACGTCTACACGTGGCTGCAATCGGGCGACCTCAAGCTCGCGATCGGCTTCCTGATCGATCCGCTGACCGTCCTCATGATGCTGGTCGTCACCTTCGTGTCGCTGATGGTCCATATCTACACGATCGGCTACATGGCCGACGACGATGGCTACACCCGCTTCTTCTCCTACATCTCGCTGTTCACGTTCTCGATGCTCATGCTCGTGATGAGCAACAACTTCCTCCAGCTCTTCTTCGGCTGGGAAGCGGTGGGCTTGGTCTCGTACCTGCTGATCGGTTTCTGGTACACGCGCGAGTCGGCGATCTACGCGAACTTGAAGGCGTTCCTCGCCAACCGCGTCGGCGACTTCGGCTTCGTGTTGGGCATCGGCCTCATCCTCGCGTACTTCGGCACGCTCGACTACGCGGCGGTATTCGGCGCAGCGGGCAAGCTGGCCGGAACGGCGGTCAACCTGTTGGGGACGGCTCAGTGGTCGCTCATGACGGTCATCTGCATCTGCCTCTTTGTCGGCGCGATGGGCAAGAGCGCGCAGGTGCCGCTGCACGTCTGGCTGCCCGACTCGATGGAGGGCCCGACTCCGATCTCCGCGCTGATTCACGCGGCGACGATGGTGACGGCCGGCATCTTCATGGTCGCGCGGATGAGCCCGCTGTTCGAGCTGTCGGACACGGCACTGTCGTTCGTGACGATCATCGGCGCGACCACCGCGCTGTTCATGGGTTTCCTGGGCCTGGTCCAGTTCGACATCAAGCGCGTCGTCGCCTACTCGACGCTGTCGCAATTGGGCTACATGGCGGTCGCGCTGGGAGTATCGGCGTACGCCGGCGGCATCTTCCACCTGATGACGCATGCGTTCTTCAAGGCGCTGCTCTTCCTCGGGGCCGGCTCGGCGATCATCGCCATGCACCACGAGCAGGACATGCGGCGCATGGGCGGCCTGCGCAAGTACATGCCGATTACGTACGCGACGATGGTGATCGGGGGGCTCGCGCTGTGCGGCATTCCGCCGTTCGCCGGCTTCTTCTCGAAGGACGCGATTATCGAAGCCGTGCACCTGTCGCGGATCCCGGGCCACTCCTACGCGTATTTCGCAGTGGTGGGCGGCGTGTTCGTGACAGCGCTCTACACCTTCCGGATGCTGTTTCTCACGTTCCACGGCGAAGAGCGCTTTGGCAAGACCGGCCACGATGCCGGCGAGCATGGGCACGACGAGCACGGTGAACACGCCGGGCCGCCGAGGGAAAGCCCGTGGGTCGTCACAGTGCCGTTGGTGCTGCTGGCAATCCCCTCGGTCTTCGCCGGCTGGCAGTACATCGAGCCGACGCTGTTCGGCGGCTTCTTCGGCGATTCGATCGTCGTGCGGGCCGAGCATGCGGTGCTCGCGGGGCTCAAGGAGGAATGGCACGGCGTCGGCGCATTCATCCGCCACGGCCTGGTGAGCCTGCCGTTCTGGCTGGCCATCGCCGGCGTCGTTACGGCGTGGTACTGCTATCTCGTCAACCCGGTGCTGCCGGACCGGCTCCGCAGGGCCGCGGGTCCGCTCTACGCGCTGCTCGACAACAAGTACTACTTCGACCGCTTCAACGATTGGTTCTTCGCCGGCGGCGCGCGGTTGTTCGGCGGTTTCCTGTCCAACGTGGGCGACCGCACGATCATCGACGGCTTTTTCGTCAACGGCACGGCGAAGGTCATCGGCTGGGCGGCAGCACTCATGCGTCATCTGCAATCGGGTTACGTCTACCACTACGCGTTCACGATGATCATCGGTCTCTTCGCCCTGCTGTCGTGGTGGGTGCGCTGACCAAGACGACAACGATAACAATGCCGTATCTCTCGCTTGCCATTTGGGTGCCGATCGTCGCCGGGTTTGTCGTGCTGGCCGTCGGGCGCGACCGCGACGCGGGTGTTGCGCGCTGGATCGCGCTCATCGGCGCGACCGTCGGCTTGCTGGTCACGCTCCCACTTTGGCTGCACTTCGATCCCGCGACCTCGGATATGCAGTTCGTCGAACGCGGCGAATGGATCCCGCGCTTCGATATCCACTACCTCCTCGGTGTGGACGGGATCTCGGTGCTGTTCGTGATCCTCAACAGCCTGATGACGCTGCTCGTCGTGTGGTCGGCGTGGGAGGTGATCCAGATTCGTGTCGCGCAGTACATGGCGGCGTTCCTGATCCAGTCCGGACTGATCAACGGCGCGTTTAGTGCCCTCGATGGCATCCTGTTCTACGTGTTCTTCGAGGCGATGCTGATTCCGATGTACCTGATCATCGGCGTTTGGGGCGGGCCGAACCGCGTGTACGCGGCAATCAAGTTCTTCCTCTACACGCTGCTGGGGTCGCTGCTGATGCTGGTGGCGCTGATCTACCTCTACAACGTGTCGGAGACGTTCTCGATCGTCGAGTGGTACCAGGTGCCGCTGTCGCTCAAGGTGCAGGTGCTGCTGTTCATCGCGTTCTTCCTCTCCTTTGCGGTCAAGGTACCGATGTGGCCGGTGCACACGTGGCTGCCCGACGCGCATGTCGAGGCGCCGACCGGAGGCTCGGTGATCCTGGCGGCGATCACCCTGAAGATCGGTGCGTACGGCTTCGTCCGCTTCATCCTGCCGATCCTTCCGGACGCGTCGCGCTACCTCGCTGGCTTCGTGATCACGCTGTCGCTGATCGCGGTCGTCTACATCGGGTTTGTCGCGCTGGTGCAGGCCGACATGAAGAAGCTGATCGCCTATTCGTCGATCTCGCACATGGGCTTCGTCACGCTGGGCTTCTTCATCTTCAACCAGCTCGGCGTGGAGGGCGGTCTGGTGCAGATGATCTCGCACGGGTTCGTGTCGGCGGCGATGTTCCTGTGTGTGGGTGTGATGTACGACCGCATGCACAGCCGGCAGATCGGCGACTACGGCGGCGTCGTCAACACGATGCCGAAGTTCGCGGCGTTCATGATGCTGTTCGCAATGGCCAACGCCGGGCTGCCTGCGACGTCGGGCTTCGTCGGCGAGTTCATGGTGATTCTGGCCTCGATCAGGACCAGCTTCTGGCTGGGCTTCGCCGCCGCGACGATCATGATCCTCGGCGCGGCGTACACGCTGTGGATGTACAAACGGGTGATCTACGGCCCCGTCGCCAACGACAATGTGGCGAAGCTCACCGACCTCAACCGCCGCGAATTCTGGCTGCTTGCAAGCGTTGCGGGCCTCGTGCTTTGGCTGGGCGTCTGGCCGAAGCCGTTTGTCGACGTGATGCACACGTCGGTCGCCGACCTGCTCGCGCACGTTGCCAGGAGCAAGCTGTGATCCGGCGGACCTCGCGATGACGACGCTCAATTTCCTGGCCGTTCTGCCTGAAGCAGTCGTGCTTGCCGCCGCGTGTGCGATCCTGGTGCTCGACCTCTTCCTGCCCGACCGCCTACGCCACTGGAGTTTCTGGGCCACGCAGATCGCCGTCCTCGGCTGCGCGTGGCTCATCGTCGTCACGGCCCGGATCGAGCCGATGCGCGCGATGAACGGCTTCGTCGTCGACGACATGCTGTCGGACCTGTTCCGGTTTTTCACCTGCATCGCGGTGTCGCTGACCCTGTTCTATTCCCGTGGCTATTTCCTCGCCCGCGGGCTGTTCCGCGGTGAAACCTTCGTTCTGGCGCTCACCACGCTGCTCGGTATGCTGGTGATGATCTCGGCCGCCAATTTCGTCACGCTCTACATGGGCCTCGAGTTGCAGGCGCTGTCGTTGTACGCGATGGTGGCGATGCACAAGAGCTCGAAGCAGGCCTCCGAAGCGGCGATGAAGTATTTCGTGCTCGGAGCGCTGGCTTCCGGCATGCTGCTTTACGGGATGTCGATGGTGTACGGCACGACCGGCTCGCTCGATCTCAACCGCGTCGGCGAGGTCGTACTGTCGGGGCAGGGTAACCGGATGATCCTGCTGTTCGGTCTCGTGTTCGTGGTGTCGGGCATTGCGTTCAAGCTGGGCGCGGTCCCGTATCACATGTGGGTCCCGGACGTCTATGATGGGGCGCCGACCGCGGTCACGCTGCTGATCGGCACCGCGCCGAAGCTCGCCGCGTTCGCGTTCATGCTGCGGCTCCTCGCCGTCGCGCTCGGCGGGCTCGAATTCGACTGGCAGGGGATGCTGATGGTTCTGGCACTCCTGTCTATGATCCTCGGCAACGTGATTGCGATCGCACAGACCAACATCAAGCGGATGCTGGCCTATTCGACGATCGCCAACATGGGTTTCATGCTGATGGGGTTCCTGACGGCGAATCTCAACGGTTACAGTGCCGCGATGTTCTACGCCGTGGCCTACGTGCTGACGAGCCTGGCGTCCTTCGGCATGGTGATGCTGCTGTCGCGCGAAGGTTTCGAGGCTGACCAGCTCGCCGACTTCAAGGGGCTGAATCAGCGCTCGCAGTGGTGGGCGTTCATGATGCTGCTGGTGATGTTTTCGCTTGCCGGCGTTCCGCCGACGGTCGGCTTCTACGCCAAGTTCTCGGTGATCGAGGCTGCCGTGAGCGCCGGCTTCACCTGGCTCGCCGTCGTCGCGGTAATGGCGTCGCTGGTCGGAGCCTTCTATTACCTGCGGGTCGTCAAGCTGATGTACTTCGACGACGCCACCGATCCCGCGCCGATCGTCGCCCGCGGCGACAATCGCGCGCTGCTGTCGGCGAACGGCCTCGCGCTGCTCTTCTTCGGGATGTTTCCGCAGCAGCTGATGGGCTGGTGCGTTGTCGCGCTGGCGCAGTCGGGGTTTCTCTAGATCCATCGTTGATTTCGTGGCGATCGGTGTGGTGTGTCGCGGCGAATGGCGGGCGCAAGCGTCCCACCAGCCATTCGCCGCCGGACACGATGCGCTGCATGAACGGCCGCCCGCTCCCGTGGTGTCGTGCTAACATTTGCCGCTCCCCGATTCCGCGCCGCTTCCCGAACCCTCGCCATGCGCGTCGGCTTCTTCGTCACCTGCCTTGTCGACCTGATGCGGCCGTCGGTCGGCTTCGCCGCTATACGCCTGCTCGAGGCGGGCGGGGCCCAAGTCTTCGTGCCGCCGACGCAAACCTGCTGCGGGCAGCCCGCCTACAACTCCGGCGACCGCGCCGACGCGAAGGCGCTGGCGGCCAAGGTCGTCGCCGAATTCGAAGACTGCGATTTCCTGGTTGCGCCGTCCGGATCGTGCAGCGGGATGATCAAGACGCACTATGCCGACCTATTCGCCGATGACCCGGCAATGGGCCGCCGGGTCGCGCTGGTCGCCGCGAAGACGCGTGAGCTGACCGAGTTTCTCGTCAACGAGCTGAAGCTCGAGCGGGTACCCGGCCGCTTCGACGGCACGATCACCTACCACGACTCGTGCGCGGGCCTGCGCGAAATGGGCACCAAGAGCGAGCCGCGTGCGCTGCTCGCCAAGGTGCCGGGGTTGAAGCTGACAGAAATGCCGGAATGCGAGGTCTGCTGCGGCTTCGGCGGCACGTTTTCGATCAAATACGGCGAGATTTCCACGCGCATCGCCGACAACAAATGCGAGGCGATCGCCGCCACCGGCGCCGATGCCGTCGTGCTGGGCGACCTGGGCTGCATGCTGAACATCGAAGGCCGGCTCCGGCGGCGCGGCGATCGGAAGATGAAGGTGTTGCACGTCGCGGAAATCTTGGTGGGGGAAAGCCCCCATTCGGCGGGGTAGCGATGCAAGTTGCGTCGATGCATTTCAAGGAAACCGCGCACATCAAGATGAACGATGCGCGGCTTCAGTACAACCTGAAGAAGATGCAGGGCAAGTTCGTCGGCAAGCGACGCGCGTCGCTCGTCGAGCTCGACGACTTCGAGGGCACGCGCGACGCGGGCAAGGCAATCCGCAACCGAACGCTCGACAACCTCGACGCCTGGCTCGAGATCTTCGAGCGGAATGCCAAGGCCCGCGGGGCCACCGTCCTGTACGCCGAGACGCCGGCCGACGTCAATGCGCTGGTGCTGGAGATCGCCGCGAAGCACGCGGTCAAGAAGATCATCAAATCGAAGTCGATGGTCTCCGAGGAGTCGGCGCTCGACCACGCGATCGAGGCCGCCGGAATGCAGGTCGTCGAGACCGACCTCGGCGAATACATCCTGCAGATCAACGACTACGAGCCGCCCTCCCACATCATCGGCCCGGCGCTGCACAAGTCGAAGGAGGAGGTCGCGGAGCTCTTCCACAAGGCGCACGGCACGCCGGTCAAGACGGGGATCGAGGATCTCACCCAGGAAGCGCGCGGCGTGCTGCGCCAGCACTATCTGACCGCGGACATGGGCATCTCCGGCGGCAACTTCTTCATCGCCGAGACGGGCTCCGTCGTGCTCGTCACCAACGAGGGCAATGCGACGCTGACCACGACGCTGCCGAAGGTGCACGTGGCGATCTCGGGCATCGAGAAGATCGTGCCGACACTCGAGGACGTCGCGACGCTGATGCGCCTGCTGCCGCGCTCGTCAACCGGCCAATCGATCTCGAACTATGTCGATATCCTGACCGGGCCGAAAGGCGAAGGCGAGTTCCACGGCGCCGAACACATGTACTTCATCGTCGTCGACAGCGGGCGCACGGCGGTACTCGCGAGCGAGGTACGCGAGGCGCTACGCTGCATCCGCTGCGGCGCGTGCATGAATCACTGCCCCGTGTATCAGAACGTCGGCGGCCACTCGTACGGCTGGGTCTATCCGGGGCCGATCGGCTCGATCCTGACGCCGATGTACGTCGGGCTCGACAAGGCGCAGGACTTGTTTGCGGCCTCGACGATGTGCAACCAGTGCGGCGTCGTCTGCCCGGTGAGGATCCCGCTCCCCGACCTGCAGCGCAAGCTGCGCGAGCGGGCGTTTTCGGGCGGCCTGCGGCCGTGGTCCGAGCGCGCCGGATTGAAGCTGTGGTCCTGGTTCGCGCAGCGGCCGGCGCTCTATGGGCTGGCGACGAAGATCGGCGCGCGCGTGCTGAAGGCGTGGGGCGGTAGGGAGGGGCTCATTCACAAGCTGCCCGTGGGCGCTGGCTGGACCGACGGCCGCGATATGCCGGCGCCTGCCGGCAAGACTTTTCGCGAACTCCATCGCGCCAGGGGCACGGCGTGAACGTGCCGCACAACGTCCATGCCAACGTCCCGCCGCTGTCGCGGCGCGCGGAATCGCTTGGCACCGAAAACGCCTTTGTCGTGCTGGCCGAGGTCAACACGCTCGTCCGGCAGGGCAGGGACATCGTCTCGTTCTGCATCGGTCAGCCCGACTTTCCAACGCCGCCGAACGTGCAGGACGCGGCGATAGCGGCGATCAGGTCCGGCAAGCATGGCTACACCCCGTCCGCCGGCATCGACGAGCTGCGCGCGGCGGCGGCCGCAGACATGGGGTCACGCCGCGGCCTGGACATCAAGCCCGAGGACGTCGTCATCGGCGCGGGTGCCAAGCCGTTCATCGCGTACACCATCGCTTCGGTCACCGATCACGGCGCCGACGACGAGGTGATCTACCCGGTGCCCGGCTTCCCGATCTACGAATCCCAGATCGTCGCCAACGGCGCGGTCCCGGTGCCGATCTACCTGCGCGAGGCGCGCGACTTCGCGTTCGACCCGGCCGAGCTGGAAGCGAAGATCACGCCGCAGACGAAGCTCCTGATCCTCAACACGCCACACAATCCGACCGGTGGGATGCTGCAGTCCGCGGATCTCGACGCGATCGCCGAGATCCTGCAGCAGCATCCGCAGGTGTGGGTGTATGCCGACGAGATCTATTCGCGGCTCGCCTATGCCGGCGCGTTCGACACGCTGGCCAAGCGCCCCGGCATGCTGGAACGCACGATCATCTCCGACGGCGCCTCGAAAACGTGGGCGATGACTGGCTGGCGGATCGGCTTCGCGGCCAACCGAACGCTGGCCCCGGTGTTCACACGCTGGATCACCAACACTGATTCGTGTGCGTCGCAGATTTCGCAATGGGCAGCCGTCGAGGCGGTGACCGGTCCGCAGGATGCCGCCAGCGCGATGCGTGCGAGTTTCCTCGAGCGCCGCGACCTCATCGTCGACCTGCTGAGCAAGGTCCCCGGGATCACCTGCAAAGTCCCGGGAGGCGCTTTCTACGTGTGGCCCAACGTCACCGAAGCGTGCGCGATCACCGGCTGCGCCGATTCGGAGGCGTTCCGCAAGCGCCTGCTGGTCGAGGCTGGCGTTGCAGTGCTCGCCGACGTCCACTTCGGCCGCCGCGTTCCCGGCGAGGGCCAGCACATCCGGTTCTCCTATGCGGCATCGCCGGCGGCGATCCGCGACGGGATCGGGCGGCTCGACGGCTTCGTGCGCCGCCACATGCAGGGCGGCGAGAAAAGCGCCGCGGTGCGCAAGGTGAGAAAATAGGGTCTACCGATGCCGACCAGTCTTTCGACCAACCGCGCGGCGCGTGACGCGATACTCGCTCGTGTGAGAGAGGCGCTCGGCAAGACCGACGACCGCGTGCTCGCGCATAATGCGGCGGACGGCTACATTGCCGCGCATGCGCATGGTCCGCGGCCGGCGATGCCGGCCGATCTCGTCGCCAAGTTCATGGTGCGCGCGACCGATATGGAAAGCACGGTCGAGCGAATCGCCGATCGCCAGGAGATTCCGCGTGCGGTCGCGCGCTATCTCGACGCGCTGGTGCTGCCTCCGCAGCTTGCCGCGCAGAAGTCGCACGCCGGCGTCTGCTGGCCCGAGTTCGCAGATCTGAACTGGAAGGCCGCAGGTCTCGACATCGAAGTGCGCCCGACCATTGGCAGCGACAGGCTCGGCATCACCGGCGCGTTCTGCGCGATCGCCGAAACTGGCACGTTGGTCGTGCTCAGCGGCGCCGACACGCCGACAGCGACGACTCTGCTCACCGATACGCACGTTGCGGTTTTGCGCGCGGACCGCATCTTCTCCGGGATGGAGGAGGCCTTCGCGTTGATCCGCCGCGAGAAGGGCCACCTGCCCCGCGCGGTGAACATGATCTCCGGGCCGTCACGCACCGGCGACATCGAGCAGACGATTGTGCTCGGCGCGCACGGACCGTTCCGCGTGCACATTCTCGTCGTCGGGTGAACTGTCCTGACCAGGACTCGGCGGTACAAACCGGCGCGGCTGCAAGCACTCGTCGCCCCCGGGGAGACGACTGCTATTTCCGGCTCCGGTACTCCACAATCGCGCGCTCCAGGTCCTTCAATTCGTCGCAGGGCAGCAGGCAGATCTCCTTGAGCGCGGCGAGGTGCCTTTCCGCGCCCGGCAGGTCCCCGATCAAGAGGTACGCCTCGCCGATGTACTCGTGCGCGCCACGATGGCGCGGGTCAAGTTCGATCGCGCGCCGGTAGTGCTTGAACGCGAGCTCGAACTGCTTCAGGTTGCGATAGGAGAAGCCGAGGCTGTTCTGCAGGTCCGCGTGGTCGGGATGGCGGATCTCCGCGCGCTGGAAAAAGCGTGCGGCCTCCGCCCAGTCCTGTTTCTCGGCCGCCCGCTTGCCCGCGGCGTAGTCCTCGTCGCGCGCGGCGCCCAGGTAGTTGCGGAAGCGGTTGGGCTCGCGCTGCTGCGACGCTTCGAACTCATTGAGCGCCGCCTCGGGTTGCTTGAGCTCAAGCAGCATCTCGCCCAGCAGCTCGCGCGCGGGAACGATGCGGCCCGGCGTGACGATGTGCTTCTCGTTGCGGTCCTCGAGGTCGGCGGCCGCGCGCATGAGCTTGAGCACCTCTTCGGACTTGCCTTCGCCCAGCGCGATCCATCCGGCCGCAGCGAGTCGCTGGACCTCGACCTCCCGTTCCGGCGATACAGAAGCTCGCGCGCTCTGGCAGTAGAGCGAATCGTTGCGCCAAGCGATTCCTTGAAGAAACGCATGGCGTGTTTCCTCCAGACCGGAATCGATGGAGAAGTAACATCGCCATAGCGATGCGAATAGGGTCGTCCGTCGTTCCACCCGAGCATTGAATCGACCCCAAGCCGTTCCGGCGGAGCAATTCGCCGTGGTCCGCGTCTCTCTTGACCAAGGGTCTGCCGGTCAAATCCCCTGGCCGCTGCGTACTTCAGCCGGTGCCAGCAGGATTCCAGCGCCAGCGGTTTGCAAGCTAACGAGAGTTTCGGGTCCACTTGCCGGTTCCACGAGCGGGCTGAGGCGCCGCAGGCGCGCGGCGCCAAAGAACGTGGCAAACGGCACTTCCGAAGCATCCCGTCCCGTTCCGATCCGGACCAGGTCTGAAAGCGCCGCAAGGCCGGTCGGGTCGAACAAATACCATCGATCACCCAGGAATGCTTCCATGACCGCGTGGAAATCCTGAGGCGGATCCTGATACTTGGTGTACGCGGTCACGAAGCGCGCAGGGATATTGAGTGCACGGCACAGGGCGATGCTCACGTGGGCAAAATCTCGACACACCCCGGCGCGATTGGCCAGAATGTCGCGGGCGCCGGAAGACGACGTTGACGACCCCTCCCGGTAATCAAGATTCTCCTTGACCCATTGACAGATCGCTTGAACACGCTGGTACCCAGTCGGCAGATTCGCGAACTTGCGGCACGCAAGACTAAAGATAGCTTCGACTTCGCAATAACGACTCGTCTGGACGTACGAAAGGTTCGCGCCGGGCACCCTTGCCAGCGGCATCTCCGGCGCAAACAAATTGACCTCGGGAGTCTGGACTTCAACCGTTGCCAGGTACCGGATACTGAAGTGTCCGGGCGCGACATCGACCCGGAAGAAACGGTTGCGTCCGGCCTCGTCACGAAACTCGTCGATAGCCATCTCGGACGAGGTCGAGACGGTCTCGGCAATGACTCGCTGTGTCTGCGTCGACGGTATGGCAAGATTGAATACGAACAGGGACTGCTGGGTGACATCGTAGTCGAGTTCGCAATCAATGTGAAAAATCTTCATCGCGTTGGGAAGCAACTGGATCGCCCTTTACGCCGAAATTGGGAGAACCGCGGCGAAGGCCTCTTGCCGCGTCCATTCCGATGCACGCTCGAGGTGTTTCAATTGCACGCGGGCCCGCTGCAATTGCTGCGGCTCGGTGTCGAGCGCAGCGCGTTGCATGGGCCCAGGCCGAGACGCGGCGCGGCCACGCCAGGCTGTGCCAGCCATTGGAGCGACGGTCACTCGTGTGGTCTTCATCGAACCTACCTCCGAGCGGCATTGCCGACTTGAACGAGTACGCACAGAATCCCACGATGGGCTCAGGATAGACGGATTGTGGTATGTACGCTAGCGAACTTAAGCCACAGACACGGCAAATCGTGAGCGATCTCGGAAATTGAGCGGTTCTTCCAAGAACCAATGCTGACAGACGGCACTACGTGGTGAATAATTGCAGGTGTCCGGCGGGATACTGCGCCGACGCCCCGCATCCCAAACAGGAGGAACGATGGCCACGCGTCGCACCACACTTAGAAGCCGATCCGGCACCAAGCTCTATGCCGTCCGTGACGAGGGCGGCAAGTTTAAGGACATCCAGACCTACAAGCGCGCCCACGCCGCCGACATGCGCCACAAGTCGAAGGCCGAGAAGGACGCCGTACAGGGCCCTATTGAGAAGAAGGTCAGGAAGGCGGCGAGAGATGCCGTCAAGTCCGTCAAGAGCTCTGCGAGGGGCGCGTTTGCAGCGGTGCGGAGGGCAGCGAAACAGGCCGTGAAGCACGTTTCGAACCCCCAGCCAGCGGGGAAGAGAACGGTGAAGAAAGCCGCCAAGAAGACAACCCGCAAGCTGGCGGCAAAAAGGACCGCGAAGAAGGCAGCGAAGAAGACAACCCGCAAGCCGGCGGCAAAACGACCGTCATGAGGTTCGCGAAGAGGGCAGCCCATACGTAGTAGGGCAAATTAGCGCCGTTCGCAGACGGCCTGCACCATGCATCCCAAACGCTGCCGCAGGGCCTTCCCGGTCAGTTTCCGGTCGTAGGCGGCCCCATCTCTTGCTTGCGTCGTTACCAAGCGCGATGCCGGCCCTACGCCTTTCTGTCCCGCGGACCGAGGAAGTACCACAGGATCAAGCCCAGCACCGGCAGTAGCACCACCGCGATTGTCCAGATCAATTTCTTCTCGTTGGAAGCGGAGCTTTGGAAGATATTGATAATCGCCCAGATATCACCAGCGAGTATCAGCACGCCCCAGAGGCTGTTGTATCCAATGTTCATAATTCCTCGTTCCTTCCCTTTGATGCCATAGCTGGCTCTTCGCTATTCGTCCGGGCGCCCTCATTGTTTCTCGACAACCACCCGCCCCTCCGCGTTGAGGAAAACATGATAGCGGTTCCCATCCTTGCAGGTTGCAAGGTGGTCGTTTTCGGCTCGCGATTTGACGCTGATGACTTCACCGCACGACAATCCGTGCAAAGTGATCACCGTGAACAGGTCCTTCCTGATCGATTCGTCGTCGGCCGCGAGCGAAGGTGCAGCGAACCATGTAGTGATCGAGATCGCCGTCGCTAGAGCCGTTGTAGCTGCTTTCATAGTGTCTCCCGCGTCAACTCAGATCGTCGCGAACTTCGCCGGATCCGAAAGGATGCCCCAAATCGCCTCGCGCGAGGTGGCGATCGCCGTGGCCAGCGCCTGGTCGCTGTCCTGGAGAAGTGAGAGCACCTTGAGGACCAGCAGATCATACGATCGCCGGAGATCGGCCAAGTCGGTCTTGAGCTTCCCCTGGTAGAAAGCTCGGAATTGATTCAGCAGGTCATCGACCTGATTCTTGAGCGTGATCTTGGTAAGCACGCCGATGGCCTTGGTGTCTTTGAGGCGCTGTTCCAGAGATGCAAGGTCCAGCGGCGGCGCTTTCGGCTTTGCGCTGTCCGGGGTGATGCTTTCCCTCTTTGAAGGTTGCGCAGTGGGAGTGGGAGGCGCGGGGGTCTTCGCAGGTGCGTGCGCAGTGGGCGGGCTTGTCTTGCTAGCCGTGGGACTAGCGGAAGCGGTCGTCGATTGCGAGGCCGAACCCTTCGCCGGCTGAACCGCAGTGATTCCGGCCTGTGTTGCGACGGTCGGGGGCGGCGCGCTCGGCGGTGGCTGCTGTGGGAGCTCCGGTGCCACAGCATCGGCCCCCGCTTCCGACTGGCTGCTCTGGGAGGGCACGTTAGGTGACGGAGCTCTTAGCCCGGCGCATCCCGACATCAAGAGCACGACGACAAGTCCAACGACGGCCGCTAGGTGCATCACCCGTTCTTCGGCACGAACATCAACAAAGCTGTCGCTCACACGTGGTTCCAGATTTGCCCATCGGACTAACCATTCAACTGACGACCAGCCTGCGCTTCATCCAGCTCCGCACGGTCCAACCAAACCGTACCACGACCCTCGGCACTTGTGCCTGCCTCCGAGTCCGGGCGCTCCGTTCACACTGATGAGGCTTGCGCGATCGATGTAGGCGTTGGCGGTCCAAAACTGTTTGACGATCACGGCATCCTCCCTGGTCGGTCAGCGTTTAGACAATGATAGCGCTGGAACGGGGCCGGTCTACTGGAACCATATCTGTGGCATCCCGCCACATCGAGGGCCTTGATGGCCGGAGCGTGACCATGGCGCCTTCCGACCACACCGAGACACTCGCCAATGGCGCAACCGCGTACGGCGCTCAGGTGCCTGCCCGGAGCCGGTGGTTGTCGCTAACCGAACTTGCAAACGAGTCGCTATGTGTGCGGCAACGCACAGCGCGCCATGGCCAGCTAGGGCAGGATAAGCACTGCGCTTTGCATAGCGCCTTAACGAGGAAATCATGACGAGACCCAGAAACAGTGAGCATCACACGAAGGTACACCAGGAAAGAACGTACCACGGCGAAACCAGCACAAAAGGCGGCGGCGGGGGAGTGGCGACGGGCAAGACGGCATACCGGGAAGAGTATGAGCGCGACTATGGCCCGGACCTCGATGAGCCGTTAGACGGGACCGAATCCGGGCGGGAATCCTGAGAACCGATGCGAGTCGCGCCCTATTGAAATGACATTGGATAAAAGGCTGGCGGTGCGGCACCAAAGTGGCCTCCGCAAGATGCGACGTGGGGGTGTCTAGCTCATGTCTAGCTCTTGGGACTCGCGCTTCCGGGTGGGCCAAGCGATCACGCGTCGATGCACTCGAATCAAAGCCCGCGCTTCCGCATTTGCGAGGGGACCCTATGAACGACAAGACCACCATCGTACTTCTCATTGAGGACGATCCCGCTGACGCGAGATTGATTCTGGAGGCGCTGTCCGCAGAAGTGGACAGCCCGTTCCGCGTCGAGTGGGTTACGCTGCTTTCGGCCGGTCTCGAGCGCTTGAGCAAGGAAGGGGTTGACGTGGTCATGCTCGATCTGTCGCTGCCAGATGTTCAGGGCATAGAGGCGGTGGAGCAGGTATGCCTGGCTGCGCCAGATCTTCTCATTCTGGTGCTGAGCGGCTTGACCGATGAGGAAATGGCTCGGCAGGCTGTGCAACGCGGCGCGTATGACTACTTCTCCAAAGGCCATGTCGACGCCCACTGGCTCCCGCGGGCCTTGCGTTACGTCATCGCCCGCAAGACGGCCTTGGATGCGCTGGCGGTCAGTGAGGCCCGCTTCCGGGCGATAAGCGATGCCTCTCCTTTGGGTATTCTCGTGACCGACAGGCAGGGCAGTTGCCTGTACACCAACGCTGCATATCACAGAATTTCGGGACTGAGTTTTGAAGACGCGCTTGGCATGAACTGGAAGATCGCAATCCACTCGGATGATCGCGAGCGGGTATTCGCCGAATGGCAAGACGCAGCCCAGAATCAGAAGCCATTTCAGGCAGAATTCCGCTTCTTGCGGGAAGACCATAGCGTGGTGTGGACGCGCGTCAATGCGGCCCCCATGCGCCAAGAAAAGAAGCTATACGGCTATGTGCAAACGGTGGAGGACATCACCGAGCGCAAGTCGGAAGAGGCTCTATTGCAAGACGCGCAAGAGAGGTTGTTCGAGGAGAAGGAGCGAGCCCAGGTCACGCTCAACTCGATCGGCGACGGCGTACTTACCACGGACACGCTTGGGAACATCACCTATCTCAATCGGGTCGCCGAGGAAATGACCGGCTGGCCGTGGCAGGACGCATCGGGCCGCCCACTCGCCGAAGTGTTCAGTGTCATCGACGGGACAACGCGCCAGCCCGCCCCCAACCTGGCGGCGCAGGCGGTGCAGCAAAACGAAATCGTGAGCCTGGACATCCATAGTGTGCTTATCCGGCGCGACGGGTACGAGGCCGGGATCGAAGATTCGGCCGCCCCCATCCATGACCGGCACGGCCGGGTCGTTGGTGCGGTGTTGGTCTTCCACGATGTCAGCGACTCGCGAGCCACTGCGCTCAAGATGTCCCACCAGGCACAGCACGACTTTCTCACCGGCCTGCCAAACCGGCTGCTGCTAACTGACCGGCTCAGCCAGGCGATAGCACTGAGCCGCCGTCACGGCAACAAAGTCGCCCTGCTGTTTCTGGATCTGGATCGCTTTAAACTCGTCAACGACTCCCTAGGGCATGGGATCGGCGACAAACTGCTGCAGTCGGTGGCGCAACGCTTGACGGCCAGCGTTCGCACTTCGGACACCATATGCCGCCTCGGTGGAGACGAGTTCGTGGTACTGCTTTCGGAAATTAGGCATGTGGACGCGGCGATGCAGTGCGCGGAGAAGGTGCTTGCTGCGATAGCGGTACCACACCTCATCGGTGGGCTCGAGGTCCATGTCACCGTGAGCATTGGTATCAGCGTCTGCCCGGATGACGGCCGGGATGCAGAAGCCATGCTCAAGAATTCGGACACCGCGATGTACCATGCCAAGAAGATGGGGCGCGCCAATTACCAGTTCTTCACGCAAACATGAACGCCCTGGCTCCCGAGTAATGAGCGTCCTCCCTTGTAGAGGCATGCGTCTGCTCTTGGCCCGCAGTGAGACGTTCGCGATAGGCCGAGAACGACACTGAGCACGTGTCGGCCGGCACGTACAACGCCGTCAGAAACCGAGAGGCAGTAGCAGCCGAGATCCTCGCTGCGAGCGAAGAGCGAGCGATTTGCGCAACACTCAATAAAGCCACACCATCGAAATCACTACCAGCAGCGGCAGCATGATCAGGCTCGCCCAGGCGAGGTAGCCAAAGAAGCTCGGCATCGCGATGCCGCGGTCCTCTGCGATCGCCTTGATCATGAAGTTCGGCGCATTGCCGATGTACGTCAACGCGCCGAAGTAGACAGCGCCCATCGAGATTGCCACTAGCGTCGCCGTCAGTGGCCCCATCAGCGCCGCCGCGTCGCCGCCAGCAAGGTTGAAGAACACGAGGTAGGTGGGCGCATTGTCGAGGAACGCCGAGAGCACGCCGGTCATCCAGAAGACCATCGTGTCGAGCGGCTTGCCAACCGGACCGACGACGAGGCTGACCACGCCGGCCAGCGCGCCGTTGCGGCCCGCGCCGAGCATCACGATCACCGGGATGATGGTGATGAAGATCCCGGCGAAGATCTTCGCCACCTCGACGATCGGTGCCCAATGGAACGCGTTGTGTTCGCGCACCGCCTGCGGCGTCACGGCGAGCGACACAAGCGCCAACGCAACGAGGATCGCGTCGCGCAGCAGGTTCTGGAGTGCGACAGGCGCACCAAGCACGTCGAACTCGACGCCAGAATCCCACAAACCCGACATCAGCACCGCGCCGATCACGGCCACGATCAGCAGAAAGTTGATCGAGCCCTCGATGGCGAGTCGCGGTCCGTCTGGCGGCGGAGCGGGCAGCTTCGGCTCCTTACGATAGAGCCAGAGGTCGACTAGCCAGTACATCGCCAGCAGCGCCCCGACCAGCAAGGCGGTCGGATGCGCCAATTCGCGCGCGGGCCAGAAGAAATCCACGCCCTTGAGGAAGCCGATGAAGAGCGGGGGATCGCCGAGCGGCGACAAGGCGCCGCCGACGTTACCGACGAGGATGATGAAGAACACGATCGTGTGTACCTTATGCTGCCGGGGCTCGTTGGCGGTCAGCAGCGGCCGGATCAGCAGCATCGCCGCGCCGGTCGTCCCCATCAGGCTCGCCAAGGCAGCGCCCAGCGCAAGGATGCCAGTGTTGAGTGAAGGCGTCCCGGCGAGCGAACCGCGCAGGCAGATACCGCCCGCGATCGTGAACAGCGCGAACAGGACGACCAGGAACGGGACATACTCGAGCAGGATCGCATGCGCGACATGATGCGACGTTTCGGAGCCGCCGAACACGAGGGTGAACGGCACGAGGAACGCCAGCGCCCACGCCGCCGCGACCTTGCCATAATGCTCGTGCCAGAAATGCGCAGCGAACAGCGGCACCAAGGCGATCGAGAGTAGCAGCCCCGCGAACGGCAGCCCCCACGGCAGCGGGAGGTCGGCGCCGTTCAATTCGGGCAGCGCCGCATCTGGCGTGGCGGCGAGCGCCGGGAGGGCGACGGAAGCGAGCGAATGACCCAGCCCCATCTTGCCGATAGCGGGGATCAATCAGCGCGCAATCGTAAGTTCACTTTGGACCTGCAGCGGGACGAGCCGGTGTCGACGCAGCGTCGCCGACAACCGTCGTCCATTCGCGGACTCGCCAACGTGTGACGAGGCCGTTTTGCACGTATGGGTCCGCCTTGGCGAACGCCTCCGCTGCGGCGGGTGAATCGCCCCGGAAATGAAACACCGCTCCGTCCGCCGGATTGGCAAGCGCGCCAGCGAGGACGAGGTGTCCCTTCGATTGGGCCTCCCACGCGAGTGCCAGATGCTCGGTACGAAAGGCGCCTCGGCGCTCAAGGTAGTCGGAGGAGACGTCATAGAAGAGCAAGTAATCCATCGGATTCTCCTTGGCAATGCCTTAGGACAGGTAGGCGAACCTAATCGACACGACATGGGGACGTCAATCGACGGTCAACGACTCTCTGATTACATCTTGGTGCAATGGATCGCAGGCCAGGCCGCGAGCTGCATCCTCCCGGCCGCGCAATCGCGCTTGACAGTGGGGAACCGGAGGATCGTTCAATACTTGTGTGAAATCAATAGTATGTGCCAAGACGGTCGCGGTTCGAACGGTCCGCAGCCTGGGATTCTTGGCCGCCGGCCGGCTGAACCGAGTTGGCACATTGCGACTCCCTGGTCGTCGGACTAACATGTCAATGCGTTGCTAGTTGAAACGCTTCGCCGCCACCCCAACCGCCACTCCCTGACGGCTTGCCCGGTTCGCCGGCATGCGTGCATGGACAATGGCTCGGCCTGCGTCGCCGTCTTCCAACGCCGTCTCATGCCCGACACCCACCTTCAACGCGCCTCCGGCACCAGCCTTCGCGCGCAGGCGTACGCCAGTTTCCAGCAGCAGATCCTCGCGGCCAACATTCGTCCCGGTCAGTTCATCTCGCAGCGCGAGCTGATGCAATTGCTGGGGATGCCGCTGGGTGCGGTGCGCGAACTGATCCCGCGCCTTGAAGCCGAGGGCCTCTTGCGCACGGTGCCGCAGCGAGGGTTGCAGATCGCGCACGTGGACCTCAAGCTGATCAACAATGCGTTCCAGTTGCGCCTGCTGCTGGAGCGCGAGGCGGCCGTCCACTTCGCGGCCACCGTCTCCGACGCCGGGCTCGCTGAAATCGAAGACGCTCATCTGCGGATCGTGCGGCGCGCGCGTCGCGCGACCATAGACGACGATCTGCTGACCGACGCGCAGACTGTGGACTGGGGCCTGCACGACCTGATGATCGACCGGTTGGGTAACGAGCTCGTTTCCGACACCTACCGCATCAACAGCCTGCGTGTGCGCCTGATCAGGCTCGAAGGCTCGATGCTTTCCGCCGATGCGTTGTTGCCGGCGATGCAAGAGCATCTCTGGTTCATCGATGCACTGAAGCGTCGCGATCCGCAGGCCGTCACCCAGCGCATCACCCACCATATCGAAAGCGCGCATCGCCGCGTGCTCGGATTGCCGCGGCCGACGCTGCCGTGGTCGCTGGAGCAATTGAAATGACCGCTGCAGCACCCATCGCCGCGTTGCGCGGCATCTGGCCGGCGTTGCTGACGCCGCTCACCGAGGATCTCGATATCGACCACGCCCGGTTCGTGGCCCATTCCCGTTCGCTTCTCGCTGCCGGTTGTCGCGGCGTGACGCCCTTCGGCACGACGGGCGAGGGGCCGTCGTTCTCGCTGGCCGAGCGGCGCGACGCCGTCGATGAGCTGGTGAAAAACGGGGTACCGACGGCGCGTATCCTGGTGTCGACGAGTTGCGCCGCCCTGCCGGAAACACTGGCGCTGACGCGCCATGCGCTCGCGATCGGCGCGCACGGTTGCCTGATGATGCCGCCGTTCTTCCTGAAAGGCGTGTCCGATGAGGGCGTGATCGACGCCTACCGCTACGTGATCGACGGTGCCGCCGATGCGCGGCTCAAGTTGTACCTCTATCACATCCCCCAAATCTCGGGTGTCGGTCTGTCGCACAACGTAGTCCGCACGTTGTGGCGCCTGTATCCGCAGACGATCGTCGGCATCAAGGACAGCGGCTGCGAGCTGCAGGATTCGCTCGCGCTAGCCCGCGCCTTCATGCCGGGACTCACCGTGTATGTCGGCAACGAGCCCGATCTGCCCGAGCTCGGCCGGCGCGGGAGTACCGGCGCGGTGAGCGGCCTCGCCAATTTCGTGCCGCGGCTCGTGCATCGGCTGGTCATGCAACCCGACGCCCCTGGCACCGTGCAGGACCTCGCGCGCGTGAAGCGGCTGCTCGCGCTGCTCGGTGGCTACTCGCTGACGCCGGCATTGAAGGGCATCATGGCGGTGCTGACTGGCGAGCGTGCCTGGCTCCGCGTACGCCCGCCGCTGGTGGCGCTGACCGCCGAGCGTTTTGCCGGCCTCGAGCGCGAGATCGGCGCGTTCGGCATCGACACCGACGCCGACTGACAACCAAGAGCAGCGGTGAGTGAGGACGTCCAAGGTGGGACACGGACTGCCGGGCTGCCGGCTTGAGTGACGTGACGGATGTGGTTTGCATCGCGAGCTGGAATGCCGACCTCGTGTCGCGCGTACCGCGGCCGATCGCACGCGGCGAGACCCTCATGTCCAGCAGGTTCGAAATCAGTCCCGGCGGCAAAGGAAGCAATGCGGCCGTCGCAGCTGCGCGGCAGGGCGCCCATGTTGGGCTGATTGCGCGCGTCGGCAACGACGATTTCGGCCGCATGGGCCTCGAACTGTGGCGCTCCGAGGGCATCGTGACCGACCATGTCGAAGTGGCCGACGGCGAGACGAGCGGAGTCGCGCAAATCCTCGTCTACGACGACGGTGACAACAGCATCGCGGTCTGTCCGGGGGCCAGTGCGGGCCTCGGCGCGCGCCACGCGCTGGCCGCACGCGCGATGCTTGCGTCGAGCCGCGTCGTCATGGCATCCTGCGAGGTGCCGCTTCCTGCCACAATGGAGGCGTTCCGCATCGCTCGCGAAGGCGGTGCCGCCACGGTGCTCAATCCTGCGCCCGCGCAGGCGGTGCCCGATGAACTGCTGGACCTCGTCGACGTGCTCACCCCGAACGAAAGCGAACTGCCAACGCTGGCGGCGCTCACGGGGAACGTGCCGGTGGATGCTGGGGCGCACAGACTACTCGCGCGCGGCGTGCGGGCGGTGCTGGTGACGCTCGGTGCCGCCGGCTGCATGCTCTATCGGTCGGGCCACGCACCCTACGGCCTCAACGGGCGGCGCATGGCGGTGGTGGACACGATCGGCGCCGGCGACACCTTCACCGGCGCGCTCGCGGCGGCGCTGGCGCGCGGCGAGCCGTTACCGGAGGCGATGCGTTGGGCCAACGCAGCGGCGGCGCTGTCGGTCACGGGCCGCGGCGCCATCGGGGGCATGCCGACGTTGGATCAGGTTGGCGCACTGCTGGCCGAACCCGAACCGTAGCCAGGTCGTCGCCCTGCGGTGCGCTCGCGATGGGCGTTCGCCGTGACGCGCGGGCGCTGGTTGTTCCCATCCGTCGCGAGGGGGTCCGACCAGCGACGAGCGCTATAATCTCGTTTTCCACACAGTCGGCTCCCGATCCCCATGAAAGTCCTCGTTTCGGTCAAGCGCGTCGTCGATTACAACGTCAAGGTCCGGGTGAAGCCGGACGGTTCCGGGGTCGACACGGCGAACGTCAAGATGTCGATGAATCCGTTCGACGAAATTGCCGTCGAGGAGGCCGTGCGACTGAAGGAGAAGGGGGTGGCAACCGAGATCGTCGCCGTGTCGTGCGGGGTCACCGGCTGCCAGGAAACGCTGCGCACGGCGCTCGCGCTGGGGGCCGACCGGGCGATCCTCGTCGAGACCGACGTCGAATTGCAGCCGCTCGCCGTGGCGAAGCTGCTGAAGGCCGTCGCGGACAAGGAGCAGCCGAAGCTCATCCTGCTGGGCAAGCAGGCGATCGACGACGATGCCAACCAGACCGGTCAAATGCTCGCGGCGTTGCTCAACTGGCCGCAGGCGACATTTGCCTCGAAGGTCGACATCGGCGGCGACAAGGCGATAGTCAAGCGTGAGGTCGACGGCGGGCTGGAGACGGTCGAGATCTCGCTGCCGGCCATCGTCACCTCCGATCTGCGCCTCAACGAGCCGCGTTACGCGACGCTGCCCAACATCATGAAGGCGAAGAAGAAACCGCTGGAGGTGATCAAGCCGGACGCGCTCGGCGTGGATGTCACACCGCGTCTCAAGACGCTGAAGGTCGCGGAGCCACCGAAGCGGCAGGGCGGCGGCAAGGTCGCCGATGTCGGCCAGCTCGTCGCCAAGCTGCGCAACGAAGCGAAGGTGATCTGATGAGCATCCTCCTCATTGCCGACCACGATAACGTTGCGCTGAAAGCCGCGACGCTCAATGCCGCTACCGCCGCACAAAAGATCGGTGGCGAACTGCATGTCCTCGTCGCCGGCAACAACGCCGGTGGCGCCGCGAAAGCGGCGACTCAGATCATTGGCGTGACGAAGGTACTGCATGCCGACGCGCCGCATTTCGCGTCCCCGGTTGCCGAGAACGTCGCGGCGACCATCGTCGCGCTGGCCAAGTCGGGCGGCTACAGCCATGTGCTGGCGCCCGCCACCGGCTTCGGCAAGAATGTGATGCCGCGCGTGGCCGCGCTGCTCGATGTGGCGCAGATCTCCGAGATCATCGCCGTCGAGTCGCCCGACACGTTCGTGCGCCCGATCTACGCCGGCAGCGCATTCGCGACGGTGCAGTCGAAGGATTCGGTCAAGGTGATAACCGTGCGCGCGACGGGGTTCGACGCGGCGCCCGCGACCGGCGGCAACGCTGCGGTCGAATCAGTCGCGGCGGCTGCCGACACGGGTCAAGCCAAGGTTACCGGGCAGGAGCTGACGAAGTCGGACCGGCCGGAATTGACGAGCGCGCGAATCGTGATCTCGGGCGGACGTGGCCTCGGCAGCGCCGAAAATTTCAAGCTGCTCGACGCGCTCGCGCACAAGCTCAACGCCGCGATCGGAGCGAGCAGGGCCGCGGTCGATGCGGGCTACGTCCCGAACGACTACCAGGTCGGCCAGACGGGCAAGATCGTCGCGCCGGATCTCTATATCGCGGTCGGGATCTCTGGCGCGATCCAGCATCTCGCCGGCATGAAGGACAGCAAAGTTATCGTCGCGATCAACAAGGACCCCGAGGCACCGATTTTCCAGATCGCCGATTACGGGCTCGTCGGCGACCTGTTCCAGGTCATTCCCGAGCTGACGGCGGCGCTGGGCTGAGACGAAGCGTCATTGCGAGCGAAGCGTTCCTAAGGGCAAGCGAACCATGAGCACTTACCAAGCCCCTCTCGCCGAAATGCAATTCGTCCTGACCGAGCTGGCCGGCCTCGAGCAGGTGAGCAAGCTGCCTGGCTTCGAGGAAGCGACCCCGGATGTGGCGATGGCGATCCTCGAGGAAGCCTCCAAGTTCGCGACCGAAGTCCTGTGTCCGTTGAATCCGATCGGTGATCGCGAGGGCTCCAAGCGCCTCGACAACGGAACGGTGAGGACGCCGCCGGGATTCAAGGACGCGTACAAGCGGTTCTGCGACAACGGCTGGAACGGCCTCACCAAGAATCCGGAGTACGGTGGACAGGGGCTGCCGAACCTGCTGGGTACGGCGGTGGAGGAGATGTGGCACGCGTCGAACCTTGCGTTCAACCTGTGCGCGATGCTGACGCAGGGCGCGATCGAGTCGATCGAGATCGGCGGCTCCGACGCGCTCAAGCGGAAGTTCCTGCCAAACATGGTCGCCGGCACGTGGACCGGCACGATGAACCTGACCGAGCCGCAGGCGGGTTCGGACCTCGCGGCGGTGCGCACGAAGGCGGTGCCGCAGGGTGATGGCACGTACAAGGTCTACGGCCAGAAGATCTTCATCACGTGGGGCGAGCAGGACTACACGGAGAACATCATCCACCTGGTGCTCGCGCGCACGCCGGAAGCACCCGAGGGCGTCAAGGGCATCTCGCTGTTCGTCGTGCCCAAGGTCCTCGTCAACGACGATGGCAGCCTTGGCGCGCGCAACGACGTTCACTGCGCGTCGATCGAGCACAAGCTCGGCATCCACGCGAGCCCGACGGCGGTGCTCGCGTACGGCGACAACGGAGGCGCGATCGGTTACCTCGTCGGCGAGGAGAATCGCGGCCTCGAGTACATGTTCATCATGATGAACCTCGCACGCTTCTCGGTGGGCCTCGAAGGCGTGGGCATTTCCGAGCGCGCGTACCAGCGCGCGGTCGCCTACGCGCGCGAGCGCGTGCAGGGCAAGGCGGTGGGCACCGAGAAGGGCGTTGCGGCGGGTGCGATCATCGACCATCCGGACATCCGCCGGATGCTGATGACGATGCGCGCCAACGTCGAGGCGACGCGCGCCGTCACGTATGTTACCGGGGCCGCGATGGACAACGCGCTGCGACATCCGGACCGGGACGCGCGCAAGCGGCATCAGGCATTCGTCGATTTCATGATCCCGATCGTCAAGGGCTGGTCGACCGAGATGGCACAGGAGATCGCCTACAACGGGATCCAGGTGCACGGCGGGATGGGCTTCATCGAGGAGACCGGCGCTGCGCAGCATTACCGCGACGCGCGGATCATGACCATCTACGAAGGCACAACCGGTATTCAGGCCAACGACCTCATCGGCCGCAAGACGGCGCGCGACGGCGGGGCGGTGGCCAAAGGCATCGCCGCCGAGATCGACAAAGTGGCCTCCGAGCTCGGTGGCCAGGCCGACGCAAATCTCAAGGCGATCGGCTTGCGACTGAAGGAAGGGGCAGCCGCGGTCCGCGCCGCGACCGACTGGGTCGTTGCCGCATACGGTGCGCATCCGCGCACGGCGCATGCGGGTGCGGTGCCCTACCTCAAATTGTGGGGGCTCGTTGCCGGTGGCTGGCAGATGGGACGAGCGGCGCTTATCGCCGCAAAGCACCTGAAGGAAGGCACCGGCGACGCGCGGTTCCTTTCCGCGAAGATCCACACGGCTCGCTTCTACGCCGACTGCCTGATGCCGCAAGCCGCGGGCCTTGCCCGCACGATCACGGAGGGCGGCGACGCGGTGCTGGCGATTCCGGCCGAGCAGTTCTGACGTGGCCAGGCGCGTGCGCCCGGCCACGCGCGCCCGTCACTGGCAGAGCGTGCCGCCGGATGCAGCGAACGGGTAGCGGACGATCGACTTGGTCTGCGGCGGGTTCACCGTTGGCAGCCCGCCGTTGCCGTTGGTCGTGTAAGTGAACGTCGCGCTGTTGCCGTTGGCGAACGTCAGCGTCGCCGCGCCGACCTGCACTTGCGCCACCTTGGTCGTGTCGTAGGCGTCGAACCGCGGCCCGGACGTGCGCAACAGCGGCCCCGTGTACGCATTGGTCGCGCCGACCCGCCCTGCGAGCACCGACAACCACAGCGGCGCACCGTCCACGTCGTACGTGTACCACGTCGCGAACACGCTGTTGCCCTGATGCGCGAAGTTGATGCCCCACCCGATCTTCGGCGGCGTTGGCCACCCACCACAGATCCTGATAGTTGGTTGCGGCGGCAAAGTTGGGCGTGGTCGCGCTGTAGGTGCACGTCGGCTGGGGGCCGGTGAAGAGGTCATAGCGTTCGATGGCCTTGGTCTGCGAGACCATGTTGACCGTGTAGGCGAAACTGCCGCTGCTGGCGCTGGCGAAGGTCAGCGTGCCGGTGCCGACCGGGGTCGGCGGTGCGGTCACCGGCGGGAAGGGCACCGAGTTGAACGGCGGGCCGGCGGTCGCGTTGATCGGGCCGGCATAAACGTTTCCGGTCGGCGTGGTGCGGTTGGCCAGCATCGACAGCCACCACGCCCTGCCGGTCGTGTCGTAGGTGTACCAGGTGGCGAAGACCAGGTCACCCGAGTGCGCGAAATTGATCCCCCATCCGGATTCGGTGCCGCCCGCTCGCCCACCACAGACCTTGGTAGTTGACCGTGGTGGGTGGCGCGACGGGCACCACGGATGCGCTTGCACCGGCGAAATTGGTCGCAAGGTTATTCGCGACTGACCCGTTGCGATATAAGGCGTTGGTGCCGTCCGTCGGCAGCGCGGTGTAGGTCATCTGATCGACGCCGCCCGCGTAGCGAACTGTGCCGCCGTCGGTCGCGAGGAATCCGTTCGGGATCGCGTAGTCCGGCGCGACGAGCCCGAGCGCGGCGAAGCCCTGGCTACCGATGAGGACCTTTTTGCCGGACGTGTTGCCGCTGGGCAGGTTGGTCGGGAACGTGATGCTCTTGGTCACGCCGGCGTGAGTGCTCGCAAACGACTGCCCCGCCCAGAAATTCTCGCCGTTGGCGCAGGAAGTAGGGGCACAGGACAGTACGACGAACTGCACAGTCCCGTCGGCGTTCGAGTAGATTTGATCGATTCTGAACAGGTGGAATGCGGCGAGCGCGACGGACGCCTCCAGCACGCAGACCGCCGTCAGAATTGAACCCAGCCAAAGCTTCATGATGCCCTCCATTGTTGCCGATCGGCGACGCGCACAGGAGGCGCGTGGCACGACTCGTGCATGACCAAAGCCAACAGATCCGTGCCACGCAGTATTCCGTTGGCGCGGGGAGGGGAATAACATGCGACCGCTGCCGGTTTACATCGCCTAATGAATACCGTTGCTGAAACGCCTGGCCACCGCTGCAGAGCGTTGCGTGTTTCCGCGGTCACGGGAATTGCCTCGATGCTCATCCCGGCGCTGGCAGGCGCAGTCTTCATCGTCAACGACCCGTGGATGCGGCCGACGGACAGCGCGCGCGTGACCGAGGCCTACATGGTGCTCACGAGCACCGACGGCGCGGCGCTGGTGGGTGCGCGCAGTGAAATAGCCGCCAGCGTCTCCATCTTCGCCGTGGGAAGGAAACCTGTCCAGATTGATCGCCTGTCACTTCCCGCAGGGAATGAGGTCAAGCTCGCTCCGGGCGGTCCTCGTCTGGGCTTGTCGGGGCTGAATCGCCCGCTCAGACTCGGAGACCGAGTGCCGCTCACGCTGACGATAGAGTCTGCGGACGGCACACGGCAGGAAATCCAGGTGGGCGCCGAAGTCCGCCGCCGCTCGGCGATCGACGACCACTTGCACCCGCACCACCATTGAGGCGCCCCGGTCAACGCTCCGGTATCGCGATCACCCCATGGGGAGCGAACGCGACGGCGGCCTCCGCGCCGACGGCAAGCGGCCGCTCCACGTCATCGTCGATCACGAACAGCACGCCGATTTCCGTCTCGACCGTGTACTCCATCGTGTGGCCGAGGTAGGCAGCCTTGCGCACGATGGCGCGCATCGGAGTCGCTCCTGGCGGCAGGAGATCGATCGCTTCCGGGCGGATCGCGACGTCGATCTCGCCGTCAGCGAGCCCGCGGTGCGGAAGCGCGATGGTGACCGGGCCCAGCATGACGTCGCCCCACATGGCGTCGCGACGCCGGAGCGTCCCGCGCACTCGATTCGCCTCGCCCATGAAGCTGGCGACGAACGCGTCCTTCGGTTCGCGGTAGAGTTCACGCGGTGCGCCTTCCTGCGCGATCACCGCCCTGTCCATGACGATGATGCGGTCCGAGACCGCGAGCGCTTCCGACTGGTCATGCGTGACGTAGACGACGGTGAGCCCCAGCCGCTGCTGCAGGTCGCGGATTTCCTCGCGCATCTGCCGGCGCAGTCGCGCGTCGAGATTCGACAGCGGTTCGTCGAACAGCAGCACCGCGGGCTCAAGCACCAGCGCGCGCGCGACGGCGACCCGCTGTTGCTGCCCGCCGGAGAGCTCGGATGGCAGGCGCTCGCCGAGGCCGGTCAGGCCGACCGTTGCCAACGTGGCATTGGCCTTGGCGTATGCAACGGGCTTCGCCACTCCGGACACGACGAGCCCGTAGCTCACGTTGTCCTCGACATTCATATGGGGGAACAGCGCGTAGCTCTGGAACACCATCGACACGTCGCGCTCCGCGGCCGGAACGCCCGTCACGTCGGTGTCGCCGATCCGGATGTTGCCAGCCGTCGCGAGTTCGAGCCCGGCGATCAGGCGCAGGATCGTCGTCTTGCCGCAGCCCGAGGGCCCGAGCAGCGTGACCAGCGTGCGCGCGGCGATGGAAAACGACACGTCGCGAACCGCGGCGACGTCGCCGTAGAGCTTGGTGACGTGGTGGAATTCGATCGATGCGGCCCTCATGAGTGTGTCATCGTCCCATCATCGTCCCGTGACCATCACGCCGCACTCCGGCCGATCGTCGCCAGCGCCCGCGTCGCGGCGGCGCGCCGGCCGAGCCGGCGCTCACCGACCAGCATCTGGATCAGCCAGATCGCAAGCAGCATCAGCACGATCAGCACCGAGCAGTAGGCGATCGCAACGCCATAGTCGCCGTTGACGACCCGGTTGATGATGTAGGTCGTAGCCATTTCGTACTCGGCGGAGACCAGGAAGATGACTGCCGACACCGTGGTCACGGCACGGACGAAGCTGTAGATCAGCGCAGCGACGATCGCCGGTTTCAAGAGCGGCAGGATGACCCGCCGCAGCGTCGTGAAACCGCGCGCGCCCAGCGTTACCGAGGCTTCGTCGAGGCTCCGGTCGATCTGACTCATCGACGCCATCCCCGCGCGCACGCCGACCGGCATGTTGCGGAAGATGAAACAGAGGACGAGCACGATTCCGGTGCCGGTCACCTCGATCGGCGGGACGTTGAAGGCGAGAATGTAGGACACGCCGATTACGGTGCCGGGAATCACGAACGACAGCATCGTCCCGAACTCGAAGGCCGTCTGGCCGACGAATTTCTGTCGGGTCAGCAGGTACGCGGACAGGATGCCGAGCGCCGCGGTGAGCGGGGCAGCGATGGCGGAGAGCCGGATCGTGGTCCAGAACGAATGCCACGCCGCCCCGGCCCAAAGGACGCCGCTGTCTGTCCACTCCACGGCGAAGGCCTTCGCGTAGTGGCGGAGGGTGGGGGTGTAATCGCGGCCCCACGTTTCGACGAAGCCGCCTACCAGAGCCATCCCATAGATGACGATTGTCAGCGCCGCCCACGGAAACGCGATGCCGTAGCAAAGGCGCCGCACACCGTCCGGCAGCTGGATCGGCAGGCCGGAATCCCCTTTGCCTGCGAGCGACGTATAGATGCGGCGGCCGAGCACACCACGCTGCGCGAAGAACGCGGCGAGCGCGAAGGCAAGCAGCAGGATACCCAGTGCAGCCGCGCGACCCTGGTCCAGCTGCGCGCCGACGACCGAAAAGAAGATCTCGGTGGACAGGACGCCGAAATTGCCGCCGAGCAGGATCGGGTTGCCGAAATCGGCGATCGACTCGATGAAGCTGATCAGGAATGCATTGGCGAGCCCCGGCCGCATCAGGGGCAGCGAGATGTCGGCGAACACGCGCCAGCGGTCGGCGCGCAGCGTCTGCGCCGCCTCCTCCATGCTCGGCGCCACGCCCTCGACGACACCGATCAGCACGAGGAAGGCGATTGGCGTGAACGCGAACACCTGTGCCAGCAGCACGCCTTGCATCCCGTAGATCCAGCGCCCGAGCTGCCAGCCGAACAGATATTCGACGAGCTGGTTGACGAGGCCCGAGCGGCCGAAGATCAGGATGATCCCGAGACCGAGCACGAACGGCGGCGTGATGATCGGCAGCACCGAGAGGGCCCGCAAGAGCTTCTTGTAGCGAAAGGCGGTGCGGTTAGCGATCAGCGCGAAGGCGAGGCCGAGCCCGGTGCAGGCGGCGGCGCAGGAGAGCGCCAGCAGCAGCGTGTTCCAGGCGACACCGCAGCGGGTCGAACCGACGATGCATCCGACTCCCCAGACCTTTTCGGTGAAGAGGCGGCGCTGGAATGCGTCAAGCGAGAATGCGCCGCTCGCGTCCTCGGCGGCAGAGATCAGGATCCGGAATACGGGAAAGAACGTGAAGACGGCGACCAGTACGGTGACGGCGACGACACTGCCGGCGACGAACGGGTCGCCCTTGAAATAGCCGTGGCCGGCGAGGCCCAGTGCGAACAGCATCGCGAACGACGTGCCGACGACAAGCGCGCCCAGCCCCATTCCGTATTGGCCGCCGGGAATTGGCGGGAGTGCCTGGGAGAGTGTCTCGAAATACCATCCCGCCGGGCCGATCGCGAAGCCCTGCGCGAGAAAACAGGCGAAACCGGTGGCGCCGATGCCCATCAGCGTGTTGGCGCGCAGCGGTCGAGCGAGGCCCGGGGCGAGCAATGCGGTGCCGGCGCCGAGCAGCAGGCCCAGCGGGGCCAACCATATCCGGCCGTGAGCGGCAATTTGCACCCACGCGGGCGCAGATTCCCGCGTCGCGAACTGCCTCACCCAGCTGAACGCGAGGATGCCGTCCGGCAACGCATACCAGGGGACGAGCAGAAATCCGGCGGCGCCCAGCGCGAGCCAGAACGCGATGGCGCGCCGCGGATCGGTCATTTTATTGCCGCGTTGATGTCCTTCTCCCACCGCTCGAGCAGCCGCTTGCGCGTCTCGCTCGATCCGTACTTCGCAAAGTCGTAGTCGATGACCTTGATGTCGGCAAGATTCGGCACCATCGGTGGCAACGGCACGCCCTTGTTGGTCGGGATCGCGTATTCCTTGACCTCGAGCCCGATCTTCTGCGCGTCGACGGTAAGTGCCCAGTCGACGAAGCGCTTCGCGGCGTCCAGGTTGCGCGCTCCCTTGACAATCGCCATCGAGCCCACTTCGTAGCCCACTCCCTCGCACGGCAGCACCGATTTCACCGGGAATCCGGCGGCGATTTCGTTGATCACACCGTGCAGCACCGAGCTGCCGAGATAGATCTCGCCGCGCTTGACCGCCGTCATCGGTCCGATGCCCGAGCGCGCATACGAGGTGACGTTGGCATTGAGTGCCTTCATGTATCGGAATGCTTCGTCCTCACCGAACACCTGCACCAGCGACGCCAGCATCAGATACGCGGTACCCGACGAATTCGGATTACCCAGCATGATCTCGTTGCGGTAGAGCAGCATCCGTGAGGTCCTTCCAGCATTTCGGCACCGGGAGCTTCCGCTTCTCCTGCAGCTCCGTGTTATAGCCGAGCGACAGGATGCCGCCGTAGACACCCGACACCTGATACTTGGAAATCTCGGAGATGCGCCGCGCCCAGTCGTGCAGCTCGCGCAGGTTCGGTGATTGATACGTTTCGAGCAGGCCTTCGTCGGCTGCCTGCAGGTACGAATCGGCGGGGCCGGCCCACCAGACGTCGCCCTTGGGATTCGCCTTTTCGGCCTTGACCTGCGCGAGCATTTCGCCGGTGGCTTTCTGCGCCACCGCGACCTTGACGCCGGTGGCCTTCTCGAAGCCGATGGCCATGCCCTGACACCACGCGGTGGAAGGCGAGCTGCAGTAGAGATTGAGGTGGCCCTGCGCGGACGCGCCGGCGGCGGCGAAGAGCGCGACGAAGGCGGCAAGAACGAGACGGATCATCATGGCTCCGGTGGCAAGATGCCCGCCGATGGCCGGGCGCAGGGATGGGAAATGGCGGCTGGCGGCGATCATCGCGAATCTTCGGCGCACCCGTCTCGAGCGATTATGCCGCGTTTTGGCGCGACGCTGAACGCGATGCGGGCGCGCTCAAGCACTATCAGCTGGCAAGGGTCGCGGCAGGGACGCCGAACCGGTGCCGCGTGCGGCGGCGCAATCGCGCAGCGTCTCCACTGCCGCCGGCGTGGCGAGCAGGTTGCCGGTGTCGACGCCGATCTTCCGCCGCCAGTTTGCACGTTCGCGATCCGTGCCGGGCAGGTTGAGGGCCGAAGTCTCACCCGCAAGGTCGTCGGCCTGAAAGAGCACGAGTGCCGAAGGCGTCGCGCACGCAAAGCGGTGGATCGCCGTCGTGATCGCGGCATCGTGCGGCGCCGCGGGGTCGATCGGCGTCACAACGACATTTGCCGCGGTGAGTGCTTTGGCCAGCGCCGCCTTGTCGACTTGCCGGGTGACATGTTCACGGGCCGTGTCCTCGATGTTGAGCAGTCCCAGCGCCGCTTTCTCCGCGATGTCGGCACCCGACCACCAGCCAGCGATCGTCGGCAGATCGTGCGTCGAGACGCAGGTCGCGGCACGCTGCGGATAGTGCGCCGGATCGTTGAATCGGACGCCCTCGCGCTCGAACCAGACGACGCGGTACGACAGCACATCTGCCGCGCCAAGGCGCTCGCGCAACCCCTCCGGGACGGTGCCGAGGTCTTCGCCGACGACGATGCAGCGGGCGCGATCGCTTTCGAGCGCCAGTACGCCGAGGAGATCGTCGAGCGGATAACGAACGTACGCGCCTTCGGACGCCGTGGCCCCCGTTGGGACCCAGAACAGCCGGGCGAGCCCCATCACGTGATCGATCCGCAACGCGCCGGCGTGCCGCATGTTCAGAGCGACAAGCTCGCGAAAGCCCGCGTAACCCGATGCCGTGAGCCGAAACGGGATCGGCGGCGGGAGATCCCACACCTGTCCCGCCGTTGAAAACGGATCGGGCGGCGCGCCGATCGATGCCCGGCGCGCCAACAGCGCCGGATTTGCCCACGCTTCGGCCCCGTCCGGCGCGACGCCGACGGCGAGGTCGCGGTACAACCCGAGAGTGAGGCCGGCCGCACGGGCGCGGGCTGCCGCGTCGGCCAGCTGCCGGTCGGCCTGCCACTGCAGATACAGCGCGAACCGTAGCGCGCGCTCGTTCTGCCGCGCAAAATCCGCGACGGTGCGCGAATCCGGCTGACGCAGACCCGAAGGCCAACGCGACCACGGCACGTTTGGATGCGCTGCGCACAGTGCTTCGAATGTCGCAAAGCGTGCGAGAACCTCGCCGCCGGCGCGTACGAAGCTCTCGAATTCGACGACGAACGGATCGTTGGCGGCGCGGCGCAGAAATGCAGCAAAGCATGCCCCGAGCACCGTACGCTTCACCTGCCAGACGGCTCCGTAGTCGACCGTTGCGGCGGCAGATAGTGCGGCGATCGCCGAAGCGTTGCGGTCGACGAGCGAGCGCGCCTCGCTCGACACCGCAAGATCGGGCACGCGAGTGACGTCGATGTAGAGCGGATCGACAAAGCGGCGATCGGACGGATGGTACGGGCTAGCCCGTCCGCGATCTGCGGTGAACAGTACATGCAACGGACCGAGGCCGACAATCGAGCCGCCCGCGTGCGCCGTGGCGGCGCAGAGATCGCCGAGAGTCGTGAAGTCGCCGATCCCCTGGTCTCCCTGCCGGCGCAGCGCATAGAGATGTGCAGCAATGCCGAATCGGCGGGCGCCGGCACGCAGGTCGGGTGGCAGGAAGCAATGTTCGGGCGCGACGACGATCCGGCAGGCGTTTGGAGCACCGTCGGCGAATTCGAGGGAGTGGTAGCCGGCAGGTAGTGTCGGCAGCGCAAGCGATCGCTGCGTCACGGTCCGGCCATCGACGGCCGCCACGATGTTCTCCGGCAGATCGTCGAGGCGAACGGGCAGCAACGTCTCGCTGCCGTCTTCGCGGCGCAGGCGCAACGCCGCCTTTTTTCGGCCCGTCACGCATGCGAGCGCCACGCCTACCGTGTGGCCCGCGCGGGCGACAACCACCGGCGGCAGCGGCCGGCACGTGCTCGCGTCGGCGAGTTCGGCGAGCCGCGCGCGCGCGTCGTCGGTCGACGCTGCGCCCAGTCCCATTGCGCCGAGCAGGGAACGCTTCGTGTCAGGAGTGACCTCATGGCGGCGGCCCGCGACGTCCCACCAATCGGTGGCGATGCCTGCGGCTGTCGTGAGGCGTTCAAAGACATCCGGCTCGATCCGCGAGCGCCGCGATCGCCGCACCGGCGCACGCTCTTCGACGATGACCACCACGGCGCGCGGCGCGACGATGTCGACGGCAGCCGCCACCTCGTCGGCACTCGCGGCGGCCTCGGGCGACGGCACCGACGTGTCGATGCGACGGCGCCACGCGTAGCCGTCGCGGGGTGCGGGCCAGCACACTGTGAGAGCCCCGTGGCCGGCGTTGAATGCGATCGCGACGCGATTGACATCAGCCGCATCCGTCGCGGGCGCGCAAAGGACCGTGACCAGCGCGTGCGCATCGGGATCGCTCCAGTCGCGCTCGGCCATGTCGCGGCCGTCGGGATGGCGCCACGCGACGTCCGGCATGCCACTGGCGTCGACCGGCCCGCCGGTCAGCCAGCGGTCGAGGCGCAGTGCGCGATGTCCACGGCGCAGCGCGATCAGCGTCGCGACCAAGTCGGCGAGCGAGCGATCCGTCGCGGTCCAATCGATCCACGTCAGCGCATTGTCCTGGGAGTACGCGTTGTTGTTGCCGCGTTGCGTGCGTCCGAGCTCGTCGCCCATCGCTAGCATTGGTGTTCCGCGCGAGACGAGGAGGGTCGCAAGCAGGCTGCGCACGTCACGCGCGCGCGCGGCGCCAATCGCCGGATCGGCGGTGGGACCCTCGGTGCCGTGATTCCACGAGAGGTTCGTGTCGCTGCCGTCGCGGTTGCCTTCGCCGTTGCCGTCGTTGTGCTTCGTCTCGTACGACACGAGATCGGCGAGCGTGAAACCGTCGTGCGCGGCGACGAAGTTGACCGAACGCGACGGCGGCCGCCGGCGGCTGGCAAAGAGGTCGGACGAGCCGGCAAGGCGTGTGGCCAGCCCGCCGAGGCAGTTGGCGTCGCCGCGCCAGAACCGGCGCACCGTGTCGCGATAGCGATCGTTCCATTCGCCCCAGCTCGCCGGGAACGCACCGAGGCGATAGCCGTCCGGCCCGATATCCCACGGCTCGGCGATGAGCTTCAGCGAGCGCAGCAGCGGATCCTGTGCAACGGCCTGGAAGAACGGGGCCGTGGCATCGAAGCCGTCGTCGCGGCGCCCGAGCGTGGTCGCAAGATCGAAGCGGAAGCCGTCCACACCTGCAATGTCAGCGTAATGCCGCAGCGCGTCGAGCGCGAGCCGCAGCACCGGCGGCCGATCCAGCGCTAACGTGTTGCCGCAGCCGGCGTCGTCGGCGTAGCGGGCAGCATTGCCCGCAAGCGTCCGGTAATACGTCGCGTTGTCGAGCCCGCGCAGCGACACCGTCGGCCCATGCTCGTCGCCTTCGCCCGTGTGATTGAGGACGATGTCCAGCACCACTTCGATGCCAGCGGCGTGCAGCGCCGCGACGCACGCGCGCAATTCGTCGAGCCCTCCCGGCGCGAGTCGGGCGTCGGGGACGAAGAGAGCCGCCGGGTTGTAGCCCCAGTAGTTGGAGAGACCGAGGCGCACAAGATGGCGTTCGTCGATCGTCGCAGTGATCGGCATCAGCTCGACGGTCGTGACGCCGAGGCGTACCAGATGGTCGAGCGCCGCCGGATGGGCGAGTCCCGCGCAGGTACCGCGAATCGCTTGGGGCACGTCCGGGTGCGCCTTCGTGAACCCGCGCACGTGTAGTTCGTAAACGATGGTCTCCGACCACGGCACGTGCGGCCGCTTCACTGCCGCTGGGCGCGGCAGTGGAGTGGCAACCCCTTTCGGTACCACGTGCCCGCTGTCGATGTCGTCGCGCGCACCACCGTCGGGCGCCTCGCCGAACATTGCCGGATCGAGTGCGAACGGACGGTCGAGCACCCGTGCATAGGGATCGACGAGCAGCTTCGCCGCATTGAAACGGTGGCCCGCGGGCGGATCGTATGGCCCATGCGCGCGCAAGCCGTAACGATGGCCGGCAGCGATGCCGGCGATGAAGCCGTGGAAGACATCACCTGTGCGCTCGGGCAACCGAATGCGCTCGCCTTCCGTTTCGCCGGTGGCGTCGAACAGGCAGACGTCGATCGCTTGAGCATGCGCGGAAAAGACCGCGACGTTGGCACCGCCGCGCACGAGCGTCAGGCCGAGCGGCTCGGGGCCGCCGGCGTCGAGGCGCCGCATACGTCAGGCGCCCCCGCCGGCGGCGAGCTCGCGGTAGAGCGCGGCATAATGCTTGGCGGGCCGGGCCCAGCCGACGTCGGTTGCCATCGCGCGTGACTGGAGCTTGCGCCATGCGGCGCGGTCGCGCCACAGCGTCGCAGCGCGACCGATCGCGAATTCGAGCATCGCGCGCGTTACCGGCGCGAATTGCAGGCCCGTGGCGGCGCCGGCGGTCAGCGCCATCTCGTTGGCGTCGATGATGGTATCAGCGAGGCCGCCCACGCGCCCTACGATCGGAATTGCGCCGTAGCGCAGCGCGCAGAGCTGGGTGAGACCACAGGGCTCGAAGCGCGACGGCACCAGCAGGGCGTCGACAGCTCCCTGCATCAGGTGCGCGAGCGCCTCGTCGTGGGCAATGATCGCGGTGACGCGCCCCGGCGCGCGGCGCGCCGCCGCCGCGAATCCGTCCTCGAACGCTTTGTCGCCGCTGCCGACGAGCGCAAGCTGCGCGCCGGCGGCGACCAGCGCCGGCAGCGCTTCCAGCAGCAGGTCCATCCCCTTCTGCCAGGTGAGGCGGCTGACGACGCCGAACAGCAGCGTGTCGGGCTCGGGGGTCAGACCGAACCTGGCCTGCAGCGCGGCCTTGTTCTGCGCGCGGCGCGCGCGCCGACGCGCGTCGTAACGGGCCGCGAGACATGCGTCCGTAGCAGGATTCCACACCTTGTCGTCGATGCCATTGAGAATCCCCGTGAGCGCGCTGGCGCGCTGCTGCAGGAGACCGTGAAGGCCCATACCGCCTTCAGGTGTGCGGATCTCCTCGGCATAGGTGGGCGACACCGTCGTGATCCGGTCGGCGAGGGCGAGCCCGGCCTTGAGATAGCCGATGCTCCCGTGGTACTCGACGCCGTCGATGGCGAACGCGTGCGGGGGCAGGCCGATCGTCCCCAGCATCGCGCGTGGAAACTGGCCCTGGAACGCGAGGTTGTGGATAGTCATTACCGTGCCTGGTCGCGGCCGTCCCGCGTAGTGCAGATAGGCGGGGGCGAGTCCCGCCTGCCAGTCGTGCGCATGGACGACGTCGGGGACGTAACCGGGTAGCGCGCCGCGCCCGATGGCGGCTGCGCACTGGGCGAGCGCTGCGAACCGCAAACCGTTGTCCGGCCATTCCTTGCCGTCGGGGCCGACGTAAGGATTTCCCGGCCGCGCGTAGAGGTGCGGGGCATCGAGCACGAGAAGATCGAGGCCCGCGGCCCGCGCGGCGATGAGTCGCGCCGGCGCGCCGTGCAAGCGCGGGAATGCGTGCACGGGCTCGGCCTTGCGCAACGCACTGATCACCGGCGGATAGCCGGGGAGCAGCGTGCGCATGGCGATCCCCTCGCGTGCAAGTGCTCCAGGCAGCGCCCCGGCGACGTCGGCGAGGCCGCCGGTCTTGACGAGCGGATACGCCTCGGACGCGACCGACAGGACGCGCAAGCCTTTCACGCTTGCAGTCGGTCGATCATTGCCTGCGTGACGAGGCAGATGCCGCGCTCTGTGCGGCGGAAACGCACCGCATCTTGCTCCGGATCCTCGCCGATTGCGAGGTTCGCCGGGACCTTGACGCCGCTGTCGACGATCACGTTGGTGAGGCGAACGTGCTGCCCGACCTCGACATAGGGCAGGATCACCGCGTTTTCGATGTGCCCATAGGAATGGACGTGCACGCCTGTGAAGAGCAGCGACTTGCGGACTTCCGAGCCCGAAATGATGCAACCGCCGGACACCAGCGACGAGATGCCGATCCCGCGGCGACCGTCGGAGTCGTGGACGAACTTGGCCGGCGGCGTGATCTCCGAGTACGACCAGATCGGCCAGTTACGATCGAAGAGGTCGAGCGCCGGCACGATGTCGGTCAAGTCGATGTTCGCTTCCCAGTACGCATCGAGGGTTCCCACGTCGCGCCAGTAGGCCTGTGTCTCGGCCTCGGAGCGCACGCACGAGCGCGCGAAGCGATGCGCGATTGCCTTGCCGTGCTTGACGATGTACGGAATGATGTCGCGACCGAAATCGCGGCGCGAATGCGGATCCGCGGCATCGCGCCGGAGCTGATCATTCAGGAACGTGCGGCGGAACACGTAGAGTCCCATGCTCGCGAGCGCCCAGCCGGGCCGGTCCGGCAGCTCCGGGGGCTGCTCGGGCTTTTCGACGAACGAGACGACGCGATCCTTCGCGTCGACGTGCATGACGCCGAAGCCGGTCGCCAGCGCGACAGGCACTTCGAGGCACGCGATCGTGACGTCGGCACTCTCGTTCACGTGCTGGACCAGCATACGCTCGTAGTCCATTTTGTAGATGTGGTCGCCTGCGAGGATCACCAGATACTCGGGATCGTAACTGTCGACGATGTCGATGTTCTGATAGACCGCGTCGGCCGTGCCGGCGTACCACTGGTCCTCGGAGATGCGTTGGCTCGCGGGGAGGATGTCAAAGCTCTCGTTGCGCATCGGCTGCAGGAAGTTCCAGCCACGCTGCAAATGTCGGATAAGGCTGTGCGCCTTGTATTGCGTGGCGACGGCGATGCGGCGAATGCCCGAATTGAGCGCATTCGACAACGCGAAGTCGATGATGCGCGTCTTGCCGCCGAAAGGGACAGCCGGCTTCGAGCGGGCCCCGGTCAGCTCCATCAGCCGCGAGCCGCGGCCGCCGGCCAGCACGTAGGCCATCGCCGAGCGCGACAGCGGTGTCGAATACGATTGCTTGTCCATACCGTTCTCCTGCCGTGGCGGCCGCACCCGTCGGCCACGCGCTCAGCCGCTGCCCTCGTGCACGAGCCACAGCGTGCCGAGCGGCGGCAGCGCGAGCGTCGCGGAACAGGGGTAGCCATGGCTCGGCGTGGCATCGGCGAAGACGCCGCCCGCGTTGCCGCGATTCGACCCGCCGTAATGGGCGGCATCGGTGTTCAGGATTTCCCGCCAGCGCCCGGGCTGCGGCAGGCCGATCCGGTAATCGGCACGCGGCACCGGCGTGAAGTTCGCGACGGCCGTCACCGGCGGCGCGCCGTCACCGCCGTAGCGCACCCAGGCGAAGACCGAGTTTTCCGGGTCGTCAACGACGATCCAGCGGAAGCCGTCGGCGTCGCAATCGCGCTCGTGCAGTGCGCGGTGCGCGCGGTAGGCACGGTTGCAGTCGCGCACGAGCGCCTGCACGCCGCGGTGCCATTGGATGTCGAGGAGCGGCCAATCGAGTCCGGCATCGGCGTTCCACTCGCGCCCCTGGGCGAACTCCTGTCCCATGAACAGCAGCTTCTTGCCCGGATGCGCCCACATGAACGCGTAATAGGCGCGCAGCGTGGCGAACTGCTGCCACGCGTCGCCGGGGATCTTCGCGAGCAGCGATCCCTTGCCGTGGACGACCTCGTCGTGCGACAGCGGCAGGACAAAGTTCTCGGCGAACGCATACATCAGGCCGAATGTCATCCGGTCGTGGTGCCATCGGCGGTGCACCGGGACCTGCCGCAGGTAGTCGATCGTGTCGTGCATCCAGCCCATGTTCCACTTGAAGCCGAATCCGAGCCCGCCGGTCCAGGTCGGCTTTGATACTGCCGGCCACGCCGTCGATTCCTCGGCGACCGTGACGGCCCCCGGATGTTGCGCGTAGACCGCCTCGTTCAGCCGGCGCAGGAATGCGACAGCTTCGAGATTCTCGTTCCCGCCGTGGCGGTTTGGCACCCATTCGCCGGCTTTGCGCGAATAATCGAGGTAGAGCATCGAGGCGACCGCATCGACGCGCAGCCCGTCGACGTGGTAACGGTCGAGCCAGAACAATGCGTTGGCGACGAGGTAGTTGACGACCTCGGCCCGCCCGAAATCGAAGATCGCTGTATTCCAGTCCGGGTGCAGACCCTGACGCGGGTCGGCGTGTTCGTACAACGCCGTGCCGTCGAATCGAGCGAGGCCATGCGGGTCGACCGGAAAATGCGCCGGCACCCAGTCGAGCAGCACGCCCAGTCCCGCGCGATGGCAGCGGTCGACCAGACGGGCGAATCCGGCGGGCTCGCCGAAGCGGCATGTCGGCGCGAAGAGCCCGATCGGCTGGTAGCCCCACGACGCATCCAGCGGGTGCTCGTTGACCGGCATCAGCTCGAGGTGAGTGAAGCCCATGTCGACCGCGTATGAGACCAGCGCATCGCCGAGCTCGTCGTAGGTGAGCCAGCGGTTGCGCTCGCCACGGCGCCAGGAGCCCAGATGCACTTCGTAGACGGCCATCGGCGCGCGCCGCGGGTCGCGCGCTGCGCGGTCGGCCATCCAGTCGGCATCGACCCACTGGAAATCGGTCGTCCGGCGTACGACCGAGGCGCTGGAGGGTCGCAGTTCCGCACCAAAGCCGACGGGATCCGCCTTGAGTGGCAAGAGCACGCCATCCGCGCCGACGATCTCGTATTTGTAGAGCGCCGCCTCGCCGACTTCCGGCACGAAGATTTCCCATACCCCGGTGTCGACCCGTTTGCGCATCGTGTGGCGCCGGCCATCCCACGCGTTGAAATTGCCAACGACCGACACGCGGCGCGCATTCGGTGCCCAGACGGCGAAATGCGTGCCGGCGGTGCCCTCGTGGACGATTGCGTGCGCGCCGAGGCGGTCGTAGAGGCGGACATGCGTGCCCTCGCCGATGAGCCAGTCGTCGAGGGAGCCAAGCACCGGCCCATAGGCATACGGATCGTCGACCACCCACGTGTCGTCACCGCGCGTCGCACGCAGGCGGTAGCGGGCACGGCGCGGCACGGCGCCTTCGAAGAACCCGGCCGCATGACGGCAGGTGAGCTGGGCGACCAGCTCGCCATCGGGAGTGACGGTGGCGAGCGTCTCGGCGCCGGGGACAAAGGCGCGCACGACGACTGTTCCGCGCGCCTCGTGCTGACCCAGCACTGCAAAGGGGTCCGCGTGGCGGCCCGCGACGATGGCGTCGATCGCGCTCGACGGAAGGGCCGCGGCGAGCGGAGACCGCTCAGCCCGGGGCGGGTCCGGTTTGCCAGATCTCGCGCGCATAGTCGAGGATCGCCCGGTCTGCAGAGAACCAGCCCACGTGCGCGGTGTTGAGAACCGCGCGGCGCCACCACTCGGCCTTGTCCTGCCACAGAATGGCCACCTTGCGCTGCGCCGCCCGGTACGCCTCGAAGTCGGCGGTGACCATGAAATAGTCGTGATGCCGGAGGTTGTCGACGAGACCGCGAAAGCGTGACCGGTCATTCGGCGAGAACGCACCCGACGCGACCGCATCGAGCGCTTCGGCGAGCGGGTGCGATTTGGCGATCGTAGCCGCGGCGGCGAGGCCGGCGCGCCGGCGCGCGGCGACTTCATCGGCGTTGAGCCCGAAGATGAAGATGTTGTCGTTGCCGACGCGCTCGCGGATCTCGATGTTCGCGCCGTCGAGCGTCCCGATCGTCAGCGCGCCGTTCAACGCGAGCTTCATGTTGCCCGTACCGGAGGCTTCCATGCCGGCCGTCGAGATCTGCTCGGAGAGGTCGGCGGCCGGGATGATCGCCTCGGCGAGGCTCACGTTGTAGTTCGGCAGGAACACCACCTTGAGCTGACCGCGTACCGCCGGATCGCTGTTGACGATCCGGGCAACGTCGCTGGCGAGCTTGATGATGAGCTTGGCCTGGTGGTAGCCCGCGGCCGCCTTGCCGGCGAAGATCTTCACCCGGGGCGACCAGCCGTGCGTTGGTTGCGCGCGAATCGCGTTGTACAGCGCGACCGTCTCGAGGATGTTGAGGAGCTGCCGCTTGTATTCGTGGATGCGCTTGATCTGCACGTCGAACATTGCGTCGGGATCGATGCCCACACCCAGGCGCTCGGCGACCAGCCGCGCCAGCCCAACCTTGTTCGCGCGGCGTGCTGCAGCACACTGGTCGCGGAATGCGGCGTCGTCAGCGAACGGGGCGAGGTCTTCCAACCGGGCCGCGTCGCTCTGGAATGCAGGCCCGATCGCGTCGACGATGAGCGCGGTCAGCCCGGGGTTGGCCTGGTAGAGCCAGCGGCGGAACGTGATGCCGTTGGTCATGTTGACGATGCGCTCGGGATACAGCGCGTCGAGGTCGTGGAATACGGTTTTCCGCATGAGCGCCGTGTGGAGCGCGGAGACACCGTTCACACGGCGCGACCCGAGGAATGCGAGATGGCCCATGCGCACCTGACGGCTGTCGTTCTCCTCGATCACCGAGACCGACGACAGAAAGGCAGCGTCGTCGCGCCCACGGGAGCGTTGTGCGTCGAGATGCAGCGCGTTGATGAGGTAGATGATCTGCATGTGCCGCGGCAGCAGGCCTTCCATCAGCGGCACCGGCCAGGTCTCGAGCGCTTCCGGCAGCAGCGTGTGGTTCGTGTAGTTGAAGACTGAGGTCGTAATATTCCAGGCGAGCTCCCAGGGCATACCGTGCTCGTCGGTCAGGAGCCGCATCAATTCCGGCACTGCGATGGCCGGATGCGTGTCGTTCAACTGGATCGACACGTGGTCGGCGAGCGTGGCGAGCTCGCCGTGCTGCGCCTTGTGCCGGCGCAGAAGGTCCTGCAGCGACGCCGAGGCGAAGAAGATTTCCTGCCGCAGCCGCAGTTCGTGCCCCGCGGCGGTCTCGTCGCTCGGGTAGAGCACGCGCGAGATCGCTTCCAGCCGCACCCGGTCGGCCAGCGCGCCGACGTGATCGCCGCGGTTGAAATCCCCGAGCGATAGCGGGTCCATCGCTCGCGCCGACCACAGCCGGAGCGTGTTGACGTGTCTTCCTTGCCAGCCGGTGATCGGGGTGTCGTAGGCAACGGCATTGACGGTCTCCGCCGGATTCCACGTGTAGCGCGGAGTTCCGTCGTCACCCTGAATCACGTCGACGGTGCCCCCGAAACCGACGGTGTAGGCGACCTCCGGCCGCTCGAACTCCCACGGATTTCCCGACGACAGCCAATCCTCGGGCAGCTCGATCTGCCAGCCGTCCTTCAGTACCTGCCGGAAGATACCGTGGTCGTAGCGTATGCCATAGCCATGGGCAGGTATTCCCAACGTGGCCATGCTTTCCATGAAGCACGCCGCAAGGCGGCCGAGGCCGCCGTTGCCGAGCGCGGCGTCGGGTTCCAGCTTGCGCAACCGGTCAAGATCCACACCGAGATCGCGCAGCGCCTCGCGCGCGGTCGTGACAAGGCCCAGGTTCGAGAGCGCGTCGAACAGCAGGCGGCCGATCAGGAATTCGAGCGAAAAATAGTAAACGCGCTTGCGCCCGTCGCGGTAGGTCTTGCGGGTCGCGTCCACCCAGCGGTCGATGATCTGGTCGCGCACGGCGAGGGCGGTGGCGACGAGCCAATCGTGATCGCGCGCATGGTCGGGATCCTTGCCGACCATGTAAGTGAGCTTCTGGAGGATCGAAGCGCGGAATGCCGCGACCGCGTCGCCGCCTGGAGCGTTGGCCGCATCGGGGCCATCCGCGCGCGTCGCGGGTGGGGTGGTTGGGGTTTCGATCGTCATGGGAGATTCCGCTGGATGCCGGGCCGCATGGAGGCGCTGCGCGTCCCGCCACGGGGCGCGTGCGACGGCAGGCGCGCCGCGAACCGCGATCACAGGGAGAAGTCTACCTCGACATGGTCCACGCGCGCTTGCGACGCGATTCGCGGGGTTCCTGGTTTCACTTTTTGCCCGATTCTCCGGTCACCGTTGCCGTCGCGCGCACCGCATGGGAAAGTAACCGGAATTGCCGGAGAAGCCGGGCGAGCGCCACAACGGCGACCTCGGCGCGGCGCGCCGTGGCATCCACACACGGAGCAAATCCGATGCGCGACAAACGGGTGATGATCGGGGTCGATCTCGGGGGTACGAAGATTGAGATTGTCGCACTCGATCCGACGGGCGCCGAGCTCGTCCGCCGCCGGGTGCCGACGCCGCGCGACGACTACCGGGCAACGATCGCCATGGTGACGAGTCTCGTCCGGGATGTGGAGCGGGATCTGCCGCCGATCGGCACCGTCGGCATCGGCACGCCCGGGTCGATCTCCCGTGCCACGGGACTGCTGCGCGGCGCCAACTCGGTGTGCCTCAACGGCCAGCCGATCAAGCACGATATCGAGGCGGCTCTCGGCCGCGCCGTGACCGTTTCCAACGATGCGAACTGCTTCGCGCTTTCCGAGGCGAGCGACGGCGCCGGAAAGGGTGCCGATGTGGTCTTCGGCGCGATCCTTGGCACCGGCACCGGTGCCGGGATCGTCGTGAACGGCCGCGTGCTCGATGGCCCCAATGCCATCGCGGGCGAGTGGGGCCACAATCCGCTGCCGTGGCCACGGGACGATGAGCGTCCGGGACCCGCGTGCTTCTGCGGCCGGGCGGGGTGCATTGAGACATTCGTTTCGGGGCCGGGGATCGAGCGCGATCACCTCCGCGCGACGGGCAAGCCCGTAAGCTCGCACGACATCGTCGCGCGCGCGGCGCTCGGCGATGCTGCATGCGCGGCAACACTGGAACGCTACGAGGAACGCCTCGCGCGGGCGCTCGCGCACGTGATCAACCTGCTCGACCCCGACGTCATCGTGCTGGGCGGCGGCATGTCCAACATCGATCGCCTCTACGCCAGCGTGCCGCGCCTGTGGGGCCCGTGGGTGTTTTCCGATCGCGTCGACACGCGACTCGTCAAGCACGTTCACGGTGACTCGAGCGGCGTGCGCGGCGCGGCGTGGCTCGGCGCGGGGTGACGACTGGGTTTCGCCCGAGCGCGCATTCGCGACGGCGTTCTGGCTATGGGATCCGATTTGCGGCGTCATGCGTGCTACTGCGGCAATCGGCCGCAGCGAGGATTTGGCGCACCGGACCAATTTCCGCGGCCAAGTTTGATCCGCGTCAATCGGGTCCCTTGAATCGGCTGCAGAAGGACGAAAATTAGTATTGGGGAGGGCCCCGAGGGTTCGGGATCCGAACCAAGATAGGTGGTCGAAGGAGGGCATCATGAGCAACCTCGTAACGTATGATCCGTTCCTTGACGCCGGCTTTGACGAGTTGTTCCGCGGGTTCTTCAAGCCCGTCCGCATGGAGGGCGCCCGCACGCCGGTCACAATCAAGATGGACGTGACCGAAACCGGTGATGGTTACATGATCCACGCCGAAATGCCCGGTGTGAAAAAAGGCGATATCAACGTCGAGATCGAAGGCAACGAAGTCACGATCACCGGCGAAGTGAAGCGTGAATGGGAAAAGAAGGAAGGCGAAAAGCTGATCCGCAGCGAGCGCTACTACGGGAACATCTATCGCAGCTTCACGCTGCCGCACGAGCTTGATCCAGCGAAGAGCGTGGCCAAGTATGATGACGGAGTCCTCGAACTGAAGCTCGTTGGCAAGGCAGGTGCGACCGGGAGGAAGTTGCCGGTGCTGTAAGCGGCATTTCGGGGACGGGCGGGTACCCGTTCCCGGTATTCGTCCGTCCGTCGGGGCCTGCGCACGCAGGCCCTTTTTGCTCATTGAGGGTTTACTTCCTGAAACGCTGGTTTGGAGGCCTGTGCCGCAATAACCGGACTGGGTGGTGCTGACCGTGTTGCATGACTTTCTCTGAGCCATCGCATGATGAGCTCGTGATCGCGCTGGTAAGGACAGCGATGCTGTGGGCGCTTGGTCGCCATCTATTTCCCCTTGACCGCCTCGACCTTGAGAATGCGTCCGTTCGCCTCGTCGATCAGGAGGTAAAGCAAACCGTCGGGTCCTTGTGCGACTTCACGGACGCGACCGACGTCACCGAGGTAGCGTTCCTCCGCGGCGACGCGATCGCCGCTCAGCACCAGCCGTACCAGGCCGCCGGGCGTGAGCGATCCGATGAACAGGCTCCCGCGCCAATCCGGATACGCATCGCCGGTATAGAACGCCGCGCCCGACGGCGCGATGACCGGGTCCCAGTAGTAGACCGGCTGCTCCATCCCGGCTTTGGCCTGACCTTCCCCGATCTTGAGGCCGGAGTAATCGATGCCGTAGGTGATGACCGGCCAGCCGTAGTTCTTGCCTGCCTGCGGATGGTTGAGCTCATCGCCGCCGCGGGCGCCGTGTTCGACGGTCCACAATTGGCCGGTTTGGGGATGCAGCGCCGCGGCCTGCACGTTGCGATGGCCGTACGACCAGATCTCGGGACGGGCACCGCCACGGTTGACGAGCGGATTGTCCTTCGGGATCGATCCGTCGGGGTTGATGCGGACGATCTTGCCGAGCGTAGTCGACAGATCCTGCGCGCGCTCGCGATACGAAAATCGATCGCCCGTCGTCACGAACAGCGTACCGTCACGCGCGAAAATCAGGCGCGAGCCCCAGTGGTTCAGTCCGCTGACCTTCGGTACCTGGCGCCAGATCACCTGCACGTTCTCGAGTCGGTCGGCGCCGAGGCGCGCGCGTGCGACTGCGGTACCGGCGCCTCCTTCCCCGGGTTCGGCGTAGCTGAGATAAATCAGTCCGTCCTGCGAGAAGTTCGGTGACGCGGCCACGTCGAGCAAACCGCCCTGTCCGCCGATCTGCGCCTTCGGGACACCGGCCAGCGGATCGGACAATTGCCCGTTCGGGTCGACCCGGCGCAGCCGTCCGGCACGTTCGGTAACGAGCATGCTCCCGTCCGGCAGGAAGTCGAGCCCCCAGGGATGATCCAGGCCCTTCGCGACCACTGTGGTGCGAATGGGCGCTTCGCTCGCCTTCGGCGTCGGAGAGAGTTGCGTTTGCGCCGATGTCGTTTCCGCGAGGCCGCTCGTCATCGCCGCGAAGGCTACGAGGAGCGAGTGCATCGCATAGCGGACAGCCCGTCATCCGGAGGAGCGCGCGCGACCCGGCCCGCTCCGGCAAGCGTCGGCCAATGCGTCCGCGTCGCTCATCGGGGATTGGCGACATCAAGAAACTTGCACTCCTTGTGGCATCACACGTGATTGCGCTTGGCATCGGTTTCGCGGCAGGCATTTATCTCCTCCCGATTCTCACCGCACCGGAAGGTCCTCGTGCCGCGAGGTGAAGGACTTGGCTAGGACCGCCGCCTACATGGCTCGGTTCCGCCGCGAGCTCGAGAGCAGCGATCTCGTGCATTGTAGACGGGCAGTTGGCCCGCACCGGACGCCGGTCTGAAAACGCTGGTCTTGAGGCCCCAAACCGCTGGCGCCGGCGTCACTCGGGATCGCCCGGGTCGTTGAACAGCACCGTCAGCTTGATGCTGCCGTGTCCGTATTGCGGGAAGCCGGCCGTGTTGCGATCACCGGGATTAAGGTTGGACGCCGTGTCGTCCGGTGGAAACAGCACCAGTGTGTTCAGGAACTCGACGATGGAATCCTGGTGAACGTCGGGTAGCCGTGCGAACGCGTCGCGGGCTGCCTGCGCCTCACCGCCATGGCGCAGGATCACCTCCGTCAGATTGATGCTGCGGCCGTCGTGCCCGTACGGCGCCGTCGTGGCCACACCCCAGAGCGGCGTGGTCATGAATTCGCGGCGCATCGAGCCGTCGTAGTTGCGCTCGTAGAAGCCCGGTCCGACGTCATGCCGCTTGAAATCGGTGAAGATGCTCTTGACCATGAACGGCTGCAGCTTCGGCTGCTTGACCGGCGGATGCCCGCTGCGATCGTCGACTACATCGTAGAGCGGCGCCGCGGTAGCGTAGAGGTTGTTGAACAGGCCGCGCCGCGGATCGTACACAGTTTCGACGTCGGCGATGCGTCGATCGCGATGTAGATCGAAGGTCAGCGACGTGGCAGCCTCCGCAGCCGATCCGATCGAAGAGCTGTCGACCTTTCGCGCTCGATGGTGTGATCCTGTAGGTCGCCGGCTTGAAGTAATTCAGCAGGTAGAACTCGAGATAATCGACAAGAGCGCGCGGAATCTCGTTGGCGACACCATCGGCATCGAGGTCTTCGTCGGCGCGCGTTGCCGCGGGCGCTTCCAGCCGATCGTTCCCGCCGTCGAGCACCATGCCCGCCGGTGTGACGAAGCGCCCGCCCGCTTTGGCCGCCGCGAGCTCCGGATCGACGGCCTGCAGGCCCATTTCGTCGTTCAACGCTCCGTCAATGAACTCGCGGATAGAGATCTTGCCGCCGTGCGCGAAGAAAGGCCGAACGCGAAGGTCTGGATCGACGCCGATGACTCGCGACGTGTCGAAGGATCCGTCTGGCAGCGCCGTCAACGCGCCATAGTGAATGCCCTTGCTCTCCAGGGCGACGGCGACGGGCGCTTTCGTCGCCTGCGCTTGCGCAGACGCCTGCGAGCGCAGCCCGCGGAGGTCGGTCGTGATCTCGTCGGCGAGCATTTCCTTCAGGCCGAGACCGAACAAATGCGGCGCGTCCCGACTGTCGGGCCGCGTTGCCACGTCGCCACCCACGCCCGCCGACCCGCGCGGCCGGCCGTGGCAAGCCGCGCAACTGTCTGCGAGCCCGGCGCCGATCGCAAGATTCACGTTGACGTCGCCACGACCATCGCCGGACAACGGGCCCTGCCCCTCTTCCTGGGTGAATTTGCGCTGAAAGAGCTGGCGCCCGCGACGAACCGCGCGAAACGGATCGCGCGCGATGACGAACGACGACGAATAGGGCGTCATCCAGTCGCCGCGGTCGGCGCCGATCTGCTGCGCGAGCGATTTGGCGATGCCTTCGTTGGCGACGTTCGGGGCTTTGGTCCGGTCGACGAGCTGGGCCATGACAGCGCCGGGAAGTGAGAGGACGAGCGCCGCGCACACGGCTGCGATACCGAGAATGTTGATTCGCTTCATAATCGATCCTCCTGCACGGTGGCACGCTGGCAACGCCGGGTGAGTTCGTGAATCGCTTCCCGCGACAACAGCGTTGAACTTGCACACGGTCGCACTATGCAAGACGACGAAGGTCGCCGGTAGCGCACATTCGGCTCGCCGGGCGCAGAAGATTCGATCGCCGCCGGCCGCGTGCGGGATTAGTATTGGCTGCGTTCGCGCATGCCAAAGACGCCGCGGCATGCGGCAACGAGCGCGCGGATTCCCGCCTGCAGCGCGAACATTTACGTGACGCTTCTTTCCGCCGCGAGGTAATGCGCTCGCGCGCTGGCGCGATGGGCGGCGTTCACCGGCAACGCCTCGATGCGCGACACGAAGGGATCGTGGGCAGATGAGGAACGTGCATTCATGGGAGCCTCGTCTCGGTGGTCTGGGGCGCCATGTCAGCCGGCCTCGTGACGAAAAACGAGGGACGCCCTCATGCTTCGAACGTTCTGCCCCTTCACCTCCTAATACGGATTGTCGCGCCGGAAACGGACATCGCTCTGCGCGCGTCGTGGTCGCCGGGCGAACGGCAACCCTTCCGGAACCGCTGTTGCGCGGTGGGGATGCGCGCTCAACGGCGCGTGGCTGCGAGCAGATCGTGCGCCCGCTGCGTGAGCGCGTGCTCCGGTCCGAGGCCGCCCGCAAGCGAGGTGGCCGCACGCTCGAGCAGCGGCCGGGCGGTTAACGTATGGGCACCGCGAGCGGCGGCTGCGGGGGCGGTTTGGGCCGGCGCGGCTTACATCCCCGAGTAGTTCGGCCCGCCGCCGCCCTCGGGTGTGACCCACACGATGTTCTGCATCGGATCCTTGATGTCGCACGTCTTGCAGTGCACGCAGTTTTGCGCATTGATCTGCAGGCGCTGCCCGGAGCCGCTGTCCTCGTGCACGAACTCGTACACGCCGGCCGGACAATAGCGCGCTTCCGGACCCGCGTAGCGCGCGAGATTGACCGCGACAGGAACGGCCGGGTCCTTCAGCGTCAAATGCGACGGTTGGTTCTCTTCGTGGTTCGTGTTCGACAGGAACACCGACGACAGCTTGTCGAACGTGAGTTTCTGATCCGGTTTCGGGTACGCGATCGGTGTGCAATCGGCCGCGGGCTTGAGCTTCGCGTGATCAGGTGCTTTGCGGTGCAGCGTCCATGGCGGCTTGCCGCGGAAGACGAGCTGATCGATGCCCCACAGCACCGCGCCGACGATGAGTCCTTTGTCGAGATATGGCTTGAAGTTGCGCGCGCGGTGGAGCTCGTCGTGGAGCCAGCTTGATTCGAAGGCGGTCGGATAGGCTGTCAGCAGGTCATGCGCGCGCCCGGCAGCCACGGCATCGAAGGCGGCGTCGCCGGCCAGCATGCCGGACTTGATCGCCGCGTGCGAGCCCTTGATGCGCGGCGCGTTGAGGAATCCAGCGTCGCAACCAACGAGGGCGCCGCCGGGAAACACGAGCTTCGGCAGCGACTGCAGGCCGCTGGCATTGATCGCGCGGGCGCCATACCCGATGCGCTTGCCGTCCTCGAGGAACGTGCGCAGCAGCGGGTGCGTCTTGTAGCGCTGGAACTCCTCGAACGGTTCGAGGTAGGGGTTGGTGTAACCGAGACCGACCACCAGCCCGAGCGATACCTGGTTGCCTTCGAAGTGATACATGAAGCCGCCGCCGTAGGTGGCGTTGTCGAGAGGCCAACCGGCGCTGTGTAGCACCAGCCCCGGCACATGCTTCGTGGGGTCGACCTCCCAGAGTTCCTTAATGCCGAGGCCCCACGTCTGCGGATCGCGGCCTTCGTCGAGCCGATACCGCGCGATCACCTGCTTGCCGAGATGGCCGCGGGCCCCTTCGGCGCACAACGTATATTTGCCGATCAGCTCGACGCCGGGCTGGAAGTTGGCGGTGGGCTGGTCGTCCTTGCCGACCCCCATGTTGCCGGTCGCCACACCGCGAACCGCGCCGCGCTCGTCGTACAGGACTTCCGCGGCCGGGAATCCGGCGAAGATCTCGACACCGAGTTCCTCGGCCTGCTTCCCGAGCCAGCGCACGACGTTGGCCAGGCTGACGATGTAGTAGCCGTCGTTGATGAAGCAGTCGGGCAGCAGCCAGTGCGGGTTGAAATAGGCCTTCGTCTCGGTGAGGAGGTAGAAACGATCCTCGCTCACCTGCGTATGAATTGGTGCGCCGCGCTCCTTCCAGTCCGGCAAGAGCTCGTCGAGCGCCCGCGGGTCCATCACGGCACCCGAGAGGATGTGCGCACCGGGCTCCGAGCCCTTCTCCAGCACCACGACGCTGACGTCATTGCCGGCAGCGGCGGCGCGCTGCTTGATCCGGATCGCCGCCGCGAGGCCCGCCGGGCCGCCGCCGACGATAACGACGTCGTATTCCATCGCTTCGCGTTCCATACGGGTTCCTTGGCGCAGGCCTGGCCGCCGTCGTGAAAAGTGTGCAATTGTATAATTCTTTTTGTGGCCGGCCGCCCCTCGATCATATGGGGTGCAAGCCGTGCGCGCGTCCAACCCGGAACCGCCGATGAGCCCCCTCGGTATCTCGCTGCTGATGACGGTCGCGTTCGCGGGCTTCTTCGGCTTCGCCTGGCGCAAGCTCGCGATCGTCGTCGCGTTGCAGCCCGAGGTTCGCTGGGATCACCCCGGAGCACGTCTCAAGCGCGTGTTCGTCCACGGGTTGCTGAAATCGCGCATGATCTTTGGCGACCTGAGGGCCGGGTTGATGCACTGCGTGATCTTCCTGGGCTTCGTCGCGTTGCTCGCGCGCAAGGTGGAGCTCATCGTCATCGGTTACCGGGAAAATTTCACCTACCCCGGACTCGCCGGCGGGCTGTTCGCGGGGGCGAAGGATTTCATCGAACTGGCTGTGTTGGCGGCGATCGGCTATGCGTTCTGGCGGCGGTTTGTGGTCAAGCCGGCGCGGCTCGAAGCGAACCGGGAGGCTGTGCTCATCCTCCTGCTGATCGCGGCGATCATGGTCACCGACCTGCTGTTCGACGGCTTTCGCTTCGCGTTGCTGGCCGGTGCGGATCCCGCGATCGGGCATGAGCGTGACTTCGCGGTTGTTGGTCGAGCGCTGGCCTCCGCGCTTGTCGGGTGGAGCGAGGGTGCATTGCGCATTGGGTACCACGCATCGTACTGGCTGCAGATGCTGACCGTGTTTGGTTTTCTGGTGCTGCTGCCGCTGGGCGAGCATTTCCATATTGTCACCGGCGTCCCGGGCCTCTTCTTCGCCAAGCCGGGGCCATTGAACCGCGTGCCTGCGGTAGACCTCGAGCGTGTAATGAACGCCGCGGACGGCGAGGAGATGAAAGTCGGCGTGCGCACGGCTCGCGACCTCGTCTGGAAGGACGCTTTCGATGCCTTCACCTGCACGGAATGCGGACGTTGCAAGGAGGCGTGTCCGACGTTCCTGACCGGTAAGCCGCTCGCGTTGAAATGGGTGTACGACAGCGTCAAGCGGCACCTCGTCCAGCAGCGCGAGGCGATCATCGGCGGGCCGCCGCCGGAAGGTATCGAGGATCCGCTGCCGACACTGGTCGGCGACGTGATCAGCGAAGACACGCTGTGGGCGTGCACGACCTGCGGCTACTGCGAGGTGGCGTGCCCGATCGAGCTCGAGCATCTCGGCAAGTTCTACCGGATGCGCCAGCACCAGGTGATGATGGAAGGCGCGTTCCCGCACGAGCTGAAGGCTGTTTTCGAAGCGTACGAGTCGCAGAGCAACCCGTGGGGAATGCCTGCTGCCACGCGCGGCGACTGGGCGAAGGATCTGGGCGTCCTCGAGGTCGAAAGCGCCGAGCAGGTGAAGGACCTCGACTGGCTGTTCTACGTCGGTTCCGCCGAATCGTTCGACGTCCGCGGCCAGAAGGTCGCGAAGGCATTCGCGCGGATTCTGCAGCGCGCGGGCGTGCGCTTCGGCATTCTCGGCGGCGCCGAGACCTCCACCGGCGAATGCGTGCGCCGCGCGGGCAACGAGATGCTGTTCCAGCAGCTCGCGACGGCGCTGACGGCGACGCTCAACGGGCTCGGCGTCACGCGCATCGTCACCTGCGACCCGCACGCGTTCAATACGCTGAAGAACGAGTACCCGGCATTCGGCGGCCAGTGGGAAGTGCTGCACCATACGCAACTGATCGCGCGGCTCGTCGCCGAGGGACGGATCCGGCTCGATCCGACGTTCGAGCGCGTGATCTATCATGAGCCCTGCTATCTCGGTCGCCACAACGGCGAGTTCGAGGCGCCGCGGGCGTTGCTGCGCCTGCTTTCCCGGGACGAGCCGCTGGAATTCGAGCTCAATCGCGAGAAGGCGATGTGCTGCGGCGCCGGTGGGGCCCGGATGTGGATGGAGGAATCGATCGGAACCCGGATCAACGAGACGCGGGTGCGGCAGGCGCTTCCGCGTTCCCCGCAAGTCATTGCGACCGCATGCCCGTATTGCGCCGTGATGATGGCGGATGGGATTTCGGCACTCGGCAAGCTTGACGCGATCGCATCGCGTGACATCGCCGAGCTGGTGGCCGAGGCGATGGAACGCGCACCGGCGCCCGCAGTTGCGAACGCGCGGCGGCAGCCGTAAGCGTGGGGGCACACCAATGACCTCAAGACCCAGAATGCTGGTCCACACGTCGCACCAGGCGATTCGCTGGGGCGACATGGACCGGCTCGGCCATGTCAACAACACCGTGTACTTCCGCTACATGGAGCAGGCGCGCATCGAGTGGGTCTGCGCCCTGCACCCGGACGGCCACGCCCACCGCGGGACGGGGCCGGTCATCGTCAATGCGACCTGCACGTTTCAAGTGCCGCTCGTCTATCCCGGAACCGTCGAGGTGCGGATGTACCTCGGCGATCCGGGCCGCACGAGCGTGGGGAGCTTCTACGAAGTCTGGATGCGCGGGACGAAGCACGCAGAGGGCGCCGCGAAGATCGTCTGGATCGATCTTGCGAGCGGCCGCTCCGTGCCGCTGCCGGAAGCCGTTGCGGTGCCGTTGCGCGCACTCGAGGATGGCAGGACGGCCGTGGCCGGCTGACGCCGGGCGCGGCACGCAAGGAGCTATCCGGGACCATGTCGACGACTGCGTTGCTGTGGCAACCATCGCCTGAGCGGGTCGCGCAGGCGAACATCACCGCCTTCGCGCGCCAGATAGCGCGCGAGACGGGCGTCGCGTTGCCCGATTACGCGGCGCTGTGGCGCTGGTCCAACGACAGCCGCGAAGCGTTCTGGCGCGCGGTGTGGGACTACGCGGGTGTGGTCGGCGCGCGCGGCGAGCGAACGCTCGTCGATGCGCACCGGATGCCCGGGGCGAAGTGGTTCCCCGACGCGCGGCTCAACTTCGCCGAGAACCTGCTCGCGCGACGCGGGACCGACGCGGCCGGCGACGCGCTCGTCTTCCGCGGCGAGGACAAGGAAGAGCGGCGCGTATCGCACGCGGAGCTCGCGGCGACGACGTCACGAGCCGCAGCGGCGCTCGCTGCGGCCGGCCTCGGGCCTGGCGACCGAGTGGTCGCCTACCTGCCGAACATGCCGGAAGCGATCGTCGCGATGCTGGGCGCGGCGAGCCGGGGTGCCATCTGGTCGTCGTGCTCGCCGGACTTCGGCGTGCGCGGCGTGCTCGACCGCTTCGGCCAGATCGGGCCGCGCGTCCTCTTCACCGTCGACGGCTATTGGTACAACGGCAAGGCGCTGCCTATCCTCGGGAAGGTGAAGGAGATCGTCGCGCAGCTCCCCACGGTCGAATGTGTCGTGGTCATTCCGTATCTGGAGCGGACGGCGGGAACGTCGCTCGACCTCGCCGGCATACGCGGCGCCATCGAATGGGATTCCTGGCTCGCCCCGCACGCCCCGGGTCCGATCGAATATCTCCGGCTCCCATTCGATCATCCGCTCTACATCCTGTATTCGTCCGGCACCACCGGTGAGCCGAAATGCATCGTTCATGGCGCCGGCGGCACGCTGCTCCAGCATCTCAAGGAGCACCTGCTGCACGGCGACGTGAAGGCCGGTGACCGGCTGTTCTACTTCACGACCTGCGGCTGGATGATGTGGAACTGGCTGGCGTCGGGACTCGCCGCCGGAGCGACGCTGTTGCTCTTCGACGGTTCGCCATTCATCAACCGCGGCAAGGCGCTGTGGGATCTCGCCGAACAGGAGCGGATGACGCATTTCGGAACCTCGGCGAAATACATCGACGCGGCGAAGAAGATCTGCGTCGTGCCGCGCAAGGACTACGAGCTGCCGCACCTGCGCACGATGTTCTCGACCGGAAGCCCCCTTGCGCCGGAGAGCTTCGACTACGTCTACCAATGCGTGAAAGACGACCTCTGTCTGTCGTCGATCTCCGGTGGCACCGACATCGTGTCGTGCTTCGCGCTCGGCAATCCGACGCTACCCGTCTGGCGTGGCGAGCTGCAGTGCCGCGGCCTCGGCATGGCGGTCGATGTATACGACGACAGTGGCAGGCCCGTGCGCGGTGACAAGGGGGAGCTCGTCTGCACGGCGCCGTTTCCGTCGATGCCGATAGGCTTCTGGAACGATGCCGACGGCGCCAAGTATCGCGCCACGTACTTCGAACGCTTCCCCGGCACCTGGTGCCACGGCGACTACGTCGAGATTACCGAGCACGGCGGCGTGATCATCCACGGCCGCTCGGATGCGACGCTGAATCCCGGCGGCGTGCGGATGGGCACCGCGGAGATCTACCGCCAGGTCGAGCAGCTGCCCGAGGTCGTCGAGAGCCTCGTGATCGGTCAGGACTGGCCACCCGGGGAGGTTGGCGACGTTCGCGTCGTGCTGTTCGTGAAGCTCCAGGACGGCCTCACGCTGGACGATGCTCTTGCCGACCGGATCCGCGCGCATATCCGCGCCAACACGACGCCGCGCCACGTGCCCGCCAAGGTGCTCCAGGTGACCGACATTCCGCGGACGAAGAGCAACAAGATCGTCGAGCTCGCCGTGCGCAATGTCGTGCACGGCCTGCCGGTGAAGAACGTCGAGGCGCTCGCCAATCCAGAGGCGCTGGAACAGTACCGCGACCGCGAAGAACTGAAGAGCTGACCATACTCGAGCGAGGTCATTGAAATGAACACGCATCCGGGATTGCTTCCGTGCTGATCGACGCGCTCCGCTCGGTCCTCCTCGTGATCGACATGCAGGAGAAGGTGCTGCCGGCGATCCACGACTGCGAGCGGCTGATCGCCAACGTCATGTGGCTTATCCGGGCCGCGCAGAAGGTCGGTGTTCCGGTCGCGGCGTCCGAGCACTATCCGAAGGGCCTCGGACACACGGCGAAGGCGATCCGCACGCTGCTTCCGGAAGGGGCGATCGGGGCCAAGAATCACTTTTCGGGCGTGGCTGCGCAATGCCTGTCGCGACTGCCGGGCGCCGATCGACCGCAGGTCGTCGTGATTGGCGTCGAAGCGCACGTCTGCCTGCTGCAGACCGCACTCGAGCTGATCGAGGAGGGGAAGGAGGTGTACGTGGTGGCCGATTGCGCGGGCTCGCGCCGCGAATTCGACCGCGACCTGGCGTTCGCGCGCATGCGTCAGGAGGGTGCGCGCATCGTCTCGCGTGAAATGGTCGTATTCGAGTGGCTCGCCGAAGCCGGCACGCCGCTGTTCGACGAGGTCAGCAAGGAGTTTCTCCGCGCATGAATTTCATCGCCGTCCTCGCCGCGCTGGGTCTTGAACAGTGGCGCGCCTTCCACTGGCGCGCGGCGCTGGAGCGCGCGTTCGTCGTCTACATCCGACGCATCGAGGAGAAATTGAACGGTGGCGCCGCGAGGCAGGGCGCCATCGCCGCGATCGCCGTGCTGGCACCACCGGTGCTAGTTGCGATGGGCGTGTTCTTCCTGCTCGAGGCGATGAACCCGTTGCTCGGCCTTGCGTGGAACATCGCCGTCCTCTACCTGCTAATGGGCTTTCGCCGTTTCAGCCATGCGTTCTCGGGCGTCGCCGCAGCACTGAAGGCTGGCGATATCACTGGGGCGCGCCGCTCGCTCGCAGGCTGGCGCGGCGAGGCGAGCGCGGATCTTTCGAGCGGCGAGGTGGCGAAGCTCGCGATCGAGCGCGGCCTTACCGACTCCTATCGACAAGTGTTCGCGGCGCTGTTCTGGTTCACCGCATTGCCGGGCCCGACAGGCGCCGTACTGTACCGGGCCGTCTCCCTGCTCGCCGACGAGTGGCGCAGCGACGCGCGGGGCAGCGAAGTGACGCCGATCGCGCGCGCCCGCGAAGCCTTCGGCGCGCCGGCGCGCCGTCTCCTGTGGCTGCTCGACTGGGTGCCGGTACGATTGACTGCGCTGTCGTTCGCGATCGTCGGCGATTTCGAGGATGCCGTCTATTGCTGGCGCACGCAGGCGAAGGGCTGGGTGACGCAGGAAGGTGGCGAGCACGCCGGCATCGTGCTCGCGAGTGGTGGCGGCGCGTTGGGTGTCGTGCTCGGCGGCGCGCTGCCCGTGCCCGGCGGCGAGCCCGAATATCGGCCCGATCTCGGCATCGGCGACGATGCCGACGCCGACCTGTTGCCCAGCGCAGTTGGCCTCGTGTGGCGCGCGTTGATCCTCTGGCTGCTGCTGATCCTGCTGTTGACGCTCGCCTACTGGGCACCCTGAGGTTCTGTGACACGCTGCGCCTTGGCGCGATCCGGCGTGGATCAGCGTCCGGGCGCGCGCACGGCGAGACTCGCTGCCATGAGTTCGTGCAGCAGCGCAAGGCGGTGTGGCGCAACGCGGCCCGCTTCGACCGCCGACAACACCGCACACCCCGGCTCGCGATCGTGGCGGCAGTCGCGAAACCGACATTGGTCGAGGAATGGCCGCAAGTCCACGAACGCGTGCGCGATGGCATCGGGATCAAGATGTGCGAGCCCGAAGACCTTCAGCCCGGGAGAATCGACGATCCAGCCGTCGCGGTCTCCCGGCAACGCATGGAGCGTCGAATGCGACGTCGTGTGGCGGCCGGTCGCGAGGGCAGCGGAAACCTCGGCCGTCTTCGCGGCCGCGTGCGGCGCGACCGCATTGAGGAGCGTCGACTTCCCCATCCCGGACTGGCCGATCAGCACGGTGCGCTGGCCCGCGAGCCACGGTTCGAGCGGCGAGACATCGCGCTTCGCCGAAAGTGATACGACCGGATAACCCAGCCTCCGGTAGGGTTCGATGCGCGCCAGCAGCGCATCGAAGCCCGGCAGGTCGGACTTGTTCGCGGCGACGACGAAGCGGGTTCGTTCGGCTTCCGCGGCAACGGACCACCGGTCGACCAATTCGAGGTCGAGCGCGAGGCCCGGCGCCACGACGCCGACGACCTGCGTCACGTTGGCCGCGAGCAGTTTCTCCTTGTACGCATCGGAGCGATAGAAGAGCGTTGTGCGGGGAAGCACGGCTTCAATCGCGCCGCCGTCCCCGTCGCGGGCCACGCGCACCCGGTCGCCGCAGGCCAGTGTCGCGCTACGCCCCTTCAGCACGCATTCGACGGTTTCACCGCTGTCCTGCCGCACCATGAAGTGGCGGCGGTGACTCGAGACGACGAGCCCCTCGTGCAAGGCGTCCGCCCCTGCGGCGGCGCGAGGTCCGCCGCGGGCCGTACGAGTCACTTGAACGCGCTCTCCACTCTGGCCGCGCAGATCAGATCATTCAGCGTGACGCCACCCGCACTGTGCGTCGAGTACGCGACCGTGCAGCGATTGTAGTGCACGGCGAGATCCGGATGATGGTCCTCGCGATGGGCGATGAACGCGAGCGCGTTCACGAAAGCGATCGTCTCGTAGTAATTGGCGAAGTCGAAGGCCTTCTCGATCCGATTCTCTACGTGCGCCCAGCCGGGCAGCGCGGCGAGTCGTTCGCGCAATTCGGCGTCGGTAAGGCGCGGCGCGCCGGGCCGACAATGCAGTACGGCCTGCACCTGCAGCGTCGAGCGAGTGCCCCCGGCGTCGGTCATGGCTTGAACTTGTAGAACTCGAGGTTGAGGTATGCGGCGATGTGCTCCTCCTCCTCGGGAAAGTAATTCTTGCGGAGATTGGTGTTGCACGCCTGCACCTGCGCGAGCAGCTTGGCCGGCGTGTTGATCCGGCGGTCGGCGCGGCGATACATCTCATCGGGGTCGCCGGCGAATTTCTGGGCGTGGCAGCCAACGCAATCGCGATCGACCAGCAACTTCCCTGTCTTGGGGTCGCCGGCGGCGAACGGTGCGGGCTGAACCTGCGCCATGGCGGCGCCGGCGGCGGCGAGCGCTGCCGTCACGATGATGAAAGCGAGTCGCGGCATGAGAGACCTCCTTCTCCAGGCCGACACATCACGTCGTCCGCAGCCGCGCGATGCGCACGGCCGCAGGCGGATGCGAGTCGTAGAACGCCGAATGCAGCGGATCGGGCGTCAGCGTCGCCGCGTTGTCCTCGTAGAGCTTCACCAGCGCACGGACCATCGCCGCGGCGGACGCGTGCCGCGCGGCGAACGCATCGGCCTCGAACTCGTGCCGGCGTGAGTATAGCGACGCGAACGGCGCGAACACGAACGTGAATACCGGCAACGCGAGAAAGAACAGGATCAGCGCGACGCCGGGACGCTCCGGTGTGGCTGGTACGCCGAGCCCTTCGTAGAACCACGGCGACGCTGCGAGCCAGGCGAGCAGCGCCAGCAACGCGAGCGAAAAAGCCGCCGTCCACGCCATCCGCTTCATCACGTGCCGCAGGCGGAAATGGCCAAGCTCATGGGCGAGCACTGCTTCGACTTCGTCGGGCGCGAGGCGCGCCAGCAACGTGTCGAAGAACACGATCCGCTTGGCGCGGCCGAAGCCAGTGAAAAACGCGTTGCCGTGGCTCGACCGGCGCGAGCCGTCCATCACGTAGAGGCCGCGGTTCTCGAAGCCGCAGCGAGCGAGCAGCGCCTCGATCGCCGCGCGCGCCGGCCCCGCCGGCAGCGGCGAGAACCTGTTGAACAGCGGTGCGATGACCGTCGGGTACAACGCCAGCAGGAGAAACTGGAAGCCGACCCACGCCACCCACGCCCAGAACCACCAGAGAGGGCCGGCGGTACGCATCAGCCATAGAACGACCACTGCCAGCGGGGCACCGAGCGCCGCGCCAACGAGAATGCCCTTGACGACGTCGCTGAGCCACAGCGCGCGGGTCGTGCGATTGAAGCCGAACTTCGCCTCGATGCCGAACGTATGCAGGTACGAGAACGGCAGCCCGATCGCGCCGGTGACGGTCGCCATCGCAACAAGCAGTGTCAGGTCCTGCCACAACGGTCCGTAGGGTAGCGATCCGGTCCAAACGACGAGCGCGGCAATGCCGCCGCCGAAGGTGAGCGCGATCAGAACGGCAGTCTCGACCAGCGTTTCGGCAACGCCGAAGCGCGTGCGCGCGACCGTGTAGTCGGCAGCCTTCTGGTGTGCGGGCAAACCGATACGCTCCGCGAACGGGGACGGCACCGCATCGCGGTGAGCGGCAACGTGCGCCGCGTGTCGCCGCGCGAGCCACAGCCGCAGCGCAAGCGAGATTGCAAGCGCGACGGCGAAGACGGCAGTGAAGGCGGCGGCAGTCACGTTCGGTTCGCGCGGCAGCCGGCGTTCGGCGTGCCCCGTTGTGCGAGAATAGGCGGTCAATTCTACGCGAAATCCCCATGCCCCAAGACGCCGGCCGCCTGATCTGGATCGACATGGAAATGACCGGGTTGAAGCCCGATACCGACCGCATCATCGAGGTGGCGCTGGTCGTCACGGACGGAGAACTCGTCACCGTCGCCGAAGCGCCGGTGTGGGTCCTGCGGCAGGACGAGGCGGCGCTCGACATGATGGATTCGTGGAACAAGGGTACCCACGGCCGCTCCGGCCTGATCGACAAGGTGAAGGCATCCGCGCTCACCGAAGCCGATGTCGAGACGGCGGCACTTGCGTTCCTGCGCGAGTACGTCCCGGCGAAGGCCTCGCCGATGTGCGGCAATTCGATCTGTCAGGACCGGCGCTTCCTCGCGCGCTGGATGCCGGCGCTCGAAGAGTATTTCCACTACCGGAACCTTGATGTGTCGACGTTGAAGGAGCTCGCGCGCCGCTGGAAACCCGATGTGCTGAAAGGCGTTCCGAAGGAAGGCAAGCACGAGGCGCTTGCCGACGTCTATGAATCGATCGAGGAACTCCGGCACTATCGCCAGAGTTTCATCAACGCGTAGCACGGCGTAAGGCTGCTCCGAGACCTATCCGTTCTCCGCGAGACGTCCCTGAAAGCTTCCGCGCAAGCGTCACGCCATCGCCCACGGAGAGCAGGCACGCGTCGACGCGTGGATCGTCGCGGATTTTCACATTGAGCGCGCGCAGTGCTTTCGTGTCGTCGCCGGTGTTCGCCGCATCCGCCACGGCGCCGCCCCACAGCACGTTGTCGATGGCGATCAGACCGCCCGGTCGCAGGAGCGAGACGCACGCCTCGTAATAGCCGTCGTAGCCGGTCTTGTCGGCGTCGATGAACGCAAAATCGAACGTCCCGGTACCGCCATCGCGAACGAGCGTGGCGAGCGTCTCCTGCGCCGGCTGGAGCCGGAGATCGATCTTGTCCCCGACCCCGGCCTCGACCCAGTATCGGTGCGCGATGCGCGTCCATTCCGCACTGACGTCACAGCAGACAAGGCGGCCCTCCGCGGGCAACGCGGTCGCGACGCACAACGCGCTGTAGCCGGTGAACGTGCCGATTTCGATGGCACGTCGCGCGCCGATCAGGCGCACGAGAAACGACAGCAGCGCACCCTGATCGGCGCCGATCTGCATGCCGCCTTGAGGAAGCGTTGCCGTTTCTGCGCGCAGCCGTTGCTGTACCGAAGTTTCGCGAACGGCAACGGTCTGCAAGTACCGGTCGACGGCGGCGGGCAAGAACGATCGATTGGCCATGGCGATTGCGCTGGCGTGATGGTTAAGGACGGATGGACGCAAGTATGGGCCCGAATGATCCCGAGAAGACCGGGACGCGCGGTCGGCCCGCATGCCCGACGAATCGACTCGCCCAGGGGCGCGGTGCGACCAGCGGGTGATTGTTTGCCGTTGCGTCGAGTCGCATAATGGTCGAATGAAGTTCTGCAGCCACTGCGGTTCAGACCAGATCATGCTCCGCATTCCCGAAGGCGACCACGTTGCCCGATTCGTCTGCCCTGCATGCGCTACGGTCCATTACCAGAACCCGAAGGTCGTGGTCGGAAGCCTGCCGGAGTGGGAAGACCGGGTGCTCCTGTGCCGGCGGGCGATCAAGCCGCGCTACGGCCTGTGGACGTTGCCCGCGGGCTTCCTGGAGAACGGCGAGACGATTTTCGCCGGCGCCGCGCGCGAGACGCTGGAGGAGGCGAGCGCGCGGATCGACGTCGGCAGCCTCTATACGATGATCAGCCTGCCGCAGATCAGCCAGATCTACATGATCTTCCGCGCGCGGCTGCTCGACCTCGACTTCGGCCCCGGCCCGGAAAGCCTCGAGGTGCGACTGTTCCCTGAAGACGAGATTCCGTGGGAAGAACTCGCCTTCCGGACGATCGGGCGCACGCTGCGCAACTACTTTCTCGATCGCAAGCAGGGCGCGTTTCTCCCGCACGTGAGCACGTTGTTGCGCAGGGCGGCGCGACCGGACGCTATCGCGGCACCGTAAGCCGGCGGCCCGGGATCTTGGGTACACTCTCGGAATTGCCGACTTCACCCGCGGCCGTCGCCGGCAGGACGGGCGCGAATTCGCCGGAGAGCGCTCCGGTCTTTGCTCAGGAGAAATCGATGCAGAATGAACGCATCCGCATCGCGCACGTTGTCGCGGTCCTTGCGCTGGTGATCGCACTGCCCGTCGCGGCGCAACAACCAAACCGGATCTCGATCACAACGGGCGGTACCGGCGGTGTCTACTACCCGATGGGGGGTGGCATGGCCAACGTGTTGTCCAAGTACGTCCCCGGATTGCAGGCGACGGCGGAGGTTACGGGTGGTTCGGTCGACAACCTGAAGCTCATCGGCGCCGGCAAGTCCGAAGTCGCCTTCGCGATGGCGGATGCCGCGTGGGAGGCGGCGCAGGGCACCGAGAAGTTCAAGGACAACAAGGTAAACGCCCGCGCGCTGATGGTCCTCTACCCGAACAAGATGCAGGTCGTGACCGTCGATGGCACCGGCATCGGCAAGATGTCCGACCTCAAGGGGAAACGCGTCTCGACGGGATCGCCGGGCAGCGGCGTCGAGGTGATGACGCTGCGCGTCCTGGAGGCGATGGGGATCGACGCGAAGAAGGACATCAAGCAGGAGCGTCTCGGTGCGGCGGAGTCGGTCAACGCCATCAAAGACCGCAAGATCGACGCTTTCTTCTGGGTCGGCGGCGTCCCGACGGCGGCATTGACGGATCTCGCCGCGACGCCGGGAGTCAAGATGAAGCTCGTCGACCACGGCGAATACGCCGAAGCGATGAACAAGAAGTACGGGCCGCTTTACGTGAAAGGCACGATTCCGGCGGGCCGTTACGCGGGCCAGGACAAGGTCAACGAGAACATCGACGTCTGGAACATCCTCGTTACCAGCGACAAGATGAGCGACGAGATGGCTTACACCATCGTCAAGACGCTGTTCGAGAAGAAGCCCGAACTCGTCGCCGTGCACAAGGAAGCCGAAAACATCGACCTCAAGAACCAGGCCACCGGCTCGCCGATCCCCTTCCACCCGGGAGCGAAAAAGTACCTCGAGGAAGTCGGCATCAAGGTCAAATAACAACGTTCACCGCGCGCGTCGCACGAGCGGCCCGCGTTCGGTCGCCCCCCGTGACCGCGGTTCCAGTGCCGCCCGGCAAGCGCATCGCGCGCATGCTAACCTTGCGCGCGACAGAACGGAGGAGGGTCCGTGGCCACGGAGGCGCAACGCCCGGCCGCGCCCGAGCTGCCCGCACCAGCGGTCAGCGACGAGCGGATGCGGCAAGCCGTCGAGTACATCGAGGAGGAAGAGGGGGCGACCAGCCGGTTCCGCGGCGGGCTCGCGACCCTCACCACATTGCTGCTTGTCGGCATGTCGGTTTTTCACCTCTACGCTGCTGTCGATATCGTCCCCGCTCAGGTATTGCGACCGGTTCACGTCGGCTGGGTGCTCCTGCTCGTATTTCTGCTCTTCCCGATTGCGAAGCGGTACCGCAACCGGTTGATGTGGTGGGATGTCGTCCTCGCCCTCGCGGGCGTCGCGACGATCGCCTACCTGCTCTTCGGCGGCGACGAGTTCTGGGATCGCAATACGCTGCCCGATCGCGCCGACGTGCTTTTCGGTGCCACATTCGTGCTGCTGGTCCTGGAAGCCGTGCGGCGAACCTCCGGCTGGATCATGCTGTTGGTGATCTGTCTTTTCCTTGCCTACGGGTTTCTCGGTCCCTGGCTGCCGGGGCAGTGGGCGCACCGAGGCTACGACATCCCGAGTCTCACCGGCTTCCTCTACCAGACGCTGGAAGGCATCTTCGGCACTGCGGTCGACGTGTCGTCGTCGCTGATCATCCTGTTCACGATCTACGGCGCATTTCTCCAGCATTCCGGTGCCGGGAAGTTCTTCCTCGACTGGAGCTTTGCGGCAATGGGGGGCAAGCACAGCGGCGCCGGGCGCACGGTCGTGCTCGCGTCCTTTCTGCTCGGCGGTCCGTCCGGCTCGGGCGTGGCAACGACGGTGACGATCGGCTCGGTGGCCTACCCGATGCTCGAACGGGCGGGATATGGGAAGGAGGCAGCCGGTGGGCTGCTCGCCGCCGGCGGCCTGGGCGCGATCATCTCGCCGCCGGTGCTGGGCGCCGCCGCGTTCCTCATCGCCGAGTTCCTCAAGATCAGCTACCTCGATGTGCTGTTGATGGCGACCGTCCCGACGATACTCTACTACCTGTCGCTGTTCCTGATGGTCGAGCTCGACACACGCCGGTTCGGGACGCACGCCGTTGCCGTGGCTGCCGAGCGTCAGCTCGCTGCGATGACGAAGAGATACTGGTTCCATTTCGTATCGCTGATCTCGATCGTCGCGTTCATGGTGCTTGGCTTCTCGCCGACGCTGTCCGTGTTCTGGGCGACCGTCGTTACCTATGTGGCGTCATTCCTGCGCCGCGACACGGCGATGGGGGTGCGGAAACTGGTCGATGGACTGCGCGACGGGTCGGGCCAGATGCTGAATGTGGCCGCGACTTGCGCCGCCGCAGGGATCATCGTCGGTGTGGTCGCCAAGACCGGGCTCGGTCTCAAGTTCAGCGCGATCGTCATCGCCTATGCGGGCGGAAGCCTGCTGCTGACAGCGCTGTACACATCGCTGATCGTCTGGGTGATCGGGCTGGCGGTGCCGGTGACGGCGAGCTATATCATCTGTGCCGTGATCGCCGCTCCGGCGCTGACCAAGCTCGGTGTTCCGGACTACGCGGCGCACATGTTCATCTTCTACTACGCCGTGCTGTCGGAGGTATCGCCGCCGACCGCACTATCGCCGTTCGCGGCGGCGGCGATCACCGGCGGCGATCCGTACAAGACGACGTTGCAGTCGTGGAAGTACACATTGCCCGCGTTCGTCGTGCCGTTCGTGTTCGTGCTCGACCCGGCGGGCGTCGGGCTGCTCCTGAAGACTCCGCCCGACGCCTCCTGGCTGCACGTGGGGTGGATCGCGCTCACCGCCTGCATCGGCATTGCCGCGCTGGCGTCAGGAACGCAGAAATGGCTGCGCCGGGCGCTGAGCCAGGTCGAGCGCTGGCTCCTGATCGCGAGCGGATTGCTGCTGATCTATCCCGCGCCGGCGGCCGATTTCATCGGGCTCGCGGGCGTTGTCGCCGTCGTCGCGTCGCAATGGCTAAGGCGGCCCGCCGCCGCAGCCTGAACCTCCGGCCATCGCGCGGACATGCCCACGTTTCCTTGTGCTACCGACCTGGGGCGCGCGTTGGCGCGTTGGTCACCGTTTGGCCGCGCACGGGTTCGCCCCAGCCGATCACTTCGACGTCCGCGACATAGTCGCTGAAGGACGCCGGCAGCCCTTCGCCGGTGGCGAGCTGTGCGCTGTCCTGCAGATGGAAGTGCAGGTGCGGCTCCGAGGTGTTGCCACTATTCCCGCAGCGTCCGAGCAAGGTTCCCGCCTCGACACGCTGCCCCGGGGCCACCCGGACGCTGCCGCTGCGCAGATGCGCGAGGAGCGCGAACTCGCCTTGGCCGAGATCGAGGATCACGTGATTGCCGACGGGATGTGCGGCATCCATCCTGCCGGGCGCGTTGTCGGGCAGAGTGTCGACCGCCGCCACCACCATCGCTGGCGCGGGGGAGAGCACCGGGCGGTTCCAGCAATAGTAGTTATCGACCCGGCTGCCATCGCCCTGGTGCGTGCGGCCTGCTTCGACAACGACGAAATCGTAGGCGAACCGCTGGTTGCGCACGACGGCGTGGTAATTCTGTTCGACCGTGCGCCCGCCCCAGAACACGTACCACGTGCCGTCGAACGGCAAGCGCAAACGATTTCGCGTCTGGTACGCGAGATAGCGCGACGGCGCTGGCACCGGCTCCGGCTTGACGACGAATCCGATCACGGCGAACTGCTCGTCGAAGACCCACTCGGTGAGGATCGGCCGGGCCGCGCGCGCATGGCGCGCGAGACGGCGATATGCGCGGTACGGCCCGACGGCCACTTCCGTTTCGCTCAGCACGACCTGTTCCGGCCCGGCTTCGTCCTGGACCTGCAGACGAAAGCGCGCCAGTCCATCGGCGCTGCCGGCGGTCGTCCGCATCGGTGGCGCCATGCGGGCGAAGATCGCTGCGGTCTCGCCGCGTTGAAATTGCATGGTCAGGTTGCGACCTTCGCTCTCCACCGACCTGCTGCCATCGGCCGCTTGCGCCAGCGCGCCGACGAAGACGACGACAAGCGGCAGCAACCGATGCGTCGGCGTCGATCGCAATGTGGGCCGGGCCGCCACAGCGGATCAGGCGATGACCTTCACGCTCGCCGCCGCGAGCGCCCGATGCAGCGTGGTGACGTGGTCGTGCCCGGTCGTCTCAACCACGCAGGCGACGCGAACCTCGGAGAGATCCGGTCCGGCGAATGCGCGGTCGTGGACGATTTCCTTGATCGAGGCGCCGGCTGACGCGATCACCTGCGCCAAGCGGGCGAGCCCACCCGGCCGGTCGCTGATCGACACCGTGAAGCGCGACAGGCGGCCATCGGCGACCAACCCGACTTCGATGACCCGGCCCAGCATCGTCGAATCGATATTGCCCCCTGCCAGCACCAGCACGACCTGCTTTCCCTCGAGCGCAGCGAGCTGGCCCGCGATGAACGCCGCGAGCGGGGCCGCGCCTGCGCCTTCGACGACGCTCTTTTCCAATTCGACCAGACGCAGGATCGCGAGTGCGATTGCCGCCTCGTCGACGGTGACGACCTTGTCGACGACACGTTGCACGAGCTCGAACGGTACCGCGCCGAGTTGCGCGACCGCGAGGCCGTCGGCCAGCGTCGGCGCGAGGTCGACCGGCGTCGGCAGCCCGAGCGCGAGCGCCGCGGTGAGACAAGCGGCGGACGCTGGCTCGACGCCGACCATGGTCACGTCGGGGCGCTTTGCCTTGACGGCAGTGCCGATACCGGCAATGAGGCCGCCGCCACCGACCGGGACCACGACGGCCTCGACGCCTGGTGCCTGTTCGACGATCTCCAGCCCGATCGTGCCCTGGCCTGCGATCACGTCGGCGTTGTCGAATGGGTGGATGAACGTGAGTCCGTCGCGTGCCGCAAGTTCGCCGGCACGCGCCCGCGCTTCAGTCAGATCGGCGCCGTGCAGCACGACGCTGGCGCCGAAATGCCGACAGTTGGTGACCTTGATCAGCGCAGCGAACTTCGGCATCACGACGGTGGTCGGGATGCCAAGTAGACTGCCGTGATAGGCGATGCCCTGCGCGTGGTTGCCGGCCGAGGCTGCAATCACGCCGCGGCGGCGTTGCTCGGCAGAGAGGCGAAGGAGCGCATTGCGCGCGCCGCGCTCCTTGAAGCTGCCGGTGCGCTGCAGGTACTCGAGCTTGCAGAAGACGTGCGCGCCGGTGAGCTGCGACAGCGGGATCGACTCGACGCACGGCGACAGGTAGACGCCGCCGGCGATACGGTCGCGTGCGGCTTCGATGTCGGCGAGCGTGATCATGAACCTGCCTCAAAAGGGCAGGGCAATACCGGGCTTGGCGGCGGCGAGCACGCGCCGGAACTCGTGCTGGATACGCGCGAGCGCGCCGGCATTGTCCGCTTCGAAGCGCAACACGAGCACCGGCGTCGTGTTGGAGGCGCGCGCAAGGCCGAAGCCGTCGGCATACTCGACGCGCAGGCCGTCGATGCGCACGACCTCGGTCGCGCCCGGAAATTCGGCGGAGGCGCCGAGCGTCGCGATCAACGCGTGGTGCTCGCCTTCGGCGCACGCGACGTGCAGCTCCGGCGTGCACAGCGCATCGGGCAGCGCATCGAGTACCGCCGACGGATCGTCGTGCCGCGACAGGAGCTCGAGCAATCGCGCGCCGGCGTAGAGCGCGTCGTCGAAGCCGTACCAGCGGTCGGCGAAGAACGTGTGCCCGCTCATCTCGCCCCCGAGCGCAGCGTGGAGCTCCCTCATCTTGGCCTTGATCAGCGAATGGCCGGTCTTCCACAGGAACGGCTTGCCGCCGTGCTCGACGATCCACGGTTTCAGGTTGCGCGTCGACTTGACATCGTAGATGACCGTTGCGCCGGGCGCGCGCGCAAGCACGTCGGCGGCAAAAAGCATCAGCTGCCGATCCGGATAGATCACGTGACCCGCCTTCGTGACCACGCCCAGCCGGTCACCGTCGCCGTCGAACGCGAAGCCCAGCTCGTGCTTCCCCTGCGCGACACGCGCAATCAGGTCGCCTAGGTTTTCCGGCTTCGCCGGGTCGGGGTGGTGATTCGGAAAAGTGCCGTCTACCGTGCAGTAGAGTTCGGAGACGTTACACCCGAGCCGCCGATACAGTGCGGGGGCGAACGCGCCGGCCACCCCATTGCCGCAGTCGATCGCGATCGTCATCGGCCGCGCGAGCCGGATTTCGCCGGCGATGCGTTCCAGGTACGCGGGCTCGATGTCCTGCGTGCGGTAGGAGCCGGCACCGGTCCGCAAGCTCGCCGTTTCGATGCGCGCCTTGATCGCCTGGATGTCGGCACCGGAAAGCGTGTCGCCGGCGATCACGATCTTCAACCCGTTGTAGTCGGGAGGATTGTGGCTGCCGGTCACCATCACGCTGCATTGCGTGTCGAGGTGATACGCGGCAAAGTAGCTCATCGGCGTCGTCACCATCCCGACGTCGAGCACATGCGCGCCCGAGGCGCGAATGCCGCGGGCGAGTGCGGCGGCGAGCTCGGGTCCGGAGAGGCGGCCGTCGCGGCCGACGACCAGCGTGTCACGACCTTGCTCTAAAGCCAGCGTGCCGAGCGCCTGTCCGATCGCCTGCACGATGGCAGGCGTCAGCGTCCGGCCAACGATGCCGCGAATGTCGTAGGCTTTGAAGATCTCGGCGGGCAGGGTGGGAATGGTCACAGGCACGCGCGGGAGGCCGAAGGGGAGGCGCAGCGCGGCACGCCGCAAGCCCCGTACAACCGCAAGGCTACCATCCGGTGCGGAAGAACTGCAGCAGCCGGCGCGGGAGCCAGGTGAGCCGCCCGGGAAAGGACCCGACGAGAAACCCGACGTGACCTCCCTGCTCGGGTTGCTCCAACACGACGTCGCGGCTCACACCGGCCGGGTCCGGAAGCGACGTGCCCGGGATGAACGGGTCGTTTTTTGCGTTGAGCACGAGCGTCGGTACCGCAACGTGGGGCAGCCACGGTTTGCTCGACGCCCTTCGCCAGTAGTCGGCGGTGCCGGTGAAGCCGTGCAGCGGCGCCGTCACGACTTCGTCGAAATCGTACATCGTACGCACGCGCCGCAAGCGCGTTTCGTCGAGCAGCCCCGGAAAACGCCGCGCCAGCGCGCGGCCCTTCGGTTTCAACGTGTCGAGGAAGTACCATGCGTAGATGCGGTTCACGCCGCGGCCGATTTCGACGCCGGCAACAGTGAGGTCGAGCGGAGCGGACACGGACGCCGCAGCGGTCACCATCTTCGTCGCGTCGGGGCCGACGCGGCCCAGCCAGTTGAGGAGCGCACTGCCGCCGAGCGAGACGCCGGCCGCGTACATCCGCACGTCGGCTCCGACGCGGGCACGAATGGCCGCGAACATCGCGTCCACTTCCTCGTAATCGCCCGAATGGTAGGCGCGCGGTTTGACGTTCGGCTCGCCGCCACAGCCACGGAAATGCGGGATCACGCCGCGCCAGCCGATTTCGGCGACCGCCGCCATCAGTGCGCGCGCGTAATGCGAACCCGAGCCGCTTTCAAGACCGTGGAACAGCACGACGAGCGGTGCCGCGTCGTTGCCGACCTGCGCGTCGGACCAGTCGAAGTCCCAGAAGTCGCCGTCGGGCGTGACGACGCGCTCGCGCCGGTACCGAACATCCGGTGTGGCGACGAAACGCGGCCAGATCGTCTGCGCGTGACCGCCGGCGAGCCAGTGCGGGGCCCGATAGGGGTGAACGGGTATTTCCGGGGTCTGCAGGTTCACGATGCCCAGAACCGCTTCGCACCGACCAAGCGCAGCCGCGCGTGGTCGAGCTTCGAAAGGAGCGGCGTCGTCTGCGCCGCAACCCAGCCGCGCACCGTCCCCTCAGTGGCATGATCGCCGTCGCCGGCGAGTGCGGTCGCGAGACGGGCCGCCGTCGCCGCGTCGTTCAGTTGGCCCAGCGCGTCCTGCAGTGCACTCAGTGCCTTGAGGTATGTCCGCGTGCGCTTCCCGGGGAACAGCGGTGCGAAGAATTCGGCCGCGTACCGAAGCTTTTTCGCGGCGATGCGTACGGCGTGCCGCTCTTCGGCGGTGCCGTCGGCGAGCACTTGCATGAGTCCCGCGAGCTTGCGATGGCGGCGGGCGAGGAGCTCGGCCGCGAACGATTTTGCGGTAGCGGTCGGTGCGTCCGCGGTGATGCCCTCCGGCGCGCCGAAGCGTTGCGCTGCGACCAGGGCGCCGGTCTTCAGCAGCAGGCGCTGGAATCGGGTCGAGCGTAGGGACTCCCGCACGGTCCCGATGGACGCCCGTCGGCGCGTCGCGACCCGACTGCGCAGCCGCTTCAATCCCGCGGCGGCAGCGGCGTCGTGGGCGAATGCGGCGGCGAGGGGCGGCAGCGTTTCAAGGGCGAAGACATCCAAATCGCGCGCCGCGCCCAGGATGCCGGCGAGCCATTTCGTTTCCGCGGCCACGGCGTCGATGTCACCGGAGGGGGCCAGACGCGCGATCAAGGCAAGGCACGAGCGCAGCCGCCGTGTGCCGATACGCATCTGATGCACCCACTCGGGATCGCGATCCGCAAGCAAACCCGCGACGTTGGCCGCGATCTGGTACAGGCATTCCTGGGCGACCGCGCACAGCGCCGCTGGGGCACTCGCGTCGGCTTCGAGCGCGACGGGCCGCGCACGCTCCGGCTTGTCCCAGCCATCGGGCAGGCCGCGCACCAACGCGAACCCGCGCTCCGCCTTGTTCGCCGTGGCGACCGCAATCGGCCAGTCGTCGAGCAGCGCGAGCGCGAGTTCGTAGGCCCGCGCGGCGCTGCCGGTCTCTACTTCGATCTCGAGTTCGCAGATGCGCACGCTTTGCCTAACGCTCCGTTTGGCGCGAATGGCACCGACGTCGATCGCCAGGAGTGCCTGTGTTCCATCCGCGAACGCGAGGGGGACCGTCCGCCGCGCGAAATCGGTCGTGAATTGCGGCGCCAGTCCCCCGTGCCGTTGCGCCTTGCCGATGAGCTTGCGCCACGGCGTCCTCGCGAGATGCGTCAGGTCGAGGCGCGGACCCGGCAGTCGCCATTCGTGCTCGTCGCGCGCGTGCAGGCCAGCGCCAGCGCCCGGGAGGGGCGGGCCTTTGAGCGTCTGCAGCCAGCGCTTGCCGTCGCGGCGCAGCCGCAGCGCAACGCCTTCCCGCGCGAGCCGGAAATCGGGCGTGTCGTAGTAGGTGCTGACCACGCGTGCCGATCGCGCGCGGCCGCGCTTGAACGCAACGATCGCCGGATCGCGGGGGAGCCGCACGAGGCGCCGGCCCGCGGCCGGATCGAGGGCGAGCTTGAGCTCGATTTCGGCAGGCACGGCAAGAGTCCGCGGACGCGCGCTACGCCGTGTCGGAGAGCTTCACCCGGCGCTGTCGCACGCCCTCGGCGAAGAGCTTCAACGCGTCGACCGTCGCATCCCAGCCGATGCAGGCATCGGTAATCGACACGCCGTACAGCAGGTCCCTGCCGGGGAGCAGATCCTGGCGGCCGGGGTTGATATGGCTTTCCAGCATGACGCCGAAGATCCGCTCGTCGCCGCGCGCGATCTGTGCCGCCACGTCGCGTGCAACGTCGAGCTGGCGCTCGTGCTGCTTCTGGCTGTTGGCGTGCGAGCAATCGATCATCAGTTTCGACGCGAGCCCGGCAGCCGCGAGCTCCCTGCACGTCGCCTCGACGCTTGCCGCGTCGAAGTTCGGCGCCTTGCCGCCGCGCAGGATGATGTGGCAATCCTCGTTGCCGGCCGTGTGCACGATCGCCGAATGGCCGCCCTTGGTCACGGACAGGAAGTGATGCGGTGCCGAAGCGGCCTTGATCGCGTCGACGGCAATGCGCACGTCGCCGTCGGTGCCGTTCTTGAAGCCGACGGGACAGGACAGTCCCGACGCGAGCTCGCGATGCACCTGGCTTTCCGTCGTCCGCGCCCCGATCGCGCCCCAGGCGATCAGATCCGCGATGTACTGCGGCGTGATCATGTCGAGGTACTCGGTGCCGGCGGGCAGGGCGAGTTCGTTGACCTCGACCAGGATGCGCCGGGCGAGCCGCAACCCTTCGTTGATCCGGTAGCTGTCATCCAGGTGTGGGTCGTTGATCAAACCCTTCCAGCCGACGGTCGTGCGCGGTTTTTCGAAGTAGACGCGCATCACGACGAGCAGATCGTTCGCCATCTCCCGTCTCGCTGCGGACAGGCGGGTGGCGTAGTCGATGGCCGCGTCGTAGTCGTGGATCGAGCAGGGGCCGACGATCACGAGCAGCCGGTCGTCCGCGCCATGCAACACCCGATGTATCGCTTGGCGGGTCTCGTAGGTGGTTGTCGCGGCGCGTTCCGACGCCGGAAACTCGCGCAACAGGTGTGCGGGCGGAACAAGCTCCATGATCTCGCGGATCCGCGTGTCGTCGATCGGCAGCTTCGCCGTCGGGTGCGATGCCGCAGCGGCGCGGTTGCGGTTGGCAGTTGACGTGGGCAAGGCAGGACTCCGAGACAGTTTTTCAGCAAAAACAATGACTTACTTGATAGATGTCCAGCGGACCCTCATTGTGCCACGACGCATGTTGCATTGCATCAGCCGAAATTGCGACATCATCCGTTGGGATGTCCCTGAAATCGTTGCTTCGCGCGTTTACCATGCCGTAGACTGGCTTCGACCGTGTTGAATTCCCCGAGGGCGGAGCGGGCTACAAGAGGGCCGCAAGGTCACCGCCCCGCGATACCCGCCTATTCATTCTCCAGGGAGACCCGAATGAAACAACTGCTTGTCCTGGCGATCGCCGGTGCGTTTACCGTCGTCGCTGCCACGTCGTTCGCGCAGGCCCCCGCGGCGCAGACCCCCGCGCCGAAGGCCGCTGCGCCGGCTGCCGCTCCCGCGCCTGCAGCGAACCCGCAGCAGGAGCGGATGAAGGAATGCAATGTCAAGGCCGAAGGCAAGAAGGGCGACGAGCGCAAGGCTTTCATGAGCTCATGCCTGTCCGGCAAAGATGAGCCCGCGGTGAAGATGACGCAGCAGGAGAAGATGACGGCCTGCAACAAGAAGGCCGGCGACATGAAGGGCGACGAGCGCAAGAAGTTCATGAGTGACTGCCTCAAGGGGTGACGCCCAGCGATCAGCCGAACACGGCCGGGTGACCTCCTGTCCATCCGGCCGCGACTGACAGGGCCCCACCGGGTGACCGGCGGGGCCTTGTTTTGTCCGGAACTGGCCTCGCCCGGGGTGTTCGCGCGCGCGTCGCGTTCACCCGGATGGTGCGGCGCCGGATCTCGACGGCCCGCTGCCGGCTTAAGTCTTGCGGATCAAGAGACCTTTGAGATACTCGCCTTCGGGGAACGCCAGCGCAACCGGATGGTCGGCGGAGGCTCCGAAGCGCCCGATCACCGCTGCGTCCGCCCCGGCGTCCTGCGCGGCACCAGCAACGATCTTGCGAAAGAGCGCCACGTCGATCCCGCCGGAGCACGAGAACGTGGCCAGCAACCCGCCCGGCCGCAACAGCTTCAGCGCCCACAGGTTGACGTCCTTGTAGGCACGCGCCGCGCGCCCCGCGTGCGCCGAGGTCGGTGCGAACTTGGGCGGGTCGACGATGATGAGATCGAACGCTGCCGCGGCGTCGCGCAGCTTGCGCAATTCGGCGAAGGCGTCGGCGCAGCGCCATTCGGTGCGATCGGCGGGCAAACCGGGATTGCGCAAGAGATTCTCCCGCGCAAGGGACAGCGCATCGGCCGAGCTGTCGATGGAAACCACGCGCGCGGCGCTCCCGGCAAGCGCCGCCAGCGTGAAACCGCCGGTGTAACAAAACACGTTGAGCGCCGCGCGACCCGCGGCGAGCCTGCGTACCGCGGCGCGGCTATCTCGCTGGTCGAGATAGAAACCGGTCTTCTGCCCGGCTACGACGTCCACACGATAGACAAGGTCGTCCTCGCGGATCAGCACCACGTCGGGCAGCTGGCCGTGAACGACACCGGCACGCGGTGGCAGCCCTTCGAGTCCGCGGACTTCGGCATCGGAACGCTCGTAGACGCACCGGACATCCGGAAGGGTGGCCAACGCGGCGACGATCGCGTGGCGCCAGCGCTCGGCGCCTGCGGAGGAGAGTTGCACGACGACGGTATCGCCGTAGCGGTCGGCGATGATCCCGGGCAATCCGTCCGACTCGCCGTGGATGAGGCGGCATCCGGTGTGACACGCGTCCTGCATCGGTGCGCGCGCGACGGCGGCGTGCGCGACCCGACGCGCGAAGAACGTGTCGTCGATCGCATCCAGCGTATCGAACGTCCAGACGCGGGCGCGGATTTGCGACGCAGGCGAAAAGGCCGCGCGGGCGAGGAACGCGCCGTCGGCGCTGCGCACCTCGACCGTGTCGCCCGTGCCGGGCGCGCCTTCGACCGCGGCGATCGCACCGGAAAAGATCCACGGGTGGCGCTGCCGCAGCGACTTCTCGCGCCCGGGCTTCAGCACGAGCGCCGGGCCGCGGTGCGGGTGTCTGACCAAGAGTGTGCGGAATTCAGCCCAACGACACGCCGGCCAGCCGCCCAACCGCGTAGGTTACCGCTCCGGCGAGGCCGCCGAGCACCAGCATGCGCCCGCCCGAGTAGAGCGCGTTGCGGCCGGTGAACAGCGACAGCAAGGCGCCGACGGAAAACAGCGCGACGGCGGTAACGCCGATCGCGATCGGCAACGCATGCGGCGACGGCGCGACCATGAATGGCGCCAGCGGCAGCAGGGCGCCGGCAGCGAACGACAGGAAAGAAGAGATCGCCGCGCCCCACGGCGACCCGAGCTCCTCCGGGTTCAATCCCAGCTCTTCGCGGGCTAGCGTATCGAGCGCGTGCTCGGGATCGGCGACGATCCTGCGCGCCAGGCGCTCGGCCTCCTTCCTGGGCAGGCCCTTTTCGGCGTAGATCAGTGCGAGTTCCTGCGCTTCGGCTTCCGGATACTCCTTGAGCTCGTCACGTTCGAGGCCGATCTGGTACTCGAACAGCTCGCGCTGCGAGCGCACCGACACGTACTCGCCGGCGGCCATCGCGAAGGCACCCGCGCACATCCCCGCGACACCGGTGAGCAGGACGATGTGCGTATCCGCGGCAGCGCCGGCCACGCCGAGAATCAGGCTCGCATTCGAAACGAGGCCGTCGTTGACGCCGAACACCGCCGCCCGCAGATTGCCACCTCCGCCGAGACGCCGATGCCGGTGCTCGACGCCGAGGCCCGCGACCGGCGGCGCATGACCGGACTCGCGTGCGAGCGACGTGGTGTAGATCGCCATGCCGCGAACTTTCATCGCGGCGAGCACGCCGCGGACGCGGCGCGGTCCCAGGCCGCGCACGAGTGTGGCGACGAGCCGCGTGCGCGCATCGGGCAAGTAGGGGGCCGGCGCCGCGTGGCCGCGCGCGGTGAGCTGCGCGCGCCAGATCGCGGCCTGCGCTTCGGCTTCGCCGGCGAGGCGGCGGAAGAGTTCGGCGCGGGTGGTTCCGGCCTCGGCCTCGGCGCACACGCGGTACAGGAACGCCGATCGTTGCTCCTCGGTCCAGCTTTCGAGCGGATTCGACATGGCAGTCGTCAAGGGTTACGGTTGCAGCGCCACGAACGATACTCGGATCGTCTCGACGCGTTCCCGGTTCACACCAAAGTCGCGGTATCCCAGTCGCGCGGCCGAGCGCACGTGGATCACCTTGGCGCCGGCGGCGAGCGCGAACTCGGCGTCGTCGACGAAGCCGAAGGTCGCGCTCGCGAACTCGATGTGCAGGTAGCCCGGACTTTCGGTGACGATCGTGGCCCGCGGCATCGCACGGACGACGCCTGCGAGCGCTGCCATCGCCGCTGCCGCGTCACCGGTGAACGGCAGAGGCGCGATCCGGTGCGCCTCGTCAGGGGCCTGGCTCGACACGCAGTTGGGCCGATCGGGGCACGGGGCGAGCTTGCCGTCGCGCATGCCAAGGGTCGACGGAGCGTGCCCGGCAAAGAGTGAGCCGAAAATGCCGGCCATTGCGGGGGCTGCCGATGTCAGTGCGAACGTGACTGCAACCGCAAGGACGAACTGGCGTGCAGGGAAGCGGGGCATGCGCGGAGTTCCATGGCTACGTCGATGGTTACGCCGGCGCAAGCGTGCCTTCGATCCGCGCCATGACGTCGGGCGTGAGCTTCGCCGCGACGGCGATCGCCTTCATGTTCTCGACCACCTGCGCCGGGCGTGTGGCGCCGGTGATCACGGTCGAGACATTCGGATTCTTGAGGCACCACCCGAGCGCCATCTGCGCCGGCGTGCATCCGAGTTCCGCGGCGATAGGCGTGAGCCTTCGGGCCACGGCGACCTTCGCCGAATCGGTCAGGCGCTCACGGAGCCATTCGTAGCCTTTCAGCGTTCCGCGCGAGTCGGGCGGGATGCCGTCGTTGTATTTCCCGCTCAGCAGCCCCGACGCGAGTGGGCTCCAGGTCGTCGCGCCGAGGCCGATGTCGCGATACAGCCGCGCGTATTCCTTCTCGACGCGATCGCGGTGCAGCAGGTTGTATTGCGGTTGTTCGGTAACCGGCTTTGCCAGGTTGCGCCGGTCGGCGATGTGCCATGCCGCCATGATTTCCGCAGCGCTCCATTCCGACGTTCCCCAGTAAAGCACCTTGCCGGACGCGATCATGTCGTGCATCGCCTGCACCGTCTCCTCGATCGGCGTATCGGGGTCGGCGCGATGGCAGAAGACGAGGTCGACATAGTCGAGCTGCAAGCGTGCGAGCGAGCCATCGATCGCCTGGCGCAGGTACTTGCGGTTCAGCGTGTTCTTCTCGTTGGGACCGTCATCGAGGCCCCAGTAAAACTTGGTCGACACGATATAGGAGGATCGCCGCCAGCCCGTCTTGCGCAGCACCTCGCCCATGATCGTTTCGGCTTGGCCCTTTGCGTACACCTCGGCGTTGTCGAAGAAATTGACGCCGGCGTCATAGGCCGCCGCCATGCACGTGCGGGCATCTTCCGCGCCCAGCTGGTTGCCATAGGTGACCCACGACCCGAAGGAGAGTTCGCTCACCTTGAGACCGGAGGCGCCCAGCCGGCGGTAATTCATCGTAGTCGTCGTCATTTGGATTGCTGGTGGAGAGCGTTCGCGCCGCCGCCGGATTCGGTCGCGGGTTAGAATCGCGACCGCACATTGTACCCACAAGGACAAGACGATGCCCCGCTCGCTCCGCGGCGTTACCCGGCGCCGAACGAAGAACAAGCCGCCACTTACCGTGGAGGCGCTCTGGGCGATCAAACGCCTCGGCACGCCGACGCTTTCGCCCGACGGCGCTTACGCATGCGCTGCGGTCACGAGCTACGACATGGACAAGAACGACAGCAGCACGGCGCTGTGGCTGTATCCGACGCGTCATCGCAACGGTCGGCATGGCGATCGAGCCAGCGCGCGGCGACTCACTGCCGGCGACAAGGACAGCGACCCGAAGTGGTCGCCTGACGGCCGGTGGATCGCCTTCACCGCGAAGCGCAAGGATGACGACGAGCCGCAGCTCTACCTGATCGCGCCGGACGGTGGCGAGGCGAAGCGCCTTACCCGCCAGCCGACCGGCTGCGCGGCACCGAAATGGTTCGCCGACGGCAAGCGCATCGCGTTCGTATCGTGGGTTTGGCCCGATCTCGCGACCGCCGCCGAACAGGAGAAGCGAAGGAAGGAGCGCAAGGACGCCAAGGTAAAGGCCCATGTCACCGAGCGGGGCGAGTTCCGCTTCTGGGATCACTGGCTCACCGACGGTCGCGAGCCCCACGTGTTCGTTTGCGATGTCGCAAGCGGCCGTTCCCGCGACGCGCTCGCCGGCACCGGACTGGCGCTGCCGCCGTGGGAACCATCGGCAGATGACTACGACATCGCGCCTGACGGCCGCGAAATCGCGATCACGGCCGACCTCGCCGCCGAGCCGCGGATGATGAATCAGACCGACATCGTCACCGTCACGCTGGCATCGCGCCGCAAGCGTGTGTTGACCGAGGGGACGAACACAGCGGACGCGCATCCCTGCTATTCGCCGGACGGGCGCGCGCTCGTCTTTCACGCTTACGACACGAAGCGCGCCTTCAACGACCAGGGCCATCTCGTGCTCCTGGAGCGAAAGCGCGGCAGGATGCGGCGGCTCGCGCCGAAGCTCGATCGTGCAACGAGCCACGTCGCGTGGACACCAGACAGCCGCGCACTGCTGTTCACTGTCGAAAGTCGCGGCAGGCAGGGGATTGCGCGGATGGCGGTGAATGGCGACGCAAGCGCGGCGATGCCCTCGCTCGTCGTGCCGGGCGGCACCGTCGGCGGCTTCACCCAGTCGCGCGACGGCGGCGTGCTCGCATTCGACCGCGCGACGGTGACGCATCCACCGGCCCTGTTCGCGTGTTGCGCCGACGGCAGCCAGGAACGGGGCATCGAGACGGTAAACCGCGGACTGCTCGGACGCCATGCACTGGGCGAAGTGCGCGAGGTCACGGTCAAGGGTTGGGGCGACGATCCGGTACAGATGTGGATCGTCTATCCGCCAGGATTCGACCCGACGAGGAAATGGCCCCTTCTGCACTCGATCCACGGCGGCCCGCACGCGGCGCATATGGACTTGTGGCACTTTCGCTGGAACACGCAGGTGTTCGCGGGCCACGGTTACGTCGTCGCGGCGGTGAATTACCACGGCTCGTCGGGCTTCGGCCAGAAGTGGCTGGAGACGATCACCGGCCAGTACGGGATGAAGGAGTACGCCGACGTCGAGGCCGGCACCAACTGGCTGCTCCGCCAGGGCTACATCGACCGCGCGCGGCTCGCCGCGACCGGTGGCAGCTACGGCGGGTACATGGTGGCGTACATGAACGGTCAGACCGACCGCTACAAGGCCTACGTGTGCCATGCCGGCTGCTACGACTGGGTCAGCATGATGGCCACCGACGGCTACCATTTCTTCGCCGACGAGCTGGGGGCGTTCCACTGGGAGAACCCGTCACGGGTAATGAAGCAGTCGCCGCATCACTACGTGAAGCGCGCCAAGACCCCCACGCTCGTCATCCACGGCGAACAGGATTACCGCGTTCCGGCCACACAGGCGCTCCAGTACTACGACACGCTGAAGGCGAAAAATGTGCCGGCGCGGCTCCTGTGGTTCCCCGACGAGAATCACTGGATCCTGAAGCCGCAGAATTCGCGGCTGTGGTACCGCGAGTTCTTCGGCTGGGTCGCCCGCTACGCCCCGGGCGGGCCCGCGCGGAGAGGTAACCGCGAGCCCGGCTAGCGCGCCGTCGCTGCCGGGCCGGCAATGCGCGTTTCGTAGGCCTGCTGGCAGGGGATGCACCGGGTCGCGGTCGGGTAGACGGCAAGCCGCGCCAGCGCGATGGGCTCGCCGCAGTCGCGGCATTCGCCGTAGGTGCCGCCGGCGAGCCGCGCCAGCGCCGCGTCGACTTCCGCGAGCTCCGCAAGCGTGTGGCGGACCTCGGCGATGTCGAGTTCCGCAAGACCGTCCGCCACGCCCCACTCGTCGCCGCTTTCCTTGATCCGGTTGCGCAGCCCGACGACCCGGTCGTCCTCGCTGCCCTCGAGCTGCGTCTTGACGTCGGCTCGCAACGCCGCGCGGCGCGCTTCGAGCTCGACCTTGATCCGGGCACGGTCGGTCGAGGTGAGGGCGGTGGTGGTCATGGCTGGGGTCTTGGAACGGACATGGGCTTGCCGAGATTATCGCCTGTTTCCGGGCAGCTCAAATGGTGTCGCCGCCGACCGGTCTCAAGCGCGGCACGGTTTGCGCGGGCGCGCCCCTTGAAACCGCCCCGGATGGGCCACAGATTGGGCCATGAGGCGGATCGAGCTCGGCCGATGCGAAGCAACAGGTCGCCGGCGCTCCCGCCCGTCCCCAATTGCACTGCGAAAGGAAAACCGATGAGCAACTTGAGACTGTATGACCCGTTTGCCGGTGCGGCATTCGACGACCTGTTCCGCGGCTTTTTCGCGCCGGTTCGCGCCGAAAAGACGCCGGTCACGATCAAGCTGGACGTCGCCGAAAAGGATGGCGCCTACGTCGTGCACGCCGATATCCCCGGCGTGAGCAAGGACGACATCCAGGTATCGATCGAAGGTAACCAGGTCACGATCGGCGCAGAAGTAAAGCGCGAGACCGAGCAGAAGAACGGCGAGCGCGTGATCCACAGCGAGCGCTACTACGGCAGCGCGTACCGCAGTTTCACGCTGCCCGCGGAACTCGACGAAGCGGCGAGTGCTGCGAAATACGAGAACGGCGTGCTCGAGCTGACGCTGGCAAAGAAGCCCGCGCTCGCGGGCCGCAAGCTGACGGTCCAGTAACGGGCGAGCAGGATTCGGCGCGGAGCCGGCCGGCGGGGGCACGAGCTCGCCGCCGGCGCCGCGCATTTTCGTTTTGCGCTCAGCGTACCTGCTTGGCGGGGTAGTCCCCGTCTTCGATGTTGTCGCGGAAGAAGCTCCACGGCGACGACGCCGAGATGAGGCGCCGGTACGTGTCCGCCGACACCCCGCCGTATTCGAAGGTTCCCGACGTGAGTTCGACGACGAGTATCCGGCGCCGGTCGTCGTAGCCGGCGGCGCGCAGGTTGCCGCCGGAGAGGCGTTTCATTTCCATCGTCCTGCCTCAGCGGCCATAGGCATCACGATCCGGACAGAAACGTGCGGATACGCGAAGCCGAAAGCTTTTCGCCTTCGTGAAACTCGGTGGTGGGTGCTACGCGCGCCGCGCGCCCCAACGCGTCGAGCTCGATCAACGTCGGCACCCAGTCGAGCTTCGGATAGCGGGCGAGCACGGCGTCGTTCCGGTTCTCGCTGCCGACGAAGACCTTGACCACGACGTAGCGCTCGTCGCGCAGTGCGGCGAGCGCCGAATTCGCCGCGAAAAGCGCGTCGAGATCGCGGCAATCCCTGCACCAGTCGCCGCCGACGATGAGTAGCACCTTCCTTCCGTTCGCCTGTGCGACGGCCAACGCGCGGTCGATGTCGCCGGCAGCATCGCGCGTGGCATCGTAGCGGCTGACCGCGGCATCGGCGCCAGGTACCGGGAGCACTGCCGCAACACACGGCAAACTGACCCCGAACGCGACCGCCGCGACCAGCAGCCGGGGGAGCAACAGCGAAAGCAGGCGAGTCATGCGGTATTCCGGCGGGCGGGAGCGCGCTCAGCGCAGTATTGCGCCTTCCCGGTGATGGGTCAACGCCGGTCCTTGGCGGACGGGCGCGCGTGGCGGATGATAGGGGTCATCGCTTTGCGCCCGCCGTGGATACCCTGCGCCGAATCTTCTACCTCATCTTCCATCCGGCGGTGGAATGGGATCGCATTGCCGCGGAAAGGATCTCGGTCGACCAATTGCTGCGCCGGGTCATCCTGCCGTTCTCGCTGCTGGCGCCGGTCGCGACAGTGATCGGCATGAAGACGTTCGACCGCGACTGGGACCCGCTCCACGGTTATCTCGTGCCGCCGGAACAGATCTTCGCCGCCGGGGCAACGACGTATTTTGCCTCGGTCGCCTCGATCTTCCTGCTGGCCGCGATCTTCGTGCTGCTCGCGCCGATGTTCGGCGCGCGGCGCGATTACGTGGCGGCCCTCAAGGTCGCCGCGTATGGGGCGATTCCTGTCTTCCTCGCCGGGGCGACGTTGCTTCTTCCGGTGATGGCGATCGTCGGCATGGTGGCCGTCTGCCATACGCTGTACCTGTACTGGCACGGCGCACGGCGCGTGTTGCAGGTGAAGGAGGGCAGCCAAAGCGAATTCGTCGGCATCTCGGTGCTGCTGCTGGCCGTGGCATCGGTGGTGGCAGGCGCGGCGGCGAGCAGTGTCGGCCTTCTCTGAGGCGCACGCATCCCAGAGACGGTGCATCAATGCGGCGCGCTGCCCCAAAGCTGTTTCAGCCGGGCGTCGCGTCCGCACCCGGTCCGGTAGTACGTGTAGCGGACCGGATTCTTGATGTAGTAGTCCTGGTGATAATCTTCGGCGGGCCAGAACTCGCCCGCGTCGACCACCGGCGTCACGAGCGGCTCCTTGAACGGCTTGGTCTTTGCCAGGTCCGCCTTCGAGGCCTCGGCGACGCGCCGCTGCTCATCGGTATGGACGAAGATCGCGGTCCGGTACTGTTCGCCGACGTCGCAGAATTGCCGATCCTTCACCGTTGGGTCGACGTTGCGCCAATAGATGTCGAGCAGCGCTTTGTAGCTCACCTTCGCCGGGTCGAATACCACCTGCACGACTTCGGCGTGCCCCGTTATGCCGGCGGACACTTCCTCGTACGTCGGGTTCCTTTTCCTGCCGCCCATGTAGCCGGAGGTCGTCGCGATGACGCCGGCCTGCTTGTCGAACGGCGGCTCCATGCACCAGAAGCAGCCGCCGGCGAAGGTGGCGACCGCGGTGGTCGCAGCGGGCACCGGCTCTTTCGCCGGTTGCGCGAAGGCGGCGGTGGCGCCGAGCGCCGCCAGAACCGGCAACAGGCGCACGAGCGCGCGGGGGACGGCGAAGGCGATAAGGACCATGGCAGACCTCGTCAAGTGGACCGGGGCAATGACGCGCCGGTCACGTAGTGTCGATTGTAGACCCCGCGCCCTTACACGGAGCGCGCCGAGCCAGGCTGCAAGATCGTGCGTGCGCGAATGCTACGATGGCAGGCCGGCGGCTAGAGTCGACGGTGGGGAGGCGTGCCACATGTGCAGATCAGGATTGCGGCGGCGTTGGCGAAGCGTGGCGATTGCGGTCGCGGTGCTGGCCGCCGGCGCGTGTGCCTGGCCGGCGCTGGCCGCCGATTCGGCGAAGACGCTGCGCGTCGTTTTCTCGATCGCCGAGACGAGCTTCGATCCGCAGTTCGCGTCGGATGCCGCCTCCGACGGGATCATCGCCAACATCTACGAGGCGATGCTCGATTACGACTACCTGGCGCGACCCGTGAAGCTCGTCCCGCGCACGCTCGAGGCGATGCCGACGGTCGCCGACGGCGGGAAGACGTACACTTCCGGCTGCGCAAGGGCATCTACTTCACACCGGACCCGGCGTTCAAGGGCAAGCCGCGCGAGCTGACCGCGGCGGACCAGGCCTACGGGTTCAAACGGCTGCTCGATCCGGCGGTAAAGAGCCCCTGGGCGTGGCTCGTGGACGGCAAGGTGGTCGGCAGCGACGAGGCGCGCGCGAAAGCGGCGAAGAACGGAAAGTTCGATTACGATGCGCCGCTCGCGGGCCTGGAAGTCGTCGATCGCTATACGCTGAGGATCCGCCTGAAGGAGCCGGACCTTCGGTTTGTCTATGCGCTTGCGGTGCCCAACACGGCTGCCGTCGCGCGCGAGGTGGTCGAGGCCTACGGGCTCGATTTCGGCGCGCACCCGGTGGGGACCGGCCCCTATGTGCTGGGCGAATACAAGCGCAGCTCGAAGATCGTCCTCGTCGCGAATCCCGCGTTTCGCGACGAGTCACCTACACCCCGGCCGGCCCGATCCCGCCGGATTCGCAGCCGATTGCCGCCGCGCTCAAGGGACAGGCGGCTGCCGCTTCCCGGCCGCATCGAGATCAGCGTCATCGAGGAGGGGCAGGGGCAATGGCTCGCCTTTCTCAATCGCGAGCTCGACATTCTCGAACGTCTGCCCTCGGAGTTCGTCGAGCAGGCGCTGACGAACGGCAAGCTCAGGCCCGACCTCGCGGCCAAGGGCATCCGGCACGAAATTCTGCTGCGGCCGAATACCTGGTGGACATACTTCAACATGGAGGACCCGGTCGTCGGCGGCTACACGCCGGAGAAGATCGCGCTGCGTCGCGCGATCGGCATGGGTTACGATCTCGACGAAGCGGTTCGCGTGTTGCTGAAAGGCCGCGCGGTTCCCGCCAACGGCCCCATCCCGCCCGACATCGCGGGATACGATCCCAAGCTCAGGACGCAAGCGCAGCTGTACGACCCCGCGGCCGCGCGGGCGCTGCTCGACAAGTTCGGCTACAGGGACCGCAACGGCGACGGCTATCGCGAAACGCCCGACGGCAAGGCGCTCGTCATCGAGCGTTGGTCGACGCCGAATTCGGCGGCGCGACAGGGCGACGAACTGTGGAAGAAGAACATGGACGCGATCGGGCTCAAGATCGAATTCAAGAAGGACCGTACACCCGAGCTGCGCAAGATGGCCCGCCTGGGCAAGATACCGATGCGCAGCGACGGCTGGAACGTCGACTACCCGGACGCCGAGAATTTCATGCAGCTGCTCTACGGCCCGAATGCGGGGCAGGAGAACCAGGCGCAGTTCAAGCTGCCCGCGTTCGACAAACTGTACGACGAGGCGCGCCGGCTGCCGGATTCGCCGGAGCGCACGCGGTTGTTCGACCGAATGACGGAGCTGGTGCTCGCCTATGCGCCGTGGCGTCTCAGCTACCATCTGATCGAGGACCAGCTCCTCCATCCCTGGGTGAAAGGCTACAAGCCGCACCCGATCCGCTCGCAGGTGTGGCAGTACGCCGACGTCGATCCGGCGCTCCGGCAGAAGTGACGGCAATGGAGCCCGGCGACACCGCGCCGGAGAGGGGCGCACGACAGTGGGCGTATCGCGCGCGCCTGCGGGGCGTCAAGACCTCGACCTGGCCACACCTTTGCCGATTTTTTCCAGTGCCCGCTTGACCAGCACCGCGTCGTCGTGGTCGCCGTAGCCGGCGGCCAGCGCATCGGCGAACGCGGCCTGCGCGGCTTGCGCGAACGGTGCATCGACGCCCAGGCGTTCTGCGAGTGCGGTCGCGATCCCGACGTCCTTGGTGAGGATCCTCGCCGCCGCGCGGGGCGCGTAATCGCCGTCGAGCGCCCGTGCGCCACGGTCGGCCACAATCCAGCTCGCGCCGGAGCTGGCGCTGATCACGTCGAGCGCGAGATGCAAGTCGAGCCCGGCGGCATGGGCGAGCGCCAGCGCCTCTGCGCCAGCGGCGAGATTCGCCGCCGCGAGCAGGTTGTTGACGATCTTGAACGTCGACGCATCGCCGCAGCGCGATCCCACCACGAACAGCCTGCCCGTCATCGCGGCGAGCACGGGGCGAATCGGCTCGATCGCGCCGGGTGCGCCGGATACCATCATCGTCATCGTGCCTGCCGCGGCCTTGGCGGGGCCGCCGGACACGGGAGCGTCGAGCAACTCGATCCCCTGCGCCGCGAGACGCGGCGCGAGCATCGCAGGACACGCCGGATCAACGGTCGAGCACACGAGAACGACACTGCCGGGAGCAAGAGCTGTCGCGGCGCCGTCGGGGCCGAACAAAACGGTCTCCACCTGCGTCGCGTCCACGACGAGCACGATCACCGTGCTGCAGGCGCACGCGAGATCGGCGGAGGATGTGGAGGGCATCGCGCCGTCGCGCACCGCACGGTCCTGGGCTTCGGCGCGGATGTCGCGGGCAACCGTCGCGATGCCGGCGCGCACAAGGCTTCGCACGACGCCGCCGCCCATGGCGCCGGTGCCGATCACGCCGACGCGGCGCGCGGGGGCGGGCATCGCCGGCGCTACTTCGGCAGCGTATAGGGCTCGCAGCCGGTGAGCGGCGCGGCGCTGCCGTCGCGGACCAGCTGCAGGTCGGTTCCTTTGCCGCGCAGCTCCATCGTGCCGTTGGAAAAGCGCACGCCCGATGCCGCGGCGATCTGGTAGAGCACGATCCGCTCGCCGCCCGACATCAGCAACCTGGCTTCGCCGGAGTCGAAGCGCACGACGAGGCGTTCGCCGGCGAGCTGGCATGTGAACGTATTCTTCGCGGCCTCCAGCTCTTCTTTGCTCGGCGCATTGCTGCAGCCCGCGAGCGACGAGACCCCTGCGGCCAGGATGAGCGCGCTGCACGCGCCGACGCGGATGAAGGTGACGGGACGCATGCGTGGGCTCCGGCGATCGATCGCCGCGAGCATAGCACGCCGCGCTGGGGGCCTCAGCAGTCGACGACGTTGACCGCGAGGCCCCCGAGCGAGGATGTTTTGTATCGGCTCGCCATGCCGCGACCCATCTCGACCATCGAGTGGATCACCGCGTCGAGCGCGACGCGCGACGGGTCCGGAACGCGCAGGGCCAGTCGCGCGGACTGTACCGCATGAGCTGCCGCCGCCGCATTGCGGCCGATACACGGATCTTGCACGAGCCCGCCGACCGGATCGCAGGTCATCCCGAGGAATGGCTCGAGACCACGCTCGGCGGCAATCAGTACCTGACTGTTGCTCGCGCTGTTCGCGGCGGCGAGGCCGGCTGCGGCCATCGCGGCGGCGACGCCGACTTCGCCCTGGCAGCCGATGTGCTTGACGCCGTTCGCCCGCATCAGCTGACCCACGGCGGCTGCGGCGAGCAGGAACGTGACGGCGCCATCGTCGCTCACGACCGGCGTGGTCGATCGCCATTGATGGAGCACGGCGGCCACCGGTCCCGCGGATCCGTGGGACGGTGCCGCCACGACGCGGCCTCCGACAGCGTTCTCTTCGGCCACGGCGGTGGCGTAGACAGCCGCCCACGCCGGCAGCGTAGGATCGGTGCCGGCAATTGCCGCGGCTTGCGCAGCCGCGCGCCTGGGTTGACCTTGTCCCCCGGGCAACATGCCGTCGGTCACGAGTCCGCGCGCGACGGAGTTGCGCATCGCCGCGGCGACCTGGAGCAGACCCACGCGTATTTCGTCGGGGCTGCGCAACGCGAGCTCGTTGGTGCGCATCACCTCCGATAACTTCTTCCCGTGGGTGAGGCCGTGCGCCAGCAACTCGGCCGCCGTTGTGAACGGATAGGGCACCCGCACCGTCGATTTGGTGCCGGGCGACTCGGTGTCGGCGACGATCTGGCCGTCGCCGGTCGAAAAGTAGAGGCGGGTCGCCAGCGTCTCGCCGCGGGCATTGCGCGCCGTGAAGCGCAGCGCATTGCTGTGAAACGCAAAGGCCTTGTCGACGTGGAAAACGATGTCGGAGGCGGGGTCGAAAGGGATTCTTTCGCGGCCCGCAAGCGGCAATTGACCGTCGGCGCGAATGCGCGCGGCGCGCGCGGCCAGCATCGCCGGATCGACGGCATCCGGCGATATCGCCGCAGAGCCCGGACAGGATCGCGCGGTCGGTGCCCTGGTCGCGGCCGGTGCAAGCGACGGAACCATAGAGGTCGACGTGAATGCGGCGCGTCTGGAAAAAGTACCCGTCCGCCTCGAGCTCATGGACGAAACGCCGCGCCGCGCGCATCGGTCCCTCCGTATGCGCCGACGACGGGCCGAGGCCGATGCGATAGAGCTCGAACGCGCTGACAAACATTCCCGATCCCCCCGGTGCGTCCGGTAGCGCTTGTACTTGTTGTGAGCCGCACGTGGACTGACGCGGTTACGCGCAGTATCAACGCAGTGTGCGATGCACGAGGGTTGCTTTCGGAAGATCGGTCATCGGCGACCGCCGAACGGCGCATACCAGCGCAAGATTGTCGCGTACAAAATGCGCCGCGCAAAAGCCGCGTGGACGTCAATCGGCGCCAGGCTCCGTCGTGCCGCGTACGGGTCGTGCTGCATGCGTGAACCGCACCGAGTCCGGATACGACAAGACCTCGACCGGCCGCCCGGTACCGATCCCGCGTTGCATCGATTGCCACCATGCGGCGTCGAGGAGGTCGGCGTGGAAATACCGGAAGCACTCACGCGTTCGCGGATCGGTCAAGAGGAACGTCTCGAACTCCTCCGGGAACACGTCGTGCGGCCCGACCGGGTACCAGACGTCGCCCGACATCTCGTCCCAGCCGGGCGGTGGCGGCGGAATCTTCCGGAAATTGCAGTCGGTGAGGTATTCGATCTCGTCGTAGTCGTAGAACACCACACGGCCGAAGCGGGTGACGCCGAAGTTCTTGAACAAGAGATCGCCGGCGAAGATGTTGACCGCAGCCAGCTCCTTGATCGCGTCGCCGTATTCGCGCATCGCGTGCGCGCGCTGCGCGTCGTCGGCGCGCTCGAGGAAGAGGTTGAGCGGGGTCATGCGTCGCTCGATGTACAGATGCTTGACCAGCACGTGGTCGGCGTCGAGTTCGACCACGGTCGGCGCGACGGCGGAAAGCTCGGCGATCAGCTCGTCGGAGAAGCGCGCGCGCGGGAACACGACGTCGGAGTACTCGAGCACGTCGGTCATCCGTCCGACGCGGTCATGGTGCTTGACCAGCGTGTACTTCTGCTTGACCTTCTGCCGGTCCGTGTCCTTGGACGCTGCGATCTCGTCGCGTATCACCTTGAACACGTACGGGTACGACGGTAGCGTGAATACGGTCATCACGAGGCCCTTGATGCCCGGCGCGACGATGAACTTGTCGCGTGAATGTCGGAGGTGATGGAGGAAGTCCCGGTAGAAGAAGTTCTTGCCTCCTTTCTGCAAGCCGACCATCGTATAGAGTTCGGCCGCCGTCTTGTCCGGCAGCATCGCCCGGAGGAAATGGACATAAGCCGACGGCACCTCCATATCGACCAGGAAATAGGCGCGGTTGGCCGAGAACAGCACGGCGAGGTCGCCGTCGTCCATCAGCAGCGCGTCGACGTAGAGCTTCCCTTCCGCATCGTGCTTGATCGGCACCACGAAGGGGTACGTGTGGATACCGTTGACGATGCGCCCGACGATGTACGCGGTCTGGTTGCGGAAGAACGGCGACGACAGCACCTGGATCTGATGATTCGCCTCGAGCCGGAACGGCCGCGGGAACCGGGCGCGGAACGCCGCGAGCGCGTTGGCCAGGTCCCGCCTGAAATCGGCGAAGCGACGCTCGAATCCGGCATCGAGCACGATGTCGACCAGCGCGTTGCGCAGCCCCTGCTGCAGCGGGTAGTAACTGCGGTACGTCGGGGGATCGGCGTCGATGTGCTCGGTTGAAATCGCCGGTCGCACGAAGATGAAGCGATTGTGGAAGTACACGCGGTGCAGGATCTTGACCGACACCGAGTTGAAGAACGTTTCCGCGCACTCCGGCTGCTTGTGATCGATCAGGAGCCCGATGTAATGGAGCTTCACCTGTTCCCACAACGCATCGCGATCGAGTCCCGCCGATCGGAACTCGCGCTCGAGGCGCTCGGCCGCCTCGAGCACGCGCCGGTCATAGAAGTCGATGCGGTCGCGGCCCACCTGCTGGATTGCGAGCCAGTTGCCCGCCTCGAAATCGCGCCGCGCGGCGCGGGCGCAGTCGCGAAACAATGCGTAGTGCCGGTTGAAGCCTTCGAGCATCGCGATGGCAACCGCACGCGCCTGTTCGGTGGTCGGCCTCTCGGGCGTGCCAATGGTCTTTGAGGCAAGCGACATCGAATGACGGCGTCAGCCGGCAGGCCGGCGCGGCGCGCGTGCGAGGCGCAACGTGCTCACGCACGGGCAAGTGAGGGGAGACGACTCAGCGGCGTCCCCGGGGCCGCCCGGCCGTTGCCGTCGGGACGGGCTCGAAACATGAGGTGAAGCGCGAGTGGGCACGGGGTGCGGGCGCAGCAACAGACGTGACATTCGATGATACCCTAAGGGCTGCGGCCGCCCGGACCGTGTCGGCGCGGCCTTCTCGCTCCAGGAGTCAGCATGCGCATTGCGCGCGCACCGTCTTCGCTGGTGAGGAATGCCCGAATTCGGCGCCGTCTGGTACCTGCCCACACCGGGCGCGGCATTGTGCTGCCGCTCGCGGCGATGCTGGCGTTTTCGCTGCCCGCCAGCGCGGAGATCTACAAATGCGTCGACAGTGCCGGGCGTGTCACGTACCAGCAGACGCGGTGTCCGGCGTCGGCCAAAGGTGGGCGCGTCGAGCTCTTCGTCGACAACGGTTCGTCGCGCGGTGCGCCCGATGAAGAGGCGCTGTGGGAGGCCGCGGTGCGCGATCACATCGTCGTCGTCGGTATGCCGCGCGCGCACGTCATACGGTCCCTTGGGAACGCGCGCGACATGCGCCCCGGCCCACCGGGCGAGGGCGCGGCCGAGGTGTGGTCGTATCCCCGCGATGATGGCGTGCTGCGCATCGGCTTCGCGCGTGGGCTTGTCGTCTGGCAGCGCACCGACACCGGCGCGGCGGAGGCATCCCCGCAGGACTTGGCGCGCGCAGCGGCGCGGGCGGAGATCGCGCGCGGTCAAAACTGCATCCAGGTGCTGGCCGATGTCGGCAACGCCACCAGCGAGGAGGACGTCTCCCCGGAGCCAGGTACGGTGTCGCGCCGCTATACCTGGGAACCCGTGCCGGGAGACGCACACATGCGCACGACCGTGCTGTGCATCAACGGCCAGGTCGCCGAGGTCGAACGCCAGAACGCGCCGTAGACCGCGCCGCGCGCGGGATTGCCGCAGCTACTGTGCCGTCTGAACCTGTTCGTTGAAGATCTTGATCGAATTGTTGAACTCGTCGACCGCGGCATTGGCCGCTTTGACGTGCGGCGCGGCCGCGGCCTGCTGCTCATCGATGAAGCGCTTCAGGCAATCGAGGTAGGCCTTCATGCCCTTGGTCCAGTTGCTTCGCTTGAGCTCGGCGGCGCTCTTGCCCAACTCGGTGGTATTCCTGCTCGGAGGGTCGCCCGGCTTTTCGCAGTTCGGCGCGGGCGTGACCGTCGGCGTGGCCGGCGCGGTAGCCTGCGCGAGCGCGCCGCTGGCCGTGGCCAGGGCAAGGGCGAACAACGGGGCAACGATCAGGCGGCGATGAGAATGCATGGCAGGGCTTCCTGACGATGGGGAAAGGCGAATTCTACGTCCTCTCGCACACGCGATGCCAGCGGCCGGCGTCGCATTACCTCGCGAGCATGTTCGCAAGCGCCGCAAACCCGAGCGCGACGAGATCGACGGCCCTGGCGTCGCCCGCTTCGAAGCGCGGCTCGCGGTGGTCAAATGCGTCGGCCCGGCGTTGCGCGTCGAGCATGCCGTCGAACAGCGCGTCGACGTCGATCGTCGTGCGCCTGGCTTCGGCCTTTTCGAGCGCGCGCACCGTGGTCGCGACAGCGTCCGGGTCGAGGATCGCGATCGGCGCCTGGCAATACGGACACGCCGCGTCCTTCGCGAGATCCACCGGCGCGCCGCACGACGAGCAGTGGATGACGCGAATCGCGGCCCTGAGCCGCGCGAGCTCGGAGGGCGAAGGCGCCCGGACGAAATCCTTTTCGCGCAGGAATTGCAGGAACGGCGTGAATCGGCCATGGGCGTGGGGACAGCGGTAGTAGAGGAATCGCGTCGTCCGCTGCAGATCGTGCGTGAGCTGTAGCGGCTCCGTGCACCGCGGACAGGGCAGGCGCGCGGGCAGCGCGCGGCGCTGCCCGGGTCTCGCCTTTCTGATGACGTCGAACAGCGCGAGCGTCGCGCCTGGCGTCAGCTGGGCGCTCTCGAACGCGTCGAACCAGAACGCCTGGCAGGCGCCGCAAACGTCGACGCTCAACTCGCCCACCGCCTTGCGCGCCAGCACTTGCGGCTGCATCATCGTGCTGCAGCCGGGGCAGGGCGTCGGTTTGTCGGCGCGCATGGCGATGCGGCCGCTTACGGCTTCAGCGCCCGGTACAGGAACGGCAGGCTCACGTTCATCCGGTAGTCGACGTCGGAGTGGTTGTCGTCGAACTCCTCGTACGTGTGCCGAATGCCGGCCTCCGCGAGCCGCAGCGACAGGATCCGCGTGCCGTAGTGGATGTGGTACTGGTCGCGCCATCCGCAATCGATGTAGATGCCCTTGAGCGACCTCAGGGCCTCCCTGTATCTGCCGACGAGATGGATCGGGTCGTGCTGCAGCCAGCGGCGCCACCGCGCCGCGATCATCTCGCCGGTCTCGAGGTCGAACGGCAGGCGGAAGCCGAGCGGCGCCTTCGCGTCGGCATCGTAGGTTGCGGCCATACAGACGTTCATGATCGCGTGGCTTTCCGCGGGTGACAATTTCTCCTTGCCCCACACGGCATCGAGGAAACGCTTGACCCGACCGTCGTCGCAACCCTCGGCAAGCATCTTGTGCGCGCGGGCCTCGGCCAACACGTCGCAGGCGCCCTCCTTGCGCTTCGGCTCGCGATACTTGGCGAGCTCGTTCAGCGTATTCGGCCAGTCGTGCCGGTAGACGAAATCGAAATAGGCATCGCCGGAGTGATCGGCGATCGCGCCCCAGTGCTGCGCGTACTTCATGCCGTGAATGATCGCGCCGTAGCCGCCCGAGGATTTTCCGAAGCAGCCCCGATGCTCGCGTGAGGCCAGCGTACGGAACTCGCGGTCGACGAACGGGATGATCTCCTTCGTCAGATAATCGGCGTAGTTGCCGATCGCCGGCGAGTTCACGTACTGGTTGCCGCCCAGGCAAGTAAAGCAATCGGGAAACACGAGGATCGCGGGGCCCATCTTTCGGTCGTGGATCAGGCGTGCCGCGCGCTCGGCTACGTTGTCGCCGAACGGCTTCCAGCCGACGTGGGCCAGGCCCGAGCCGGTGAAGCCCACGAGATCGTAGAGAGCGGGAAAGCGCCGGCCGCGGCCGCGGCTTGCACCCTCGTCGTATTGGGGCGGCAGCCACACCGCAAGCTTGCGCACATGCGGATCGCCGAGCGGGTTGCCGGCGAGAATCCCGGACGTGTGCTCGCGCACGATGACCGTGCCGGACGATACGACGGGCCGCTTCCTGGCCATTACGGGATTCCTCGTGGTCAGCGCCGGTTGGCGGGTTGTGGCCGCGATCCCCGAGCCAGCATACTGCCGCGGCAGCGGGGAGTGCCGCAGCGGCACGTATAGGCATCGAGCGCCTTCCGGCCGATCCTTCCCTCGAGCTTGAGCTGGTAGTCGTAGGTGAGCTCCTCGCCGGCGCGGATCGTGCGGCGGGCCTCGATCCACACGCGGCCGTCGTCATCCTCGTGGGTGTCGCAGTTCGGGTTGCAGGAGTGGTTGATCCAGCGCGCTGCGTTGCCCCGTCGCCCGGCGTCGATCACATCGCCATCGGCGAGCTCGAAGATGAACGTATGGTGCGGATTATCGGGGTCGCTGTCCGGGCGCCGGCTGGCTATCCCCCATGTCGTGCGATCGCCGCGATATTCGAGGATGGTCGTGCCCTTGCGGATCGCGCGCGTCGCGAACACGCCGCGGCCGTGAATCGAAGAGCTGCGCACGGCGTACGCGGGGGTCGACCGAGGCCGGGGCATCGTGAAGGTGCGACGAATCGGAAAGGCGGGCGTCTGACGTGCCTTCATTCTAGCGCAGGCCTGCGCTTTTGCCGCAGTGCACGATTGAAACGCCGCCGCACCAGGCCTAGGATGCAATCGGCAGTATACGTCATGGCTGCGCGTTCATACGCACGGCCTCTACTGACCGCGAAGGAGCGAGGATGCGCAACGCCCGGTACGTTTGTGCAGCTCGGTTCGTGATGGGGCTGATCGCCGGCGCGTGGCTGGTCGCAACACCGTGCGGCGCCAGCACGCCGTCGGCGACGGAATGCGCGGAAGGAGCCGAATTCATCGGCAACGCTGCGCTCGCCCGCGACACGGGGATGGCGCGCGACAGATTCATCGACCAGATGCAGTCGGACTTCTCGTCGATTCGCGCCTTCCCGAACGAGCTGCGCTGGTTCGTGCACGATGCGGCCGACGAAGCGTTTCTGCTCTCCGCGGCGCAAGACGTGTTCGACCGACCGAAGGGCCCCGATCTTCACCGCATTGCGTTTTTCCACGCCTGCATGAACCGGCTGATGGTTTGACCTGCCCGGCGTCATGCGCCGGGCGGCGTGCGCGCCGCCAGTGCTTCGAGCGCGCTGCGCAGCCGTGGCGAGTGCTGCAAGAGGCGGTGGAAGCGGAACTCGTCGCCGCCCTTGGCCCGCACGATCGCCAGCACCGCGCGCCGGTCTGCGGCCGGCCAGCGGGCGAGGTCGGGGATTTGCGCCAACAGCGGCGCCAGCACGCGCAATGCCCGCTGCTCGGCTTGCGGCCATTGCGCCAAGACCCTCACGCGCAGCGCGCGGGCGACGGTACGCATCGCCGTTTCTTCGGCTGCTGTGCGGTCGCCGCGAAATCGGCGAGCGATGAAGCGCGTCACGGCGAGGCTGAGGTCGGCTGCTTCGCATGGCGCAGCCGGATGGGGCCTTTCGCCTTCCACGTCCAATTCGATGTCGGCGCGCGCGATGCGTCGCAGCATCGGAATGGGCGTCCGATATCCGGGCTCCGCTTCCATGCGCGCAAACTCGTCGCGGGCAAGCACGGCAGCCCGCCGGTCGACGGGCCGGAAACCCAGTCGGTAGTAGAACCAGAAGGCGCCGGAGCGTAGTCCCTCGATGTTGGAGCCGCCGAACTGTGACGGTTCGGCGACGAAGCGCCGGACGGCGAACCGCGCGCGGTAGACGTGCAGCGCCTGCGCAAAGAGGAACGCCGACTCGCCACCGCGGTACGGCGCGAAGATGTTGACGCCGATCCGGCACGTGCCGAGGAACGGCCAGCCGCCGCCGTAACCAACGGGCAGGCCGTTCTTGAAAAGCATCATGCCAACGTGCGAATCGAGCGGCTCGCGGCGGTCGGCGCGCATTGTGTACAGCGCGATCGCGACGCCGCGGCCGACGTCGTGCCACGCGACACCGCCCGGATACGCCAGTGCGATCGCGTCGGTTTCTCGACCGAGTGCAGCCAGCATAGCGCGTCCGGCATCGATGGTCTGCCGCCGCTCGCGCAGCGACAATCGTCGCGCCGGCGGCAGTGGCGCTTGCAGGATTGCCTTCAAGTCCGCGCCGCGCAGCAGCCCTTGACGATGGAAGTACGGGCGCGCAGTCAGGCCGCGCACGAAGGTGCGCGAGAGGATCGAGTCGTCGGGCTGGATCGTGATGAACGGCATTGCCATATCGAACAGGAGTTCGCGCAACGCGTCGGAGCAGGGCAGGCGTTCGAAGTGGGCAACGAGCCAGGACAGGCGCGAGGTGCGCCGAGCGGCGCCGGCTTCGTCGAGGAACGTAGCGGAATCGTCGTCAGCGGCCGCGACAAGCTCGAATTCCAATGGCGGCATCGCGGCCTGGAGCAACCGCGAAAGCGGCACCCCAGCGTCGCCGAACGAATCGATCTCGGCCCGGCCCGGGAAGCGTCGCGCGAGCCAGCGCGCGATGTCCCAGCCGAAGTTGACAGTCAGTTCGCACCACGCGATGCCGCTGCCGGTGAGCCGTTTGCGCACTAGCGAAGGCCTCTCGTCGATGATCCTGCGCGCGGCATCCGCCGTCCGGCGCAGTTCCGCCGCGGCGGCAACGCGCAACGCCGCAGACTCGGGATAGGCGAGGAGAAACAGCAGGCAATCGTGGTAGGCGCGCAGCACGTCGGGCGTGGTGATCGTGTGACCTGCGCAATCGCGCAGCAGCGCCATCTTGTGCGCGCGATGCACGCCACCGAATCGCGTCGCGACCGATCGGAGCGCCTGGACCTCCTCGAGGCCGAGAATTTTCGGTGCGCGCACGATGACGTCAATCTAGCCGTCCGACCGGCCGTCGAGGTGACGGCGCTTGCAGCCAGGCGGGAACGCGCCGTCAGTCTCTCAAAGCACAGCCTGCCGCCAGGTCTACCAGCATTTGCAGTGTAGCGATGCTGCGCGTCGCGCTGCCGGGCGTGCGCCCGAGACGCTGATTCCTGCGACCGCCTCCCTGTTTCCTTTGACCGCGGCCCGGGGCTATCGGCCCTTTGCGCCCGACTTGCCCCGCGGCGCGATCCGCATCACCGGCGAACCGACCGGCCGGCGCGTCTGTGGCGCTGGAGGGATCGGCTGGAAGGCTCCGGTTTTTGGATTGTGGCCTTTGAAGCTACCGCCTTTGTTCTTCGCCATGATTGGGTCCTCGTCTGTTGTCGATTGGGGGCGCGGCCCTGCCGCTCGGATCGTTGCCCGCGCACCTGGAGTCGTGGCATGGGATCGTGCGCCCCGTCATTGTTTTCCAGTTGGGTCATTTTTGCTACCCGCTGCCGCGCGGCCTCAAGCGGCAATCACGAACCGCGGCCGGAGGGGGGCGGCTGCGCCCACCGAAGCGATGTACGACGGCGGGCTTTGCTCCGGGGGCGCGCACCGCAAGGCCGGATGCCGCCGACTTCGGTGCAACGGCGGGTGCGGCATGCGTGCTCCCCGTGCGGCGATGGCCTGGCTTCGGGGCGGGATCGCCGCGGGTTTCGCGGCGCGAGCGCTCCTTTTGCGTCCCGCGGCCCTGGCCCCGGCGGTCGCCAACCGCGGTATTGCGGTCCGGGTTGGGCAGCGCTCCGCCGTTCCTTTGGTGGCGACGTGCCTGAGCTCCCTGTCCGGCTTGCCCCTGTCGTTGCAGGATCGGCTGTGCTTTCGCGCGCGGATCCGGCGCGAATCCGGGAACCACTTCCTTCGGAATCTCCAGGCGGATCAGCTTCTCGATGTCCCGGAGGAACGCCTGCTCGTCGACGCAGACCAGCGAAATTGCTTCGCCCCTCGCGCCGGCGCGGCCGGTGCGGCCGATCCGGTGCACGTAATCCTCCGGGACATTCGGCAGATCGTAGTTGACGACGTGCGGCAACTCCTCGATGTCGATTCCGCGCGCCGCGATGTCGGTCGCGCACAGCACCTGCAGGCTGCCTTCCTTGAACTCGGAGAGTGCGCGCGTGCGCGCGCCCTGGCTCTTGTTGCCGTGGATGGCAAGGGCGGTGATGCCATCGGTGTTGAGCTGCTCGGCCAGCTTGTTGGCTCCGTGCTTCGTGCGCGTGAACACGAGCACCTGGTGCCAGCGGTTGATGCCGATCAGGTGCGAGAGCAGCTCGCGCTTGCGCTCGCGGTCCACCGGATGGACCTTCTGCGTGGTGATCTCGACGGTCGAGTTGCGGCGCGCGACCTCGATCAATGCCGGCGCATTGAGCAGGCTGTCGGCGAGCGCGCGGATCTCGTCGGAGTACGTGGCTGAAAACAGCAGGTTCTGCCGGCGCTTCGGCAGCTGCGCGAGGATGCGCTTGATGTCGTGGATGAAGCCCATGTCGAGCATTCGGTCGGCCTCGTCCAGCACGAGAATCTCGACGTGGGACAGGTCGACGGTACGCTGCTGATGATGATCGAGCAGGCGGCCCGGCGTGGCGACGAGGATATCCACGCCGCGCTTCAATTGCGCGATCTGCGGGTTGATCCCGACGCCGCCGTAGACGACCATCGACGTCTGCTTCGAATACTTGCCGTACACGCGAACGCTCTGCTCGACTTGCGCCGCCAATTCGCGGGTGGGCGTGAGGATCAGCGTACGCACGGGTTTGCGCCCGTTCGCCGGCCTCGGCGCCGAGCGCATGGCCAGACGCTGCAGGATCGGCAGCACGAATCCGGCGGTCTTGCCGGTGCCGGTCTGCGCGCCGGCGAGCAGGTCGCCGCCCGCGAGCACTGCCGGGATCGCTTGCACCTGGATCGGCGTCGGCGCGGTGTAACCTCGTTCGGCGACTGCACGAACAAGTTCCTCGGACAAGCCGAGTTTGGTGAAGGACATGACAGCTTTCGAAAGGGATCGGCCTGTCGCCGGATAAGGCGCCAGTCGCAGGCTAACGGATGGGGGCCAAACGTCGGAACCGACGGCGGCAGGGGGACTGGTCAGAATGCCGCGTGCATCGAGTATAGCAGATAGTCACGATCGAGCTGGGACACCAGCGTCAACCGCCGCCGCCGTCCATCGGCCGGCGTCACGTCGTGTGGCTGCCGATCAGCGCCAGGAACTCCTCGCGCGTCGCCACCGATTCGCGGAAGGTCCCCAGCACCGACGAGGTCACCATCACCGAGTTCTGCTTTTCGACACCGCGCATCATCATGCACAGGTGACGCGCCTCGATCATCACGCCGACGCCCTTCGCATCGATCGACTCCATGATGGCGCGCGAGATCTGCTCGGTCAGCCGTTCCTGCAGCTGAAGGCGCCGCGCATACATGTCGACCAGGCGCGCCAGCTTGGAGAGCCCGAACACCCGGCCGCTCGGGATGTAGCCGATGTGGCAGCGGCCGAAAAACGGCAGCATGTGATGCTCGCAAAGGCTATAGAGCTCGATGTTCTTCACGATGACCATGCTGTTGGTCTCCTGCGTGAAGATCGCGCCGTTGATGAGCTTGACGGGATCCGCGCGGTAGCCGGAGGTGAGGAACGCCATCGCCTCGGCGATGCGGCGCGGCGTCCCCTGCAGTCCTTCGCGGTCGGGGTCCTCGCCGATTGCCTGCAGCAGCTCGCGCGTGAGCGATTCAATCTTGGCGGTGTTCACATGCATGATGCATTCTCCTGTTGCGGATTCGCCGGTGCAGTCAGCGCGACCGCCAGCCATGTGGTGCCGGCGGCGACGGCGTTGCCCTCGCGCCGGCCCTCGCTGGCGCGGTGAGCAGGAGGAAATGTTGGAAGAACCACGTCGCGAAACGAGGATCGCCCGAGCGGCGCGGTGCCTGCATGGGAGGAACCGACCCGGGCCGGAACCGCCGCCCGCCCGGATCCGCGCCGGCCCGCTTGTAGCTGAAGCCGCGCGCGGCCAACGGCGGTGGGAAGTCAATATCACAGCCAACGCCTTGTCGGCATGCTGGGGCTGCCTGCGCAGTCCACGGGAGCTCGCGGGGACTCATCGGATCGGCCGCCATGTTCCATTCCATCAGTGCCCTGATCGCATTGTATGTGTTCTGGTTGCTGCTCTCGGGTCACTACACGGCGTTTTTTCTTGCGGCCGGTGCCGGCAGCGCGATCGCGGCCGTGCTCTTCTCGCGTCGCATGGACGTCATCGACAGGGAAGGCCACCCGATACACCTGATTTGGCGTGCGCTCTACTCCTACTGGCCGTGGCTCGCAAAGGAAATCATCAAGTCCGCATGGGACGTCGCGATGCGGATTCTCGATCGCCGGCTTCCCATCAGCCCCACTCTGGCCCGGTTCAAGCCGACTCAAAGGACTGACGTGGGTCTGGTAATCCACGCCAATTCCATCACGCTTACCCCCGGTACGATTACCGTCGAACTGAGCGCTCGCGAGTTCCTCGTTCATTCGCTGACGCGCGAGGGCGCCGCCGGCTTGGCCGGGAGCGAGATGGATCGGCGGGTCACGGAACTGGAGGGTTCGTGATGATGTTTGCAGCGGCGGCTTGTGCGTTGCTCGTTACCATCGCGCTGGCGCTGGCGCGGGCGGCTCGCGGGCCGACGGTGTTTGATCGGTTGTTGGGTGCCAACACGATCGGCACGTGCGCAATGCTCCTGTTGGCGGTATTCGGACTTACCCGCACAAGGTGCCGCCGCCATGGATTCCACCGCCATCTTCAACCGCGAATACGATGCGCTCAAGGATACCGAAACGGTCGCCGACGCGACGCGGCATATGTTGCGGAACCGGGTGTCGGATCTCCCGGTCGTCGACGCGTCGGGCCGGCTCGTCGGCATGTTCAAGCTGGATCGCCTGCTGGGCTCCTTCCGGCGGCCGCCCTGGTGGGTTATGGGATGCCCGATCTCGCGTTCGTGTCCGACACCCTCGAGCAGTTGCGCGATCGGATGCGCGAGGTCGATTCACGCACGGTGCGCGACTTCGCGGTGAAACCGGACCACGTCGTGCATCCGGACACGACACCGGTCGAGATCGTTTTGGGGGGGGGAGGGGGTGGTTAGGACTAGGGGGAGCGTGGGTGCCTGTCGGGGGGTGTGCGCGACGCGCGCGTTGTTGCGCACGTGCTCATCTGACGGGTGTGTGGCGTCGGGCGGCTGTCGGATTCGAGTATCGGGTGGATCGCCTGTCGAGCTTTGTCCTGCTCCTTGTCTCCGGCATGGCGGCGTTGGTCCTTCCCTATTGCCGCGCCAGCATCGAGCGCGAGATCCCGCGCGAACAACACTATCTCTTCTACGCCATGTTTGCGCTGTGTCTGACCGGGCTCCTGGGCATCACGATCACCGGCGACGCATTCAATATCTTCGTATTCCTCGAGATCTCCTCGCTTTCGACCTATGTGCTGATCGCGCTCGGACCCGATCGACGTGCGCTGGTTGCGGCCTACCAATATCTCGTGATGGGGACCATTGGCGCGACCTTCATCGTGATCGGCATCGGGCTGCTGTACCTGATGACCGGAACCCTCAATCTTGCCGACATGGCGAGCCGGCTGCCGGAAGTTCGCGGTTCGCGCCCGGTGCTCGCAGCTCTGGCGTTTCTCACCGTGGGCATTTCACTCAAGCTGGCCCTCTTCCCGCTCCACCAGTGGCTGCCCAATGCCTACACTTATGCGCCTTCGGCGGTCGCGGCGTTTCTGGCGGCAACCGCGACCAAAGTGTCGATCTACGTACTGCTCCGGTTTTTCTATACGGTTTTCGGGGCTGACGCGTCGTATTCCACGATTTGCCGCTGCCCGAGATCCTCCTGGGGCTATCCGTGGCGGCGATGTTCGTGGCCTCCGCGATGGCTTGCTTTCAGGACAATCTGAAACGAATGTTCGCGTACTCGCAGCATTGCCCAAATCGGCTACATAACACTCGGCATCTCTTTCGACTCGGTTACCGGACTGACAGCCGCAATTGTCCACCTGTTCAACCATGCGGTGACCAAGGGCGCGCTCTTTCTGCTGATCGGTTGCGTGGCCACAGTCTACGGCGGCGCCGTGCTCGCGCGGTTGGCAGGGATCGGACGTGTCATGCCGATTACTTCCTTCGGCATCGTGCTGGGTGGCATGAGCCTCATCGGCGTCCCGGGTACGGCCGGGTTCATCAGCAAGTGGTACCTGATCCTCGCCGCCTTGGAGAGCGGGCATGGTGGCTGGTGGCGGCGATCGTCATCAGCTCGCTGTTGGCCATCGCGTACATGTGGCGCTTCGTCGAGGTGGCGTACCTTCGAGAACCACAAGCCGCTCTCGCGCGCGGCGGACGGCTCCGCTCGAATTGCTAGTCCCGGCGTACGGATTGGTTGCTGCGACGATTTACTTCGGTTTCGAGACCTCGGTGACCGTCGGCTCTGCCGCCAGCGCCGCGGCGATGCTGCTCGGCGGCGGGACATGAGCGGCGCGAGCCTGATTCTGTGCGCGCTGGCGCTCCCGATGCTCGGTGCCATGGCATCGCGCTGGCCAGGCCAGCCGAATCTGCGCGAAACGGTGACGCTCGCGACGTCAGCGCTGCTCTTCTGCGCGTGGCGTCGCTGCTGCCGGCGTGCTCGCCGGTGCGCGCCCGGACGTGCAGCTTCTGGAGCCGCTGCCAGGACTCGCCATTGCTTTCATGCGTGGAGCCGCTGGGCATGCTGTTCGCGCTCATCGCTTCGGGACTTTGGATCGTCAACTCGATCTACTCTATTGGTTACATGCGCGGCAACGACGAAGCACACCAGACGCGGTTCTACGTTTTCTTCGCGCTTGCGCTCGAAGCGGCCGTCGGCATTGCCTTCGCCGCCAACCTCCTCACGCTGTTTCTCTTCTACGAGATGCTGACGTTGGTCACCGTATCCTCTGGTGGCGCATCATCGGCACCGAGGAGGCGAAAGAGGCGGGCGGGTGTACCTGGCGATGCTGATGGGGACGTCGGTGGCTGTTACTGTTGCCGGCTGTGGTGTTCACCTGGCTGGCAGCGGGCACCGCCGACTTCCGCCCGGGCGGAATCCTGCCCGCCAGACATGGCGCCGGTGGCCGCTGCCGTGCTCCTCGCGCTCTTCATGTTCGGCATCGGCAAGGCGGCGTTGATGCCATTCCATCGCTGGTTGCCGGCGACGATGGTCGCGCCAACACCGGTGTCGGCCCTGCTGCAGCGGTGGCGGTCGTCAAGGCGGGGTGTTCTCGGTCGTGAAGATCATCGTTTACGTCTTCGGACTGGGGACGCTGGCGGGCGCCACCGATGGCTGTGGCGATCGCACGGTTCACCATCCTTGCCGCTTCGGGGTCGCGCTCAAGGCCGACAACCTGAAGCGTAGGCTAGCCGTATCCACCGTCAGCCAGCTTCTACGTGGTACTCGCTGCGGCGATGCTCGCGCCGCTGTCGGTGATCGGGGCGACGGTGCATGTCGCGGCACACGCCTGGGCAAGATAACGCTGTTCTTTGCCGCCGGCTCGATCTACACCGCCCGCACAAGACCGAGGTCAGCGAGCTCGACGGCATCGGCCGGCGCATGCCTGGACCATGGCGGCTTCGCGATCGGCACGCTGTCGATGATCGGACTGCCGCCGGCGGCGGCTTCGTCAGCAAGTGGTACATGCTCTCCGGCGCGATGGCGAGGCCACTGGGCAGTCGTGGCCGTGATCGTGGCGAGCACGCTGCTCAACGCCGGCTATTTCCTGCCGATCGTCCACCGCGCGTTCTTCCGCGCGCCCGCGGCGGAAGACGAGCGCCACTCGCACGGCGAGGCGCCGTTCCCGATCGTCATCGCCATGACGTTGACGGCGGCGGGGACGGTGGCCTTGTTCATTGCTCCCGACGTGCCGCTGGCGCTGGCGCGCCAGATGGTGGCGAGCCCATGACGCCGCGTTCGCACTGGCTCGACGAGCCGCGCAACGTGCAAGCGGCTCTGGCGCGGATTCCTGGTGCTTGCTGGCGCTCACGGTGCTGGCCGAGTTTGCCGTCGTGCTGCACCCGTATTTCGAGGTCGAGGCGATCTTCGGCTTTTACGCGGCCTTACGGCTTTCTCGCGTGCGCGCTGATGATCGTTGCCGCCAAGGTCCTCGGGCCTGATGCTGAAGCGCCCGATACGTACTACCGAGGCGGACGATGAGTAGCGGATCTCGCTTCCATCCGGGGCTGGTTCTGATTTTCGGCGCGTTGGTCGTGTCCGCTGTCTGCGGGGAACGGCGCGCAACGCGGCGATCTGCTGCTGCCGCTCGTGGCATGGTCATCCTCTGGCACTGCCGGACGGGGAGCGGCAGTTGCATTGGCTCGATTACAGCCTCACACCGCTCGCCATCGACCGGCTCTCGCGCCTGTTCGCGACGATTTTCACGCTGATGGCCTTCGCCGGCGGGCTATTCGCGCTGGGCCAAACGAGCCGCGTGGAGGTGCCGCGGCATTCGTTTACGCCGGCGCCGCATTGGGCGTAACGCTGGCCGGCGACCTCGTCACCGTGTTTGTGTGCTGGGAGCTGATGGCCATCGGCTCCACGCTGGTTATCTGGAGCGCCGGCACGCGACCTGGCTTACGCCGCAAGCCTGCGCTACGTGATGATCCACCTGGTGGGCGGCGTCGTGCTTTTCGCAGGCATCGTCGGGACGGTCACGACGTACGGCGACACAGCACTTCGCGGCGATGGCCGCAGAGCTCGATCTCCCACTGGCTGATCCTGATCGGTTTCCTGATCAACGCCGGGGCGCCGCCGCTGTCGGCCTGGCTGCCTGACGCCTATCCAGAGAGCTCGTGGAGCGGCACGGTGTTCTCTCTGCGTTTACGACCAAGACGGCGGTCTATGCGCTGTTGCGCGGGTTTCCGGCACCGAGCTGCTGGTGTGGGTGGGCCTGTTCATGGCGTTCTACGGCATCGTCTACGCGTTGCTGGAAAACGACATGCGACGCATCCTCGGCGTACAGCATCGTCAATCAGGTCGGGTTCATGATCGCCGGGATCGGCATCGGAACGGAGATGGCACTGAATGGTGCTGCCGCACATGCGTTCACCCACATCATCTACAAGGCGTTGCTGCTGATGTCGGCGGGCGCCGTGCTGCTGGGCACAGGCCGCCGCAAATGCACCGAGCTGGGCGGGTTCGTTCCGCAGCATGCCGCTGACCACTATCTGCGGCACCATCGGTGCGCTGGCGATCTCTTCGTTTCCGCTGACATCCGGATTCGTCTCGAAATCGATGGTTGTGCAGGCGGCGTCCGACGACCACCTGCTCGTGGTCTGGCTGCTTCTCACGGCGGCCTCGGCTGGCGTGTTTCTTCACGCGGGGATCAAGTATCCGTGGTTCGTCTTTTCCAAAAGGATTCCGGCCTGCGTCCTGCGGATCCCCCGTCGAGCATGCGCTGGGCAATGGTGCTGTTTGCTCTCTGTGCGTCGCACTCGGCGTGTGGCCGGAACCGCTTTACCGCATGCTGCCCTATCCGGTCCAATTCGCAGCCCTACACGGCCGCCCATGTGCTGCACAGCTGCAGCTCCTGTTATTCTCCGGGTCTCGCCTTCTTCGTGATGCTCGATTATCTCAAACGCACGCCGACCATCACGCTGGATGCTGATTGGACATGGCGCATCTTCTTGCCCGCGCTGCTGCGACGCGTGGAGTCGACGATCCACGCCGCAAGAGAAGCTCTTCATGGGTTGCTGGTGCGCGCAGCGGGATGGTTATCCGCCGTGATCGCGCGGCAACGGGTACCGCGACGGCCTGTTCGCGCGCACACCGCCCACTGCCACCATGGCGCTCTGGGTCATGGCATTGCTTCTCGGTTACATGTTGCTCTATTACCTGCGATAGCGCGGGAGCGCCTGACAGCACGCGGCCAAAAGCGTTTGACAAAAGGAGACAGTTGCCATGGGCCGCTTCATCGAACTCATCGCCGCGGACGGTTTCCGGCTGTCCGCGTATCGCGCCGATCCGGCGGGGACACCGCGCGGCGGATTGGTCGTCGCGCAGGAAATTTTCGGCGTCAACGGGCACATCCGCAGCGTCTGCGATGGCTTCGCAGCCGACGGCTACGTTGCGATCGCGCCGGCGCTGTTCGATCGTTACGTCCGGGGTGTGGACATCGGCTACACGGCCGAGGACATCGCACGGGGGCGCGAACTCAAGGCGATGGCACAGTTGGATCCGGCCTTGCACGACATCGCGGCAGCGCGCGATGCGGTGGCCGGTGCCGGAAAGACGGGAGTGATCGGCTATTGCTGGGGCGGCTTCGTCGCCTGGATGGCCGCCTCGCGGCTATCCGACCTTGCCTGCGCGGTACCGTACTACGGCGGCGGCATGCTGGATGCTGTCGGCGAGCAGCCGCGATGCCCGGTGATGGCGCATTTCGGCGAACGCGACACGATGATCCCGGTCGCCGGCGTACACCAGCTGATGGCGGCGCACCCGGAAGCGCAGGTGTTCATCTACGCCGCCGACCATGGCTTCAATTGCGACGCGCGGCCGTCGTTCGACGCCGCCGCGGCGAAGCGCGCGCGCGCGCGTACGTTGGAGTTCCTGCGCCGCTACGTCGGTTGACCGAAACGGCGACCCGCATGACCGGAGACCAGGCGCACGGCTAATCGATGCGCCACTCGTTGCCGCAACAGCGGCAGCGAACCGTCAGCGCGCATCCGGCCACGGTACACGGGGCGTGGCGCGAGCCGATGACTGCGAATCTCGCGTAGGTGCGGCATCCGGCGCACGTGGCGCGCTCCGCGAGATGTTCGGCCCGGGCGAGCAACCGATTGAACCGGCCCCACGCGGCCACGCAGAGCGCGCCGCCCGCCAGCGCGATGGCCAGCAGCAGAAGGAGTCCGCCGACCGAGTCCCGGAACTCGATCACCTCGAGCGCGACGGCCATCATGATCAGGCTGAGAAAGCCCGTGATCATCCAGGCGAAACTTTCGCCGAGCTGGCGTTCGTACCAGCGCCGGAAGCCGCGTGCGCGGATCGCATCGCCGACAGACATCGTCGTGTGCAACTGTCCGTCAGGCCGCGGACGCGACCGCTATCGCCAGCGTTCCGATGCGCATGTCGAGCGCGTCCTGCTCCCTCTTCGTGAACTGGTGCAGGAACGCCGTGGCGGCCACTAGTGCCGCCTGCTTTTCCTGATCGAACGGCGTGAGCACGCGCAGCGTCGCGACCGAGCCGTCGGCGTCGGGGCGGCGGCCGCGACGCCGTTGGCCTTCGAGCCGCCGCGCATACGAACCGGCGATCGCACGCTCGAAGCGCTCGATCCATTCGGCGCGCTTGCTGGTGAAACGCTCGACCTCGCCATTGGGAACGCCGCTCGCCGTTTCGAACAGGTCGCCCGCCAGGTCGAGCGACGCGCGCACCGACTCGAAGAGCCGCTTCGAGTATTGCTCGTAGCAGGCACGCGGCAATGCCTGACCTTCCGCCGTGCTGAGCGGGGCATCGCGATCGCCGGCACGCACGAGGGAAGGGTCAACGATCGAAGTTGGATCGGGCATCGGCTTGGCACCGCGCGCGCATCCGGCATTCTAGCCGCTACAGCCTCGCGCGTCCCCGCGGCGGCGAGTGTTGCGTCGCGGGCCTGTCGCGATGCAGCATGATGGTCGTATGCACATCGATCGCGCAGGTCGGGCGCCCGTTTCCGTTCATCTCGACTATGATGATGTGGGCAGAGCGCCGGCACGACTCGCGATTCCCATGCCGGTACCCGATGCCGCGGCGGCACCGCCCCTCCGGATCGTTCGATCTTCGCGCTTCCGAGGCGTCCGTGGCCCAACTGCGGCGGGAGGACGAGCGATGAAGTGCAGCGTCTGTGGGAACAAGACCACGCCCGAAGCCAGGTTTTGCTCGAACTGTGGCGCGACGCTGAAATCTGCCCTGAAGCCCACGGCGAGAGACGTGGCGGCGCCCGGCGGGGGGGACGCCGCGAACCCCACCCCTGTGGCGCCTGACGGAGCCGGCGTTCGCGCAACGCCGATACTCCTCTCACCGACGACGCTCGCGGTCGGGCTTCTGCTGCTATTGGCCGCGATCGGTGTCGTCGGCTATTTCGGGTATCGCGCGCTGCTGCCGGATTCGACATCACCGGGTGCTACTCTCGAGCCGCCGACAACCGCCGCGGAAGTCGCGGCGCCCGACGTCGCCAAGCCGGCGTTGCCCCAACCGGCAGGTGCCGGAGCACCGACGACGGCGCCACCCGTGGCCGCTGCGCCCACCGAGGTACCCGCTGGCACACCGGCGACGAAAGCACCTGCTGCACGGTCGGCGAAGGCCGGCTCCGCGAAAAAGCCGGCCGCGCAGCGCTCCGCGACAAAGACGCCGCCAAAAGCGCCGGCCCCGGCAATCGCGACCCCGCCAGCCCCCGCAATCGCGGCCGCGCCAACCCCGCCGGCCCCGCCCGTCGCCGTGCCGCCCCCACCTGACCGATGGCAGCCATTGAACGACGCGCTCGCGCGCTGCGTGGGCCTCGATGTGATCCGGCAAGCAGTCTGCGAGCAGCGCGCGCGGCTGCAATACTGCGAGAACTACTGGGGTCAGGTCCCGCTGTGCCCGATCGATCGGACCACCCGGTAGCGGTAATGCCTGCGGCCCTGGCGCGCCGGTCCGGTGCTGGGCCGCACCGAACCGCGGGATGCGCTGTCGCCACTTTCGGATAACGACGGAATGGGCCACATCTTCTGGAACGAGTACATCCGCCTCATCGACAGCGGAGAGAACGTCGAGGTGCTGGCACTGGGCGATTCGTGGTTCCACTACCCGTTCAACAACCTGATGACCCCGCTCCACGGCGCGCTCGAGCAGCCGACGATCTACGTGATCGGCGAGAATGGCGCCCGCGCGGACGAGCTGTGCCTGGGGTCGTGGCTCGCCAATTTCCGCAAGCTGCTCATCCAATACGCGTCGATCCGACTCGTCTGCATCAGCGCCGGCGGCAACGACTTCGCCGGAGTGGGCGACCTCGACGATCGGATCCTCGCCCCCGACTGCAGTGGGGCAATGGCCCTCGCCGATTGCTATCGCGCGGGCGAGCCGGGTGGCGTCTTCGACGCGGTTGAGGCCGCCTACCGGACAATCATCGCCGCAGTGGCGGCAGTGCGCACCGACGTCACGGTGCTGGTCCACAACTACGATTACGCGATTCCCGACGGGAGGACGCTGCCGGGCATGCGGAGTTGGCTCAAGCTGCCGATGGACAATGTGCGAGTGCCATTGGCCGGCGCACCGCTCGCCGGCCTGCGCCGCGAGATCGTGGGGGACTTGATCGACCAGATCACCCTTCGTCTCCTCGAACTCGAAGCGACGCTGAACGGTCCGAGCCAGCCGGCGGTCGAACTTGTCTGGTCAGCCGGGACGCTCAATGATTCGGCGTGGGCCAACGAGTTGCATCCGAAGCCCGGCGGATTTTCGCGGCTCGTCAACGAGGCCTGGAGCGGACCGGCACGGCGCGCGCTTGGATTGTCGTGACGGTATGTCGGGCGACCGCGGTCCTTGCCGTGGTGCCGCTGGCCATACTACCCGCGCCCCACGAAAGGCATCTTCGTCGCCATCACCGTGAGGAATTGGACATTCGCATCGAGCGGCAGGCTCGCCATGTAGAGCACGGCGGAGGCGACATGGGCGACGTCCATCAAAGGTTCGATCGCGATCGCACCATTCGCCTGCGGAACGCCTTTCGCCATCTTCGCGGCCATTTCGGTGGCCGCGTTGCCGATGTCGATCTGGCCGCAGGCGATGTCGTATTTCCGGCCGTCGAGCGAGGCCGACTTCGTGAGGCCCGTGATTGCATGCTTGGTCGACGTGTACGGTGCCGAGTTCGGGCGCGGCGCATGGGCCGAGATCGAGCCATTGTTGATGATGCGCCCGCCGCGTGGATCCTGGCCCTTCATCAGCCGGAAGGCTTCCTGCATGCACAGGAACGCGCCCGTGAGATTGATGTCGACCACGCTCTTCCACTGCGCGTAGGTCAGGTCCTCGAGTTCGATCGCCGGCGCTCCGACACCGGCATTGTTGAACAGCAGGTCGAGGCGGCCGAACGAATGCTGGGTCCGCGCGAACAGTGCGCGCACGGAGTCCGGATCCCCCACGTCGGTGGGAACGGCAAGCGCGTGCGCGCCGGCCGGTCCTGCCTCGGCGATCGCTTGGCGGAGCGGCTCTTCGCGGCGCCCGGCGAATACCACACGATAGCCGTCGCGCAGCAGCGCCAGCGCGACCGCCTTGCCAATACCGGTGCCGGCGCCGGTGACGATAGCGACCTTCACGTGTGTGGTCATGGCGGAACTGTCCTTTCGAAACGGGTTGCGTACGCGGCGTCGGCCGCGACGCGCGTCGGAAGTGTCATTTGGTCTCGGGCTGCCGCTTCCACGCGCGCTCGCGGCTGCGCGCCTCCTGGATCTGCTCCGGGGTCATCTTGGTGGCGATGTCGCCCAGGGCTCTTGCCGCGTCCGAACGTGGGCCGCCCGGCGGCAACGCGTAGATCGCAAGATCGATCCACTTCATCGCCTCGATATTGTCTTGCGGGACGCCGACTCCACTCGCGTGCAAGAGGCCAAGATTCAGCTGCGCCAGCGGCAGGCCTTGCTCCGCGGCAAGGCGGAACCATTTTGCGGCCGCGACCATGTCTTTGGGGACGCCGATGCCTTCGGCGTAGCTCGCGCCGAGGTCGTATTGCGCGGCCGCGTCGCCCTGCTTCGCGGCTCGCTCGAACCACACCGCCGCCTCGGCATCGTTATGCGGGACGCCCTTGCCTTCCGCATTCATGACGCCGAGGCGGTACTGGGCCGCGGCCACTCCGGCATCGGCGAGCGGGCGCCACAGCTGGACGGCTTTGGCGTAATCCTTTTCCTGATAGGCCTCCAACCCGTCTTCGAGCGGACCGGCCGCCGCGGATGCGATTAGCGCGCCGGCGGCCGCGACAGCGGCGAGGAATCGGAATGCGTCCTTCATGAGGGGTATCATTCCCAACGGTGGGTGTCGAGCCGCGATGGAGTGCGGATGCGAGGCAGCGATAGTAACCCGGCGGACGGTAGAGGTCGCAGCGCGGCGCCCCGCCGCCGCATGGCTACCGCGAATGCCCGTGGACTACAGGTTTCCGACCTCCGGTTGCCGGCGGCCAACGGCGCGAGTAGTATGATGACATTGTCATATGTTCGATTATTTCGCCCTGCGCGGGATGGAGACGGGGGTTGACCGACCAAACGCGGCCGGCACTACGGAACACCTAGCGATGAGCTGCTCAATCTGCGGGCGAGGGGCGATGCCGGGCGCCAAGCTTTGCGCCCAGTGCAAGGCCGCGCTCAAGCGCGCGAGGCACGAAACCGTTTCGCAGCTCGAGCCCCTGCGGCGTGGCACCTCCGGCGCATCCGGACGCCGCACACCGCGACCTGACCGCGCCGCCAACGAACGTCGGCGCAACGGCCCCGCGGGGTCGAGCCTCCGGTCGTTCCCGCGTCGTCTGCGGCTGCCGGCAATGGTCGTCGCCCTGGGGGTGGCAATTGTAGTTGCAGGCTATTTCGGCACTCCGTGGCAAAGCGCTGGCGCTGCACACGACGAGTCGAGTCTCACGGGGGCACCATCCAGCCCGCCCGCCCAACAGGTCGTCGCTACGGTGGAGCCTGTCGCGGACCGGACCTCCCAATCCGCGTCTCCCGTCGAAGCATCGCCGGCAACCCCACCGCAGCCGAAGCCGACGGCAACCCGAGGCCCGGCCAAAGCGGCATCGGCGCGACCCGAACCGGCTCCCCCAGCCATCGCGTTCGCCGACTTCGAGTCGGCGATTGAGCCGAGGGCCCCACCCACCACTCCCGAGCCACCCCCGGTGAGGGAAACGCCCCCCGATCGCTGGCAATTGCTGGCAGACGCGCTGGTGAAATGCGAGAGCGAGACTTTCCTCGCCAACGTGGTCTGCGTGCAGCGCGCCCGCTGGCAATATTGCGACGGGCATTGGGGCAAGGTTCCCCAATGCCCGGCGATGAACAGCAGTTACGAGCGCTGAGCGCCAAGTCCCGCCTCGTGGCCACGCGGGCGTGCGGGCGCACCGGCACGTGCCGCGTCGAGTGGGCGGCCACACGTCCCGTAGCGGTCTGCGAAGCTCTGTCGGTAAGATACGGTCCCTGCCTGGCATCGAGGAGACTTCGTATCATGGCCACCCGGCGAAAGACGGCGAGAAAAAAGCCCGCGTCCACCAACGCGCCGTCGCCCCATGCAAAACCGGCTGTCGCCGCTTTGAGCGAGTCACCGCTCGTCAATGTCGCGCAGCAGCTCCGCTCGTGGACCGACTCGGTGCTCGGCATCGCAGGCGCCGCGGCCGACGTCTCGATCGGAGCGGCGAAGGCCATCCTCGTCAAGCCGGAGCAGCGTGCCGCACTTGAAAAGGCGGGCACGGTGCTGCGCGGGATGCGCGAGGCGGCCGGCTTGAGCGTCAAGGAGGTCGGCGACGCGATCAACCTGAAGGAACCTACACTGCTCGAACTCGTCGAAAACGGGAAGGTGGCGCTGCCTTTCGAGATCATCCTGCGGCTCGCTTCGGTACTGGGCCGCAACGACCCGATTTCGTTCGTCATGCGCTTTACGCGATCGTACAACCCCGAGGTGTGGCAGACGCTCGAGAACCTCGGCATCGGGCGCTTCGCGGTGCAGGCTGGGCGCGAGCGGGAATTCGCGAACATCTACCGGGGCAGCGATGCCGCGCGCCGGCTGGGGGACGAGGAATTCAACGCGGTGCTGGGCTTCGTGCGGGCGGCATTCGAACTCGCGCTCACGTTCCGGGGTGCCAAGGCCGCGGCCGGTACCAAGCGCGGCGGCGCGCGCAAGACATTTGCGGTCTGATCGAACGTCCCGTTGCGTCGGCATGGGCTGTCGACCGCGTTCATCGAGGAGACGACGATGACGGTTGCCCGCTGCCGAATGTCCACGCTGGTCGCGCTCGCGCTGGTGGCAATGGGCGCGTTCTGCACCGCTGCGGTAAGAGCGCAGCCTGTCTATTTCGACGTGGCGCAGGGATCGCATCCGCACGATGTTGCGGCAGCGCCGATGGACGGTGGCCCCGTGTACTACACGGCGCAGACAACCGGCAAGCTCGGGATCCTGGATCCCAAGTCGCGCAAGTTCGAAGAGATTCCGCTGGGTGCGGGCTCGGCGCCGCACGGCGTGATCGTCGGTCCCGATGGCGCGCCGTGGATCACCGACAGCGGCCAGAACGCGATCGTTCGCGTCGATCCCGCAACGCGCGCCGTGCGGGTGTGGCCGTTGCCTGCGGATGTCGGCTATGCGAACCTCAACACGCTGACTTTCGACAAGAAGGGCCGCGTCTGGTTTACGGGGCAGGGGGGGTTTTACGGCCGGCTCGATCCCGTGGGCGGCGAGGTGAAGGTGTGGCAGGCGCCCCGCGGCCGTGGTCCGTACGGCATCGCGACCACTCCGGGCGGCGACGTCTACTACGCGTCGCTCGCGGGCAATCACATTGCGCGGATCGACACCGAAACCGGCGACGCCACCGTCATCGAGCCACCGACTCCGCGGCAGGGTGCTCGCCGCGTGTGGTCCGATTCGCGCGGGCGGATCTGGGTGAGCTATTGGAACACCGGGCACGTCGGCATGTACGATCCGGCGGCGAAAGCGTGGCGCGAATGGAAGCTGCCGGGCGGTTCGCCGCGTGCGTACTCGGTCTGGGTCGATGACCGCGACAAGGTGTGGCTGACGGAATGGAGCACCAACGCGATCGTCAGGTTCGATCCCGTCACCGAGAAATTCGATAGCTACCCATCGAGCCGCTCCGGTGCCGACGTGCGCCAGATGCTGGGCCGTGCCGGCGAAGCATGGGGTGCCGAATCGGGAAACGCGAGGCTGGTGATGGTGCCGGCGCGGTAGCCGGTGGTTGCAGCGGGGGACGGGCGTCCGTTGCCCGCCGATGCCGGAAACGTCCGGCCCGTCCCCGTTGCGTCAACCCTCGTACTTGAACGACAGCTGGACCCGCGCCCGGAAGGCGACGACCTTTCCGCCCTCGATCTTCATGTCGAGTTTGGAGACTTCGGCGATCCGCAGGTCGCGCAAGGTCTTACTCGCCGCGACGAGGGCGTTCGTGGCCGCCTCCTCCCAGGATTTCGTGCTGGTGCCGATTACCTCGGTCACGCGGTACACGCCTTCGCCCGCACTTTTTCTTGCCATGATGTGATCTCCTCTCAGGGTATGCTGCCCGCGGCAGGACTCCGCCGGGGGACGAGACCATGATACGCGGGCTCCACGAATGCCGACAGGGTGTGCGCTTCCCGACTGCGCTGCCGCGCCACGTGGGTCGTTCGGCACCGGACCGGTTACGCGTCGATCCTGCGGCGTGCAGCCTTGATCTGCCCGCGCTTCACCTTGGCGTCGACGCGCCGCCGCTGCGAGCCTTTGGTGGGCCGCGTGGGTTTGCGCGGGCGCGGCACGGCTGCGGCGGCAGCGACGATGGATTGCAGTCGGGCAAGCGCATCGTCGCGATTCCTCTCCTGGCTCCGATACCGCTGCGCCTTGATGACGATCACGCCGTCGGCACTGATCCGCTGGTCATTGCTGCCAAGGAGCCGCGCCTTGACGCTCTCCGGCAGCGATGAGGTCGGGACGACGTATCGCAAATGTACGGCGTTCGCGACCTTGTTGACGTTCTGTCCACCGGCGCCCTGCGCGCGAATGGCGGTCCATTCGATCTCGGCGGGTTCGATGCGGATCATCATCCGAAGGAGCGGTCAGCGGGTCGCCACGGGAGAGCGGCGGCCGCGGTCCGCGAGTGGGGTTCGCCCGCGGCGTTGCTCAACCGAGGTCCCGCGCGGCGAGGCGCCGCGTTTCCGCTTCGCGGTAGCGTTGCTGCACAACGGGAAACAGCGCGCCCATGATGATTACGCCGAGGAGGCCGGGGAAGCCCAGGCCGTACCAGACGCCATACGGCTGGCCGCTGATCAGGGCGACCAAGCCCGCGGTCAGGAGGCCCGCGCAAGCGACGATCACCGCGACGTACAAACCCAGAACGAGGTGCTGCGCCTTGCCCCGCGGCGCCAGCATCCCCCCAACCGCGCCGAGGGTGCCGCCGACGACGCCAAGCAGCGTTCCCGGAATCCATGCATAGAGGTTGGGGTTGAACCAGGGCTCGATCATGGCTTGCCTCCTTTCGTTGCAACACGATGGGCATCGAGCAATTCGCGCGCCAGCCCCGACGAGAGCTGGCCATCGGCGACGAGCATGCGCAGCTTGCGCTGGAATGGATCGGTGATCCTCGGGTCTACCGCCGCTTCGACCTTGGCGATGAGGCGGTCGAGGCGCGCGCGCACCGTCGGATACGAGACGCCGTATTCCTCGGCGAGCGCTTTCAACGATCCCGACGACATCAGAAAGCGCCGCAGGAACTGCAGGTCCTCGTCGGCGAGCATCGCGATCCAGGGTGGCAGCGGCGGCGCATCGGTGTTCATCGACGTTTGGGCGGCATCGGGTTGGTACCGGGGGGGCCAGGCGCCCTCGGTTTGATGAAATGAATATAGAATTAAATAAAATGAATGTCAACAAAATTTATGTAGTATTCAATTATATTGAGAAAGCCCGTCCCATGACCCGGTAGCCGAAATCTGCACCAGCCGAGGCAGGCTGAAGTACAGTCCTGCGTCTATGGCGCCATCCAGCGTCCCGCAACGCGGGCCGGACCGCGCGCCTGCCAAGGGAGGAACCGCCATGACAGCACTACGGGAACGTTTCGGGCGGCCGTTGCGCCTCGCGATCATCGGGGGGGGGCCGGACGCGTGGATCGGCCGCATGCATCGCGGCGCCGCAGAATCCGACGGCTGGTGGCGCGCCGTGGCAGGGGTCTTCTCGAGCGATCCCGCGCGCTCGCGCGCGGCCGGCGCCGCGATGGGATTCGAGGCCGCGCGGAGCTACGGCGACGTGGCCGAAATGCTGGACCGCGAGCGGCAGCGCACCGATCGCATCGACGCCGTCGCGATCATGACGCCGAACGACACGCACTACCCGTTCGCGGCTGCCGCGCTCGATGCCGAGCTCGACGTCGTCGGCGACAAGCCGGTCACGCACGATTTCCGGCAGGCCTGCGATCTCGTCGCGCGGGCGCGCCGAAACGGCCGCATCTTCGCCATCGCGCACGGCTACGCGGCGTATCCGATGACGCGCTATGCGCGGACACTGGTGCGCGAGGGCACGCTCGGCGCGGTCCGGCTGGTGCAGGTCGAATACATCCAGAGCGGGCTCGCGGCGCGAATCGAGGAGGGCCCGCAGAACAACCGGCTGCGCTGGCTCCTCGACCCGCAGCGCAGCGGTCTCGCGCTCGTGATGAGCGCGATCGGCTGCCATGCGCAGCATCTCGCGTGTTTCGTGTCGGGTCTTGACACCGCGCGCGTGGCGGCAGATGTCCGCGCGCTGCTGCCCGGTCGCAAGGTCATCGACTATGTGTCGGCGCTGATCGAGTTCGAAGGCGGCGCGCGTGGCACCATGACCGTCACGCAGGCCGCCGCCGGCGGCGAGAACGACATCCGCCTTCGCGTGTACGGTGAGAAAGGACTGCTCGATTGGTCGCACCGCGAGCCGAGCTATCTCGAGCTCGCGCTGCAGGGCGAACCGGTGCGTGTCATCGGGCGCGGCGACGCTTTCCTGCCGCCGGATATCATCGCCACCGGCCGCACGCCACGCGGTCATCCCGAAGGCCTGCGCGAGGCCTTCGCCAACATCTACGCCGAGGTGGCGCAGGAGCGGATGGCGCGCACCCTCGGTGACCCCGTGCCCGAACTTCCCTATCCGCGAATCGAGGAAGGTGCGCACACGATGGCGTTCATCGAGGCGTGCGTGGCGTCGCAGCGGATGGGCGGTTGGGTCGACGTGGCGAAAACGCCCGCCCCAGCCTGAAGCGCGGCGGTCTCGAACCAACACACGAGGTCAGACGCCGAACGGCACGACGCCGACGCCGAACAACGCGCGGTGAAACATCATCACGACGAGCGCCAGCGCGACACCGGCGACGATGGCGATCGCGTCGTGCCGCGCCGTCGGCGTGAATGATTTGACCGCGTGCCTGTGCACTGCCGATGCGAGGTCGACGACGGCATACGCGAGGAACGCGCCGAACAGCACCGTGCCGCGCGTGTCGCCGTTGGCGCACAGATGGACGAGCGCCCAGACCAGTAATCCGAGCAGCATCGGGTGCTGCACGATCTTGCGGAGGTGCCCCCGCATGTTGGCCGCCGCGAACAGGACGAAGGACAGTGCCATCGCGTAAGGCGCGACCGTGATCGCCGCCGGGAACGGCGCGAACAGGCGTTCGCCTGGACCCGCCATCCGGTAGCCGACGACGATCAACACCAGTCCGGCAACGGATACGAGCGTGAACGCGCCCTTGTAGCGCCGCTCGCCCCAGCGGCCGAACAACGCGGCGCGCAAGCGCGTGTGGGTCGGCAGCAAGTGCACGCCGAGGAAGAGGACGAGACCGGCGACGAGCGGGGCCATGATCAAACTCCGACTGAACGGAGCGGCCATGATAGAGCACAGCACGCGATGATGGCGGCGGCGGCCACCGCTGTCATTGTCCGGCCTCGGTGTGGCAAGGAAACCGGGCGCACGATGGTGCCGCGCGAATCATTGCGCCGGCACGATGGCCGCTGAACCCAGACCCTCAGACCCGTACCCGTGGCATTCTCTAGTGCGCAACCTTGCTGCGAAGCCTGTTAATGCGTGCTCTCCGTGCTCTGCGTTCCTCGAGCCATGCGCGCGCCTTCGTCATCGCTGCCTCGTAGGAAAGCGCCCGCCCCGCCGCTTCCGTTGCGGCGAACGCGGACTCGCCCAATGCCTTGCGTGCGCGGGCGATCAGCGGCACAAGGAATGCCTGATCAAACGGATCGGGGTGCCTTCCCAGTTGTTCGGCTTGCGCATCCGCCGCTCCCCATAGCTGCGCCGCGCGCTCCCAATCTCCAAGATACGCCCCCAGTCCCGCCGAGATTCCCAAAAAATCCAATCCCGCAACCCTGGAACCCGTTTCCTCGATGATCGCAAGCGCCTCGAGAAGCATCGTAAGCGCGCGGTTCCCAGCTCCCCGGCCCATCGATACCATCGCCAGGCCGATAATCGCCAAAGCGGTATTCACGCGCGATCCGGACGCGCGAAGGACTGTCAGGGCCTCCTCAAAGAGCGGTTCGGCGGCATCCAGATTTCCTTCATGGCGACTGAGCGCCGCCAGACCCAAGAGAACGAGTTCTCGGTATTTCTGCACCCGCCGAGCCAAGCGGAGCGCCTCTTCGAAATGCCTCCGCGCGTCGGCGAGCTTCCCCTGCGAACTCGATACCATGCCCAGGGAAAAGAGTGCGTAGGTGATCCGCTCCTCGTCACCGAGTTCCCTGAAAATCGAAACCGATTCGCCCAGATACGCCTCTGCTTCTGCATAGTGGCCGATGAGATTTGCGAAGTAGGCCGCAGCACCAAGCGCCCTAGCGCGATCGCCGGTTCGGTCTTGTGCTTCCGCGCGGCGGGCAGCCTCCACCGTCACGCGATAGCCGAGCTCGAACAGACCTGAATACGGCCAGAAATCACGCAGAGCGCAAGCGAGCCTCAATCCGATTTGCGCTCCGCCCTCCATGCAGCCGCTCCATACGTGAGCGACGAGCAAGTTCTCCCGCTCAACCTCGAGTCGCGTGACCCACGCACTCGACTTTGGCCCCAAGAGTTCCGGCGCCGCCTCCTCGGCAAGGGCCAAATGGAAGGCGAGATGCCTCATGCGGACGTCCCCTTCCTCTCCCGACTCGTTTAGCCGTTCCTGGGCATACTGGTGAACCGTGTCCAGCAGTCGGTAGCGCTTCCCATCGGCCTCAGAGACGACCAGCGATTTCTCCACCAACTCGATCAACAGGTCGAGCACATCCGTTCGATCCACGTCACCGCCTGCCCCAACCGCTTCCGCGGCTTCGAGTGTCCAGCCATCTGCGAAAACTGCGAGTCGCCGAAACAAAACGCGCTCGCCTTCAGTCAGCGTGTCGTAGCTCCAGTCGATCAACGCGCGCAACGTTTGCTGGCGCGGCTCGGCAGTCCGGTCGCCGTGTGTTAGGAGTCGCAGCCGGTCGCTCAGGCGCTCGGCGATCTTTTCCACCGACAGCGCACGCACACGAGCCGCCGCGAGCTCGATGGCGAGCGGGATGCCATCGACGCGGTGACAGATGTCGATCAGCGTCGCGGCGTTCTGGCGAGTGGCCTCGAATCCAGGCTGCGAAGCCACCGCGCGTTCGATGAAAAGGCGCACGGCCTCGTATTCGCGCAACGCGTCGAGGCTGATCGGATGGTTGGACTCGGGCATCCCGAGCGAAGGCACGGGGTAAATGTTTTCGCCCGCGATGTTCAGCCGCTCACGGCTCGACGCGAGGATTCTTAAGCGCGTACCCGATTGCAGCAGCTGCTTGGCCAGCTCGGCACAGGCGTGCACCAGATGCTCGCAGCTATCGATGATCAGCAGTAGCTGCCGGTTCTTGACGTGCTTTAGCAGCGCCTCCAGCACCGGGCGCCCCGCCTGTTCTCTGACGCCGAGCACCGACGCCACCGCCTGCGGCACGCGTCGCGCTTCAGTGAGCGGCGCGAGTTCCACAAGCCACACGCCGTCGGGATAGCGGTCGATCAGATCGGCCGCAACCCGAAGCGATAGGCGTGTCTTGCCGATGCCGCCGAACCCAACCAGCGTCAGAAGCCGAGTCTTCTCGAGCCCTTCCTTGATTTCGGTCAGTTCCCGGTCGCGGCCAACGAAGGAGGTGACCTGCTCCGGCAAGTTGTGCTTCGGTGCTACCGCCGGCGAGGCTAGCTCTGCGATCTCGCGTGTCGCCTCCAAGGTGAACCGGTAACCCCGCCCGGCAATGGTCGCAATCGCCTCGGCGCCGAGGATCTTCCTCAGCGCCGATATTTGCACTTGAAGGTTGTTTTCCTCGACGACCAGATTCGGCCAGATAAGTTCGAAGAGCTCGGCTTTGCCAACGAGCTGTCCCGCCCGCTCCACAAGGGCAACAAGCACGTCGAAGGCACGCGGGCTAAGTGGCACCGCGGTGCCATTGTCAAACAACCGCCGCTCGTCTGGAATGAGCCGGAAGCGATCGAAGCGGTAGACAGCGAAAGCGCTCATGGGCGGAAGCCCCGGTGCGTTTGCCGCCTTCAGCATACAACGGTCGTGCGTGACCGAAAAGATTAAGCAAACATTCAGGCGGCCTTAAGTACGGTACCGTGCCGCAAGTTGCATGCTTTGCTCGCGCCTCGTCTTTGCTACTCCCGGACGGGCGGATCGATCCACGAATCCACCGAAGGTCAAGGAGGCCATCATGATGAGCATACTTCGTCGTTCGCTCGTTCTCGTCGCTCTGGTATTCGGCGCGAGCCGGAGGCTTCTCATGGTCCCGATGCTGAGTTTGAGCCCGAGCTCGATTCGAAACGCGTTCGTGGTCGCCGTCCTGACCCTTGCGCCCGGAGCCGCGGCCTTGGCCGGAAACCCGAACCCGGGGGTCGCGCCGCCGAACTCGAACGCCCACGGGCACAGCTACGGCGGCTGGGCCGCGGAGTGGTGGAAATGGTTCCTCTCGATCCCCGCGCCGCACCACCCGGGCCTCGGGGGGCCCTGTGGCGAGGGGCAATCGGGGCACGTCTTCTACCTCGCCGCGGACGCCACCGGCAGCGCGGGGGTGCCCTGCACAATCCCCTCAGGGAAGGCGGTCTTTTTCGGGATCAATAACGTTGAGTGCTCGACCGTGGAAACGCCACCGTTCTTCGGGTCCAACGAGGAGCAGCTCCGCGCCTGCGCCAAGTGCTTCGCGGACCAGATGGTCGTCTCCTCGCTCGCAGCCACACTCGACGGCAAGACGCTGGCGAACCTCGGCAGCTATCGCGCCGCTTCCCCGCTCTTCAGCTTCGAGTACCCGGCGGACAACATCTACGGGATCCCCGGGGGCGCAGGGACCGGCGAGTCGGTCGCCGACGGGTACTGGCTGCTTCTGAATCCGCTCTCGGCGGGGGAGCACACGCTCTCCTTCAGTGGGATTGTCGACATCCCGGCGGAGGGGGCGTGCGGGCTGGACGGACCCGTGTCGTTCGGCTTCGGAGCGGTCTACCAGCTGACGGTAGGGGGGAGCCGTTGAGAATTACGTAACCGGCTGAACTGTTCTGATGTCACGCGGTTAGGTTAAAGCTCAATAGACACGCTCAATTGGGGAGCCGATAAATGAAATGCGGGCCATGGCGGCGGCACCGCATTGCCACGCTCATTGTCCTGATCCTGCTGGCTCTAGGCGCCACCGTTGCGCAGGCCGCCATTCCCGCCAGCGAGCGAACGGTGCTGCTCAATCTTTACACGAGCACCATCGGTGGCACCTGGACTACCAGCACCAACTGGAACGGCCCTGCGGGGACCGAATGCACCTGGTACGGGGTCACCTGCAACATTGGCGGGACCACGGTCACGGCCATCACTCTCGGGGGAACAATCTCACCGGCACGCTCCCCGGCGACTTCAACAGCTTGACGAACCTATCCGCCTTCACTGTCAGTCAAAACCACCTCGCCGGGACCATTCCCTCGCTCACCGGCCTGACGAATTTGCACATCTTCGTCGCCTGGGGGAACCAGCTGACCGGCTCGATTCCAGCGCTCGCCGGCCTGACGAACCTGACTATTTTCGACATCGATAACAACCAGCTTACTGGCTCGATTCCCGCCCTCACGGGCCTGACGAACCTGTTCGAGCTTCTCCGTCGGTGGCAATCAGCTGACCGGCTCGATTCCCGCGCTCACCGGCCTGGCGAACTTGCAAGCTTTCAACGTCGGTGCCAATCAGCTGACCGGCTCGGTTTCCGCGCTCACCGGCCTGACGAACTTGGCCTACTTCGAGGTCAATAACAACCAGCTGACCGGCTCGATTCCCGCGCTCACCGGCCTGACGAACCTGACCATTTTCCACGTCCATAACAACCAGCTGACCGGGTCGATTCCTACACTCACCGGCCTGACAAATTTGTTCTCCTTCTTTGTCGATGGCAATCAGCTGACCGGCTCGATTCCCGCGCTCACCGGCCTGACGAGCCTGGTCTACTACTTCGTCAATGACAACCAGCTTACCGGCTCGATTCCCGCGCTCACCGGCCTGACGAACCTGACCTACTTCGGGGTCAGTAACAACCAGCTGACCGGCTCGATTCCCGCGCTCACCGGCCTGACGAACCTGGCCGACTTCTTCGTCAATAACAACCAGCTGACCGGCTCGATTCCCGCGCTCACCAGTCTGGCGAATCTCTTCTCCTTCCGCGCCGATTTCAACCAGCTTACCGGCTCGATTCCCGTGCTCACCGGCCTAACGGACTTGCGATTCTTCCTCATCAATGACAACCAACTGACCGGCTCGATTCCCGCGCTCACCGGCTTGACAAAATTGCTCAACTTCTCTGTCGGTCGCAATCAGCTGACCGGCTCGATTCCCGCGCTCACCGGCCTGACGTACCTGTTCGACTTCTCTGTTGGTGTCAATCAGCTGACCGGCTCGATTCCCGCCCTCACGGGCCTGACGAACCTGGAATACTTCGGGGTCAGTAACAACCGGCTGACCGGCAATGTGCCATCCGTTCCGTCCCCGAGCACGTTGGTGGCGGGCGGTTCAAAGCTTTGCCCCAATTTCTTGAACCACGCGCCCGATCCCGCATGGGATACCGCCACCGGCCAAACTCCTTGGTACACGAACTGCGATACGGGGCCGGCCCGTCTCATCGTTCCGGACGGCACGGCGCTGAAGCAGACCTTCGCGTCATATCCGGAGACGCGCTGGTTCGCGATGACGGTCGAGCCGGGCAAGACCTACGTCATCGAAGCCGTCGACACGACTGGCGACCTGACTGCCGACGCGATCGGCACGCTGGGCGTCTTCGCGCCCGATGGCGTGTCGGCGCCGCCGGAGGCGAACGTCGACTGCACCGCCTCCAACGGGCCGCGACCGCCGGCGGTGGACATCAACAGTGATGGCCTCCGCTGCATTCTCCGTACGGCGTTGCCGGCGGCGGGCATGCAGGAGAACAAGCGGCCGGTGTATGTGAACGTGACGCGGATGGACCCGGCCCTCGGGGGCGGGGCGCAGTTCAAGATCCGCGCGCGCGAGGCCACGATCTACGGTCGATGGCTCACGAACAATTTCGCCTACCACGTCGAAGTCGAGAACACGACGGGTGATGCGATGTGCGTCGAGGTGGCGCGCTATCCGGAATCGGGTCTCACCTACACGGCGGGTCCGGGGTGGGCAGGATCGCTCGCCTCGTTCACGCTGACCGTGCCGGCCTTCGGCGCGGCGAAGCAGGCGATCCCGAGCGGCAGCCTGGTCGGCACCGACAGCGAAGGCACGTTGCGCATCAACGCCTGCGGGTCGCCGACCAACCTGCTCGCGGCCGGACTGCACGTCAGCACGTACGCGTTCGACCCGGTGGGCAACCGGATCATCTACTTCTTCACCTCGACGGCGAACGAGGGCAAGACGCGGAGCACGTGGTAATCAGGCAGAAGGGTTTCTCCGGAAAGGAGCGGATCATGAGAGCACGGAAGACGTTGCAACGTGGGCGGTGGGGGTGGTGGTCGCAGGCCTGAGTCTGGTGGCGGTGCCGGCGCAGGCGCAGACGGTGGGGCCGCTGGCCAACACGGCGGTGGGCAACGCGCGGGTGATCGTGCCGGACGGCTCGTCGCTGCTGCAGAACATCGGCGGCGGGGAGACGCGCTGGTTCGTGTTCGGGACCGAGCCGGGGAAGACCTATGCGGTGGAGGTGGTGGATCCGTACAGCGATCTGGTGTCGAACACGATTGGCGCGGTGAACGTGACCGACGGCAGTGGGGTGAGCGCGCCGTCGGAGACCAACGTGGACTGCACGGCGAACGCGCGGGCGCCGGCGCTGGTGGTGGCGAGCGATGGCATCCGCTGCATCGTGCGGACGTTTCCGCCGGCGGTGGGCAACACGCAGAACAAGCGGGGGATCTATGTTGCGGTGGGGACGGTGCTGGGGCCGAGCTTCCAGATCCGGGTGCGGGAGAGCACGATCTACGGGCGCTGGACGACCAATGGCTACGACTTTCACGTCGAGTTGGAGAACACGACGGCCGATTCGGTCTGTGCGGAGCTCGTCTTTCTGCCGAACACGGGGGACAGCTACAGCGGGACGTGGAGTGGGGGGTTGATGGTGATGACGCTGTTGATTCCGCCGTTCGGGGCGGACAAGAGGGTGTTGACGAACGGGACGCTGGTGGGGCCGGACAACAAGGGGACGCTCCGGATCGGGGCCTGTCCGACGCCGGTGAATCTGGTGCCGAGCGGGTTGCACGTGAGCACCTATGCGTACAACCCGGTGACGGACAAGTTCCTGTACTTTTTCACCAACACGGCGAACAACGGCGCGACGAGCAACAGCTGGTAGCGGTGCACACGGGGTATGCTTTTCGTAGGGCGGCTTCTGCAAGCCCCGGGGCCGAGGCCGCGCTGCGCAAGATGATTGCGTAGGTCTACGGGTCGCGAGCGGCGCGGCAACGAAAACGATTCAAGCGAAAAGTCGCGCTTGTTCAGTTACGGATGCGCCAATGCCGCCAGTGCCCGGACGTCGGCCGTGCTGGCCAGAGCGCTGCATTGCGCGATGAGCTGCACGGCGCGATCGGCACCGAGCACCGGGTCGACGAGGCCGTGAAATTTGCGGGCGAGATCGGCGTCGCTCATCGGCCGCTCGAGGCTGCCGACGGCGTGCGGGACGAATAGGTGCAGCGTGCGGCCGTCCGTCATCGTCACCGTGACGTCCGCGGCCGCCTCGTCGATCGCGGCATCGGCGCGGGCCTCGATGCGGGCGCGCAGCGCGACCACTTCGGCACGAGCGACCATCGCATCTGAAAACTCGGTTTCGCCGGCATGCCCGACGAGAAGACCGGCGGCGCAGGCGTGATAGACGCTGAATTTGCCCTCCAGCCCGGTAGCCGGCGTCTTCTTGCCGGTCAGCTCCAGCACGAGCGGATGCACGCGCAACACGACCCGCTCGATGTCGGCGGCGGTGAGCCCGTGCGCATTGCGCAACTGGATGCAACCGTCGATGGCGGGATGGATCACGATTCCGCAGGCGAATGGCTTGTAGGTGTTGAGCGAGATTTCGAAGCGTTTGCCGAGGCCGGCGGTGATCTCGTTCCAGTCGCACTTGGTCGAGTACGTCTGCGCCAGGCCGCGCGGCGCTTCGATCGCCCGACTCGAGGCGGTGTAGCCATGTTTGGCCATCAGGGCCGACATCAGCCCGACGCGCGCGGCGCCGCCCACGTGAAAGGCCTTGGTCATCGACCCGAACTGTTCGCGGACGCCGATCGGTTGCGATGCGGCAATGCCCAGCGCCATGGTCGTCTTCCTGCTGTCGAGCCCGAGCAACCGTGCGCACGCCGCTGCCCCGCCGAGCATGCCGACCGAACTGGTGATATGCCAGCCACGGTCATAATGATCGGGATAGATCATGTTGCCCGCGCGGCAGGCGACGTCGACACCCAGGACAATGGCGTCGATGAGCTGTCGGCCGCTGACGCCCGTGTGTTCGGCGAGCGCGAGCGCCCCTGACGCGACCGGGCCGGCCGGGTGGATGATCGTCTTCAGATGCGTGTCGTCGAAATCGAACGTGTGCGACGTGATGCCGTTCAACAACGCCGCGCTGGCGATGTCGACGCGCTCGGTACGGCCGAGAATCGTGGCCTGCGCGCCCGGCGCGAGCTCCAGCACCGCGGCCAGGGCCGCTTCGACCGTCGGATGACGCGATGCACCGATGGCACAGCCCACCCAGTTGAGCAAGGTCCGATGCGCCTCCTTCTCAACGCTCGCATCCCATCCCTGTGATGGGTGGGTCGCGACGAAGTCAGCCAGAACGCGCGTGACCGGTGGGGCGTTGGAGTCAGCCGTCACCCGTGTGTTGTGAGCCATTGGATCTCCCAGTCGACGCGCCTACGCGGTCGACTTGCGCCGTTAATCGGTGATTTCGATGTTGCGGTCCTTGGCGAGCTTGGTCCACTTGGCGATGTCGTCGCGCACGTAGCGGCCGAACTGCTCCGGGGACATCGGCATCGGCTCGAGCGCTTCGCTCGCGAGCCGCTCGCGGAGATCGGGGCTTTCGAGCAGTGCATTGATCTCGTCGTTGAGCCGCTTGACGATCGGGGCCGGCAGGTTCGCCGGCCCGACGATCCCGTACCACTGGACGCCATCGAATCCCTTGTAGCCGGATTCCTCGAACGTCGGCACGTCCGGCAGCAGTCGGTGGCGCTGGGTACCGGTGACGGCCAGCGGCTTCACCTTCCCCGCCCTGATGTGCGGCAATGCCGCCGCGAGCCCGGGGAACATCGCCTGTGTCTGGCCCCCGAGAATGTCGATGAAGGCCGGACCGATGCCGCGATAGGCGATGTGTACCATGTCGAGATCGGCGGCGACCTTCAACTGCTCCATTGCGAGGTGAGTGAGCGTACCGGGACCCGCCGATCCGTACGAGAGCTTGCCGGGATTCGCCTTCGCGTATGCGACGAATTCGCGGAGCGTGTTGACCGGCAGCGACGGCGGCACCACCAGCACGTTCGGCGTGCCGCCGACCATCGCGATCGGCGTGAAATCCTGGACTGCGTCGTACGGCAGCTTGCGTACCGCCGGATTCGTTCCGTGCGTCCCGACGTAGCCGACCATCAGCGTGTACCCGTCCGGTGCTGCCCGCGCCGTCGCCAGCGATCCGACGACACCGCCACCGCCGCTCTGGTTGTCGACAATGATCGACTTCCCGAGCACGCGCCCGAGCCGGTCGGCGATCGTGCGCCCGACCAGGTCGACGCCACCGCCGGGCTGCACTGGGGCGATGATCTTGATCGGTTTCGTTGGGTAACCGGACTGGGCGAGGAGCGGTCGCGCAAGCGGTGCGACGACAGCGGCGGCGAGGACCTTCAGGAAATTGCGCTTGCGGGCACGCATCATGGATCCTCGAGCCGTTGAGACTCAGCCGCGCAGCGCGGTGAGGTCGAGGGCTTCGGAAAAGAATCGCGGCACGCGGGCGAGGAAGGCACGGCCACGATCCGCATGCCAGCCACCGTAGACGGCGTTGCCGAGAAACTTCTGTTCGATGTCCGTCCGCGACAGCGGCTCGCGCACGCCGCCGCGAATGTGCGGCTGGCGCTCTTCCAGAATCCGCCCGTCGCGCAGCGTCATGCGCACATGTCCCGTGTACTGCCGCGGGTACGGATTGTCGGGGTCGACAACGTAGCGGACCTTGCCGGCAAGCGCGAGAATGCGCGGATCGCTCGCGTTGTGTTCGGTGAATGCGGACAGTCCGGCGCCGCCGGTGACGAACGCGACCGCGATATTGAACGGCGTGCTGAATTTTGCCGCGTACGCGTTCGCAGGGCGCTGCTTCGCGGCGAGCGGCTCCCACAGACGCGGCACATAGCCTTCGGCGGTCTCGCAGACCACGTCGACGACATCTTCGGGAGCAATGCCGCGGGCGGCGAGCCGCAACGCGCAATCGACGTACGGCTGGTTCATTGTGCCCGTCGCGTACGGCTTGAACGTGAGCCCCGTCATCAGCCAATCGTGCCCGAAGCCGTGCGTGAGCGCGGCGTAGTCGCCCACAGAGGATCGCGCGAAGCCATTGAAGAGGCCGTGGGTGCCTTCGAACACCGTGCGCGGTCCGAGGAAGCCGCGTGCGCCCAGGCGCGCGGCATGGATTCCAACCCGCGCCGCCCACCCGGCATGCAGCCGCTTGGTCGAGGCGCCCTCGGCGAGATACTCGATGATGCCTCCCGCCATGCTGCCGGCGATGCCCAGCGCATCGACCGTCTGCCGGGGTGAAAGGCCGATCGTCGCCGCCACCGCGCTCGTTGCCGCCATCGCGCCCAGCACGCTGGTCGGATGAAAGCCGGCGTTGTGGATTGCCTTGGGCGCCACCAGTGCCAGCCGGCAGAGCACCTCGACACCGACGACGAGCCCGAGCAATGCCGCGTGGCCGTCCCGCCCGAACCGCTCGCCGGCCGCCAATACCGCCGGGACGATCACCGCGCCGCTGTGTACCGGCCCGCCTTCGAACGTGTCGTCGAAATCCTCGCCATGCGCCGCGGTGCCGTTGACCATGGCGGCGTCCTCGGCGCGCCATCCGCCTTCGACGCCGATCGCCGTGCACGGCCCGCCCACGTCCGTGCTCGCACAAAGTGCTTCCACGTACGCGGTGCGGCGCGCCGCGACGCAGAGTCCGACCACGTCGATCAGCAGCGCCTCCGCACATGCGCGTACGGCGTCCGGCAACGTGTCCGCCCGGAGTGTCGCGATGCACTCGGCAAGCGTTTCCGCGACCGCAGGTGCCGGGACTGCAGCAGCCATGGGTGCCATTCCGCCGCGGTCAGCGCACCAGCTTGATGCCGCCTTCCTGCAACAGTTGATGCACCTGGCGCGTGGTCTCGTCGAGCGTTTTCGCGAATTCGGGACCGGTCTGGAAGCCGTCTTCGAACTGGTTGTCCTCGAGATACTTGCGCCAGGCTTCGGTGCGCGTGAGCCGGCGCAGGAAGTCCTGCCAGAATTCGATGACGTCCGGCGGGACCCCCGGCGGCGCGACGACGCCGCGCATCTGCGGGACCAGCGGAACGTCGTAGCCCGCCTCCTTCAGCGTCGGCACGTCCGGGAACGCGGGCAGGCGCTTGTCGGTCACTTGCGCCAGGACGCGCATCTTGCCGGCGCGGATGTTCTCGCCGGCCTCCTGCGGCTCGACGATCATCATGTTCACGTGGCCGCCGAGCAGCGCCGCGATCCGCTCCCCACCGCCGGGAAACGAAATGAACGCCCACCGTGCGCCGGTCGCGTTCTGCAGCACCTGGCGCATGATGCTGTCACGCGCGGTGAGCGAGCCTCCCGACTGCTTCAACTGCCCCGGGCTGGCTTTCGCCGCGTCGATGAAATCCTTCATTGTCCCGTATGGCGCGTCGGCGCGCACGGCAACCAGGGCTGGCTCGAGCACGAGCTGCGCGACCGGCGTCAGATCCTGCAGTGTGACCTTGGCCTCCGCCGTTACCATCGGGCTGATGATCCAGTTGCTGGTGATGAGACCGATCGTGTATGCGTCGCCACGCTTTTCGGCGAGGTAGGCGGCGGCCACGGCACCGTTGCCGCCCGGCTTGTTCAGCACTTGCAAGCGCACCGGCAGCAGCTTCTCCTTCTCGATCATGGCCACCATCGCCCGTGCGAGCACATCGTTGCCGCCGCCCGGGCCCGTGTGCACGACGATATCGATGGTCTTCGTCGGCGTGAACACGGCCAGCGCGGGACCGCAGAGCAACGCCGACAGAACCAACGTGAAGCAAAATCCTGGCTTGAGCATGATTGAAACGCTCCTCATGGTGTCGATGGTCAGCCGTCCTGCGCGATGGCCTGGAGACGCAACGCATTCATCCGCCGGAACAGCGGCAGGACGAGAACGGCGGCCGCCAGGATCAGGATCGTGCACGAAATCGGGCGCGTCGCAAGTATGGACAGGTCCCCTTGCGACATCATCAGCGATTGGCGCAGCGCGCGCTCCATCGGGTCGCCGAGAACCAGTCCGAGCACCAGTGGCGCCGCCGGGTAGTCGAGCTTGCGCATCAGATACCCCAGCAGCCCGAAAACCGTCAGCAGCGCGACATCGAACAGGCTGCCGGACAGCGTGAAGACACCGATGATCGATACGCCGAGGATCAACGTATACATGGCATATCCCGGCAGCTTCAGCAACTGGGCGAACAGCGGCACCAACGGCAGGTTGAGGACCAGCAGCAGGAGATTGCCGATGTACATGCTCGCGACCAGTCCCCAGAACAGCGCGGGACTATCCTCGATCAGCAGCGGCCCCGGCTTGTAGCCCCACAGGATCAGCGCGGCGAGCAGGACCGCGGTCGTACCGCTGCCGGGGATGCCGAGCGTCAGCAGCGGCACCAGCGCGCCGCCGGTTTCGGAATTGTTGGCACCTTCCGGTGCCGCCACGCCTTCGACGACGCCGGTTCCGAATTTTTCGGGATGCCGGGAGACGGCTTTCTCGACGCCGTAGGCAAGAAAGGAGGCGATCGTCGAGCCGGCGCCCGGCAGCACGCCGATCAGGAAACCCAGCACCGAGCCGTTCAGGAAGGCGAAGCGGCAATCCTTCAGGTCCTGCCGCGTCGGCAACAGATTGCGCACTCCTCGCGGAACCGGGAGCATCCGGGCACCGTCGCGCGGCTCCATGTTGGTGAGGACTTCGGCGATGGCGAAGATGCCGATGGCGACGATGACGAAGTCGATTCCGCCAAGGAGCTCTATTCGGCCGAACGTGAACCGCGACGTGGCGCTGAAGAGGTCGGTTCCGATACCCGCGAGCCAGAGCCCGACGAGCATCGCCAGCAATGCCTTTACCAGCGACGCTCCGGCCAGCAGCACTACCATCGCGAGGCCGAACGTCATCAACGCGAAGTACTCGGGCGAGCTGAAGGCAAGCGACAGCTTGGCCAACGGTGGCGCGACCAGCATCAGCCCCACCACGCCGACGGTACCGGCGACGAACGAGGCGATCGCAGCGATGCCGAGTGCGGCGCCGGCGCGGCCGTTGCGCGCCATCTGATAACCGTCGAGGCAGGTCACCACCGAGGCCGACTCACCGGGCACGTTGAGCAGGATCGACGTCGTCGAGCCGCCGTATTTCGCGCCATAGTAGATTCCGGCCAGCATGATCATCGCGCTCGCCGGTGGCATGGAAAAGGTGAGCGGCAGCAACATCGCGATCGTTGCCGGCGGCCCAAGCCCCGGGAGCACGCCGATGACGGTGCCGAGGAACACGCCGACGAAACACCATAGGAGATTCGCCGGCTCGAGCGCGACCGAGAATCCCTGCGCAAGCCCGCCGATGATCTCCACCCGTGGTCCCTGTCGGTGCGCCGTTCGCGGGAATGGATGCGCAAGCCGTCGGCGGTCTGCGACACGCTCAAACGAGGTGCCAGAGGCCGGCCGGCAGCGCAACGCCGAGCAAAATGCCGAAAACACCGTAAAACGCCAGCGCGCCGCCGACGGCGACCGCCCACGCCCGCCGTTGCGACTGGCGGAACATCACCGCAACGATGAACCACGACAAAAGCGCGAAGCTCGCGATGAACCCGATCAACTTCAGCAGTGCGACCGAGACGACCAGCGCGCACCAGCAGGTAAGCGCGCGCCGCACGCCGGCAGAACCACGCGGCTCCAGGGGCGAATCCGTGACCTTGCCAAGCGTACTGCGAACGACGAGCACCGCCGACAGCGCGATCATCGCGACGCCGTAGCCGAGGGGGAAAAAGCCGGCCCCCGGGCCGTCGGGCCCCAGATAATCCCAGCGGCGCGCCTCGCCGACGATCCAGGCGCCGAGCGCGGCAAGCACGAGTCCGGACCAGAAATCAGCCCGCCTTGCCCCCTTTATCATCATCGTGCTCCTTCGGCCGCGGCGGGTTCGCACGCGCCTTCCTGTCGTAACGCTGCAGCGGGACCAGTTCGGCAATCGTGCCTCCGGGCGCCCGGAATTTTATCGGGATGACGCCGGCGTCGCTGATGATCTCGCAGCCGTGCGCGAGGACCCGCGCCTTCGCCTCTTCCAGGTCCGCGACCTCCACCGCGAAGTGGTGGATGCAAGGACCGGCGCCGGCAGCCCGGCTTTCGGCGGATTCCGTTCCGGCGTCGTAGCGGATCAGCGCGAAATCGAGGTGGCCGTCGGTCATGTGCCGGGACGTGTGGTCGCGCACGTGTGTCGTTTCGACTTCGGTAAACCCGAACACCTCCCGGTAGAACGCCGCCGTGCGTTCGAGATCGTCGACCTTCAACGCCAGATGAACGATGCGCGGGCGCGGCGTTGCGGCGCTCATGGGTGTACCACGCTTGCGGCTGCCGCCGCTGCGCTGCCCAGCGAGGACGCCCGCGCGAGCAGGGCGAAGCCAAGGCCCGAAGGGCGTGTCTGCGAGCGCGGGTGGCGGCCGACCCCAAGCGGCACTGTGCCCACTCCAAAGGTGCGGAGGTCGCAGTAGTTCGCGCCTTGGGGCGGCCCTGCGGCGCTCATGGCATGTATCCGCCACCGTTGACGTGAAGCGCCTGGCCCGTGATGTAACGCGAATCCGGACCGCACAGCATCCTCACTATCGCCGCGACTTCCTCGGGCAGACCGTATCGGCCGAGCGGCGGCAAGCCGCGGTGATGCCCGAACGGGCCGGCCCCGTCAGTATTTATGCGGATCGTTTCTATGCGCCCCGGCACGACGCAATTGACCGTTATCCGCTGCGCAGCCAATTCGAGTGCGAGCGCCTTGGTCATGCCCGCGAGTCCGGCCTTCGCGGTCACCACGTGAGCGCGCAGCGATGCGCCCCGATGTCCGGTCTCCCCGCCGATGTTGACGATGGATCCGCCTCCGGCGCGGACGAGATGCGGCAGGCAGGCGCGGGAGCACAGGAATGCGCCATCGAGAACGACCGCCAGGATGCGCTGCCAATCGGCAAACGACATGTCCGCGAACGCCTGCTCGACGCGGAGTGCAGCGTTGTTGACCAGGGCATCGAGGCGCCCGAAGCGATCGATGGTCGCCGCCACCATCGTGGCAACGGCATCGGGATCCGTGACGTCCGCGACGACGCTCGCGGCCATCCCGCCGGCGGCTTCGATCGACCGGACTGTTGCGGCCAGATCGTCGCTCGGGTGGAGCCCGGTGACCACCACGCGCGCGCCACCCGCGGCCAGCGATCGCGCAATGGCCCGCCCGATGTTGCGCGCGCCGCCGGTGATCAGGATCGTCTTCCCCGCGAGCTCTTGGCCCGGCGTCATTCCTGGCTGTGGGGTCATCGCTCGGTCATCGTCTGCCGTCCGGTTGGCGCCGGGGCAATCCTCCTGCGCTGATTATCGCCCAGGTGGACCACGGATCATCGTTCTCGTCCTGATTCCAAGGTCGGGGGCGGAGCTTCGCTAATCCTCGTGGTCGCCCGCAAGGCTCGATTGCTACCCGCAACCAACGCCCCCGGATACAACCGCTCGAGCGCCGCGTACGCCGCGTCCACCAGCAACTCGCGTAGTGCCGCGCCAATACCTTCGGCATCGCACCCCGCCTCGCGTCTTGCCCATAGTTCGCGCAATGCGGCGCCACGCGCCGCGACGATCTCCGAGACCAATGGCCGCCAGTGCGCGGGATAGGCGGTGGCGACCCAGTCGCCGCGCCCCCTGCCATAGTGGGCGATTGCGAGGTAGAGCAGCAACGCGGCGGCGACCTGCTCGGTCAGGAAGGCGTCGTCCCAGCGCAGGGCGGCGCCAGTCTTGCCGCGCGCGACATTGACGCCATGTGCGAGGCCCGCACCCCCCAAGACGCCCAGCACCGCGCCGGTGAGCAGGCCGGCGCCGAAAGTGAGTCCGCCAGACGCTAGATCGGCGGCCACGCCGGTCAGCGCGCCCGAGACCGCGCCCCCCATCATCGCGGCCTTGCCGGTACTGACCGGCGCGTCGACGCTGACCGCCGTCGTGAGTCCGTCCACCAACTCCTGCGCGGCGTGACCGCGCAACTGGTGGATTGCGATCAGCCGATCGGTGCTCACCCGCAGGTCGCACGCAAGACGCGCGGCGAGCGCCTGCGCCGCGCGAGTCTTCGCGCTGTCGGGATCATCGGATCCGAAGCCCAGCGTACGACCGACGTCACGCAACGTGGCCTTGAGGTCGGCGGCGGGCAGCGGCTCGCGATGGCAGGCGGCCTTGGCAATCGGTTCGGCGAGCGCTGCCAGTGACTGCGTGAACTGCGACATGCGATGCGCTTGCCACGCCGCGGCCAGGCGCCCGAACGAGGGACGCTTCCCGGCTGGCAGCGCGTCCCCGACCAAGTCGAGCAGCGCGATCTCTTGCACCCAGCAGCGCGCGAAAGCATCGAGCGTAATCACCGCGCGCACGCACGGACGCGAGCCGAGCGCGGCCCGCCAGCGCGCCTCGTCGGCGCGGTCCTCTTCGGCGGGACCCGACGGGCCGGTCTGGTTGAGTAGTGCGACGACAGGCTTGCCGATCCACGCCAGCACGTCCAGCTCCGGCTGCAGATAGCCCGCATCGACCGGCTGTTCGGACGCGTTGACGAGATAGAGCACGACATCGGCCTGCTCGCGCACGTTGCGCGCGGCCGTCTGCGAGTGCCAGAACGCACGGTCGCGGAAGCGGTCCCAGACCTGCGTGAGGAACCAGCCGATCGGGTCGCCCTCGTGGGCGAGCCGCCGCGCGAGCCGCGCGCTGTCGCCGAAGCCGGGCGTGTCCCACAGAATCAGCGCGTCACCCTCGGGCGTGTCGATCAGCGGGTAGGGCGTAGACTCGTACGTCACGAGCGCCGCGTCGCGCACCTCGCCCACGTCGCGGCCGAGCAGCGTGCGCGCGAGCGTCGTCTTGCCCGCGTTGGTATGCGAAATCAGCGACAGCGCGATCGCGTTTCTCATAACCGGCGGCTTGGCATCGTGGTTGTCGGCACTCCGGCTGGCGCGGTTCCCAGCGCAGCGTCGAGCGCGGCGTCGGCCGCATTGAGATCGGGCGCAACGAGATTCGCGACCACCAGTGGCACGCGCGCCTCGTCGGCAAGTTCGCGCCAGAGGGCGAGGCGCGGCTCGATCGCGGCCGGGTCCGCAGCGTGACGCGCGACAAGCGCGCTGACGTCGACCATCGCGACCAGCGCGCCGCCCCGCGCCCGCAGGGCGCCGAGAAACGCGCCGTGCACGTCGCGTTCGGGTGTTGCGGTGACATTGAACAGTGCAATCGTTGTGACGCTCTTTCCACCGGTCTCGGGCAGTGGCTCATCGGAGCCGTACGGAATCGGTGCCGACAGCAGAACCGACGCGCCGCTGCCGAAACCCTGCGCGACGATTGCCTCCAGCCCCGACACGCACACGGGCGGCGGGGAGTAGGTGTACGGCAGTACGCACACATGCGCGGGCCCACCGCGAAAGCCGCGCAGCAAGCGTTGGAAGTAGGGCTCGTCGAGGTCGATGGGGACATGGCGCGCGCGATGGCGCTCGATGAAACCTGCGGTGAGCACGAGCGCCAATCGTGGGACGACCACCAGCACGACTAGCGTGGCGGCAATCAGATGCAGCCAGCGCGCAGCGTTCTCGCTCGCAGGCGCACGGATCGCGGCGATCTCATCGACCGTCGGCACCGCAGTCCCGGTGACCGCCGCCCCCGGCGCGTAGGCGACCGACACGATCGTGTGTACGGTCGGTGGCGACAGGAACGTGCTCTCCCAGCTCGCCCGGTAGTCGAGCGCAATGCCTCGCAGATAGAAGCCCGCGATGACCCCGAGCGCCAACGACGCAGCGGCAAGATGGAGGATGCGCGCCGCACGGACGCCGTGCAGCGGCGCCGACCGCAAGGCCCAGTCCACTGCAAAGGCCCCGGTGACGCCGGCCATCGCACGTGCGCGCGACTTGATGGCGCCACCGGCGATCCGGACGAGGAGACGTCGTAACGGACGGTGTTCGGCATGCTCGCCGTAGCGCACCACGTAGCCCGCGACGACGATGACGTACACCGCGAGGTTCCACACGATCAGCGCCAGGGCGGGTGGGGCAAGAACATTGATGCGTTTGACGCCGCCGATGTCGTCGACGACGATGCCCGCGACAAGGGCCAGCGCGACGACGGCATTGCCAACCCAGGGACGCCAGCGAACGGCGTCTACCGCGCGCGGCAGCGCCTTGTGGCGTTCGCCCACGCGCTCGAGGACAAGCGCGGCACGGCGCGCGACGAAGGTCTCGGCGGAGGCGCCTTCGCCGACGATCTGGGCGGCGGCGCGGCTGGCCCAGGCGCGGTCGGCGTCGCTCCAAACCGCATGCGCGGAGTCCGAGGACTCGAGGGCGCGCGCCGCCGTCACCGCGAGGGCAGAAGACTCGTCCATGGCCCGCAAATTCTACGCGGCGCCCACGACCCTTGCAGTACGTTGCCTAGGATTGCAAAGGGCAGCTGTTTGACGAAGACGTGTACAGGCAGCAGCCGGCGGCAAATGTTCTTCGTCTACGGCAACGTCGCCTTGCCTTTGCACTCCACGCTGTCGCCGCTGCCGTGCCCGCTGCGGCAGACATAGACCGTTCGTTCGGTCGCATCGTAGAACCAGGCGAAAGAGATACCGTTCGAAGAGGAATTGCCGATCGGGGTTATCGCCATCCGAACATCGGCGCGTCCTTGCGCCAGTGCATGCAAGCCGTAACCGGCAAGAACTGCAACGAGCATCAGCGCCGCGGTCGTTTTCATCGTGTCGTCCTCTTGGTGTGTTGCGTCCTGCGCTGCCGGCGGGAGTCACGATGCGTGATCCACTCCGACGGTTGATACGTCTGGGCATGAATGCGCGGGAAGGCGCGCCACGCTTTGTTCCGTTGCCGCCTGCGATTCAAGCACGACCGCAGCGCCTTCAGGAAATCGTTCGGGACTTCGTAAGGACCGGGGCGTCCGCCACGTCGCTGTGTCCATCGACGACTACCTGATCGCGTCCGCCCTGTTTCGCTCGATACAAGGCGGCGTCCGCCCGTGCCAGCCACGACTGCCAGGATTCGTCAGCCATCAGCATCGCGCATCCGAGGGAACCCGTCAGCGCGCCCCCGGGATGGCGTAGCTGCGCGGCGATTGTCATCCGCAGGTCTTCCGAGGCGAGGCGAAGGCCGTCGCTGTGCTCGACGGGAAGCAACAACACGAACTCCTCCCCACCGAAGCGAAACACGCGGTCGACCGCGCGCGTCGACCGCCGGAGCAGGTTCGCGAACGCGACCAGGACCCGGTCCCCGGCGCTGTGGCCGTACTGATCGTTCACCCGCTTGAAGTGGTCGAGGTCCACCATCGCGATGCCGAAGTTGGCACCCGTTCGCTTGTGCGCTTCGACGGCGATCTCCAGCTCGTGCTCCATTGCCCGCCGGTTGTGCACGCCGGTCAGTGGATCCTGGATCGCCAGCTCTTCCAATTGCTGTCGTTGCAATTCGAACCGGTAGGCGACGATGAACGCCATCACGCCGACGATCAGGCCGGTCGCGAGGAACGAGGCCATGTGCACAACGGACTCGAACGCCTTGCCATGGGCCACCAGAATGCCGAGCGATACGACGGACAGGATCGTGGCCTTGATCCGGTCGGTGAGGAAAAAATTGGCCATGAGCACGGCGTACATCCAGAAAAGGCCCGACGGTCCCACGAGAAGCCCGCTGGTAGTCGCGCCGGTCGAAATGATGAGTGCGAGAATGAACGCCGGCCGGTTCGTGCTGGCACTTTTCCACGCGTAGACGACCACGGTGGCGATCACGGCGACGAGGGTCGAGTCGAAGACGCCCGCCACGTAGTTGCCGGTCACGAACCGGTAGACGGCGAACGGCGGAATGCCCACGATGGCGCAGGCACCGAACACGCTGATCAGCGTCAGTTGAAGGTCGGAGCGCAGTCGGTGCAACACAGGGGTCGCCCATGGTCGGTGACCCATAGATTATGCAGGCTAGGCAACCGCCGCGTCACCTCGCAGGCGGGCTCAAGCAACTCGCGCGCCACAACGTCGTCTCACGCGGAGACCACGACCCCGCCCGAGGCTCGACACCGAGGGCGGGTTAGAGTCGAACGCTTGGGCAGGTAACCATTGCGCACCACCGCCGCTCGTCCGCCTGTGCTCCGCAACTATCGGCGTCGCGCATTGCACCGCGGGTTTTCCGACAAACGACTACACGCTCGCCGGTGCCGTCGCAAGCAAATACTCGTGATGCAAGCCGGCCAAGACGGATTTGGCAAGCACGCGTACACCCGCCGCCAATCGATGTCGGGATTCTGACTTCCGGATCAGCACGAGTTCCTGCGGAGGATCTGGAACACCGGGGCCCCCAGGCTGCTGTGCGGCCTTCCGCGGTTGTAATGTTCTACCCAGGATTTCAGAATCCAGCGTAGATGCCCCTCGGACATCGGGATCAACCAGTCCAGACATTCACGCCGAATCGTTCCGATCACCCGTTCGCAGATCGCGTTGGCCTTCGGGCTGTGGGGCGGTGACTTGAGCACGGTTAGCTCGAGATTCCTGATCGATTCGTCCAAGCTCTTCGCGAAGATGCTGTCGCGGTCGTGAATCAGATACCGGTGAGCATGGCCGAATCCAACGACCTCCCGCAACTGCTGCAGCGTCCAGTCTGCGCTCGGGTGCGCGGTCACACTCACATGGGCCAGACGGCGTGTGCCGTGCTCGATGACAACGAATACGTACAGCATCCGAAACGTGGCGGTGACCGCCACGAAGAAGTCGCACGCGAGAATCGCCTTTGCGTGATTCTTGAGGAAGGCGGACCAGCGCTGATCACCACGCGGTTGCCCCGGTCGCTTCGGCATGTACTTGCCGACCGTTCTCGGCGAGACCCGGATCCCGAGCTTGACTAACAGCTCATTGGCAATTCGCTCCTCGCCCCAGAGCGGATTCTCCATGGCCATACGTCGAATCAACCGGCGGAGTTCCAACGGAATGGGCGGACGGCCCGGCCTGGACTTGAAACGGCACAGCAGTCGCCATCCGGCGCGGTGCCAACGGACCACCGTTTCTGGCCGAACGACCATCAGGCAAGAGCGCCAATCGCACCACCGCGACAGCAAGGCCAGGCTCGCCCGCGTCGCGGCATCGATACGCCGGGGTTTAATGCCCCGCTCCTTGAAGAGCGCAACCTGGCGACGAAGCACCAAGTTTTCGGCTTCGAGGGATCGCCGGGGCCGGATCGAGAGGACGGCCAAGCCGACCGCATCGGCAAGCAACCTCAGACAATCCGGGCGAGGGCAATCACGCCTCATCATGCCACGGACAGCCGTGGACTCGTCAATCCGAAACCCACAGACCCAAAGCCGCGCCCCCGATCCTATTATTGCAGCCCACACCGGCCGTCGACCGCCGTGCGCGTGCGACGCCGGGCAGGCGCGTGCCGACGGCCGCCACGTCCGCGACGCGGGCACCCCTCCGCGCGCGAAGCACCCGCACGCGGGGCTACCGTGGCCCCGCCGCGGCGCCGGAGCGCCTCAGCTTCCCGTCGGCACGAGCGCGTGACGAAGCGCTACACCGCTCCCAACGGCGCGTCAGGGCGTTGGATTTACTATCCTTCGCTCTAACGCTCGGCTAAGCTGCCGGGGCCGCCTGCGATAACGTTGAAGCTCGGAAAACCAGGATGGCGGCCCCGGTCAGCTTCAGCCGCTGGTTCGGCGAAATCGCGCAACGCGTGCCGCCAAGGCTCAAGGCCCCGGTTGCCACTTCTCCCCGGCCTTTTCACTCGCGCGCATCAGCAAGAATTCTAGACAAGCGATACGTCCTCATCGTAATCTGTACATCTCGTAGTCATTCGCGAGGGCACTGCGAAGGCGGCACACTTGAGGGGTTTTGTGGGACGCCCATCTTCAAACAGCCGCAGGAGCGACGATCATGGCTGGAAAAGCAATTCCCAAAATGAAAGGCGTGCAGATCTTCCCGCCGCCGCCAAAGGGTTTCGACGCGCTCGCTGCGACCCCCAAAGACCTCGCGCGGCACGGACTACCGCAGCGCCCGGATCCTCGAACGCAGCCTGCACTGGCGGCACTGTGGGAGCAGTGTGCGCGCCGCTATCAGGGTTATAAGCACCTCAAGCCCAAGCTTCTTCCCGCCGACAAGCCGACGAAGCCCGTTGCCGCGGCCTTCGGGCTGTTCCCGCTCGAATCTTGCGGGTTCGAGCTGTTCAACAGTGCCGGTCCGATCACCGTGCTATCGGGAACCTGGACGGTCCCGAACCTGAACCACAGCCCGAGTGGGAGCCTTCCGAACAACTTCCGTACCTTCTTCGGCCTCGGTTTCCTGGACCTCCACGTGGAAATGACGGTCGATACCGCCCAGAACGTCACGACCCTAGTCCGGATCCACACCGGGGCGCAAGTCGCCCTTCCGGTCAGACCCGGCGACTCGATCAGCGCCACGCTGTGCTTGCAGACCAACTCCGCCGGTACCGCGTTCTACGGCCTGGTCAATGAGACCACGGCCGAAACCGTGAACCTCAATATGGATACCGGGTTCCCGCCGGCCGTGACAATCAACGCGGGGATCAGTCGCGGCAGCCAATTCAACGGCCCGCCCGATCCGCTGGCCCGGTTCGGCGTGGTGTACTTCGACGAGATCGTCGCCTTCACAACCGGCGGAACAAAGTTGCTCACGGACGGCACGCCGACCACGATGGTCGACTCCAACGGATCGACACTGGCGATACCACAGAGGCTCAACGATACGGCATTCAAGGTGATCTACCGAGGCCCCTGACCCTCTCGCCGATTTCGGCGGTGACGATTCGCGACCCGAAACCCTGTCCTCGTTATTCGGTGAACGACGAACCCACGATTCGCCTCTGACGCCGAACGCCCCGGTTCAGCGGCGGCGTGCTGACGCCAGTGCCTTGGCACTTTATGCCTGACCGTCCGCTGCAACCGGTTGTTATGCGGCTGCCTACGATTGCGCATCATGAAGCGGCTCCGAATCACGAGACCCTGCCGCGAAACTTGCGAGAAAAGCATCGAGGTTAGGTGCAATGGGCTTCGCCAACGCCTTTATCTGCCCCGCGTCCATTTCATCGAACGGTAGCTCATGCGAGCGCAACACTACGCGCGGTTCTGCTACCGAAACGTCGAAACAATATGCATCACCATAAACTGTCGTAGCGAATACGAGGAATCCGTGCGGAGATACATCGGCGCCAGGTACGTAGTTTTGGTTTTCCTTGAGGACCTCTGAGATTGGCCATAGGCGCACACCTTCTATTTCGGCACAGCCAGACGGCTCGTAGGAACGATAGAAATGAACGACGACCGCAGGAAGACCAAGTTTCCGTAGGCGTTCCAGATCTTCATCACTCGCTGGACGCAACACGGTCGCCGCCGCTGTCGCGATGAGGTTCGCTAGATCGACGTGAATCACCCTGATGTCCTCGACGCTGCCGCATAACGTTCGCGTTGAGCGGCGCGCGGCTTCGCTGCGCGTCCGCTCTCGAACGCCAGGATCTCCTAGTCTTCAGCGATGATCGCCGTCGGCACGTTCATAAGGCAATTCGAGAGTCATGAGGATGGTGTGCGGGCTCGAGGTTCACGTCGACGCGACGGCCGATTCGAACGGCGGTGGCATCGTCATCGAACCGGGCTACGCGATCGACTGCTGCGGTGAGGAGATAGCGGTACCCGCCCGCGTGCAGCTCGCGCTGCCGCCCGATGGCGAAGCGGCGTTCGTATCGCTCCGCCGTTGGGACAATTCTTGGACGCAGTTGCTGTCACAGCCCGACATCTTCGACGTCGGCTGGACGGAGGAGGCTTGCCTCATCCGAGGCGCGCCCCGGGTCACCCCGAAATGCCGTACGGCGCTCAGGCGCACGTGAATATTCCTATTGCAGACTACAAGGGTTTGGCAGAGACTTTTTTGTGTAACTGGCAGTCGCGTTGCGATCTGGTCTCGGCGGACCATTTGCTAGGACCGCGATCGAAACGCCGCGCTGCCGCAAATCGTTGAACTTGGCAGGCCAAGACTGCGAGGGTGAACATGCGAGCGTACTTCCACTATGAAGAGCCGTTGCACTTCCCGGCGGCCCGCAACGACCCGGCCAAAGCTATTGCACTGTTCCTCGAGCAGGAACTGGGTCTCAAGGTCGAGGTGATTCGCCGTCACGAGCCCGGCATCAATCCGAAGGCGACCGCTCAGCTGCTGCTAGGTGAAGGCAAAGGTGTACGCGGAGCAACGACCTACGAACTGCGCCAGCTCTACCGAGGCATACCGGTGTGGCGGGCGGGCATTTCCGTCACCGTCGACGCAAACAACGACGTTCGAGGCGCCTCGGTAAACTTCGACGAAGCGGCGGCCAAAGAGAGAATCAAACTTCTCGACGAGTCTGCGGCGTTCAAGAAAATCGACGCCAACCTGATCGCGACCCAGCTCGATTTCAAGCGCAACAAGCTCCGAGTCAAGGCGCTCAAGGTCGACCCGGCCTCATTCGAGCCGGTCGTCACCATCAACGGCATCGCCGGCGTCATCTATCAGTATCGGGCGGAGGAACGGCAGGACCCGCACGGCAAGTCACGCGCGAAGCCCAGGTCCCGGCAAAAAAAGAATGGCGACAATGGGATTCCCGATCGGATTTTCAGCGGCCTGCCGCAATTGCGCCTGCCCGCTGTCGACAAATCCATCCAGGAGGGCGCCCATTACCATGCCGCGGAAGTCCTATTCTCTACCAGTGTTCCCTGGGGTACCGTGAACTGGCGCATGGTGCTCGATCTTGAAACGAGCGCGGTCCTCTACCTGCGTGTCCTTGCGGATCAAGTAACCGCCGGCTTCGTCTATGACGACGATCCTACGAGCCTGACGGGCGACGCGACGATCCTGCCCAGTTCGCCAGTCGCCGTGCTGAACGCCCCACGTACCCCTCGCCCATTGCCCGGCGTCGTCGGCCCCACGCTCAGCGGACCATTCGTACAACTGGCGGAGCTTTCCTTCCCCGCGAGCACATTCCCGAACAGCGCCGCGAATTTCGACTACAACGTCAACACCGAGGATTACTCTGCGGTCAATGCGTACTATCACAGTGACGCCGTTTTCCGTTTGGTTGGCGAAATGGGATTCGAAATGACCGGTTTCAACGCCTACTTCGGTGGAACCACCTTTCCTGTCCCGGTGGATCACCGTGGCTTCTGTGATTGCGTGAACGCCTGCGCCCCGGGAAATGCTCTTGGAAACGGCTCCGGCGGTTTCCACTTCGGCTTGGTGCAGGCCGGGCAGCCGGTTGGCATCTCGACCAGCAGGCGCATCGTGCTGCACGAGTTCGGGCATGCGGTACTCTGGGATCATGTCGATTCGCCCAATCTCGGATTCTGTCACAGCGTCGGCGACAGCCTGGCGGCCGTCCTGTGTGATCCGCGCTCGATCGCTCCCGATCGCTTTGCGACGTTTCCCTGGCTGACGCTGGCCAACCCGGGCATTGACCGTCGCCATGATCGGCCCGTCGGTGGCGGGTGGGCCTGGCGCGGCGTGAACGACGATGGCGGGTATGGCAGCGAACAGATCCTGTCCACCTCGCATTTCCGACTCTATCTGGCCATCGGCGGTGCAAGCAATAAGCTTTGCGATCGCGAGTTCGCCTCGCGCTACACCGCCTATCTGATCCTTTTCGCCGTCGGACTTCTTACACCGAACACGAATAGCCAGTCGCCGGAAGAGTGGGTGTCCAAGATGATGCAGGCCGACGAACTGACGACCGACTTCGAAGGTCAACCCGGCTACTGCATTCGCAAGGTCGTGCGCTGGGCTTTCGAGAAGCAGGGTGCGTATCCGAACCCGATGGCTCCGTTGCCGATCACCGAGCCCGGACAACCGCCCGATATCGACGTGTACATCAACGATGGACGTAACGGCGAGTACGGCTATGCCGATGATGTGTATCGCAGTTCCGAAATCTGGAACCGGCTAGCCCCGGACGGCGGAGCGCTGAATCAGGAGCCGAAGTGTGGCGTCGTCAACAACGCTTACGTAGTGGTGCGCAATCGCGGCCTCAAGCCAGCCAAGAACGTGAGGGTCCGCGGCTTCCATTCGGTGAAGGGCTGCTGCTGCGGCGAGGAGGCTGCAAAGATGCTGTGGCCGACGGATTTCCTGCCGATGGAAACAAGCGAAATGATCGTCACCCAAATCGATCCTGGCAGCTACGCCATCGTCGGGCCGTTCAATTGGCGGCCATGCTCGAAACGCGACGCACTGATCTTCTACGCATCAGTGAAGGGCGATGTAGCCAATGCCACGAGGATTCCGCCTGATCATCAAGTACCGATCGACCGCATCGTGCCGTTCGACAACAATATGAGCGTCCGCGCCTCCTGCGCGGAGGTCTGCTGCTGCTGATACAACGGCCATCGCCGGCACGCCAACGAGGTAATGCGCTGCGACGCTACCGGCAATCTATTTCGATCGTGCGGTGGAGTCGCAGCGCGTCGGCAGCGGCCTGCTGACCTGCCTCAGCCAATCAAGGTCACAATGGTGTCTTTGAGGCTTCCGTCGACCAAATGGTCCTTAACTTTGTCGAGCATTTGAATGTACTCCCGATCCTGCATCAGGCTCGTGTGTAGCTGCGTCAGCTTGTCGAGGCTTTCTGCATCAAAGTACCAGCAAAGACTGGCGTCGCCGAACAACTGAACCCCGGTCTTCATGTTCATGGAATAGCGCTTGTTGAAGTAGGAAGTGACTTCAACGGCGAACTGAGCCGCGGCAGGCAAATCTGCCGCATGCTTGACCATCACGCTGCGCTCAAAATGGAACATCGCTTTCTCCCTCACGGTGAACGTTAGGACTCAGAGCCTAACGAAGAAATCATGCGCCGCCCGCGATAGGCGACATCTTGCGCTGGATCAAGGACGGGCAACGCGATGCCGGGAGCAGCCACGCTTTTGAATGGAGCTGCTCCGAGAGCATGCTGAGCGGCTCCTAACCTCGACCTCCCCAATCACGAGGAGCCACGGGCACTCCTCCTGCGCTGATTTATCGCCCAGGTGGACCTCGGATGACGCAATTCCCGATCCCAACGCGATTGCGCAGGGAAACTACGATGCGCCCGCGATGCGCGGCGACTTGATAAAATGGCGGCGAAAGCACCTCCGAAATCGCCGCCCGGCCGGGAAGGTCCGGCGGCACCGATCCCCACAGGTTCCCCCTTCCGTCAACCCTGGACGATTGCCATGCGAGTGTTCAACTTCAGCGCCGGTCCCGCGGTGCTCCCGGAAGAAGTGCTGCGACAGGCGGCTGCCGAGATGCTCGACTGGCACGGCAGCGGCATGTCGGTGATGGAGATGAGCCATCGCGGCAAGGAATTCATCGGCATCGCCGACAAGGCCGAGGCCGATCTGCGTGCGTTGCTCGCGATCCCGGACAGCTACAAGGTGCTGTTCCTGCAGGGCGGCGCAATAGGCGAGAACGCGATCGTGCCGATGAACCTTCTCGCCGGCCGGTCGGTCGCGGACTACGTCAATACGGGCGAATGGTCGAAGAAGTCGATCAAGGAGGCAAAGAAGTATTGCACGGTGAATGTCGCCGCGTCGGCGGAGGACCGGAATTTCACCTATGTGCCGGCGCGGGACACCTGGAAACTCGCTCGGGACGCCGCCTACGTCCACGTCTGCACCAACGAGACGATCGGCGGCGTCGAATACCAGTGGACGCCGGACACCGGCGACGTGCCGCTCGTCGCCGACATGTCATCGCACCTGCTCTCGCGCGTCATCGAGATCGCGAAGTACGGTGTGATCTACGGCGGCGCACAGAAGAACATCGGCCCGGCCGGGCTGACACTGGTGATCGTCCGCGGCGACCTGCTCGATCGGGCGCTGCCGATCACGCCCTCGGCCTTCCATTGGAAGGAGCAAGCTGAAGCCGATTCGATGCTCAACACGCCGCCGACCTATGCCATCTACATTGCGGGGCTCGTGTTCGAGTGGCTGCGTGCCCAGGGTGGCGTGGCTGCCATCGAGCAGAAGAACATCGCCAAGGCGAAGCTGCTCTACGACTTCCTCGATGGGACGGCTTTCTACACGAGTCCGGTGCGCAAGGAGGACCGCTCGCGGATGAACGTGCCGTTCAAGCTCTCCGACGAGGCGCTCGACGAGGCATTCCTCAAGGGAGCGAAGGCCGCCGGCATGGTGCAATTGAAGGGCCACCGGTCGGTCGGCGGCATGCGTGCGTCGATCTACAACGCGATGCCGGTCGCGGGCGTGCAGCGGCTGGTCGAATACATGAAGGATTTCGAGAAGAAGAACGGCTGATACGTCCATGACCCGCTACCAGATCCTGACGCTCAACCAGATTTCCAGCCATGGCCTGCATCGGTTTCCAGGCACGCGCTACACGGTCGGCAAGGCAGTTCCGCAGCCCGACGCCATCCTCGTCCGCTCGCACGACATGCACGAGATGGAGATACCGGCGAGTGTCAAGGCCATCGGCCGGGCCGGGACGGGAACCAACAACATTCCGGTGGCGGCGATGTCGAAGCGCGGCGTGCCGGTGTTCAATGCGCCCGGCGCCAATGCCAACGCGGTCAAGGAACTCGTGCTCGCGGCGCTGCTGCTCGCCGCGCGCAACGTGATTCCGGCGCTCGCGTACGTCGCGGGGCTCGACGCCGAGGCCGCGGACCTCGAGGCGCAAGTCGAGGACGGGAAGAAGCAGTTCGCCGGCGTGGAACTGCCGCAACGGACGCTCGGCATCGTGGGACTGGGCGCCATCGGCAGCCTCGTCGCCGACATCGCATTGAAGCTCGGCATGAAGGTCATCGGCTTCGACCCGGAGATCACCGTCGATGCCGCCTGGCGGCTGCCCGCGAGCGTGCGTCGAGCGAACAGCATCGAGGAGCTCGTCAAGCAGTCGGACTTCGTCACGCTGCACGTGCCGCTGGTTCCCGCGACGCGGCATCTGATCGACGCGAAGCGGCTCGCGGCGGCAAAGCCCGGCGCGGTGCTGCTCAATTTCGCGCGTGACGGCCTGGTCGACGACAGTGCGCTGGTTGGCGCGCTGCGCGCCCATCGACTCAAGTATTACCTGTGCGATTTCCCCAGCGCCGCGCTGCTGCGCGAGCCGGGCGTCGTCGCGCTCCCGCATCTGGGGGCCTCCACCGGCGAAGCCGAAGAGAACTGCGCCGCCATGGTGGTCGATCAAGTACGCGAGTTTCTGGAGCACGGCGCGATCGTCAATGCGGTCAACTTCCCCGCGGTCGAGATGCCGCGCGAATCGCCATACCGCGTCGCGATCGCCAACGCCAACGTCCCGAACATGCTGGGGCAGATTTCGACGGCGATGGCGCAATCGGGGCTCAACATCCACAACATGGTCAACAAGTCGCGCGGTGAAATGGCCTACACGCTGGTCGACGTCGACAGCCCGGTGCAGGACCGGGTGATCGCGGCGATCTCGGCGATCGACGGCGTACTGTCGGTGCGGACCATTCCGGAGGAGCCGCCGCACTGACCGATAGGCCGTTCGGCCACGGGCGAATCGTGTGGAGGTTAGAGGCGCAGCCCGAGCTTCGCGGCGGCATAGACCGCCTCGGTCCGGTTATGCGCGCCCAGCGCGCGGAAGACCGCCGAGAGATGCGCCTTGATCGTGCTCTCCGACAGCGCCAGGTGACGGGCGATCAGCTTGTTCGGCTGGCCCTGGATCACGCACCGCAGGACCTCGACCTGACGGGAAGTGAGGTTGCGCAGCAGCGCATCCGGGCTCGCATTGGCTTCGGGCGGCAACGGCCGTGCCTCATCGCTGTCGAGTGCCGACAGCGGCAGGTAGACGCCGTGCGCCAGGATCAGCCGCAGCGCCTGGATCAGGATTTCGGGAGTCGACGATTTCGGCACGAAGCCCATTGCGCCATGCTCGATTGTGGCGCGGATTACCCGCGGATCGTCCTCGCCCGATAGCACCACGACCGGCGTCTGCGGAAATGCGCTGCGTATCATCGCGAGCGCCTCGAGCCCATGGAGCTCCGGAAGGTTGAGGTCGAGCAGGACGAGGTCATAGGGAATCGGCCCGGGCCGTGACATCACTGCAGCGCAGCTTTCCGCCTCGTCGATGACGACCTGCTCGTCGAGACCGCGGAGCAGGAACTTCAAGCCCTCCCTGAACAGGGCGTGGTCGTCGATCAGCAAGAGATGCACCGCCTGCGCTCCCCAGTACCAGTGCGCAAAGTATAGCCGGCGGTGCGGCCTCCGGACCTGGCCATCCGTATTGGCCATTCGGCCAGTCCGACCGTATGCCCCGAATGGCCGTCTGCCCAATTGGCACTGCCGCGCCGTCTCGCGACAATCGGGTCGACCGTCGGGAGAACCTTGGGCATTGGTCGACGGTGCTGCAACGAAAGCGAGGATGTCATGCAAGCGCACGAAAGCAGGGTCGTCCCGATTGCCGCCGTGATGGCGGTGTTGATCGTGAGCTTGACGATCGTAGGCCTTGCTTGCTGGTCCGGTGATGCCGCCGGACCGTGGGCCGCCACGACCCTCGCCGTGCCGAACGAGCGCGGCGTCGGCGCCCAGCCACTCGCGCCGGAGGCGAGGCCCGAAGGCGAAGTCTCCGCCGTGGCCGGTCCGCCGCATGTCGTACACGCGGCAAGGGGCGGGCGCGCGGGCGACGGATCGGAGCGCGCATGGGTGATCGTCGCCCCCGCGCGATCGGATGCGGAATGACTTGACGCGAAGCGATCGACTGATCGACGACCGCGGAAACGCAGACGACGAGGACCACGATGGGAGCGCTTCGACAATTCCTGGCATTGCCTGCCGGCTTTCTCATTGTCGGGTTGCTGCACGGGGATTTCGGGCAGGCACTGGCCGTCCTGGTGCGCTGGATCGCGCAGCTGATCGACGTCCAGGAGGCGGCGCGCGCCGAATTGCTGCTGCGTCCGCCACCCGGCCTGGCGTGCGGTCTCATGGACTCGGTGCAGCGGCGCCCGTACGGCGCGACGAGCCGGCGCAAGCGCGCAATCGCCGTTGCGGCTCCGGGAGGGGCAAAGACACCACAATCGCGCTGGACCGCGGGCTTTCTGATGACCGGATCGCCGGCGAGCATCCCCGCGCCGTATTGGTTTCGCACGCGCACTGGTTTATTGTGCGAGCCACCGATCCTCGCGACGAGATCGCGCCGGCCGCGAGCGATTGACCAACGATGACGTTCCTACGCGAACCGCCGGGCGCTGCGAAAAGCGTTGACGAAGCGCTGCTGCGCGTACTCGCTCGGCAGGCGCGGCGCATCCCGATCCCGGTGTTCCTGGTGGCGGCGATGATTGCCGCCATCGCAGCGGATTGGCTGCCGCCGCTCGCGTGGGGCGGCTGGCTCGCACTGGTGTCGTTGCTGCTGGCGGCAAGGCTCGTCATCCTCGGACGTCTGCCTGCGCTCGACACGCTCGCGGACAGCCAGAAGCTGCGGATCGCCGTGGCGCTCTCCGCAGTCAACGGCGTGGTGCACGGCCTCTCGCTTTGTTTCTTTCCGTTCCTTCCCGAATTCGAGCGCGCGATCCAGTCGATGCTGCTGGTCGGGCTATGCGCGGGATCGATCGCCACGACCGCGGGCTACATGCCCGTCCTTGTCGCTTATCTCGTTCCGGTCATGGTGCCGTTGTCGGTGCTGTGGTTGCTTAGCCCCGGCGCGGCCGACCCCGGCTGGATCGAGCGCGGGACGGGAGGGCTGATCGCGCTCTTTTTCGCGATCCTGATCGCGATTGGTCGCGACGTGTTCCGGATGTTTCGGGAATCCTTCGAGATTCGCCGGGAGCAGGCGGCGCTGAACCGGCAGCTCCAGATCGCATTGGAGCAGGCTGAAGCGGCGAGCCGTGCCAAGACGCGCTTTCTCGCCGCCGCAAGCCACGACTTGCGGCAGCCGATCCACACGCTATCGCTGTTCGGTGCGGCGCTTGCGATGCGCCCGCTCGATGACCGCACGCGCGAGATCTCGCAGCACATGAACGTGGCCTTGCGCGGCCTCGCTTCGCAGTTCGACGCACTCCTCGACATCTCGAAGCTCGATGCCGGCGTCGTGCGCGTCAATCGCGCGCCGATGCTGCTGCGCGCCTTCCTGCAGCGGATGCAGGCGGAGTTCGGCCCCGCTGCCCGTGCCAAGGGCATCGCGCTCTCCGTCGACTGCCCGCCGCACGAGTGCATCGACTCCGACCGCCTGCTGTTCGAGCGCATCGTCCGCAACGTGCTCGACAACGCGATCAAGTACACCGACACGGGGCAAGTCCGGGTGGCAGCGGTGGTGCAGGAGGACGACATCGTCCTGACCGTGGCCGACTCCGGGCGGGGCATTCCAGCCGCCGAGCACGCCCGCGTCTTCGAGGAGTTCTACCAGCTCGACAACCCCGAGCGCGATCGGACGCGCGGATTCGGACTCGGGCTGGCGATCGTCAAGCGCCTCGCCGATCTGCTGCAGATCCAGACGACAATGACGTCGGCACCGGGGCAGGGCACCGAGTTCCGTTTCGTACTGCCGCGGGCGCCGGCGATCGCCGGGAGCGGCGACGCGCGCGAGGAGGCCTTCGGGCTGCAGGGCCTGCACATCCTGGTGGTCGACGACGAAGACCAGGTCCGACTGGGGATGAAAGCCCTGCTCGAAGGCTTGGGCTGCCGGGCGACGCTCGTCGAGGGGACGACGCCAGCCGTGGCAGCCGCGAAGGCCGAGAAGCCGGACATTGTGCTGGCCGATTTCCGGTTGCGCGGCGACGACAACGGCATCGCGACTGTGCAATCGATTCGTCGACTGTTTCCGGCGATGCCGGCGATCCTGCTTTCGGGCGACACGGCGCCGGATCGGTTGCGCGAGGCCGAAGAGGCCGGCATTCCGCTGCTGCACAAGCCTGTCGCGGTCGAGGTGCTCGCCGAGGCGATCACCGCGAGTGGCGCGAGCGTCTCGGAGCGGGATCCATGAACACGTCCCTGCCGTCGCCAGACGCCGAGGCCGCGCGCCGCACCGCGTGGATCTCGCACGGACTGGAGGAGCTGATCCACGGCCTTGACCGAGATCCGGAGCGGCCTCAGGCCGTCGACTTCGATGTCGTCATCGTCGGCAGCGGCTACGGCGGGGCGATCGCGGCCGCGCATCTCGCCGGTTGCACCAAGAAAGACGACACCGGGCAAGACGACAAGCCGGTCACGGTGTGCGTGCTGGAGCGCGGCAAGGAATATCTGCCCGGGATGTTCCCGGCGCGTTTGGCTGATCTCGCAGCGCACGTGCGCTACGGCACCGAGGGCAATCCGTGCCCGCGCGGCGAGCGCGAGGGCCTGTTCGATGTGCGGGTCGGATCCGACGTGTCCGCAGTGGTTGCGAACGGGCTGGGTGGCGGCTCGCTCATCAATGCCGGTGTGATGGAGGAGCCGGCGGCAACCGTGTTTGCGCGCGACTGGCCCGGCGAGATCAGCACGGCGCTGCCGAACAGCCGGTACTTTGCCGAGGCGCGGAAGCTACTCGGGGCGGTCGTCACGAACGGTGGCAAGGAGGAGCGCAATACGATCAAGCTTCATCCGAAGGGTCTGCCCGCCAAGTACGAGGCGCTGCGGCAACTCTCGTGTGACGCGTCGGGGAGGCCAGGCGATTTCAATGCGACGGCGATCACCGTGGCGATGACCGACCGCGAAAGCTCGGCCGGCGTTGCGCTTCACGAATGCCAACGCTGCGGCGACTGCGCAACCGGATGCAATCACGGCGCCAAGGATTCGCTCGACGTCAATCTGCTCGTCACCGCGGCCCGCGCCGGTGCGACGATCTACACGGGGGCAACGGTGCTGAAGATTGCGCAGACGCAACCGGCCGTGCCCGGCGCGCCGCATCCCCTCGACGACACATGGACCCTCGACGTCGTGCACACCGCAGCCTCGCTGCGCGTGCGGCAGGGGCCGCCGCTGCGGCTCATCGCCCGCAAGGTCGTGCTCGCCGCAGGGACGTTCGGGTCGACCGAAATCCTGCTGCGGTCGCAGGGCGAGGAGCTTCAGTTCTCGGCGTGGCTCGGTCGGCGCTTCTCGACCAACGGCGACATGATCGCCGTCGCGTACGACCAGAACATCAATGGGCCAGGGCAGCAAGGAGAGGTCAACGCAGTGGCCGACGAGTCGGTCCCGCCGGGCAAGCGTGCGGTCGGTCCGACGATCACCGGCTTCATCGACTTGCGCGCGTCGAGCAAGCCGGGGATGGTCATCGAGGAGCTCGCAGTGCCGGGACCGCTGCGCCGCTTGTTCGAGGAAACCGTCACCACCAGCCATCTCCTTTACGGCCTGGCGAATCCGGACGCCGACGACCACGACCCCGACGGTCCGCCGCACGACCCCTGCGCCGTCAGGCGTTCGGCGGTCCGCAGCTCGTCGATGCTCGCGGTCATGGGCGACGACGGAGCGGGAGGCGCGCTGGAGTTGATCGGTGGCGACGGTGAGAACGACGGCGACGGTGCGATTCGCGTTCGCTGGCCCGAAGTGCGACAGCAAGAGCTGTTCGAGGACCAGATCGAGACATTGCGCCGGCTGGGCCTCGAGTCCGGAACGCGCGGCGCGGTCCTCCCGAATCCGCTGTGGCAGCTGCTGCCCGACGACATGCAGTTCCTGTTCGACAACAAGCGGGGGCCGCTGTTGACGGTGCATCCGCTGGGTGGCTGCCCCATGGGCAAGAACGTGGACGAAGGCGCGGTCGATCACCTTGGCCGCGTCTTTGACGGCAGCAAAGCGAAGTCGACACTGCCCGGACTGGTCGTGCTCGACGGTTCGATCGTTCCGGTGGCGCTCGGGATCAATCCGTCGCTCACCATCGCCGCTCTTGCGCTGTACGCGGTCGAGGGGTTGCGCCGCGATTGGGAATACACGTGGGCCGGTACGGCCAAACCGGTCAGCGTGAGGCGGCCGGTGTTCCACGACATGCCGGACCCGGCAAAGCCGCGCCGGACCGAAGTCGAATTCGTCGAACGCATGTCGGGCCCCGCGGCATTGCAGGCGAAGGGCGGCGGCACGATCCAGTGCGTCGTCGAGCTGACGATGAAGTTCCAGCGCCTTCCGCTCGCCGATCTCATCCTGCCCGGCGACGACGGGGTCGTTCCGATGAAACGCACGCTGCACGTCGACGAGGGCGACACCGAGCGCAAGAGCGAGCTGCGGGTCTTCCGCAAGGACGCGTGGGACGAGTGGCGGCAGCGGGCGGGACCCGAGGCCGAGCTCGAGCGCATGGCCATCTTCCGCGCTCCGGTGTCGGGGCGACTCGACCTCCTGCACCGCGAGGCATCGACCGGCAAGGAGCGTCAGTGCCGCGCGCTTCGCGCCTGGTTCCGCAATCGTGGCTTGCGCGATGTCGTCCAGGAAGTGCTGCAACGCCTGCGCAGCGACGAGCCGCTACCGAAGGATCTCGGCGGCTTTTTGCGCCGCCGATGGCGTGAGCTGAGAGCGCTAGCCTCGCACGCTGGCGAAGTGAGGCTGTTCGAGTACACGCTCGCCGTCGGCACGCCGGTCGCGGTGGGCGACGACACGTCGCTCGACATGGGTGCCTTCGAGCGCTCGCACGCGATCGCCGGACGCAAGCGGCTGACGTACGGCCGCCGCGCCAATCCGTGGTGGCAGCTCCAGCGGATGACGCTCGACACGTTTCCCGGCCTCGCCGCGGCAGACACGATGCCGGTGCTGGAGCTCGACACGACGTACCTCGCGCAGGAGCGGGTGGCGCTGATGCGCATCGTCGCGCACCAGGACGAGCCGTCGGCGATCGCCGACCTGGCGTCCTTCGCCGGGTATTTCATCCGCCTGCTGCTCACCCTTCATGTCTGGTGCTTCCGTCGTCCGGACCCCGCGTTGCCGCGCGAGCCGCAGCGGCTTCCCGGTATGGTCTATGGGCTGCCTGCCCCGGAAATCAATGAGCTCAGCGTCGACGTGATGAGCGACGGTCGCCCGGTGCGCGTGCGACTGACGCGGTACAAGCGGCCGTCGTCGCGGGAGCAGCCTCCGGTCGTGATGATCCACGGTTACAGCGCGAGCGGGACGACGTTCGCCCATCACGCCGTCGACCCCAATCTCGCGCGCTATTTCTGGAAGCGCAAGCGCGACGTCTGGATCCTCGATCTGCGCACGAGCAGCGGGATGCCGACCGCGCGCTACCCATGGGCGTTCGAGGACGCCGCGCTCGCCGACATACCGGCCGCCCTCGACTTCATCTACCGCGAAACAGGCAAGAACAAGGTCGATGTTTTCGCGCATTGCATGGGTGCGGCGATGTTCAGCATGGCGCTGCTCGCGCCGCCCGAGCCCGGCGACAGGTTCTTCCGCGAACGCGCGGAGCTGCCGACGTGGATACGCAGGATCGTGCTGTCGCAGATCGGACCCGTCGTCGTGTTCAGCCCGGCCAATATTTTTCGCGCGTACCTGATGAGCTACCTGCGACACTTCCTCCCGCTCGCCAACTACGAATTCCGGGTGAGTCCGGACCCGTCGCTGACCGACCAGCTGATCGACCGGTTCCTCGCCACGCTGCCGTATCCGGACGAGGAGTTCGACATCGAGAATCCATTCTGGCCACCGTGGCGAAGCACGCCGTTCGTCGGCACGCGGCACCGGATGGATGCGTTGTACGGGCGCGACTTCAGCCTCGCCAACATCGACGGGCGGGTGCTGGAATACATCGACGACCTGTTCGGCCCCCTGTCGATCGACACCGTCGCGCAGGCGATCAACTTCGCCCGCCTCGAGGTCGTCACCAACCAGGCTGGGCGCAATGAATACGTGTCGCGCGATAACTTCCTGACCCGATGGGTGCGGAATCCGCCCGGCATTGGCGACGTCGACAATGGCCTCGCCGAAGTGCGCAGGGTCGGGATTGCGACACTCAGCATTCACGGTGCGGAAAATGGCCTTGCGGACGTGGCCACGCTGACCCGCATGGATACGCTGCTCCGCAAGAACCTGGGCCTCGATTTCGAGAAGTATCGTGTCGAGGGTTGCGGACACCAGGATTGCCTCATCGGGCGCGATGCGGGCAGGGTCTTCGCCAAGGTCTTCGATTTCCTGTCGTGAGAGGGCGCCATGGCTGAGCGCGACGATATCGTCCGAGCCGCAGAAGAAGAGCTGCAATTCCGAGCGGACCTGCCGTGGATCGGCCCGCTCGTCGGCGCCACGTTCAACGGGGTCGAGAGCTCGCTCCCCGTTACCGCCGATTCCCCGCCCAACCTGCGCCGGATCCCGGTCGTCAAGATCGCCGGCGCAGTAGATCCGGCGCTCCGGAAGCCGTTCGCGGCCGCGTTCGTGCCGGTGATCGCTAAGGGCATGCGGTTCAGACCGGCCGGTCCGGATGGGAGGGAGCGGCCACTTGCCGACGTCTACTGGCTCAAGAATGCGGACCGCGATCGCGACGGCTGGTTCTGTATCACCAACCGAGCCGAGCGCTGGGACGGCCCCATCGACGGCGTGCTGGTGGTCCTTCTTTACAACGAGTCGCGCGAACTCGCTTATTACACCTATGCCGATGTCTTGCGCGCGCCGCCGCCAGAGAGTCCACGCTCTCGTGTGCCACGGCCGGGTTCGCCCGCGGTGCCCGCACCGCCTTGGCTGCCGACACCAAATCCGGAGCTCGTGCAGCGCATGGTCGCCGGCATCGTCGACGCGCTGCAGAGACTGCTCGATCGCAAGGATTCGGCCAAGGCGCTGCGCCGGGGACTGAGCTGCATAGGCAGTGCGGCCATCAGCTATCCCGATGAAGCCGGCGGAATAGGCGAGCCCGCGAGACAGGCCTGCGATGCGTCGGGCGCGATCGTCTTTGCGCTCGCGAGCTGCCAGTATCCCTCGGGACTGCTCGAGGAGAAGATCGCGTGCGCGTCATACGCCCGGCTTGCGCATCGCCTCGATACCGCTGCCGCAAGCGCGACGCCGCAATGCCTGCTTCTCGTCGGCGATCAGATTTACGTCGACGGCACCGCCGGCCTTTTCGATCCAACGGCACGTTTCGATCGCTACGTGCGGCCCTACGAGATCCTCTTCCGCCTCGAGCCGCTGCGCGATGTCCTGCGCCGGCTTCCCGCGTTCATGATGCTGGACGACCACGAGATCATCGACAACTGGGAGCCGCGCGTCGACGACGTGCGGCCCGATACGGCGATAGTGGAGGGAAGGCGGTCGTACCTGCATTTCCAGCGTCGGGCCGGACCGCGGGAAGAGCGGGCGGCAGGCGACTCGGAGCATCCGCTGTGGTGCCGGTTCGCGGTGAAAGGATTCCCGTTCTTCTTCGCCGATACGCGAACGGAGCGGCAGGCGCGAACGGCACGCAATGTCGAGCACGCGCGGATCATGAGCAAAGTCCAGTTCCTCGCGCTGTTCCGCTGGCTCAGAGACCAGAAGCGGCGCGATCCCGCCGGACCGAAGTTCATTGTGTCACCGTCGATCCTGCTGCCCCGGCACCTGCGAGCGATCCAACACGACAAGCCGGTCAGCGCGCTGCGCGGGGACGGGTGGGATGGGTACCCCTGGTCACAGCACCGGCTGCTCGCGTTCATCGCCCGGGCGCGTATCAGGAACGTGATCTTCCTGTCGGGCGACGAGCATCTGGCGTGCGTGGCCCGGGCGACGATCACGCCGCCGGGCGCCGTGCCGACGACGATTCTCTCGGTCCACAGTTCGGCGCTGTTCGCGCCGTTCCCCTTCGCGAATTCGGAGCGTGCCGACCTCGCCGACGATGAGACCTTCTCGTTTGCTTTGCCAAAACACGCGATGCGACGCTACACGTGCGAGGTCAGGACGCGTTATGCCGACGAGGGTGATGGATTCGCCGTGCTCCGCGTCTGGAAGGAGCACGGCCACTGGAGGCTGTCCTGCGATTTCGATCGCGAAACCGTGTCGCGGCAACCTCCCTTCGACTATGCACTTTGAGCGTAGCCGCCCAGGCGGTTCATGCACGGCCGCGAGATCCGCCGCGGCTTACGGCGCCGAATCGGCCCGAAACGCGACGGCAAACGGCCGGGGCAGAAGATGCGGATCGTTGACCAGGCGCACGCGCACGAACGACGAGAGTTCGCGGAACGCCGCGCGTATCGCCGTTGCGCCTTCGGACTTCGTCGCCATCCGCCACCGCGCCCGACGTGACGCCGGGCGCGCACGCACGACGATGCCGAGCGACAACTCGGCAAGTCCGCTGTCGCGGCTCATGTAGCTGCCGAACGGCGCAATCGTCGCGATCTCGAGCGGATTGCGTGAGCACTCGGCGTTGATCCGCGCAGCGAGCTCGCAAGCCTGCGCGAGCAGCAAACGGGCGCGCTCGCGCGGCAGCGGATCGACGACCCGGGCGCGGGCGAACTCCGCGAAGCGCCGGGTCACGCGGTAATCGCCCCGGGGCTCGGGTCCCGGCCGCAGCAGGCCCTCGGCGACCAACTCCTCGAGGAGCGCCTGTCCCTCGACGGTGTCCATGCCGAAGTCCTGGCGCAGATGACGGGCGCTGACGCGCGCGCGCTCGGGCGGGAGGCCGGCGACCCGTGTCAGCACGCGGCCGGCGGCCGCGCGCAGCTTGAGGGGCTCGACGCCGAAATAGCGCCGATGCGTTATCAGCGTCTTGGTGCTCATCAGCTTCCCGACGGGCCGAATGGACGCTATGACGATAGCATAATTGCGCCGTGAGCAATAGTGGGATGTAACGCGGAATGGCAACAGGCATGCTGGCCCGGCTCCAGTCGACCCCCGGCCCGGGCCCGTCCGCCCGCCTGTCGTCAGCGGGACGGCCTGCCCACGTCGAATGTGTAACGCAAACCGATCCAGGCGCCTCGCGGTGCGCCCATGCCGCGGAACTGCTCGGGGACAGGCTCGTACCCGGCGGCCGGGCCGAACGTGCGTCCGGGGCCGGTGAAAAAGTTCTCGCCGAGCACGCCGACGCTCGCGTATCGCTGGTCGAACAGGTTATCGATGCGGGCGAACAACTCCAGCGCGTCGGTCACGCGGAAGCGCGTGTCGAGGTTGACGACCGTATAGCCCGGCACCTTGCCGTTGATATCCTGGTTGTTCTCGTCGCCGCGGGCATACACGCCGCTGTTGTAGAGGACGGTCGCAGCCAGGTCCCATTGGGACATGATCCGGAAATCGACGCGCAGCTTGGCGCTCTGTCGCGGGATGCCCGGGATGCGGTCGCCCGGCTGCACGGTGATGTCTCCGTTGGTATCGGCGCTGGAATTGTTGGGGCTGTGTTCGACGAAGGAGGTTTGGTAGGTGGCGTCGATCAGGCTGTAGTGCGCTGCCAATGCCATCCAATCCGTACTTGCGATCGCTCCGAGCTCCAGGCCCTGCCGCCGCGTCTGGCCGACGTTTGCGAAATAACCGGCGTTTAGCGCGCCGCCGCCGCTGCTGATGAACTGGATGTCATTGTCGAGATCGGTGCGATACAACGCGGCGCTCCACTGGAACGCCGGCGACGCGCGTCCGCGCGCGCCGATTTCGACGGTTTTCGAAACGACCTGGGCGAGGGGAGGGTCAGCGAGGAAATTATTCGGCAGCTTGCACGGAGCCGCCGGATCGGCGCAGGTCAGCTCGAGCGCGCTAGGCGCGCGCGTTCCCTGGTTGTAGGCCGCGTAGGCCGTCAGGCGCTCGCTCGGGCTGTACGTGATGCCGACGGCGGGATTGAAGCGGCGGAATGTATTGACGCCGTTGAGTTCGGGTGACTCTCCAGAGTTGTCGCTGATCGTGAGCTTCGCCACGTTGTACCGGCCGGACACGGAAAGCGACCAGTTCGAATCGAGCTCCAACGTGTCGGCGAAGTACAGTCCCAGATAGCTATTGCGGGTGCTGGCGGCGGTTTCGGGAACGAAATCGCCGATGCCGATCGCCGTGCGATCCGGCGTGAACTCGGCTGGCTGCGAATCCTGCGTGAACTGATCGGTGCCGAAATCGCCGCTCGCGCCCAGCACGAGCTGGTTTCGGCGCCCGCCCCAATCGCCCAGCATCGTCATCTGCACCGCCACTCCCCACGTCTGCTCTTTGAGCGTGGACCGGTCGTTGAATCCCTGGGGCTCTTCATCGTCGTCCTTAGTGGGCGCCGTGACCTCGAAATCGTCGTTGACGTTGCTGCTGACGTTGGTGTTGCGATAGTTGCGGTAATAGGCGTTCGCCGAGAGGCTTAGGCGATCCGAGAATTCGTGGCGGCCCACGAGACTCAGGGCGCCGACCTTGTTGGTATTGCGGTCGGGAAACGTGTACGCCTGGCGGAAATCGTCGAGAAACGAGAGCGGGATCGTCTGGTTGCCCTCGAGCGTGTTGTCCGCGAAATTCAGGCTGGCTTCGACCTCGGTGGGCGCCTCCCGCCAGCCGACCTTGCCGAACAGCTGCTTGATTTTGCTGGAATTGTGTTCCGCCCAGCCGCTGTCGGTCACGTAGGTACCGGTCAGGAAGCCGTCGAAGCGATCACCTGCACCGCCTACTTCGAAATCAACTTCACCTCGACCGAATGAACCTCCCGAAAGCTCGATCGAGGCGCCCGGGAAGCTGCGGCCGTCCTTGGTACGGATCGAAAGTGCCCCGCCGAGCGTATTGAGGCCGAATACGGGGTTCGAGCCGGGAAGGAGGTCGATGCGGGCGATCGCGGCGCGCGGGATCAGGTCCCAGTTCACGACATCGCCGAACGACTCGTTGACACGCGCACCGTCCACGAACACGGATATCCCCTGCGGAGTTCCAAGGACCGGGGAGGCGGCGAAGCCGCGGAAATAGATGTCGGGCTGGAACGTGTTGCCCTGCGCTGCGTTGGTCGTTACGCTGCCGGCGTTGTTGAGCAGAAATTCGCCCGGCGTCGGCAGCCGCTGGCGGTCGATTTCGCGTGCGCCGAACGTCTGGACGTTGGCCGGAACGTCCTTGAGAGGGACACCGAGGCCGGGCAATGGCGTTGTTACCACGACCTGGACGGTGGGAAGTTCGACGACCGGCGCGGGCGGATCCGCGGCGTCAACGCGCGTCGCAAGGATCGCTCCGGCAACCGCCGCACGCACGAGCTGGCAGCCGACATGCCTCACGATTCGATGCAACACGCGATCCCGGATGGCACTGCGCGACGGCCTGATCACCGACCGCGTGACGGCGGTCGACAACAAGTCTTTCTTGCGTGATGTATTGCCGAGTTCCGGAGCCTAACAACCTGGCTTTCTCACGGAACCTGTGCTGCGTCGGTCTATCCGATTGACGTGTACCGCGCCGCCACAGCATACTCTCGCAAAACTAAAATGCTAAACCACGCGGAGGAGCAAATGACCATATCGCGCCGTCGCTTTGTTTGCGGAGTCGCCTCAATTGCAATAGCCGCGCAGGGCCGCTTTGCTTTCGCGCAAGAATGGAAACCCACCAAGGACGTCGAGTTCGTGATTCCGTTCGCCGTCGGCGGCGGTGCCGATATCATGGCGCGGGTCATTCACAAGGTGATCACCGAGGATAAGCTGGTTCCCGTGTCGATTGCCTTGATCAACAAGCCGGGTGGCGGCGGAGCAGTCGGCATCGGTTACATGAGCGCGAGCCGCAAGGCCGACCCGAATACGATCGTGCTGATCAACGGCACTACGCAGATCACGCCGATCATCACGCCAACCGCCCAAACGTTGTCGGAAGTCCAGCCCGTCATGAACGTGATGTTGGACGATTTCGTCTTTTTCGTGAAGAGCGACTCCCCATGGAAGAGCGCCGCCGATTTCGTAAAGGATGCCAAGTCGAAGCCGCCGAAGACCTATAATTTTTCAACCGGGGGCACCACTGACGTCATGGCTGTTACCGTGCTGGCAAAGGCGACCGGTACTGAATTGAACATGATCAACTTCAACAGCGGCGGTGAGGCGTTAACGGCGCTGATCGGCGGTCACGTGCATGCCTCTCTCGGCAATCCGCTGGAATTCATGGGCCACTTGAAATCCGGTACGGTGCGCGCGATCGGCGTGTTTCGCGATACGCGGTTTGCATTGCTTCCAGACGTGCCGACCATGAAGGAGCAAGGTATCAATGCTCCGAACTTCCAGATGTGGCGTGGCGTCGCGATCCCGAAGGGCGCGCCTCCCGAGGCTGCGAAATACTGGGAAGGCGTGATGCAGAAAGTCGTGGCCACACCCCAGTTCAGAGCCTACCTCAAGGACAACGCTGCCTCCGAGGCGCCGATCGCCGGCGCGGCCTTCGAGAAGTTCTTGGCCAATCAGGAGCGTCTCTACCGCGACCTGCTCGGAAAGTAGGGCAGATCGCAATGCAAAACCGGCCCGCGCTGGGCGAGGTTGTGCTCGCCCTCGTTTTCGCGGTTCTAGGCATCCTCTGGATCGTTGCCGCGCTCCGAATGCCCTTGTGGGAGGGGTTCGCGCCGCAATCAGGTTTCATGCCGCTCTGGTACGGCATCATCCTCACGGTGCTTGCCGCCGCGATCCTGGCATATCTTTTCCTGCAAAAGGAGCCCGGCAAGGTGGAGCAGCCGATCGGCAAGCCGCTGATCGTCCTTGCCACGTTTGTAGCCGGGATCGCCGGCCTTGAACTCGTTGGCTTTGGGCCCTCCGTCTTCCTGCTGCTGCTGGTTTTGTTCGTCGTGGTGGAGCGGCTCCCGATTGGGAGATCCATACTCGTCGCGGCGGCAACGACCGCGGTGCTGTTTCTCATATTCAAGACATGGCTCGGTGTGACATTGCCGATTGGACCGTTGGGTATTTGAACATGGGAATCCTGGCCGACTTGATGCAGGGATTTGTCGCGGCGGCGACGCCGATGAATCTCATGATGTGTTTTCTCGGCGTCCTTCTCGGCCAGATCATCGGCGTGCTGCCCGGCATCGGTCCCTCCGCCGCCATCGCGCTCTTGCTGCCGCTTACGTACGGTTCCAGCCCGACCGGCGCCATCATCATGTTCGCCGGCCTCTATTACGGGGCGCAATACGGTGGAACGCTCACCTCGGTTCTGATCAACGTGCCGGGCGAGTCAAGCTCGGTGATGACCGCTGTCGACGGCTATCAAATGGCCGTGCAGGGCCGGGGCGGCGTGGCCTTGGGCATTGCCGCCATCGGCTCGTTCATCGCCGGCACGGCCGGCACACTCGGTCTCATGCTGCTTGCCCCGCCGCTCGCCAACCTAGCGCTGGCGTTCGGTCCTCCGGAGTATTGCGCGCTGGTGCTGCTTGGCCTGACCGCCTTGGCAGCCGTTGGAGGCTCGATTCTCAAAGGTCTTGCCACCGGCGTGGCCGGCTTGTTGCTCGGCACGATTGGCATCGATCCGCAGGTTGGCGCACCGCGTTTCGATTTCGGTCAGGTGTGGCTTCTCGATGGCGTCGACTTCATCGTGCTGACGGTCGCGCTGTTCGGCATTGGCGAAGTTCTCGACAGTTGCCGGTCGGCGGCGGCGGATCCGATCCTCAACGTAGGCAGGGTGCTGCCAAATCGCAAGGAGTGGCGCCAAGCCCGTATGGCCATTTTGCGCGGCACCGGCATCGGTTTTCTGATCGGCGTGCTGCCGGCCACAGGCGCAACGATCGCCTCCTTTGTCTCCTATATCGTCGAGAGGAAAGTTGCCAAGGACCCGTCCCGCTTTGGCCATGGCGCGATCGAGGGAGTGGCAGGACCCGAATCGTCGAACAATGCCGCCTCGGCCGGCGCGATGGTGCCGATGTTTGCTCTGGGCGTCCCCGGCTCCAACACCACGGCCGTCATGCTGGGAGCGCTGATCATGTTCGGGCTGCGGCCTGGCCCGGAAATGTTCACGACGAATTCCACACTTGTTTGGGCCGTGATCGCCAGCATGTATCTCGGCAACCTAATATTGCTGATCATGAATTTGCCCCTTGCCGGCATTTTCGCGCGCCTGCTGCAAATTCGCTATAGCTGGATTTACCCTCCGATTCTGGCGATCTGTTTGACCGGGGTCATTTCGCATGCAAACAACGTCGAGGACGCTTGGCTGATGCTGGCCTTTGGCGTGGTCGGCTGGCTGATGAAGCGCTACGACTGGTCGGCCGCACCGATGGTGCTCGGCCTCGTACTCGGGCCACTCTTCGAGAACACGTTGCGCCAGTCACTCACCCTTTCCCACGGAAGCGGGTTGATTTTCTTGTCGCGTCCGATATCAGCCGTGTTGCTCGCCATCTCTCTGATTGCGGTGATGGCGCCGCCCATGATGCACCTGATCCGTCAGCGCCGGGCGCTTGCCGGCGCCTGAGAGCTATAGGCGTGAGGATGGGGCGGTTCGAACCGGCGCCACCATTTCATCCCTGCCGCGGGGTCGCCAGCGCCGCCAGAATCTCGCGTCCGGCCAGCATGTCGTCGAGGGAGCCGAAGGCCGTCATGTAGTGGCCGCGATAGCCGGCATCTTCGATTTGCCGAAACATGCGGCGGAAATCGATCGTTCCTTCGCCCGGCTTCAGGTGCTCTTCGCGCTCGCCGCGATTGTCGGCGAGCCGGATCTCGCCGCAACGGCCGAGGCCCACTCCCTCGATATGGCCGTCGATGCCGCCATTGACCATGTGCGCGTGGTTGACGGTGAATGCCCAACCGAGCTGGGGCGAGTCGATCCGGTCGAACCAGTAGCGGCACTCGTCCGTATCGAAGCACAGGTAATGCACTTCGGCGTCGTCCGGCTCCTTGTTGAGGTTCTCGAGCAGCAGGCGAACCCCGGCCTTCTCGGCATGGGCAAGTGCTCGCTTGAGGCGCTCGATCGAGGCGGCGCGGCGCTGCTCGTAATCGCCGGTGAAATGGAACCCGCCATGCACGACGATCCAGCCGGCCCCGAGCCGCCGCGCGGCATCGATATAGGCGCGGAGATAGGCATCGACCGCGTCGGCGACGAAAGGCGACGTCTCGGCAACATTGACCGCCGAGAGCGTGTGCAGGCCGAGCTTGATCCCGTGCCGCTCGCATTCCCGGCGCAGCGGCGCGGCGCGCGCATCGGTGAACGACAACAATGCATTCGGCTCGTTGTCGATCTCGCAGTCGATGTAGCGCACACCATGGCGCGCCGCCCAGGCGACGCCGTCTTCGAGGGCGACCTTGCGCCCGAGATCGACGCCGATCCGCTCCTTGATGCTCATGTGTTCCAACCTCTCCAATGTCAGGTCTTGACCAGGCGCCAGACACGTCCCGCGCCTTCGGAAATCTTGCCGATCAACGGCCAGAACAGCAGGATGAAGGCGAGCGTCGTGATCGAGCCGACGAGTCCGTTCGACCAGAACACGCGCAAATCTCCGCCTGCGCCGATCATCGACAGGCGGAACGCGTCCTCGGATCGGTTACCCAGCACTAGCGCGAGCGTGAAGGGCGCCAGCGGAACGCCGATCTTCTTGAACACGTAGCCGACGACGCCGAACAGCAACATGAGCCAGACGTCGAACAAGGCATTCTGGATGGCATAGGCACCGATCGCGCAGGACACGACGATCATCGGTGCGACGGCAGCGAACGGAATGCGCAGGATGGAGGCGAAGATCGGCACCGTGGTCAGCACGATCACGAGCCCGACGACGTTGCCGAGATACATGGAGGCGATGAGGCCCCACACGAAGTCCTTGTGCTCGACGAACAGCAACGGGCCCGGATTGAGCCCCCAGACCATCAATCCGCCGAGCAGAATCGCCGCCGTGCCGGAACCCGGGATGCCCAAGGCCAGCATCGGCAGCAAGGCTGCAGTCCCGGAAGCGTGGGCCGCCGTTTCGGGCGCGAATACGCCTTCGATGCGACCCTTGCCGAAGCTCGCCGGATCCTTGGAGAATCGCTTGGCCAGGTTGTAGCCCATGAATGACGCCGCGATCGCGCCGCCTGGAGTAATACCAAGCCAGCACCCGATGGCAGAAGAGCGCAACAACGTGACCCAATAGCGTGGCAGTTCCTTCCAAACTTTGAGCACGACGCGCAGGCTGATCGCCGCGGCGTGACCGCGGAGTGCGAGCCGCTCCTCCATGGTCAACAGGATTTCGCTGATGCCGAACAGCCCGATGACCGCGACCAGAAAGTTGACACCGCGCATCAACGGGTCGAAGCCGAAGGTCATGCGCAGCTGGCCGGAGACGGTATCCATGCCGATGGCAGCCAGCAGCAAGCCGAGTGCCATGGAGATAATGGTCTTGTGCTTGTCCTCACGTCCCAGACCGACGAACGAGCAGAAGGTGAGGAGATAGACCGCAAAGAACTCCGGAGGCCCGAAGCGCAAGGCGAAGGACGCGATGCGGGGCGCAAGAAACGTGATCAACAACACCGCGACCAGCGAGCCGATGAATGACGATGTGAACGCTGCAGTGAGTGCCTCCGCCGCCTTTCCGTGCTGGGCCATCGGATAGCCGTCGAAGGTGGTCGCGACCGACCAGGCCTCGCCGGGAATGTTGAACAGGATGGAGGTGATCGCCCCGCCGAACAGTGCGCCCCAATAGATGCACGAGAGCATCACGATCGCCGAGGTCGGGTCCATCGTGAAGGTGAGGGGCAACAGGATCGCGACGCCGTTGGGTCCTCCCAACCCCGGCAGCACGCCGACGAAGATCCCGAGCAGCAGGCCGATCAGCATCAGCGCCAGCGTCTTCCACGTCAGCAGGACCGCGAAACCGTGGAGCAGAAGTGTCAGCGCTTCCATGGCGCCTAGAAGCCGAAGATCGCTTCGAGCGGACCCTTGGGCATGATGACGTCGAACGCGATCTCGAACGTGGCAAACATGATGACCGCGAACAGGAAGCTCGTGAGCAGCGACTTCCACAGCGCGATCCGCCCGATGAAGCGCATGAAGCCGGCGACCAGCAGTAAGCTCGCGACATAGATGCCGAGCCATTGCACCAACAGGACGAAGAGAAAGGTCGGGACGAAGACCTGCATGACGCGCCGAAGCTGGTCGCGCGTGACGAAGGTCCTGGCTCCGTCCTTCCGTCTCAGGAAGGCGACGCCGAGACCGAACAGCGAGGCGCCGGCGAGGATCACGCACAGATAGAACGGAAGGTACCCTGACTGCGGGCCATCCTTCGCCCAGCCCATCCCGCTGCGCCAGTTGTCGAAGCCGAGGACCAGCGCCAGCCCGACCAGCAGCAGGTACACGACCACCTCGGCGGTGCGCGTGGTGGTCACCACCGGCGATTTATCCGACGGCGCGGTCGGATCGCCGACGACGATCTCGGTTTCAGTTGTTGGCATTTTTCTTCTTGCAGAATGGCGCGAAACGACGAAACTCCTTCTCCCCGTGCGGGGAGAAGGGGCCGACCGATGCAGTGGCGATTTCCTGCGGGCTATTTCTCGACGAAGCCGGCCTCGATCATGAGGCCCTTGTTCAGCGCGTCGTCGTCCTCGAGGAACGTCAGCATGTCCTTGCCGGTGAGGAATACCGGCTTGAGCGCCTGTTTTTCCATGTAATCCTTGTATTCCTGCGTCTGCGTCAGCTTCTTGAACAGATCGACGTAGAAGGCAATCTCATCGGGTTTCACCTTGCCGGGGAGGAACATGGCGCGCAGCATGAGGTATTGCATGTCGAGCCCTTCCTCCTTGCACGTGGGAATGTCGTTCCACGACATGCTGTCCGTGACCTTACCCTTGTAGGCGATCCGTTCCTTGTCGAAGACGCAGAGCGCCCGCACCTGCCCGGCGCGCCAGACTTCGAGATTCTCCGAAGGATTGTTGACGTTGGCCGCCGTGTGGTTGCCGACGAGCTGGGTGGCTGCCTCGCCGCCCGACTTATAGGGCAAGTAGGCGAACTTCGCGCCGGTCTTCTTTTCCATGAAGACGGTCAGAACGTGATCCTCGCGCTTCGAGCCGGTGCCGCCCATCTTGAACGGCGGGTCGGCGGTCTTGGCCGCGGCCACGAACTCTTTCACCGACTTGTAGGGCAGCGTCGTGTTGTCCCACAGCACGAACTGGTCCATCGCGATGACGGAAACAGGGGTCAGTTCGCGCCAGTTGAATGGAATCTTGGCTGCGAGCGGCAGCATGTAGATCAGCGAATAGGCGATGAGGACCTTGTTGGGATCGCCTTCGCTCGCCTTCATGTACATCAGCGCCTCGCCGCCCGACGCGCCGCCTTTGAGCGATACGACCATCGGCTGGTTCATCAGCTTGTTCTTCTGAATCGCGGCCTGCATCATTCGCGCCATCTGGTCGGAAGCGCCGCCGGCGCCGGCGGCCACGACGATCTCGACGGGCTTCGTGGGTTCCCAGGCGACAGCCGGCGCGCTCGCCAGCATGATCGCCAGTGCGCAAGTTGTCTTGACGAACTTGTTCATTTCCTGATCCTCCTATTGCTTGTAGAGTATCGGCGCCTCAAGGACCTGACTTGCGTGCGTCCGATGTTCCAGCCTTGCACATGAAAACTGCTCCCTCCTCCGCATGCGATGCTCTTGTGTTCGACGCGGTCGAATCACGCGACGCGCCGTTGCGCGGTCGCCGTGGGCTGACCGCCGCTTTCCCGCAGATACGTCAGCGCCTCCCCGACGCCGTGCTTCTTGTGCGGCACGTCGACGAGCGCGAGGCCCATCTCTACACCGCATAGCGTTCCGCACAGCATCAGGTCGTTGAAAAAGCCGAGATGCCCGATGCGGAACACGCGTCCCGCGAGCTTGCCGAGACCGGTGCCGAGCGACATGTCGAAGCGGGCGAGGACCTCGCGCCGGAACGCATCCGCGTCGTGGCCGTCGGGCATCATGACGGCGGTCAGCGATCCGCTGTACTCGGCCGGGTTGCGGCACAGCAGCTCGAGTCCCCAGCCGCGCACGGCGCGCCGGGTCGCTTCGGCGTGGCGCTGATGGCGTGCGAACACCGCCGGCAATCCTTCCTCGCGCAGCATTGCGAGCGCCTCGTGCAGTCCGTAGAGGAGATTGGTGGCCGGCGTGGACGGGAAATAACCTTGGCGGTTCAGCGCGATGGTTTCGTCCCACCGCCAATACGACCGCGGCAGCCGCGCCAGCTTGCTGGCGGCGATCGCCTTGTCGCTGACCGCGTTGAACGAAAGCCCAGGCGGCAGCATCAGCCCCTTCTGCGATCCCGCCACCGTGACGTCGACGCCCCATTCGGCATGGCGGTAGTCGAGCGAAGCAAGGGACGAGATCGTATCGACCATGAACAGCGCGGGGTGGCCGGCGCGGTCGATCGCCTGCCGGATCGCCGGGATGCGCGTGGTGACGCCGGTCGACGTCTCGTTGTGCACGGCGAGCACCGCCTTGAACGCGTGGGCGCGGTCCTCGGCGAGCTTCGCCTCGACGATCGCGGGATCGATGCCGCTGCGCCAATCGCCGGGGACGAAATCGACGAGCAGGCCGAGTTTCTCGGCCATCGCCCGCCACAACGTGGCGAAATGGCCGGTCTCGAACATCAGCACGCGGTCGCCGGGCGACAGCGTATTGACCAGCGCCGCCTCCCATGCACCGGTACCCGATGCCGGATAGATGACCACCGGCCCTGGCGTCTGGAAGACCTCCTTCAATCCGTCGAGGATTTCGAGCGTCAGGCGGGCGAACTCGGGGCCGCGGTGGTCGATCGTCGCCTGGTCCATTGCCCGCAACACGCGATCCGGCACGTTGGTGGGTCCCGGGATCTGCAGAAAATGGCGACCGGAGGGGTGGGTGTCGAGCGGAATCATGGGGAGGCAGAGTCAAGGGGCGGCAGCGCGTTGTCGTCCCGGCTGCGGGACGAAGGCCCATGCTACTGACGTTTGGCGCTTGCCCGCAAGGGGCGGCTCGTCCCGGTGTCCGGCGGACCTGCCCGTACCTGCTCTACAATGGTTCGCCTGCCGTTGTCATTTGCACGCGCGTCGGCGGATCGCTGACGATTCGCCTAACAGGCTGTCCATGAGCGCCCCGGTGCCGCAACCCCTCGTGTTCCACCGCCGTAGTGGCGAAGGGGACCTCGCCGCCCGGCTACGTCGTGTCGTCGCTGGGGACGTGCTGTTCGACGCCGCCTCGCGCGGACGGTACGCCACCGACGCGTCGATCTATCAGGTCGAGCCGATCGGGGTGCTGGTGCCGACCTGCGATGCCGACGTTCAGTCGGCGCTGGAGATCTGCCGCGAGCTGGGGGTGCCGGTGCTGCCGCGGGGCGCGGGTAGCTCGCAATGCGGCCAGACCGTGGGCGCCGCGCTCGTCATCGATCACAGCAAGCACTTGAACCGCGTCGTCGCCTTCGACCGTGACGCAATGACGGTCACGGTGGAACCTGGCGTCGTGCTCGATCAGCTCAACGCGTGGTTGAAGCCGCACGGCCTCTGGTTCGCGGTCGACGTAAGCACTTCCGCGCAGGCCACCTTGGGCGGGATGGCCGGCAACAATTCCTGCGGCTCGCGCTCGATCGCCTACGGCAACATGGTGCACAACGTCCAGGCGATCGATGCGCTTCTGGCGGACGGCACCACAGTGCGCTTCGGACCCGAGTCGGAGATGGATGCGGCAGCGCCGCGGGTGCGCGAACTGCTCGACCGGTTGCGTGCGATCGGCGCCCGCGAGCACGACGAGATCGAGCGTCAGGTGCCGGCGGTGCTGCGCCGGGTCGGTGGCTACAACATCGACGTCTTCCACCCACAAAGCGAGCGGCCGTACGCCTTCGGCGGCGGCGTGAACTTCGCTCATCTGCTGGTGGGCAGCGAAGGCACGCTTGCCTGGACCCGCGAGCTCGTGCTCAGGCTCGCGCCATTGCCGCGGCACCGGACGCTGGGCGCTGTCAGTTTTCCAACGCTGTACCGGGCAATGGAGTGCGCGCGCCACATCGTGACGCTCGGGCCTTCGGCGGTCGAGCTCGTCGATCGGACGATGATCGATCTCGCGCGCGACAATCCGGCGTTCCGGCCGGTGATCGATCGCGCGTTGGTCGGTGAGCCCGAGGCCATTCTGCTCGTCGAATTCATCGGTAACGACGCGGACGACTGCTTGCGCCGTCTGGACGATCTGGTCGCGCTGATGGGCGATCTCGGCTTGCCCGACCGCGTCGTGCGGATGACAGATGCCGCCGCGCAGAAGGCGCTGTGGGACGTGCGCAAGGCCGGGCTCAACATCATGATGAGCATGAAAGGCGACGGCAAGCCGGTGTCCTTCATCGAGGACTGTGCGGTGCCGCTCGAGCACTTGGCCGATTACGTCGATCGCCTCACGCAGGTCTTTGCAAAGCACGGCACGCGCGGCACCTGGTACGCGCACGCGTCGGTCGGCACGTTGCACGTGCGGCCCATCCTCGACATGCGTCGCGACGGCGCTGTCAAGATGCGCGCGATCGCGGAGGAGGCGAGCGCGATGGTGCGCGAGTACAAAGGCGCATTCTCGGGTGAGCACGGCGACGGTCTCGTGCGCAGCGAGTGGGTTGCGTGGCAGTTCGGTCCGCGGCTCACGCGTGCGTTCGAGGAGATCAAGGACCTGCTCGATCCGACGGGTCTCATGAACCCGGGCAAGATCGTCCGCGCAACGCGGATGGATGACGCTTCGCTGTTTCGCTTTCGCCCTGGGTATTCGGCGCTGCCGCTCGCGACGGCGCTCGACTGGTCGGCATGGGACGTGCAGAACGACCCGGTCGGGCAGACGCTGTCGGCGCCGGGGACCGGCGACGATCCGGCACACGGCTTCGGCAAGGCCATCGAGATGTGCAACAACAATGGGCATTGCCGCAAATTCGATGTCGGCACGATGTGCCCGAGCTATCGCGTCACGCGCGACGAAGAACATCTGACGCGCGGCCGCGCCAACACGTTGCGGCTCGCGCTGTCCGGTCAGCTCGGGCCGGACTTCGCCTCGGAGGCGGCGCGCGCGGCGCTCGATCTTTGCGTGAGCTGCAAGGGCTGCCGCCGCGAGTGTCCGACGGGCGTCGACATGGCGAAGATGAAGATCGAATTCCTCTACCACTGGCAGCGAGCACATGGCCTCGGGCTCAAGAACCGGGTGATCGCCCATCTGCCACGTTGGGCACCGTGGGCGGCGCGCCTCCCCTGGCTTGCCAACCTGCGCGACACGTTTCCCGGTGCGAAAGAACTGACCGAACGCTGGATGGGATTTTCGGCCCGGCGCACGCTGCCCAGGTGGCGCCGGGACACGTTCCTGCGCGCTGGCGCGCCGGTACCCATGGCCGGTGCGCATCCGGACGTCGTGCTGTTCGTCGATACATTTACCAACTATTTCGAGCCTGAGAATGCCCACGCGGCGCTTGCGGTGCTTGGCGCCGCAGGTGCTCGCGTCCATGTGGCGCGCGGCGGCACCGGCGACTCCGATCCCTCGCGGCCGTTGTGCTGCGGCCGTACCTATCTTGCGGCCGGCCTGGTCGACGAAGCGAAGCGCGAGGCACGCCGCGTCGTGGCAGCGTTGGCGCCGCACGTGGCGAGGGGCGCCGCGGTCGTCGGTCTCGAGCCGTCGTGCCTGCTGTCGCTGCGGGACGAGTTCCTCGTCATGGGGCTCGGCGATGCCGCGCCGCGGCTCGCGGACCATGCCTTCCTTATCGAGGAGTATCTCGCGCGCGAGCACCGCGCCGGACGGTTGCGGCTACCGCTCGTCGCGCTGCCGGAGGCTCGCGCGCTGCTGCACGGCCATTGCCATCAGAAGGCGTTCGACGCCATCTCGCCAACGCTGGACGTGCTCAGGTTGATTCCAGGCCTGGAGGTCGAGTTGATCGAGTCGAGCTGTTGCGGGATGGCCGGCAGCTTCGGCTACGAGGCCGCACACTACGACGTCTCGATGCGCATGGCCGAGCTGTCCTTGCTCCCCGCACTACGCGCCGCGTCGGCCGACACGCTGATCGTTGCCGACGGCACTAGCTGCCGCCATCAGATCGAAGACGGAACGCGCGCCTCGGGCCGGCGCGAAGCCCTGCATGTCGTGCGCGTGCTCGAACGCGCACTGGCGCCTGCGCGCGCCGCAGTGCCAGGTGCCTGAGAGGTACCGGATTGGGCCAACCGCGGCCGGCTCCGTGCGGTCAGTATCCGCGGGAGCCCTTGCTCGATGCGCCCGACGCCGACCGGGATTGTGGCGTTGCCGCCGTGCCGGCTGGTCCACGCGCCGGCACGCCGCCCACGATCTCGTCAACGGAAAGGGCGCTGGATCCGGCCGCCCCGGTGAAGAACACGATCACCGGGCACCTATCGGATTCCATCACGATGAGATGCTCGCCGCGGCGGTAGAGCGCCTGGCGCTCGGCTGCGCCGCGCTCGCTCAGGTCGATCGGCGGCCGGCTGTCCTGGTAGATCGCATTGTCGTTACGATCGTAGACGACGAAACACGTGATCGCCTGTGCGGAAGCGACCGGCAGCGCAAGCAAGGCGCTCGCAAGCAGAATACCGTGAATCGAGTGTCGCATCATCGTCTCCCTCCGAGGCGTTCATCGTAGGCCGGCAGGGCCGCGTTGGCAACCCGAGGTGGCGGACGGGAGTTTGCGGCGGAAACGGGCAACCGGCGCCTCCGTCGCCGGCGGTGGTCTTGACTTCCGCGGCGCGGGAAGCGCTCAATGACGGCGATCTGCTTTCCCGCGGAGAAGACCATGCCGATTCGATCACTGCGCTCCATCGTCGCCGACCAAACGCCGATTACGGCGCCCAAGACGGCAACCGTGATCGAGGCCGCGCACCTGATGCAGCAACGGAACATCGGGGCGCTGCTGGTGGTCGACGGCTCGCGGCTCATCGGCATCTTCACCGAGCGCGACGCCCTGTTTCGCGTGCTGGCGGTGGGCCGCGATCCTGGAACCACCCGCCTGGCGGAAGTCATGACACCGCAACCCCAGACCATCCATCCGGACGAGCCGTTCCTTCATGCGTTACGGATCATGCACCAAGGTGGCTTTCGCCATCTGCCGGTGGCGGAGTTCGACCGGCCGCTGGGGATGGTGTCGGTGCGCGATGCGCTCGACGACGATTTGTACGAGCTGCGGATGGATCTCGCGCAGCGGGAAGACATGCTCGAGTGACGGGCGGGCGCCGCCCCTTTCCGGCGGCGATTGTTCCTTAGAGCCCCAGCCAGGCGATGGTCGAGCTTTCGAAGTCCGCATTCGGCACGACGAAGCCCTTATAGCCGACGGCCTCGAGCGCATCGCGGCCAGGCTTGGAATCCCGGATATTTATCAGCGCATCCTGGAGCCGCTGTTGCTCGTCGGCCGACATCTTTGTCGACACGATGAACTGCTTGATCGGGACCGGGCGCGATTTCACCAGGACCTTTCCCCCCTTTTCGGTCCATGCCTTGACCACCGCGTTTGCCGCCGTGACGCCGACCTTCGCAAAACCGTATTCGAGATAGAACGGCACCGCATCCTGGTAGCGCGTCGTGATCACCTTGGCGGCCGCAGGCGTCAGCTCCTTGGCGGTCGACAACGGCACTTTCTCGGCGCGAAACATTGCCCGTACCATCGCCGCAGTGATCGAGTCGGGATCCGGCGTGACGATCGTGTAACCTTTGAGATCGTCGAGCGACTTCAACGGCTCGTTCGGATTCATCAAGAACGATGCCGTGTACTCGGTGTAGCCGGAAGTCCAGGCAATGGCCTTGTAACGGCCCGCCTTGATCTCGGCCATCGACACATGCGCCGGATGGACGAACGCAAGGTCGAATTGCTGTTTCGCCGCGCCGGCGCGCACATCGTCGTAGGCCGGGACCAGGACGATCTTGAAGCGTCGGCCGATCGCCCGACCGAGGTAATCGGCGAGCGGGGCGAACTTGTCGCGGATCTCCTTGGGTGTCGCCTGGTAGGTGACCCCCTCCGTGACCGCGAAGGTCAAATCGGGTCCCTGGGCTGCGGCAGTTGTGGCCACGACCAGCGAAAGCAACAGCGAAACAGCGAAGCGACCGAACATCCCGTCCTTTCGACAATTACAGTGGGGTAGCGCCCCGGCGGCCGCGTCTCCGCGAGTGGCACCGGTGAACTCGATGCCTAGAATACGAGAAATTAAGGGAAATAGGCTAATAATTGTGCAATACAATTCTCGTGGATCGCGATACGCGGATTGCAGAGCTAATCTACACGATTATCACATTTTGTCATCCGAGCGCCGCCCCTTTGTAGGGCACAGCTGTCATCTCGGTCGCGATCGCAGTCGGGGAGGGCGACTACAGGATCCGATTGAACCAAAGCAGCGATAACAGTGCCGCGAGAAAGACGAAGGCGGCCCCGGCGGCGGCGAACAGCGCGGTGATCTCGGTCTCTTTCTGCTCGAAGAAAATCCGCGTGTTCAAGTTCTGGTAGATCTTCTGCAGGTCAGTGGCATTGCCGGCGTAGAAATAGTCGGCGCGTGTCAGGTTGGCGATCGTCTTCAGCGCTTCTTCGTCGAGCCGCACGTGAAACGACCATCCCTCGCCGCCGATGATTTCGCCGGCTTGCGTGCCGATGCCGACCGTGTAGACGCGCACCCCGCGGTCGGCGGCCATGCGCGCCGCCTCGATCGGGTCGGGGCCGGTCGTCGTCTGGCCGTCGGTGAGCACGATGATCGCGGCGGACGTGTACGAGCCCGGCGGTACCGGCTTCGGCGCGGCCTTGTCCGGCGTGCGCGACGGATCGAGCGGGGCGCTGCGCGCGGGGTTCCCTCGCGGATTGAACGAGCGCAGGTCGAACTCGACGTCCGGGAAGATCATCTTCAGCGCGACGAGGATGCCGCTGCCCACCGCCGTGCCGCGCTGCAGCTGGAAGCGTTCGATCGCGGCCAGAATATCCTCGCGGCTGTGCGTCGGCGACTGGACGACCGACGCGGTCGCTGCGAACGACACGACGCCGATACGCGTCGTCTTCGGCTGGTCGGCGACGAACGCCCGTGCCGCCTCCTGTGCGGCGACGAGGCGATTCGGCTTGACGTCGGTGGCGCGCATGCTCCCGGAGACGTCCATCGCGAGGATCACGGTCTCGTGTTGGGACGGCAGCGTGACGACCGCGGCCGGCCGTGCGATCGCCACGACGAGGAGCGTAAGCGCGACGAGGAACAGGACCGGCGGCACGTGCCGCCGCAAGCGCTGGCCCGCCGAGAGCGCATCCTTGACGAGAACGAGGCTTGCGTAGCGCAGCGCGGCCTTCTTCTTCCGCCGCAGCAGCAGTACGTAGGTGCCCACGACGGCCGGGACCAGCAGCAGCAGCCAGAGCATCCCGGGCCACAGGAAGGTCATTGCGCGAGCCCGAGATGCTGCGGCAGTCCACCACCGGTTGCGAGCTGGCTGCGCCGCTTGCGCAGGTCGGCGAAGCGCAGGATCGCGTCGACCAGATCGTCGTCCGTCGCGAGTTCCAGCGCATCGACACCCGCGGTGCGCAACGCCGCGCGCAGTTCCGCTTCGCGCCGTTCGGCCGCCGCCGCGAAGCGCTTGCGGAAACGCGCATCGTGCGTGTCGACGAAGAGCTGCTCGCCCGTCTCCGCATCCTGGATCACCAGCAGCCCGAGATCGGGCAGGTCCATCTCCATCGGGTCGTAGAGCCGGACCGCGACGACGTCATGGCGCTGCGCGAGATGGGCGAGCGGCTGCGCCCAACCCGGCGTGCTGATGAAATCGGAGACGACGAACACGAGCGAGCGCCGCGGTGCGACCCGGTACGCGGTCTGCAGGAGCTCACGCAGGTTCGTCGACGCCCCTTGCACCGGCGCCGGCCGGGTCTGCATCCGGTGCAGCAGATGCAGCACCTGGCGGCGGCCGCTACGTGCCGGAATCACCGTGTCGACACGGCTGCCGTAGAGGAGGGCACCGACGCGATTGCCGTGGCGCGTGAGGATGCGCGCGAGCACGGTGACGAATTCGGTCGAGATCGCGCGTTTCTGCAGCTGCGTGGAACCGAACTCCACCGACGGGCTCAGATCCAGCAGGAACCATGCTGCGACCTCGCGCTCCTCGTTGTATTCCCGGACGTAGGGCGTCTGCAACCGCGCGGTGACGTTCCAGTCGATGTGCCGGACGTCGTCGTGGTAGACGTACTCGCGCAGGTCGGCAAAATCCAGACCGTAGCCGCGGATGAGCGTGCGATAGTCGCCGTGCAGCACACCGTCGAGCCGGCGAATGACGGTCCACTCGAGCCGACGGAGGACCGCTTCAGGCGTTCCCGGCGATGCGGACATGGGTCTCGAGCGGCTTCTCGGGCGCCGGCACGTGCTGCATGATCCGGTGGATCAGCGCGTCGGCGGTCAGCGCGTCGGAGAGCGCTTCGTACGACAGTGAAAGCCGGTGCCGCAGAACGTCGGGCGCGAGATCCGTCACATCCTCGGGCAGCACGTAGGCACGCCCGCGCAGGAACGCGAGCGCGCGCGCGGCTTCAACCAGGTGGATCGTCGCGCGGGGGCTCGCCCCGTAGGTCACGTACCGCGCTACGTCCTTGATGCCGTAGCGTTCGGGAAGGCGCGTCGCGGCGGTCAGGCGCACCGCGTATTGCATCAGCGACGGATCCACGTAGCCGGCGCGGCATTCGCGCTGCAACGCGGCCAATTCGTCGGTGGTGGCAACCTCTGCAACCGCCGTGGCGGCGCCGGTCACGCGTTCGACGATGACGAACTCCTCGGCCTCGCTCGGGTAGCCGACCAGCACCTTCATCATGAAGCGGTCGACCTGCGCTTCGGGCAGGGGGTAGGTGCCCTCGGTCTCGATCGGGTTCTGTGTCGCCATCACGAGAAATGGCGCAGGCACGCGATGCGTGTCGCCGGCAATCGTGACCTGGTACTCCTGCATCACCTCGAGCAGGGCGCTCTGGACCTTCGCAGGGGCGCGGTTGATTTCGTCGGCGAGCAGCAGATTGGCGAAAACGGGGCCCAGCGAAGTGTTGAACTCGCCAGTCTTCTGGTTGTAGATGCGCGTGCCGACGAGGTCGGCAGGCACGAGATCGGGCGTGAACTGGATCCGCTTGAACGTCCCGCGAATGGTCCGCGCGAGCGTCTTGACCGTCAGCGTCTTGGCGAGCCCGGGAACGCCTTCGACCAGCAGGTGGCCCTGCGCCAGGATCGCCACCAGCACGCGCTCGAGGAAGTGGTCCTGGCCGACCACGACCCGCTTCACTTCGTAGAGGATCCGCTCCATCAGCGGCGTCACGTCGGTGCGGCCGGAAGTTTGGTCGTTCATGCCTGTCTATCTTGCGTCGTAGTTTCAAAACGGCGACATGCCGATCGCCGCGGCGGCGTTCTCGATCGGCACTGCGAAACCGATGCCGATGAACACCTTCTGGTCGGTGGGATTGAGTATTGCCGTGACGATCCCCACGACTTCGCCGTCCATGGTCACCAGCGGGCCGCCCGAGTTGCCGGGATTGACGGCCGCATCGAACTGGATCAGGTTGGTCAGCACACGCTCGCCCGCCCGCGAACGGTACTCGCGGCGCAGCCCGGACACGACACCTGCCGACGCCGACGGGCCGATGCCGAACGGAAAGCCGACTGCAACGACCTCGTCGCCTGGTGCGAGATCGGCGGTCGAGCGCAAAGTCGCCGCAGGCAGGTCGTCGGGCAGCTTCTTCGCCTTCAGCACCGCAAGATCGTGCTCGGGCCGCACGCCGATGATCGTAGCCTCGGATTCGAGGCCGTCGTCGAACTCCACGTCGATCCGTTCGGCGCCGACGACGACGTGCATGTTCGTGAGGATGATTCCGGTGTCGACGATAACGACACCGGTGCCGATGCCTTCGATCGCGTGCCCTTCCTTCTCCTTGTCGCGCCCGATGCCGTGAACCCGGACGACAGATCGGCGCACGGTCTCGTATGCCTTGGCCGCCCGCGACGGTAACGGCGCGTGCTCGAGCGTGTGCAGCACCGCGGCGTCGATGTCCTGCTGCGTCAGCGGCACTGGCGCCGGGTTCATCAACCGATAACCAAACACGGCCGTGAGCGCGAGGGCGGCAGCGCCGGCCACGAGCAACGGGCGCTCATGCTGCGCGGCGAATGTCCGCCAGCGGGCGCGGCGCGGCGAAGGGCCGGATGGCGGTGAAGCGGCGCCGGGCACGGCGTTGGCACCGTCCACTGCGCCGGCGGCGGGCACGCGTGTGTCGGCGGCCTTCCGCGAAGCGCTGGAACGACTGTACAGCGTGATCTTCTTCACGTCCGGTCCACCCGCGTCTCCGGCCGATTGCCCATCGTCGTACGAACGTTAGCACGGGCGGCGCTGCGGGTGAATATTCGGAGGCCGGACTTCGGCAGCGGCACAGGGGAATAGGCCTTGCCGTGTCCGAACATGGAAGCCCGCGGCGCGAACGCGGGATCGGAGCGGCAATGTCACAATGGCGTCCCTTGCCGGGGCTCCGGCCCGTGGCGCGTCTTCCGGATCCCTCCCGAAAACCCGTGACGCATTCCGCGCCTGACTCGCCCTACGCAGCGTTGCGCCTCGTGGTCGCATTGACGCTGATGACGATCGGCAACGGTGCGATGTACGTCGTGGTCGTGGTACTGCCGGCGGTGCAGGCCGAGTTCGGTGTCGCCCGTGCCGACGCGTCACTCCCCTACACGCTGCTGATGATCGGATTCGGGCTGGGCGGCATGATCATGGGTCGACTCGCGGACCGGTTCGGCGTGATGGTTCCGCTCCTGGTCGGTGCCGTCAGCATCGGCGCGGGATTCGTCCTGGCCTCGAGGGCGGACAACATCTGGACCTTCGCGCTGGCGCATGGCCTCCTGCTGGGGCTCTTCGGCAGTTCGACCGTATTCGCCCCGCTCATCGCCGACACCTCGCTGTGGTTCGTCCGGCGGCGCGGAATCGCGGTAGCCGTGTGCGCTAGCGGCAACTATGTCGCCGGAGCGATCTGGCCGCCGATCGTGCAGCACTTCGTGCAGACCGCTGGCTGGCGCGACACGTATTTCGGAATCGGCATATTCTCCGTGGTCACCATGCTCGCCCTGGCCGTGCTGATGCGGCCGCGGCCACCGATCGCCGCGCATCCGGCGGGAGGCACCACGGCTGCGACGGCAGCGAACCGTCCTTTCGGCCTCACGCCAATGTCGGCGCAAGCCGTGCTTTGCATCGCCGGGCTCGCGTGCTGTGTCGCGATGTCGATGCCGCAGGTGCACATCGTCGCGTATTGCGGCGACCTGGGTTACGGGCCGGCGCGCGGCGCGCAAATGCTCGCGCTGATGTTGGCCTTCGGCATCGTGAGCCGGCTCCTCTCGGGGTGGATCTGCGATCACATCGGCGGCCTGCGTACGCTGCTGCTCGGCTCCGGGCTGCAGGGCCTGGCGCTCCTCCTGTTCCTGCCCTTCGACGGCCTGGGATCGCTCTTTGTCATCTCCGCATTGTTCGGCCTGTTCCAGGGTGGCATCGTCCCTTCGTACGCCATTATCGTGCGGGAGCACTTTTCCCCTGCGGAGGCCGGTGCGCGCGTGGGCACCGTGCTCATGTTCACGCTGCTCGGCATGGCGCTGGGCGGCTGGGTGTCAGGAAAGCTCTTCGATCTCACCGGCTCCTACCAGGCCGCGTTCGTGAACGGGATCGTGTGGAACCTCCTGAACCTGACCATCGCGTTCACGCTGCTGCGTCGCGTGCGTGTCCGCGGGATCGGCGGTTGCGCGGCAAGCGATTCACCAGCGCGCTGACGGTGGCTGCTGGGAGACCGTGCTAGCATGGATCGGGGCACCGAACTAAGACCTTCCCCCGGGTGGATCCCTGTGGGGGGAGGTGCTAGTGCCTCCACTACCTCGGGGGAATAACCATGAAATATGTCTGGATGGCCATCGTCGGTTTGATCGTAGGTGCGATAGCGAGATACCTGATGCCCGGTGCGCAGCCGATGGGCTGGATCATGACGTCGCTCCTGGGCATCGGCGGATCGATCATCGGCGGCATCCTCGCCGAAGTGCTCTGGCGACAACCGGACGGCAAATTCACGCCGGCCGGCTGGATCCTCTCGATCATCGGGGCGGTGGTACTGCTGTGGGTAGCGCCCATGGTAATCAAGTGAAAGGCAAACGCGCCTACTCTCCGCGCCGCCGCCAGATCCTCCACGGTGGCCTCGCCGCGGCGATTGGCGCCGCATTCGGCCTTCCGGGCTGCGCGACGCCCGGTGCCGCGAAGTCACCCCCGCCGCTCGGCTTCAAGTCGGTGCCCGTGTCCTCCGCTGATACGCTGGCGGTTCCCGAGGGTTACCGTGCGGCACCGCTCTTCATGTGGGGGGACCCGGTGGGCAGCGTCTCCGGATCGCCTGCGTTCAAGTTCGACGGGAGCAATACGACTGCCGAGCAGGAGCTCCAGGCGGGAATGCACCATGACGGCATGCAGTTCTACCCGCTTCCGTATGGTTCGTTGAACTCGGCCCACGGCCTCCTGGCGATAAACCACGAGTACCACGACGACGGCCTGCTCCATCCGGACGGGACGGCGAACTGGTCCGCCACCAAGGTCGCGAAGGCGATGGCCTCCGAGGGCGTCTCGGTGATCGAAGTGAAGCTCGACGAAAGTGGCTGGAAGGTGGTCCGGCCTTCGACCTACGCCCGTCGATTCACTGCCACGACCCCGTGCGCGATCAGCGGCCCGGCGGCCGGATCCGACCTGATGACGACTGCCGCCGACCCGACGGGGCGCGAGGTGCTCGGGACCTTCGCCGGCTGTGCGCACGGCTGGACACCGTGGGGAACCTACCTCACCTGCGAGGAGAATTTTCAGGAGCGCTTCGCCAACGCCGGATCGCGCAGTGCGCTGCAGGTGCGCGACCTGATCGGAGCGCGCTCGCGCTACAACTGGGAAAAGTTCGAGGAACGATTCGATGCGAGCAAGCATCCGAACGAGCCGAACCGGTTCGGCTGGGTGGTCGAGATCGATCCCCACGAGCCGCGCTCGAAGCCGGTGAAACGCACCACGCTCGGCCGCATCTGCCACGAAAGCGCCACACCGTCGCTGGCGCCGGACGGGCGGCTCGTGCTGTACACGGGTGACGACAAGGCGTTCGAGTACATCTACAAGTTCGTGAGCCGCGACAAGGTGGACATGAGCGATCGCGCGAAGAACCGCGACCTGCTTGACCACGGCACGCTGTACGTTGGGCGTTTCGACAATGACGGCAGCGGCGTCTGGCTGCCGCTCGTGCACGGCCAGAACGGGCTTACCGAGGCCAATGGCTTTCGCGACCAGGCCGAGGTGCTGGTCAAGACGCGCTTCGCTGCGGACCGGCTCGGTGCGACGAAAATGGATCGGCCGGAATGGGTCGCGGTCAACGAAACGACGCGCGATGTCGTGGTAACGCTGACCAACAACACCGAGCGTGGCGCGAAGGACAAGCCGGGCACCGACGCGGCAAATCCACGCGCGAACAACCTGCTCGGGCAGATCCTGCGCTGGCGCGAGGCGGACGGTGATCCGACCGCGACGACGTTCAAGTGGGAGATGCTCGCTCTGGCCGGCAATCCCGCCGCGACCGATCCCGCGTGGAAGGGATCGTTTACCGGCGACGCGTTCGCCAATCCCGACGGCGTGCGCTTCGACCCCGCGGGCCGGCTCTGGGTGATGACCGACGTATCGCCCACGCGCCTGGGGAAGGGGGAGTTCGCGCAGTTCGGCAACAACCAGATGCTGGCGGTCGATCCGCAGACCGGCGCATTCCGCCGCTTTCTCACCGGGCCGGTCGGGTGCGAGATCACGGCCGTGTGCTTCACACCGGATGGGCGCACCGCCTTCGTCAACATCCAGCATCCTGGCGAAGTCGGCGGCGAGACGAGCGATCCGAAGGATCCGCGCAAGAACTCGAACTGGCCGGACTACCGACCCGACGGGCGGCCGCGTTCGGGGACGGTAGTCATTCGGCGCCACGATGGCGGCATCATCGGGTAGGGCCGGCGACTGAGTCGGCGCGAGAATACTGAGGTCCAGGAGCCTCCGCGATGGCGTCACGACCGGCCCGGGCCCGCGGTCTTCGCGCGATCGCGTTCCGCGAAGTGCGCCACCAGATTCTGCATGACGCTGCCCCAGGCGCGCTCGAAGTAGGCGTGCACCGCGTCCCATTCGTCGCCGCGACCAAACCCGACGTGCGTGAGACGAACGCGTGCCGAAGACTCCGATAGCGGCTCAAACTGCAGGACGACCCAAGTGTGCAGCGGGCGCGCCCGCGCGAACTTGGGTGGCGCGCTCCAGCTGAACGAAAGCATCTGCTCGGGGACATAGCTCAAGACGGTGCATCCCTCGCAACCGCGCTCGCCCTCGGGCGCGTCGAGCAGGAACAGCATCTCGTAGGCGCCGCCGACGCGCAACTCGACGCTGGCGCGGGGAGCGAAGAACTCGGTGATGATTGCCGGGTCCGTCCAAGCCCTCCAAACGGTGGCGACCGGGGCAGCCACCGTGGCTTCTTTGACCACGCGCTTGTCGCCGACGTCGCGGTTGAAGGTCTCGGCGACTGCCGAGCGGGGTAGGATCGTTGCCGCGAGCCAGCTGGCGATCAAGACGCCCAGCAACGTCCGACGGGATGGCGCATTCATCACGAATCCTCCTTGGCTCGTTGCGTGCAGTAGGAAACGAAGCGCTGCCCGAACACCGTCGGCCACCCGTTCGCATAGGCAGTGCGGACTTCAAACCCCCGTTCGCCCAGCGTTTCGAAGCCGCCATGGGTCAGCGCGACCAGCGTCCCGGCCGCATTCGCGGTGAACGTGACCTCGACCCATTGCGGGGTGCTGTCATCGCGCCCCGCATGCCAGGAGAACGCCACGCGCACGCCGGGCTGCCAGTCGGTGACCGTGCCCCAGCGGTGCGTCGTCCCGTCCTTCGTGGTCTCGATGATCCCACCGCGTACGCGCGGTTCGAAGCGCACGTCGAGCGCGTTCTCCTCGCCGCACGAATAGCCGGCGAGGGGCCACCAGCGCCCGATGTCCCGCGTGAAATAGTCGAACGCGCGGTCGGGCGGGCAAGGCACGACCGCCTTCAGCTCGATCGGCTCGATCGTGCCGACGTCAACGCTGCCTGCGGCTTGGGGATTCACGTTTCGCCTCCTCTTTGACGACATGCTGCGCATAGGCGCGCATCGCGTGCTGCCACATCTGCTCGAAGTGGTTGCGCAATGCGAGCGCCGTGGCCGGATTCAGAGTGAAGTAGTGGCGAGTGCCTTGCCGGTTCTCCATGACCCAGCCGGTTTCCTTCAGCACCTTGAGATGTTGCGAAACGGCCGGTCGCGATATCGGCATGTCCGCGGCGACGTCACCGACGCTCAGGGGACCGCGCTGGAGCGCCGCCAGAATCTGCTGTCGCGTCGGGTCGGCTGCTGCCAGAAGGGCCTTTGCGTAAGCCATGGCTTACTGTAAGCCTTTGCTTACTCAATGTCAAGTCCCCCGGTGTCGCGCCGCGCAGGGCGAGCGGCGCTTGCACGGCATCGCAACGGGAAAGGCAGCGTTGGATCGGGGACTTGGCGGCCGGCAGGGCCGACACGCGAGGCTTGCCGCGTCGCTGCGTTGCGGCGTTCAGACCAGGACAAAAGCCCCGACTGCGGGGCTCGATCTAGGGCCTGTTTTGGGCACGGCCCCCGGGGACGATTACGGACCTTGCTGCGGCTCGTCCCTGCGGCTCGCAAGGCGTCCGATGGCGAGCGCCGCCACCGACGTGCCGAGCGCGGCGATCGTCACCGTGTCGCGCGTCAGCATATCCATCAGCTGACCCAGCAGTTGCGGGTTGCTCTGCTGCACGTAGCGCACGAGTTCATACACCTGGTCGGAGGTCGTGCGCGCCGCGTCGTCGAACGACACCGGGATCTCCGGCCACCGCGCTTGCGCGACGTACTTGGCGAACGCTCCGCCACTGACCACCGCCAGCGCAAGGGGTCCCACCGACGCGAGCAGACGGCCCAGCATGCGTGCGCGCAGGCGGATGTTCAGACGATCGAATGCGCCAGCGACGATTGCAGGAAGAGGAGGCGTACTCTGCGGGTCCGTATCGACGGGTAAAGGCGGTTGAGTGGATCGCTTCGAACGTTTCATACGGGAACTCCTGGGGAGAAACGGAAAATGCGCAGCCCAAACGTGTGGCCGATCCGCCGCGGATCCAGCGCGGGCAACCGTCGGCGGACGGTGGCCGGCACGTCGCAGCGTACGCAGGCGCAAGATTGCGCCCTTACGATGACATCAGCATGACATCCGTGTATGCGACCGGCAACCCGTAGGCAAAGTTCCATGCGCACGCCATTGCGGTGCGACGGCGTCGGGGAGCTGCGACATGCCCCGGCCTCGATTCGCGCGGGTTCGTGCCGTCGGTAAGACTTACAATCGCGAGCATGTGGGCCTCCTCCGCCGAACGGCCCGCGACGCGATGACCGTTCCCGTGATCTCCGCCGCACAAAAGGCGCGCCTGCTGGCCGAGGCGCTGCCGTTCATTCGCGCCTATCACGCGACGACATTGGTGATCCGGCTCGGCGGCGGCGCAATGGCCGATCGGGCGTTGAAGGAAGGCTTCGCCCGGGACGTTGCCCTGTTGCGGCTCGTGGGTATGAATCCGATCGTCGTTCACGGCGGCGGTTGGCGTATCGACCAGCTCATGCGTCAGATGGGCATGAATGTCCAAGAGCATCGCGGCCTGCGCGTTACCGACGAGGCGACGCTCAAGGTGGTCGAGATGGTGCTCGACGAACTCAACCAGGAGCTCGTCGGACTCATCAACCGCCACGGCGGCCGGGCCGTGGGGCTCAACGGGCAGGACGGGCGCTTCATTCGCGCGCGGCCGATTGCACTAGCGCCCGAGCCCGGTGCGTCCACGGCGGCCCGATCTGGGGTTCGTCGGTGCCGTCGATTCGATCGACGCGAATATCGTGCACTTGCTGCTTTCGCGGCATTTCATCCCGGTTGTGATGCCGATCGGCGTCGGCTCCGATGGCACCGCCTATCACATCAATTCCGACCTCGTGGCGGGGCAGCTCGCGCGCACGCTGAAGGCGGAAAAGCTCGTGCTGATGACCAACGTCGAGGGCGTGCGCGACCGGGCGGGTAAGCTCGCCTACATCCTGACGGCTGCGGAAGCCGAGGGATTGTTGCGGGACGGGGCGGTCGACGTCGACATGCAACCGCGGCTCACCGCCGCGCTCAAGGCCGTGCGCGAAGGCGTGCGCTCCGTCCACATCATCGACGGAGGCGTGCCGAGCGCGCTGCTGCTCGAAGTACTGACGAGTGAAGGCGTCGGCACCGCGGTGCGGTCGGACGAAGGGCCTCATTTCTTCGCCGATAGCCGTGGCTATTTCGAAACGTAGGTGCTGACGCGCCGCCCAGAATACGGTCGTGAGATCCGTCGCCCTACGATCGTTGCGCGCCGCGCTTCTGCCCGCGTCGGCCACGCTGATCGCGGGTTGCGCGAGCCTGTACTTCGGCGACGCGGGCCCGGCGCCGCAGCCGCCACCGCAGCATCGCCTGGCCGCATGGCCGGACCGCGACTACTGGACCGGCATCGTGTTCAACGGCCAGAAGATCGGCTTCGCTCACCTTGTGCTCGCCCCGGCAGCGGATGCGCCGGGCCTGTTCGAGATCCGCTCGGAAGCGGCATTCGTCCTGCGCTTTATCGGTCTCGACAAGCGGGTCCAGCTGAAGGCGTTCGACGTCGTTCGCGAAGACCTCGCGCTGGTGCGGTTCCGCTACGATTACTCGATCGATGGCAACGCCATTGCGCTCTCCGGCGAGCGGCGCGGCGATGCGCTCGCAGTGACGGTGACCCAGGCGGGCCGTAAAGTCGAGCAGATGCTCGCGCCGGGTGGCCCCGTCTACCCACAATCCGCGATTGCGCTCTACCCCACGCTCCACGGGCTCGCATCGGGGCGCGAGTACCGTTACCTGGTCTACAGCGGCGAGTTGCAGAAGATTGCCGTGGTTACACAGCGCATCCTGGCCTGGGAGCGCAGCGCGCTGTTCGATGGCAACGCCTTCCAGGTCGAAACCGCGATGGAGGGATACCAGGTCCGGACGTGGATCAATGCGCGTGGCCAGCCACTGCTGGAGATCGGGATGAACGGGATCCTGATCTCGGGGCTCGAGGATGAGGCGCGTGCGAAGGGCTATCTCTCGGCTGCGAGTCTCAACAAGGCAGAAACGCTCCTCGAGTTCGCGCTCGTGCGTCCCGCGCGACCGCTCGCGCAGCCGCGTGCGATCACGGCGATGCGAATCGCGCTATGGGGTGCCGATCGCCCGGTGCCTTCGGATGCGATCCAGCAGTGCGCGCGCGCCGTCGGCGAAACCGTGTGCGAGGTACGGTCCACCGGGGCCGCGCCTGCCGACGCCTCCGCGCCGCAGAGGGGTGACCCACGCTACCTTGCCTCGACCGACGGCGGTCCCGGCGCGGGATCCAGCGATTCGCGCGACGGCCCGCACCATTGCCGGGGGCACGGCCGACGCGCGCGCGCAGGTGTCGCTGCTCGTCGCGTGGATCGCCGACAACGTGCGCAAGGCGCCGGTGGACGTGTGGAGCGCACTCGACGTGCTCGAGAAGCGGGAGGCCGAGTGCCAGGGGCACACGTACCTTTATGCAGCGTTTGCCCGGGCGCTGGGGATCCCGACCCGCGTGGTCAACGGCATAACCTACTCGGAGGACTACCAGGGATTTCTGTACCACACGTGGGCCGAGAGCCTCGTCGAGGGCCGCTGGCTGGCGGTCGATCCCACGTTCGGCACCGTGCCGGCCGATGCCACCCACGTGAAGCTCGTCGAGGGCGAGACGCTCGCGGACCTCACGCCGCTCGTCGACTGGGTCGGGCATTTGCAGCTGCGCGTGATTGCCGTCGAGCCGGCGCCGTAGCCGGCCGCATGGGCGCTACGCTCGCGCTGCGGGACGCTACCCAATGCGTGCCGTCGACGCGCCGCTCGACGATCGAATGCCGTTGCCGCGTGGCATACAGGACAGCCAGTGGCGATGGTCCGGCAGCCGTGAAAGAATATGCGGCAGACCGCGACTGGGCGCCGGTCCCACCGGCGGGCCCCCGAACCGAACAAAGGAGCGAACCATGAGCACGCATGACGAGCTGGCGGCGACAATCGCCAGGCTGGTGGCGCCGGGCAAGGGCATCCTGGCCGCCGACGAAAGCCTTCCGACGATCACCAAGCGATTCGCCGCGCTCAAGATCGAATCCACCGACAACAGCCGCCGCGCGTACCGGTCGCTGCTGTTCACGACTCACGGTGTCGAGGAGTACCTCGCCGGGGTCATTCTGTTCGAGGAGACCCTCGGCCAGAATGCCGACGACGGCACGCCCCTCGTCGACGCGCTGGTGCGCCGCGGCATCCTGCCCGGCATCAAGGTTGACAAGGGCACTGCTGCGCTGCCGGGCGCGCCCGGCGATCTGGTCACACAGGGCCTCGATGGCCTCGCCGATCGCCTCAAGACGTACAAGGAAAAGGGAGCGCGCTTCGCGAAGTGGCGGGAGGTCTACGGAATCACCGACCGCAATCCGACGCCGCTCGGCATCGAGACCAACGCAGAGGTGCTGGCGCGCTATGCGGCGATCTGCCAGGAGCAGGGGATCGTTCCCATCGTCGAGCCGGAAGTGCTCATCGACGGCGACCACACGCTCGAGCGTTGCCACGAGGTCTCCGAGGCGGTGCTGCATGCGGTGTTCAGTGCATTGCACCGCCATCGCGTGACCCTCGAGTGCATGGTGCTGAAACCGAACATGGTGCTGCCGGGCAAGGATCGCCCGCCGAAAGCGAGCCCGGAGGCGGTGGCCCGCGCGACGCTCGAGGTGCTGCGGCGTACGGTCCCGGCTGCGGTGCCAACGATCAATTTCCTATCGGGTGGCCAGGGCTCGGTCGAGGCGACCGCGAACCTCAACGCGATGAACGTGATCGCGCCCAACGCGCCGTGGGTGCTGTCGTTCTCCTATGCGCGCGCGTTGCAGGACGACGCGATGCGCACGTGGACCGGCCGCACCGAGAACGTGCGCGCGGCGCAGGATGCGTTCTACCGCCGCGCCAAGATGAACAGTCTTGCGCGGCACGGCAAATGGAATGACGCGCTGGAGAAGGTCGCGTAAGCGAGCATTCATGACGCACCTCATGGGCGCGTAGTCGCGGCCGTGGATCGCACGCGAGGGCGCCCTCGTCCCACGGACGGGGGCCTTCGTCGTCGCCCTGCGTCCTACAGCCAAATCAGACAGCAACCGATTTCGCCGCAGGTCTCGCGCGCCGAGAATGGGTTCGCATGGCAGGGACGCTTCGGAGACGCCGCATTGTCCAAATGTTGACGGGCGGTCGATACATCCGATCCCGTCCCTGCCTGCTTTGACGAGCCGGCTTTCCGGCCCGCTCACGGCACGTGGCTTTCGCTGGGCGAAACTGCGGGCAAGGAGGTGGAAATGAAGGCGACAACGAAACTCGCGGCTTGTACCTGCATCGTACTGACGCTCGCGGGATGCGGCGGCATGACGACGCGCGAGCGCGACACTGTCGTCGGCGCGGGGATTGGTGCCGCGGCCGGCGCGGCGATAACCGGCGATGTCGGGGGAGCGGTGGGTGGCGGCATCGTAGGCGGCGTCATCGGCAACCAGGTTGGAAAACGTAAGTAGCAGCGCAGGGTGTTGTCTGCGCAACGTGCTCACCACGTTCCGATTGAGGTGCCATGAAACGACTGCTGCTGTTCACCATGCTGCCGACCATGCTTGGCGGCTGCGTCGTCGTCCCGGCGAAGGACAGGAGCGCGGCGTAGGATCGCCGCTGATGTGACGTAGGATCAGGGAGACTCGCCGTTACTCGAGCGGAAGGAGTCGATCATGTGTTATGAATTCAGTGTGTGGTATAGGAAGGCACGCGCGGCCAGGGAGTTACGCGCCGACCGGGAAAGGGCCGAGGCCCTGAAGAAGCGGGCCGAACCCACCGCGCCGGCGGAACCGGCCGCGCCGCAGACACGCGCGAAGGAGCGGGAAACCATTCCTGCGTAAGACGCTGACGCATTGCACGGCGTACACGAGCCCCGCCCCGAGCGGGCTCTTCGTCCGGGTGGTCAGGCACGAGTCGTGGTCGGCGGCGTCGTTAAACCGGTGCTCATTTCAAGACCGCAAGTTCGCGATTCGCCTGCCGCAGCATTCCGGTTAGCCCGAGCGCGAGATTCTCGAGCAGACGGATCTTGATCGCCGGAGCTTCGCGATCGAGTTGCGCGAACGCGTCACGCGTGAGCACGCGGCATTGGACGGGCCCCAGCGCGGTCACGTTGGCCGAGCGCGGTGAGCGATCGATGAAGGCGAGCTCGCCGAACGTCATGCCCGAAGTGAAGGCGTCGAGACGGGCGACGCCGTCCTGTGTGGGTATGCTCACCATCGCCGCGCCATCCGTGAGCACGAAGAGTTCGTCGGAGGCCTGGCCGGCGGTGATGATCGTTTGCCCCTTGTGATAGGTCCGAGAGGCGAGCAGGCGCTCCAATAGTGCCAGCTCATCACCGGTGAGGCCCGCGAACAGCGCGCAATTGGCAAGGGGAACGGTTGCTTCCCACGCCTGATCCGGGAACCGTTGCGCGAGCAACCGGTTCTCACAGTACTCGAGCGCAAAGTCGTCGTCGGCATAGAACGCCTCGCGATCGACACCGGCATCGATCAACTGCTGCCACCAGCGGCCGGCTTCGGCGAAGACAAGCGTCTTGCCAAGTCGGAGCAAGGCCGCCCGGGTTCCCGCGATCAGCTGTGCCGCCGTGCGATCGATGCCCTGGACGACTCGGAGGTTGACGACGAAGCATTCGGTATCCGTTGCGCGGGCCATGATCTCGCGCACCACCGGCTCGACCAATGCGAACACAAGTGCGCCCTGCAGGTGGTAGAGGCGGAGCCGGTTGCCCGCGCTACGAAGATGTTCAGCCGCAACCGGGGAGCGGCGGCGCTTCGACGCGACGGTGCGGCGCGTCGCAGCGAGACGCACGGCCGGTGCCGGCCGTTGCGAGACGTCGAACAGGTGCAAGCCGAGATCGGCAGCCAGGTCCCGGCACACCGCGATGCCGCGAACGCTGTTCCCCTGCGCGTCGAGGCGTGGGGAGAACACGCCGATGCCGATCCGCCCGGGCTGGACCGCGAGAATCCCGCCGCCGACACCGCTTTTCGCCGGTAATCCGGTCCGGTAGAGCCATTCGCCCGAGAAGTCGTACATGCCGCAGGTCGCCATCACCGAAAGGACGTTGTCGACATACTCGGCGGCGATGGCGCGGATCCCCGTTACGGGATTCACGCCGCCGTTGGCGAGCGTCGCCCCCATGAGTGCGAGATCGCGGCACGTGACGCGGATCGAGCACTGCCGGAAATAGGTTTCGAGCGTCGGCGTCGGTTCGTCGGCAAGGATCGAGAAGTTGCGCAGCATCCAGCCGATCGCGCGATTGCGATGCCCGGTCCCGCTCTCGGAGCTGTATACCCGTTCGTCGATGTCGAGCGTGCGGCCAGCATAGCGGGAGAACGTGTCGAGGATGCGGGCTATCTTCTGCTGAACCGTGTCGCCGGGGATCATGCCGCACGCCGCAATTGCACCAGCATTGATCAACGGGTTCAGCGGAGCACCGGTTTGGGGCCGCAGGCTGATCGCATTGAACGCGTCGCCGGAAGGCTCGACCCCGATCTTCGCGAGCACGGAGTCCTCGCCGTTCTGCTCCAGCGCCAGTCCGTAGGTAAGCGGCTTGGAAATGGACTGGATGGTGAATAGCTGGTGGGAATCGCCGACCTCGTAGGCGAATCCGTCATGCGTGGCGATGCAGATGCCGAACCCATCGGGGTCGGCACGCGCGAGCTCCGGAATGTAGTTGGCGACGTCGCCTCCCGAAAGCTCCTGAAACCGGGCACGAAGTGATTCGAGATAATCCAGGATGGGCGAGGAAGGCACGGCAACGCTTCTGGGCTGCAGGTCGCCATACCCATGCAATATTGGTGCCGATCGGACTCACGACTCTGGAACGGGCGGGAATGACCCGCATGACTGAATCCTCGATATTAGAATTTGCGTGATGGGCCCACGCCGCAATGGTGCTGCCGGTTTCGTTGCCGATCGCCGGCGAGGGTCCGTCGTGCGCCGGTGCGCGCTGTTGATCTTCGCGTGCCTGTCGGTTCTGGTCGTCGGCTATGGTGCCGCATGCTGGTATCTCTGGTCGCAGCAGCGCGCGCTTATCTTCCTCCCCACCCGCGAAGTACAGCGGAGCCCGGCCGATCTGCGCGTGCCGTTCGAGGACGTCTGGCTGCCGGTGGACCGGGACCCGCGAACCGCTCTGCACGGCTGGTGGCTACCCCCCGCGAAGACAGACGAGCCGACGATCCTGTATCTCCACGGCAACGACTTGAACATCGGAGCCAGCGTCGAAGCCGTCGTTCGCCTATGGCGCATGGGATTCGGCGTCCTCATCGTGGATTACCGCGGTTACGGGAAGAGCGGCGGTGCGTTTCCATCGGAAGCAAGTGTCTACGAGGACGCCGAGACTGCGTGGACCCATTTGATCCGGGAGCGGCGCGCCGATCCCGCGCGCGTGTTCCTCTATGGGCATTCGTTGGGGGGCGCGGTCGCCATCGAACTCGCCGTCCGCCACCCCGAAGTCGGCGGAGTCATCGTGGAAAGTGCGTTCACTTCGATGCGCGACATGGCAAAGATCAGGTACTGGATGTTCCCGGTCGAGCAACTCCTGCATCAGCGCTTCGACGCGCTCGCCAAAGTGACAGCGCTGCGCGTGCCGTTGCTGTTGATTCATGGAATGGCCGATGCTGAGGTTCCCTACGCGATGAGCGAGCAATTGTTTGCCGCTGCCGGCGCGGCAAAGTGGCTCACGCTCATTCCGGGGGGAGGCCATGAGGACAGCGCGGCGGTGGGATCGACGCTCTACGCACGCGCCGTGTTCGATTTCACTCGAGGCGGGCAACGCGCGCGATGAACGCTTCCATCAGCGAAGGATGCCGCACGCATGACGGCTGCGGCGCGGTACAATTTTCCCCCCGTATCGCCCATTCCACACTTGCCGTTTCGGCCACGCGGCGCCCTCGAGGAGACAACGCATGAACACCCGCAACCGTTCCACTTCCCGCGCCTGTGCGGGCATCGTGCTGGCCTTCGCGCTCGCCGCCTCACTGCCAGCGATGGCGCAGGGCAGGGATGACCTCTGGGAGGTTTCGACCAAGATGGAGATGCCGGGCATGCCGATGGCCATGCCGGCGCAAACGAACCGCGTCTGTGTCGGCAAGAATCGGAAGGACGAGGAGTTGGTTCCGAAGCAGGGCGACTGCCGGATGGTCGAGAGCAAGCGCGTGGGCAACAAGTTCACCTACAAGATGGATTGCACGGGCAGTGAACCCACGACCGTCGACGGCACGATCACGTTCGGCAATAACGTCTACGACGGCCAGATGCGCATGACGATGAAACAGACCAAGGATACGATGGACATGACATTCACGGGCAAACGCGTCGGCGACTGCGCTGCCGCGACAAGGTAGCGGCCCGCGGGAGAAGCCGGGTAGGGCAGGCCGTTGCCGCGCCGGACGTGCCGGCACCCTTCGTCGATGAAAGCCCGTACTGTTTCGACGCTGCGACAAGCCTGGCGCCAAGATGTCGGAGACATTCAGCGCGTTCGACACTCGGTGCGCGAAAATCGGCTGACCTCCAGTACGATCAGCGATGCCGACGTTGCGGAGGCGATCGAACGGACGGGACGCGGATGGGTGGTCGAGGTGGCCGGCGAGATCGTTGCCTTTGCGGTCGGCAATGCACAGAGTGGCAACATCTGGGCGCTGTTTGTCGATCCCCGACACGAGGGCCTTGGCTACGGCAAGCGCCTGCACGACACGATAGTCGCGTGGCTGTGGTCGCGTGGCCTGGAGCGTCTGTGGCTCACGACGATGCCGGGCACGCGGGCGCAGCGTTTCTACGAGCTGTCGGGATGGCGGAACTGCGGCCCGGTCGAAAGCGGCGAGCTGCGTCTCGAGTTGTCCCGGCCTCGCGCCGACGCAGGGTGAACTGTACGTCTGCAGGCGGCGAAGCAGGCTCGGACGCCCCTCCGCGACGCCGACGCGTCAGTGGTCCGCAGGCGCGTGCGCCACACTGGCGCGCGTCGCTCTGGACTGCGCCGGCATGATGCGGTCGACGGCCGCGATGGCGAGCGCGGAGACCAGGAACGTCAGGTGAATGACCGTCTGGAAGATCAGCGTCTTCTCGGAATACGCCTCCGCGTTGATGAACGTCTTCAACAGATGGATCGACGAGATGCCGATGATCGCCGTCGCGAGCTTCACCTTCAGCACCGAAGCATTCACATGCGACAGCCACTCGGGCTGGTCCGGATGATTCTCGAGCCGCATCCGCGAGATGAACGTTTCGTAGCCGCCGATGATCACCATGATGAGCAGATTGGAAATCATCACCACGTCGATCAGGCCCAGCACGACCAACATCACGATCGTTTCCGGGTTGGCGATGACATCCTTGGCGCCGGGCGGCGTCACGTTTTTCATGATCGCCGCGGTGGCCTCCGAGTGTCCGAAGGCAGCTTCGACGAGGTGGACCAGCTCGACCCAGAAATAGTAGACGTACACGCCCTGCGCGACGATGAGCCCGAGATAGAGCGGCAGCTGCAGCCAGCGGCTCATGAAAATGAGTTGCGGAAGCGTGTGCATGTGAGCCTCGTGGAACTGTTTGCGGTCGGCCATGAGAGAAACGGGGGTGGCAGTTGATCGGGGTCGGGAGTGTACCATCGGCGTTGTAGCAATCGTGGCCTAGCACCGATTCGCATGTGCCCGCAACCGCCGCGGCGGCACGATATTGCGCATGGCTGCGGCGACCCCTGCCGTTACCTTTCTCTTCACCGATCTCGAGGGCAGCACACGCCTGTGGAAACCGAGCTCGCCAGGAGGGGGGCGCGCTGGCCACGCATGACCGGCTCTGCCACGTTCGAGCGCGTGCGCGACGAAGCGCATCGGCGGCTCCGGTACGAGCTCGTGGACGGAGCGCGCGAGCGCACCGGCATCATCGTCGATCTGCAGGGCAATCGGTCGAAGCGCCACTAGACAGGCTTCGCGCGCGCCAGCGCGCGGCGGTGGCACGTGCGGACGACGTCTACGGCAGCTCCAGGGCACCCATCCCGATGGCAACGAGGATTGCCAGCGTATAGACCAGGAAAACCGCCGAAATACCACCCATCGACGCTGCCTTCGTTGCATTCGAAAAGCCGCGGCGATCCATCCGCACAAATTCGCGCCAACCGAAGAGTCCGGCCAGCGCCAGCGGCGCCAGCGCGCTCGCCGGCAGGACGTGGAGCGGCACCAGCGCGAACGCAAAGAGCAGCGTGGCGATGGCCTGCAGGCGGATCATGCGCGCTGCTTTCTCGCGCCCCAGCACGACGGCCAGTGTGCGGCGCCCGGCCTTGCGGTCTCCGTCGACGTCACACGCATTGTTGACCGACAGGATCGTCGCGATCAGCGTCGAGGAGGGTACCCCCAGCCACCAGATGCGCGGGTCCAGGCTGCGGCTCTGCACGAACGCGGCGACCGCGATCAAGACGAGGCCGAGCAGGCCGCCGGCGAAGAGTTCGCCGACCGGCAGCCGCGAGATCGGGAGCGGGCCGCCGCTGTAGAGCAGGGCCACGGCCATGCACGCGGCGCCGACGACCACGATCCGCCAATCGACGAGCGCGCCCAGCGCGAGGCCGAGCAGCGCAGCCAACGCGAACAACAGCCACGAGATGCGCAGTGCCACTGCCGGATCGATGCCGCGTTGCACCAGGGCCTTCCATTTCTCGACATCGGTTTCAACGGTGTCGACGCCGTGCAGGAAGTCGTAGTAGCTGTTGAAGCCGGTCGTGCCCATATCCACGCACAGCGTGGCGAGCAGCATCAGGACAAAGAGTCCTGGCGAGAACGCGTGGGTCAGGTAAACCGCGTAGGACGTGCCGATCGCGAGCGAAGAGAGGCTGACGATCTTCGTCCGGATGTCCACGATCTGCAGGACGTCGACAGCACTGACGCGGGTCGCCGCGGTCATCATGGAAGCGCGGGCGATTCGCTCGGGGAAAGCCGCGTCAGGCTTCGCCCTTCGCCGGGCGGGCTTTCTCCGCCGCCGACGCGTCGGGTGGTGAGTCCGGCGCCGCTGATTTCTCCCGGTTTCTCGCACCACCGAACTTCTTCTCGGTCATCCGTTCGACGAGGATGCGCTCGCACACCTTGAACAGAACGAAGAACGTGATGCTGAGATAGGCCGAAATGATGAGGTCGATCAGCTGTTCGAGCGCTCCGTCGGCGATGACCATCGTTCCGTATTCCAGGAACAGGTCGATGTTCGCCTTGAGGAGAACGAACAGGTTGACCGAGGTGACGCCGAACAGGAGGAAGAACACACCCATCAGCGAGAACGTCAGCCATGGGCGCAGGTAGAGAAAGGTGATCCAGCGTTCCGGCATCGAGGTCGGTAGCGGCATGGCCGATGGATGGGCATGGGAAGGCGGGTCAGGATACCATTCCTCCAGCGCATTCGCCCCGCGTCAGGCGGGGCGCCGCTGCACCATGTGCGAAAGCATATCGGGGACAGAGCCCGCTCTTCGCGCTAGTGGCCGCCGGCACCCATCAGCGCCAGCAGCACGCCGCCGGCGACGACGCTCGCGACCTGGCCGGCGGCGTTCGCGCCCATCGCATGCATCAGCAGGAAGTTCTCGAAGTCCTCTTCCTGTGCGACGCGTTGGACGACGCGCGCCGCCATCGGGAACGCGCTGATGCCGGCCGCGCCGATCAGCGGGTTGATCTTCCCGCCGCTGACCACATTCATCAGTTTGGCGAAGAGGACGCCGGCCGAGGTGTCGACGGCGAACGCGATGATGCCAAGCACGAGGATCGCGAGCGTGCTGGTCTTGAGGAATTCGGTGCCGACCATCGTGGAGCCGATCGCGAGGCCGAGGAATAGTGTCACCGCGTTCGCGATCTCCTGCGACGATGCCTTGGTGAGCCGCTCGACGACACCCGATTCCTTCATCAGGTTGCCCAGCATCAGCATCCCGATCAGCGGCGTCGCGAACGGCACCAGTGTGCCGACGAGCACGGTGACGATGATGGGGAATACGATGCGCGTGCGCCGGCTGATCTTGCGCTGGCTGTACGACATCCGGATCCGCCGCTCCTTCTCGGTCGTGAGCAGGCGCATGATCGGCGGCATGATGATCGGCACGAGCGACATGTAGCTGTACGCAGCGACGGTGATGGGTGCGAGCAGGTGCGGCGCGAGGATGCCGCTCACGTAGATCGACGTCGGACCGTCGATCGCGCCGATGATGCCAATCGAGGCCGCCTCCTTCTGGCTGAAGCCGAAGAGTAGCGCGAGGATCAGCGTGAGGAAGATGCCGAACTGGCCCGCCGCGCCGAGCAGCACGGTCCGCGGGTTCTCGAGCAGCGGCCCGAAGTCGGTCAGCGCGCCGATCCCGATGAAGATCAGCAGCGGGAACAGCTCGTTGCCGATGCCCATGTTGTACAGAATGCGCAGCATCCCCTCATCGGCGATCAGCGGCGACAGCGGCAGATTCGCGAGCAGGCAACCCGCGCCGATCGGCAGCAGCAGCAGCGGCTCGTAGTCCTTCGCGATCGCAAGGTAGAACAGGACGAAGGACACGCCGATCATCACCAGCGATTGCGGCGAGACGTTGGCGATCCCGACGAGCAGCAGGCGCAGCGTCTCTTCGCCGACCATCGCCTCACCCTTCCCGGAAGCGGACGATCGCATCGCCGTGGCCGACGGCCTGGCCGGCAGAGACGCAAACCTCGCTGATCGTGCCGGCTCGCGGCGACTTGATGCTGTTCTGCATCTTCATCGCCTCGAGCACGGCGACCTGCTGGCCGCGCACGACCGCGTCCCCCGGTTTGACGTTCACTTCCAGGACCACGCCGGGCATCGGCGCGGCGAGGGTGCCGGCGCCGCCGCCTGCTGCCGGCTTGCGCGGCACGGCGTGAGCCGGCGCGGCGGCCTCGCGGCTGACGCGCGGGACGTCGATTTCGGCGGGCGCTGCGCGCGGCGCGCCTGACGCACGTGCGGGCGCGTACGCCGGCGTGATCGTCGCTTCTGGAAGGTCCTCGTCGCCCGCGAGTTCGACTTCGTACGTCTCGCGGCCGACGACCACCTCGAAGCGGTTGGCGGCGAGTTCGTCGACGTCGATCACGAACTCCCTGCCGCGGATCTCGAGTCTGTAGCGTCGCATCACTTTCCTCTCGGCTGCCAGCTGCGGTTCTGTCGCGTGCGTCCACTCGTCACCCAGCGCGACGCGTGGAGCTGGCTGCCGGGCCAGGCGCTGCGCATCATCGGCGCCGCTTCGAGACGGCGCACCGCGCGGTGCGTCAGCGTCGCGACGGTGATCGCCGCCACGAGATCGGCGTCCATGCCTTGCACGGTCGGGGACACCGGAACCTGCGCGCCGATCGCGTCGTCGGCGACCGCGGCGATGCGTTCGGCATGGACGATCGACGCTTCGGCTGAAACCGGTTCGACCGGCGCCCGTTCGAGCTTCAGCACGAGATGGAGCAGCCCCCAGAGGAGCGCGAGCAGCGCGAAGACCAGTCCCATCCCCAGGACCGTCATCTGCAGACCCCAGCCCAGATTGTCCATCGCTACCTCTCGTCGGGCACCCGACACACGTTGTCAGCGCCGGCCATCAGGAGGGGACGAGCCCGTGCTTCTTGGGCGGGTTCTGCTGCACCTTCGTGCGCAGGACTTCGAGCGCGCGCACGAGGCGCGGCCGTGTTTCGCGCGGCTCGATCACCTCGTCGACCTGGCCGACGTCGGCGGCCCGATACGGGTTGTAGAACCGGTCGCGGTAGTAGGCGATCAGTTCCCGCTCCTTCGCTGCGGGGTCTGCGGCGTTCTGCACGTCGTCGCGGTAGAGCACGCGGACGGCCGGCTCCGCTCCCATCACCGCGATCTGCGCGGTCGGCCACGCGAACGCGAGATCGGTGCGCATCTGCTTCGAGCACATCGCGACGTAGGCGCCGCCCATCGCCTTGCGCGTGACAATCGAGATCTTGGGCACCGTCGCTTCGCAGTATGCGTAGATGATCTTCGCGCCGTGGCGGATCACGCCCCCGTATTCCTGGTCGGTGCCGGGCAGGAAGCCGGGACAGTCGACGAATGTCACGAGCGGGATGTTGTACGCGTCGCAGGTACGGATGAAGCGCGAGATCTTGTCGCTTGCGTCGATATTGAGGGCGCCGGACATGTACGCGGGCTGGTTCGCGACCACGCCGACGGAGTACCCGTCGAGCCGGGCGAAGCCGACCACGGCGTTGGCGGCGAAATCGGGCTGGATCTCGAGAAAGCTCTGCCGGTCGAAGATCATCGCGACCGCGTCGCGGATGTCATACGGCTCGTTCTCGGCGCGGGGAATCAGCGCGTTGAGCGCCTCGTCCAGGCGGTCGGTCGGATCGTAGGGCGTGATCTGCGGCGGATCCTCGTTGTTGTTCTGCGGCAGGTAGCCGAGCAGGCGCTTCACCATCTCGATCGCCGCGGCCTCGGTCGCGGTCGCGAGGTGGGCGACGCCGCTGCGGCCGGTGTGGACATCCGCGCCGCCAAGCGTCTGCGCGCTCACCTGCTCGCCGGTCGTCGCCTTGATGACGTCTGGGCCGGTGAGAAACATGAAGCTGTCGCTCGCCATGATGATGAAGTCGGTCAGCGCGGGCGAGTAGACGGCGCCGCCGGCGCAAGGACCTAGAATAAGCGAGATCTGGGGAATCACGCCGGAGGCCATCACGTTGCGCACGAATACTTCGCCGTACGCGGCGAGGCTCCGCACGCCCTCCTGGATGCGCGCGCCACCCGAATCGTTGAGCCCGATCAGCGGAATGCCGCTCGCCAGCGCGAGATCCTGGATGCGGCAGATCTTTTGCGCCTGAACTTCGGAAAACGAGCCGCCGAGGACCGTGAAATCCTGCGCGAAGACGGCGATCCGGCGGCCGCTGATCTTGCCGAACCCGCTGACGATGCCGTCGCCTGGAAAGCGCTGCTGGTCGAGGCCGAACTCGCTGACGTTGTGCGTCGCGAGCGCGCCGAACTCCTGGAACGAACCCTCGTCGAGCAGCAGCGCGAGGCGCTCGCGCGCCGTGAGCTTGCCGCGTGCGTGCTGCTGCTCGATGCGTTTCTGCCCGCCGCCGAGAACCGCGCGGCTGCGCATCTCGCGCAATGTGGCCAGGTGATCGCCCGCCATGCCGTCCGTCATCGCTCCTCCCTCGTGCCGTCTTGCCTGTCGCAACGGGAGCTGCCGGTCTTGACCTCGGTCAGTCCGCCGCGGCATCGCGACACCAGCCCCATGGGGCGGCCGGCGAGCGCTCGGCGTGGCGAACCAGCTATCAGCTGAGCTGGGTGGCCGATGCCGCGATCATAGCAGCGGGCACGTGTTAGCCGGAAGCCCTGCGCCCATGCGCGCGGTGTCGTCCAAACCTATCGGACATAGAGCCAGAACCGTGTGGACGCCGTCCCGGTGATGCGGACCTTGTCCGGCGATTCGCGCTCCACCGACGCGAACCGGACGCCAGGTCGGGAACGGATAGTCGTGCGAGACCACACGTGTGCCGGGCTTGAGCTCGGCGCGCAATTTGGCTTCGACCTTGGCCATGATGCCTGGCAGCAGGTAGACGGTGACCACCGTCGCCTGGCGAACGTCGGTCGCGAAGAGGTCGCGCTCCTCGAACCGCACGCGGTCGGCGACCCCGGTCTTCGCCGCGTTGTCGTTGGCAAGCTTGACGAGCGCCGGATCGATGTCGACGCCGAACCCGCCGCGCGCCTTGAACTTCGTGACCGCGGTGATCACCAACCGGCCGTCGCCGGATCCCAGGTCGACGACGAAATCGTCGGGGCCGACCGCGGCCAGCGCCAGCATTTCGTCGACAAGCTGTGCGGGCGTGTCCACGTACGGCGCAACGGATGCCGGCGCGGCGGGCGTTTGCGCTGCGGCCCCAGCGGCTACCGCCAGCATGCCGGCGACGGCGAGGACCACGGAGGCACGGCAACTGGTTCGGATCGGCATGCGGATGGGCTCACTTTCCCGTCGTCTTCCGCCGCCGGTCGAGATCGAGGTCGAGGTATTTCCAGTACGACGAGAAAATCGGCGCGCTGTACCCCTGGACCCATGGCTGGACGAAGTTGCTCTCCAGCCGGAACGCCACCGGCAACAGCGGCATGTAGGTGCGCGCGACCTCGGTCATCTGGCGCGCGGCCACGATCTGCGCGGCGTCGGCGTCGCTGCGCAGGAAATGCTCGATCGCTGAATCGTATTCGGCGAGCTTGAACTGGACGACGTTGACGCGCTGCGGCTGTTTGCTATGGAGTTGAATGAGCTCGGCGTAGCCCGACGGTGAGCTCCCGAAACCGCCGTAGTACATCTGAAACTTGCCCTTTTCCAGCGCCTTGATCATGTCCTGGAACGGTGCCGTGTTGAAATCCATGTGCAGCCCGATCGCATCCATGTTCTTTTTCCACAGCGTCTCGACCTCGCGCGACACCGCTCCGGTCCGTTGCGACAGTGTCAGGGTGAGCGGCTTGCCGTCCGGCGTGTGGCGGTAGCCACCGTTGTCGACGCTGCGATAGCCGAAGCGATCGAGCAGCGCCTTGGCGGCGGCCGGGTCGTAGAGCGGCTTCAAGGGCACCGTCGGATCGTGGCCACCGACGCCCGGTGGCACGATCTGGTTCGCCGGTAGCGCCTGCCCGGCGTACACGACCTTGAGCAGTGCGTCGACGTCGATCCCAAGCGCAATGGCCCGACGCAGCGCGATCCGCTCGTTGCTCATGCCGCCCAGTACCGGGTCTGCGATGTTGAAATAGAACGCGAACAGAAACGGCTCGGGGAATACGTGGCGCACAATGCCCCGGGCCGCGTACTCGGGCTTGAGCCTGCCGTTCGCGAGCGGCCGGTTCGCGACTTCGCCGCGCAGCACGACGACATCGAGGCCGCCCTGCTCGAATTGCAAAAGGCGCGGGAGGTCCTCGTCGATGACGGCGATCTCGACCACGCCGATCTGCGGCAGGATCTTGCCCTGCATGCTGCGCACCAGCGCCGCGTGCGCAGGATCGCTGCTTTCGGGAAAGCGCACGCCGCGGTAGCCGGGATTCGCTTCCAGCACGAGGCGCGAGCCGCGCTTCCACTCGCGCAGCCGAAAGGGTCCGGTGCCTACGGCACGGATGCGGATGTCCTGCCCGGCGGCTTCCACGACTTCGTGTGCGGCGGCGGGAACGAATCCCAGCAGGTCGCGGATGTTGGGAAAATTGGGTTCGGTGAGCCGGATCTGCAGCGTGTAGCGGTCCAGCGCGCGCAGACCCTCGATCGGACGGTCATAGTCGAATTTGCCGCGGACCTGCGCCGCATCGACGACCGGACGCGCACCGATGATGAGGTCCGCAATGATCGGAGCGCCGCCACGCCGGCCGTTGGGGTCCATCCAGCGCTTGTACGAGTACACGTAATCGTCCGCCGTCAACTCGCGCGGCTTGCCCTTGAAGGCCGGGTCGTCGGTGAAGTAGATCCCGCGCTTCATCCGGATCGTCCACGTCTTCGCGTCGTCGCTAAGTTCGACCGGACCCGCGGCGGTCAGCGGGGTGAGCTTCGGCGGCGAGGCGAGGTAATCCCACTCGTAGAGCGGCTCGAAGATCGCCATCAGGACCTGGAAGGACGGGTCGTCGGCGTATTGCTGCGGATCGAGCATGTCGATGTCGGGCGAAGCCACGCGCAGGACCTTGGCCGGGTCGGCTGCACCGGCGTTGTCGGCCGCACAGAGGCACGCGAGCACCAGCGTGCCGAGCAGGGGAACGAAGCGGCGGCGCATGTTGCGGCTAGACGTTGTCGCTGCCGTCGAACCGGGCCATGTCGATGCGCAACATGTGCGTTGCGAGATAGACCTCGCGCAGGAACGAGAAGAGGCCGCCGATCAGGGCGAACATGGCGCACACGAAGAGCACGCCCGCGACCCATTTGAGATTGGCCGCAAAGAACTCCTCGACGAACAGCGTGACGATCACGATGCACACGAGCAGCGCCGCCCCGGCGCAGAAGTTGATCGACCAGCTCGCCAGCGTGCGCCGGCGCTCGAGATCGACGATTTCCTCGCGCGCCGCGCTCCTTGCCGGTCCATCCATCTCCTTCCAGGTCTTTTCGATCATGCGTGCGCGATCGATGACACGGGCGAGGCGATTCGTCATCACGCCCAGCATCGCGGCGATGCCGGTCAACAGAAAGACTGGCGCGATGGCGAGCTGGATCGCGTGGGCGATGACAGGCAGGTCCTGGGTTGTCGGCATTGCAGTGGATCCCCGCAGTTGTTGAACGGGCGTCGCGGTGGCCGACGCCGACGTTCGCATCGCCTCATTCGCGCGCGACCGTGCCATCGCCCCATCGAGATGGTGACGCGTTACTCCGCCAACCGGATCGGCTGGCCGTGCGGCGTCCGGCGCGCGGCTTCCACCCATTCCTGCCGCCGCGCGACGAGCCGCGACTCCATGACCAGACCCTTGTCTACGGCGATGCGCTCCAGTGCGGTCAGCCAATGGCGATAGTAGTCCTCGCCGGTGTCGTGCACGCCGCGGGTACGCAATTCGCCGATCACCACGGCCAGCGTTTGCGCCCATGCCTGCCAACTGAATACGCCGCGCTCGTGCAAGGCGAGCGTCAGCGCGAATGCCTGCGCTTCCCAGGGCGCCTTGAACACGGGGCCGTCCGCATCGCGGGGCAGGTCGGGCAATGCGGCCTGCAATGCAGGCAATGCCCGCGCACCGGTTGCGGGACCGGCGCCACTCGGGAGAGCCGTCACCTCAGCGTGCCTCCAGATAGGATTCCCAGCAGTCGACGTGCACGGCAGTCGCCGTCGTGTCGCGGCCCCAAAGGTCGCGCGCCTCGAAGCGCACGGCATAGAGCCATTGCGGGGCTTCACCGCGGCCGCACGCGTTCGTATCGGGAAACACGTGCACGCCGTGGACCTTGACGATGATCCCTGGCTTGCCGCGGCAATAGCGCGGCAGCCGCGTGTGCGTAGAGGGATTCAGCAGTCGCGTGCGCACGCCATCGCCGACGGCGAAGCGCGCAGGGCCGGTCGCCGGTCGTGCGGTCGAACTGCCGCAGGAGAGCACCACAGCGACGCGTTCCGCGGTCAGCGCGATCAATCCGGTCGCAGGCGGCGCATGCGGGCGTCCATCCGCGATCTCCGCGGCCGACACCAGATCGCGCTCCTGCAGCAGCTTGATCAAGCCATCGAGCCAGATCCGGTAGTAGCTGCTCGCGAGGTATTGTGCCGGCGGCAGGCTCTCGCGCGCCGCCCGCGATTGGTCGAGATTCCACCGGCCCATCGCGCCCATCGCCAGGGTCAGCGCAAACACGCGGCGCTCCCATGGATGGTGGAACCACGGCTCCCCCGCCTCGGGCAGGACCGGTCCGAAGTTCTGCAGCCCGCCCATGTCGTGCACGCCGTTCACGATGACGTCTGCCCGGCTTGCGCCGGCGTTTTCGGCAAGCCCGTGCCGATCATCGAATCGCGCGTGACCAGCATCGCGAGCTCTTCTTCGCTCCAGCCGTCGGTGCCGGGCGGCCGTTCCGGCACGACCAGATAGCGGATCTCGGCAGTCGAATCCCAAACCCGGAGCTCGACGTCGTCGGGCAGCGTCACGCCGAAATCCGCCAGTACCCCGCGCGGATCGATGACGGCGCGCGAGCGATAGGGAGCGGACTTGTACCAGACGGGCGGCAAGCCGAGCACTGGCCACGGGTAGCACGAGCACAGCGTGCAGACCACCATGTTGTGCACGCGCGGGGTGTTCTCGAGGGCGACCATGTGCTCGCCCTGGCGCCCGCTGTAGCCAAGCGATGCAATTGCCGCGGTCGCATCCGCGAAAAGCCATGTGCGGTAGTCCGCGTTCGCCCAAGCCTTGGCGACGACCCGCGCCCCGTTGTGCGGTCCGACCTTCGTTTCGTAGGTCTCGATCAGGGCATCAAGGGCCTTCGGGTCGACATAGCCCTTGTCGACCAGCAGCGATTCGAGCGCGCGCACCCGTACGTCCATCTCGGAAAGCTCGACGCCGCCGTGACTGTGTTCGTCGTCGTGGGCGCGAGGATCCTCGCGCGGTGGTGTCCGGCTCACAGCCGCGGGGTGGTGCGCGGCGAAACCGGCACGGCGTATTGCTGCCGCTCGACCCGCCTGGGCGGCCGCGCTCCCGGCGCATGGCGGCCGGTGTAAGGGTAGGTCGACAGGAATCCGTAACCGTAGGGGACGTACGCCGCGCCATCCCCGTAGACGCCGAGCGCTTCGTCCGGCAGATACGCCGGTCGCGCCACGAACCTTTCTTGCAGCGCGGCGCGGCGCTCGTCGGCAATGCGCGCAGCCGCGCTTTGATCCAACAGATCGCGCTGGCGCTGCAGCCAGGCAACTGCCGCCGGATCCGCATCGCCGCCACGGATGCTCAACTTTTCGGCGTCCTTGCAAGGCTCATCGGTGTAGAGCACGTTGAGGCTCTGGTCGAAGCACTTGTAGACTTGCGTCGTCCCCGCCACGCCCATCCCACTTGCAAGAGCGAAAATTGCGAGCGCAAGCGCACGACTTCCGGCGTTGCCGGCCGCATGCGCTGCCGTTGTGGTCATGTCCCGACGCGTGCTGGAATGGCTTCCAGCCATTCTACCCCCGCCCGGCGAATCGGTGCCGGGCGCTTGTCCGGATGTCGCCAACGCGCACCGGTGGGGGGGCCGCACTTGCCGAGGCAGGCCGTCACGCGGCAACCGGATCGTAGCGACCGGCCGGGGAATGCCGTGATAATCGCGGTCTGTCCAATGCCTTTGCACCACTGACTGGAAACATGTCCTTCCTGTGGCCCCAAGCGCTCTGGCTGCTGCTGATCGTCCCGGCGCTGGTCGCTGGCTACGTGCTGCTCCAGCGCCGCAGGACCCGGGCGGCGTTGCACTTCGCCAGCGTGCTGCTGGTTCGCGAAGCGCTGACGAGCGGGCCGCGTTTCCGGCGCCACATACCGCCGCTGCTCGTTCTGCTGGCGCTGGCCGCATTGATGCTGGCGACCGCGCGCCCGCTCGCGACCATCACCCTGCCGTCGGAGCAGCGGACGATCATACTGGCGATGGACGTTTCGCGCAGCATGCGGGCCTCCGACATCGAGCCCAGTCGTATCGCCGCCGCGCGCGAGGCCGCGAAGGCTTTCGTCCAGGAGCAGCCGCCGGACGTGCGCATCGGCATCGTCGCCTTCGCCGGCTCGGCGGCCGTGGTGCAACGGCCCACGCATGATCGCAGCGATCTCGTCACGGCGATCGACCAGCTGCAGTTGCAGACCCACACGGCAATCGGCAGCGGGATCATCCTGTCGCTGGCGACGCTTTTTCCCGATGCCGGCCTCGAAGCCGAGGATCGGCCCTTTGGCAACAGGACGCGACGCAACGTCGCCGGTAACACGCCGATCGAGGGCGCCAAGAGCCCGCCGGCGCAGGAGTGGAAGCCGGTTCCTCCCGGGTCGTATCGCCACGCTGCGATCATTCTGCTCACCGACGGCCGGCGCACGATCGGCCCCGATCCACTCGTGGCGGCCAAGCTCGCCGCCGATCGAGGGGTGAAGGTCTACACGGTCGGTTTCGGGAGGGCTGAGGGCGGCAACGCCGACATCGAGGGCATGTCGATCTACATGCGCTTCGACGAGGAGACGCTGAAGGCCGTCGCGCAGCTCACGTCCGCCGAGTACTTCCACGCCGGCAGCGCAGCCGATCTGAAAAAGGTCTATGAAAGTCTCAATGCCCGCTACGTGCTGGAGACGCAGCCCACCGAAATCACCGCACTCGTGAGTGCCCTCGCCATGCTCCTGGCGGTCGCCGCAGCGGGACTTTCCCTGTTGTGGTTCAATCGCCTGGGGTAAGCACGCCCGAATTACTTCGGCGGCGGCGGTATCGGATTGCGGAGTTGCATAGGATAGGAGGCGAGGCTGCGCTGCCCGGCGGTCCCGACCGCCCGCACCGAGAACAGGTAATCGTCCTTCGACAGCGCCACGGTGGCGCGCGTGACGTTGCCGACGAATTGCGCGCCTTGCCAGAACGGCGCCGTGGTCTCGCGCCATACGATCTCGTACCCCGCGAGATCGGGCTCGGGGTTGGCGAGCCATGACAGCGTGGTCCGATTCTCGAGTTGCAGCGTTTCGATGCGCACACCGGCGGGCGGGGAGGGCGCGCGGGCGAGCGAGGCCAGCGCGGCGGCATTGACGCGGGCGACGCCCGCTAGATAATCGAAGTCGACGAATTGCGGCAAGTCGCCGTACTGCACGCCGTCGACGATGCGCACGTCTTGATGCTGGTGGCGGAAATCCTCGCGCGCCTCGGTGAAGCGAACGGCCGTGTATCCCTGCGCGAGAAACGGTATGTGGTCGCCGCCGCGCAGATAGCGGTCGCGCCGATAGACGACCTTGACGGCCATCTCCGGCACGTAGCGCTCCGCGGCCTCGCGAATCGTCCGCGCCAGCTCGCGCGCCGGCGAATCGTTCTCGCCGCCGGTCTCGAGGCGGCGTTGCCACTCCTCGCTCACTTCCTTGCCCGCGGGAACGCCTTCGGCGAACAGGCGTAGCGTCGACGCATTGCGGCGCCCGGTTTCGTCACGCGCGTTGCCGACGATGTCGTTGGTGATCATCGCCTCGATGTTGACCCCCCGCTCGCGCGCTGCCTTCGCCCAATGCGCCGCACCGAGCAGGCCTTGCTCCTCGCCGGCCACCGCCATGAATACCAGCGTGGCCGGGAAGCGGCTCTTCGCCATCGTGCAGGCGAGCTCGATAACGACGGCCGTCCCTGACGCGTCGTCGTTCGCGCCGGGCGCGTCGCAATCGGCGTTCAGCGCGTTGCTGCACCGCGAATCATAGTGTCCCGAAACAACGAGCGTCCGCGCTTTGGACCCTGCGTCCGCGCCTTCGAGCGTGGCGACGACATTGACGATCGGGGTCGCTTTCGGGATGCGTGGTGTGGCCTCCTGGACGAACTCGTCGAACTCGACCTTGAGTCGCGCACCGGACTCGGTGGCGCAGCGCTGCAGCGTGTCCCGGATCCATCGGCGCGCCGCGCCGACGCCGCGATTCGGATCATCGGCTGCCGACAGCGTATGGCGCGTGCCGAATCCCGCCAGCGTACGGACGTAGGTTTCCAACCGCGCCGGCGACACATCGCGCACCAGGCGCGCAATGTCGGGATCCTGCACCGAAGGAACATCGGTGGCGACTGCGGCACATGCGCAGAGCCCGAGCACAGCCGCGACGATCGCCAGCCGGTTATCGATCACGATTTTCCTCCGCGCAAATGCCATGGGTGATCGGAGGCCGGGCACGTTGACCGGGCTCCGGGCCGGCTCGGTCCCTACTGCTTCATGACGTAGGTCGGCTCGCTGAACAGCGAGGTGATCACAACTTGCCGGATGTCGGGATTGTCGGGCACCGCGAAGAGAATGGGCGCGATCAACTCTTCGAACAACCCGCGCAGGCTGCGCGCACCGGTCTTGTACTCGATCGCCAGCTCGGAGATCTGCTCGAACACCTTGCGCTCGACGGTCAGCTCGACGCCTTCGATCCGGAATATATCGCGGAACTGGCTGTAGATCGAGTCGCGCGGCTCGGTCATGATCCGTACCAGCATGTCCTTGGTGAGCTCATGGAAGCGGGCGATGATCGGCAGCCGCCCGGTGAACTCGGGAATCAATCCGTAGGTAAAGAGGTCCGTCGGCTTCACCCGCGCGTTCAGCCGGTCGAGGATCTTCAGATTTTCGTTCTCGGACGTGGAAATGAACCCGAAGCTGTGCACCTGCGCCATGATCTCGTCGAGGCCGACGAACGCGCCGCCGCAGATGAACAGCATGTGCGTCGTATCGACGTATTGCGCGCCACCGAGCTTGACCTGCGAGCCTTCCATGATCTTCAGCAGCGCATGCTGCACGCTTTCGCCGGAAATGCTGCGCGGTTCCTTGCCCGTCGCCTTGAGCTTGTCGATTTCGTCGATGAACACGATTCCGCTCCTGGCCTTCGCGATGTCACCGCCCGCCTTGTCGATGAGCCGCTGGAGCATCGCCTCGATTTCCTCGTTGACCCAACGCGTCTGTGCCAGCGAGGTCGCTTCTGCGGTCACGAAGGGCACGCCGAGGATTCGCGACAACGTCTCGCACAGCAGCGTTTTGCCGGTTCCGGACGGGCCGATCAGCAGGACATTGCTCTTGACGATCGGGATTCCGTCTCGCTGCGATTTTGCGATCTTCCTGAAATGCGCGTAGACGGCTACGGCTACCGTCCTCTTGGCGTCATCCTGGCCGATCACGAACTCATCGAGAGCGCCGACGATCTGGCTTGGTTTGGCGTTCCTGTCTAGCAAGTGTCTCTCCGAACGGTTCGAGGCAGATTATGCGGGCAAACGCAGACCCGGTGTTCGTGCGCGACCATTCGAGAACCGCCCGCGATTCAGGACTGCTACTTCGACGGTATTGCGGGGCGGGCAGGCCGTGCCGGAGGAAGTCCGGAATCTTTCGCTGGACACAGCCAGGCGAACATGCTCTCGCCGAGCGTGTCGCGCCGCACGATGCGGTATTCCACCCGTGCTGGCGCCAATTCGAACCTGGCGACTGTGGCGCCCGTGCTGTCACGGAACGTCATCGACGCGGCGCCCATGCTGTGCGCCGAGCAATCCGCGACGTTGAGGGCAAGCATGTCCGCATATTGCCGGCTGAAGCCATATTCGTCGGTAACGCTTTGCGGCACCTTCGGCACCATCCGGAACCAGCCCTGGCGCCTGCCGTCCGGCAAAACAGTTGCCGGTGCGGACTGAACGTGGACTTCGGAGCCATCCGGCTGCGTTCCGAGATAGACGAACTTCTCGGCGGCGCACACGCTCGCGGCCGACGCGAGCACGAGAAGGGCGGCAGCGCGCGCGGCTTCGGTATCGGTGAAGTGGGACCGGCGCCACATTGCGCGGATACTAACCCGAGCCCGACATCCGGAGAATTCTGGTGGTTATTGCCGGCCGACCGTTCCGGAAAGCGGAGATGCGGCGGCCCCGATCGTTGCGGTCGCGAGCATCCGCGATCAGCGCAACGTAGGAGGATTCCTACACGCAGTTCCGATTTTTCGACGCCAAGACTCCGCAGGGTGAAAAAATTCTTGCAAAATCGATTGCGCAAACGATGGCAACGGGGAACAATGACATCGTCATCGCTCTCCACATGCGTGAAGGAAATCCCATGCTCAATTTCGGTCGCAGCGACCGCGCCGCCGATGCAAAGACTGCACTCAAGCCCGCACTCTACGAGCCGCCCGGAAGCACACCAAGGCCGGTGGCAGGAACCGCTGCGCGCCCGGCGACAACGGGATTGACGCCGGCACGCGAAGTCCCTGTCGCGCCAGCGCCCGCATCGACAGTCGACGCGCCGAAACAGGAGCACGCTCCCGCGCCCGAGCGGAAAGCGGAACCGGCGGGCAGCAAGCTCTCGGTCGGGATCAACATCAAGCTGAAGGGCGTCGAACTTTCCGATTGCGACGTCCTCATCATCGAGGGTCACGTCGAGGCGACGGTCCACAGCAAGACGATGCAGATCGCGAAGCCGGGGACGCTGAAGGGAACGGCGCTGATCGATGTCGCAGAAATCCACGGTGACTTTGCGGGCGAGTTGACCGCGCGCACACGGCTGATCGTCCACGGCACCGGACGCGTTTCGGGCACGATCCGCTACGGCAAGCTGGTCGTCGCCGAAGGCGGCGAATTGAGCGGCGACGTGAAGCGGCTGGACGTGGCCGACGAACAGGCGCAGCCGGGGCACGCTACGGCATCGGGACCACACCCGTCGGGACACACGGGCGAGCGGGCGGCACGCTGAAAGGTCGGGCGGCCCGGCCCTTTGCGTAGAGGTTGAACGCGAATCTCGGCGTCCGCGTCAAATAACGGCCTCCGGGCCGGCGAGTCGCCGCTGCGGCCGGCTGCAGGCGCACAGAAGCCGCGCCGTAGCCGCGACTCCGCACTCGTCCCCGGCCGCGGCCAGCGGCGACGGACTGCCCGGCCCCCACACGTGAGAGCGATCGAAGGCGGCATTTGGGCTATATTGCCCCGATGCCGCCGCTCGACGCCGTGCCTCACTGTGGGAGCAACCGATCGTGACCGCTCCTCACGGCCCCTGGACCGGAATCTATCCGATTGCCCCGACACCGTTCGTCGAATCCGGTGACCTCGACCTTGCGGGGATGCGGCGCGTGCTCGATTGCATGATCGACCAGCGCGTGGACGGCATCTGCATCCTCGCCAACTACTCGGAACAGTTTCTGCTGACCGACGGCGAGCGCGATACGCTGCTCGACCTATGCCTGTCGCATGTGGCGGGGCGCATCCCGGTCATCGTCACCTGCAGCCATTTCAGTACCCGGATAGCGGGCGAGCGGGCGCGCGCAGCGGCCAAGGCGGGCGCCGCCATGCTGATGCTGATGCCGCCCTACCATGGCACGACACTGCGCGCCGACGAGGCGGGCATCGTCCAGCATTTCGCGCACGTAGCCCAAGTGTCGTCGCTCCCGCTGATGGTGCAGGATGCGCCATTGAGCGGCGTCAATCTGTCGGTACCGTTTCTCGTCCGCCTCGCGCAGGAAGTGCCGGCGGTGCGCTATTTCAAGATCGAGGTGCCGGGAACGGCGGCGAAGCTGCGCGGGCTGCTCGCCGCCGGCGGCGGCCTGATCGAGGGTCCGTTCGACGGCGAGGAGTCGATCACGCTGATGGCGGACCTCGAGGCCGGGGCGACCGGTACGATGCCGAGCGCACTGCTGCCGGACCTGATCCGCCCGGTCCTCGAACGCTACCGCGCGGGTCGGCGCCACGATGCGGCGGCCGCCTATGCGCGCATCCTGCCGCTGATCAACTACGAGAATCGGCAGTGCGGACTGCGCGCGACCAAGGCGGCGATGATGGAAGGCGGCGTCATAAAAAGCGACGCGGTGCGCCATCCGCTCGAAGCGCTGCACCCTGCGGCGCGTGCCGGGCTGCTAGAGCTCGCGCGAGAACTCGACCCGCTCGTGCTGCGGTGGGGGCGTTGACCGGGCGGCAGGCGAGTGAAGTTCGACGTGGACGCCTGCTATCATGCTCCGTCGCCAGAGCCGGGCCCGACCTGGTCGGCGCCGCTCCGAAGGAAGACAAATCACTGCTGCGCTGAAAATGCTCGGCGTATTCGTCGCGCTCGCGGTCTCCGGATGCGCGTCATCCGGACCGCTCACGTCCGATAACTACGATCCCGCAGGTACCAGCCGGGCGCAGTTCCTGCGGGATAGCGCGGTGTGCGAGAAGCAGGCCGAAGCCGACCAGAAGAACATCGGCCTGGGCCCCATGGACCCGACCTATGGGACCTTCAACCGGATGTACGACGCCTGCATGCGCGCGAGCGGATTCACGCGCAAGCAACAACAATGAGAGCCGCTCGTCCGGTGGCCGGGTAATGCTCGAATTGCGCTACGTTATGGTCGTCGCGGCGTCGAGATCGAGCAGATAGCGTCGGTGCTGCTGTTCGATCACCGTTCGGGAAGGCATCTGAAATCTGGGCCAGCGCAAAGAGGCGCGTTGGCGCACGGCAAGAGCGGCTGGGGCCACCGCGCGTTCGTGCCGTTCCGCGCGGCGCGATGCGGTCGGAACCGCGTGGCGCGGAAACCGCTCGCCAGCCACTGCGATAGCAGCTAAACCGGCCACGATCAGCAATCCGATGCAGACATCGCGCGCGGTTCCTGCGATCATTGGGTCCAGCATCCGCTGTCCCGCGTAGATACCGCCGACGGCCCAGGCAATGACCATCGGATAGACGAACTCGCGATAGCGCAGCGCGACGATACCGCCCATCGCGGCCGCGATTGCAAGAAGGGCGAGCGAGATCGCGGTGCTCATTTCGAGCGTCGTCAGCCAGCCGCGGGCGTTGAACCATTGTGCCGTACCAGTGAGCGCCGCGAACGTGATCCAGCCGAACAGGAGGGCGAAAGGGACGCGCAACCAGCGCGAACGCGGCGCCGGCGACGCCGCCGCGCGCGCGAACATCGTTGCGCCGAGTACGACGCCGAAGCCGGTCAAGACGACCGCAAGGCCAAGCTGATCGTGACGGAAAGCAACGACCCAGGCCGAGCCCACCGTGCTCGCGATTGCGAGCGGGATGACGAACGGATCGTAGATGTGCGTTCGGCGACGGCGCGGCCACAGCGCCGCGACATAGAAGAACAGGAGCGCGGCGCCGATGATCCAGTAGATCGCGTTGACATAGTTGGCGGGCGCAAACGGCGTTGCGTATTGCTTCGACACCTCTGTGATCGAAGGCAAACCACTGGCGCGGTCGTAGACATACAGGAAGGCGAAATTGGCCTCGACCACCACGAAGGTCGTCCAGCGCACCACGGTGGACGTCGAGGGCCCACCAAAAATATCCGGCATAGCTCCTCCATAACTACCCGTAGCGTACAAATATCGCACTTCCAGAGGGCTTAGGCCATAGGACAACCTATAATCCTTTTGTAGGACGTGTTCCTACAGAAGTCCCGGGGTTTGCAACGCCACGGGTAGCCGCAAGGTCAGATCCGAAAGGGGCGCGCCGGTGAGGTGCCGGGTCTGTTGACCCACCCGTGTCCGTATTCGGCGACGCGCCGACAAGCGCCGGATCACGGCTCCACAGGAATTCGACATCGCGCGCAGGTCGCGCGTAGCATGATTTCAGACTAGCGACGCGCGAGCGGGGGTTTTCCATGCGCTATCGAAACGATCCGGACGGTAAGCGGCTACCGATCAAGCTTGATACGACGACCAATGGGGAGTTCGTGCCGATCCCCCTGGAGCCCGTGCATCGCCGGGCTCGGCAGCTGGCGCACGCAGCGGCTACCGCCAATGCGAAGCGCCTGGGCCTCACGCGCCGCGCGTTTCTGGTGTCCGCGTGCGGTGCGGCGTCGTCGCTGCTCACGATGAACGCCGCCTACGCGGCCAACGGTCGAAGAGGCGGCTACTACGCGTTGTCCTCCGAGGCGGCTTTCGATCTGCAGGTCGCGCGTTCCGCGCTCGACGGCGGCGAATTCATTTTCGACGTGCAGGGCCACTTCGTGAATCCGACCGGAGCCTGGACTCGAGCGCTGCCGGCGGGCGCGCAACCGCTCAAGAGCTTCGCGCAGAACAAGCAGTGCGACGGCGCGGGGCGCCCGGGCCTCGACTATCTGCAGTGCCTGGGATCCGACGCCTTCATCAAGGACATCTTCATGGATTCGGATACGGACATGATCGTGCTGTCGTTCGTGCCGTCGACCCGCAAGGGGGAGCCGCTCACCATCGAGGAGGCAGCAGCGACCGCGCGCATTGTCGAGAAGATGCAAGGGACCCATCGCGTCCTGCTGCATGGCCGCGTGAACCCCAACCAGGAGGGCGATCTCGACGCCATGGATGCGCTTGCCGAACGCTACCGGATTGCCGCCTGGAAGACCTACACGCAATGGGGACCCGAGGGTAAGGGCTTCTTCCTGGATGACGAAGCGGGACTCGCGTTGATCGAGAAGGCGCGCAAGCTCCGCATCAGGAACATTGCGATCCACAAGGGCCTGCCCTTTGGCCAACGGTCCTATGAGCATTCCACCTGCGTGGATGTCGGTCGTATTGCGAAACGCTTTCCCGACGTGAACTTCCTCATTTATCACTCGGGGTTCGTCACGGGCGCAGCAGAGGGTCCCTACGATCCTGCGCGCAGCGATGGCGTCGACGCGTTGGTGACCAGTCTCCTCGAGAACGACATCAAGCCCGGATCGAATGTCTACGCCGAACTCGGCTCGACGTGGCGCTTCCTGATGCGCGACCCGGATGCCGCGGCGCACGCGATGGGCAAGCTCTTCAAGTACGTCGGTGAGGACAATGTGCTGTGGGGCACGGATTCGATCTGGTACGGTTCGCCGCAGGATCAGATTCAGGCGTTTCGCAGCTTTCAGATCGCGGACGAGTGGATCGAGAAGTACGGTTATCCGAAGATCACGCCGATGCTGCGGTCCAAGGTCTTCGGGCGCAACGCGCTCAAGGTTTATCCCGTTGCAGCCGACGTGCTGAAGAAACATCTGGCGGGCGACCGCATCGAGCACGAACGTCGCGAGTACCGCGAACGCGCCGATCCGAGCTTCGTCACTCACGGCCCGAAAACGCGGCGCGAGTTCCTGAATCTGCGGTCGTGGTGCGGCTAGCGCAATCGTCCGTCCACCGACCTTTGCCCTCCACCGAAGCGGTCGGGTCCTACATGATTTGTCGCAGTCTGCTGACAACGCCCGATCGCCGCTGTGCGTTAATGCCTCTACGATGAACTGCAACCCCGCAATTCGGCGGGCAATGGTCGGAGGGATACATGCGAATCAGATCGAGGGTGTTGCTTGGGGTAGCGGGGATTGTCCTTGCGACGCAAGCCGCAGCCCAGATCACGTTCTACCAGGGCGAGGGCTTCCGCGGGCGCGTTTTCACGACGTCTCAACAGGTCGTGGATTTCGACCGAATCGGATTCAATGATCGCGCATCGTCGGTGGTCGTCGATCGCGGGCGCTGGGAAGCTTGCGAGCATTCATATTTCCAGGGTCGGTGCGTGGTCCTGCGTCCCGGAAGCTATGACTCGCTGGCGGGAATGGGAATGAGCGATCGGATTTCGTCGGTGCGCCCGATCGGCAAGCAGGCGCACTACGCCTATGAGGCGCCGCCACCGCTTCCCGCGCCGACCTATGCGTATCGCCAGCGGCCCTACGAGCGGTTGTACCAGGTGAACGTCTCGTACGTGCGCGCCGTCGTCGGTCCACCGGAGCAGCGCTGCTGGGTCGAGCGGCAGCAGGTCGTCGAACCCTCATACGACGCGCCCAACGTTCCCGGGGCGATTGTCGGCGCGATCATCGGCGGCGTTCTCGGGCATCAGGTCGGGGGTGGGCGCGGTCAGGATGTCGCGACCGCGGGCGGCGCCGTTGCCGGTGCCGCGATCGGCGCCAACGTCGGGCGCGGCGGAAGCACCGTGTACAGCCAGGACGTGCAGCGCTGCGCCGCGGTCCCCGGTTCAGCGCGCCCGGCGTACTGGGATGTGACGTACTATTTTCGCGGCCTCGAACATCGCGTGCAAATGAGCGCGCCACCCGGCCCGACAATCTGGGTCAACGGCAAGGGGGAACCGCGCGGATAGTTCCTGACGCGAGACCCGAGCGACGCGGCCTTTCCGGGCCGCTTTGTCTTGTCCGACGATGACAACGGTTCTGGGGTTGCTTATAGTGTTCGAACCACGCCGGTCCGAGCACAATGAATCTTCCCGACCCGAGTCTTGCCGTTCTGTTCGCCGATGTCGCCGGCAGCACGCGTCTCTACGAACAGGTGGGCGACGTCCGGGCCTTGGCCACCATAGGCCGGTGTCTCACCCTCGCACAGGATGCCTCCCGCGGCCATGACGGGCGCTTGATCAAGACCATCGGTGACGAGGTGATGCTCGTCTTCCCGACGGCCGACCAGGCGGCCGCAGCCGCTGTCGAGATCCAGCGCCGGATGTCCGAGTTGGCACGGGTCGGCGACGTTCGCGTCGCGTTTCGCATCGGATTCCACCTTGGTACCGCAATCGAAGCGGACGGCGACGTATTCGGCGATTCGGTCAACGTCGCCGCACGAATGGTCGCATTGGCCAAAGGCGGGCAGGTCATTCTTTCGGCGGCCACCGCAGAAGCGTTGTCGCCGCATCTGCACGGGCAGCTGCGCGAACTCGACGTGTTGACGGTGAAGGGCAAGGAAAAGGACATCGGCATCGTGGAACTGGTGTGGCAGGACGCGGCCGAGCTCACGGCGCTGGTGACGCGAGCCCCGGTGCGGACCGCCGGGCTCGAGCTCCGGCACGGTGCGCGCACGATCCAGCTCAATGCAACGACGTCATCCCTGACGCTGGGCCGCGACGCGCAGAACGACGTGGTGATCGCCGACAAGTTGGCGTCGCGACTCCATGCCAGGATCGAACGCCGTCGCGACAAGTTCGTGTTGATCGACCAGAGCTCCAACGGCACCTTTGTGACGGTCGAGGGCGAACGCGAAATCCAGCTGCGGCGCGAGGAATTGCTGCTGCGTGGTCGCGGCCAGATCAGCTTCGGCCATCCTTGCCAGGCCGATCCCGCCGAGATACTGGCGTTTGCGTGCACCGAGGGCGAGCACTGACCGCGTCGCGCCTCATCTGACTTTCCGCGGCGTTCGGTCCGCTCTAGGTGGTCAGCTTGCGCAGCGTCTCCGGATTCTTGGTGACGGTCTTCTGGCGGCCGGGCGGGGCGCCGTACAGACCGGCGGGCGGGTTGGATTCGAGTCGCGAGAGTACGGAAGCATCGGCGCAGCGCTTGTCGAACGCGACCGATACCTGATCCCCGCTGCTGCCGCCGAGGACGAAACAGGCCTGGCCGAGTTTGGCGTTGAGCGGTTTGAGCACGCCGTTCGCGACGAGGTCGCTGGCCGCGCCGATCCCCGCCAGCTGAAGCTCATAGGCGCGCGGTCGCGCCGGTGGCCGTGCGGCCGCGGCAACGACGTCGGGCAGTCCCACGAGTTCGCGCGCGAGCAGGTCTTCCGAGGCTGCATCCGGCAATCCGTCGACGTTGAGCGTGATCCTCTGTGTCGTTACGTTCGCATGCTGCAGAAAAAAGTCGCGCGAAAATTCGTCGGCGATCTTTGCTCCGATCGCATTCAAGGCGATTTCCTCGCTCGCCCAGCTGCCGACGCCCTGTGGCATCGTGGTGTTGTAATAGATTTCCTCGCCCGTTGCCTGATCGACGCATTTCACCGTCCACGAGGTGAGCGCGTATTTGGTCACGACCACGCCGGAGGCCTCGAGACGCAGAGAAAGCCTCTTGAGCTTGGCTTCGCCGACCACCGCAAAGTCGGGACCTTTGCTTCCATCGGCACCGCCTTCCGACCAGGTGCGAAAGCCGAAGGACTTGATGCGCTCCTTCAGAATGTTCTCGGCGACAGGGGACGGCTGTGGCGGGGCATCGGGCTGATCGGCATCGCGCACCCAAATCTGCACGGATACCCTCGGGTTGCCGCTCGCGCGAATGAGTTCGACCCGTTCGTCGCGCGACATCTGATTGAGCGACTTCTGGACGGCTTTGACGTCGACCACGGCTTCGGTGGTGATCGACATCAGGCCGTCCTTGCCCATGCGGGGCTCACCTTCGCGGATCACCGTCTTGACGTAGTCGCCGCTCTTCGACAAGAGCCGCTCCTTGAGCAGATCGTAGTTCTTGGCGAGTGAACCGCTGGCAAGCAGAAATCCCAGCGCCTTCTCGACCAGTTGGCTCCTGGAATCCGCGCGCAGGTCGGCCTGCAACAGGGCGTTGTCGTTCTGGTAGCGGGGATCTCTCGGGTCGACCAGACCGACCGCGGAAATCACGAGCGTACCGGGATCGGGTTTCGTCCCGGTCGCCGCCAGGGGCGCGGGCGATGCGACCGGTGCTGCCGGCGCCGTGGCCTGCGCCGCCTTCGGCGTATCCGCCACCTGCCGCTGGTAGGCAAACCACGCCCCCGCGCCGACGACAATGACGCCCGCGACGACGGCGACCACGAGCGCAGGTGTCCGCGACCCCTTCGCTGGTGCCACCGCCAATGCAGGATGCGGCTCGGGCTTGAGGCTGACCGGCGCAGGTGTGGGGGTCATCGGAGCGCCGGGCGCGATAATCGTCGCCTCGGTATTCCCGATCGGGGTCGTGGCGACGCCGGGCGGGGTGATCGCGGGCGCAGCCGCGCGGATCGCATCCGCGAATTCCTGCGCGGTCTGGTAGCGATCGTCGGCGCGCTTGGCGAGCGCTTTGCGCACCACGACGTCGATCGCAGGCGGCAGCTGAACGTTGAGTGTCGAAGGCGGCAGCGGGTCTTCCTTCAGCACCTTCTGCATGGTTGTGGATGCCGATCCGGCAAAGGGCCGTTCGCCCGTCAGAAACTGGTAGAAAACGACCCCGGCCGAGAACAGGTCCGAGCGTCCGTCCACCGGCAACCCCTGAATCTGTTCGGGGGACATGTAGCTTGGTGTGCCCAGCACCGTGCCCACCTGCGTCAGGTTCGAAGATTCGATGTGGGCGATCCCGAAGTCGGCAACCTTCACCGATCCGTCCGCCATCAGGAAGATGTTTGCAGGCTTGATGTCGCGGTGGATGACGCCCTGGCGATGCGAATAGTCGAGCGCGTTCAGGATCTGCGCCATGATCCGCACGATGTCGGCAATCTTGAATCGCTCGTTCGTTTCGAAGCACTCCTTGAGTTCGCGACCGTGGACGCACTCCATCGCGATGTACCAGACGCCGCCGTCTTCGCCGAAATCGTAGATGGACACGATGTTGGGATGGTTGAGGCGGCCCGCAGCCTGCGCCTCGCGGCGGAAGCGGGCAATCACCGGTGCCGAATCATCACCGGCAAGCTGATCGGAACGGATGGTCTTCAGCGCCACGACGCGCTTGATCGATGGGTCGTAGGCCTCGTAGACCACGCCCATCGCACCGCGCCCGATCTCGCGCCGGATCTCGTACTTGCCGATGACGTTGATATCTGCCATGCCTCGCTCCCTGCCCAAAACGGCGACGCCGGCGGGGGGGCCGGCGTCGTCGATCTCGACCGTCAACCGATCACTTGTACTTGTTGTCGATTTCCCACACGGACTTCTGTACGAGGCGCTGGACCATGGTGTCGAGCGACACGCCGCCCTGCTGTGCCTGGTTGATACCGAGCGCGCCGGATGACGTGGCACCGATCTCCATCTTTTCCTCGGTGTACCCGGTGGCGACCTGCTCCGTCGTCTCGGCATTGATGATCTTGTAGCGCATGCCGATCACCCAGACGCTGGTCGATTCCTCGGAATGCACCGAGCCCACGGCGGTGCCACCCACGGCACCCGCCTGCGCGGCGCCGCGCGAGCCGCTGAACACGCCCAGCAGCCCTGCCATTTGCCCGAGCGTTCTGCCGTCGAACCCGGATTGCGCGGCGGCGACCTGCTCGGTCTTCAGGATGTCGAACTTCACCACATACTTTGTGGCCTTGAGCTTGCCCATCTTGAGGAACTTGCGCGCCTGGTCCGGGTCGCCGAGGTTGTAGGCGAGCTCGAATTCCTTGAGCAGCGATCCGAGGTTCGAACGCTCGAGCACCGTGAAGTTGGCGCTGCTCAGTTCGATCTCGCCGAAGTCCGCGATGTTGTTGGCCGTGAACTTCTGCAGGAACGTTGCATTGTTGCTCTTGATGTCCCCGGGAATGACGACCAATGCCGGGCCCTTCTTGGCGGCGTTGGTATACGCGACCGCCTGGTAGATCGTCTGGTCGGCCGCGGCGTTCGCCTTCTGCGAAGTCTCCTTGCCGGCGGTCGGCGACGGGTTGCCCCAGGTCGGCTGGGCCGAGGCGAGCGACGTTGCCGCAAAGAGGGCCGCCCCAAGCAGAAGTTTCGTGCAGTCGAGGAATACGCGAGGGCTCATGGCTTACTCTCCTTTCGAGGTTGGCTCCGTGGCCGATCCACAGTCTACTTCGACGCCGGATTTCTCGCTGCGGACGGTCCGGCGTTGCGGCAATAGTCGGCGTAGAGCGCAGGCACCACTTCGTCCGCCTTTTCATTCACCAGCGTCAGCGCCATGCGGGCAACATCGGCGCCCGCATAGGAGCTCGAGCTTGCTTCGGTATCCGATACGAGCCGGCCGTTGCTGCCATACAGCGTGAATTTCATGTTCACCGACACCTGGTTGACCGCCATCATCGGATTCCGTGTGGCCTGGGACGTGATCAGACCGCGAAGCACAAAGCTCGCGCCGAGACGCTTCGAGGCGCTGAGCGCTGCGTCCGGGTCGTTGCGGAAGTACGCATCGATCTCGGCCTGGGCGATCTGCCGGCGAATCTCTTCCGGTGTGTAGGTCCGCAATCCAAGCGCGCGCAGGCGGGCATTGATCGCCTGAAAATGCGGGCCGTAGTTCTGCTGCTGCGCCGCGATGAAGCCATTCGACTGTAGCTCGCCGATCACCACCATGATCTTCTTGCCCTTGATCTCGGCTCGGCACGGCGTCGAAAGCTGCTCCGCAATGCGGTTCTGGCGCGCCTCCTGCTCGAGGCGGTCGGCATCATCCGGCTGCGAGAAACTGAAGCCCTGGGCGCCGGCCGGTCCGGCGGCGAGCGAAGCGAACAGGGTCAGCGTCGCGAGAGCGTGTCTTGGTCGCATCGGTGTGAGGATCGGGCCACCAGGGAGGCGGGTGCCAATCAGCTTGGCAGGTTAGCCCAATGAGGGCCGGAAATCCATACGGAATATTCGACAGGCTCGTACCTAAGGGCAGGGGTGCCACCGAGTGAGTTGTGGCCGACAGCTATACCATCCTCTCCATTCGGACAGCCTTGGGACTCCGCTATGATTCGATACTCGACGAAACTGCAAGGCTCCGGGCATGGGCAGAGGTAGCGACGGCTTTACCTTGATCGAATTGATGGTCGTCCTCGCGGTGATCGCGATCTTGGCAACGCTGGCGCTTCCCAGTTATCACAGCGCGATGACGCGGGATCAAATCGTCGCCGCTGCGCCGCTGGCCGACATCGTGAAAGCTCCAATTGCCCTGTCGTGGGCAACCGCGCAATCCTTTCCCGTCGACAATGCCAGCGCGGGACTGCCGGCCGCCGACAAGATCGTCAACAACCATATCAGTTCGATCGCCGTTGATAACGGTGCCATCCAGATCACGTTCGGAAACAGCGCGAACCGGACGATCAGCGGCAAGGTCCTGACGCTCCGCCCGGCCGTCGTCGAAGATGCGCCCATCGTCCCGGTCGCGTGGGTCTGCGGCTACGCTGCAGGCCCGGACAAGATGACGATCAAGGGCGAAAACAGGACCAATATCGCCAATAACTACTTGCCGCTCAACTGCCGCGGCAAGAGCTGACTGAGGCGGCCGACCTGGGTCGCCGCGTTACCGCGGCGCGACGCTCGTCTGCATGCGCAGCCACTCGGCGATCAGCTTGCCCGCCCCCGCATCGTAGGCTCCGCCTTCCTCGGCGAACGCCTTGCGCGGATCGGCATAGACATCGAAGTGGTGATCCATACCGGGGCGAACGATGTAGGTGACGAGCGCCGGGTCGCGTGCCTTCAGCAGCGCCGCGGCGCGCTCGGATTCGTCGCGACCCATGATCCAGTCGTATTCGCCCCATACAATGAGCGTGGGCACCGCGATGCGTTCCCATGCGCCTTCCACGTCGAGTGCCTGCACCTGCTGGTAGTAACGCATGGGTCGGCCATACTGATGCGCGGGTGCGTCGTACCACAGCTTGCCGAGTGCCGGATTGCGCGCGATGGCCTGCGCGGGCGCGAGGCCCTGACGCAGCGTCAAGTCGTAGAACTCGGCGAAACCCTTTATCGCGCTGTTGACCTCGCTCGCCTTCGCGCCCGATAACGTGAGGCGCCGCCGCTCGATGTCGAGCATGTGTTCGTACCAGGTACGGGCGAAGCCCCCCGTCGCGACGACGCCGCTTAGCGCGAACTCGTGCGCGAGGATCGGTACCAGCGCAGCGCCGATGCTGCCTCCGAACAGATACAGGCGTGTGGAGTCGGCCCCCGGGTCGGCCAGCGCGGAACGGATGCCGGCGCGGAAGGCGGCGAGGTCATGTTCGAGGTCGGCATCGGCGCAATCGGGCCCCGCGCTGTCGCCGAGGCCCGGCTTCTCGATACGAACGACCTGCATCCCCGATTCGCGCATCACCGTCTCGAGCATCTTCCCCCAGCCGTCGCGGGCGCCGAGCGGATTTTCGATTGGGCTGCAAGACAGCCACGGGACGAAGACGACAACGGGGAGCTTCGCTTGCACGCCGGCGGGACGCGTCGTGTAGGTGCGCACCTGGTAGCCCTTGTCGCTCGTCGCGACGCCGTAGCGGATGTCGAGTCCGTCGATCTGCTCCCGTCGCATCGCAGGTACGACGACGTCCGCGCGAATCGCTTGCTCGCCGCGCCTCGCGTCGATCCGCACCCGGTCGCCGCCGCGCAGCGCACGGATCGCGGCGCCGAACGCCAGCTCGTCGGTCACGGGCCGGCCATTCAATGCGACGATCTGGTCGCCGGCCATGAGGCCGGCCCCGTCGAGGACCGACCCGGCCCGGAACCGGACGATGCGCGCGGGCTGCCCGCCCTCCGGCATGGCGATCGACGCGCCGAGGTCCGCGCGGCGACGCAGCGGGTCCTCGGCTGCGGCGGCGAGGCTCGTGCCCGAAACCAGCAGCGCGACCAAGACAAAATGACGAAACATGGGACCCCCACGAAAGGCAGAGAAGGGCCCCACGATAAGGACCGCGCGCCGGTCCCCGCTTGCCGAATTCAGCGCGAAATGCGGCCGATTTCGGAGCCGGCGATATCTTTTGACCGGACTTGGCGAAACTGGGACGGCGTCAGGCCGAAGCGCGCCTTGAATGCGCGGTTGAACGGTCCGATCGAGCCATAGCCGCAGTCGAGCGCGATCGTGAGCACCGGCAGGTGTTGCTCGGCAGGATCGGCCAGACGCAGTGCCGCCTCGGCCAAGCGATAGTCATGCAGGAAATCGTTGAAGTTGCGGTATCCGAGCCGCCGGTTGATCGCGCGCCGCAGCAGATATTCCTGCGTTCCGAGCTCCCTCGCGAGGTCTGCGATCCCGAGCCGTTCGCGTTTCCAGAGTTTGTGTGCCTCCATCGCTGCGGTCACCCGTTGCGCGAGCGCGATTTCGGCGCCGTCGGAGCGCAGCACCGCGACGGCGGGTCGCGCCGAGCCGCCGGGCCCGCTGTCATGCCCGACCACCGCGAGGCGGGGGGCTGCCGCGACGCCCGTGGGCACGGTCAGCAACTCGTCGAGCCCGCCGCGCGCGACGATCTGCAGCAGGGCGAACGCGATCGCCAGCAGTGCGAGGTGCCCGAGCGCAAGCCATCCGGGTCCCGCGCCGGCCGGGCCGAAGATGAAGTCGGAGGCCACGAGGGCCGCGAACACCGCACTGATGATGCCGACGACAACCGCCCGGGCGCGTCGCCGCGACTCGATGAGATCCGCGCGCCAATGTGCGACCGCGAAGACACACGCGGCGACGAGCAGGACCAGCGCCATTGCGCGCCCGGCGAGAAACAATGCCTGCGCAAGCTCCGGCTGCCCGCCCAGCAGTCCGAGGCGAAAGCGGCCCCAGTCGCCCGCGAAGGTGACGGTCACCAGCACGCCCGCGACGGCGAGGTGCGCGGGGCCGGGACGGAAACCGTCGCGGAACATCGTGCCGGCCAGCATCCAGACAATCGCCGGCGTGGCGATACACCACGCGTCGAACGCGAACAAGGCCGGGCCGATGGTCTCGAGTCCCCGCGGCATCGAGGCGGCGATGAAGGCCGCGATTCCGGCCACCGCGAACGCCGCCAGCCCCGAGGGCCAACCCTTGCGACGGCGCGCGAGGATGGCAGCTGCCGTGGCGATTGCCACCGCGAAGGTCGCACCGCGCAACATGAGATCGAGCGAGTGGAGGTCCATGGCGCCAAGTGTTTCGTTGCAGGCAGGCGAGAATCTAGCCGAGTCCGAACGATCGCAAGCCGATTCCGGAAATCGGCTTGCACGCCCGGCGTCGCGATTCCCATGCTACACGCATGATCCGGCTGGTCACCTTTGTCGTCATTGTGCCGGCGCTCGCCGCCTGCGCGACTGCCGGTGGCCATTCGCCCCCTTCGCCAAGTAGACTTGCCCACGCGTTGCTCGCGCCGGCCGCGCTCCCGGCCCAATCCGCACAATTGATGCTGTACGGGCAATTCGTCGGCGAGTGGGACGTCGCCGTGACCAACCACGGGGACGACGGCCGCACGACCCGCGGCACAGGCGAATGGATCTTCGGTTGGGTGCTCGAAGGTCGGGCGATCCAGGACACGTGGATCGTTCCTTCGCGCAAAGACCGCGATCCCGCCGCCGAAAGCCCGGGACCCTACGGCACGACCCTGCGGTTCTACGTGCCGGCGGAGAATCGCTGGCGCATCGTCTGGATCAACCCGGTGAGCGGCACGATCGAGCGCATGACCGCGCGCGCGATTGGCGGCGAGATCGTGCAGGAGGGCCACGATGACGAAGGCCGGCCATTTCGCTGGGTGTTCTTCGGGATCACCGGCGACGCCTTTCGCTGGCAGTCAGAGGAACTGACCGCAGCCGGCGTTTGGCGGGTGAACCAGGAGATGACTGTGACCCGCCGCCCGGCGCCGCAGCCGATGTAGGTCTTAGGGTCATGGTCTCAGGTGGCCGGTAGTTCCACGGTAACCGCTCTCCTACATTTTCCTGACGACGGCAACAAGCTGATCGAGCGCCTTCCCCCAGCCGTCGTGGAATCCCATTTCCGCGTGCTTCCGCCGATCCACTTCGTTTCCATGAATGACGAGTGCCGTGTACTTGGTCGCATTTCCGTGCGGTTCCAGCGAAATGACCGCCGTGAAAGCGAGCGCAGCGCAGGAATCGTCGGATGGCCGGTTCGATGGTCGGTAGCCAGGTGCAAGGACGTTGGTCCAGACGAGCCTTTCGTTCTCGACGATTTCTAGGAAGCAACCGACGTTCGGAAACTCCTGCCCCTCCGGCGAGCGCATCACCGTGCGGAAGATACCGCCGGGGCGAAGATCAATTTCGCAATCTACCGTGGTCCAGGGCGCAGGCGTGAACCATCGCTTCACGTGCTCGGGGGTAGTCCATGCGGTCCAGACGAGCTCTCTCGGGACATCGACCCTGCGCTCCAATACGAGGTCGAACCTGGGATCCGGTTGGTGAACGTTCACGCGAGTCATCGCTTCTGCTCCTTCAGGTCCTTGAGGTAGTTGTCCAATTGATCGAGGCGGCGTTCCCAGACTTCGCGTTGCCTCGCCATCCAGTGTTCCGCTACCCTCAGCGGCCGTGGCGCGAGCCGGTACGTTCGTACACGCCCCGTCTTGCGGGACCGAACCAGACCGCAATTCTCCAGCACATCAAGGTGTTGTGAGAACGACGGCAGCGCCATCCTGAACGGTCGCGCCAGCTCGCTCGTGGCGGCAGGACCGCTGCTCAGCCGTTCCAGAACAGCCCGTCGCGTTGGGTCGGCCAGGGCTTGAAACACATCGTTGAGTCGTATCAATTGGTTAGGCATACGCCTAACTATAACCCAGTCTGATGCTTAGGTCAATACCTATCTTTTAAAGGGACTGCTGACTCTCGCGACTATCGGTTGAGCCCCAGTGTGTTGCGCCGCAGCGTTCCGGTCTGCGGCGCATGCCGGCAGGGATCGGTTTCCCCGGCGTGTGCATTACAAGATGTGGTCGCCTCACTCGAGCGTGTGTCGAGCGACTTTACGATTGGCCGGCTTCAGAAAAGTGCCCGATCACCCAAGCCGCTGAACCAACGTGACTTACTCGAACCCGGAACGCATCTTGCTGCTATTGGAATCAATAAATGTCCGTATGACACAACCATCGCTCAGGGGCGCCCATGAAATCGATCCTCGATCGTTCCTTTCGTTATACGAGAAGCATCGATACCGACCTCCGGAAGACCTTCGCCAGAATTCGGCGTGAACAGCGCCAACAAGCACAAGCGCAAGTTGACGGCGACAATCCGGGGAAGGTATTCCCGATAAGACAACACAAGCACGCCGCTGTGTCGTGAGGTGTGATGGTTGGCCTCCGTTTGGAGCCGCCATTCCTGTAGCAAGTGTTCATGGTGATGACCTTCAAACCCCCAGTTCCGATCGGGGGTTCTTTTTCGCACGGGGCCCGGCGAACACGCCGCGCCAATTGGGACATAACGAGGACATCGCATCGTGGGCAAGAATGATTTCAAGCCCATGGCGTTTCGACAATTTACTGCCGCTGAATTCTCGCGCTTGAGTTCGTCCATGCAGTTGACGCTGCTCACCATTGGCCGGGCACAATTGAGTAGTCGCAAGGCTATTGCCGCGACCGCTGAACGGAAGAGGCGGCTTGGCGACTTCTAGACATATCGAAGACCATACAAAGGATCGCGCACGTAACACACTTGGGAAACCGTTGTACCCAAGTGCCACAGAACGCCCCAGAGACGACCCGGCCCCATCAATCCGGCTCTCGCAGGATGCCACGAAGTGGCGACCCGAAGGCAAGCCGATGGCAAGGGTCTCTCTTGGGCGACCGGTCCGTGCCGTAAGGTTGCTGAGTATCGAGATGCTTTCCGGAGTTCGCAGCTGCAAGATCTCGCCGATGTTCCAGTGGTGCACGACGCGGAGGTAGTCTATAGATGACATTTACTACAGATTGACCCCGACGCCGGTGACCGAACACCGGCACACGTTGCGGTGACGCAACGAAATGAAGCCACAGCGATGTGGCGATCCTGCGAAGCCCCGCGATTGTCGTGGGGCTTTGCGTTGGTATTCCTTGAGTGCCCTGGGACGTGATCCCTTCTATACTTTGAACGGAGCGATCCGTTTCCCACTTCCGATCGACGACGCATGTTTGAATCCGTTCAACAACGCGCCGCGGCAATCGCCCGCGACGGACTCAAGGTGCGGCGCCTCGTCGCCAGCTGCAGGAAGTTGCTGTCCGAGCGTGGTGAGGCGGCCGGCGTGTCGCTGGCCAAGATCACCCTGGATCTGTACCGGGAGCTGGACAAGAAGGACCAGGCTCGATTCTTCGCGGCGCTGCTCGCCGAGTTCTCGCCCGATCCAATGCAGGTGCTCGCGGCGTCGAAGGCGTATGCCGCGGAGCAGTCGGCCGCCAACCTGTCGCACCTCAGCATCGCTGCCGAGCCGCCGCGCCAGGAGCTGCTGCGGCGGCTGAACCGGGCGCCGGGAGGCACCGCCACGATCCTGCGCATGCGCGAGCGACTGCTGGAACTGAAACGCGAGCAGCGCGAGCTTGACGCCGTCGACTGGGATCTGCGTCACCTGCTGTCGTCGTGGTTTAACCCCGGGTTCCTGCAGATCGTTCGCGTGGATTGGCACACACCGGCCTACCTGCTCGAGCAGATCATTGTTCACGAGGCGGTGCATGAGATTCGGGGATGGAACGACCTGCGCCGACGGCTCGAGGTTGACGGTCGTTGCTTCGCCTTCTTTCACCCGGCGCTGCCCGACGAGCCACTGGTTTTCGTCGAGGTGGCGCTGATGGACCGGATGGCCGAATCCGTGCCACCCTTACTCGACGCACAATCTGCTTCGAACGATCCGAACCAGGCGACGACTGCGGTTTTCTACTCGATCAGTAACTGCCAGCCGGGCCTGCGCGGCGTGTCGCTCGGCAACTTTCTCATCAAGAACGTGGTGCACGTGCTTGCGCGAGACTTTCCGCGGCTCAAGGTGTTTTGTACGCTGTCGCCGGTCCCCGGTTTCGCCGCCTGGCTCGGCTCGCTCCTCAAGGGGAGCGACGCCGAGCAATCCAGGCCGCTGGCGCAGGCGTTGAAGGTGGTAGCCGCGAAGCTTGGCACCGACGTTGCCAAAATCGCCAGCGACCCGGATACGGCGGTGGAGCTCTTGGCGCCGCTGAAGGAGCCGTTGACGCAGCTATGCGCCACCTACCTTCTGCATCGAGCCGATGGCAACGAGCCGGCACAGGACCCGGTGGCACGGTTTCACCTCAACAACGGGGCCAAGTTGGAGCGCATCAACTGGTTGGCTGACATCTCGAAGAAGGGTCTGCGGGAGTCACTTGGGTTGATGGTTAACTATTTGTACGAGCCTCGAGCAATCGAGGGCAACCACGAGAAATTCGTTCGGGGCGAGATTGTCGCTTCGCGCCGCGTGCGCGGCTTGGTGCTGAGCGACTGACTTCGCGTCTGCGACAGCTTGCGCAGGCGTGTGAACGATCGCGCATACCACATCAGTTGTGAACGACGTGCCCGGTCAAGTCCCGCGTCCCATGCGGCCGACGCGGCCTGTCCCGGACCCATCTTTCAAACCGTTCCATTATCGCTACAAGATGGTCGGTATTCAGCAGTTCTGGCCCTATGATGATCGCCGCCGGCTCTGACCCGTTCACCGGGAAGGAGTTGTCGTGTACAGAAACCCATTCCCTTGGTCAACGCTGAGGTTCAAATTGAGGCAAGCACCGGCTGGTCATGCATCGTGATCTTGTCGCTGGACTGCGGGTCGCAGCGCCTGAACGCCAGATTGTCCGGCCACGCCTCGGGGCGCTTGAGACGCTTGCCGTCGCCTCACTCGCACAGTCCCAGTATTCGCTCTTGCTGCGAACACGCCTTTACCGGCGGAGATTTTGGCTTCGTCCTTGCAGCGATGCAGCTGCGTATCTCCACGGTCGTTGGTGGATAGTAGAGCCATCCTCGGCCCAAGTCCGGCAACGCCAGCTCGACCTCGCGCCATTTGGGATGTCCGTTCTCTCGCAGCGCAGAGAAGTTCTGGCACAGCGATCGCGCGAACCGCGCCAGGTAATCCCTGGTTTGCTTTAAGTTGTAATCATAGGTCACCAGGAATGCCTTCACGGCCAATCCGGGGACGTCTTCGGCCAACAGATTTGGATAGCTGCTTGCGCGCACTGTCGCGGGAAAGTAGGTTTCCAGCGCGGCCTTGCTCGACGCCTGGTTGGGATCGAACTTCAGCAATTTGATAAGTTGCCGCGCCTCGGGTTTCATGTCGACTAGTAGCTTAGCTGGCTGCCCGGCGATTACCGCCACCACATCCAGAGAACTATTCGAAATCAGCTTGACTAGCGCGTCTTCGTTGGAGAGGAAGCTCGCATTCGCCTCCGCGATCGGTTCGTTGAACATCAATCGGTAAAGTGTGGTCGTTGTCAGCGCCGTCCCACTTCCCAGCTCTCCGGCGTTGATTCTGGCACCCTTGATCTCATGGATGTAATTCAGGTTCGAGTCAGCCCGGACGATGAAGTAAATCTCCTCATTGTAGAGCGGCATAATGGCGCGAAGAGGCCGGATGATCTTGTTCGCTTCCGCGTTTCCACCTGCAGCCTGATCGAGAAACGCCTGAAAGACGTCTGACTGCACGATCGCGAACTTGACCCCCGGCTCGTAGCGCAGGCGTCGAACATTCTCGGCCGACCCTGCCGAAGGTAGTACGTCTAGTTCGATATCTGCAGCGGGTGCGACAATCGCGGCGATATCACGCCCTATCTGGATGTATGTACCACGCGCGGATGCCGTCACGATCTTCAACTCCACAGCCGCCAGAGCCAACGCTCCCTGAAGCGACAGTCCTGCGGCCATGAGACCGATGATCAATAGTCTGGTCACGTTATTTGCTCTCCCCTGTTGAATTCAGGCTGCAGAGCCCCAGTGCCGCAACCCCTTCGGTGCAAGGTCGCGGCACATCGGGCCGGACATTTGCGCGACCATCGCTTACAGGGGCCAGTACGGACCCTGCCGCGCCAGCAGTCGGATACATACGCGTCGGCCGATTTGTCGCGGAATGCTTCGCGGTGACTTCGTTGCCGGCTACCGGCATTGTTCTATCGCGAAGGTCCCCAGCAGCGGCGGTCGCTGCACTTGGCTTCTTCACAACTCCCTCGGTCCTATCGGCGAACTGTTGCGCGGGGCTCACTTGATCGTTTGTCGAGACCTGCCGATGTGGCTCGTTGGGCGACGGCGTTTGGCTAGCAGCATCATTGGAGCCGGTCGCCGCGGCTGTAGGTTGGCCGACCGGCGAGATTGTAATGGCGGTTGACGGCTCAACTGGCGGCGCGGGTTTTGCAATCCCGATTGCAGCGACGCTGCCCGTGCCAGGGGAAGCCGACGGCTCGGGGGATGCCGTGACGCCGATCTTTGGGATGGGTTTGGTGGGGGGGCCACCCGTATTGAAGTCCGCAGGCGCCTCGGAGACCGCCTGCGCGCCCTGTCGCTCGCTGAACTGCACTGAATGGCTGTAGACGTAGTAGACAAGAATGCCAATCGCGATAAACGCAAGCGTGGGCAATACGACCAGCGCCACGCGCGACATCGGACCTAGTTCCGCCGTGGCCTCGGAATTGCCCAACGCGACCTTCGCAGTTGCGCGCTGCGCTACAGTGACCGGCGAAGTTACGGCCCCGCCCCAAGATCGAGGTTCGCGAGTAGGGTCGAGCTTGTCGAGTTCGATGGCCGCGGCAGGCCGGGCAGGCTGCGGCGCGGGCGAGCCCGCAGTCGCAATCGCAGGCTCGGATGCAACCGATGCCGGTGCGGCCGCGGTTACCTTTGCGAGCGGATGGCGCAGACTTGGGAAACTCATTGAGATTGAAATCGAGACGGAATGGTAACCCCTCGCTGAATTCTGGCGAAGCGGGGGTAATGTCCCGGGCCGACGACATTGGCGGCGCCTCAGACCGATTGGATAGCACTGGAAATTCCGTCCCGCACTTGGAGCAATTCTTAGCGGCCTGATCATTGACCGCCTCACATTGGCTGCACCGTTTGACGTGCAGCGGCGAGCCACAGTCGTTGCAGAACTTCGCGCCAGCCGGATTGACGTGGTCGCAGAAGAGGCACTGGGGAGGGAGCATGGACAACGCCTGGGTAGCAAAATGCGCGGCTTGCAAGCGCCTCCGGACGTGTTCGCGATCGATGAGCCGGCGATTGACAATGAGTTCGCCCGGCGCTGCTATGAATCATATACCCGTTCACAGCGAAAAGAAGCGATGATGCGGTGAGCAAAGCGCGACCTGCATGACCTGCAAACTAACGGTACTTTTGATAGGACCGAGTTGTCATCAACAACGAATCGCCGTGCGAGCGGCTCAAGGAGAACGCTATCGCCGCGGTCCGGGCGGTCTGTTGCCACCAAGAACTGATGGTTGACCCCCACGACCGAACCCCCAATACTCAGGCTCGCGTGACTGAATCACCGGTCCGTGCATCCCCTGCCAATGAACCGCCACTAACCAGAGTCGGCTTGGTGGATTTCGATTGCGATGAGTCCGCGGTTTCCAAAGTACCGCAAGAAGCGCCCAGATAGTTCGGTACCCCTGTTCGATGCACCGCGGCCCAGCGAGCCCTGGTCGCCGGACGCCGGGTACGAACGCCTGTACCAGGATCGGCGCTTCAGCACCCTGGAGATTGCCGACGAAGGTGTACGCGAAGCCTCGGCGATGGACTTCCTTAGCCCGCCGATTCAACGCGTCGTGCGAGCGCTGCAGGGTTTCGAAGCCTGGCGTGCACTCCCTGTCTTTCTCCTTGCCGGCTTCTGCCTGACCTCGCTCGACACGACCGGGAAGTATCTCGTCCAGGACCACTCGCTGTTTCTCGTGGTCTGGGCGCGTTATGTTGGCCAGATGCTGGTTGTCGCGCCCTTTGCGTGGCATCGCGCCGGCAATGGCTTTTGGCGGACGCGCCACTTGTCGGTGCAGCTCCAACGGTCGGCGATGCTGCTCGGGGCGACGGTCTGCCTGTATGGAGGCTTGCGCTACCTGCCGCTAGCCGAAGGATCCGCGATCCTGTTCCTCGCGCCGATTCTCATCGTCATGCTTTCCGGACCTCTGCTCGGCGAGAAACCGACGCGTGCGCGTTGGGTCGCGTCGATCACGGGTTTCGTCGGAATTCTCATTCTGCTGCGGCCTGGATCGGCGGTATTCCATCCGGCGGCGCTGCTGTTGCTGGGAGCGGCGCTCTTCAACGCGTTCTACAATATGCTCACGCGCAAGCTCATCTACGAGGACGTCCATACGACGCTCTTCCACAGCGCGCTAGTGGGCACGGTCGCCCTCACCGCAGCTTTGCCCTGGGGCTTCGATCAGATAAGTCTCACGCTGAACGACGGTGGTCTGTTGCTGCTGCTCGGGTTGCTTGCCGGACTTGGCCACTGGTTCGTGATCGCCGCATACGTCCTCGCACCTGCCTCGCTTTTGACCCCGTTCACCTACGTGCAGATGATCTGGGCCGTCGCCTATGGATACCTGATCTTCGGCCAGCTGCCGGACCGCTGGTCGATGATCGGCATTTGCGTGATCGTCGCGAGCGGCGTGTATCTCGCGGTAATGGAGCACCGGCGGATGCGCGTCGGGTGACGGGTGTCGGGGCGCGCTTCGATACTTGACCGGATCGTCGCATTAGTGTATGACAAATTGTCTGCAACAAAGCGAGGATGACGACGCTGAAGTGATAGTGTCGACATTTATTACGCTACAAGACTTTGGACAGAGTGAGGTTCGCGGCAAGTGGCTGAACTTTCGCAATTTGGTCGAAGATGGAACGCCTCTTGCAAACAACCATGGACGAAGCGCGTGGAATCGTGATGTTCGTGATGTATTTCACAGCGCAAGTGTGGAGGCCAGATGAAGTCCATTCTTGATCCGTCGTTCCGCTACACGAAAAGTGTGGAAACTGATCTACGAAAAACCTTTGCCAGAGCCCGCCGCGAGCTGCGCAAACGACAGCAAGAACAATCGACGGTTAGCGCCGAAGTGATGAGAAAGGTTCTGCCCTTCCATTCTCGCAAGGCCGGGTCGTAAAGGCTTCGGGCGCGCTACGGGCAGGAAACTCAATCGGTGGGACAAGCCTAGGAAGGAACGATGGACGGGCTCAACTCCGCTGGCCGAGTGACCTTGAACGTCGAGGGTGCGCAATATGCCGCCTCGTATCAACTCCGGTGCGGGGTCATTACGGTGACATTCGGATCGGTTTCAAGAGTGATTCGAGTGGGAGAAGCGGTAGCCGCTCCACAGTCCCTGGCACGGACGATTCTGAGAAAGATGTTGACAGAAAATTGCGAGCGCGCCGAATAAAGCCGAGAGATCCGCTACCATTGCGCGCGAGCACACAGACATTGAGCCGTGGCGGCGGTCGGCAATTGCAGTTGGACCGGTAAGACCGCCTGGAACCCGGCACAAGGAAGCGCCGTTATCGCCCGCGCGACGCCTTGAAGCCGTACCTTTAGGCGCTGTAACTATGTATGGACGCGCACGGCCCTTTGCCCGCTGCTGGCGCAGGGGCCGCGCCTGATACCGTGCCGCCAGCTATACATAGTTCGCATCTATACTTTGCAATGTCGGGCACAATCCAGGGCGAGGCTTTTTTGAGAGGCAAACCCATACATTGGCGTCGGTGGGTATCCGCGATCACGCGGATAGGGGATGGCGGAGAGGTTCGTGAGAAAACTCACGATCGCCTCGGCCCGTTGAAGGCCGCCGCGGTTGCCGCATTCATTCCCTTGGGGCTAATGGCAGCATTGGCGCAGGCGGAGATTACACCAGAGCAATTGGCGCAGTTCGCAACACTGCGCGCCGAAGCACGCGCATACGAATTCGGCGATGGGGTGTCCAAGGACCCAGTGCGCGCCCAGAAAACGTATTGCGAGGCCGCACGGATGGGTGACGCCCAAGCCCAGTACAGTCTCGGATGGATGTACACGGTCGGGCGTGGCGGCCTTGCGCGCGATGACGGTCTAGCCGCCTTCTTCTTCGGCCTTGCGGCCGATCAGGGGCACGAACAAGCACGAAACATGCTTCGACTGCTTGGGAAGCCGGAGGCGTACGCCCACGAATGCATGCAAGATCCGGTGGTCCAGGACTTTGAGGCTGAGCCGCCAGTGTTCGAAGGTATAGAGGAGCCGTTCACCGCGACCACGCTGGAGCAGTCGCGTATTGTGAAACTGGTCGAGCGCATTGCCCCCGATTATGGTGTCAGTCCGCGACTTGCCCTCGCTGTGATTCGCGCGGAATCGAACTTCAATCCAAAGGCGCGTTCGCCGAAGAACGCGCAAGGGTTGATGCAGCTGATTCCTGAGACATCCATCCGGTTCAACGTAAGAAACCCTTACGATCCGGTGCAGAATGTACGTGGTGGCCTGGCCTACCTGCGTTGGTTGCTGGCGTACTTTGAGGGCGATGTGGCACTAGTGGCGGCTGCTTACAATTCCGGTGAGCAGACCGTCAATCGTTATCGCGGCGTACCGCCTTACGCGGAAACGCGAGCGTATGTCAAACAGGTACGCCAGATCTTCCGGCGGCAGGATCATCCGTACGACGCCCGAGTCACCGAGCCATCCCCCGAGTTGCCGCGCATCCGCCCCGCGAACACGCGTTGACGGAAACATCATGCCTCAGCGGCGTGAACAGGCCCCAGTGCCATGGCCGTTGGCGAGGGTACAGGCCGTCGGCAAGGGTACCGCCGTAACAAGCGCAGTTGCGGTTGCGATGCTCTCGGACGCCGCGTGTCGGCGGCCCGTCCCTCTCTTGGAGCAACCCACTAGAACTTGTCGCGCTCTTGCATGGCTCCCGATTTCAGAAACCGAACCCCGGGCTTCGCGTCGAGAATGGCCGCGAGCAGCGCAGACGCCACGGCGCTGGCCGGAATCGGCCGCACCTCCTTGGGCACGATCCAACCGAGCGGTTCGAGCAGCCGTGCCGCCCATATTTCGCCCCTGCGCGCGGGTTGTCCCAGGGTGGCTCGGTCACCCAGCAGCAATGATGGCTGTGCGATCACAACCGATTCGTAGCCGAGTTGCGCGATGGCGACCTGCATCTCACCTTTCACGCGGTTGTAAAAGACGCGCGACTTTGCGTCGGCGCCCAACGCCGACACGACGGCCAACCGGGCCGCTCCCGCAGCCTTGGCGACCCGCGCGACATTCACCACGAAGTCAAAATCCACTTGGCGAAAGGCCGCCTCCGACCCAACGGCCTTGATCGTCGTGCCGAGCGCGATGAACACGTCATCCACCGTCGGGAACGCTTCGGGCAGCCGTGCGAAGTCGACTTGGTGAATCTTCAGCTTTGCACTGGCCTTGATGTCCAGCGGCGTGCGGCGCAGCAGGACATGCACGTTGCGGTAATGATTGCCGGCAAGCAGCATAGGCAAGAGCGTGCGACCGATGAGGCCGGTGGCGCCGGCGAGCAGGGCAGTGCGCGGTGTTGCAACCACGTTGTCCACGTGATCACTTTACCCGCGACACGGGAGACGCGGAACAGGCGCGGCGAGGACTGCAGCCCGACCACGGCACCTCCCCGCCAGCCGGGTCGTGTTAACCCGTGATAACCTGACCCGGTGATGCAGGGTGGCGTTGAATCTCCCATGCGTTGGAGTGATTCGTGTTCGCCTTCGCAACCGTCGTGTGGACGAACCCGTCGCCAATCGGGTCCGCCTCCGAGAATTGCCGCGAGACCCCCCGACTCCGCGAGCCGCTCGCATGACCATGCGCGCTCTCCTCTTCACCGATGTGGTGGACAGCACACGCCTGGTCGAGCGCCTCGGTGACGCCCGCGCCGCGGAGGTTTGGGCTTCGCACGACCGCCGGGCCCGCGACCTCGTGGCTCGCCACCACGGCCGCGAGATTGGACGTGCCGACGGCTTCTTCCTCTTGTTCGACGATCCGGCTGACGCGGCCCGCTACGCGCTCGCGTACCACCATGCACTTGCCGACCTTGCTCTCACTGCCCGGGTGGGCATCCATGTAGGCCCGGTCACCCTTCGCGAGAACCCGCGCGAGGACATCGCCCGGGGGGCCATGAGTACGGAGGTCGAGGGCCTCGCCACGCCGCTCACGGCACGCGTCATGGCCCTCGCCCGCGGCGGGCAAACGCTCCTCACGGCCGCGGCCCGCCAAGCGCTTGCCGGGCAGCTCCCCGAGGGTACGAGAATCGAGAGCCACGGCCACTACCGCCTCAAAGGGGTCGAGGAGCCGGTAGAGGTCTTCGAGCTGGGCGTGCGCGACTCCGCTCCCTTCTCGCCCCCGACGGATGTCGACAAGGCGTACCGCGTCGTCCGCAGCGACGACTTGTGGCGCCCGCTGCGCGAGGTCCGGCACAACCTGCCGGCCGAGCGGGACGCCTTCGTCGGCCGCGGCGCCGACCTGCGCGCACTCTCACAGCGGTTCGGTGGCGGCAGCCGCATGCTCACCTTGCTCGGCCCGGGTGGCACAGGCAAGACCCGCCTGGTGCTCCGCTATGGCTTGGCCTGGCTCGGCGACTGGCCCGGCGGCGTGTACTTCTGCGATCTATCCGAGGCCGAATCGCTCGACGGAATCCACTTCGCCGTCGCCGTTGCCCTTGACGTGCGGCTCGGCGCGGGCGACCCCGGCGTGCAGCTTGGCCACGCCATCGCCGGCCGAGGCCGCTGCCTGATCATCCTCGACAACTTCGAGCAGGTCGTCGAGCACGCACCGGCGACGGTCGGCCGCTGGCTCGACCGGGCTGGCGATGCTGCGTTCGCCGTGACCAGCCGCGAGCGGCTGCAACTTCCAGGAGAGGAAGTATTTCCCGTCGAGCCTCTGCCGCTCGACCAGGACGCAATCGAACTCTTTGTCGCTCGGGCGCGGTCGCAACGACCCGACTTCGCGCTCGACAGCGGCAACCGCGACGCGGTGGCCGAAGTCGTGCGTCTGCTCGACGGCCTGCCGCTTGCCATCGAGCTTGCGGCGGCGAGAGTGAGTGTGCTGTCGCCCGCACAGCTCGTCGAGCGCATGCGCGACCGTTTCCGTCTCCTCGCCGGTGTGAGCGGCGCTGCCCGCCGACAGGCCACCCTGAGGGCAGCGATCGACTGGTCGTGGAATCTCCTCACACCATGGGAGCAGGCGGCTCTCACGCAATGTTCGGTGTTCGAAGGCGGCTTCACGCTGAGCGCCGCCGAGGCGGTGCTCGAGCTCTCGACCTGGGCCGGCGCGCCGCCGGCGATGGACGCGGTGCAGGCGCTTGTCGACAAGAGTCTGTTGCGCCGCTGGGTACCGGCCGCGACGCAAGGCCGCTTCGCGCTGGACGAACCGTACTTCGGGATGTACATCAGCATCCAGGAATACGCGGCCGAGAGATGCAAAGAGCACGGAGCCGCGGAGGAACGGGCGGCGCAGGAGCGGCACGGGCGGTACTTCGCGCGCTTCGGGACTAACGAGGCCCTCGAGTCGCTGTCGATCTATGGTGGAGTGAAGCGCCACCGTGCGCTGCGGCTCGAACTGGACAACCTGGTCGCCGCTTGCCGACGGGCCATGGCAAGGGGCGACGGAGATACTGCGGTAGCCGTTTACCGCGCCGCGTGGGAAGTGCTCGCTCTGCAAGGGCCACTCGCAGTGGGCGCCGCTCTCGGGGCACAGGTGTGTTCGCTCGGTGGAGTCTCGGATTCCCTGCGCGAGGTGGCTCGTTTAACGCACGCCGAGGCTCTGACCCGTATCGGAGGATTCGAGGAATTGCAGGCGAGTCTCGAGCAGGCGCTGGTTCGCGTGCGCGCGCTCGGCGACCGGGCCCTGGAAGGAAGGGTTCTCGGCAAGCTTGGAACCGCGTACCTGTGGCAGGGACGGGTTGATGAGGCGAGAGCGCACTACGCGGCAGCTCTGGATATTCAGCGCGAGGTCGGCAACCGCCTCATGGAAGGCCGGATGATCGGAAACCTCGGTATCTCGTACCATGAACAGGGTCGAACCGCGGCGGCGCGCGAGCACTACGAAGCCGCCCTCGCGATCTGGCAGGAACTCGGCAGCCTCCGTGACGAAGGGGTGACGCTGTCCAATCTGGCCGACCTGCACGTCGTGCGGGGCCAGTTTGACGAGGCGCGTGTTGCCTTCGATCGAGCGCTTTCGATCTTTCGCGAATTGGGTGACCGCGACTCGGAGGCGATTGCCCTGCAAAGCTTTGGCGATCTGCATCTCGGGCAGGGGATGATCAAGGAAGCACTCGCGCACGACCAAGCGAGCCTCCGCCTCGCTCGGGAAATGGGCAACCGCATTATTGAAGCCAATGCCTTCATCAATCTCGGCAACGCATTTCTGGAGAACGCGGAGTTCACCGATGCGCACTCGAGTTTCGATCAAGCACTCGTCATTGTTCGCGCCGTAGCTAACCGCCGTTTGGAGGGGTACGCGCTCTCGGGTCTTGGCGATCTTTTCTTCAGGCAAGGGCGCATCGCCGAGGCCGCCCAAACGCTGTCCGAAGGAGAGAGGTTGTTACGAGAACTCGGCGACCGACCGATGCTCGCCAAGCTTCTTTGCACCCGAGGACTCGTCGATGCGGCCGCCTCCGACCATGGCGGCGCGAGAGCCGCGCTGGCCGAGGCAGAGGCCGAAGCCGCAGAGATGGGCGTCGGGTCCAATTCCGAACTCAGCCGCAAGATCGCCAGACTCCGCGATGCACTCGCGTGAATGAGGCAATCGGCGAGAAGGGCCCGACGACGTGTTCCGGTCGTCGTATAGTATGCAAGATGCACCCGTTCCGATGAGGAGCGCCGCCATGTTGATGTCCGCCGCCGATTACCGTGAATCGCTGCGCCGTTTGCACCCGTTGGTTTACGTCGATGGACGACGGATCGAGTCGGTGGCCGACGATCCGTTGCTCGCGCCGGGTGTCAATGGCATTGGCGTCAGCTACGATTTCGCGTTGCGCGAGTCGACGCAGGACCTGATGCGCACCGAGGGCCTCGACTTCGACGGCCCGATCAACCGGATGCTCGCGATCCCCCGGACCAGCGCGGACCTGCTCAACAAGCTCGAGGCGGTGCGCCTCGTCTGTCAGGAAACCGGTTGCGCGCAGCGCTATCTCGCGGGCGATGCGCTGAGCGCGATCTTCCATGGCACCACGCGCATCGACGCCGAGGAGGGCACCGAATTTCATCCGCGCTTGCGCGCGTATCTCGAGCATGTCTACGCGAACGACCTGACGCTTGGAATCGCGATGACCGACGCCAAAGGCGATCGGTCGCTGCGGCCGGCGCAGCAGACCAACCCCGACACGTACGTCCATATCGTCGAACGCCGTGGCGACGGTATCGTCATCTCCGGCACCAAGGCGATCGTGACGGCGGCACCCTATGCGCATGAGCTGCTCGTCATGCCCGGCCGCAACATGACCGAAGCGGACCGGGATTTCGCCGTGTGCTGCGCCGTCCCGGTCGACGCGGATGGTCTCACCATCGTCGCCCGGCCCGCGGGGCGTCCCGGAGAAGCGGCGGCGAGCTTTTCCGGCAAGTACGGCCAGTCGACCGGCGTATGCCTTTTCGATCGCGTGTTCGTGCCCTGGGATCGCGTGTTCTGCGCCGGGCAATGGCGGCATGCCGGCGAGATTCTCTACAACTACACCGCGCAGCATCGGCACACCTGCATCGCGGCACGCGCCGGTTTCGGCGACCTCCTGATCGGCGCGGGCGCGCTCGTCACCGAGGCCAACGGTGTGGATCTCGACCGTGCGCACGGCGTGCGCGATGCGATGGTCGATCTGATCAAGATCACCGAAGGCTTCTATGCCTGCGGCGTGGCCGCCTCCGTCTACTGCGAGCGGAGCGAATCCGGCATCGTCACGCCGGATCCGGTCTTCGCCAATATCGGCAAGCTGCTGCTCGGCACGCAGATCTACGACATGCACCGGCTCGCGCATCACGTATCGGGCGGCATGATCGTGGCGCTGCCCGGACCGGACGAAGACCACAATCCCGCGACCGCCGGGCGGCTGTCGGAGGTGCTGACGGCGCGCTCGGACATTCCGTACGAAAAGCGCATCGAGGTCGCGCGGCTCCTCGAGGATCTCACGGCGTCCTACCAGGCCGGGTGGTATTCGCTGATCAGTCTGCACGGCGGCGGATCGCCCGAAGCGATGAAGCTCGAGATCTATCGCAACTATCCGATCGGGAACAAGGTGGACCTGGTCGAGCGGCTGCTCGACCGCGGCGTGCTGGCCGACGCGCAGCGCAAGATCACGCGTAACCGGCAGCCAGGCAAGTGCTGCGCCGTCGGCTGCTTCGCACCCGATACGCCGCAGATGGTCGCCCTGCCGGGGCCGTCGGCGAAACCGCCGATAGTCACCACGACGAGCCCGAAAGCGGTGGCGGCGGACTGATCCGTGTCTGCAACATCGTCAGCGCAGCGTCCGGCCGGCGTGGAAACACGACGCCTCGATCGCGCGCAAAGCCTGCTCCTCATCGTCGACATCCAGGAACGGCTCGCGCCGCACATCCTGAACGGCGAGCCGCTGATCGGCCGCTGCGCCGCCTTGGTCGCGGCGGCGCGGCGCTTCGGCATCCCTGCCATCGTCACCGAGCATTGTGCGGAGCAAATCGGCGAAGTCGTCGCAAGCTTGCGGAGGCAATTTGCCGCCGGCGAAATTTTCGCCAAGACGCGCTTCGGCGCCGCTGATCATCCCGAGTTCGTGGCGCGGTTGGAAGCGCACGGCCGCAACCAGATCGTCGTCGCCGGCATGGAAGCTCACGTCTGCGTGCTGCAGACGGTGCTCGGTCTCGCCGCGCTTGGCTACGCGGTGACGCTGGCCGGCGACGCCGTGGGATCGCGCGCCGCGCGGCAGGACGACCGGCGCTTCGCGCTCGACCGCATGCGCCGCGCCGGCGCAGTGATCGCCGGCACAGAAACGGTGCTCTTCGAATGGACGCACGCCGGCGACGACGCCGCATTCCGCGACGTTCTGGCACTCGTCAAGTCGCTGCCGCCATCGGACACTGGCGACGATCCGGGATGCTAGGCCCTAATTCCAATAATTGTAGGCGTCGTTCCGGTAGATGCTGGCGGTCGGCATGTGGGGCGAAACGCTCATGGCAAACCCCGTCGCATGACGGGCGCCGGAGAGTTGCCGGTAAATGATCTTGCCGAAGATCACAAAATTGACCGGCTTACCCTCTTTCAGCGCGATTGACGCGGCGGGACCCACGCGCTGCGTCACGAATGTTTGACCGGGCTTGACCGCGTGGGCATGACTGACGACAAGGCTGGCATCGCTGTAGTCCGGGACCGGTGGAAGTGCTTCGCCATTGCAAATTTTCATAATGAACTCTTCGACGATCGCGGGCGCGCGCCCGACATTCCGCCACCTGAGAACGATGGTCCAATTGTTGGGAGTCTTGTAGCCATCGTCGCTACTCAAGCGGTACCTGTCGATGAACAACCATGATCGTTCGAGCAGAATGACGACATCGGCGGACTTCGCGGCGGCATTGGCGGCATCGCGAGAAGCCTGGATCGCTCCTTTCAGGTCGGCCAATTGTTCGTTGGCGACTCTCCACAACGCTCTCGTGGCCCCGTAGATCGCGGCGGTGAAGATGGCGACGACGACCGCCGCGATCGCAATGACAAAGTCTCTGTTCTCGCCAAGCCATAACCAGATTCCGATGGAGAGCGGGCCGGGAAGGTAGGGCCTGCATTCGCTGGCGTGTTCGGCGTAATTCGCGATGTCGTAGCACTTAGGTGCGAGAGAAAGTATGGCATCGGCCACCAGCCAGATAACGACAAGCGCCACGATGAGGATCAGTGGCTCCTTCCATACGCTGTCGGCACGCCTTGGTCGCTGCGTCAAAGATATATCCTCATTGGTTGAAGCCGATCATAGGGTCAGAGATGATTCACGCGCAACCGTTGCCGGCTTGCGAGCTGTCGGGATTCCGTCGCCGCTGTCCTACAGCGTTTAGCGCACCGTCCTACAGTGCAGCAGGATCACTGACTAACAACCGGACGGCCGAGCAGCGCAGGTCAGGCGTCCACCCTCCGCCCTGCTACTCTTGCCCTATGGCCCTCAAGTCCACGATCTTCAAGGCTGATGTTTCCATTGCCGACATCGACCGCGGCTACTACCGCGACCATGCGCTGACGATCGCACAGCACCCCTCCGAAACGAACGAACGCATGATGGTCCGGCTGCTCGCGTTTGCGCTGCACGCGGACGACGCGCTCGAGTTCGGGCGCGGACTCAGCGCGGAGGATGAACCCGACTTGTGGCGACGCGATCTGACGGGCGCGGTCGAGCAATGGATCGATGTCGGGTTGCCGGACGAACGCGACGTGCGCAAGGCCTGCGGTCGCGCGCGCGAGGTCTACGTTCTCGCGTACGGCGGTCGTGCGGTGGATCTGTGGTGGCAGGGCGTGCACGAAAGGCTGGAGCGCCTGGATCGGCTGGCCGTGAGCGAAGTGCCGATCGAGGCGAGCCGGGCGCTGGCGCAACTCGCGGGTCGCTCCATGCGGCTGCAGGTCACGATCCAGGAAGCGCACATTCTTGTCGCTGACGGCTCGACCTCGGTAGCAGTCGAGCTTCGGGTGCTCAAGGCATTGACGGCCGTGCGTTGAGTCCGCGACGATCGCGTGACCAGGGGAAGAAGAGCGATGGCAATGGAAAGGCGGAAGCTCGGCAACAGCGGATTCGACGTCGCGCCGCTGGCGTTTGGCGGCAACGTGTTCGGCTGGACGGCGGACGAAGCGACGTCGTTCGCGCTGCTCGACGCCTTCGTCGACGCGGGATTCAACCTGATCGACACCGCGGACTCGTATTCGCGTTGGGTGACGGGCCACCAGGGCGGCGAATCCGAGACGATCATCGGACGTTGGATCGCCCGGCGCGGGCGGCACGACGACGTGGTCATCGCCACCAAGGTAGGCTCCGACATGGGGCAGGGGCACAAGGTGCTCCGCAAGGACTACATTCTGCAGGCGGCCGAAGCGTCGCTGCGCCGCCTTCAGGTCGACAGCATCGACCTCTACCAGTCGCACTGGGACGACGAGAATACGCCGCTCGAGGAAACGCTTGGCGCGTACGAGCAGCTGATCCGTCAGGGCAAGGTCAGGGCGATCGGCGCGTCGAATCTTTCGGCTGCGCGTCTTGCACAGGCGCTCGAGATCAGCGGCGCGAACGGTCTGCCGCGCTACCAGACGCTGCAACCGCAATACAACCTCTACAGTCGCGACACGTTCGAGGGCGAGTTGCAGGCGTTATGTCTGCAAGAGAACCTCGGCGTAATCACCTATTTCTCGCTCGCCGCCGGGTTCCTCACTGGCAAGTACCGCTCGGATGCGGACTTCGGCAAGAGCGCCCGGGGGCCGGGAATGAAGAAGTATCTGAATCAACGAGGGATGGAGATCCTGGACGCGCTCGACGAAGTCGCGCGGCGCTACCGTGCGACGCCGGCGCAGGTCTCGCTCGCGTGGCTCATCGCGCGTCCCAGCGTCACGGCGGCGATCGCAAGCGCAACGAGTATCGTCCAGCTCGACGAATTGCTGAGGGCCACGACGTTGCGGCTCGACGCCGAGGCGATGCAAACGCTCGAAATCTAGCCTCATCGGGCCATTTTCCTTTGGACAATAGAGGTAAAGCATGGAGAAGAGAAAACTCGGCGCCGGCCTTGAAGTGTCGGCGATGGGCCTTGGCTGCATGGGCATGTCCGATTTCTACGGCGGCCGCGACGAAGGCGAGGCGATTGCGACGATCCACCGGGCGCTGGAGCTCGGCATCAGCCTTCTTGATACGGCCGACATCTATGGAATCGGGCGTAACGAGGAGCTGGTGGGACGAGCGATCCGCGGACGCCGCGATCAGGTGATCATCGCCACCAAGTTCGGCAATATTCGCGGCGAGGACGGCAAGTTTCTGGGCGTCAACGGCAAGCCGGAGTATGTCCGGCAATGCTGCGAAGCGAGCCTGCGCCGTCTCGGCGTGGAGGTCATCGATCTTTACTATCAGCATCGCGTCGATCCCGACACGCCGATCGAGGACACCGTCGGCGCGATGGCGGAGCTGGTGCGCGAGGGCAAGGTGCGCTGGCTCGGCCTCTCGGAAGCCGCACCGAACACGATCCGGCGCGCACACGCGGTGCACCCGATCGCTGTGCTGCAGACGGAGTATTCGTTGTGGAGCCGCGAGCCGGAAGACGAAATCCTGCCCACCGTGCGCGCGCTCGGCATCGGCTTCGTTCCCTACAGCCCGCTTGGCCGCGGCTTTCTCACCGGCCGGATCAAGACGGTGGACGATCTCGAGCCGGACGATTACCGGCGCAACTCACCCCGTTTCCAAGGCGAGAACTTGCGGCGGAATCTGCACCTGGTCGAAGAGATCAACGCCATCGCTTCGGACAAGCGTTGTGCGCCGTCACAGCTCGCGCTGGCGTGGGTGCTGGCGCAGGGCGACGACATCGTGCCGATACCCGGGACCAAGCGCCGGAATTATCTCGAAGAGAACGTCGGCGCGCTGAAGGTCAAATTGACCGACGCGGATCTCGAGCGCATCGACCGCGTGCTGCCCGCCGGCGTCGCCTCCGGCGAACGCTACGTCCCGTTAGGGATGCGGGCGGTGAATCGATAGCTGGCGTCACCCGCTATCATCACGGTGCAACCGGACGGCCGAGCAGCGCCTGTTGCACTTCGGCCGGACAGGCGGCTTTGGCGTGATCCAGCATCGTGGATCCGCCCGGTAGCCGCTGCTCGGGGTCGGGAGCCTGGCGTTTTTTCCGACTCGAGTGACGAGCTCGACGTCGCGCTTCATCAGCGCGAATCTCTTCACGAAACTCGGTGCCCACGCAGTCGGGTTAGCATTTCTGCTAACTCGAGAACGGCATCGGTTTCCGGCCGACGCTGACCACTGTCGCAATCCATGCGCCTGGCGGCGAGACGCATCGCGTCGGCGGCGTGTTCCGGGAGATCGTGCCCACCCGGTCACCGAGGTGAAGGACATGGGCTGGCCGTCGATCTTCATCGAGCCGACCGGCGCGATGATCGGGTGGGCGGCCGAAAAGGACGTAGGGTCGGCGAAACCCTATCCAGCGGCCGCGTGGCGGAATACCATGCTTGTCATACTGTTGGCGGACGAAGATGGTGCCTGCGCGACTCTTGCCGAGTGTCCTGGTGCTGGCGGTCACGCTTGGCGTGCAAGCCGCGCGTGCCGACGTCTACACCTGGGTCGATGCGTCGGGAAGGATGCACGTCAGCAATCTCTCTCCTCCCGAGGGTGCGCGCATTACGAGCGTCGTTGTCAGTCTGCCGAAGAGCGCTGCGCAGGAAGAAGCCGCGCGCGAGGCGGTGCGTCGTGCCGAGATTCAGGCGCTTAACGACCGGGTTGCGCGGCTCCAGGACGAGCTCGAACGGTCGCGGCGTGAAGCCCCGCCGCCCATAGTCTACGCAACGCCGCCGGTGATGGCCTACCCGCCGCCACCGCCGCAATACGCGAACTGGACGCCGCCTGCGGTGCCGTACGTGGTGGATGCGGCTCCGCAGCCGATGGCGGGCTGTGATTATCTGTGGAACAACTGCGGCGCTTGGTGGGGTGGGTGGCCCTACGCAACGACGGTCGTGGTGAGCGGCGGGAAGAATTTTCACCGCGGCCGTCCGATCCACGGCGCTCGTCCGGTTGGTCAGCGACCGCCCGCCTGGATACGCACGCCGGCGCCTTCGCGCCGAGGTTGAGCGCCGAAGCGCATGAACTATCGGGGAAGCTGCCACTGCGGCAAGATCGCCTTCGAGGTCGAGGGTGACCTCACCGGAGCGACGGCCTGCAACTGCTCGATCTGCTCGCGCAAGGGCGTGCTGATGTGGTTCGTGCCGCGCGACCGGTTGCGCCTGCTCACGCCCGAAGCGGAGATGGCGACCTATACGTTCAACAAGCATGTCATCAAGCATCGCTTTTGTCCGACGTGTGGCATCCATGCGTTCGGCGAAGGTGTCGATCCGAAGGGCAATCGCATGGCCGCGGTCAACATCCGCTGCCTCGAGCGCCTCGACGTCGATGCCGTGCCGGTTACGCAATACGACGGGCGGTCGAAATAGGCCAGGTCCGGGACGGCCTCCTGGCTCGTCGCCCGCGCACTGGCAAATCGGAAAGTCACCGGGGTTGATGGGGCTTGACAGAGACCCAGCGCCCACATAAATTACATACCAACCAGTTGGTATAGAGGAAGTGATGCGGACCAGGGACAGCGCGGCGACGCGAAAGCGGCTGCTGGACGCCGCCCGCGACGTCATTCGCGCGCAGGGCTACACCGCGACGACGGTGGACGACATCTGCGCCGCGGCCGGCGTGTCCAAGGGCAGCTTCTTCCACCACTTCGCAAGCAAGGACGAGCTGGGTGTGGCGGCGATCGAGCAGTTCGACGCGATGGCCACGGCGCTCTTCGCGTCTGCGCCGTACACGAAGAAGCGCGACCCGCGCGACCGTCTGCTGGGCTACGTCGATTTCCGCATCGCCATCCTGCAGGGCGACATCGCGCAATACACGTGCCTGATGGGCACCACGGTGCAGGAGGTGTACGCGACGCACCCGGACCTTCGCGCGGCGTGCGACCGCGGGATGTCGGCGCACGTCGCGGTTCTGGTGAAGGACATCGAGGCGGCCAAGCAACGCTATGCGCCGGACGCGCCCTGGAGCGCGGAAAGCGTCGGCTATTTCATGCAGTCCGTCATTCAGGGCGCCTTCATCTACGCGAAGGTCAAGCAGGGCCCGCAGGTGGCCGTCGAGTGCCTCGCGCACCTCAGGCGCTACCTCGAAACGCTGTTCAACCCGCCGCGAGGCGACAACCGCAAGGAGAAGAGACGATGAGCCAGTCGCAAGCAAGGTCGATCCCGGACGGAATGCACTCGGTGACGCCCCACCTGGTCTGTGCCGGCGCAGCCGACGCGATCGAGTTCTACAAGAAGGCCTTCGATGCCGTGGAGACCTCACGGCTGCCGGGTCCGTCGGGCAAGCTCATGCATGCGTCGATCCGGATCGGCGATTCGACGGTCATGCTGGTGGACGAATCCCCTGATTGGGGAATGCTGGGGCCAAAGGCCCTCAAGGGCTCGCCCGTGACGATTCACTTGTACGTCGAAGCGGTGGATGCGGTCGTCGCGCGCGCCGTCGCTGCAGGAGCGAAGGTCACCATGCCCGTCGCGGACATGTTCTGGGGCGATCGCTATGGGGTGCTCGAAGATCCGTTCGGCCATCATTGGTCGGTCGCCACGCACCTGCGCGACGTGACGACGGACGAGATGCAAGAAGCGATGCGGAAAATGGGCAGCGAGCGGAAATGACCCCGCAGGCGCAGAAAGAGAAGATCGCAACCTGACACCGTCACAACCGTAGCGCGTCGACTGCGACGTTTGCAATTCGATTCGTTTCAATCCAGCCCGACAGGAGTCGTAGCATGCTGAAGATCACGCCGTTCCTGTGGTTCGACGGACAGGCCGAGGAGGCCGCAAACCACTACATCTCCATCTTCAAGAATTCCCGCATCGTGAGCGTCCTGCGCACTGGAGACGCCGGGCCTGGTCCCAAAGGCTCCGTCCTGACGGTCGCGTTCGTGCTCGACGGCAATGAAATCACCGCGCTGAACGGTGGGCCCAAATTCAAGTTCACCGAGGCCATTTCACTGGTCGTGCATTGCACGACCCAGGACGAAGTCGACGAATATTGGGAAAAGTTGAGTGCCGGCGGCAGCAAAAGCCAGTGCGGCTGGCTCAAGGACAAGTTCGGGCTGTCCTGGCAGGTCGTCCCGACATTTCTGATCGAAACGCTTCTGGACAAGGATCCCAGGCGATCGGCGCGCGTCATGCAGGCGATGATGCAGATGACCAAGATCGACATCGGCGTCCTGAGGAAGGCGTACGCCGGGCTGTAAGACTCGGCACGAGGTCGGGGCCGGACGGTTGCGTCAATTCGGGATTTCGTGCCGAGGGTACCTGATGGCAGAATCGCAGTGCCGCTTCGGCAATGCGTTATCGATCGGCCGCGGCCGCTTTGCCAATACCCCAATCAGCCGGGAGTCCAAATGCCCAATCAGTTGGTCGACATCTTTCTGAAGCTGGATGGCATCGACGGCGAGAGTACCGTCAAAGGGCACAAGAGGGAAATCGACGTCCTGTCGTATGAACAGGGGATCGACGTCACCGTCATCCACAGCGCGGGTGGAGGCGGGGCAACCGCCGGCAAGGCGAATTTCTCCGGCGTAAGGTTCCGTAAGAACGTGGATGCAGCGTCCATCCCGATGTTGCTCGCCTGCGCCTCCGGGACGCACATCGCGGAAGCCCGATTCACGTTCCGCCGGGCCGCCGGGGGCTTCGAGTTCTACACGGTCACGCTCGAAGACGTGCTCATCACGCACATGGCGCAGTGCGCGGGCGTAGGTGCGCAATATCCATTGTCGTTTGAGGCGCTGAACTCCGGCGCCGCGAGCGACGGGTTCCTCGACGAGGCGACGCTCGACTACTCCAGGATTCGGTGGGAGCACTACTCGCAAGGCCACGCCGGAGGGCCCGGCACTACCAAGAAGGGCGGCTGGGACGTCGGGGCGAACAATAAGCTCTAGACCAGAGAGGTCGGTGCGATCTTCGGATCGTCTCGCGGCCGCGACAGGAGTGGGGCATGCCCCCAATGTCAGATCGTCTCTGCCCCTACCAACAGCGCAATCTAGTCCCAGCTTAGCGCGCCACCCGTCTGATACTCGATGACCCGCGTCTCGAAGAAGTTCTTCTCCTTCTTGAGATCGATCATCTCCGCCATCCAGGGGAACGGGTTGTCGGCCTTGTCGAACAGCGGATCGACGCCGATCTGCTGGCAGCGGCGGTTGGCGATGAAGCGCAGGTACTCCTTGAACATCGTCGCGTTGAGTCCCAGCACGCCGCGCGGCATCGTGTCCTCGGCGTAGGCGTACTCGAGGTCGACGCCGCGTTTCATCAGCGCGCGGATCTCCTCGCGGAACTCCGGCGTCCACAGGTGCGGGTTTTCCATCTTGATCGTGTTGATGAGGTCGATGCCGAAATTGCAGTGCATCGACTCGTCGCGCAGGATGTACTGGTACTGCTCGGAGGACCCCGTCATCTTGTTCTGCCGGCCCATCGCGAGGATCTGCACGAAGCCGACGTAGAAGAAGAGGCCCTCCATGATGCAGGCGAAGACGATCAGGCTCTTCAGCAGCTTCTGGTCCGCCTCCGGCGTGCCGGTCTTGAACAGCGGGTTGGTCAGCACGTCGATGTACGGGATCAGGAACTCGTCCTTGTCGCGGATCGACTTGATCTCGTGATACGCGTTGAAGATCTCCGCCTCGTCCAGCCCGAGGCTCTCGACGATGTACTGGTAGGCGTGCGTGTGGATCGCCTCCTCGAAAGCCTGGCGCAGCAGGTATTGCCGGCATTCGGGCGCGCTGATGTGGCGATACGTGCCGAGCACGATGTTGTTCGCGGCGAGGCTGTCGGCGGTGACGAAGAAGCCCAGGTTGCGCTTGACGATCAGGCGCTCGTCGTCGGTCAACCCGTTCGGGTTCTTCCACAGCTCGATGTCGCGCTGCATGTTCACTTCCTGCGGCATCCAGTGGTTGGCGCAGGCGGCGATGTACTTGTCCCAGGCCCAGCGGTACTTGAACGGGACCAGCTGGTTGACGTCGGATTGGCCGTTGATGACGCGCTTGTCCTCGAGGCGCACGCGGCGGAAGCCATTGGCCATCGCCTGCTTTTCCACGTCGAGGTCGTGCACCGGTTCGCGCGACAGAATTCCGCCCGCGCTTTGCGCGCGGATCGTCTCGGGCGTAACCGACGCAAGTCGCGGCTGCGGGGCAGGGGCGAGGTCGTCGTCGAAGTTCAGCATGGTGGGCGTCTCCTGTGCTGCGTGTTGTCGTTATATAGGGTTGCGCTGCGTACGTTTCATCTCGTCGTCCGATTCATTGCCGTCGCGGCGTCGTTCCCGCAGTTGCCGCGGCGTCGTCGCAGTTGCGGGGGGACCCAGTGACGTTCGCTGGAAGACACGGGTCCCCGCCTTCGCGGGGGCGACGGGAAAGCGGGAAGTATCGTCAGTGCATCGCGCTCAATTTGTCGTACAGATAGTCGGGTGCGAAGTCGACGCCGTGATGCCAGGCGATCGTCGCGAGCCCGTAGTCCAGGAAAAACTCGGCGAAGCGGTCACGATCGCGCAACACGTCGAAATTCTCGCCGTAGAGATCGTCCGCAAGATCGACGACGCCTTTCCGTCCATCGTTGAATTCCAGCCAGACCTTGTAGTCTCCGAGGTAACGCGCTTCGATGACATGCCGTTGCACATGCTCGTAACGGGCCAAATCGGCCTCCTCTTGGCAGGTTGACGAACGCGGCCGCGGCTGACGGTGGTGCGCGCTGCTGCGTCGCGCGCCGCCGCTCGCGGCCTCCGCGATGCGGACCGGCCACCGGCCCGCACCGGACTGCTCCTCAATCGCCGCGGTTCGGCTCCGGCAACGCTTCCGCCTGCTGCCATCGCGGCAATCCAACTTCGTGGTTATCGTCGGCATCGACAGGGCGTGCGGCGATCGGTACGTTCGCCGCGGGCCAGCGCCAATGCTGGCGGCCCGCCTTGTCGGTGTAGGACTCCCACTTGTCGGTCTTTGCGTTCATCTCGTGCCCTCCTGTCCGGGGTTGCAGGGCGTTGCTTTCCTCGCGCGGGGCCCGTCTGTCGCGGCTTGCGGGCCTGTCGCGGTCACTGCGTTACGACCAATCCTAAAGCCCAACTTCATTTCGCGATGCGTTCGCCCGTGGGCGGTGTGATTCGTTTCGGTGTCATTGGCATGCCTCGCAATGCGGGTCGTCGATCGCGCAGAACTTCGGCGCGTCGGCTTCCGTCTCCACGGCTTTCGCGTTGCGTGCGCTCGCTGCGGTCGCGACCATTTGTGCTCCGGACGTCGACACCGCGTTCAACTCTCCCCCCTTGCCCGTCGACTTCTCGGCCGATGTCGCCGCCAACGTGCGCAGGTAATACGTGGTCTTCAAGCCGCGCACCCACGCGAGCTTGTACGTGTCGTCGAGCTTCTTGCCCGACGCGCCCGCCATGTAGATGTTGAGGCTCTGCGCCTGGTCGATCCACTTCTGGCGTCGCGCGCCGGCCTCGACGATCCACTTCGCGTCGACTTCGAACGCCGTCGCGTAGAGCGTGCGCAGGTCGGTCGGGATGCGGTCGATCTTGGCGAGTGAGCCGTCGAAGTACTTGAGATCCGCGACCATCACCTCGTCCCACAGGTTCGAGCTTCTTCAGCTCGGCGACGAGGTGCTCGTTGACCACGGTGAATTCGCCCGACAGGTTCGACTTGACGTAGATGTTCTGGTACTCGGGCTCGATCGACGCCGCGACACCGATGATGTTGGAGATCGTCGCCGTCGGGGCGATCGCGATGCAATTCGAATTGCGCATGCCGTGGATCCGGATGCGCGAGCGGAGCGCATCCCAGTCCATCGTCGCCGATTCGTCGATCTCGACGTAGCCGCCGCGCTCGTCGCGCAGGAGCTTGAGCGTGTCCTGCGGCAGGATGCCGCGTTCCCACAGGCTGCCCTTGTACGACGAATAGCGGCCGCGCTCCTCGGCGAGCTCGGTCGAGGCCTGGTAGGCGTAGTAGCAGACCGCCTCCATCGACGTGTCGGCGAACTTCATCGCCGCGTCCGACGCGTACGGCGTGTGCAGCAGGTGCAGGCAGTCCTGGAAGCCCATGATCCCGAGGCCCACCGGACGGTGCTTGAGGTTCGAGGTGCGCGCTTTCGCCACCGCGTAGTAGTTGATGTCGATGACGTTGTCGAGCATCCGCATCGCGGTGCGGATCGTCGCCTGCAGCTTCGTGTGGTCGAGATCCCAGCCTCCGCTGGTCTTCTTCATGTGCGCGAGCAGGTTGACCGACCCCAGGTTGCACACGGCGATCTCGGTGGCGCTGGTGTTGAGCGTGATCTCGGTGCACAGGTTCGAGCTATGCACGACGCCGACGTGCTGCTGCGGCGAGCGGACGTTGCACGCGTCCTTGAACGTGATCCACGGGTGTCCGGTCTCGAACAGCATCGACAGCATCTTCCGCCAGAGCTGCACTGCCGGGATCTTCTTGAAGAGCTTGAGCTCGCCCCGCGCGCACTTCTCCTCGTAGCGCGTATACGCCTCCTCGAACGCGCGGCCCCACTTGTCGTGCAGGTCCGGCACGTCGGAGGGGGAGAACAGCGTCCAGTCGCCGCCTTCCGTTACGCGCTTCATGAACAGGTCCGGAATCCAGTTCGCTGTGTTCATGTCGTGCGTGCGGCGGCGGTCGTCGCCGGTGTTCTTGCGCAGCTCCAGGAACTCCTCGATGTCGAGGTGCCACGTTTCGAGGTAGGTGCAGACCGCGCCCTTTCGCTTCCCGCCCTGGTTGACTGCTACCGCCGTGTCGTTTACGACCTTGAGGAACGGCACGACGCCCTGGCTCTTGCCGTTGGTCCCCTTGATGTGCGAGCCCATTGCGCGCACGTTGGTCCAGTCGTTGCCGAGGCCCCCGGCGAATTTCGACAACAACGCATTTTCCTTGATCGCCTCGTAGATGCCGTCCAGGTCGTCGGAGACCGTCGTCAGATAGCACGACGAGAGCTGCGAGCGATGCGTGCCCGAGTTGAAGAGCGTGGGCGTGCTCGACATGAAATCGAACGTCGAGAGGACGTTGTAGAACTCGATCGCGCGCGCCTCGCGGTCCACTTCGTTGAGTGCCAGCCCCATCGCCACGCGCATGAAGAAGCATTGCGGCAGCTCGAAGCGGCGGCCGCCGACGTACTGGTCGATGAGGAAGTAGCGGTCGTAGAGTGTCTGCAGGCCGAGGTAGCCAAACTGCAGGTCGCGCGAGGGGACGAGCGCCGCGCCGAGCGCGGGCAGGTCGTATTGCAGCAGCGCCTCGTTCAACAGGCCGATCTTGATCCCGTGCTTGACGAATTGCGGGAAATACGACGCGTAGCGCACGTCCATGTCGTGCTGCGCGGTCTCCTCGGACAGCGCCTCGTGGCGGATCGAGTCGAGCAGCAGGCGCGCGGTGACGAAGCTGTACGCCGGGTCCTTCTCGATCAGCGTGCGCGCCGCGAGCACGACGCACTTCCTCACCTCGTCCATCGGCACGCCGTTGTAGAGGTCCTTCAGCGTCGCCTTGAGGATGTGCTCGGGATCGACGTCGGACAGCCCTTCGCACGATTCCCTCACGAGCTGTGTCAGGCGCTCCATGTCGAGCGGGCGCGACACCCCTTCGTCGACGACGATGATCTCGGTCCTCGTCGCGTTGCCGCCCTTGGCCGATTTTTCCTGCGCGCGCTCCTGCGAGCGGCGCTCGCGGTAGAGCACGTACGCACGCGCGACCTCGTGCTCGCCGCCGCGCATCATCGCGAGTTCGACCTGGTCCTGGATCTCTTCGATATGGATCGCGCCGCCCTCGGGCTTGCGCTTCATCAGCGCGGCGACGACGGCGTCGGTGAGGTTCACCACCTGCTCACGCACGCGTGCGGACGCGGCACCCTGGCCACCGTTGACGGCGAGGAACGCCTTGGTCATCGCGACGGTGATCTTCGCCGGCTCGAAGGGCACCACGGCGCCGTTGCGGCGGATCACCTTGTATTGCGCGAAGCGCGGATCGGTCGTTGCGGTCATGGCGCTTCCGGCTTCACCGGCCTTCGCGCTGCGTGCGGGCGGGGACGTCGTGCCGGTGGAAGCGCTGGGGACTTGCATGGGGTTCTCTCCTGTCGAAATCTTGTCTTTGTCGGTGCCTGCGGCGGGTTTCGCTCCGGATCAGCCACTTTCGCGCAAAGCCACTACTGGCGCGGGTTTCCGGGCGACACACGCGGATTTCCCCTCGGGGCGAGCACTCCGGCGGCCAGTGCTGCAGGAGGGACACCCGGGATTCTTCTTGCAAATCAAAATCTACTACATCTTGTGTTCAAGTGCCTGCTGAACACAAAGCATAGTGGGGAGGGCGGCGCTTGGCAAGCGCTTTTTCATGCACAGAATGAGGGCGCCAAAACGACAACAAAAACAGTCCTCTGCAACAGCGTTTCCGGCATATCCAACAACGTTCCACCGGCAATCCACCGCGCTGTCCACAGAACTTGTAGCCGACGAACGGCAGCATGCCCGTTGCAGTTTTGCGACAACAAAAATGGCCGTGATGAAATAATGGATTAGATGTGCGGCGCAACATTACCGTAACAATCGCGAGTGACGCGCGATGCACAAATTCGAAGGGACCGCCTTGCCGGGCGCGAAAAGCCGCTGCGCGCCAGCCCCCGTGCGATGGCACGGCCCCGAGCCGTCCGTCGGACAGTTCGCAGCTATCCGGCGAGATGCGGCAGCACGAACAGCCGCGTCCCGGCGATCGCCACCACGGTTTCACCCGGCGCGGGGGAGACGAGAGAAAGGCCGGTAAGACGGCCAAACGCCGGTAGCAGCACACGCCGGCGACCGAGCACGAAGCAGGGCAGCCGCGCCGAGTCGCCGGCTGCGCCCGCCAACCGAACGCCCGGATGCACGTGTCCGCACAGTGCGTAGCCGGTCCGCGGTTGCACCGGATTGTGGCAGAGCACAAACGGCGCCAGCGGATGCGGGTCCGCGACGACGGTCACGTCCCACGCTGCCGGCGGATCGCCGGCGTTGGTATCGTGATTGCCGCGCACCACGGTGACCGCCACGTCGGCGTGGGCAGCGCGCCAACGGAGGAATGAAGCATCCAGCGCGGCGACGCGTCCCGCCGCCGCATGCAAGAAATCGCCGAGGATGACGAGCCGCGTGGCTCCCGTGCGCGCGACCAATGCGGCGAGCCGCGCGAGATCGTTCGCGGTCGCGCCGCGCGGCAACGGCACACCGCCGGCGCGGAACGCCGCCGCCTTGCCGAGATGCACGTCGGCGACGAACAGCATACCTCCGCTCGGCCAATGCAGCGCGCGCTCCGGCAGCAGGGCGACGCGCTCGCCGGCGAGCACTGCCGTCACGCTGCCGTCCGCAGCAGGCGTCAGCCCAGTCGCCGACGCGGTTGGCGCGGCGAAGGGGAGCGACGCGTGGACGTGGGATCGCGACATGGGCACCACAGGCGTGCATTGCACTTCGGCGGCACGATGCTGGCACGGCCGTTGCGTGTTGCGATACGGCGGTGCACACTTGGCTTCGCGATTGTAGCGTACGGGTTCTGCTGCTCGTGCGAACGAACAGCGAACGTCCTGCCGCCGCTCAGACGGGTCGCCCCTGAAGGTGCCATGCCAAGATTTGCCGCAAACGTCTCGTTCCTGTTCAACGAGGTCCCGTTCCTCGAGCGCTTCGCCGAAGCGGCGCACGCCGGGTTTCGTGCGGTCGAATGCTCGTTCCCCTACGAAGTGCCGGCGAAGGAGATCGCCGCGCGCCTCAAGGAGAACCGGCTCGAGATGGTGCTGTTCAACACGCCGCCGGGCGACTGGAGCGCCGGCGATCGCGGTACCGCGTCGCTGCCCGGCCGCGAGCACGAGTTCGCCGCCAGCTTCGTCAGTGCGCTGCGGTACGCGCAGACGCTTTCCTGCACGCGCATTCACGCGATGGCCGGCATCGTCCCCGCCGACGCCGATGCCGAGCAGCGGGCGCGACAGCGCTCGACGTTCGTGCGCAACCTGCGCTTCGCGTGCGGCGAAGCGGCGGAGCAGGGCGTCACCGTGCTGCTCGAGCCGCTCAATCCGCGCGACATGCCGGGTTACCTCTACACGAAACTGGAGGAGGCGCGCGCGATCCGCGAGGAGGTCGGCGCGTCGAACCTCAAGGTACAGATGGACCTCTACCACACCCAGATCGTCGAGGGCGATCTCACCGAACGGATCCGGCACTGGCTGCCGCACATCGGGCACATCCAGATCGCCGGCGTCCCCGGTCGGCACGAGCCCGACGTTGGCGAGATCAACTATGCGTGGATCTTCAAGCTGCTGGACGAATTGAAGTACGACGGGTGGATCGGTTGCGAATACCGGCCGCTCTCGAGCACGGCGGCGGGCCTGACGTGGCTCTACCGGTTACTGGATCGCCGGCCCGCCTCCGTCACCGGCGACTGACGTCGCCTGCCATTGTCACCGACGCTACGCGGCGTCAACTCCTGTCGTACCGACAAAGCGATCGCGCCCGGCGGCCTTCGCGCGATAGAGAGCCGCGTCGGCCTGCTGTACCCAGAGCTCGACGTTCGTGATCGCAGGGCCGGCCTCGGCTGCGCCAAGGCTGACCGTGCAGCGCAAATCCGGAGCATCCTTGAGCACCAAGGTGTCCAGTTGCGTCCGGATGCGCTGCGCCACTTCCTCGGCGCCGGCAAGGTCCGTCTCCGGCAGCACCAGCATGAATTCGTCACCACCGTAGCGGGCCGGAGTATCGGTCGCACGACAGCACTGGCGCAGGATTTCCGCGACACCGCACAGCACTTCATCCCCAGCCGGGTGACCGTAGCGGTCGTTGGCGGCCTTGAACTGGTCGATGTCGAGAATGACAAGCACCGCGGGCTGGCGAGTTCGTTTATGGCGCGCGAGCTCGAGTTCCGCGATTGCGAGGCACTGCCGGCGATTGCCGAGCCCGGTGAGCCCGTCGGTGTGGCCTATCTCGTCGAGGCGCCGGTTCTGATGGGCGACCTTGCGCACCAGCGCGTACGCGACCGCGCTGATCGCGAGCGGATAGATGACCAGGAAGGGCAGACTCGCGACGATGACCGGCATCGGGGTTGCGATCTCGACCGGGAAGCCGAGCGCCGCCGAGGTCAGTGCGCACCCCGCCGCCAGCGAAGCGAGGGTCCGAGCAAGCAGCCGCATACCGCCCACGCTGATCTTGTCGACCGCAAGCATCGTCAGCAGCAGCACGCTCGGTAGCAGATTGAACTGCATCACCGCGATCCACACGCCGCCGAGCGTCGAGTCAACGAGCAGATTGCGCAACTCGGCTCGTCGCGGATCCGCGCTGTGCGTTGCCAGGAGCAACGCCGCATGCGGCCAGAAAAAGCCGTTCGCGACGAGCAGCAACCACCACGCTACGGGCTCTGCATGCAGGCGCAACACCGACGCGACACAGAAGAATCCGAGCCCGAGCCCCAGCGCGCGCAAGCGATGGATGCGCCGGACGAACCTCAGGTCGCGGACGCGGTCCCCGCCGCGTGAATGCAGCGCGCGAGTGTCGCGGTCGTGGGATAACTGCTCTGGGCGCGAGCGATTGCTTCCGCGCGGCGTGGTGAAACGCGGGTGTCGCGCACGTCTCCGAAGGAGTAGTTGCGCGTTTTGGTAGGACATTGTCGGCGACGGCATCAGCGCATTCCGGAAGGACCCGGTCGTGCCAGCGCTTCGCGGCGACGTGTGACGGCCGCCGGCAGTGCACCCGGCCCCGACCGAAAAGTGGGCTCCTACCGGATGGGCCTGCAATTACCTTGCCAAGGAGCGCCGTCGGTTGCTCTGGCCGGTGGCTTACTAGGCATCCCCGTGCGCGGGGCGCCTGCCTGCCACTCACAACGCCTCGGCCTCCTCGCCTGTTGTAGCCATGCGAGTGCCAGGCCGTCGGCCTCGTTGCGCTGATTCGCATTTGCTCGCATCCCCACGCGCTACCCGCGCGCAGGGCCCCTGCTCGCTGCTCACAGCGTCTCGGCCTCCTCGCCTGTTGTAGCCATGCGAATGCCAGGCCGTCGGCCTCGTTGCGCTGATTCGCATTTGCTCGCATCCCCACGCGCTACCCGCGCGCAGGGCCCCTGCTCGCTGCTCACAGCGTCTCGGCCTCCTCGCCTGTTGTAGCCATGCGAATGCCAGGCCGTCGGCCTCGTTGCGCTGATTCGCATTTGCTCGCATCCCCACGCGCTACCCGCGCGCAGGGCCCCTGCTCGCTGCTCACAACGCTACCGACATTCCGCCGTCGATGGTGATGAGTTGGCCGGTGATGTAATCGGCAGCATGCGACGCGAGGAACACCGCCAGTCCGCCGATCTCGTCGGGCTGGCCCCAGCGCCCGGCGGGCGTGCGCTTCACCACCCACGCGTTGAATTCGGCGTTGTCGATAAGCGCGCGATTCATCTCGGTGGCGAAATAGCCGGGCGCGATCGCGTTGACCTGGATGTTGTGCGGCGCCAGCTCCACCGCCATTCCACGCGTCAACTGCCGTACACCGCCTTTCGCCGCGGTGTACGGAACGACCGTGGGTCGCGCGAGCTCGCTCATCAGCGATGCGATGTGGATGATCTTGCCCGCTTTGCGCGTGATCATCGCCGGCAGCACCGCCTGCGAAACGAGAAAGGGCGCCGTCAGGTTGGTCGCGATGATGTCGTCCCAATCCTGCTGCCTGAAATCGACGAGCGCATTGCGGCGCTGGATGCCGGCATTGTTGACGAGAATGTCGAGGTGACCGTACGACTCCTCGAGCCCGGCGATGCTGCGGCGAATCGCGCCGGCGTCGGTCACGTCGAATACGGCCGTCGATGCGGCAAGGCCTGCGTTGACGAGTGCGTTTGCGGCGGCGGCAAGTTCCGCCGGTCTGCGGCCATTGAGGACGACCGTCGCGCCTGCCTGCGCGAGTCCTTTCGCAATCGCGAAGCCGAGACCCCGATAGGCGCCGGTGACGAGCGCCACTTTTCCGGTGAGATCGAAGGGACCTGACATGGCAATCCTCCCCAGGATGGATTGGCCTCGCAGGATGGTAACGCGCCAGGCGGCCACGAAGCTTGCCTGGACCTGTTTTTCAAGGGATCAAGCCGCCGCGAGTACGAGGCCCCAGGCAACAAAGCGGCGAAATTCGTCCGTATTCGCAGTCGCAAGGGGCGCATCGCCGGTGAGGGCGATCGCCGCGATCATGCAGTCGACCAACGATCCCCGGTGTCGTCCGCTGCGATGGTAAAGCTCGGCCGCGACCCGCGCCTCCTCGTCGCGGAAAGGCGCCCGCTCGGCGATGATCTGCGCCACGATGGGGAGGTGCTCTTCGGCGACCGGTCCGCAAAGGAACTCGGTCCACGCCACCGCGCTCATGGCCAGCGTCTCGTCCTCCTTGAGCCACCGCCGCAAGGTGCGATCCTGTCTCGAACCCCGCACCAACGCCCGGATCAGAAAGCTGGTGTCGAGGTGGATCATCGCTTTCGGCGACGGGTTACCGACGCGCGGCGTTCGGTGCGCACCTCATCTTGCCAGCGAGCCGCCGACGGATGGGTCATCCGCAGCCCTCGCTGCAGGGCGTCGAGCGCCGCCAACCTCTGGCCGCCAGTGGGCGCCGCCTGTCCGGCAACCGAGCGAATCGCGCGCCGCAATGCTTCCGATTTGGTCACTCGCCAGTGGCGCGCCACGGCTTCCAGCGTGCGGACGGTTTCAACGTCGAGCGAGTACGTCGATTTGATCGTGGTTACGGCCATACGGCCATAATAGGGCCATAACCTCGCTGCGTCAACCCATGCCTTTTCATTTCCAGGAGCGTGAACGACCGGGAAGCGGCCCTCCGCGGCCGATGCGCGCAGCGTCGATAAGCGTCAGGGCGCGGACTGCGCCGCTGCTTCGAGTTCTGCGACCATGCGCGCCACACGCACGTCCAACGCCTCGGTCGTCATCGCGTCGCGAAACATCTCGACCAGCAGCGGAAAGGCAAACGGCGTTGGTCGCGCCGGTCGCGTGAGCAGCAAGCGGCTTCCGCGCAGCCGCGCGAGCGCGGCTGCGATCCGGGGCGCTTCGAGTCGCCGCTCCAGCACTTCGCGGATTGCCTGCTTGAGCAGCAGGTTATCGGGATCGTACTCGGCGAAGACTTCGTAGAAGAGCGCCGAGGACGCCTGCAGGTGCCGCGCCGGATGCGGCTCGCCGGGATAGCCCTGGAAGACGAGGCCCGCGACCCGCGCGATCTCGCGGAACTGGCGGCGACCGAGTTCGGCGGCGTTGAGGCCGGCGAGGATGTCGGCCTCGACATTCGGCGCGGCGAGCAGTCGGCCGAGGTCGCCGATCGAAAACGAAACCGGTGCCGGGGAGAGCAGGCCGAAGCCGTAATCGTTGGCGGTAAGGCTGAACGTGCGCGGTGTCGTACGCGAGAGCCGGTACGAGAACAGCGTCGCGAGCCCGAGATGCGCGAGCCGTCCTTCGAACGGGTAGAAGAAGAGACCGTGGCCTTCGCGTGTCGCGATGCACTCGACCAGCCATTCGTTGTCGGCGGGCAGCGCCGACCAGCGCCGCTGCAGTTCGAGCAGCGGTCGTACCAGCGAGAGTTCCGGCGATGCATAGGCGCCGCGCTTCGCATCCGCGATCAGGCGTCGTGTTGCACTCGCCAGTTGCGTGGACAGCGCCATCCGGCCGCCGGTCCAGCGCGGCACGAGCGTCGCCTTCGCCGGCGCGGGCTTTACCCACGCGGTCAGCTCGCGCACGCGTACGAACTCGAGCACGCGGCCCGCGAAAACGAAGCAGTCGCCGGGAGCGAGCCGCGCGATGAAGCCCTCCTCGACGTGGCCGAGGCTCGTGCCATTCCTGAAGCGTACGGTGATGCTCGCCTCGGAGACGATCGTGCCGATGCCGATCCGGTGCCGGCGAGCGATCGCCGCGTCGGGGACCCGCGCGATACCGTCGTCGTCGATAACGACCCGGCGATACTCGGGGTACGCGTTGAGGCTTCCGCCGCCATGGACGACGAAGTCCAGCGCGAACTGCCACTCGCCGGCGGTGAGATCGCGATAGGCGTGCGTGCCGCGGATTTCGGCGACGAGGTCGTCGGGCCGAAACCCGCCGCCCAGCGCGCAGGTAACGAGATGCTGGACGAGGACATCCTGCGGTTTGTCGAGCGGTTCGCGCGCCTCGATCGCGCGCGCCGCTGCGGCTTCACGCGCCGCGGCAGCTTCGACGAGTTCCAGCGCCTGCGCCGGCACGACCGTGACCCGCGACGTCGCGCCGGGCTGGTGGCCGCTGCGGCCGGCGCGCTGGAGCAGGCGGGCGACGCCTTTCGGGCTGCCGATCTGCAACACCTGGTCCACTGGCGCGAAATCGACGCCGAGGTCGAGGCTCGACGTGCACACGACCGCGCGCAGTTTCCCGTCGCGCAATCCGTCCTCGACCCAGTCGCGCACGCCGCGCTCGAGCGAGCCGTGATGGAGCGCGATCTGGCCCGCCCAGTCGGGGCGCGCGTCGAGGAGCGCCTGATACCAGATCTCGGTCTGCGAGCGGACGTTGGTGAACACGAGCGTCGTGTTCGCACGCTCGATCGCGCGGATGACCTCGGGCAGGAGTTTCAAGCCGATGTGCCCGGCCCACGGAAAACGCTCGATCGTCTTGGGCCGCAAGCTGTCGATGACGATCGCCTTGGTATCGATGCCCTTCACCACGGTCGCGCGATCCCGCCGCTGCGGTCCGACGAGGGCCGACAGCGCGTCGTCGAGATTGGCAAGGGTGGCCGACAATCCCCACACCTTCAGCGCCGGTCGTGCGCCGAAAAGCCGGGCCAGTGCCAGCTCCGTCTGCACGCCGCGCTTCGTCGACAGGAGCTCGTGCCACTCGTCGACGACGACCGTGTCGAGATGTGCGAAGCGCTCGCGCCAGTCGGCGCGGGCGAGGAAGAGCGTCAGGCTCTCCGGGGTGGTGACGAGCGCGGTCGGCAGTTGCTTTGCCTGCCGCGTGCGCGCGCCGGCTGCGGTGTCGCCGGTGCGCACGTCGACGGTCCAGCAAGGGGAGAGCGCTGCGGCGGCGCGGGCAAGTGCGAGCCCGGTGTCCGACGCGAGCGCGCGCAGCGGCGTGATCCACAGCAACGCCAGCGGCGGCGGTTTGCCTGGCGCCCCCGTGGCGCCGAACACGAGCGGTGGCAGCGCCGCGGCATACGTCTTGCCCATGCCTGTCGGTGCGTGGACGAGGCCTGACTCGCCGCGCGCGCAGGCGGCCCAGACGCTTTCCTGAAACGGGAAGGGCGCCATGCCCTGCGCGGCAAACCACGCGCGGGCGTCCGCAAACGCGTCCACGAGGTCAGGGCGCGCTGCGAGAGGACCCGGGGCGGAGACAACATCCTGGAGGAAGGGGGAGGGCGGCACGCCGATAGTCTAGTGCAATGCCCGTTCGGTTTCGCCCGGTACCTTCCTCTGGACGCGCCATGCGCCGACGTCCCGTCCTCCCGATTCCCTACAACGCAATCGGATCTATCTTATGTGCGTGTTCCATTGCGCGCTATAGGCTTAGGTCATAAGCGCAAACGGAGACGATTCGATGGCGAGCTCCGGAAGGTTTCGTAGCACCGGCATGAGAGCCGGGCCGGGTACACGCATTGGCATGGTGATTGCCTCTTTTACTCGCAACTGCTCCGAAGCGGTCGTATTGAGGCGCAATTTGCCGCATCGCTCCATGCGGTCGAGTAATTGTTGCTCGGTATGAGCGGAAAGGAATGAAAATGTTGCATTACGCCGTCGTATTTTTTGTCGTTGCGATCATCGCGGCCATATTCGGCTTTACGGGCCTCGCGGCCGGCGCCGCGGAGATTGCCAAGATCCTGTTCTTCATTTTCCTGGTCCTGTTTATCGTCTCGCTGGTCGCCGGTCTTTTCCGTCGTGGCGGTTAGCGCAAAGCGGTCAGTCCGCGAGGATCCATCATGAAACGCTTGCTGCGTTATGCACTATGCGGAATAGCGCCGATCGCGATGCTCGGTTTGGGAGCATGCGATCGTGCTCCGGTCCAGGCGCAAGAAGCGCCACGGGTCTCTGCAACCACCCCGGCAGCGACGGCGACGGGGGATCCCACACCGAAGCCGAGCGAGGTATTCAAGGAAGGCGCCCCGCCGGAGAAGACGACGACGCACGCCGACCGCCCTGATCCCCTGGCGCCGATGACCAAGCAGGAAGAAGCGATGGCGATGCCGAAGGCCGGGCAGGCAAACGACCACTCGAATCCCTCGGCGCAACCCGCAACACCGGAGCGGACGCAGCCGCAACGCTGATTGCGACTGCCGCTCGGGGATGCGAGCGGCTGGTGACATGGGGGCGCGCAACCTACGCTCCCGGAGGTTCCGGATTACCACTTGAGCCGCGCCCCCGGAACCTTCGGGGCGTGCGGCGCATGCCGTCGGTCAACGCTCGCAAGGGGACAGCAATGGACCGGAACACGATCAGCACGAAAGTGGCCGTCGCGGTGCCTCCGCGCGGGGGGGAAACGGAACCGAACGCACCGCCGGCGCCAGCTACCGGGCGCACGATCGCGCTCACCGTCATCGCAGTGATTGTCGTCCTTTTCGCGGTGCGAATGGCGGCGGCGTTCCTGATTCCGCTGCTGCTGAGCGTGTTTCTGAGCTATGCGCTGACACCGGTCGTGGCGCGGATGGCGCAACATGGTGTTCCCCGCGTGCTCGGCGCGGCGATCGCCGTTGTCCTGGTTGTCGTCATCTTGTCTGCGGCGGTCTATCGGGTCGCAAACGATGCAACGGAGGTGCTGGAGCAGATTCCGGCGGCCGTCCAGCGATTGCGCATCTCGGTGATCGACGCGCAGCGGCTGGGTGCTGGTCCGCTGGAGAATGTCAAACGCGCGGCGACGGAGCTGGAGAAGCTCGCGAGTGCCGCTTCGCCCGCTCCTGCGACGTCGGCGCCGCGCGCACGCGCGCCAGCGCCCGACTATTGGGTCGACATTCGCTCGATGCTGCTCTTGGGGACGAGCAATGTGTTCATCGCCCTCGGGCAGATCCTGTCCGCGCTGTTTCTGACGTTCTTCCTGCTGGCTGCGGGCGATAGCTTCCGCCGCAAATTCGTCTCGGCGATGGGGCCCTCGATGGCCCGGCGCAAGAAGGCGCTGCTGATTCTGGAAGACGTCAACAAGCTGAATCAGCACTACTTCGCCGTCGTACTGGGAGTCAATATCGCCGTCGGCATCGCCACGGGGCTGGGACTGTACGCCATCGGGCTGGAGCGGCCGATGGTTTGGGGGCTAGGCGCGGCTGTCCTTCATACGATCCCCTATCTCGGCTCGGCGCTGGTCGGCGGCGCCGCGGCGCTGGTCGCGTACGGGCAGTTCGGAACCTGGGAAGCCGCCTTGTTGGCAGGAAGCTTGCCGATTGTCGTCGCCGCCATTCTGGGGATCGGTCTGCAAACCTGGCTGATGGGCCGCGCTGCCCGGATGAGCTCGCCTGCGGTCTTCCTGTCGCTGATGTTCTGGGGGATGGTGTGGGGCGGATGGGGCCTCTTGCTCGCGGTGCCCATCATGGTGGCGGCAAAAACCGCTTGCGACCACGTGGAGCGTCTCAAGCCCGTCGGGGCGATGTTCGGCCCCTGATGGCGATGACGGTTGTGGAACGATTTACATCTTGCCGCAGAGGTGGCTGCCCGCCATTGCAAGCGGCGTCGGGAGAGGGCTGCGGCAACCTCCTGTTTCCCCAATGACTATTGATCTGGCACACCCGTTGCTGACTACGATGTGATGGTCGCGAGGACCGAAGGAGGAAACGCTATGACTCTCGGAACAATTCTGCTGATCGTGCTGATCCTGGCGCTGCTGGGAGCATTGCCGTCCTGGCCTTACAGTCGTGGTTGGGGTTACGGTCCGAGCGGTATCGCCGGCGTCGTCGTCCTGATCATCATCGTACTGATCTTGATGGGGCGCATTTAGCGACGTTCCGCTCGCCGGCCGGCGATGCTTCCGCGCGCGGTCAAGCTCTTAATCGGGGAATCGGGTGGTGCGAACTGGTCGCAGCACCTCCCGCCGCGTGTCGGTGCTCGTCCTACAGCGGAATCCGCCAGTACCCAATACCTGCTGTGAACGGATCTGCCTACACTCTGTGCTGGAATTTCATGGGACCGTTGCTGCGCCCACCGATGACGATGACGTCCTTTCATATCGATTGCGAGCTCAATTACGACGTGACGCAGCAGACCGTTTTCCTGCTGAACGTCGCCGTGCCGTCGAACGAAGAGCAGCGCGTCGTAGCCGAGTCGTTGACGACGGCGTCCGGACTCCACGTGGAGCTTCTGCATGCGAGCGGGTCATCCAATCGGCTGGCGCGGATCGACGCTCCGCCTGGTCGCTTGCGCATAAGCTATCTCGCCAACGTGGAAGTCGACCGGCGCCGCCCGGACCCGAGCGCGGCAGAGATTCCGGTGGCGAGACTTCCGGTCGAGGTCCTGCCGTATGTTCTTGCCACGCGCTACTGCGAAGCGGATCTGCTCTTTCCCTTGGCGTGCCGGAAATTCGGCGGCGTCGCGCCGGGCTACCAGCGCGTGCTGGCCATTTGCGACTGGATCAGAAACAACATCGACTACGCGGTCGGAACGTCGCTGCCGCACGGGACCGCGCGCGACACGCTCGCGGCGCGTGCCGGCGTGTGTCGCGACTTCGCGCAACTCGCGATCACGTTCTGCCGGGCGCTTAACATACCGGCTCGCATCGTCACCGGTTACGCGCGATACGCCGACCCACCACCCGATTTCCACGCCGTCTTCGAAGCTTACCTGGGCGGCCAATGGTACCTGTTCGATCCCACGGAATTGTCGCCTATCGCGGATCTGGTGCGCATCGGCACGGGCCGCGACGCCTCGGAGGTCGCGTTTTGCACGTATTTCGGTGCAGCAAGACTGCGCCGACTGAGCCCGCTCGTCGGACCGATCGAGCGCTGGCAATCGACAGCGGAGCTGCGCAGCCTGCAAAGCGCCGGCTCGGGCATCCAGCTCGCCGCTTGAGGCAAAAGCGCTTCACGGCACGCGCTTTGCGACAGAGGTAGTGCCGTCAATCACGATCAGGAGCTACGAACATGCGAACCATTCTTCTTTCCCGCTTGACGACGGTTGCGGCCGTCGCGACTGCAGTGTCCCTTGCGGCTTGCGACCAACGCAGCCCCGGCAGCGATACGATGTCGAAGCGTTCCGACATGCCGCCCGCAGCCGAAAAGATGGCGGCGGCTGGCGAAAAGGCCGCCATGGCGGTCGACGATAGCGCCGTGACGGCAAAGGTCAAGGCGGCACTGCTGGCGGAGCCCGGGCTCCGCTCGCTGCAGATCGGCGTCGATACCAAGAATGGCACGGTTACCCTTTCCGGTTCGGTCGATAGTGACACCTCGCGTGACCGCGCGAAGCAGGTGGCCTCGTCGGTCGGTGGCGTGAGCGCGGTGGTCGATCAGCTGACCGTCAAGTCCTGACGCGGCGTCAGGGCGGTATCGTCACCGCAAGACGGTGGGCAGTTCACCGATTCGTCGCCCGCAGGGGTCGACGATCCTGCTACCAAGCAGGGCGTCGAGGCCGACCGTGCTGGGCAGCGGTGGCATCGACACCCTGCTTGCCGTGCTGCTCTGACCGGCAGCCACCGCAGGTTGTTGAGTGGTGATCAGAAGCGCGCGAGCCGGCCGAGCAGATAGCCGACGACCAGTGCCCCGGCGACCGTGGCAATCGGACGGGCACGGATCGACGCGCACGCGGCATCCGTCACCTTCACCTGGACCTGCTTCGCCTGCTCGGGAATGCTCGATGCCCATTCTGCCGCCGTCGTTGCCGCATCGGCGGCGCGGTTCACTGCACGATGCGCCGTCCCGCTCAGGCGATCTACTTGCGAAGTCGCTTTGTCCGCGACCTTGTCGACGGTCTGGTGCGCGGTTTGCGCGGCGCCCTCGAGCTTGGCGCTCGCGGCGGGGTTGGACAGGGGGTTCATGTTGCCGCCGAGCGGCGTGCTTCCGTCTAGCGTCGTGGATCGATCCATGGTGGCTTTCCTTTCCGGGTGTGAAGACGCGGGCGCGTCCCCATCCCGTACTATCGGCAACGCCAATTCCGCCGACCATCCGAATCCGTCTGATTTGTTCGTAGGACACGCGCGGTATTTCGCCCGCAGTCCAGGCGTCAGGACCGGGTGGGTAGCGTGTCGATGATCTTGGCAATGTCGCCGACTCCTGCCGGCTTCACCAGGAGATAGTCGAAGCCCGCCTCGCGCACGCGCCGCCGATCCTCGTCCTGGCCATAGCCGGTGAAGGCAATCAGTTTGGCGTGGGCGACCGTCGGCGAGCTGCGCAGCGTGCGCGCGACGTCGTAGCCGTTCATCCCGGGAAGGCCGATGTCAAGGAACACGCCGTCCGGACGATATTCGGCCGCCAGCGCAACCGCGCCCGCTCCGTCATAGGCAATCCGTACCTCGTGACCCATCGTTTCGAGCAGCGCGGCCAGTGTATTTGCAGAATCCCGGTTGTCGTCGACGACAAGGAGGCGCCGCCGCGGCGCCGGCCGCGTTTCCGCTGTCGCCGTGGGTTCGGGTGCGACTTTCTGCTCGAGTGCCAATGGAAGGCGGACGATGAATTCGCTGCCCTGTCCCGGACCGCCGCTCGAGGCTTCGACCGAGCCGCCGTGCAGTTCGATCAGGCGTTTTACCAGCGTAAGGCCGATGCCCAAACCGCCTTCGGTACGGTCGAGCGATCGCTCGCCCTGGACAAAGAGGTCGAACACCTTGGGCAACAGCGCGGAGGGAATGCCTATACCGGTGTCGCGCACCCGCAATACTGCGTTGTCGGCCTCGCGTTCCACGGCGATCGTGATGCGCCCCCCTTCCGGCGTGTACTTGACCGCATTGCTGATCAGGTTGAGGACAACCTGCGACAGGCGCGTGGCGTCGGCTACGACGGGCACGAGTCCATCGGCGAGCTGCAAGTCGACGTCGTGCCTGCGCGCATCGATCAGCGGCCGGCACGACTCGAGCACGCGCGAGACCACGCCAATCAGATCGAGGACCTCCTCCTTCAGCGCGATCTTGCCGCGCGTGATCCGGCTGACATCGAGCAGATCGTCGACGATGCGCGCGAGATGCATTGCCTGACGATCGATGACATCTCGCAGCTCCGATCTGCTCCGCGCCTGGCTTGTGGCGCATCACCCCGAGTGCGTTGACGATGACCGCGAGCGGATTGCGCAGCTCGTGGGCGAGCATCGCCAGGAATTCGTTCATCTGCTGCTCGGTTTCCTGCATTGCCTCGATCCGCCGGCGGGCGGTCAGGTCGCGCGTGACTTTCGCGAATCCACGCAGGCGATGCTCGTTGTCGTAGAGCGAGGTGATGATCACGTTCGCCCAGAAGCGGCTCCCGTCCTTGCGGACGCGCCAGCCCTCGTCCTCGAATCGGCCCTCGGCGCGGGCGATCGCGAGCTCTTGCTGGGGCCAATGCCGGGCGAGGTCCTCGGGCGTATAGAACCGGGAAAAGTGCGTACCGATGATTTCGGAGGCTGCATAGCCCTTGATGCTCTGCGCTGCGGTGTTCCAGCTGGTGATGTTCCCCTCGGTGTCGAGGCTGAAGATCGCGTAATCCTTGACGCCGTCGACCAGAAGGCGAAAGCGCTCCTCGTTCTGGCGCAGGACCTCCTCGTACCGGGTGCGTTCCTCGAGCTCGAGGCGAAGGGACCGGTTCGTCTCGGCAAGCTCCCGCGACCGCTCTTCGATGCGCTGCTCGAGGAGTTTCTGGCTGCGCCGCAACTCCACGATGGCGCGGTCACGCTCGCCAATCACCGCGCTCAAGACGAGTCCCGTTATCACCAGCGTGCACACATAGGCAAGCAGGAACAGCAGTGCAATATTGGTCGAGGCTTCGCCGAAGGGGCCGCGGCCTTGCAGCGTGTTCCAGATGGCAATCGCACATAGCATCGCGGTGGCGATCGTCACCTCGCGCTGCCCGAAGCGGATCGCTGCCCAGATGAGGAACGGCAGCGTGAGGAAGGTGAGGGAAAGCGGCATCTCCGCGGCGCCCACCCCACCAAACATGAGAATTGCCGTCAGCGCGAGCGACGCGCCCAGCGCCATCGCTTCGATGAGCTTTGGCAACGACCAGCGCGGCCATCCGGCGGCGCGCCAGCTCAGGATGAGCGGCGCGACGATGATCATCCCCGAGGCGTCGCCCTCCCACCAGGTCCACAGATGGACGAGGACGTCGGAGATCGGCAGCGCCTGGTCGATTGCGAGCGAAGTGACGCCGATGGTCGCCGCGATCGCCGCGCTGAGCGCACTCAAGCCAACGAACTTGACCACCAGCTCGCCGCTGTCGAAGCGTCCGCCGTCGGCGTAGCGTTCGATGAGCTTGGCACCGACGAGGGCTTCCAGCGTGTTGCCGATGGCGATAAGGACGGCGAGGAGCGGCGAACCCTGGACCGTCAGATTGGTGAGCGCGGCCCCCAGCCAGATGCCAGGCCAGATCCGCGTTCCCGCAAGCAGCACGGCGGCAAGCGCGATGCCCGACGGCGGCCATACGGCGGTCGCATAGCCGGGCGGGATGGCGAGCAACAACGAAAACTTGGCCGCTGCAAAGTACACCGCCGCGAGCACGGCAATCCGAGCCCACCTCGGCACCGCTGCGCGAGAAGATCATTCGCTTCTGCACATGGATTCCTGCCTTCGGAGTGCCCGCAATTACGTGCACCGCAAACATTACAGGAATATCAACCGTGAAGGGGGAACGATGTCGATCGTCGGCGCATACCAATCGATCGCGTATCGGTCACGACAAGCGGAGTAATGGCACTAAGCACTGCCCCAAGTGCCGCATCGCGGGGATTGCGTTGTAAATTTTACTCTTGCTGGGAGGACGACTTCCTCCTGGGAACCGTTGCGCCGGCCTTCCGGGCTTCCGAAAGCCCGATCGCGATGGCCTGCTTGCGGCTCTTGACTTTTTTGCCGGTTCCGCCGCTTTTCAGCGTGCCGTCCTTTAGCTTGTGGATCGCCTTCTTGATCTTGGCTTGTGCCGTCTTGCCGTATTGAGGCATTGTCGCTCTCCTTCATTCGAATCAAACCTGCGGGGCGATGCCCGCATCTCGTGATCAGAATGACGAGCGTATCGGCGTGCCGAGTAGAGACTCAAGCCGCCGCACGCATCGTCCCTGACGGCTCGATACGTTTGGCCTTCAGCCGCCGCGATCGCGACGGGGGGCTTGCGTTCAGGGTTGCCGCGTTCGCTGCTCGCCTGGCTTCGCGAGCTTGGCGTCGCAGGAACGCTGGAACCAGGCGCTCCGCCCTGCGCGGCGCACCCGCAATCCTTTCGCCGATGCCCTTGTGAAGTGCTCCGCTCCGCCAGGCAGTGAACACCAGCGGATTGATGTAAGCCTTGCGGCATACCGCCGGCGTATTCCGCAACTCGGTTGCCACCTGTTTGACTGCGTCGACGATGCAGGCGTTCAGCGCTCGCTCGGTGGCGGGCTCCGGCAGCGGCGTCGCATGCATGATCGCGATCGCGCGCAACGTGGCACCCCAGGTGCGAAAGTCCTTGGCCGTGAAATCGTCGCCCATCGCCTCCTTCAGATACATGTTGACCTGACCGGAATCGATGGGCCGGCGTTCGCCCGCTTCGTCGATGTACTGGAACAGGCGCTGGCCCGGCAACTCGTGGCAGTGGCGAACCAGGCGGGCGAGCTGCTTGTCATCGACGGTGATCTCGTGCTCGGCCCCGCCCTTGCCGCGGAAGCGAAACAGCAGCCGGCCATCGCGGACGAACTGCACGTGGCGGTTGCGCAGCGTGGTCAGGCCGTAGCTGTTGTTGTCGCGCGCATACTCGGCGTTGCCGATGCGCACGCGCGTGGCATCGAGCAGGCTGACGACGACTGCAAGCACTCTCTCCTTGGGCAGGCCCGGTCGGCCCAGGTCGCGTCGCAGGCACCGGCGAAGCCGCGGCAGGGACTCGCCGAATGCCGGCATGCGCTCGAACTTGGCGTCGTCGCGGAATCGTCGCCACTGCGGGTGGTAACGGTATTGCTTGCGGCCGCGCGCGTCGCGTCCGGTCGCTTGCACGTGTCCGCGCGGATTCTTGCAGATCCACACGTCTTCGTAGGCAGGAGGGATCGCAAGACTCGCGATTCGCTTCAGTTCCGCCTCGTCGTTCACGAGCCGGTCGGGGGCGCACAGGTAAGCGAATTGGTCGCCCTGACGAATGCGGCGGATCCCCGGCGACGCGTCCGAAACGTAGACCAGGCCGGCGGCGGCTGCGAGGGCCTCCGAGTCTACTGCCCGCTCGCTGCATTCGCTCACGCGCTAGCCTTGATACCGATGCGCCTGAACATTGCCTTGGTTATCGTTTGGCGGGTCGTGCCGAACGTTGCCCACGGATCGCCGCGCATCCGGCTCAGGCGCTCGGGGATGTTGCGAACGTTGAAATGGTCGAAACGAACGTCCTTCGCGAGCTCCCTCCAGGCGATGGGCGTCGCCACCGGCGCATTCGCGCGGGCGCGGATCGCATAAGGCGCGATCGCGGTCGCGCCCTCGGCATTGCGCAGGTAGTCGATGAAGATCTTGCCCTTGCGCTGCGTCTTCGACAGCGTTGCGGTGAAGCGAGCGGGAAATGTGCGAACCAGAACGTCGGCCACCCCCTTGGCGAAGCCTTTCGCCTGCTCCCATTCCAGCGTTGCCCGTATCGGTACGACAACGTGCAGGCCCTTGCCGCCCGTCGTCTTCAGGAATGCGTCCAACCCGACGTCGTCGAGGAGGGCGCGCAACGCACCGACGCCCTCGACAATTTCGCTCCAGCTCACCCCGTCGTCGGGATCGAAGTCAAACACGAGCGTGTCCGGCCGATGGAGCTTGGGCGCACGCGATCCCCAGGGGTGCAGTTCGACCACGCCCCATTGCACCAGCGCGACCAGCGCCGGCAGCGAATTGGCGGCGAAGTACGTTGCCGTTCCCGTGCCCTCGGGCACCTCGACCCGCGTCACCGCCGGGTGCACGCTCTTGTCCGCATGCTTTTGGTAGAAGCACTGATTGCGCCACCCGTCGGGGCATCGCACCAGGCTCAACGGCCGATCGCGTAAATACGGAAGGATCCACTCTGCGATCGTTTGGTAGTACAGCGCAAGATCGCGTTTGCTCAGCTTGGCCTCGGGGAAGTACTGCTTGTCCGGATGCGACAGCTTGACGCCCGCAACCACGTCGGCAGACGCTTCGGCCGCGGCCGCGGTCCTCCTGCTGACCGCGGCGCGGGTGGCGATCACGCGCGGCCGGGGTGCGGGCGCGCTGCCGGCACCCTTGGTCTGGCTCACCGCCGGCGCCTCACGCACGACGTCTGCCGCCTTCTTGTCGTGGCGCAGGCCTTGAAACGACGGATGACGCAGCGCCCCATCCTCGCTCCACTCGGTAAACGCGATTTCCGCAACGAGTTGCGGTTCGACCCAATGCACGCCCCTGGCCCCGAAGCCTCGCGGCGGATCGACGAATGGAGCCGCTGCTTGCTCGAGCTTGCCCAAGATCGGCCGGAGCTTGGACAAGGTCTTCCCGTCGAATCCCGTGCCGACTTTGCCGGCGTAGCGCAGAGCGCCGGCGTCGTATACGCCGAGCAGGAGCGCGCCGAATCCGCGACGGCCGCCTTGCGGGTCCGTGAACCCGCCGATGACCATTTCCTGGCGTTGGCTGCATTTAACCTTGACCCAGTCGCGCGTGCGCGCACCGTCGCGATAGTTCGAATCGGCGCGCTTCGACATCGTGCCCTCCAACTGCCGCGCGCAGGCTTGCTTGAAGAATTCAGCGCCCGAGCCCTGCACATCGACGCTGTAGCGCAGCACCGGGTCGGAGGTCGGGAGCAGGGCTCGCAGCAGCCGTTTGCGTGTCGACAGCGCGACGCCACGCAAGTCGTAGCCGTCCTGATAGCACAGATCAAAGACGAAATAGCTGATCCTGTTCGCGCGGGAATCGGACAGGGCGTTCTGCAGCGCCTGAAAGCGCGTGCGTCCCTTCGCGTCGGCGACGGCGATCTCCCCGTCGAGCCAGGCCTGGCGGACGTTGAGGCGTTGCAGCGATGCGACGATCGATGGCAGCGCTGCAGTCCGATTCTTGCCGTTGCGCGAGTAGATTCGCGCTTTGCCGCGGTCGATTCGGCAAACCATTCGGTAGCCATCGAACTTGACCTCATGCAGCCAATTGTCGCCGGCGGGCGTGCTGTCGACCAGCGTGGCCAGCGCGGGCGCAACCATGTTCGGAATCTTCGCTTTCTTGGCGCCGACGGCCGAAGCGGGCGACACGGCTGTCCCGGCATTGCCGCGGCCGACGGCACCCGTCGTGGACGATTCTGCGCCCGGGGATTTCGCCGCTCGCGGCGCCACGCGACCGCCCTTCCCGCGCGCGCCGGCCCGCACATTCGCCGCCACCGATCGATTCGAGCGCCATTCGCGCTCCTTGGCGCGCGCAATCGCTTCCAGGCTGCGGCCGGAGACGACGCTGTCGGGTTCGTCGTCGACGACTCGGGCCGCGCGGCCGAATTTCGCATGACTGTCGTTTCCCTTGACGAGTAGCCACGTTTGAGCGCCCGATTTGCCTCTGTACCCACTGCTGTGCGTCCGGATCAGGACCCACAGACCCTTAAGCTTTTGGCCGTCGAGTTCGAATTTGAGGATGCCTTCGCGGTAGCCCGCGACCGGATCTCCGAGCGGATGCCACGTCCCGCGATCCCAGACCATCACGGTACCCGAGCCGTACTGGCGTGGCGGAATGATGCCCTCGAAATCCGCCGTACTCGAGCGGATGGTCTTCGACCTGCATGCGCAAGCCGTTTGTCGTGCGGGTCGAGGCTCGGCCCCTTGGGGATCGCCCAGCTCAGCAGAACGCCGTTCGAGCTCCAGCCGAAAGTCGTAGTGCAGGTGGCTCGCCGCGTGCTTCTGGATGACGAACGACAGCGCACTTCGACTTGCGGCGACACGCCTCCACGCGGCTCCGGTGTGCCGCGGAAATCGCGTTTCTCGCGATAGCGTTCGAGCCCCATGCGCGCCGATCCGCGCTGCTTACGCGCGCTTGCGCTTCGCAGCCGTCCGGGTCGATCCCCGCGCCGCGGCGACCAGCGCGCAGCGCCGGCTTGCGCGCGCTGCGGATTTCGCGTGGCGCGCGAGCGACCGGTTTGCGGCGCGGCGCGCCCTTGTCCAGGCTCTGCTTCAGCAGTGCGGCGAGATCGATGACCTGCGCCGAGCGCGGCTCGTCGGATCGCTCACCGCGTGGGCTTGGTGATTTCCTTGGTCTCGCCGCTGCTTGATCTTTTCGTGGATCCGCCGCATCAGGTCCTCGTGATAGGTGTCCTTGAACTCCTCGGGTTTCCAGTGCTCGGTCATGTCGTCGACCAGGCGCTTCGCGAGATCGAGCTCCTTGCGCGCTGACGCCGGCACGCTTCAGGCCCTCCGCCGGAAGCTCGAAGCCGCTCGGTGCCGCGCAGCTCGTCCGCGTAGCGCAGCGTGATCAGCATCAGCGCACGCTGCATCGGCGACGACGGCAGCCAGATGCTGCGTCGTGCGAATGACGACCTGCGCGACGGCGACGCGTCCGGTCGCGCGCAGCGTCTCGCGCAGCAGCGCATAGACCTTTTCGCCGCGTCGGGCCGGCGCGAGGTAATAGGGGGTCTCGAAGAATTGCGCCGGAATCTCGGGCGCCGGCACGAACGCCTTGATGTCGATCGTCTGCGAGGCCTTGACGTTGGCACGGCGGAAATCCTCGTCGGACAGGACGACGTACTGGTCCTTCTCGTACTCGTAGCCCTTGACGACGTTCGCCCAATCGACCTCCTTGCCGGTCTTCTTGCTGTAGCGCTTGTAGCCGACCGGCGAGAAGTCGCGCTTGTCCAGCATCGAGAACTGGAATTCCTTGCGGTCTTCGGCGGGAAAGAGTTCGACCGGGATGTTGACCAGGCCGAACGCGATCGCGCCCTTCCACAGTGAGCGAGCCATGATCAGCCTCTTTCGCTATCCGCACGGTAACGCCGATGCATTCGTTCGCCCATGCCATGGACAAGCGGACCGCACCGCATCGCACCGCCGCGCGTCAAGGTACCGTAGTCTCGCAAACGGCCCCGCCGCCGCCCATAAGCCAAGTCTTGTTCCGACGTCGGCGCGAGCGTTTCGGCCGTGTAGGAATCGTCTGACAGATCCACGCGCAGGGCGGCGGAGCAACGCGGGAGGTTCAGCCGACCACGGGCAGTGTGCGCAAGCGCAGCGTCACCGCACCCTCGGCGCAGGTACATGCGACGCCGTGCACGTTGCCGACGGTCACGATATCGTCATAGGTTAGGGCGCGATAATGCGTCAGGAGCGGCAACGGCGACCTCCGCTCGGCCCGTTTCGCCTGCAACCTTACGACGGCGTCGTCGCCCGTCAATTCCGCCGTGACCTCGATGTCGATCGGACCCGGATGGGTATCGATCAATGCGAGCAGCGAGGTGACCAGCAACTCACGCAACGCAGGCTTGGAAATCAGGGCCCCGCCGGTGCGCACGTCGGTCGACGCCTCGATGCCACGCAGGTTCCAGTCGTCTCCGGCGAGCCGCAGACACTGTGGCAGCGCTTCGTCGACGGTCGTCGTTGCTTTGTCATCGGGGCGCAACCAGCCGACGATCGAATCGCACGCGTTCACCGCCCCCCGCGTCTGATCAGACATCTGCTTGAGCCGCTCGGCGAGCTTGGGGCCCATCCCATCGACGTCGAGCATCCTCGCGGCAAGCTCGGCGGAGAACTGCAATGCTTGCAATTCGCCCACCAACGCATGCCGCATACCCGACGCTAGCTTGCGCAGCACCGCATAGCGGATCGCATCGGCGGCGTGCACCGTCGTATTGGTCATCGCGTGGCTCCCCCGGTGCTAACGCGCCCTCCGGCGGCACTGGCCGGTTAGCGCAAAAAAATGGCCGGCGAGTGGACGCCCCTTCACTATCCGAGGACGCCTGGCCGCTTCGGCGTACGTCGTCCGGAATCGATCACAACCCGCTTGGCGCCGTACGCGGCTTGCGTGAGGCAGCGGACGACGGGTGGCGGCGAGCAGTATCCGCCGCGGAGCGTACCGCGTGCGCGATGGCATTTCGGGCGCGGCGCAGACGGACGAGCAGCCTTCGCCATGCAAATGGCTCGTAACACCGGCCGTAGGTCGCCACGAGGATCAGCCCGGCCCCGGCTACGATCATCTCGAAGGCGCCGAGCACCGACATCGGAGCGTACGGAACCAGGAACAACAAGACGCCGGCAACGAAACCGCACCCGAAAAAGCGCAGCCAGCCCAGCAATGGGAACCCGAACATGGACACTACGTTGAACCGCGTCTTGAACTGAGGCAATCGGACGGGCGCGTGAATTGATGTAGGGCATATCCGACGCGACGCGTCAATTTCGGCCGCCGGCTGCAAGCAACCCTTTTTCCCATTGCGCTTGCGCCCCGACGTGGCGCGTCGGCTCGGAGTGCAATGGCCCGGCGACGGAGCGGCTATCCGAATGCCGCCTCCGCCGCTACCTTGATTTCAACGACAGTACCGCGCCCGGCTTCGCCGCGAATGGAGAATTCTCCACCCAACGCGCGCACGCGTTCGCGCATGGACAGGAGACCATGGCCGGCTGGGTCGTGCTTCGTCAGGTCGATGCCGATCCCGTCGTCGGCGATCCGCAGGATCCAGTGGTCGCCCTCACGTTGCAGTGAGACGGCGACGCTCTTCGCCTTTGCGTGCTTGCCGATGTTCGTCAGCGCCTCCTGCACGATGCGATAGAAGGTGATGCTGTACGCCGGCGACAGGACCAGCGCATCGTCGTGCAGCTCCACGCGGCACGGGACCCCGGACCGCTTTGTGTATTCGGCGCACTGCCAACTGAGCGCGGCGGCGATGCCGAGGTTGTCGAGAACCGACGGGCGCAGATCCTCGATGATCCGGCGTTTTACCTGCACCGCGTCGTCGATCGCCGCCATTGCTCGGGCGAGGCGCGTTTGCTGCGCGTCGTCCGGAGCGAGCTTGTTCGACAGCATTTGCAGGTCGATCTTGGCCGCCGCGAGGGTTCCTCCCAGCTCGTCGTGGATTTCCCGGGCCAAGCGGGCTCTTTCGTCTTCCTGGAGTCGCTGCAGGTAGTGCGACAACTCGGTGAGCTCGGCGGTGCGCTCGAGCACGGTTTGCGCCAGCTGCGCGGCGTGCTGCTCGGCTTCGATGGCTTGCCGGCGGCGGCGCCTCGAATCCTGGCCCAGAAATATGGCACCCACCGTGACGAGGAACAGATTGAGGCCCACCACGAGCAGGAACCCCCGGCGGATGAGATCCAAGTCTCGTGTGAAGGATCCGATCCGACGTTCGTGCAGCATCTCTTCCTCGGTGGCCATGCCGTCGAGCGCGAGGCGCAGCGAATCCATCGCGATCTTGCCGCTACGCTCCTGCATGTACGCGGCGAGACCTTCGCTGTCCTCGCGGCGCTTCAAGACGATTCCTCTCTCGAGGATGTCGAGGCGCTCGCCGAGAACGGTCCCGACGGTGGACAGTTGCACGACCTGCACCGGATTGTCGTTGGTCAGCTCGCGCAGTCGATTCAGGGCGGTTGGGATCTCGTTGCGGGCCTCCACGTAGCGTTGATGGTGGCTGTCCCGCCCCGTCAGCAGGTAGCCGCGCTGTCCCGTTTCTGCGTCAACGGCCAATCGCAGGAGATGCTCGATCAGGTTCTGCACGCGCTGCGCGTGCCGCACCAGGGCTGCCGTGCTGCGCAATTCGATGAAGGCCTGCTCGGCGACATGGAGGGCGCTGACGTTGACGACCGCGGCGAACGCCAGCACGACGAAGCCGAGTATCCAAAAGCGCTGACGGGTCATGAGACGGTCCGGTCACCGACAGCCTACGCGAGAGCACGCGTTTTCGCTGTAGGGAAAATCCGACGTGATGACGAGATGTTCCCTACAGAATTTCCCCGTAGCTGCTTACATTCGTCAGGCGGCGGATTGTCCAGTATTGGGGCCGGAGCCACAACCAAGAGCCGGGGCACGCCATGACCCACGAGTCCAACGATAGCGGAGTGACCTTCATCGATTTTCCGGCGTCGGCCTCGGCAACGCGATCAGGTCCGGCCACGATCGCGACCTTTCCGCGGCCTTCCGGCTGCGGGCGCGCTGGCGCAGCACGCAACAGCATGGCGCCATTGATCGGCGAATCACCCGAAATGGTCGAGGTGGCGGAACATATCCGGAGGATCGCGCCGTCGCAGGCGACGGTCATGCTGGTCGGCGAATCGGGGACCGGCAAGGAAGTGGTCGCCGGGCTCCTGCATGCGCACAGCACCCGGGCGGGCGGGCCATTCGTGGCGGTCAATTGTGGTGCGATCCCCGCGAATCTGGTCGAAGCCGAGTTGTTCGGCTACGAGCGCGGCGCATTCACCGGCGCCGTGCGGCAACACCAGGGCTATTTCGAGCGCGCGGCTGGCGGGACGCTGTTCCTCGACGAGATCACGGAGATGCCGCTCGAGTTGCAGACGAAGCTCTTGCGTGTGCTCGAAACCGGTTGTATGGTCCGGGTCGGCGGCAGCGAGGAAATCGCGGTCGATGCGCGCATCGTGACCGCAAGCAATCATGCCCCGGAAGCGGTGATCCGCGACCGGCGCCTGCGCGAGGACCTCTATTACCGGCTCGCCGTGTTTGTGGTCCGCCTGCCGCCGCTGCGACAGCGGGGGGATGACATCGAATTGCTGGCGCGGGCCTTTCTCGAGCAGCTGAACCAGGAATACGGGACGGGCAAGCGATTCGATCCTGGGACGCTGGCGATCGCAAGAACGCATTCGTGGCCTGGCAACGTCCGTGAGCTCAAGAACTGCGTCGAGCGGAGCTTCGTGCTGTGCGACGATGTGGTTGCGCTCGACGTGCAGCGAATGCGGCCGCCGGTGGCAGACGATTCCGATGGGCGTCAATGCGTGCGCATTCCGCTCGGCACGACGATGGCCGAGGCCGAGCGGGAGGTCTTGCTTGCGACGCTCAGGTACTGCGGCGGCAACAAGCGCCGCACCGCCGAGACGCTCGGCATCAGCCTCAAGACCATCTACAACAAGCTCGTCGGCCAGAATGCCGTGACGCCGCTGCTGCGGGCGGCCGGCGATTAGCCATGGCCCGCGGCCCGAGACTCAAGGCCGAGCGTCCTGCCGGAGCGCCCGTCGCTGACGGAGGTCCCCATGAATTCGCATTGGCGCTACAATTGGCTGCCCCTTGTCGAAGAGGGTGCTGGCGCGTCCATCGTCCTGTTCGCATTGCTCGTGCTCATCGTTTGCACCGCCTGCCGATGACATCTGGATATGACTTGAGCGAATGATCGGATCCCCGTCAAGGGTTTTCCTCGCCGATGATCACGCGCTCTTTCGCGAGGGTGTGAAGTCGCTGCTTGCCGAAGAATCCGATCTCGTCGTTGCCGGCGAGTCCGGCTCCGCCAAGGAAACGCTGCAGCGGATTCGCAGTGAGTGCTTCGACATCCTGCTGCTCGACATCTCGCTGCCGGACGGTTCGGGAATCGACCTCCTGCACCAGATCCGTCCGCACAAGCCGGATCTTCCGATCCTCATCCTGTCGATGCATCCCGAGGAACAGTATGCGGTGAGCCTGCTGCGAGCGGGTGCGAGCGGATACATCGCCAAGGACGCTATCCCGCAGCAGGTGGTACAAGCGATCCGTACGTTGTTGCAGGGACGCAAATACATCAGTCCCGTCGTCGCGCACATTCTCGCCGAGGACGTCGGAAGCGACCGGCGACCGGCGCATGAGCAGTTGAGCGAGCGCGAGTTCCAGGTATTCTGCAAGCTGGCGGCGGGCCGCTCAGTCGGCCAAATCGCGGAGGAGCTCTTTCTCAGCAACAAAACCGTGAGCACCTATCGCGCGCGCATCCTCGAGAAGATGAACGCCAAATCGAACGCCGATCTAACGTATTACGCCATCAAGAATGGCCTCATCGAGTAGCTCGGCACCGCCGTCGTCCACGGCCGACGGCCCGGCTCAAGTCCCGTCCGAGGGCGCCGGGCGGCCGGTGCGGGTGTACCTGGTCGAGGACGCACCGTCTTTCCGTGACCGTCTGTTCGACTTCCTTGCCGAGCCGGGCGAGGTCGAGATGATCGGCTCCGCCGAGACGGAGGCCGAGGCGTTGCGCCAACTTCGGGCCGAGCAGCCCGATGTCGTCATCGTCGATCTGCACCTCAAGGCCGGGAGCGGATTTGGGGTGATCGATTCTCTCCGCGCATTGCGGCCGACGCCACCGCCGACGATTGTTGTGCTCACCAACTATGCTTTCCCCGAGTTCGAAGCCGCCTGCCGGGACCGGGGCGCCAATTACTTCTTCGACAAGTCCACACAGTTCGGCGCAGTCAAGGATCTCCTTCGCAGCATGCGGTCTGACGGCCGCTAAGGGCAGGCTGAGGTCTCCGGTCGCGCCGAACAACCGCGGGGCGTCGGCTCGGGCATCAGCCATTGCCACCCGCCGTGATCAAGGGCGATGCCACCACGCTCGCGCACTGGGTACTCGACTCGCCGCCGCGCAGCCGTGCAGTCACGTCGATCCGAACCGGATTCATTTCTCGCGGTCACAGCAAACTCGGCGGCAGACCAACGGGATTGCGCATTCCCTTGCTGTCGCCGGGGAAATTGACGACGGATATCTGGAGGTGACGCATGAAAGTCAGAGAAGCGATGACGCACGATGTATGCCTGGCCACGCCCGAGCAAACGATTTGCGATGCAGCGAAGGTCATGGCTGAGATCGACGCCGGTGTGCTGCCCGTGGAGCAGGATGATCGGCTTGTAGGAGTGATCACGGATCGTGACATCGCGGTCCGCGCCGTTGCCGAAGGCAAGTCGCCCCAGGCGAAGGTCCGCGAGGTAATGAGTCCCGAGGTGCTGTATTGTTTCGAGGACCAGGATGTCGATGAGGTCCTGCGCAACATGGCCAAGATCAAGGTGCGGCGGTTGCCGGTCCTGAGCCGCGACAAGCGCTTGGTCGGCATTGTCTCGCTTGGGGACCTCGCGCGGCATCGTGGTGCGACCATCGAGGAAAAGGCTATCCGGGATCTCAGCATACCGGGCGGTTTGCACTCGCAGATCACGCATTGACCCTTTCTTTTGTTGCGGGTTTCGCGGGCGTGGCCTGGCGGCGCGCTCGCGCTGCTACGACCCCACGGCGCACGGAGAATCTTCCATGCCGCTGCGAATCGAGGACTATGCGCTGATCGGAAATACCCGCACCGCGGCGCTCGTCGGTCGCGACGGATCGGTCGACTGGTTCTGTGCGCCGCGTTTCGACTCTCCCGCCTGTTTCGCGGCCCTGGTTGGCTGCCGTGACAACGGCACCTGGCAAATTGTGCCGCAGCGACGCGTGCGCTCGACGAGACGGCACTACCGCGATCGAACGCTGATCCTCGAAACCGAGTTCGACACGGTTGACGGTCGCGTTCGACTGATCGATTGCATGCCGCTGTGGCACGACCGAACCGATATCGTGCGCATTGTCGAGGGAGTGCGGGGCAACGTGCCGATGCAGATGGAATACATCGTCCGCTGCGGTTATGGCACGGTCGTGCCATGGGTGCGACGCGTCGACGGCGCGCTGCTCGCAACTGCCGGCCCGGACTCGCTCGAGCTGCGCTCGGGGGCGGAGCCCCATGGCAGGGAATTCACGACCGTCGCCACGTTCACGGTCTCGCGTGGGCAGCGGGTACCGTTCGTGCTCACGCATTTTCCGTCGCACGAGCCGCGGCCGCTGCCGATCGACCCCGACGCGGCAATCGACGCGACCGAGCGAGCATGGCGCGCATGGTGCTCCCGCTGCGCGTACGATGGCCGGTGGCCGGACGCGGTACAGCGCTCGCTCATCACGTTGAAGGCGCTCACCTATGCGCCGACCGGAGGAATCGTCGCCGCGCCGACGACGTCGCTGCCTGAACAGATCGGCGGCGTGCGCAACTGGGACTACCGGTTTTGCTGGCCGCGCGATGCGACGTATACGCTCTACGCGCTCCTCCTCGCCGGATACCGGGACGAAGCGCGCGCGTGGCGGGAGTGGTTGTTGCGGGTGGCCGCAGGACGACCGCAGGACCTGCAGACCGTCTACGGCGTCGCCGGTGAGCGCGCACTCACGGAACTCACCCTCCCATGGCTGTCCGGCTACGAAAATTCGACACCGGTCCGGGCGGGCAACGCGGCTTCAAGCCAGATGCAGCTCGACGTCTATGGTGAAGTGATCGACGCCCTGTGTCTCGCGCGAAGCGCCGGCCTCGACCCGGACGCGAACGCGTGGCGGCTCGAACGCGCGCTCGTCGATTTCGTCGGGGAGAACTGGGAGAAACCAGACAACGGGATCTGGGAAGTGCGTGGCGAGCAGCGGCATTTCACGCACTCGAAGGTGATGGCGTGGGTCGCCGTCGATCGAGCGATCAAGGAGGCCGAACAGTACAAGCTCGCCGCACCGCTCGCACGGTGGCGCAAGCTGCGCTCGAAGATGCACGCGCAGATCTGTCGCCGTGGCTTCGATACCAAGCGGCACACATTCGTCCAGTACTACGGCGCCACGGAGGTCGATGCCAGCCTGCTCCTGATCCCGCTCGTCGGCTTCCTGACGGCGACCGACACGAGGGTACGCGGCACGGTGGCGGCGGTGCGGCGCGAACTCATGGAGGGCGGCTTGGTTGCGCGCTACCGCAGTGCACCGGGTCTGGATGGCCTGCCCCCTGGTGAAGGGCTGTTCCTTCCGTGCTCGTTCTGGCTCGTTGACAACCTGAGCCTCGCGGGCCGACGTGCTGCCGCCGACGCGATGTTCGAACGACTCCTCGCGCTGCGCAATGACGTCGGCCTGCTCGCCGAAGAATATGATCCGCGTGCGGGGCGCCAGCTCGGCAATTTTCCGCAGGCTCTGGCTCACGTTGCGCTCATCAATACGGCCCGCAATCTGTCGCGCCGCGGCGGTCCTTCCGAGCATCGGAGCCGGCGCGCGAAGGGACCTCCGCCGGGCGGCTGAAGTTAATCTGCCCGCGCTATCCGGGGTCCCGGCGCGCTGCCGGTGTCTTTTACAACCCGAGCGGCAACAATTACCGGTACGGGGCTCCTCACTTGCCACGCAGAAACCGCGAGACGCTCGGAAATCGCGCCGCTTTTCAGGGTTGCGGAACGCGGCACAGGTGTTGCATGTTCGCGAGTCGACCTGTCATCTGCCTGTTCCAGCCATCACCATCATCCACCGTAGAGGCTCGTGATGATTCGCAAACTCAAGTCCGGCGAATACCGTCTGTACTCGGGCAAGAAGGACGCAAAGACCGGGCGCCGGCGCAACCTCGGTACGTTTACGACACTGGAAGCAGCGAAGCAGCACGAGCGGGAAGTTCAATTCTTCAAGCGTCACTGAGACTGTTCGACCACGAGACTCTCATCCCCTAGGAGAGCAACGCATGAAGACGCATCACGAATCGACATCGCACCGAAGCGCCCGCTGGGCGCAGGGCGCATCCCAGGTCGCACGGCGCGACCGGACGAGCGCTCCGCCAAGGCCGAGCACGTCCTCCGACCTGGCGGAACGAACGACTGCAGTGGTGGCCCCGGCGGTGACGCTTCCGCCGCTGCCTTACGGGGAAGATGCGCTGGCACCGGTGATTTCGGCGCGGACTGTCGCCTTCCACTACGGGAAGCATCACAAGACCTACGTCGACACCCTCAACGAGTTGGTGGAGGGCACCGAACTCGCCGGGCAGCCGCTCGAGGCGATCGTCGAGGCAACGACGGGCAAGGCGGACAAGACGGCGATATTCAACAACGCGGCGCAAGCCTGGAATCATGCGTTCTACTGGCGTTGCCTGACGCCGGTCGGGGGCGGCGAACCGGAGGGTGCGCTCGGCGAGCAGCTGGCCAGCGCATTCGGCGGCTTCGACGAGTTCAGGAACGAATTCTCGGAAGCCGGGGTCGCGCAATTCGGCAGCGGCTGGGCCTGGCTCGTGGCCGACCGCGGTCGGCTGAAGGTGGTCAAGACCAGCAATGCCGAGGTGCCGTTCGTCCAGGGACAGACGCCCGCTGCTCACGATCGACGTCTGGGAGCACGCGTATTACCTCGACTACCAGAACCGGCGTGTCGATTACGTCAATGCCGTCATCGACAAACTGCTCAACTGGGAATTCGCGGCGGCGAACTTCACCAAGGCGTAGGCCGTGCGAGACGCCGAAGACTGACCGAAATCGCTGTAGTTTTTGCCGGCGCTGTGCAATTTGCCGGTAGCGCCCTCACCAGCGATGCCACCCCGGATCGAAATTCTTCCGCTCCATCCGTGACTTAAGCGTCGCCGGCCCGCTGGCACGCGCGCTGCTAGTGAAATAGTGCCGCGGCATGTCGCCGCGCTCAGTAGTGGAGGTCGTCATGCTGTATTACGCCGGAATATTCTTCATCGTCGCTGTGGTGGCTGCGATCTTCGGCTTTGGCGGTATCGCCGCCGGCGCGGTCGAGATCGCGAAGATCCTCTTTTTCATTTTCCTGGTTCTCTTCATCGGCAGCCTCATCTGGGGGTTGATGAACAGAAATGTCTAGCGGAGAGGCCCAATGCACACCAGCACGAACATAGGCGGCACATCCGGGGGCGGCAATGAACGCCGGCACGGCGTCGTTGGGCGAGAGCAGCCGCGCGCTCGCGCAATCGAAGGACGAGCTGATGAACGATTTCCGCAACCTCATCAGCGAGGGCGAGGCGCTGCTTCGATCGACGGCGGCCCTCTCCGGAGAGGCGCTCGCCCAGGCACGCGAACAGTTTCGCGGCAGCTTGGTCGACGCGAAGGCGCGCGTCGGCGAGGCCTCACGTGTCGCCATGGACAGGGGCCGGCAGGCCGCCGCCGCGACCGAGGATTACGTGCGGGCCAATCCATGGCCGGCGATCGGTATCGCGGTGGGATTGGGCTTTGTGATCGGCGCTCTGTTGGTTCGTCGCTGACCGGGCATGGAATCTCTCCCTGAGGGCCGCTCGGGAGGACGGCCGGGCAGTGTTGTCGACGCCGGCCGGCGCGTGGCGGCCGCGATCTGGGAACACGTCGGATTGCGGCTCGAGCTTTTCGCGCTCGAGCTCGCGGAGGAGCGCGCCCGGCTGGTCGGCATTCTGGTGGCGACCGGCGGAATCGTCATCAGCATCGCGATGACCGTGGCGTTCATCGGCGTCGCGGTGTTGGTTGTAGCCTGGGATTCGCCCCATCGCGAGCTTGTCGCGGCCGCGGTCGCCGCCGGTTATGCCCTCGCGGGTATCGGTGCGTGGATGGCGCTGCGACACTTCCTGGGACAGGCCAGTCCTCTGTTCCGACACTCGCTCGCCGAATGGCGGCGCGACGTCGACGGCATCCGTCCGGGGATCGCGCCCGAGCCATGAACGCCTATTCGTCTCAGCCACCCCTGTCGATGCGGCGGAGCGAAGCGCAGCGTCGCCTAGCGGCGCAACGAATGGCCATCAGCGGCGCGTGGACCGATTTCGAGCGAGCGGCATTGCAGGGAGAAGCCAGACTATTGCGCGCAGTGACCTGGATGCGTCGGGCGCTCGCGGTGACGGCGCTGGTCGCCGCAGCGATGACGGTGCGACGCCTTTTTCGCAAAGGGGGCGCCGGTCAGGTTCTTGGCGTGCTCGCATTGGCGCGTGGCGTACGTCGCTTGTTGAACGCCGTTCAACCTTCATCCTCGCTGCAGAACCAGTGAAGTCGGAGCAAATGGAACGCACCCGTACATCCGCAGGCGAACGCAACGCGTTTTCCGACATCAGAGGCCTGCGTGAACAACACGCCGACGATCTGGCGAGTCTCCGGTTCGTCGACGTCGATGTACCGAATGCCCGGAACGGCGATGGCCCGGGCGGCAACGACGACGGACCTTGATGGGTCGCCGGTTCGCGAACCGGCGCTCGCATCGACGCTCGCTGTCGAAGGTCCGCCCGGGCCGGAGACCGGTCCGCTGTTCCCGGCGGTCTGGGAGAAATGGAATTCCGTCGACGCCGATCGGCTGGCCGCTGCGGTGGCGTTCTACACGGTTTTGTCGCTGGCACCGCTGCTCATTCTGGTGGTCGCGGTCGGAAGCTGGTGGGTGGGCGCGGACGCCACGCGGCACTACCTGTCGACGCAGATCGCGGACCTGATCGGGCGCGAAGGCGGGGAGCTCGTCGATCGCCTCGTGAGTGGCCGTGACGTTCCCTCGGCGCTCGACGGCTGGGGCGCGTGGCTGGGCATGGCGATCACGGCCATCGGCGCAACGGCAACGTTTGCCGAGCTGCAGCACGCGCTCAATCGGATCTTCGGCGAGATTCCCCGCCCGGCGATGACGGCGTTGCTGCGGGCCCGAGTCCTGTCGTTCGGACTCGTGCTCGGGACGGGGTTTCTGCTGGTGGCGTCGCTCGTGCTCTCGGCGGCATTGACGATGCTCGTCGATCGTGGGGCGCAGAACGCCTCCGTCCGCGCAGGCGCAATCGTCCACGAGCTGGCGGGATTCGTGGTTATCGCAATGGCCTTTGCGGCGCTGCTGCGGGTTCTGCCGGATCGGCCACCACACGGGAGGCAGGTCTGGACAGGCGCGATCGTCAGTGCCGCGCTGTTCGCGGGCGGCAAGTACGCCATCGGCTGGTACGTGACGCGTTTTGCGCTGGGTTCGGCCTACGGCGCCGCCGGGACGGTCGTCGTCATCATGCTGTGGATCTACTTCTCGGTGGCTACTTTCCTCGCCGGCGCCGTACTGGCGAGCCTCATTTCCGGCGGCCGGGCGCGCGATACGGGCGGATGGCACTGCAAGCGAACCCGGTATGGATCCGGTCGCGCGGCGACTGCGCGCACCGTCATCGTGACGCCGGAGTCGGGCCGCGCGACGATTACAGTAGCTCGGGTGACCGCTCAAGCCCGCACCAGGATTTCGACCGAAGGCGGCACCGCGCCGATCGGCGCGGCCATCACGCGGTCGCCTCGCCGCTCGAATGCGACGTCGACCCGGTGGCTGCCGACCGCGAGCTCGCGCACCGCAAGGTGCTCGATCTCGCGAGGCAGTTCCGGCCGATCGACGCGCAGCGCGCCGTTCAGGCCATCGACCGTGATGCCGAGGCACGCCTGAAGCATCATGAACACAGCACCGGAAGACCATGCCTGCGGCAGGCAGGCAACGGGGTAGCCGACGGGCGGCTCGCCGGTGCTGCGCACGAAACCGCAATACAACTCCGGGAGCCTCATTCCGAAGTGGACCGCCGCACGGAACAACTCGCTCAAGAGCTGCGCGGCGGCCCGACGATGCCCGTAGGCGGCCATGCCGGCGGCGCAGAGCGCCGTATCGTGGGGCCAGACCGAGCCGTTGTGATACGACATCGGATTGAAACGCGGCTGGTCGTCGGCGAGCGTGCGCAGCCCCCAACCGTTGTTGAACGCCGCCGACAGGAGCTGCTCGACGACGCGCGTGGCGTGCTGCGGCGAAGGCAGGCCGGTATAGAGCAGGTGCCCGGGGTTCGACGCCCGCACGCGGCACGGTCGTCCCGAACCGTCGATGGCAATCGCGTAGAAGCCGAGGTCAGGCAGCCAGAAGCGCTTCTCGACCGCGGCGCGCAACTCCTTCGCGCGCCGGCGCCACTCCTGCGCGCGCTGGATGTCGCCTCGGCGTTCGGCGAGCCAGGCCATCGCCTGCCGCGCCGCGTAGACGTAGCCTTGGACTTCGACCAATGCGACGGGCGGCTCCGCCATCGTGCCGTCGGCATGAAAGATCGAATCGGCGCTGTCCTTCCAGCCCTGGTTCACGAGACCGGTGCTGTTCGTACGGGCGTAGTCAACGAATCCGTCGCGGTTCGAGTCACCCGGGCCGTCGATCCACGCCAGAGCCGCCTCGAGCGCAGGCCACAGGCGATCGACGAGGGCAAGGTCGCCGGTCCGCCGCGCGTAGGCGCCTGCCAGCAGCAGGAACAGTGGCGTCGTGTCGACGCCGCCGTAGTAGCGCCGAAACGGCACTTCGCCCACCGCCGCCAACTCGCTCTTGCGCGTTTCGTGGAGGATCTTTCCCGGGGCCGCGTCGTCGAAGGCGGATGTCTCCCGCGCCTGGCTCTGCGCCAGGAATTGCAGCACGCCGCGCGCAAGCGACGAATCGAGCCAAAGCAGCTGCAGGGCGGTCACGACGCCGTCGCGTCCGAACGGCGTGGAAAACCACGGAATTCCTGCGAACGGATAGGGTCCCGTGGGCATTTCGGTGATGAGCAATGCGAGATCGGCGCGCGATTTCTCGAGCCACGTCTGGAATGGCCCGGGCGGACAGTGGAGCGAGCCGCCGTGGCGGCGTTTGCGCCGCATCGCACGATGCGCCTGGGCGGCCGCGCTGCCGGAAGCGATCGCAGCCAGGCGTGGCCGCGGGTTCAACTCCGATTTCGAGATAGAGCCTGAGCCTTGCGTGCCGGGGAAGCTTGAGGGTGAATTCGGCCGCGTCCTGCACGAGCCGATCGGGCCGCTGCGAGAAGGCAACCACGCAAGAGCGTACGACGCCGTCCAGGCCTTCGTAGGCGAGCGTCACGGCGGCATCGTCGAGCTGCGGCGACAGCATGCGGCCGCGGTGAAGGCGCGTGTGCCCACGTACTTCGAAGATGTCCGCGAAATCGGTCGCGAAGCCGAAATGCAGCGGCGCCGGCACCTCGTGCTCGCCGTAGTTGGTCAACGTGAGTTGCTCGTAGAGACGACCATCCCAGAGCAGACGCGTACGTTCGATGTGGATCACGCCTTCCGGCGTCAGGCGTCCGCCGAGCTGTGGGAGAGGACGATTGGTCACGTTGGCACGGAAGTACACGTTGTCCTGGCTCACGCCGGAGCTCAGCAGCGAGGGCGCCTCCCCCCCGACGGTCAGGCTAAATCGCGACAGGAGCCTGGTGTCGTGATAGAACAGACCGTCGCCATCGCCGGTGATGTTGCCCAGCGCGTCGGCAACCAGAAACTCGTCGTTGTACTTAAGCGCGTAGCGCCTCATCGTGGTCCGCGGCCAAGTCCTCGGCCCGGTGGCGAGGCTTCCCCTGTGCGCGGGGCGCCAGTCGGCCGAGCCGGGAATAGAGCCCAAGGTAGTGCTTGGACATCGTCGCGACCGAAAAGCGCCGTTCGAAGGTTGCGCGGATGCGCGCCCGGTCGAGGCTGTCTATCCGTTGGACCGCGGCAACGGCCTCGCCGATGGACCGGACGACGAACCCGGTCACGCCGTGGTCGACGATTTCGCGCACGGAGCCGACGTCCCACGCGATCACCGGCGTGCCGCAGGCCATCGCTTCGATCATCACCAAGCCGAACGGCTCGGGCCAGTCGATGGGAAAGATCAGCGCCGCCGCGCCGCCGAGGAGGTCGCTCTTGGCGGAATCGCCAATCTCGCCCAGGAATTCCACAAAGGGGCCCTTCAGCATCGGCTGGACGACCTCGCGAAAATACGCGGCGTCCACCGCGTCGACCTTCGCAGCGAGCTTGACCGGGGCCGCCACGCGTTGCGCAATCTCGATCGCACGATCGGGGCGCTTTTCCGGCGAAATGCGCCCGACGAAAGCGAGATAACCGCGATGCGCCGCCGAGTAGGTGTACAGACGCGGGGGGACACCGTGATGCACGGTCGCGAGCCAGTTCGCGAACGGCAGCGGGTGGCGCTGACTGTTGGAAATCGAGACCAGCGGGAAGGCCGGCCAGCGCCGGTACACGTTAGGGAGGTCGGCGAGATCGAGCCGGCCATGCAAAGTGGTCACCGTGCGTTCCGCAAGGCGCTCGAACAACGGGAAATGAATGAGATCGATATGGAAATGAAGGACGTCGAACTCGCCGGCGCGCTCGCGCACCTCGTGCAGCATCGCAAGATGCGCGGCGACGTCGGACTTCAGGGGGCTGGGGTCGAGTCGAATTGCCTGCTCACGCATCGGTACGAGACGCGCCGACCGTGCGGGCATCGCCGCTGGCGAAAAGCGTGACGTCGTGACCAAGTTCCACGAGCGAATCCGTCAAGTGGGCGACGACGCGTTCGGTGCCACCGTAGAGACGGGGCGGCACCGCTTCGGCCAGCGGCGCGATCTGCGCGATTTTCAAGGGCATTCAGAACTCCTTGGAACACAGGGAAAGGCATGCAAGCGACCGGGTGACTGGTTCCAAACTACCGTTTCCGAACGTGGCGCACTGTCGGCGTAGTCCGATTCCATTGTAGGGAGCAGAGAAATGACGAGCAACGGCATCGCCATGCCGTAGGCCCTTGTCGTTCGCGTCCTACGGACAATTCAGACGGCGCTGATAGGTCGTCGCAAGACAAATGTCGAGAGTACGGGGTACGGACGCGAGACTTCCTTTTCCGCGGCGTCCAACATCCACATTTCGAAAGGACACCACCATGGATCGATCCCTGACGATGGGCGGGAATGCCTCCCTCGGGGGCAGCGCGAATCCGCTGTCCAACTCCGCAACCAATGCCAAAGGCGAAGGCGCCACCCAGAGCGCGCACCAAACCGTCGACAAAGTCGCCGACAGGGCATCAGCCCAAGTTGATCGTCTGAGCGGAGCGGCGCATCAGGCGGTGAACAGCGCGGCGGACGCTGTGACATCGGCCACCGATTGGGCGTCGGGTATTCCCGAGCAGGCGAAGCAGGTGCAGACGCGGATCACCGAGGCCGCGTGCGCCTCGATTCGCGCCCGCCCGATCTCGACGGTCGCGGGCGCGCTGGCCGTCGGTTATCTGCTTGGCCGCCTGGCGCGCTTCTGATCGCAATCGTGATCACGCCTTTCACCGGAGACCGACGATGCCTCGAGTAGCCAGCCGGATGCCGCACCGCAGGAAAACATTGACCGCACTGGACGTCCTGAAGTCCGACCACGCGGAAGTCAAGAAACTGTTCAAGCAGTTCGAACGATTCCATAAGAACGGAGATAGCGACGGGATGCAGCATGTCGCGCAAGCCGCATGCAAGGCGCTCAGCATTCACGCGCAGATCGAAGAGGAGATCTTCTACCCGACCCTACGAGAACGCGCCGACGCCAAGGACGCACTCGACGAAGCCGATGTCGAGCACAGCCACATCAAGGAACTCGTCGGGCAGCTCGAAGCCTCGCAACCGGCGGATGATCTGTTCGCGGCCCGATTCACGGTCCTGTCCGAATACGTCCAGCACCACGTCGACGAGGAAGAAAGTACGATCTTCTCGAAGGCGCGGAAGGCCGAGTGCGACTTCGTTGCACTTGGCGAGCAGCTCCTCGCGCGGAAGGCAGAACTGGGCGCCGGCGGGGAGCCGGTTCCTCCTGGCGCGCTCGCAAGGCGTGGCGCGGTAGCGACCAACCGCAACGGACAACGCGTGGCGCGATAGTCGAACTCCGCGAACGCCCGGCCGCTCGGCGACGCGCCAGATTGTGGGGCGCGTTTGTCGATTGGAATCGCGACGGTGCCATCTCTTGAATCCCGATAGACGAATCAGGACTCCACGATGCGCTCGATCCTGCTCTGGCTGCTTGGGGTGCCGATACCGATCATCATTCTGGTTTGGCTGTTCTATCACTAACGCTTGGGCGACCGCGCCTGCAGGTGCCGGCACCTGACGGACGCGAATGACGGCTGAAAATCTCGGATCGGGGCGGACGCGCCGAGGTAGGAGGCGGCTAGGGCGTGAGGAGACGCGCGCCAACGGTAGAGAGGAGGGAAATCGCACGCAGGTCGAGACGCTGCAAGATCAGGCGCACAGCACGCATGAGGAGGCCCGAATGGTGCTCCCCGGCATACAGGCGCTCTTCGGTTTTCAGCTGATAGCCGTGTTCAGCACGCAGTTTTTCGATCTGGACGGAGCCAATCGGCTACTGCACTTGGCTGCGCTCGTGTTCGTCGCGATCGCCATCGGATTGATCATGGCACCGGCGTCCTATCGCCGGCTGGCAGAACCTACGCGTATATCGGGCCACTGGATACGACTTTCGTCACGGGTGATCGCCTGGGCGATGGCAGCCCTGATGGTCGCGATCAGCCTCGATATCTACCTCGTCGCCTTCATGATCACTGGCGATGCCGTGCTTGCGGTAATCGTGGGCGGAGGCGTCGCTTGCTTCCTCGCGTGGCTGTGGTTCGCAATGCCCATGCTCGGGGGGCCGCGCGCACGCTCGCCGCGCGATTGAGCCCGGGCGTTCCGAGAAACGGCCAGCGGCGCGGCGCGTCGCTGGCCGTATGGTTTGAGCTATCGAGCCAGCTTATCAGTCGTTGGGATTGCCCATCGTCGAGCCGGCGCTCGTCCGCGGGTCTCGGGACCGGAGATCGCTTTCCCAGTAGGGCGGCGCGTCGTAGTAGGAGTGCAGATCCTTGGCCCAGGTCGGATCGGCCATCGCGGGCCAATGATCCTTGTCGAAACCGGGCGCGCTTTCGAGCCGTTCCTTGGCAATATTCAGGATGAAGCATTCCTGATCCGTGTCCAGGGTGAGTGCCGACCATGGAATCGCGAACAACTTGTTGCCCATGCCAAGAAAGCCGCCAAACGACAAGACGGCGTACGCGATCCGGCCGGTGGTGACGTCGAGCATGATCGCTTCGATCTTGCCGAGATCATCGCCGCTGTCATTGACGACCGAATTGCCGATCAATGTTCCAGCATCCATGATTTGAGGGCCCGGACCATCGGTGTGCTCCTCGGTGCCAACGATCGACGCGCCGCCGCCGCTGCGCGGTCCGGTGGGGGGAAGGGTAGTGCGTGTGACCATGAAATTCTCCTGAACAGATCTTGGTTACGTGGTGATGCCCCGGTGTCAGCAATTCGGTTACACACCGTCAACGCTGGTGGGGAACCCTGCGGCTTCGGCGTCGACGCGAGCCTTGCATTGCAACCCCATGCCGTGTTGCTCGCGGCTGTCCGAAGTGCCACGATATGATCTGCTACGATGAAACGTTTGTTTGTCAGCGGCGTCTGATTTGCCGGTAGGACTTCAGCTTACTGTGCGCCCGCGAGGCAAGGTGCGGGTTTGCATGTGCAGCTGTGCTGTGATGCTCTGGTGAAATCTCGTTGCCCATCTGCACGCAAAAAAAGGCGGATGCAAGCATCCGCCTTAGGGAGTCCGGGGAGGGAGAGCCCGCGGACTGTCTGTCCCAGGGAGGGACAGAGGGGACTTTGTTATTTCCGGTACTTCGCCTTGGCGTTGGCGACGCAGCTATCCTTCTCCGCGCCCGAGAACGCATCGCACTTTTCCAGCGCGACCTTGTAGTCCGCGTCGAGCTTGTCTTCGCGGGCATCCTGGCGCGCGGCGGCGACTTTTTCGTTCGCCTTTGCGTCGGCCTTGGCCTTGACTTCGGCCGCCTTGGCTTCCTTCATGCAGACGTCCTTGTCGTTTCCCGTCTTGGCGTCACATTTCGCCTTGGCGACGTCGTAGTCGGCGTCGGCCGCCTCGATCTTCGCTTCGGTGCGCGCCTTGTCGGTGTTCTTGTACTGCGCTTCGGCTTCTGCCTTGGCCTTCTTCTCAGCGGCCTTGGCCTCGGCGATGCAGACGTCCTTCGGATTGCCGGCAAGTCTGTCGCATTGCGCCCGCGCCGCTTTGTAGTCCATCGCTGCACGCTCCTTAGCGGCGCTATAGTCGCTTGACGTCATCGCGGCGCCGATGGCCAGCGTCGGCACGGCGAGACCGATGATGAATCCTTCAAGCAATCGATGAAGTGTCGGTTTGGTCATTATGGATTCCTCATGGTTCGTTCCGCTTGGCTACCGACATCGCCGGCGCCGGGCCTCCAGGTCTCGTAACGATGTTCGAACTTGTCGATCTGGCGCTCGGCTTCTTCCTTGCTGATTCCGTATGCCTCCTGGAGCTTTCCGGTGAGCTGATCGCGCTTGCCTGCGATGATGTCGAGCTGATCATCGGTGAGCTTGCCCCACTGCTCCTTTACCTTGCCCTTGAATTGCTTCCAGTTGCCTTCCACTTGGTCCCAGTTCATTTGATCCTCCAAGGTTTCGATGGGCGGACGCCCAGCGAGTCCCTAGCTAAGAGCAGCGAGCGTGCCAAGCCATAAAGCAATGGAAAACATGTACTTGGAAGTTCGTGGTCGATAGGCAATTGCAGAAAATCGTGCGCGCCCGGTATTTTTTTCCGCGCGCGGCAAATGGAAAAAGAAGCGAGACAACTTGGAACATGGGGCGGCAACCGGAACTCCGGCGTCCAGCGGCCCCGCAAATGGCCGGACTTCGGCTGCGTCAGGCGGCGGTCGGCGCGGCAAAGGTATCGTCGAGGTCGCGCCGCATTACGGCACCAGCTGGTCAGCGGTCTCCGGGAAGCACCAGCACCAGCGCAAATCCTGTCGGGGACTGGCTGATGACAAAGCTTCCACCCAGCGCGGTAACCGCTTGCTTCAGCACGGCGGCTTCGTCTCGTTCTTTGGGAGACAGAAGCAGCGGAGGATCGGGGTTGTCGGGCAGCGCCATGATCCGTAGCGACGCAGCAGCGCCCTCAGCCGTGACATGCAGCGTGATCTCGCCGGTACGCTTGCGGAGTGCCATCGCCTCCAGTGCCCATTCCGCGGAGCGGTAGATCAGAAACGCCTTGTCGCGCCCGAAGACGCCAACGGTTCGGTCCATCGTCGCCCTGACGGTCGGGCCACCGGGTTGCGAATAGGACTGGGCCAGCAGCGTCAAAGCCTCGATGATGTTTTCCGCCTCGGATCGAGGCTGCTCGAGATCGGCCTCCACCCGGGCGTGTTCGTCCCGCGCGCGCTCCATCGCTGCAACCAGCGCACCAAGACGTTCGTGCGCCGCCGAATCGCGCGGGGCGGCGGCGGCAGCAATCCGCGCTCGCAGCAAGGCGTCCTGCAACAGCGTGGCGACACGGCCGTCCACGCTGACGGGGGCCGGCTGCAGGTCGACGGTACTCGCCGGCTCAATGTGTAGCTCGGGCGGAATGAGGGCCCTGAGCCTGCGCACGGCCAGGAACAACAGGACCGCAAGGAGGACGATCAATCCTGCCAACAGGTACATGTCCCGCTGGGCCGCCCCGAGCGCCGCGACGAGCGTCCGTCGGTCGCGGGCAAGCTGCTCCTCTTCGCGCGCCGTGAGCTTCGCGACAATGGCGCGAATTGCCTCCGAGGTTTCCCTGCCGGGTCGGCCCGCTTCGATCGGCAAGGGCTGATTCGGCGCGCTACGCTTCTGGTCGATGGCGCTTGCCGCCAACGTGGTGCGCTTTGCGATGAGCGGCACCAGGCTCTCGATGAGCGCGAGTTCGTCGGCGTCGTCACGCATCCCATCGCGCAGGCGCGCGAGCAATGGCGGAATGTCACGACGTCCGCGTTCGTAGAGCTCGAGGTCCGCTGCATCGCCGGTCAGCACGAAGCCGCGCACCGATGTCTCGATGTCGACAACGGCGTTCTGCAGCGCCTGCAGGTCTTGCACCGTTGCCGCGGAGGTCGCGCGGGATTCCCCGAGTCGCTCGATGGTGTCAAGTCGAGACAAACCGAGCCATCCCGCGCCGACGGCGAATACGACGACCAGCACCAGCAGCAAGTAGGTCGGCAGGGTTGGCGGGATTCGGAGTCGCATCGAAGTCGTCGCAGCGATGGTGGCAAGAGACGCCGCTCGCTTATCTGGCTGAACTCAGTTCGATTTGAAACGTACGCGCATGACTTTGCGGTCGTACTCGGCTTCCGTATCCACCGTAATCTCGACGCCGCCTGCGGCGTAGACACGTCCGCCGCTGCGGCGACAGAGATTGCGCTCGTACTGGCAGGGCCCCATCTCCGGATGGTTTCGGCACAGGTGCGCGACCTTCGGCGTGAACTCGATCGCCGTCTGCTTGCGCTCGCCACCCATCTCCGAGATGCAGACGTACTGCGTTCCCGATGGAACGACAACTAGCGGTGTTTGTGGAGTGGGTTGGGTCGGTACGGCGACAGGGCCGGCCGCCGGTGGCGGGAGCTCCGGCACCGGCCGCCGAACGACCGCGGCACCGGCAGCCTCCTTCGGCGGCGTAAGCGGCACGGGCTCCGGGCCAGTGCACGCAGCGATCCCGATGGCGCTTGCCACCAGGACATAGGCCGGTGATTGCGCGAGCGCCAACCGGAGCGTGCGCAAGCGCGCGCCTAGGCTGCTCGTCGTATTCATCGAAGGGGCTCGGGCCGCAAAATCTTCTCGTGAGTGATTTGCATCAGCGGGTCGCGACTGCGTCGCTCGCGAAACATGGCGCGACCTAACATATGACAAGCATATCAATCCGCTCCTCGATACGCCTATCAGACGGCGACGAGACATGGGTAGGACGCATCCTACCCCGGTTCGGCGCGTTGGAATCGATGGCGTCCGTCGCAAACCGCAAGCGAGTTCGCAACTTGCCTTGGCACGTCGCTTGCTCGATCGCAATCGAGGAACGCGTCGCGCGCATCGCAAGAATGTGGGTGCGCGAGCCGGCTCCTCGTTGACGAATGGAGGTCGACATGACGACGACGCGGCAGCGGTTGCTCGGTGCGGTGGTATTCGCGAGCTTGGTGTTTGTCGCAGCGGGGTGCGACCAGCAACGCCATCCGGCCGAGAGGGCTGGTCAGAAGATCGATCGCGCCGCCGAATCCGCGGGCCAGAAGATCGATCGCGCGACCAACGAAGTGGCCGAAAAGACGTCCGTGGCGGCAGCGAAAACCGCGACCGTTCTCGATGATGCCGCGATTACCACCAAGGTGAAGGCGGCCCTGTTTGCCGAGCCCGGACTGAAGACGTTGCAGATCGACGTCGAAACTCACGACGCCGTGGTGACGCTCGCGGGCAGCGTCGACTCCGCGGTGCTGCGTCAGCGTGCGGTTGAGATCGCGGGGGCGCTTATGGGGGTGCGTCAGGTGGTCGACAAGCTCGTCGTCAAGTCGTGACGGACTCGCCGGCACGACGTCGTCGCGCCAGGGAGACGGTGCGCGACGTGGCCAGCGCGTCGGTAAAAAGTACTGGCGCGACGGGAAAAGATTGCCGAATCGCGCGCGCCGAAACGCGGCCCCGACGCGCAAGACGGCCGGGATGCCTCCGGTGCACGCGGCTCCCGCGTCGTCGTACCGCGGCATTCCGATATCGGCATGGAACCTGCTGGGAGCGAAGGAGCGGACCCTGGCACCGCTCTCAAAGGAGGCATCGATGGAAACACCAGCAAGCATCGCGCGGCACCCGATTCACCCAATGTTGATCACAATTCCGATCGGTCTGTGGGTCTTCTCGCTCGTCAGCGATCTGATTGTTCTCGTCTCCACGGTCGAAGAGGTCAAGATCCTGTGGTTCACGCTCGCGTATTACACGATGGCGGGCGGCCTGTTCGGCGCGCTGGCGGCGGCGATACCCGGGCTGTTCGATTTCCTGTCGCTGACCGATCGGCGAATCCGCAAGCTTGCCGCGACGCACATGACGATAAATCTGATCGTGGTCGCGCTGTATGCGATAAACCTGTGGTTGCGCACGGCGATGCCCCCGAGCTTTGATATCGGAATGGGCCTTTCGTTGCTTGGCGTGGCGCTCCTTGCGATCTCCGGTTGGATAGGCGGCGAGATGGTGCACGTGCACCGCGTCGGCGTCGCCAGCGGCGGCGCGGCGAGCGCAGTCGCGAGCAACGAAACCATGCGCACCGAATCCGCGACGACGAGGCTTGGACCCACCTGAGTGGCGGGGTCGCTACAAGGCGCAGTGCAATGGATTCGTTGATCGGCAGGACGCTGCGCTGGACCTTCGCCGATGGACCGGTAGCGGGGAAGACTTTCGAGCACACATTCGACCAGGATGGCTCCGTCGTCTATCGCGCGATCGAAGGTGCCGCGGCGGGGACGCCGACACGGGAAAAGGAGTGCGCAACCATCAGGGTGGCGGACGACGTTTTCGTGATCTCCTATCTGGCGGCTTCGGCCTACACGCTGACAGTCGTGCTCGACTTGCGCGACCGGCGAATGGTCGGCTTCGCCTCCAACGGCAAGGCGTGGTACCGACAGCAAGGCACATTCGAGATCGTTGCGAAGAATGGTGACCGGTAGTTTCTGCCACGTCGGGAAACAATTACCACGCGTACGTGCGTGAGCGCCATGACGGGCCGCGCCATCTGCCCCGTGGACAACGGGAAAAGGGAACGCGATCGATGGCATGGCACTTGCTGAGCGTTCAGCGCCCCCGATAGGCGAAGGTAGCGGAAGCGTATTCGTGAGGTAGTCGATTCACAACCAACCCGAAAAGGAAATGCCATGATCGCAAGGATTGTCCTGTTGTTGGCGGCACTTTCGCTTGGCTCGATCTCGCTGACCGCCTGCAACACGATACAAGGCGCGGGCAAGGATGTCGAAAAGGCTGGCATGAAGGTGCAGGAAGAAGCGAAGGAGCACAAGACTTACTGAACGGGCGGGTAGTGCCGGGGCGCGTCCGCCATGCCGGCCGTTCGGGCGTGGCGGACTGGCCCTGGCCCTTGCACTACTGGTCACGGGATGTGCGACGCTGCCGCCCGGCACGGACGCGTCGAAGGCAGAGTCGACCGCGCTCACCCACCCTGAATCCACGAAGCTGGGAAAACGTCTCGCTGTCCAGGCGAGGAAACATCCGGGCCTGTCGGGTTTTCGGCTGCTCGTCGATGGGACCAATAGCTTCACCTTGCGCGTCGAGATCGCCCACAGGGCGGAGCGCACGCTTGACGTCCAATATTTTCTGCTGCACCAGGACGGCACCGGGAAGCTGTTGCTGAAGTCGTTACTGGAGGCGGCCGACCGCGGAGTTCGCGTACGTCTGTTGCTGGATGACGTGGAGGCCTTCGACCTCACCGAGGTGGACGGTAGGACAATCTGGTTCAGCGCGGACCCGGACGTCGACGCGGGCAAGCGCGCCATGATCAGTATCTTCTCGATGCTGCCGCTCGAGTCACTGCTTTAGAGCGATCGCCGCGATTCCGCGGGTTTCTTGGCTGCGAGTTGCGACAGTGTGCCGGGCGGATGAAGCGCCAGGCTGCCGACTACCCGATGACCTGGCGCAGGGGCGATGCGGCGCGACTTGGCGGGCGGGACCAGCACTCTACGGCTCGATCCGCTCCCAGCGGCCGACGCACGGCGCATCGAACGAGAAATGTAGCGCCGGCGCCTTGCAGTCATAGATGGCACAGGACAGCGTGCGCGTGTCGTGCTCCGTCTCGTGCCGACACAGACCGGCGCTGGCGCTGTCGCCGTGCCGGCTCATCAGGGCGCGAATCGCATCGAGCGCGAACGGAATCGGCAGGTCGCGCACTGCGTGCTCGAGTGTCGCGAGGCGCGCGCGCGACGACCGGCCCGCCAGGTCGTCGGGCGGCGCAAGGTCCCGGCCGCGCATGCGCTCGGTGCGGAAATGGTTTGTCCGCGCGACGAAGCCGCTGTCGCCCGGCTCTTCGGCGGCGAGCAAGCGGTATCCGAGCTCGATGGCCGCGACGGCGCCGGTCGCGTCGCCAAGCAGCAGTGTGCCACCGCCGGCATGTCGCACACGGAAGACCAGCGCGACCGCTTCGGCGACCGTCGCACACTCGCGTAGCAGGTGTGTCATCAGGAAGCTGCGCAACCAGCCTTCGCCATGATCGATCGTGCCGACCTGCGTGTCGGCGACCGCGAGGCCGTGCGAATTGATGCCGCTCGAGAAGGCGCCGGGGCAGCCCAGGCTGCTCACGCACAGGATCCGGCGTCCGCCCCAGTCCGGGTCCTCATGCCGGAACACGCACTGCAGATCGCCGTGCGCGCCGCGTACATCGCGATTCTTGACGATGACCGGGCCGGTCATGCCGCGCGGCGCGGCCCACGCGGTGCAGCCTTCGGCGAGCGACGGCGCCGCGGCGAGATCGGCGATGACATTGCCGTAGAAACACGCGAACAGCGCGTCGGGGGCGATGCCGAAACCTTCGGCAATGCCTTGCACCTCGACGAACCCGTCGGGGTCGTGGTCGCGCGTGAACGCATGCTGCGCGTCGAGCCACTCGACCACCTGAGGCGCGGCGAGTGCCGGTCCCAGCTCGCGCAACCGGCGCGTAACGGCGACTGTCACATCGGCCACGCGATCTGGGCAGAGCTCAGCCTGCAGGCGGCCGCGGTCGTAGGCTGCGCCGCGCAGGTCGAGCACGCGCGCGGAGGGCGAGGCGCTGGTCATGGCGAGCATTGTGCCCGACGTTCGGGCGATGTGCACCGCCGGGCGCGCCACCCACTCGGGCGCCGCGCGTCGACGCCTGAGCGAATCGGAGCTACGCCGCGGCCAGCGCCGGAACCTTGGCCGACTCCGGGCGCGCGGCACGAAATGCGGCGAGGAGCTCCGCTTCCTTCGCTTTAGCCACCGTGAGGAATTTTTCTTTCACGTGGCCGTAGCCGCGGATATGCTCCGGTACCTGTGCCAACTCGACGGCCAGCGCATGATTGTGCGGCGCCAGCGCGGCGACGATCTCGTCGATCAATGTTTCGTATTCGCCAGGGAGTGCGCGCTCGCGCCGGCGCTCGGCGGTCCGTCCGAATACATCGAGCGGGGTCCCGCGCAGCCGGCGCAGCTTCGCGAGCACGCGGAATGCGCCCATCATCCACGGCCCGTAGGTCCGCTTGCGGACGGTGCCCGTCGCCGGATCGGGCTTCGCGATCAGCGGCGGCGCCATGTGGAACGTCAGCTTGTAGTCGCCTTCGAATTGCGCGGCGACGCGGTCGGCGAAGTCGCTTTCCGCATACAACCTGGCGACTTCGTATTCGTCCTTCACCGCGAGCAGCTTGAAATAATAGCGGGCGACCGCTTCGGAGAGCGCCGTCGCGCCCGGCACCTTCACGGCTTCGGCGGTGCGCACACGGGCGACGAAGTCCGTGTAGCGCGCGGCAAACGCCGCATCCTGGTAGGCGGTCAGGAAATTCGCGCGCCGCGCGACGATCTCTTCCAATGACGCCGACAAGCGTTGCGACTCCGGCTTGACTTGCGGGATCGCGATCGCCGATACGTGCGCCGGATCCACGGCGGCAAGCCGGCCCCACAGGAAGCTCTGCTTGTTCGACTCGACCGCCGCGGCGTTCAACTCGATCGCACGCAGGATCGCGGGTTCGCTGACGGGCAGCAGGCCGCGCTGGAACGCGTAGCCGACCATGAAAAGGTTGGTGGCGATCGAATCACCCATGAGGCCGGTCGCGAGCTTCGTAGCATCGAGGAATTCGGCGTCGCCTGGCGCGACGGCGTCCTCGATCTCGCGTTCCATCGAACCGCGCGGGAAGGCGAGGTCGGGATCGCGCGTGAACCCCGCGGGCATCACCAGCGCCGTATTGACGAGCGCCCTGGTCACGCCTTTCTGCATTTTCGCGAGCTGTTCGTAGCCCACGCCGGTCAGGATGTCGCAGGCGAGCACGAGCTTCGCGTCGCCGGCGGCGATCCGCGTCGCGTGCAGCTCGTCGGGCGTGTTGGCGATGCGCACGTGCGAGACGACGGCGCCGTTCTTCTGCGCGAGGCCCGTCATGTCGAGCACCGAGCAACCTTTCCCTTCGAGGTGCGCGGCCATGCCGATGAGCGCGCCGATCGTGACGACGCCGGTGCCGCCGATTCCGGTGACGACTATGCCGTAGGGCGTGGGTGTCGCGAGCCGCTCTGGGTCCGGCAGCGCCGGAAATTCACCGGCCGCGGCCTTCTTCGGCTTGCGCAGCGAACCGCCCTCGACGGTGACGAAGCTCGGGCAGAATCCATTGACGCATGAGTAGTCCTTGTTGCACGAGCTCTGGTCGATCGTGCGCTTGCGGCCGAATTCGGTTTCCACCGGTGCCACGGAAACGCAGTTCGATTTGATGCCGCAATCGCCGCATCCCTCGCAGACCAGCTCGTTGATGACCACGCGCCTCGCGGGATCCGGATACTTGCCGCGCTTGCGCCGGCGGCGCTTTTCGGCGGCGCAGGTCTGGTCGTAGAGCAGCACCGTGCAGCCGGGTGTGTCGCGCAGCCGGCGCTGGACGGCGTCGAGCTCGTCGCGATGGTGAATCGCGATATTGCCGGCGTAGTAGCCCGCCGGATACTTGTCCGGCTCGTCGGTGACGACGACGATCTTCGCCACGCCTTCGGCGGCGACCTGGCGCGCGATGTCGGCGGGTGTGAGCGGCCCGTCGAACGGCTGGCCACCGGTCATCGCCACGGCATCGTTGTAGAGAATCTTGTAGGTGATGTTGACGTTGGCGGCGACCGCGGCGCGGATCGCCAATATCCCGCTGTGGTAGTACGTGCCGTCGCCCAGATTCGCGAAGATGTGCTTTTCGCTCGTGAACGGCGCCTGGCCGATCCACGGCACCCCTTCGCCGCCCATATGCGTGAACGTCAGCGTCTTGCGGTCCATCCAGATCGCCATCACGTGACAGCCGATGCCGGCCGTCGCGCGGCTGCCTTCGGGCACATTGGTCGACGTGTTGTGCGGGCAACCGGAGCAGAAGTAGGGGATGCGCTCCAGCGTGATCTTGGGTCGCGCGAGCGCGGCTTCCTTGGCGTTGATCCAGTCGACGCGCGCGCGGAGCTTTTCGCTGGCACGCGTGTGCAGCCCGAGGCGCTCGATGCGCTGCGCGATGACGCGGGCGATCATCGCCGGCGTCAGCTCCGAGAGGGCCGGCAGCAGCCAGTCGCCGTGCGGGCGCACCCATTCGCCCTTTTCGTCGAACTTGCCGACGACACGCGGGCGCACGTCGTCGCGCCAGTTGTAGAGCTGCTCCTTCAGCTGGTACTCGACGACCTGCCGCTTCTCCTCGACGACGAGGATTTCCTCGAGCCCTTCGGCGAAATGGCGCACGCCTTCGGGTTCCAGCGGCCACGGCATCGCGACCTTGAAGACGCGAATGCCGATCTCGGCAGCGTCGGCCTCGGTGATGCCGAGGTCGTCGAGTGCCTGGCGCACGTCGAGGTAGCTCTTGCCACTGGTGATGATGCCGAGCCGGGGTTGCGGCGAATCGATGACGACGCGATTGAGCTGGTTGACGCGGCAGTAGTGGAGCGCAGCGTAGATCTTGTAGTTCTGCATCCGCGCTTCGGTCTGCAGGAACCCGTCGGGCCAGCGAATCGACACGCCGTCCGGCGGCAGCGGAAAGTCGTCGGGGACGACGATCTTCGTGCGCTCGGGATCGATGTCCACCGACGCCGAGCTCTCCACGGTATCGGCGACGCACTTGAAGCCGACCCAGACGCCGGAGTAGCGCGACATTGCCCACCCGTGCAGGCCGAGGTCGAGGATTTCCTGCACCGACGATGGGTAGAGCACGGGGATCATCGCGGCCGAGAACATGTGGTCGGACTGGTGCGGTAGCGTCGAGGATTTCGCACCGTGGTCATCGCCGGCCAGCACCAGCACCCCGCCGTGCCTGGAGGTGCCGGCGTGATTGGCATGCTTGAATACGTCGCCGCAGCGGTCGACACCCGGACCCTTGCCGTACCACATCGCGAACACGCCGTCGTACTTGGCGCCCGGGTACAGGTTGACCTGCTGCGAGCCCCAGATCGACGTCGCCGCGAGGTCCTCGTTCAAGCCGGGCTGGAACTTGATGTGGGCGCGATCGAGGAATTTCTGCGCCTTCCACAGCGATTGGTCGAGCGCGCCCAGCGGCGAGCCGCGATAGCCCGACACGAAGCCGGCGGTGTTGAGGCCGGCCAGCGCATCGCGCTGCCGCTGCAGGATGAGGAGGCGGACGAATGCCTGCGCGCCGGTGAGGAAGACGCGGCCGGTGTCGAGGGCGTATTTGTCGTCCAGCGAGACGTCGCGCAGGACGGGGGTGGCAGGTGCCATGACGAATTGCTCCGCAAAAATCGTGTTTTTGGGGAAGGCTTACGAATCAACGACTTGTGGCCGTATCTTTGTAGAACCTTCTACATCGGGGCGCATTCTACCCACGTTTCCGACGCACAGGGTCTACTGTGACGATTCGCTTTCCCCTTAGATATATCCTAGTTGTTTGAGCGGAAGTATGCCCCAGCAGTTTCTGCGGATCGGCGCCGTCCGCCTCGGCAGTCATGCTGCCAACATAGATGTCAACTGCTGGCGGCGAGTTGTCTTTTCGGCGACGGCCCCAGTTCGATCCCCAAAGCGCAGACGTTCAACGGTCCGCGTGAGTGGCTGCGAGGTTGCGGCCCGCCGAGGGCGACTAACGGCAGCGCCCATTTCAATCGACTACCACGGGTGATCCCGCCTGAGTGCGTTGGCGTCTGGCTGGCGCTGCTCGAGTAGCGCCGCCAACCTTGCCGACTGCTTGCCTTTCGTCGACGAACGCTGGATCGGCGCATCGCCAGCACCTCCACCGGCCGATTGCTCCCCAAGATCGGTGTTCGATCGCTGCCCGCCCCAATCCTCAACGCGGAGTAGGCGCGTATTTGATTCTCGTACCGGTATATGCGGCTAAGCCTGGCTACTTCGGCTGACCAGATTCGTCACAATGCACGCGCGTGTTTTGAATCACCACCCTCCGAGACCGATCATGTTTACTACATACATTGAGTGGAGACGACCTTTCGTCCAACGATTTACTCCGCTTGTTCCTTAACTCATCAATCTCTCGCGGAGATCACTAGGAATCAGGGCATATGCCAGAAGGTTGGTATGCGGCTTGCAATGAGCAGTTGCGAGGGAAATATTTTGGTGACGTGTCGTAGCTATTGCAGGGTACAGAGTGTGATCGACGCAATCCGTCCACGACTAGTGTGCACCGCCCGCATTCTGGCCACGATGGCAGTTCGTTGGCCGTGAAGTGACAGCCGCCTGCAACGTGCACGTGGTGTGCGGCGGCTGTTAAGTGAACTCAACGAAGAACAACGTTGGAAACCGAGTGATAGTTGTGCCGCTTTTTGTGGCAAGTCGCCGAAGGAGCAAACGTGGAACAAGTGCAGTCGCGTGCAGTTACGAGTAGATGCGGGCGCAACCCGTTCGCAGCATCGACGGTGCGTACGTGGTCGGGCACGAGACTACATCGTGGCGACGGATTCACGTTGATTGAAGCGATGATAACCGTAGCGATTATCGCCATTCTCGCCGCGATTGCGATCCCGGCTTACGGTGACTATGTCCGGCGAAGCAAGATTCCCGAAGCGACGAGCAGCTTGAGTGATATGCGGAACCGGTTGGAGCAATATTTTCTGGACAACCGTCAATTTCCGCTCAATTGCATTCCCGCTGCGCCAGGCGCCGCGCCGGCCGGCTCGATATATGTGCCTGGCGGAACGCAGTATTTCACGGTTACCTGCGCCTTCCCCAGCGCGACAACGTATACGGTCACCGCGACAGGGATCGCGGCGCAGGGCATGAACCAATTTGCCTACACGATCAACGAATCGAACACGCGCAGCACAACGAGCCTCCCGACGGGATGGTCTGGAGTCGGCAGCACTTGCTGGGTTACGAACAAGGGCGGGGCGTGCTGACATGCCCTCCCGTGTCGCGACACTGGGCTTTACCCTGGTCGAACTGACGATCGCGCTGGCCATCGCTGCATTGTTGACGATGCTGGCCATGCCCTCGTTCTCGGCCTTCCTGCGCAACGGCGAAATCCGCTCGACGACCGAATCGATAGTCAACGGCTTGCGGGTCGCACGAAGTGAAGCGGTTAGACGAAATCAGACGGTTAGCTTCACGCTCCTTGCGGGAGGGGGGAGTCCCACTTGGACGGTGAGGCAGGTCAGCGATAACTCGGTAATCCAGACGTACTCGGCACAGGAGGGCGGAGCCAATGTCAGAGTCCTAGCCCAGCCGGCTGCGGCTGCTTCGGTTGCTTTCAATCGCCTGGGGCGCATCGTGCCGGTTGCCGTGGGCACACCCACGATTCAGCAACTCGCCATCAGTTCGACCATGGCAGCAGATGCGCGCACGCTGCAAATCTACGTTGATGGGGTGCACGGCATCCGCATGTGCGACCCGTCGCCGCTGCTGGCTACGATGGTCCCGCCGGATCCAAGAGCCTGTTGATATGAAACGGACGAACTCCTTCTCCAGTAAGCAGAAGGGCAGTTTC
>CAWAFI010000009.1:0-76943 GCA_963781285.1 uncultured beta proteobacterium
GCTTGTGGCCGAACTCGGCCAGTTGAAGGCAACTACGATCCAACCGCTACAGCGCGTGGCCGCGTCAGTGCAGACCGAAGCGCCGATTCCAGGCATCAATCGCGACAGCGACTTCGACACCCGGTAACTGTTTCGGCCCGCTCGCCCCGCACTCGGGGCACGCAACGATGTAAACCGGCGGCTCACCGGCGATCGTTACGACGATGGGCTTGTCGTGCGCGCAGAAGGGACAGGGGCGAAGCTCGGCATCCATCGCGACAGGATAGCGCGCCGCGTAGATCGACGCAGGGCGTCGGCCGCAAAGCATGCAACCACTATGGGCGCAGGCCCGCACCCTCCGTTTGCTCCTGGACTCGATTCTGGGCAAAGTACCGTCGCGGAAACGGATTGGCGGACGCTTTGTTTTCCGTCAGTATTAGGTTCCCCATTTCTAGGTTATGCCTCGCAATGACACGTAGACAACGTCTCCGCCGAGTGGGAATACTGTGCTGCCACTTTCTCCGAAATCTGGCTTTCTACAAATCTGGCTGGCGAAAGGGTGCCTTGATATTCAAAGACCAGTTCTGGGTCAACGCCAACGGCAATTTCATCGACGTCTGCGTCCTCGAATGGTGCAAGCTCTTCGGCGACAAGCGAGGCCAGCACTACTGGCGAAAGGTCATCACAGATCAAGCGACGTTCAACGCCGGCTTATTGAACGCAGTTGGTCAAACGGAAGCGGCGTTCGAGGCGTACATCGAGGAAATGCGAACCTATAGAGACAAGTTCGTTGCGCACCTCGATTCCGAGGAAGTAATGAACATCCCGAAGCTCAGAGTCGCGAGAAAGAGCGTTTCCTTCCTTTACGAGTACCTGCTCGCCAACGAAGAGGAAGACAACTGCTTCCACGATGCGCCACCCAAGGCATCACGTTTCTACAGGCTGTTCTACGCACAGGGGCGGAAAGTTTATTCCAAATGAAAGCGAGTCATACCCTCTCGCTCAACCGGACCGCTCGCCGGCGGCGCTGCGGGCCGCCCGCTCGCGGCCGGTTACCTTCGTCCGTTAGCCACCCTCACATCAGCGATGTTTACATTACCCAGTGATCCCCACCTTAGACGCTGGATGCTCTTCGTCGACGGCGAGAACTTCGCGATTCGGGCGCAACGAGTGGCCTGCGATCGCGGAATCGCGCTTACCTCTGGGCCTTACTACATGCCCGATGTCTTCGCCTGGCTTCCCGGCGTACGCCCGACTACCGCCATTACGAACACCGAGAGCACGCCAATCCAGGTACAGCCACACGCGGTACGCGCGCATTGCTATACAAGTGTCTGCGGTGACGACCCACTCGTTCAGCAAGTACGCATCATGCTGTGGTCGCTTGGCTTCACTCCTGAGGTCTTCAAGAAGACCCGACGGGATGAGAAAGCGAAGGGCGTTGACATCGCGCTTACCAAAGACCTCTTGAGCCACGCCCACTTTGGGAACTTCGATGTCGCTGTCCTGATGTCGGGTGACGGTGACTACGTTCCGGTGGTCAACGAAGTAAAGAGGCTGGGCAAGGTCGTCTACGTCAGTACCTTTGCCGGATCCAGCCTTTCCGAAGACCTTCGTCTAGCGTCTGACATGTTCTTCGATGTCGAACCCTTCTTCTGCGACCAATGGAGGCGCTTTCATGAGTCGGAAACGAAGGGTGGCTAACCCTTCGCTCCACCTGACGTGCGCCGGCAAGCCGGCGCCCGCAGGTGAGCTCAAACGTTAGCCGCCAGTCGCGGGCCGCGCCATGGACTCAAGAAGCCGCTTCCTGATTCCAATCGATCGATTCGATGACCAAGACTACATTGAGTCGCGGTTATCGAATGCGGACCTTGGTGCGGTCGGTTCGATGCGTACCGCTCTCCGGTATCTCTATCTCACGGACGGCCCAATTAACCTTCCGCGAGACCGTCTCAAGAAAGCCGAACCGTTTCTGGAGCCCGCCGAGCGCGTGGTTATTCGTTGGTTATACACGCGCACTAACGGTAGCCTGCGTAGTCGCTACGGCGCAGCCGCGCTGCGTGCTGCCCGTCGCCAACGGTACCGCTGCGAACACTGCGGCCACGCAGATGTTCGAGTCCTGAATCTCGACCATGTTGACGGACGCGGCCATCGTGAGCGGTTTGCCTGTCTCTGCACAAACTGCCATTGCCTGAAGTCCCGGGAACATGACTGGAGTGGCTTGTGATGGTCACGCCGTTTGACGTAATGCACTTGGCGGCTAACCCCGCGGTCAACACGGACGCCCCGCGTGCGCCGCGCTGAACGATCCGTACCATGCCCGGTCCGCTGCACGCGCCGCTGCTGTTGATCCTGTACCCGTTCCGGTTCCGCGACCCCGTGTCGGGCAAGTGGGTCCGCGCGCGGTACGTCGCCGAGCGCGACGTGATCGCCGCGCGTTACGCCGTTTGGGAAATCATCGGCGAGCCGGAGTACCGGAGGCCGAGTACCGAATCGTCTAATCGGTGGCGATCTTGATGGCGTTTCCTGCGGTCGCCGGGCGATGCGTGCCAAAGCGGCGCCCATTCCCCTTATGTCTCCCCCCTGCCCGCATTCGAAGGAGGAGAGGAACCTCTCACCTCGAGTTTTGCGGACAAGACGTCCACCTTTGAATTCTGCTCGACGGGCAAGTCCAATTCGAAAATGCGTTCGAGCCCCGAACCCGTAGGACCGGTATCGACGAATTTGTTTGGTAGCGTTACCTGAGTTAGAAACTCTCGCTTGTAGAGCCACGCTAAGTCCGCGGCTACCCCATCCAAAGTGGGCATCAAGACCGACTCATTTACCCCTGCTCTGTGTAACGCGACCTTTATCTTAAACGCTACGTGGCTCGCGATATCGTATCGGACCAGCCCGGCGGGACTCCACGTTGTCTCTCGGGGCAGGATGGTACGTAAGTAGACTTTGTTGAGCCGTAATCCGCGGCGAATTGTGAGGTGGCAGATAAAGAACGGGAGCGTTCGCTGCGATTGCTTCAGTCAGCGTCTCTACGATAGGCGGTATTTTGGCCGCATAAATTGCGGCTGACTTGTTCGCACCATGGACAACTCCTCCTGGTTGACACGCAAAGAAAGCCGCGATCAATGGGCTTCTTGTCCAATCCAGAAATGGAGTAGGAAGACCGTGATGCCGGCCGATCGCTAGCCACTCAAGATCGTCTGCCCCGCGATCAAGGGAGATAAATGGGCGCGCACGAAGCTTAAAGTGCTGCAGCATCAACCTAGCTTGTTCGGCATCGTATGGCAGCTCGACGTTCTTGTTTGATCGTCTCGCTCCCGGCCGTCCGATAACTGGCACTAGTTCGTAAGCTGAGTCCGGCACCCCTCGGAAAATCCATTCCCCGATAGCGTAATGGTCACAGAGGTCGCAGAGCTCGATCGAATCCTTTAACTGCTTAGTCTCCATTATTCTCTCGATAGGTCTCGCCGATCGGCATGGCCTAGCGTACACCCGCGTCGCGAATCGCGCGGCTTACCCGGCTGCGCTCGCTCACGCGGAAGCAATTGGCCGCGCCCAAGCCGGCATTGCCCGACAACGGCAGCGACAAGCCGCCGGCCGACTGACCGGCGCCCTCTCCCCTTGGGGCGCTCCGGCGCCCCTCTTTTTGCCTGCCGGACGCGCTAGAACGCGCTAGGCGCGACGCGCGCAGAGATCCGACCTAGGTCAGTACGTTCTGACGGCGCGCCGAGTTTTGGGTCCAGTTTTGGGTACGAGCCGAGATCGCAGCTCGCCGCTAGCCGCTAAGTATCTGAATTTTTTGGCGTCCCCAGGGGGATTCGAACCCCCGTACTCACCGTGAAAGGGTGATGTCCTGGGCCTCTAGACGATGGGGACCTGATGCAGCAGCAGCCCGCCATTGCGGCTGCTGTTGGTTACGTGGTGGAGGTAAGCGGGATCGAACCGCTGACCTCTTGCATGCCATGCAAGCGCTCTCCCAGCTGAGCTATACCCCCACGGCCAATCGAAAATTATACCGCCGGGGCAGATGCTTGGCAAACACCGATGGGCTATCATCGCCGCCGCCGCGCAGGCGTTGCCGCTCGCATCCATCGCCGCGACGCAACTGGCCTGCTGCGGACGTTCGAACCGACGCGCTCGTCGATGCCTCTTCTCACCTCCGTTCCGCTCTCGTTCGATATTTCCGGCCGCGTGATTCTCATCACCGGTGCGACGGGCGGTCTCGGCCGGCAACTTGCACTTGCGTGCGCGGCGTGCGGCGCGACCGCCGTGCTGCATGGGCGCGTGGTGCGCAAGCTCGAGGCGCTCTACGACGAGATCGGTGCCGCCGGTCACCCGCAGCCGACGATCCTGCCGCTCGATCTGGCGGCGGCAGCGGGCGAGGATTTCGGCACGGTGGCGAGTGCGATCGAAAAACAACTCGGACGGCTCGACGGACTCGTGCACACGGCCGCGTACCTGGGCTCACTCGGCCCAATCGAACATCAGGCACTCGACACTTGGCAGCAGGCGCTGCGCGTCAACGTCGTCGCCGCAATGGGGCTGACGCGCTCCACGCTGCCGCTGCTCGCGGCGGCACCCGACGCCTCCGTCGTGTTCACGCTCGACTCGCGCGGCGCGGATCCCCGCGCGTTTTGGGGCGCCTATGCGGCATCGAAGGCAGCCTTGGGTGCGCTCGCGGCAACGCTCGCCGACGAATGGGAAAACCGCGCGAACCTGCGCGTCAACGCCGTTGTGCCGGGGCCCATCGGATCGCCGCTGCGCATGCTGACCCATCCCGGCGAAGACAAGGCCGCGCTGCCGCCGCCCGCAGCGCTGGTGCCTTTGTACCTGCAGCTTCTCGGCGCCCAGCCCAAGGCCGAAAGCGGCGTGCGCATCGACGCCCAGGCGTGGCTTGCGGGTCAGGCGGCGTCGGCGCCGCTTGTCGTGCGCGAAGCAGCGGTCCGCCCGTAACGCAGCAACACGCGCAGGCGACGGAAATCATCTGCCGGCAGCATGTCGGGCAGGATCAGTATCGACGGCGCCCGCCGCCACCACGCGAGGCCATCGGGGCGCCAAACGATCGTCGTCAGCATTGCGCCGACGTACGAATCGTCCTCGATCGCGCCGTCACGCGTCTGTCCATCGCGAGCGGCGACCGTGAGCCGCCGGTCGGCGCCGACGAAAAGCAGTGCGGGTACACCGCGCCCTGTGCAGCGCCAGAATCCGCGCGCCGCAACGCAGAGGATCGTGATCAGTCCTGCGGCAGAGCCCCACAACGGCAGCGGCAGCGCAACGATCAGCGCTGCCATGACGGCGCATGCCGATGCGATCAGCGCGCACGCGATGCGCGATGGTCGCGGTTCGAGGCGAAGGCGCGGCAGGGGTTGCATGGCCCGCCATTGCACTTTTCGAGCCGGGCCCGGTCAATCGACCGTACGGACGAAGCGGACCAAGCGCCGTCAGGCACGACCCGATGGTGGCGGTTCAGGCTTTCTTCCCCGCGAGCAGCAGCCACGTCTCGACAACAGTGTCCGGATTGAGCGAAATGCTCTCGATCCCACGCTCGACCAGCCATTGCGCGAGATCGGGGTGGTCGGACGGACCCTGCCCGCAGATGCCGGCGTACTTGCCCGCCTTGCGGCATGCGTCGATCGCCATCGCCAGCATCGCCTTCACCGCGTCGTCGCGCTCGTCGAACGTCGGCGCGATCGGGCCGCCGGAATCGCGATCGACGGCAAGCGTGAGCTGCGTCATGTCGTTGCTGCCGATCGAGAAGCCGTCGAAATGCTCGAGGAAGCGGTCCGCGAGAATCGCATTGGATGGGATTTCGCACATCATGATCACTCGCAGCCCGTTCACGCCGCGCTGCAGGCCCTGCTCCTGCAACAGCGCGATGACCTGTCTGGCTTCGGCAAGCGTCCGCACGAAGGGGATCATCAGCTCGACGTTGGTGAAGCCCATCGACTCGCGGACGCGCTTCATCGCCGCGCATTCAAGAGCGAAGCAGTCGTGGAACTCGGGCGCGATGTAGCGCGATGCGCCGCGGAAGCCGATCATCGGATTCTCTTCGTGCGGCTCGTAACGCTGGCCACCGACGAGGTTCGAGTACTCGTTCGACTTGAAGTCCGACAGGCGGACGATGACCTTCTTCGGCCAGAACGCCGCGGCGATCGTGGCCACACCTTCGGCAATCTTGCCCACGTAGAACTCGGTCGGGCTCGCGTATCCGGCGATCCGCCGCCGGATCTCGCGCTGCAGGTCGGCGGGCTGCCGGTCGAGCTCGATGAGCGCCTTCGGATGGATCCCGACATTCTTGTTGATGATGAACTCGAGGCGCGCGAGTCCGACGCCCTCGTTGGGCAGCCGCCGGAACTCGAATGCGAGCTCCGGGTTGCCGACGTTCATCATGATCTTCGTCGGCACCGGCGGCATCCGGTCCAGCGCCACTTCGACCACCTCGATTTCGAGCAATCCCGAATACACGTGGCCCGTGTCACCTTCGGCGCACGAGACGGTAACTTCTCCGCCGTCCGCCAGCACGCGTGTCGCGTCGCCACACCCGACCACCGCCGGAATGCCGAGCTCGCGAGCGATGATCGCCGCATGGCACGTGCGCCCGCCGCGATTGGTGACGATCGCCGCAGCGCGCTTCATCACCGGCTCCCAATCCGGATCGGTCATGTCGGCGACCAGCACGTCGCCCGCCCTGACCTTGTCCATCTCGGCCGCAGACTTGACCAGGCGCACCGCGCCCTGCCCCACCTTCTGCCCGATCGCGCGACCGGAGGCGAGCACGTCGGACTTCGATTTCAGCCGGAATCGACGCAAGACCTCGCCGCCCTCGCGCGATTTGACGGTCTCGGGACGCGCCTGGAGGATATAGAGCTTGCCGTCGGCACCGTCGCGGCCCCACTCGATGTCCATCGGACGGCCGTAGTGCGCTTCGATGGTGACCGCACAGCGCGCCAGATCCTCGGCCTCGGCGTCGCTGATTGAAAAGCGCTGGCGCTCCTCCTCGGGGACGTCGACCGTGACTGTCGATTTGCCTGCCTGCTGCGCATCGGCGAATCGCATCCGGATTGCCTTGCCGCCGACGGTCTTGCGCAGGATCGCCGGTCGCCCGGCGGCAAGATTCGGCTTGTAGACGTAGAACTCGTCCGGGTTGACCGCTCCTTGTACGACGGTTTCACCGAGACCATAGGAGGCGGTGATGAACACGACCTGGTCGAAGCCCGATTCGGTGTCCATCGTGAACATCACGCCGGATGCGCCCAGGTCGCTGCGTACCATCCGCTGGACGCCCGCCGACAGCGCCACATGCTCGTGGGCGAACCCCTGGTGCACGCGATAGGCGATTGCGCGGTCGTTGTAGAGGCTGGCAAACACTTCCTTCACAGCGTGAAGTATATTCTCCAACCCTTTGATATTAAGAAAAGTTTCTTGCTGACCCGCGAAGGAAGCATCGGGCAGATCTTCGGCGGTTGCAGAGGAGCGGACGGCCCATGTCGCGTCCGGCGCATCGGCGCTCAACGCCGCGTATGCGGCGGCCACGTCCCGCTCCAGCGCAGGTGGCAGTGGCACAGCCGCAATCCAGCCACGGATCTCGGCGCCGGTCTTGGCCAGCACCGCCACGTCGTCGACGTCGAGCGCTGAGAGCCGCGCGGCAATGCGCGCGTCGAGCCCGCCGTGCGCGAGGAACTCGCGAAATGCGAATGCCGTGGTGGCGAAACCGCCCGGAACGAGAATGCCGGCGCCAGCGAGCTGGCCGATCATTTCGCCCAGCGATGCGTTCTTGCCACCGACCATGTCGATATCGGCCATGCGCAGGCGGTCGAAGGGAATGACACGTTGCTCTGCGCTCATCCGTTCTCGCTCTTGGTCTGGGTTCTTAGAGGCATGGTGCAACGCGCAAAGCGGCATCGCAAAGGTACGATCTTACCTGCCTCATGCAGCCTTCGCCCGCAACGCTGCGTTGCAAAAACAGCGAACCCGCCGCAGCGGGTTCCATGCCTTGCGAGAGACGCGGCCACTTGCGTGGCACGCGGGGGATCAGTAGGAGTGGCTGCCCTTGGGTTCGCCGGTACCGACAGGCGGCCCATCGAGGGACTCCGCGGTTTCCGTCGGCTCGCCGATGCCCGCCTCGTCGAGGACGAGCGGCGCCCCGCCGGCTTTGTTGCGGCCCTTCACCGCGCGCCGCAGTGTCCGGTATAGATCCGCATGCGTCTCCTTGAGATAGCTGATGATCTCGAAGTCGACGCGCTTCACCTGCGACAGGTCGATCTGCTCGACGTGGACAAGCCGGAGCAACTCGCGCACCGGCTTGGGCATCTCGCGGCCGCTCTCGTAACGTGAGCCGCCGCTCTGCGTAACGCCGATCTGGGTCCAGAACTGCTCTTGGTTCAACCCGAGCCGCCGCCGGATTTCGCGGGGATTGAGGACACGGTCGAAGAGCTTCACGGATCGGTCGCCTTGTCGTTTGCCCGCGGACACAAAGGATCCGCGCGGCCACCCTATACCATTGGCATATTTTTCACCAAAAAGTTCCTGTAACGCAAGCACCATTCGTCCGGTCGAGCGAGCCGGCGCTCCGGCTGTTGCGAATCCGGCCCGTCCGCCAGGCCCGGCGAATCCGGCCGAGACCCCGTCAGGCGACGCCTTTGGCGACGAGATAGTCCTCGTAATTGCCCGTGAAATGGACCGGCTGCGCGCCACCCAGCTCGATCACCTCCGTCGCCAGCGCCGAGACGAACTGGCGGTCGTGGGAGACGAAGATCAGCGTCCCCGCGTACATCTCGAGCGCGAGCTGCAGCGATTCGATCGACTCCATGTCCATGTGGTTGGTCGGCTCGTCCATCACCAGCACGTTCGGCCGGGTGAGCATCAGCTTGCCCCAAAGCATCCGCCCTTTCTCGCCACCGGAGAGAACGCGCACCTTCTTCGCTCCGTCGTCGCCGGTGAAGAGCAGCCGGCCCAGCGTCGCGCGCACGATCTGCTCGTCGTCGCCCTCCTGCGCCCATTGCCGCATCCAGTCGAAGGCGGTCACGTCGGCATCGAAGACGCCGGTGGGGTCCTGCATGTAGTAGCCGATATCGGCCTTCTCGGCCCACTTGACGCGCCCCGCGTCGGGGACGAGCTCGCCGACGAACGTGCGCACGAGCGTCGTCTTGCCGGAGCCGTTGGGGCCGATGATCGCGAGCCGCGCTCCCGCGTCGAGGATCAAGTTCAGGTTGGCGAAAAGCTCCTTCGGCTGGCCGGGCCAGCCCTTCGCCAGGTGCTCGATCTCGATCGCGCGCCGGTACAGCTTGCGCTTCGGGTCCTGCTCGAAGCGAATGTACGGGTTTTGCCGCGACGAGGGCCTTACGTCCTCGACGCGGATCTTCTCGATCTGGCGCGCGCGCGAGGTCGCCTGCCGCGCCTTCGACTTGTTGGCCGAAAAGCGGCGGACGAATTCCTGCAGCTCGGCGATGCGCTCCTTCGCCTTCGCGTTCGCGGAGAGCACCTGCGCGCGCGCCTGTGTCGACGCGATCATGTAGTCGTCGTAGTTCCCGGGATACACGCGCAACGTGCCATAGTCGAGGTCGGCCATGTGCGTGCAGACGCTGTTCAGGAAGTGCCGGTCGTGCGAGACGATGACCATCGTGCTCGAGCGCTCGTTCAGCACGCCCTCCAGCCAGCGGATCGAGTTGATGTCGAGGTTGTTGGTCGGCTCGTCGAGCAGCAGGACGTCCGGGTCCGCGAACAATGCCTGGGCGAGCAACACGCGCAGTTTCCACCCCGGGGCAACGGCGCTCATCGGGCCGTCGTGCAGTTCGATCGCGATGCCCGCACCCTGCAGCAGCTCCGCGGCACGCGCCTCGGCGGTGTAGCCGCCCCACTCCGCGTACTTCGCCTCCAGCTCCGCGGCATGGACGTAGTCGTCCTCAGTGGCCTCGGGGTCGACGTAGATCGCGTCCTTTTGCTCTTTCGCCCGCCACATCGCCTCGTGCCCCATCAGCACGACGTCGAGCACGCGCGCGTCCTCATAGGCGAACTGGTCTTGGCCAAGCTTGCCCAGCCGCTCGTTCGGATCGAGTGTGACGCTGCCGCCGGAAGGCTCGAGATCGCCGCCGAGAATTTTCAGCAGCGACGACTTGCCACAGCCGTTGGCGCCGATGAGGCCATAGCGGTTGCCGTCGCCAAACTTGACGGAGACGTTCTCGAAGAGCGGCTTCGCCCCGAACTGAAGGGTGATGTTGGCGGCGGTCAGCACGGGCTCATGTTCTTGCTGGCTTCTGGCAGGCACGCCGCCGGACAGGGCGGCGGCGAGGGAGAGAACCCGTCATTCTGCTTGGATCAACGAGGTATCTCAAGGTCCGGTGATCCCCAACGCACGGGTGGCCTGGGCTTCCTTCTCTCGGAACTCAGGTCCAGAATGTGTGAACCTATCGATCGCGGGTGCCGCGAAAAGGTGGCCCCTGAAGGTCGGTGCCTATGTTGTCGAAGCTCAAGGTGCTCGCGATTGCGACGATCGCGGGAATTGGCGGCCTCCCCAGGGCCACCTGCGTGACCGCACTCGACAAGGGCAATGCCGATCTGGTTTGGGTGCCCTGCGCGATGGCGAATGCAGCAACCGATGTCGACCTTGGCGCGCCTCCCTACCGTTTTCAGCTGCGCGGGGTTCCCGGCTCCGCCGGATACAATCCCTTCGAGTTCTACTCCGCATCGTCGTGGATGTTTCGACGAACCCTTGCCGAGCGGGTTGGTCCGTGGCCCGAACCGGACTCGGTCTACGTCACGACATCGCAGGCTTGGTTGTTCCGGGCATGGCGGTCCGGCGCGATATTGCGCTGCATACCGACGGTGGGAGTCCTGCTGGTCTTCAGCGGGTTCCGTCGCGGCAGCTATGGTGAAAAGGCGAGTCCCGAGCACGACGCGCTCGCCGCACGCCTGCGCGAGGACCCGCACTTTCGCGAAGAGGTCCTGCAGGAGGCCGCGCTGTACGAGGGCAGCCTTCGACGCGCCGCTGCTTTTCGCTCGTCGCTGAAAAATCTGGTCAAGGCGCTGCTCCGGCCGGTCTACGCCCTGCTGATCGCGCTCAACGTTCACCCATCGTCGCTGCACATGATGATTCGTTTCGGGCGCAAAGGCGGCGTCATGCGCTGGCATCGGCGCTTCACGCGAAGCCATTGAGGCAGTCTTTCGCCGCCATGAGTTCGCGTGACAGCGCGCCGAGAAAACCCTTCGTTCTGCTAGAATCGATAGACTAGCTGAAGGTGCTGTGCTGCGCCTGCATCTTCGTCCCGGTCGGCAGGACCCGTCCCTCGGATCCCACCCCCTCCGTCCATGCCACGCTACGATCTCCACTGCCACTCGACTTGCTCCGACGGTCTGTTGAAGCCGGCGGCGGTCGTCGCGCGCGCCGCGGCGCGCGGTGTAGATGTCCTGGCGCTCACCGATCACGATGAAGTCGCGGGCCTTGCCGAAGCGAAGGATGCGGCGAGGCAGGCAGGCATCGGGTTCGTCTGCGGCTCCGAGCTGTCGGTGAGCTGGGAGGAGCAGAGCATTCACGTCATCGGCCTCCACGTCGACCCCGACAACGTGGCGCTTGCGGCGGGACTCGACACGATCCGCGCAGGGCGCTCGATGCGGGCGCGCCGGATCGGCGATGCACTGGCTGCTGCCGGCATCGAGGGTGCGTACGAAGGCGCGCTGGCCTACGTGACCAGCGAGAGGCTCGTCTCGCGCACGCATTTCGCCCGCTATCTCGTCGCGACCGGTTACGTGCGCGATTTGAAGGAAGTGTTCAAGCGCTATCTCACGCCTGGAAAGCCGGGCTATGTCAAGCACGCATGGGCGACGCTGCCGCAAGCCGTCAAATGGATACGCGCTGCGGGAGGCAAGGCCGTCCTTGCCCATCCCGGACGCTACAAGGTGAGCCCGAGCGGGATGCGTCGCCTGCTGTCCGAGTTCCGAGACGCCGGCGGCGAGGCGATTGAAATACTGTCGCCGTCGCACACCCCCGCGCAATACGCGGAATTCGCAACGCTGGCGCGCATTTTCGGCCTGCAGGCGTCCTGCGGCTCCGACTATCACGGCCCGGGCGAGAGCCGGATGGATCTGGGCGACCTGCCCGGGATGCCGTCCGGCGTCGTGCCGGTGTGGAAGGACTGGTAGAGCGGAACCGCGAGACCGACGTCGATGCCCAACCGCCGCACCGTCTTCTTCATCTCTGATCGCACCGGCATCACCGCCGAAATACTCGGCAACAGCTTGCTGTCGCAATTCGAGGAGTTCGCCTTCGAACGGCAGACGATCCCGTTCGTCGACACCCCCGACAAGATCGATGCGGCGATAAGGCAGATCAATGACACCGCCGCTAGCGAAGGCAAGCCGCCGATCGTGTTCAGCTCGATCGTCGACGAGGCGATGAGCGCGTCGGTCCGCCAGGGCGCCAACGCGCTGACGCTCGATCTCTTCCAGATCTTCATCGCGCCGCTGGAAGCCGAGCTCGACGCCAAGAGCTCGCATGCGGCGGGCCGCTCGCACGGCATCGCCAATGGCGGCGAGTATTTCGCGCGGATGGAGGCGATCAACTTCACGCAGGCGCACGACGACGGCGCGGCGACGCGCGACCTGGCCAAGGCGCAGGTGATCCTCGTGGGCGTCTCGCGCTGCGGCAAGACACCGACCTCGCTCTACCTTGCAGTGCAGTTCGGCATACGGGCGGCGAATTTCCCGCTCACGCCCGATGATTTCGCCGACCGCAGGCTGCCAGCATCGTTGGGGTCGCACCGCGACCGGCTGTTCGGGCTCACGATCGATCCCGACCGCCTGCAGAAGATCCGCGAGGAGCGCCGTCCCGGCAGCAAGTACGCGGCACTGGAGAATTGCCGCTACGAGGTGCGCGAGTGCGAGCACCTGATGGAGCGCGAAGGCATCCCGATGCTCGACACGACCGCCAAGTCGATCGAGGAGATCGCGACGACGATCGTGCATCGCGCGAAGCTCAGGCGCCACGCGTACTGACCGGCGCTTCGTGCCGTTGAATCTCCGGCCGCTCCTCAATTGTCCGTGCGCTTTGCGTGGAAGTGGACAGTCACGCCAAGTCCGCGTCCGCCCGGCGCCGTCTCGAAGGCCACGGTAGCACCGCATAGGTTCGCGATGCGTTGCACGATCGACAGGCCGAGCCCGCTTCCCGGCTCACCCGTCCCTTCTCGGCGGTGAAACCGTTCGCCGAGGCGCGCGCGGTCCTCGGGTGGAATCCCGGGCCCATCGTCGACGATCCGGCAGACAGGGTGGTCTCCACCGGCAATCTCGATATGAATCTCGCGCCCCACGCCGGCGGCATAGCGCACGGCATTGTCGACCAGGTTGCGCAGCAGGATCTGCACCAGAGACGGGTCGGCCGCAACAGTCGCTGACACAGGCGCCTCGACGGACAGGTCCAGCCCCCGGTCCATCGCAGCCTGCGCGTGGCTCGCAGCGACCTCCCTTGCAATGGTGGCGAGGTCGGCGGTGCCGCCGGGGCTCTCGGCTCGCGCTGGGTCGAGCCGCGCCAGGGTAAGCAACTGTCCGACCAGATGCGCCGCGCGGTCGCAGCCCGCGATTACGCCCTCGAGTGCATGGCGTCGCTGCGCCGCGTCGTCCGCCGCAAGGGCAACCTCGGCCTGCGCCCGCAACGCGGCAATTGGCGTACGCAACTCGTGCGCAGCATCGGCGGTGAAACGACGCTCGTGTTCCATCGATACTCGCACGCGCTCGAACAGGGAGTTGAGGCTGGCGACGAGCGGCGCCACCTCGCGCGGGGGCGACCCAACGTCGAGCGGAGCAAGGTTGGCGGGATCGCGCTCGGCAACCGCCCGACCAACGGCGCCCAGCGGGGCGAGGCCAAACGTCACCGCGATCCAGATCAGCACGCCCAGCAGGGGGAGCGCGACGACCAGCGGCGCCGCGAGCCCACGCGCTACTGCGAACGCGATCTCGTCCCGAGCGCTGCGCAGCTCACCCACCTGGACCAGGATCTCTCGGTGCTCGTCGAAGCTGGAGAAGACACGCCAGCGCTCGCCGTCGACCGCGACGTCGTCGAAGCCTTCGCTGCGCGGTGAAAGGCGCTTGTCGGGCGCGTTTGCCGAATGCACTCGCAGGCCTTTGCCGCGCTCCCAGATCTGAAAGGCGACGCGGCGCGCGTAGCGATGCAGCTGCGGCGCGTGTTCGAGATCGAGCTCGTCGAGATCCTCCCCGGCCTGTGTGAGGATCAGTGCGGCCGACTGCGCCAGATAACCGTCGAGGAGTTCGTCGGTCTCGTGCCGTGCGTCGCGGTAGGCGAACACGGCCGCGCCGATCCACGCGACGGCGACACCACCCAGAACGAGCACCAGCAGGCGGTTGCGCAGCGACCGCGCTGCGAGGCGCTCAACCACGCAGGTCCTTTGCAACGAGATAGCCTACCCCGCGCACCGTGCGGATCGCATCGGGACCAAGCTTTCGGCGCAGGTGATGGACGTGCACCTCGACCGCATTGCTCCCCACTTCCTCGTCCCACGCGTAGAGCCGCTCCTCGAGTTGTTCACGCGACAGCGCCCGGCCGGCGTTCAGCAGCAGTTCCTGCAGCAGCGCGAACTCGCGCGGTTGCAGCGACACAGGAACGCCACGCGACGTCACTTCGCGCCTCGCGGGATCGAGCTCGATCTCGCCGGCACGGAGCTTCGGCGCCGCCTCGCCGCGTGCGCGCCGGATGAGCGCACGCAGCCGTGCCGCCAGTTCATGCAGATCGGCCGGCTTCACCAGATAGTCGTCGGCACCGCCGTCGAGGCCCCGGATGCGGTCGCCCACACCGTCGCGCGCAGTCAGGATGAGCACCGGCAAACGCTCGCCCTTCGCCCGCAAGCGGGCGAGGAGCTCATCCCCCGATCGCCGCGGCAGGCCAAGGTCGAGCACCAATGCCGCGTAGGGTGCGTTCGCCAACGCGTGCTCGGCGGCAATACCGTCGCGGGCCCAGTCGACGTCGAAGCCCTCCTGGCGCAACCCGGCCTGCAGGCCATCGCCCAGCAGCGCGTCGTCTTCGGCGAGCAGGATGCGCATCGGCGGTCCGCTAATCGTCGTCGTGACGGACAGGATGCGCGCCAGCGTGCGCAGGCGAGGTGACGCTGATCAACGTCTGTGTCGGTTCGAGGCCCGGCGTCGGAACGAGGCCCGTCCAAAGGCCCACGACCACTGCGATCAACGTGGCGGCGACGAGCCGACGGGGTTGGCTGATGCCCGCACCCGGCGTGCCCCGCTTGCGTCCAGTCAGCATGGTAGCTGCCAGATTCTCGCGATGGGCGAGGCTGCCCACCACGACGCCGGCGATGTGGATGATCACCACCGCGAGCATCGTATTGGCGACGCCCTCGTGCAGTTCGCCCAGCCATTCGCCGCCGATGTCGGCGAACGTGCCTAGTCCGGTGAGCGCAGTTGCGACCGCGAGAATCAGCAGCGCATAGATGGCGAGACTCCCCGCGGGATTGTGGCCGAGGTAATGCTCCGGCCGCCCTGAGACGAGCGAACGCAGATAGGTGAGCGCACGCCGCGGCGCCAGCGGCAGCGCGCCGAACCGGGCATAGCGCGTACCGAACACGCCCCACAGGATGCGGAAGGCGACCAGCGCCAGCACCGTGTAGCCCAGCACGGCATGCACGTCGCGCCAGCGCTCCGATTCCGCGGTCAGAAAGGCGCCGACAAACGAGATGGCGAGCAGCCAGTGGAAGACGCGCAACGGGAGGTCCCAGACGAGGATGCCCGGGCGAGTTGAATCATCGTGCATGGATTATCCTTTCCTTAGCGCGGAATCCTGACCGCGTGCTCGTTGAAGTCGCCGGTCGCGGCGCCGGGATGGCAGGCCATGCAATTTGCGGCCGACTTCACGCCCGCAGAGCGAAAGGAGGCGGCCGATATCTCGTCGTGCTCGTGCCGGAACCAGCGGGTGGTCGTGATCCGTGGCTGCGCATCGCCGGCGCGACCTTCGCCACGTCCCGCACTGGCTGCAAGGAACGCGTCGATCTCGGTCGCCACCTTGGTATCGACCGAGGCGTCAGCGCCGAAGTGCCGGTCGAGCGACGTCATCAGCTGGCGCCATTCCGCCGCCGGGAGCAGCGCGGGCGGATAGGCCACGTGGCAGCTCCCGCACTCGGCGCGCCAGATCGCATTGTCGGCCATGAGTTTGCGCGATTTCGCTTCGGCATCGACGGCGAGCAGCGTGAAGACGAGCAGCGGGGCGGTGATCCATACAGTGAGGTCGAACAGAAGGCGCTTGCGTTCGATTTTCATCATCGGCTCCTTCAATTGACGGAACGCAGGAAGGCGATGACGTCGCCCTTTTCCTGCGCGGTGCACGCGCGACCGACGACGTCGCCGCAGTTGCGCTTGAACCACTTTTCGACTTTGACAAGGTCGGTGAAACGGTCGGCGTTCGCGGCCGGCGCGAGCGGCTGGAGGACCTTCCCCGTGAGCGCATGTCGACCCGGAACCACGGGTTTCGCCGTATGGCAGGTAGAGCAGCTCCAGTCGTTGCCATGCGTCGAGCGGAAGAACGCCGCGCCGCGCGCGGCGGAAAAACCGGTGAAGCCTGGCGCTTGCCTGCGCGCGATCACCTCGTACTCGGCCAGCAGTTGATCCGGCGTCGCAGCGGCAGCGGCCGTCGCCGCAATGGCGCCGGCAACAACAAGGACGGAAACGGAGCGGCGGACAACGCTTGGCATGCTGGGTCTCCTTGAGCGGTCGACGCCACGCAGATTACGCAGCCGACCTCAAGTGGCGCTTAATGAGCCGCGCTCGCCGGCCGTGGGGGCGAAGACCCGGAAAGCCCGTGCATCGAGGCTTTCCGGATCGTTCGGCGTGGCGCGTTGGCGTTGTGACGAGGACGCAAATGGGCGACTACTGCTCGACGATCGCGGGATTGCGCCACGCGATCTGGCGTGTCTCCGGATCGATCTTGAGCCGCGCGATTGCACCGTGCGGCAACCGCACATCGACGTCGTAGTGTGGCGGCACGCCGAAGGTCGAATCGAACTCCGCGACGGTCACCTGGCCGGGGAGTTGTGCCGCAGCCAATGCCACGACCTCGGGGAGCGTCGCAGCTCCTGGCGCCAGCGGCACGGGCTCGCGGGAGACGACGTCGAGCGTCGCCGCGTCGACGTCGAGCCTTGCGAGTCCGCTCTCGGGAAAGCGCATGTCCACGTGGTAGTGCGGGCGCTTGTCGCCGGACGGGTCGAACTGGATTGCGACGACATCACCCGGGTAGCGCGACTCCAGCTGGGCCGCAACCTCCGAAAGCTTCATTGGACGGTCCGCGGCCGATGGGGCCGTGGCGTACGCAGTGGCAGCGGAAAGGGCGATTGCGGTCAACGCGATGGTGCGGATCTTCATGGCAAGGCCTCCGTGGGGATGCGCGCCGCAGTCGGAAGCCCCTGCTTCCATGCTCGCGCAACACCCGCAGACTAGCTGCGCCGCCTTAAGCAGCGCTTAACACGGTATCCGCACTTCCTTTCCCTCCTTCGGCCTCTCATCCTTGTGGCTGTTCAAGCCCGTAGAACCTCCCCGCGTTGCCGCCCATGATCGCCGCGCGGTCGTTGCCATCGAGCCCGCTCAAAAGCGTGTCGGCCGCGGCAATCCACCGCGCGTAGCCCCCGCCCAGAACGACCACCGGCCAGTCGCTCCCCCACAGCAGGCGTGCCGGGCCAAAGCACGCGAGCAGATGATCGACATAGGGCGCAAGCGCATCGGCCGTCCACTCCGGCGAAGCTTCGGTCACGAGGCCGGACAGCTTGCAGTGCACCCTTGGATGCAGGGCGACGGCGGCGATCAGGTCGGCCCACGGCTGCCACTGCCCGGATGCGATCGGCGGCTTTGCACCATGATCGACGACCACATCGATCTCCGGGTGGCGGTCGAGCATGCGCAGAAGCCCTCGCAGTTGTGCTGGCTTCACCAGCGCATCGAGGCGCAGACCGAGGCCCGGCAATGCGGCCACGGTCGCGTCGACGTCGGGCCGCGATATCCATTCGGGGTCCGGGAGATCCTGCAACATCGGACGGACCGATTTCAGCAGCGGCTCGCGCGCCAGCCGGGATAGCTTCGATACGGCGTCCGGCTCCACGAAGTCGACCCAACCGACGACGCCGCGTACAAGGCCGGCGCTGTCCTTCGCGACCTCGAGCAAGAATTCGGTTTCCGCGACCGTCGGCGCCGCCTGTACCAGCACCGTTGCGGCGACACCCGCATCGGTCAGCAGGGGCCGCAGATCGTCGAGCGTGAAATCGCGATAGATCGCACCCAGATCCGGCGTCAGCCACGCGTAATCGCCACGAGCAAGCTGCCACACGTGATGATGCGCGTCGATGCGCGGCGTGGCGGTACTGCTCGCTGCGCTCATGACCGCTCGCCCGGCAACGGTGCTTCCGCGGCGACCAGTCCCGCCGTGCGCAGGTCGCGCCAGAACGCCGCCGGGATCGGCTGCGCGACAAGCGCGAGATTCTCGGTCAGCTCCGCGACGGATCGCGCCCCGGCAAGGACGCACGCGACCGCGGGATGCGCGCGCGGGAACTGCAATGCCGCGGCCTTGAGCGGCACGCCGTGCGTGGCGCACAGCGCCTCGATCGCCGCCGCGCGGGCGATGACATCCGGCGGCGCCGGGGCGTAGTTGAAATAGAGTGTGCGTCCCGCCGCCTGCCGCACGCCGGTTGCCAGAATCCCCGAGTTGAATGGACCGCCGACGACGACGCGCGTGCCTCGCTTCAGGCACAACGGCAGGAGGTCCGGCAGCGCCGTCTGGTCGAGCAACGTATAGCGGCCCGCGAGGAGCAGCAGGTCGAGGTCGGCGTGGCCGAGCGCGTCGACGCACACTTGCCAGTCGTTGACCCCGAGCCCGAAACCCGCGATCGCACCTTCCGCTTTCAGACGCGAGAGCGCCGGCACCGCGCCTTCCATAGCCGCGCGAAAGCGCTCCGGCTGCCGGTCGCCATGGGCGTCGCGTGCGACGTCATGAATGAACACGTAATCGACGCGCGCGACACCGAGACGCTGCAGGCTGTCAGCGAGGCTGCGCAGCGTTCCGTCGTACGTATAGTCCCAGCGCTGCACGAACGGCAGCACGCCCACGTAACCGTTCTGATCGCGCGGCGCCGCGGCATCGGGCAGGAGCAGGCGCCCGACTTTGGTCGACAGCACGAACGTCTCGCGCGGCACGTCGCGCAGCGCGGTACCGATCCGATGTTCCGAGAGACCATTGCCGTAATGCGGCGCGGTGTCGAAATAGCGGACACCGCGGTCGTGGGCGTGGCGCGCAAGCGCGACCGCATCCGCATCAGGCAGTGCCGCGAACAGGTTGCCCAGCGGGGCGCCGCCGAATCCGAGCTTGACGTCCTCGAGCTTCATTTGCCGAACGGCACCGACGGTCGCCGCGTGGCCCCGGCATCCGTGATGAACGTCCTTCGGGGGGGCATCGATCGGCGCTCCTGGATAGCAGGAGGTCAGAACCGCATCGCGCGGTTGCGCGCGCTTGCGATATGCTCGCGACTTCGACTGGTTTCCAGACTAACATGTCAGCGGAACCTGTCAACCCTTGTTGCTCGAGTCATGTGTATGGGTGAGCAAATGCCGCAACCGGACGTCTGCGACCCGGCATCAGCGCCTGCAACGCCGGCCGCGACTGACATGTCATTGGATCCGTGGTGCGTCCCCGTCGGCGCGCCGGGCCCGAACGCGTGATGCCCGCCCCCGCCTCCCCGCGCGGCGTCTGGTGCGCGACGCTGACCCCGATCGACGCCGACGGGCGCCCGGACCACGCACGACTTGCGACGCACTGCGCGCGGCTCCTTGCCGTCGGCGTCGACGGCATCGCGCTGTTCGGGACCACCGGTGAGGGCCAATCGTTCTCGCTCACCGAGCGGCGCGCCGGACTCGAAGCGCTTCTGGCATCGGGGATTGCAGCCGCGAAAATCGTGCCGGGTACGGCGTGCGCCGCGGTGTCGGAGACCATCGACCTGACCCGGCATGCAGTGCAGGCTGGCTGTTCCCGGGTCCTGGTGCTGCCACCGTTTTTCTTCAAGGGCGTCTCCGACGAGGGCGTGTATGCGAGCTACGCGCGGCTGATCGACGGAGTCGCCGACGACCGGCTACGCGTGTACCTCTATCACATCCCGCAGGTAACCGGCGTCCCGATCTCGGAGGCGGTTATCGAACGGTTGGTCGCCTCCTATCCCGCGTCGATCGTCGGCGTAAAGGACAGCTCGTGCGACCTTGACCACGAGCAGACGCTCTTGAAGCGGTTTTCGAACCTAGATATTTTCGTCGGCTTTGAACCGCATTTGCCCGCCGCGATTGCCGCCGGCGGTGTCGGTACGATCTGCGGCATTGCCAACCTCTATCCGCGTGTCCTGCGCCGCCTGTTCGACGCCCGCACCGATGCCGCGCGGCGCGTTGAACTCGACCGCATCGACCAGTTGCTTGTCCTGCTCAAGGGCTACTCGCTGCTGCCGGCAGTCAAGGCGATCCAGGCCGAACTGACCGGCGACGACGCCTGGCTCGATGCCCGCGAGCCGCTGGTCGCGTTGGACGCCACCGAGCGGCGCGCGCTCGTCGAGGGCCTGAAGGCCACGGGCCTCGATCCCGCACGCGATGCCGCCGGACCCTACTGAGCGTGGATTGGCCGATGCCCTCCTCCGAACTCGCGGCCACCGACCTCAACGCGCTGGCTGCCTTCGACACGCCGACGATCTGCAATGCGCTGGAGCGCGTGGCGCCGCGAACGCAGGGAGGCGGCTACACGAACCGGCCTTTCGTCTGCGGCTTCCCGCACGCGAAGCCGTTCGTGGGTTACGCCCGAACCGCATGCATCCGGACAGCCGCCCCGCATGCGCTGTCGGCCGCCGAACAGCGTGCGCTGCAGTTCGACTATTACCGCTACGTCGACGCGGGTCCCAAGCCATCGGTCATCGTCATCGAGGACTTGGACGGCGACATCGCGGGTTACGGCGCTTTCTGGGGCGAGGTCCAGTCCGCGATCCACGTCGGCCTCGGTGCGAGCGGCCTCATCACCAACGGCTCGGTCCGCGATCTCGACCAGTGGGCGCCGGGCTTTCCCTTTCTCGCCGGCAGCATCGCCGCGTCGCATGCATTCGCAAAGCCGGTTTCGATCGGCGGCGATGTCGCCGTGTTCGGACTCCGCGTGCACTCCGGTGATCTGATCCATGCCGACCGCCATGGGGCCGTGGTCGTTCCGGTCGAGCTCGCGCGCCTGCTGCCGGCCGCGGCACGGGAGGTCGCAGCGCGGGAGGCCCGGATTCTCGCCGTCGCGCGCGCGCCCCGCTGCGACGTGGAAGCGCTGATTGCCGTCTTGGAGGGCCTCGATGCGAGTCATTGACGCGATTCGTTGCGTTGCGGCGTGGCTTCGCTATGATGCCGGGTAGCGCCCGACGAGCGCCGCGCAACAAGGGCGCCGTCGAAGCTTATCGAGTCCATAAGGAGGAACCCCATGGCTGATCACGAACAAGAGCACGGGCACCAACGCCGTCGTTTGCTGCAGGCGGGCTTGAGCGCCGCGGCGCTGGGCGCGGTCCCGGGCGCGGGCCAGTTGGCCGCACATGCGCAGGGCGCGTTCGACTGGAAGAAATTCAAGGGCGAGAAGATCGAGGTGTTCCTGGTCAAGAGCCCGCGCGGCGATCTGCTGACCAAGTACCACAAGGAGTTCGAGGACCTCACCGGCATTACCGTCGGCTCGGAGATGATCCCCGAGCAGCAGCAGCGGCAGAAGGCCGTGATCGAATTCAACTCGGGCAACACGAGCTTCGACGTGATCGCGCTCTCGTATCACGTGCAGAAGCGGCTGTTCGGCAAGAACCGCTGGATGGAGGACGTCCGGCCGCTCGTCGCCGACAAGTCGCTGACCGATCCGAACCTCGATTTCGCGGATTTCTCCAAGGGCGGCATGGCCTGGGCAACGCAACCCGACGGCCGCATCGACAGCCTGCCGTTCAACATCGACCCGTGGGTGATCTACTACAACAAGGAGCTCTTCGACGCCAAGAGCGTCGCCTACCCGAAGAGCTTCCCCGAGATCGTCGACGCCGCCGCGAAGCTCAATGATCCTGCCAAAGGCGTCTCGGGTTTCGTCGGGCGTGGCCTCAAGAACGCGAACGTGCCGGTCTGGTCGAGTTTCCTGTTGGGCTACGGCGGCGGCTTCGTCGACGCCGGCGGCAAGCTCACCACCGACACGGCCGCGGCGGTCGACGCAGCCAAGATGTACCAGACACTGCTCGCCAAGTACGGACCGCAGGGTGTCGCTGGCTTCAACTGGAACGAGGCGCAGAGCCTGTTCCTGCAAGGCAAGGCGGCAATGTGGCTCGACGGCATCGGCTTCGCGCAGCCGCTCGAGGATCCGACCAAGTCGCGCGTCGTCGGCAAGGTCGGCTACGGCGTAATGCCGCCCGGCCCGAAACAGCAGGTCTCGGCGATGTTCGGCGACGGCGAGGGCATCTCGTCGTTCAGCAAGAAGAAGGGACCGTCGTGGTTCTACCTTCAGTGGGCGTCGAACAAAGCGAACCAGGCGCGGATGCTGCAGTCGGCATCGGGTGCGCCGGTACGAAACTCCGCCTATGCGGATGCCGAGGCGCTCGCGGCGTTGAAGGTGCCGAAGGCGTGGGTCGAGTGCATGTTGGCCTCCGCCCGGATCGCACAGCCGGGACTGCCGATCATCGTGCCGGTCACCGAGTTTCGCGACATCTTCGGCGTGGCATTGACCAACATGATCAACGGCGCGGACCCGGCGACGGAACTCAAGAAGGCCACTGCCGAGTTTCAGCCGGTTCTCGACAAGAGCGAGAAGGGTTGACGTTCGGCGCCGGCCTCGCCGGGACGCACTCGGCGGGGCTCGGCGTGCGGTTCCTGGCGCCTGCCTGCTCTCCATGTCGACGATCGTAACGACGCCGCCGGCGATCCGCGCGGGGTTTCTCGCGCGCCGCCGCCGTAGCTACTACTATTTCATCGTGCCGGCGCTCGTTGTCGTCGGCGCCGTGATTGTCTTTCCGTGGCTCTTCACGATCTGGATGAGCGCATTCGACTGGAAGATCGGGTCGGCAGCGCAATTCGTCGGCTTCGCCAACTACGAAAAACTGGTCACCAACCAGCGTTTCATCGAATCGGTCGTCCGCACGTTCTATTTCACGGCGCTGGCCGTCATCGTGCCGCTCGTCCTCGGACTGGCGTCGGCGATGGTGTTCCACCGCGAGTTCCCGTTCCGCGGCCTGCTCCGCGGCATCTTCATCATGCCGATGATGGCGACGCCGGTGGCGGTGGCGCTCGTATGGACGATGATGTTCCACCCGCAACAGGGCGTGCTCAACTATCTGCTGTCGCTCTTCGGGCTGCCGCCTTCGCTGTGGGTCTACTCGCCGACGCTGGTGATCCCGAGCCTCGTGCTGGTCGAAGTGTGGTTCTGGACGCCGCTCGTGATGCTGATCGTGCTGGGCGGTCTCGCCGCCCTCCCGACCGAGCCCTACGAGTCGGCGCGGCTCGACGGCGCATCGGAATGGCAGCTCTTCCGCTACATCACGCTGCCGCTGGTCGCGCCGTTCCTGGTCGTGGCTGCGGTGATCCGGACGATCGACGCGCTGAAGACCTTCGATACGATCTACGTGATCACGGGCGGCGGCCCCGGAACCGCCTCCGAGACGATCAACCTCTACCTCTACCTGCAGGCGTTCGCCTTCTACAACATCGGCAACGCTTCGGCTGTGGTCGTCGTGTTCTTCGTCATCGTGCTGGCGCTCGCACTGCTGCTGCTGCACGTGCGCGAGAAGACCAAGTGGAGCTGAGCCTGTGACCACTGCCGCATCTCCGCCTCTGCGCCGCTGGCTGCGACGGCTGGGCTTCTGGCTCTCGGTCGTCGTCATCGTATCACCGGCAATCCTGGTCTTCCTGTGGATGCTTTCGCTGTCGCTCAAGAACGAGATCGACAACATCGCATATCCGCCGGTGTTCATCCCCAATCCGCCGACTTTCGCCAACTTCGTCCAGGTCTTCGAGCAGAACGCGATCGGGCGCTATCTGTGGAACAGCATCGTCGTGTCCGGCGGCGCCACATTGCTTGCCCTGCTGGTCGGCGTCCCCGCCGGCTTCGGCATCGCGCGCGCGGGCGCACAGCGGCTGACCGTGCTGATCCTGATCGCGCGGATGACGCCGGCACTGTCCTATCTCATCCCGCTGTTCGCCGTGTTCCAGTTTCTTCACCTCAACAACACGTTGACCGCGCTCGTCATCACCCATCTGGTCATCACCGTCCCGATCATCGTCTACGTGATGGTCGGTTATTTCGAGACGTTGCCGAAGGAGCTCGAGGAAGCGGCGCTGATCGACGGCGGCAGCGTGTGGTCGACGTTCCGCTACGTGGCACTGCCGCTGGCCCGGCCCGGCATCGTCGTGGGCTCGATCCTGGCGTTCATCTTCTCCTGGAACAATTTCATCTTCGGCGCCGTTCTGTCCGGCCGCGAAACGCGAACGTTGCCGGTCGCCGTCTACAACGTGTTGACCTTCGAGCATCTCGCGTGGGGACCGCTCGCAGCCGCCGCGATCGTCGTCACCCTCCCTGTGCTGCTGCTGACGATCGTGATCCAGAAGGAGATCGTGGTCGGGCTGACAGCCGGCGGGGTCAAGGGTGGGTGACTGGACCGGGACGTCGCGATGCTGAACGGAATCCATCCGTTGCTCGTCGCCGACGTCCTGCACGCACTGTCCGCGATGGGCCACGGCGACGAGATCGCGATCGTCGATGCCAACTTTCCTGCCGCGAGTGTCGGCCGCCTGGTGATCGAGCTCCCCGGCGCCTCGGCGTCGGAGACGCTGGCCGCCGTCCTCACCGTGTTTCCGCTGGACACGTTCGTGACCCCCGCGGCGCTGACGATGCAGGTCGTCGGCGATCCGGACGCGGTACCGGAGCCCGTCGCGGAGTTTGCGGCCGTCTTCACCACGCAGGGGCTCGGCGATTCCGAGATCGGCCAGCTCGAGCGGCAGGCATTCTACGAGCGAGCACGCGGTGCGTTCGCGATCGTGCGCACCGGCGAATTGCGGCCTTACGGCAACATCCTGCTCGTGAAGGGCGTCGTCAACCGCTGAGCGCCTCGTCCGTTGAATGCGGGTAATCGCGCTCGCCCGCGGCCGCCACCGAAACCGCTCGTTCTCCCCGCCACGGTAGAATCGCGCCTCGTCTTCACTTCACCGGACTGATCCCCCATGCCACACGCCCACCTTCGCTCGCTTCTCGCCGCCGTTGGCCTCGCATTCGCTTGTACGCTGGCGCTGCCCGCCCGCGCCACCGACTACACCGACATCTGGTGGACGGCCGGCGGCACCGAAAGCGGTTGGGGCGTGAATTTCGTGCAGAACGAGGATGTCCTCTTCGCCACGTTCTACGTCTACGACACGTCGAAAAAGCCGACGTGGTACTCGTCGCCGATGTACGTCAACGCGAGCGGCACCGTCTACAGCGGAATACTTTACGCGACGACGGGTTCATTTTTCGGCGACCCGTGGAACTCCGGCGACGTGCCAAGCCCCGTCCCCCCTGCAGGAACCGCGACGTTTACCCCGACATCCACAACGACCGGCACGCTGACCTACAACGTCAGCCTTGTTCCGGGCGTCGGCGCCGTGCCGGTCACCAAAAATATCCAGCGTTCCACGTTTCGCACGATCATCCTCGGCGGCACCTATGTCGGAACGGGTCTGGTAACGCTTTCGGGGTGCACCAGCACGTCCGATAACGGCACCAAAGTTTACGACATCGATACGACAGTGACGCAGACCGCTGGCGGGCCCTTGCGCTTCGACTTTGCCTACATCGCCGGCAGCGAAGTCTGCACGATGACCGGCACGCCAGTGCAGGAAGGGCAGCTGTACCGTGTTCCCAGCGCATCGTATAGCTGCACCGTGACCACCGGGATCAACACGACGGCGACCCTGTACGAGGTGAAGGCCACGGCGCTCGGCATCGAGGGTCAGTGGACGGCCAAGATCAACGGCGGCTGCCAGGAAGACGGCCGCTTCACGGGGTTGCTGCAGTAGGATCCGTTCGGGCGCGCACCGCCGTTCGCTGCCGCACGCATTCGAACAGGCACACGGCCGCGGCGGCGGCGGCGTTCAGCGATTCCATCCCGCCCGGCATCGGAATCGTCACCCGCTGCGTCGCCAGCGCCGCCAGCGCCGGCGTCAACCCCGCGCCTTCGTTGCCGATCGCGAGGGCGACGCGGCCGCCGAGCGGCGCCGCGTACAGACTCGTACCGCCAGCAGCGACCGTCGCGACCACCTCGCCGCCGGCCGCGCGATACGCCGCCGCCCACGTCGCCAAGTCGACGTCCTCGTGGATTTCGACGAGGAAGTGCGCGCCCTGGCCTGCGCGCAGCACCTTCGGCGACCACGCGAACGCGCAATGCTTCGACAGCAGAACCTGCGCGACGCCCGCTGCCGCTGCCGTGCGCAGCATCGAGCCGACGTTGCCCGGATCCTGCACGTCGTCGAGCAGCAGGCTGAACGCAGCCGTCGTCGTCGCCGGCGCCGCGGGCCGCACCACGGGCACGACGGCGAGCACGCCCACATCGGCGGGCAGCACGGCGAGCTCGGAGAGCAATTTCGCCGGGACGACGAGGCGTGCGATCGGCGTGGCGCTCGGCCAGCGCGCGCGTCGCGGCCCGCGCCAGCGCCTCGTCGGTCACGAGCAGGGATTCGGGCGCGCCGTAGCGAACGGAATAGACGCTGACCAGGTGCTCGCCTTCGAGCACGCATTTTCCGGCTTTGCGCCGGTCGCGCGCCGAGGCGATCAGCCGGCCGGCTTCCTTGAGCCGCGGATTCTGGCGCGAGGTAACGCGCTGCATCTGGCAGGTGGGTTGGGCGCCTGCGCGGCACCGTTTTCGATCAGCGCTTGCCCGCGGGCGCGGTCTGTATCGGCAGCGACGCAGAACCCGAAGGCCCCGTCGCGGCGGCGGGCGCGGGCGCAGGCGCCGCGGCCGGTTCGATCTGGAAGAAGACCTCGTCGTGGCGCACCATTCCGAGTTCGGAGCGTGCGCGCTCCTCGATCGCCTCGGTGCCGGTCTTGAGATCGCGGACCTCGGCGTCGAGCGCGTCGTTGCGCGCCTTCAGCTTCGCGTTCGCCTCGCGCTGCGCGGCGAGCTGGCGATCGTACTCGCGCACCTGCAGCCACCCACCCTTGCCGAGCCACATCGGATACTGCAGCGCGACGATCAGGACGACGAAGACGAGTGCGAGCCAGCGCACCGACGGGTCACTTCAGCTGGAAGAAGGCCGCGCGGCCCGGATACTCGGCCGCTTCCCCCAAATCTTCCTCGATCCGGAGGAGCTGATTGTATTTCGCTATCCGATCCGAGCGCGAAAGTGACCCGGTCTTGATCTGGCCGGCGTTGACGCCCACGGCGATGTCGGCAATCATGCTGTCCTCGGTCTCGCCGGAGCGGTGCGAGATCACGGCGGTGTAGCCCGCGCGATTGGCCATCGTGATCGCCGCAAACGTCTCGGTCAGCGTGCCGATCTGATTGATCTTCACCAGGATCGAGTTCGCGATGCCTTTGGCGATGCCCTGCTTCAGGAGCTTCGTGTTGGTGACGAAGATGTCGTCGCCGACGATCTGCACCTTCCTGCCAAGGCGCTCGGTCAGGTGCTTCCAGCCGTCCCAATCGTGTTCGGACATGCCGTCCTCGATGCTGATGATCGGGTACTTGTCGCACCACGTCGCGAGCAGGTCCGCGAACTGCTGCGAGGTCAGCGCCAGGCCATCGGACTCTAGGCGATATTTGTCGTCATTCCAGAATTCGCTCGCGGCGCAGTCGAGCGCCAGCGCGACGTCGGTGCCGGGGACGTAGCCGGCCTTGTCGATGGCCTCGACCAGGAGCTGCAACGCGGACTCGTTGGAAGGCAGGTTCGGGGCGAATCCGCCTTCGTCACCGACGGTCGTCGGCATGCCCCGTGCATCGATGATCTTCTTCAGCGTCTGGAAAATCTCGGCGCCGTAGCGGAGCGCTTCGCGAAACGACGGCGCGCCCAGCGGCACCAGCATGAACTCCTGCACGTCGACCTTGTTGTTCGCGTGCGCGCCACCGTTGATGACGTTCATCTGCGGCACCGGCAGCTGCATTTGGCCGGCGCCGCCCAGGTAACGGTAGAGCGGCAGCGACGATTCCTCGGCTCCTGCTTTTGCCACGGCGCAGGATACCGCCAACATCGCGTTGGCACCCAGCCGCGACTTGTTCTCGGTGCCGTCGAGATCGATCATCGTCTTGTCGATGAACGCCTGCTCGGTCGCGTCGAGGCCGATGATCGCCTCGCAGATCTCGGTGTTGACGTTCTCGACCGCCTTCAGCACACCCTTGCCGAAGTAGCGCGCCGCGTCGCCGTCGCGCAGCTCGATCGCTTCCTTCGAGCCGGTGGACGCGCCGGAGGGCACGGCGGCACGGCCCGACACGCCAGACTCGAGCACTACGTCGGCCTCGATGGTGGGATTGCCGCGTGAATCGAGGATCTCGCGGGCGATGACGTCGACGATGGCGCTCATGTTCGGGTATCCGAGTCAGGAATGAGGAATCAGAGGTTCAGTTTGCCAAGCACGCTTCATCCTTGCGCGGCCTGCATCAACTCGCTTTCCGGAAAGCCCGCGCGCTTGACCGTTGCGTCGAGCTCCTTCAGCGTTTCCAGTAGCAGCCACATTCGCGCAAGTGGCCATGCGTTGGGGCCATCCGAAAGCGCCTTGTCGGGATCGGGGTGCGTCTCCATGAAGACGCCGGCGACGCCCGCAGCCACGGCGGCGCGCGCCAGCACCGGCACGAACTCGCGTTGTCCACCGGAGGTCGTCCCTTGCCCGCCCGGCAGCTGTACCGAATGCGTCGCATCGAACACGACCGGGCACCCGGTGCCGCGCATGATCGCCAGCGACCGCATGTCGGAGACCAGGTTGTGATAGCCGAACGACGCGCCCCGCTCACAGACCATGATGTTGTCGGCGCCGCTTGCCGCCCGCGCTTTTGCGACTACCTGCTGCATGTCCTCCGGCGCCAGGAACTGTCCCTTCTTGACATTGACCGGCTTGCCGGCGCGCGCGACCGCCTGGATGAAGTCGGTCTGGCGGCACAGGAACGCCGGCGTCTGCAGCACGTCGACGACTGCGGCCGCTTCCTGGACCTCGTCTTCTGTGTGCACGTCGGTCAGCACCGGCACGCCGACCTGGCGCTTGACCTCGGCGAGTACCCGCAGGCCTTCCGCCATACCTGGCCCGCGAAACGATGCGCCCGAGCTGCGGTTTGCCTTGTCGTATGAAGACTTGAAGATCAACGGCATCCGGAGCGTCGCGCAGATTTCCTTCAACCGACCCGCGACGTCAATCTGGAGCTGCTCCGACTCGACAACGCAAGGCCCGGCAATAAGGAAGAGCGGCTGGCTGAGCCCGACTTCATACCCGCACAGGTTCATCGGGCTAGGAGCCTGTCGGGCTTGCTATCGCGCATGCGACGTGGCGTCAGATCGACGCGACCAGCTCAGCGACGGCGTCGGACGCGCCGCGTCCCTGCCGCCGCTGCTGCTGCGCGAGTGCGGCGCGAACGAAGCCGATGAACAGCGGATGGCCGCGACGCGGGTTCGACGTGAACTCGGGGTGGAACTGGCAGCCGAAGAACCACGGGTGCTGTGGTAGCTCGATCATTTCGCACAGGTCGCCCGCCACGGCACTCTTGGCGCGCGCGCCCACGGCCATTCCGGCCGCCTCGAGCCGCGGCAGGTAGTGATTGTTGACTTCATAGCGATGGCGGTGCCGCTCGGCGACGGCGGTCGCGCCGTAGATGCGGTGGGCGAGCGATCCCGGCACCACTTCGCAGGGCTGCGCACCGAGGCGCATCGTGCCGCCGAGATCCGAGCTCTCCGTGCGCTTCTCGATCGAGCCGTCGCGGTTCTGCCATTCGGTGATCAACGCGACCACCGGATGCGGCGTCGCCGGCTCGAACTCGGTGCTGTTGGCGTCGGTGAGCCCCGCCTTGTGGCGTGCAAATTCGATCACCGCGAGCTGCATGCCAAGGCAGATGCCAAGATACGGGACGCCGTTCTCGCGGGCGTAGCGAATCGCTTCGATCTTGCCTTCGACGCCGCGCTTGCCGAATCCGCCGGGGACGAGGATCGCATCCATGCCGGCGAGGCAGTCGACGCCGTCGCGCTCGACGGCCTCGGAATCCACGTAATGGATGTGCACCTTGCTCCGCGCGTGAATGCCGGCGTGGATCAGCGCCTCGGACAGCGACTTGTACGATTCGGTCAGGTCGACGTACTTGCCGACCATCGCGATGTGCACCGCATGCTCGGGATGCTCGAGCGCATCGGTGAGCCGGGTCCACGACGACAGGTCGGTCGGCGGCGGCTGGATCTGCAGCTTCTTGCAGACGATCGCGTCGAGCCCTTCCGCGTGCAACGCCGCCGGTATCTTGTAGATCGAATCCGTGTCGAGCGCCGGGATGACCGCCTCGGGCGCGACGTTGGTGAAGAGCGCAATCTTGCGCCGGTCGCCGTCGGGCAGCGGCCGGTCGGCACGGCAGAGGATGACGTCGGGCTGGATGCCGATCTCACGCAACTCCTTCACCGAGTGCTGCGTGGGCTTGGTCTTCATCTCGCCGGCCGTCGCGATGAACGGCACCAGCGTCAGGTGGATGTAGCAGACGTTTTCGCGCCCGAGCGTGATCCCCATCTGCCGGATCGCTTCGAGGAATGGCAGCGACTCGATGTCGCCGACGGTGCCGCCGACCTCGACCACCGCGACTTCGGCGTCGCCTGCGCCGGCCGTGATCCAGCTCTTGATCTCGTCGGTGATGTGCGGGATCACCTGCACGGTGCCGCCGAGGTAGTCGCCGCGGCGTTCCTTGCGGATCACGCTTTCGTAGATCTGGCCGGTCGTGAAATTGTTGCGCTTGCCCATCTTCACGTCGACGAAGCGCTCGTAGTGGCCGAGATCGAGGTCGGTCTCGGCGCCATCCTCGGTGACGAACACCTCGCCGTGCTGGAACGGGCTCATCGTTCCAGGATCGACGTTGATGTACGGGTCGAGCTTGAGATTGGTGACGCGGACGCCGCGGGAAGCGAGGATGGCGGCAAGGGAGGCGGCGGCGATGCCCTTCCCCAACGAGGAAACGACGCCGCCGGTCACAAACACGAACTTGGTCATGGGCGACAAGTCCCGGAAATTTCTATTTTACACGGATTCCGCCCTCGACAATGGCGCGGCGCTCGCGGCCCGCTCGGCAGCCGCATCCACACGTCATTGGCAAGCCGCCAGACCGGCCGCGAGACGCGCGCGCGTCGTGTCGCGTCCGAGCAGTGCAAGAGTGGCATCGATCGCCGGCGTCTCGCGGGTGCCGCAGATGAGCACGCGCAGCGGCATCATCACCCGTGGCGGCTTCAGCGCATGCTTGGCCGCAGTGGCCCTGAGCGTGGCGCCGATCTCCTCGCGTGTCCACGCAAGGGACTCGAACGCAACGAGCAGCTCGGAGAGCGCGCCCCGATTGGAGGCGTCGACCTCTCCGCCGATCTTCACGGCATCCGGATGCGGCGTCGCGTAGAAGTAATGCGCGGCGTCGGCCATTTCGGTCAGCGTCGCCACACGATCTCGCAGCAGAGTCGCGACAGGTCCCGGCGCCGGGCCTCTCGCCGCATCGAGTCCTGCACGTTCGAGATACGGAACGAGGCGCCGGCCCAGCTCGTCTTCGGGCAACCGTTTCATATGCTCGTGGTTGACCCATTTCAGCTTGTCGGGATCGAAACGCCCGGGCGAGGAGGACAGGCCTGCGAGATCGAACCACGCCAGAAGCTGCTCGCGCGAGAAAATCTCGTCATCGCCGTGCGCCCATCCGAGGCGTGCCAGGTAGTTGACGACCGCCTCGGGCAGGTAGCCGTCGTCGCGATATTGCAGCACGCTCTTGGCGCCGTGCCGCTTGGAGAGCTTGTCGCCCTCCGGGGTCAGCACGGTGGGCAGGTGGGCGTAAACGGGCGTCGTACCGCCCAGCGCCTGCAAGATGTTGATCTGGCGCGGCGTGTTGTTCACGTGGTCGTCGCCACGGATCACGTGCGTGATGCCCATGTCGAGGTCGTCGACAACGACGCAGAAGTTGTAGGTCGGCGTACCGTCGGCACGTGCGAGCACGAGGTCGTCGAGTTCCGCGTTGGCGATCTCGATTCGACCTTTCACCGCGTCGTCCCACGCCACGGTACCGCCGAGCGCGTTCTTGAACCGGATGACCGGCGCCACGCCGGGCGGAGGGACGCGCCCCGCCGCATTCTCCGGACGCCACCGACCGTCGTAGCGGGGCTTCTCGCCGCGCGCCATCTGCGCGGCGCGGAGGTCGTCCAATTCCTTTGCCGACATGTAGCAGTGGTACGCAAGTCCGCGGGCGAGCATGTCGGAGAGCACCGCACGATAGCGCTCCCTGCGGTCCATCTGGTAGTACGGACCTTCGTCGTAGTCGAGCCCCAGCCAGGCCATTGCGTCGAGGATTGCCTGCACGGCCTCGGGCGACGATCGCTCGACGTCGGTGTCCTCGATGCGCAGGATGAAAACCCCGTGGTGTTTGCGCGCGAACGCCCACGGAAACAGCGCCGAGCGGATATTGCCGAGGTGGATGAAACCCGTCGGACTGGGAGCGAAGCGAGTGCGGACCATCACCTGGGGCCCGGCATCCAGCGCAGGTCGAGTGTCGTTGGCGTCGCCGGATTGGGGGGCTCGGCGGTCAATTTCATTCCGCCGGGTGTGTGGCCATGCGCCCAGAACCGCGCGTGGCGGCGCGCCTCGGCCTCGTTGGCGTTGACCGGAAACGTGTCGTAGTTGCGCCCGCCTGGATGCGCGACGTGATAGGTGCAGCCGCCGAGCGCGCGCGCTGACCATGTGTCGACGAGGTCGAATACCAGCGGCGCCTGGACGTCGATCGTCGGATGCAGCGCCGACGGCGGATTCCAGGCACGGAAGCGCACGCCGGCCACGTATTCGCCGGGGATGCCCGTGGGCGCCAGCGGCAGCGCGCGGCCATTGCACGCAACACGGTGCCGCTCGCCGGTCATGCCGTTGACCTTGACCTGCAACCGCTCCACCGATGAGTCGACGTACCGGGCGGTGCCGCTGCCGCTCACCTCTTCGCCCAGCACGTGCCACGGCTCGATTGCCTGGCGCAGCTCGATCGTCACGCCGTCATAGTCCACGGTGCCGAAGCGCGGGAAACGAAATTCGACGAACGGCGCGAACCACTCGCGCTCAAACGCATAACCGAACGCGACCAGGTCGGCGACGACGTCGTGGATGTCGGCCGCGACGAAATGCGGCAACAGCCAGCGGTCGTGCAGGGCCGTGCCCCAACGGACCAGCCGCCCCGGATAGGGCTGCTGCCAGAAGCGCGCGACCAGCGCGCGCAGAAGCAGCATCTGGACCGCGCTCATCCGGGCATGGGGTGGCATTTCGAAGGCGCGGAATTCGAGCAGGCCGAGCCGCCCGCTCGGTCCGTCCGGCGAGTACAGCTTGTCGATCGAGAACTCGGCGCGATGGGTGTTGCCGGTCAGATCGGTCAGCAAGTGCCGCAGCAGCCGGTCGACCAGCCAGGGGGTCGCCGATTCCCCACCGGCTTTGTGCTTGCGGCTCATCTGCTGGAATGCGATCTCGAGCTCGTACAGGCGATCGTCGCGCGCTTCGTCGACGCGCGGTGCCTGACTCGTCGGACCGATGAAGGTCCCCGAGAACAGGTACGAGAGCGCCGGGTGATTCTGCCAATACGTGATGAGGCTTTGCAGCAGGTCGGGACGGCGCAGGAGCGGACTTTCGGCGGGCGTCGCGCCTCCCAGCGTGACGTGATTGCCCCCGCCGGTGCCCGTATGCCGGCCGTCGAGCATGAACTTCTCGGTCCCGAGACGCGCCTGCCGCGCCTCCTCGTAGAGCATCTCCGTCGTTGCAATCAGCTCGTCCCACGACGACGCCGGGTGGATGTTGACTTCGATGACGCCCGGGTCGGGGGTCACGCTGAGCACCTTGACGCGCGGATCGCGTGGCGGCGTATAACCCTCGATCGCGACTGCCTGCCCCACTCGCTTCGCCGCGCCTTCGACGGCCGCGAGAAGCGCAACGTAGTCCTCGAGGCGCTGCAGCGGCGGCATGAATACGTAGAGGTGACCAGCGCGAACCTGCGCGCAGAGTGCGGTCTTGATCACGTCCTTGGGCGCCAGCTTCGCTTCCTTTAGCCTGCGGTTCGCTTTCGTAGCGGCGAGCGTGGCATGTTCCGGCAGCTCGCCCCGCGGTGCGAACGGGTCGACCGCCCGCTCCGGATCGTCATCCTCGGGCAGCACCTCGGGCAGGGACTCCAACGGCAACCGCAGGCCGAGCGGCGAATCACCCGGAAGCGCGTAGAGCCGCTCGCGGCGCAGCGGCCACGGGTTGCTCTGCCATGCCGGCATCGGCTCGTCCTCGGGTGCGAAGGCACGCAACGGCAACACAAACCCGGCCGGACGGTCGAGACCCTGGCGCAGGAGCCGCGCCAGGCGCGCGCGCTCGTCCGGCTGTGTGAGGTCCGCCTGCAACGGATCGACATTCGCCGGCAGCGCCGACTCGATACCGAGCAGCTGCGGAACATCCTCGTGCGCAGTGATGACCAACGCAGGATCGAGTCCGAGTTCGCTGGCGAGCGTCGTGGCAAAGCGTTGGGCCGTCGCGATTTCAGCGTGCCCTGGCGCACGCGTGTCCGCAAGCAGCGCGGGATCACGCCACAGCGGCTCGCCATCCGCGCGCCACCAGACGCCGACGGCCCATCGCGGCAGCGGCTCTCCGGGATACCACTTGCCTTGTCCCGCATGCAGCAAGCCGCCGGGCGGAAGGCGGCTCGCGAGGCGATGCAGCAACGTTTCGGCGAGCTCGCGCTTCGTCGCCGAAAGCGCCTCGTAATTCCACTCGGGGCCGTCCATGTCGTCGATCGACACGAAAGTCGGCTCACCCCCCTGCGTCAGGCGAACGTCGTGCTTGACCAGGTCGGCGTCGACCCGGCGGCCGAGATCGCCGATCGTGTCCCACTGCGCGTCGCTGTACGGCTTCGTCACGCGTGGATCCTCGTGCACTCGCGCGACGCTCATCGTGAACGAGAATGCGACGGCACACGGGTCGGTGTAGCCGATCACCGGCGCGGCATTGCCGGGATCCGCCGTGCACGCGAGCGGCAGGTGGCCTTCGCCGGCGAGCAGCCCCGACGTCGGGTCGAGCCCGATCCAGCCGGCGCCGGGCAGGTAGACCTCGGCCCAGGCGTGCAGATCGGTGAAGTCGCGGTCGGGACCCGCGGGACCATCGAGCGGCTTCACGTCGGCGACGAGCTGAATCAGGTAACCCGAGGCAAAGCGCGCGGCGAGGCCGAGCTGCCGCAGAATCTGCACCAGGAGCCAGCCGGTATCGCGGCACGAACCGCAGGCCTGCTCCAGCGTTTCGTCCGGCGCCTGCACGCCAGGCTCCATCCGCACGAGATATTTGATCTCGTTCTGCAACTCCTGGTTCAGCCGCACCAGCATGTCGACCGTCTTGTCGCTCGGCTCGATCGTCGCGCGAAAGCGCTCGACCCAGGCTGCGAAGCGCGGTCCCGCGGGTACCTTTTCGAGGAACGGAATCAGCTCCTTCGCGAGCGCTGGCGCGTACACGAACGGGTAGTGTTCGGCATACGGCTCGACGAAGAAGTCGAACGGGTTGGTCACCGTCATGTCGGCCGTCAAGTCGACGACGATGTCCAGCATTTCGGTCGGTGCGGTGAAGACGAGCCGCGCGACCCAGTTACCGTAAGGATCCTGCTGCCAGTTGAGGAAATACCGGTCCGGCGTGACGTTCAGCGAATAGCCGAGGACGGGCGTGCGGCAATGCGGCGCGGGCCGCAGGCGGATTTCGTGCGGCGAAAGATTGACCTGCCGGTCGAAGCGATAGGTTGTGCGGTGCTGCAGCGCGACGCGAATGGCCATTGACCGCTAGCCTGCTAAGCCCAGTCGGGATTGGGGAGTTGCGCGAACACCCGCCGCAGCCCTTCGCCCCATTCGGTATGGACCATCAGGTAATACGGGTCGGTTTCCTCGATCCGGCGCTGCAGCCGGACGGTCAGCGCGTCGGACTCGTAGACCAGCAGGTCGATCGGCAGACCGACCGATATGTTCGAGCGCATCGTCGAGTCGAACGAGACCATCGTGCACTTGGTTGCGTCCACCAGCGACGTACCGCGGTTGACGACGCGGTCGATGATCGGCTTGCCGTACTTTGTCTCACCGGACTGGAAATAGCACGTTTCGTCGGTCGCCTCGATGAAATTGCCCTCGCTGTAGATGTTGAACAGCCGGGGGACCTCACCGCGGACCTGCCCGCCGACCAGGAAGCTGGCGCCGGCGTCGATGTTGTTCTGCATCAGATAGGGGCCGTCGCGGGTCTTCACGTCGCGCAGTGCGTCACCTAGCAGGCGCGCCACATCGAACATCGACGTCGCGTTCCACAGCGTCAACGGGTTGTCTTGCGCCCGCGCGCGCTGCTCCACGATGTTGATCGCGTTCTGGGTGATGGAAAGGTTCCCCGACGACAGCATGACAATCACGCGCTCGCCGGGCTGGACGAACGTCCGCATCTTGGAGAAACGCGACACCTGGTCCACTCCGGCATTGGTGCGGGAGTCCGAGGCAAAGATCATCCCGGCATCGAGGGACATCGCGACGCAATAGGTCATCGTGCGACAGAGCTGGAAAAAAGAGCGATTCTACCTTGCGCGTCAGTATCCCGGCACCAGGAAGTGCCGGCTGATGTCATCGCCGAGCGCCGAAATCCGGTCGAGAAAATCCATCAGATACTCGTGCAGGCCCTGGCGGATGATGTCGTCGGTCTTGCCGTAGTGCAGCTTGGCGTGCAGCTCGCCCGCGACGCGCTCGATCTCCCGACTCCCCTCGTCGCACAGCCTTTCCAGCGATTCGTAAATGAAGTTCATGCTGGCGTGGAGCGAGCGCGGCATGTCCTCGCGCAGGATCAGCAGCTCCGCGACCCGGCGCGGCGTGATCACGTCGCTGTATATCTTGCGGTAGGACTCGAAGCCGGATACCGAGCGCAACAAGGCACCCCACTGATAATAGTCGACGGCGCCGCCGACATCGGCGGCGCTGGGGAGCAGCGTGTGGTATTTGACGTCGAGGATGCGCGCCGTGTTGTCGGCGCGCTCGAGGTGCGTGCCGAGACGAAGGAAGTGGTAAGCCTCGTCGCGCAGCATCGTGCCGAACGTGACGCCGCGGAAAAGATGCGAGCGCAGCTTCACCCAGTCGAGAAACGCCGAGATCCCCTGCTCCTCGATTCGCGCGTAGTCGTAGCGCCGCATCTCCAGCCAGGCCGAGTTCAAGTCCTCGTACATCTCGGATGTGATCGCGCCGCGGACGGCTCGTGCCGACTCCCGGGCGGCGCGCAGGCAGCAGTAGATCGACGACGGGTTGGCGGTGTCGAGGATCATCAGCCGGAGCACGTTCTCGGCGGAGAGCTGCGGGTAGCGCTGATAGTAGGCCGTCGCGAGTCCCGACGTGACGAGCGGGACCGCCCATGGCTCGGCCCAGGCGAGCCCCGGCGCAACCGCCTCGTACGGTAGCAGCGACATCCGCCAGGTCACGTCGAGCAGTCGTGCCGCGTTTTCGGCGCGCTCGATGTGGCGCGCCATCCAGAACAGCTCGTTTGCGGTGCGGCAGAGCATCGGCGCCTCGCTTACCCCGCGATGACCCAGGTGTCCTTCGTGCCCCCGCCTTGCGACGAGTTCACGACGAGGGAACCGTCACGCAGCGCGACGCGTGTCAGGCCGCCCGGCACCAGGTTCACCTGCGGGCCCGACAGCACGTAGGGCCGGAGGTCAACGTGCCGGGGTGCGAGGCCCGCTTCGACGAACGTCGGGCAGGTGGACAACGCCAGCGTCGGCTGCGCGATGTACTTGTCGGGCGTCGCGACAATGCGAGCCCGGAACGCCTCGCGCTCGGCCGTCGTCGACGCCGGGCCGATCAGCATCCCGTAACCGCCCGCACCGTGGACTTCCTTCACGACCAGCTCGGCGAGATGCGCCAGCGCGTAGTCGCAGTCGTCAGGCCGGTGCAAACGGTACGTCGGAACGTTGTTCAGCACCGGCTCCTCGGACAGGTAGAAGCGGATCATGTCCGGCACGTACGGATAGATCGACTTGTCGTCGGCGACACCCGTGCCGATCGCGTTGGCGAGCGTCACGCGCCCGGCCCGATAGGCCGCGAAGAGCCCCGGCACGCCGAGCGTCGAATCGGCGCGGAACGCGCGCGGGTCGAGGAAGTCGTCGTCGACCCGCCGGTAGATCACGTGGACGCGCTGCGGGCCCTTGGTCGTCCGCATGTAGACGGTGTCGTTCTGAACGAACAGGTCCTGTCCCTCGACCAGCTCGACACCCATTTGCTGTGCGAGAAAGGCGTGCTCGAAATACGCGGAGTTGTAGACGCCCGGAGTCAGCACGGCTACCGTCGGCGACTCCTCGCCGGCCGGCGCGAGCGCGTGCAGGTTCTCCAGCAGCAGGTCGGGATAGTGCTGGACCGGCCGGATCGCCTGCGTCGCGAAGAGCTCCGGAAAGAGCCGCATCATCATCCTGCGGTTCTCGAGCATGTAGGAGACGCCGGAGGGAACCCGGAGGTTGTCCTCGAGCACGTAGTACTCGCCTTCGCCCGCGCGGACGATGTCGACCCCGGCGATGTGCGCATAGACACCGCCCGGCACGTCCATCCCTTGCATTTCGGCGCGATACTGCGCGTTGCCAAGGACCCGGTCGCGCGGCACGACGCCGGCCGCCAGGATCTTCTGCTCGTGATAGACGTCGTGCAGGAAGGCGTTCAATGCTTGCACGCGTTGCCGCAGACCGCGGTCGAGCATCCGCCATTCATCGGCCGGAATGATGCGCGGAACGATGTCGAACGGGATCAGCCGTTCGTTTCCCGATTCCTCGCCATACACCGCGAACGTGATGCCCAAGCGGTGGAACGCATGGTCGGCTTCCTCCCGCTTCTGTGCAATGCGCGCGGCCGCAGTCCGTTCGAGCCATCCCGCAAAAGCCTGGTAATGCGGGCGGATCGTCCCGTCGGGGGACCGCATTTCGTCGTAGGGGAGACGGGACATGGAAGATTTCGCGGACGTGCGGGATGGGGCCTCGGGCGGCAGGCAATTCCCGGGCCATGAGGGAAAGTGCCGCTGCCGCAGGGGGTTATCCCGGCGACGCTTGCCGCCGGCATATCCGGATCCCCAATCCGGGGCATCGGGTGCACCGCAGCAGTGCATTTTTTGTCATGGACACGATACTACAAACCATGACTTTCGGTTTGACCCTGGTCTTTACCGCGTGGTTAAATCACGGCTCCTGTCTGGGTTCGCGGGGCGGTTAGCTCAGCGGTAGAGCACTGCCTTCACACGGCAGGGGTCACTGGTTCGAACCCAGTATCGCCCACCAAATGAACCAAGGGGTTACGCGCAAGTGTAACCCCTCTTTTTTTTCTGCGTTGCCGGCTCCAGCGCCGTCGCGCACCTGGCCACAACGTCTCCTGCGCTCGAATCGATCTCATGCCCGCCGTCCTGCCTCTACTCGCCATCGATGCCCTCGTGTTCGACGCCTATGGAACGCTGTTCGACGTGCACTCAGTCGTCGGTGAGGCCGAGCGCCTTGTCCCGGGTCACGGCGCCGTGCTGTCGCAATTGTGGCGTACGAAACAACTCGAGTACACGTGGCTGCAAAGCCTCATGGCGACCGATCCGCGCGAGGATTTCGGGGCGCTGACAGCACACGCCCTCGATTACGCCCTTGACGCGCTGGCCACGCCGCTTTCGCCGGGCGATCGCCGCCGACTGCGCGATGCGTATCTCACGCTCGACACGTTCGCCGACGTGCCCGACGCGCTCGACGCCCTGGCGCCGCGGCCGCGCTGGATCCTGTCCAACGGCACGCTGGCGATGCTGGAGCCGCTGGTGCGCCACAACGGCCTTGCACCACGTCTCGACGGCGTGCTGTCGGTCGACGCCGCTGGCATTTACAAGCCGAGCCCGCGTGTCTACCGGCTAGCCGTCGACCGATTGCACCTTCCAGCCGCGCGCATCGGCTTCGTGTCGTCGAACGGCTGGGACGCGATCGGCGCGAAGGCGTTTGGCTTCACCGCCTTCTGGATCAACCGGGCGGGCGCGCCAGTGGATCGTCACGGGCCGCCGCCGGATCGGATCATTTCGACGCTTTCGGAGCTGCCCGCGCTGCTGGCCTGAACTTGGCCTCCTTCCAGGCTTGCGCCGGCCTCGACCTCCGCACGCACATGACCATCGTCGCGCCGATTTGTCGGCCTCGTTGCGTCGACTCGCCCCGGTCGCATCCCCTTGCGCTTCGCGCGTGGGGCCCCAGGCTCGCGCCACCTCGGCCTCCGCACGCACATGACCATCGTCGCGCCGATTTGTCGGCCTCGTTGCGTCGACTCGCCCCGGTCGCATCCCCTTGCGCTTCGCGCGTGGGGCCCCAGGCTCGCGCCACCTCGGCCTCCGCACGCACATGACCATCGTCGCGCCGATTTGTCGGCCTCGTTGCGTCGACTCGCCCCGGTCGCATCCCCTTGCGCTTCGCGCGTGGGGCCCCTGCTCCCAGGCTCGCGCCACCTCGGCCTCCGCACGCACATGACCATCGTCGCGCCGATTTGTCGGCCTCGTTGCGTCGACTCGCCCCGGTCGCATCCCCTTGCGCTTCGCGCGTGGGGCCCCTGCTCCCAGGCTCGCGCCGCTACGGCATGTATTGGCCGCCGTTGACCTCGATCACCTGCCCCGTCACGTAGCCGCTCAACTCGTCCGACGCCAGATACACGAAGGTCCCGGCGCATTCGTCGGCGGTGCCGAGCCGGTTCATCGGGATCATCGCCTGCATCGCCTTCAGTTGTTCAGCCGTCGAATAGCGCTCGTGGAACGGCGTCGCGATGACACCCGGCGAGACGGCATTGACGCGGATGCCGTCGCCTACGACCTCCTTGGCCCACCCCCGCGTCGCCGTGGCGACGAAACCCTTGGCGCCGGCATAGATGATGGCGCCGGCACCACCGCCGTGACGCGCGGCGACCGAGCTCACGTTGATCACGTTGCCATGCTTCTGCCGGCGCATGACCGGGATCACCTCGTGCATGAACATGGCAACCTGCATGACGTTGAGCGCCAGCACCCGCTCTATGTACGCTTCGGTGTAATCCTCGATCCGCGTCCGGCCGACGAGCCCGCCCGCGTTGTTCACCAGCACGTCGATGCGGCCGCAATGGGCAAGCGCTTCAGCTACGATGCGCTTGACGTTACCAGCCTGCGTGACATCGCCGCCGACCAGCGCGATCTTGGCTCCAGCCGCCCTGCACTCGGCGGCCACCGCTTCGGCAGCCTCCCGGCTCGCGTTGTAATGGATGATGACCTGGCTGCCCAGGCGCGCGAAGGCGCGCGCGGCCGCTGCGCCGATGCCCGTCGATGCGCCGGTGATCAGGACGGCCTTGCCTGCAAGGTCAGAAGCCATGTCTTGCTCCCAGGGGTTGGGGTGGAGCACCAGCGAATCTTCCGCTACGCCGAAACGACCTTCTTGGCCCGGCATTCGGCAACCGCTTCCCGGATCGCTCGGATCGCCTGTGGCCGCGGGAAGCTCCTCCGCCAAGCAAGCGCGATGCGGCGCGACGGCGCAGGTCGCGAAAACGGCACCGGAACGACCAGCTTGCTGTGGTACTTGGGCGTCATCGCGTCGCGCGGCAGCACCGACACGCCGAGGCCGGAGGCTACCATGTTGCGCACCGTTTCGAGCGAGTTGGTGCGGGTTACCTGCGAGGCGGCGCGGTTCAGCTCGGGGCACGCGTCGAGCACCTGGTCGCGAAAGCAGTGCCCGACGTTGAGCAGGATCGTGTGCTCGGCCGCGAGTTCCTCGGCGTCGACCGCCTTGCGCTTCGCCCAGCGATGTCCGCGCGGCACCACGATCTGGAACGGCTCTTCGTACAGGAATTCGGCGACGACACCGGGCGGCGCGAACGGCAGCGCAACGATCGCGGCGTCGATACGGCCGCTCTTCAGCGCCGCTTCGAGATTCTCGGTCAAGTTCTCCTCGATCTCGAGCGGCATCTGCGGCGCGAGGTCGTGCAGCGCCGGAATCAGGTCCGGCAGGAGATATGGCGCGACCGTGTAGATGGCCCCGAGCTTCAGCGGCCCGGCCAGTTGGTTGCGGCCAGCCTGCGCCATCTCCCGGATGCGAGCGGCCTCCTCGAGCACCTTTTGTGCCTGCTCGATGACGCGCTCGCCGACCGCTGTCACCGAGATCTCGGTCTTGCCACGCTCGAAGAGTCTGGCTCCAAGTTCCTCCTCCAGTTTCTGGATGGCGACTGACAGCGCCGGCTGGCTGACGAAGCACACCTTTGCGGCGCGGCCGAAGCTCCGCTCGTTGGCGACGGCAACGATGTAGCGCAACTCGTTCAGCGTCATCGGGGGGCGTGCCGCGCGCGCTCGCGCAGGAAGGCCGCGAAGTCGCCGGCGAGCTCCGGATGCTTCAACCCGAAGTCGACGGCGGCCTCGAGGTAGCCCAGCTTGCTTCCGCAGTCGTAGCGGCGGCCTTCGAACGCGTAGGCCAGCACGCGCTCCTCGGTGATCAGCCGCGCGATTCCGTCAGTAAGCTGCATTTCGCCGCCGGCGCCCGGCGGCATCGTCCGCAGGTGGTGGAAGACGCGCGGCGTCAGCACGTAACGGCCAACCACCGCCAGCCTCGACGGCGTGCTCCCGGGCTTCGGCTTTTCGACGATGCGGGCAATCGGCGCGGCACGCGCGACCATCGCGGCGGTCTCGACAATGCCATAGCTGCCGGTTTCCGCCGCGGCGACCGTCATCACACCGATCACGGCGCATCCCTCACGTGTGGCGAGGTCGGTCATCTGCTTCATCACCGGCACTTCCGCATCGATCAGGTCGTCGGCGAGCAGCACCGCGAACGGCTCGTCGCCGACCACAGGCGCCGCACACAGCACGGCGTGACCCAGGCCCAGCGCCTGGGCCTGGCGGATGTAGACGCAGTTGATGCCGCGCGGTGTCGCCGCTTGCACCGCCTTCAGCAGCTCGGTCTTGTTGCGCAGCTCGAGTTCCGTCTCCAGCTCGTACGCCTTGTCGAAATGGTCCTCGATCGCGCGCTTGTTGCGACCGGTGATGAAGATCATGTCGGTAATGCCCGCCGCGGCCGCCTCCTCGACGGCATACTGGATCAACGGCTTGTCGACAACGGGCAGCATTTCCTTCGGGCTCGCCTTGGTCACCGGCAGGAACCGGGTGCCGAGCCCCGCCACAGGGAACACTGCCTTGGTGATCGTGCGCATCGCCATCGTCTTCCCTTTCCTCATGTCGCGGGCGTGCCCGAACCGGCCGCAAGCAGGTGCTTGAGACCGTCTTCGTCGAGCACCTTCACGCCGAGCTCTTGCGCTTTTGCGAGCTTGCTGCCCGGGTCGTTCCCCGCGACTACGTAATCCGTTTTTTTCGATACGCTGCCCGCGACCTTGCCGCCTTCGGCCTCTATGGCTGCCTTCGCGTCTTCGCGTGCGAGGTTGGGCAAGGTACCGGTCAGCACCAGCGTAAGCCCGACCAATTTGCCGCGCGCGGAGCGCGACGGCTGCGTCTCCTGCCAGCGCACGCCGGCCCGGCGCAGCGCCGCGATCACCGCGCGATTGTGCGGTTCGGCGAAAAAGCGCGCGATGCTCTCCGCCAGCACGGGTCCGACGTCCGGCGCTTCCTGCAATTGCGCTTCGTCTGCAGCCATCAGCGCGTCGAGACTCCCGAAATGCCGTGCCAGGTCCTTTGCCGTCGCTTCACCGACATGCCGGATCCCCAACGCGAAGATAAAGCGCGGGAGCGTCGTCTCCTTGCTCCCCTCGATCGCAGCGGCGACATTGGCGGCCGATTTTTCCGCCATCCGGTCCAGCGCGGCCAGCACCGCGACATCGAGCCGATAGATGTCGGCCGGCGTTTGCGTCAGACCCGCGTCGACGAGTTGATCGACGAGCTTGTCGCCGAGACCTTCGATGTCCATCGCCCGTCGGCTGGCGAAATGCAGCAACGCCTGCTTGCGCTGTGCCGGACAGACGAGCCCGCCGGTGCAGCGGGCCACCGCCTCGTCTGGCAGCCGCACGATGGCCGAGCCGCACTCGGGACACTGTTCGGGCATCACGAACGCCTTGGCGTCCCGCGGCCGCTTGTCGGCCATGACGCGCACGACCTCGGGGATCACGTCGCCGGCCCGGCGCACGATCACCGTGTCGCCGATGTGGACGTCCTTGCGCCGCACCTCGTCTTCGTTGTGCAGCGTCGCATTGGTGACGGTGACGCCGCCGACGAACACCGGCGCAAGACGCGCGACCGGCGTGATCGCACCGGTGCGTCCGACCTGCACCGAGATGCCCAGCACCTGAGTTGCCATCTCCTCGGCCGGGAACTTGTGCGCGATCGCGAACCGCGGCGCGCGCGAGACGAAACCCAAGCGCTCCTGTAACGCCAGGTCGTTGACCTTGTAGACGACACCATCGATCTCGTAGGGCAGCGACGCGCGCCGGGCCCCGATGGCCCGGTAATAGGCGAGCAGACCGGCAAGCCCGCGGACCACCGCGCGCTCCTTGGTGACCGGCAACTGCAGCGCGGCAAGCGCCTTCATCAGCGCGTCGTGCGTCGCCGGCGCCTGCCGCTCGCCCCACTGTGCCTCGCCGATCCCGTAAGCAAAGAACGTGAGGCGCCGGCTCGCGGTAATCCTCGGGTCGAGCTGGCGCAGGCCGCCGGCCGCCGCATTGCGCGGGTTGGCGAAGGTCTTCTCTCCCTTCGCCGCTTGCGCGGCGTTGAGCGCCTCGAAATCCCGCCGGCGCATCAGGACTTCGCCGCGCACTTCGAGCAGCGGCGGTACGCGATCGCCGTGGAGCGCGAGCGGAATCGCACCGACGGTGCGCAGGTTCGCCGTGACGTTCTCGCCACTGGCGCCGTCGCCGCGTGTCGCGCCGACGGTGAAGCGGCCGTCCTCGTAGGTGAGGCTGATCGCGAGACCGTCGAATTTCGGCTCGACAGCGTACTCGACGTCGTTGCCGGCATGTCCGCCAAGGGCTTCGCGCACCCGGCGGTCGAAAGCCTCGGCTTCCGCGTCGGAAAACGCGTTGTTGAGGGAGAGCATCGGCACGCGATGCTTGACCGTCGCGAACGCGTCCGCCGGCGCGCCACCCACACGCTGCGTCGGTGAATCTGGCGTGACGAGCGCCGGGAACTGGGCTTCGAGCGCCTGCAGTTCGCGGAACAGGCCGTCGTATTCGGCGTCGCTGATAGTCGGCGCGTCGAGGACATAGTAACGGTGGTCGTGCGCGACGATCTCGCGGCGCAGCGCCTTGACCCTTGCGGCGGCGTTCGACGGAGCGGCCGAGGCGCCGACGCTGCGCGCGGCGTTCATCGTCATCTCGCCGGTCGAATCCGCGCTGCGGTCAACCACCGAAGAGCGCCAACGCGCGTGGCCCGCCCGGGTCGATGTGAACCGCGCGCAGCCCGGCAGCGGTCGCCTGGACCTGTTCCCGGATCGCCGCGAACGCCGCGTCGTCGAGCGGGCGGCGGTTGTCGTCGACGAGCACGGCGTCCAGCGTCTGGGCCATGCGTCGGGCCGCGAGCTTCATCTGGTCGAAGACGCGCACGGGTTCGGCGACGCGCGGAACGTCGAGCAGGAAGACCGCTCCCGGGGTCGATGCCGCCCGCAGCGCGTCGGCGGTGAACGGCTCGGAGCGGTAGTTCTGCAGCGAGTACAGCACCGCGCCGGTCTCTTCCTGCACCCAGTCGAAACGCCCACCTTCGGCGAGGCGGAATCCCGCGGCTTCGGCGACACCGCGCAATCGCGTGCCGAGAATCGTCGCCGGACCGGCCTTCAGCACCGTGAGGCCGATTTGCACGTCGAGATCGGCACAGATGCGATCGAGCGTCTCGGCGCGCGCGGCCTCGTGCGGGGTGTCGGGCGGAACGTAGGCTGCGGGCAGCATCGATGCAATGTCACCGGCGAGCCGAACGAAGGCGTCGAGGACCGGCTGGGTTGCGGCGCCGGTACGGTCGGCAAGCAGCAGGCACGCGGCGATCTCCGAGAATTCGCCGGCGGTGTCCGACCTCAGCAACTGCCACGGCAGCCCTTCGCCGCGGCGGCCGAACCAGCGCAGCGGCTTGCCGACACGTGCGTGCAATCCCGCGGCGATCGCCCCCGCGGTCACAGGGTGCACCGGCTGCATCGTCACCATGCATTCGATGTCCGGATCCGGCTGCGGCGCGCTGCGGTGGGGGAGCGATGTCTTGGCGGGGGAGAGCGCCGACATGGCGCCGGTTGCGTCGGCAACCGTGCCCAAGTCGGAAGTGACATCCGAGACGATCGTCGCCCGGGTTTCGACCGGCGGCTCCCAGGTCGCGTCGGACTCCGTGCCGAACGATTCGCCGGCGCGCGCGGCGTTCTCGGGCACGACGATGGCAGCGGTCCCTTGGGTTCCCGACAGCGTCGGCTCGACCCGTTCCGTCTTGCGTGTGATCGAACCCGACGCGCTGTCCTGCGGCACGTCGCCGTCGGGTGCCGAATTCCGGAATGCCGATTCGATCCTGCGGCGAACGCGGCGCTCCTGCAGCCAGTTATAGACGACAATGCCCGCCACGAGAGCGATGCCGGCGGCGATCAGGCCCAGGGTCAGTGAAGTCATCCGCGATCGGAAGGGACGCGCTCAAGGCGGGCGGCTCGGGGCTCCGAGATACCCGAACATCGCGCGCAGTGTGAATTATAGCTCGCGGCCGATCGATAACCGCGCCGGCAGCGCCGCCCGCGGAGGGTCGCCAGCGGCGCTCCGCCGCAATCGGCCCTGTGAGCGCCTCACGCGGCCGCCGCGGCGCCAGTCTCGGCCAGCTCCAGCGCTTCGGCGATGTCCACGGCGACCACACGCGAGACGCCGGGCTCGGACATCGTGATGCCGACCAGCTGGCTCGCCATTTCCATCGTGATCTTGTTGTGCGAAATGAAGACGAACTGGGTCTCGACCGCCATCGCCTTCACCATCCGGCAGAAGCGGTCGGTGTTGGGGTCGTCGAGCGGCGCGTCGACCTCGTCCAGCAGGCAGAAGGGTGCCGGGTTCAACTGGAACAGCGCGAACACGAGCGATATCGCGGTCATCGCCTTCTCGCCACCCGACAGCAGATGAATCGACGTATTCCGCTTGCCGGGCGGCTGCGCGACGACCTGCACACCCGAATCGAGTATCTCCTCGCCCGTCAGGATGAGCCGCGCCTGCCCACCGCCGAAGAGCGTCGGGAAGAGGCGGGCAAAATTCTCGTTGACGGTGTCGAACGTCTGCTGCAGCAAGAGCCTTGACTCGCGGTCGATCTGACGGATCGCATTTTCCAGCGTGGCCATGGCCTCCGTGAGGTCGGCCGCCTGCGCGTCGAGATATTGCTTGCGCTCGGCCGTCGTCGTGAGTTCGTCCAGCGCGGCCAGATTCACGGCGCCCAACGCTGCGATCGCCTGCTGCAGTCGTTCGATCTCGCCGGGGAGCGCCGACTTGTTGCCGAACGCCTTGAGCTGCTCGGGCAGCCGTCCAAGATCGGCATGTGCTTCCGCGAGCTGCTCGGCGAACTGCTGCGCCTGCAATGCCGCCGCCTGCTCCTTCAGTCGTGCCTCCTCGATCTTCGCGCGGGCGGGCTCGAGCTTCTGCTCGGCAGCAAGCCGCGCTTCCTCGGTCGCGCGCAATTCGGCGCCCAATCCTTCGAGCCGATCGCGCGCCGCGGCGAGTGCCTGCTCGGCCTCGCTGCGCGCGACGAGCTGGCGCTGCAGTGCTTCCTCGACTGGGGTCCAGTCGACCGCCGCACGCTCGGAGGAGAGCTGGGCATGCAAGCTTCGCTGCTGCGCGACCTGCGCCGCCAGCGACTCGCGCCGGCGCTCGAGTTCGGCCAGGCGGTCGCGGCAACTGCGTTCGGCGAACTCCGCCTCTTGGGCAGCGCGCTCGGCGGCACGAAGGCGGTCGCGGCCGTGCGCCTGCGCGACTTCCGCCTCGTTGCTCGCCTGCCGCGCGGCGTCGCGCTTCGCCAGCTCGTCGTGCAGCTCCGATTGCGCATCGGCAAGCGCTGCCGCAAGGGCTTGTGCCTGCTGGCGCTCGGCGGCTTCCTCGGCGGCGAGCGCCGCCGCCTCCTCACTGATCTGCGCGCGGCGCTGGGCAGCGGCCTCCGCCGCCTGCTTCAACTGCAGAAGCTCGAGCTCCAGCTCGTGGCAGCGGCGCTGCTGCGACGAGAATGCCATGCTCTCCGCGTGATAGTTCTCCTGTGACTCATCGAGCAGGGTTTCGACCACCGCCAATGCGTCGCGCGCCGCCGTTGCCTCGTCGCCCGCCACGGTAATGGCGACGGCGAGCTCCGCGAGTTCGCGCTGGCGCGCCAGCACTCCGTGCAGTTCACTGTCGGGCGCGAAAAAGCTGACCGAATGCACCCCCACGACATGGCCGTGCGGCGTAACGAACGTTTCGCCGCCATGCAACTCACCGCGGGCGCGGATCGCTTCGGCCACGCTGTTGGCGCAGCGAACGCCGCGCAACCAGTCGGCAAGGAGCCGTGTCACTCCCGGTCGCGCCGAGCGCACCCTGGCGAGCAGCGCATCTTCATGTCCGCCGGCAGACGGTTGAGGCGCCGTGCCACGGTCGGCGGCGTAGACGGCGACGCGGCCCGGCAGCGCCAGCGTCGCCTCGCCACCCTCGACCCAGCCCAGAACCGCATCGAGATGATCGAGTTCGATCGCATCGAGCCGTTCGCGCAGCACGGCCTCGAGCGCGTCCTCCCAGGGTGGTTCGATGTCGAGCCCCTGCCACAGCCGGTGCGCGCGGGCGAGGCCGTGGTGCTCCCGCCACTCCGCGGCATCGCTTCCTTGTCCAATCTTCGCCTGCAATGCGGACAGCGCCTGCGCACGTGCGTCGAGGTCGGCGTGGCGACGCCCGGCCTGCTGCGCCGCGTCGCTCGTGGCGCGCTGGCGCTCCTGCAGCGACTGGACCGTCTCGCGCAGCGCATTCAATCCGGCTTCCTTCGCCGTAAGCTCTGCCGTCTCCTGCCGCAACTGGTCCTCGATCTCGGCGAGCGGCGGCGTGCCCGGTGTGTCGAGGCTCGCGAGCTCGGCCTCCTGCCGCTCCTTTCGCTGCGCGTATTGGGCAAGCGCGCGGGCGAGATTCTCGCACCGCGTTTCGATCACCCGAACGGCTTGCTCGGCGCGGGCAATGCGCTCCTGCGCTTCCATCGCCACTGCCGCAGCGTGCCGGACCGCGTCTTCGAGCGCCGGCAATGCCGCGCTCACGGTACTTTCCTCCCCTGCGGCCGCCTCGCGCGCAGCCAGCGCGTCTTCGAGCGCCTGGTCGGCGACTACGCGCTCGCTCGCCAACGCGGCCTCCTGCCCGGCCAACGCATCGATCTGCGCCGTGAGCTGGGCCGCCTGTTGAGCGATGCGCGTCTCGCTCTCGCGCGCGAACGTGAGCTGCTGTTCCAGGCGCGTGACTTCGGCATTTGCCGCGTAATAGAGTCCCTGCTTCTCGTGCAGCGCGTCGCCGGCGGCGTAGTGGTCGGTGCGCAGTGCCTCTTCCCTCGCCTCGATCGCACGGACGTCGGCTTGCACGCCTTCGAGCGCAGCAGCGAGGGTCGCGACATTCGCCGTCTGGCGGTCGCGCGCATTGGCAGCGTCCTGCTCCTTCGAGAACCAGAGCAGTTGCTGCGTTTCCTTCAGCCTGGCCTCGTGGTCGCGATATTCGGTGGCAATCCGGGCCTGCGCTTCGAGCCTCTCGAGGTGACCGGAAAGCTCGATGCGGATATCCTCGACCCGCGCCAGGTTTTCGCGCGTGTCGGCAAGCCGACCTTCCGTCTCGCGGCGCCGCTCCTTGTACTTCGAAACGCCGGCCGCCTCCTCGAGGAACACGCGCAACTCCTCGGGCTTCGCCTCGACCACGCGCGAGATCATTCCCTGTTCGATGATCGCATACGCACGGGGCCCGAGCCCGGTACCGAGAAAGAGGTCGTGGATGTCGCGGCGGCGCACCGGGATGTTGTTGATGTAGTAGGTCGAGTCGCCGTCGCGCATCAGCACGCGCTTGATCGACAGTTCGGCGTACTGGCCCCACTGGCCGCCGATGCGGCCGGCGCTGTTGTCGAAAAAGAGGTCGACCGACGCGCGGCCCACCGGCGGGCGCTCGCCGGCACCGTTGAAGATGACGTCCTGCATCGATTCGCCACGCAGCGCGGACGCCTTCGACTCGCCCAGCACCCAGCGCACGGCGTCGATGACGTTCGACTTCCCGCAGCCGTTGGGGCCGACGATGCCGACCAGCTGGCCGGGCGTGCCGATGGTGCTGGGATCGACGAACGACTTGAACCCGGCGAGCTTGATCTGGGTGAGGCGCAATTGAGTTCGAAGGCCGTGGATGTCCGGGTCGTGCAGAATGCTGCGACCCGGTCGCGGGTCTTCAACCGCGACAAAGCGCGAATTATAGCCGAACAGCCATCCGTTCCGGACCCACGCGTCCGCCGGCGCGCATAGACGCCGTCAAGCCGGAACGCGCATGTCTGGCATTCCCAGCCGGCCCTCGGCCACGGCGTGACAGGCGACTTCGCCGGCGCCGTCGGCCTGCAGCAGTTCAGGCCGCTCGGCCCGGCAGCGATCGTTGGCGTACGGACAGCGCGGGTGAAACGCGCAGCCGCGCGGCGGATCGAGCGGATTGGGCACTTCGCCCGCCACGGCCGTGCGTGCGGCGCCGGTCATTGCAAGGTCGGGCACCGCAGCCAGCAACATCCGCGTGTACGGATGTTGGGGGGCGGCGAAGAGACGCCGGGTGGGCGCGACTTCGACGAGTCGTCCCAGGTACATGACGCCGACGCGATCGGCGATGTGGTGCACGACCGCCAAGTTGTGCGAAATGAACAGGTACGTGAGCGCGAGCCGCCGTTGCAGGTCGCGCATCAAGTTGAGCACCTGCGCCTGCACCGACACGTCGAGCGAGGACGTCGGCTCGTCGCACACGAGGAAACGCGGCTCGGTCGACAACGCGCGCGCGATCGAGATCCGCTGCCGCTGGCCGCCCGAGAACTGGTGCGGATACTTGCCCCCATCGGCTGCAGCGAGCCCGACCTGTGCGAGCAGAGCGGCGACGCGCGCAGCGAGCTCGGCCTTCGTAACGTCGGCTTCCTGCGCGCGAATCGGCTCGGCGACGATATCGCTCACGCGCCAGCGCGGGTTGAGGCTGGCGTACGGGTCCTGGAAGATCATCTGCATGCCGCGCCGTGCGGCTCGCTGCGCCGCCGTTCCCTCGCCTGCGGCGCGGGGGCCCGCGATTGCAACGCCGTCGAACGTGATGCTTCCGCGCGTCGGAGCGTAAAGGCCCACGATCAATCGAGCGACAGTCGATTTGCCGCAGCCGGACTCGCCGACCAGCCCCAGCGTTTCGCCCTTGGCGATCGCCAGGCTCACGCCGTCGACCGCCTTGAGCAGGAGGCGGGAGCGGCGCTCCAGCACGCGATTCAGCCACGGCGGCGAGACGTCGAACGTCCGCGCGACATCGGCGAGCGTCAGCAGCGCGTCATTCATTTCCCCGACTCACCTCGCCATCATCTCGCGCGCGCCAGCACGCCGCGCGTGTCGCGCCGCCGTCGTCCAGAACGGGCAGCTCACGCCGGCAGCGCTCTACAGCTTTCGGGCAGCGCGGATGAAATGCGCAGCCTTCCGGAACGGCACCGAGCCGCGGCATCGCGCCGTCGATCTGCGCCAGCCGCGAACGTTCACCGGCGAGCGCCGGAATCGAGCCCATCAGGCCAACCGTATACGGGTGCGCCGGGCGATGGATCACTTCGGCGACCGGGCCGATTTCGACGATGCGGCCCGCATACATCACCGCCACCCGGTCCGCCGTTTCCGCGATCACGCCCATGTCGTGCGTAATCAGCATCACCGCAGTGCCGTGGTCGCGGGCGAGGCGCTTCAGGAGCTCGATGATCTGCGCCTGAATCGAAACGTCGAGCGCGGTGGTCGGCTCGTCGGCGATGATGAGCCGCGGGTTCGCCGCGAGCGCCAGCGCGATGACGACGCGTTGCCGCATGCCACCGGAGAACTGGTGCGGAAAGTGGTCGATGCGGCGCGCCGCTCCGGGAATCCCCACTTCCTCCAGCAGCGCAATTGCCCGCGCCTGCGCGGCAGCGGCAGACAGCGGCAGGTGCGTGCGCATCGTTTCCGTCAACTGGCGCCCGACCGTATACAACGGATTGAGCGACGTCAATGGATCCTGGAACACGGCGCCGATTTCCCGTCCCCGAACTTTGCGCATGGCCTCGTAGGGCAGTCGGTCGATGCGGCGACCGGCAAGCCGGATTTCGCCGCCGGAGATGCGTCCAGGCGGATCGATGAGCCCGATTACGGCCGCGCCGGTCAACGACTTGCCCGCGCCCGATTCGCCGACGACGCCCAGGACCTCGCCCGCCGCGATCGCGAACGAAATGCCGTGCACCGCTCTCAGTGTGCCATGGCGGGTCGGGAATTCGATGCTAAGGTTCTCGACCACGAGCAACGGATCGGCCGTCGCCGACACGGTGGCCATCGGCGATCCCGGGTGCGCGTGCAACTCGGCGATTCGGGCTCCCGCGTCCATAGCCTCAGCGGAGCTTGGGATTGAGGGCGTCGCGCAGCCAATCACCCAGCAGGTTGATCGAGAGCACCATGATCACCAGCGCCGCGCCGGGAAAGATCGTGATCCACCATTCGCCCGAGAACAGGTAGTCACCGCCGACGCGGATCAGCGTGCCGAGCGACGGATGCGTTGGCGGCACGCCCACGCCGAGAAATGACAGTGTCGCCTCGGTCAATATTGCCGTGGCGATATTGATGGTGGCGAGCACCAGCACCGGGCCGACCACATTGGGCAGCAGGTGCCGGCGCATGATGCCGAGCGGCGGGATGCCGATTACCCGCGCCGCCTGGATGTATTCCTTGTTCTTCTCGACCATGGTGGAGCCACGCACGGTGCGCGCGTACTGCACCCAGTTCGAAATGCCGATCGCGAAGATCAGTACGAACAGCGCCTGTTCGCCATGCGCCTCGCGCGGCAATGCGACTCGGGCGACGCCGTCGATCAGCAACGCGATCAGGATGGCCGGGAAGGACAGTTGGACATCGGCGACGCGCATGATGAAGGCGTCGATTCTGCCGCCGACGTACCCCACGATGAGCCCGAGCGAAACGCCGAGCACCAAGGCCAGGACCACCGAGGCGAGGCCAATCAGCAGCGAAATGCGCGCGCCGAACATGATCGCGGACAGAACGTCGCGGCCCTGGTCGTCGGTGCCGAGCAGGTAGCCTGCCTTGCCGCCCGCGGACCACGTCGGCGGCGCCAGCGCATCGAGCAGGTTGAGCGTCTTGAGGTCGAAAGGATTGTGCGGCGCCAACCAAGGCGCGAGCAACGCGGCGACAAGGCACACGAAGAGCACGATCGCCGACACGATGGCCACCGGCGACTGGCTGAAGCTGTACGCGACGTCGCCGTGCCAAGCAGCCGCAAGACGTCCCCCCAGCGTGGGCGGCGCGGCGGCGATGGTCGTGGTCGAGTCGCTCATCGGGAATACAGGAACCGATACCACATCGCTGCGCGGCCAGGACTATGCAAGGTGCGGCGCCAGATGCGAGAGCACTTTCTGCGCCGCGTCGAAGGCTTGCGCGTACACGCGCTCCTTCCAGTCGGCATCGTCGATGTAGAACGCGTCGCGCATCTGGTGCCGGATCACCGCCCGCTGCGCGTCCGGCGCTTCGGGATGATTGTGCAGCCAATGGTCGGCGCGCAGCGCGTCGAACACCACCGGCAGCGGGTGCGTCCCGAACTCCAGCGCGATGCCAGCGTACTCGACGCCATGGCACTCCTCGTGCGCGGCGTTGCCGCAGATGCCGACGAGGGGCGCCGACGATGAGCTGCCGTCGTAGACCGAGGTGACGTCCGCGCCCCACCACCTCCCTGCACGCGCGATTTCCGCCGCGACATTGCGGCCATTCCATATCTTCTCGCCGTGACCGCGTGGGCCCAACCCCGTGTGCACATCGATCCAGCCCAGCCGATCGCGCGTCGAGCCGTGTCGCCGCAGCACCGCGCGCAGCGTCGCGTTGCTCCATGCCGGCTTCGCGCCGCCGTAGAAGAGGCCATCGGGAAATGCATACTGGCCACCCGTCACCGCGGCCTGGTATGCACGCTCGCCCTGCGCGGCGATCCAGGCAGCGATGCGGGCCTCGTTCTCCGGGGACGGTGGCCACGTCGCCGGCAGCAGATGCGGATGAATATCGGCGTAAGCGGCGTTCACTGGCGCCGTCGCGCCGAAATCGCGGAAGTTGCGGTTGAGGTCGGCGTTGTCCTCGTTGACGCGCCGGCCGTGCGAGAAACCGTAGGGATTGACTGCATGTACGAACAGCACGGCGACACCCGTGTCGTGCACGGCGCGTTGAAAGAGAGGATCGTGCATCAACCCGATCTCCACGCCGGAGCCGCAGTAGCCCTCGACGCCGTGCATGCCCGACGTCACCATCAACAACCCCTTGGCGTCGGGAGCGCCCAGCAGCGCAAGGTCCATCGCCAACGGTTCACCGTCGGTGCCGTGGTAGCCGGGCAAGGCATGGGTTTCCACGACCAAATGGCGCATCCGCGCCGCGGCGATGAACTTGGCGCGTGCCTCGGCGTAACTCTGCGAGAAATGCGCGACGGCATCCATCAGCTTCCCGCCGGCATCGCCTGCTCCGCAAGCGCCGCAAGGAACCCGGCGCCGAGCGGGATCACCGCGTCGTTGAAATCGTAGGTGCTGTTGTGCAGGAAACATCCGCCCTCGGCGCCGCCTTGCCCCAGCCGCGCGAAGGCGCCGGCCTTTGCCTGCAACATGAACGAGAAATCCTCCGAGCCCATCGACGGGTCGAGGTTGCGAACGACGTTGTCCGCGCCGACGAGCGACTCGGCGACTGCCGCCACGAACTCGGCTTGCCGGTCGTGGTTGATCGTCGCCGGATAGACACGCTCGTACTTGAGCGTCGCCTTGGCGCCAAACGCCGCTGCGATCGACGGGACGAGCTCCGAGAGGCGTCGCTCGATCAGGTCCTGAGTGGCCGGGCGAAACGTGCGCACGGTGCCGACGAGCGTGGCGTGCGCCGGGATCACGCTCATCGCACCGGGGTTGCCCGCCTGCATCGCGCAGAGGCTGACCACCGCAGTGTCGATCGGGCTCACGTTGCGGCTCACCACCGACTGCACGGCGGTAATGATGTGGCCGGCGACCAGAACCGGGTCGACCGCCGCGTGGGGATGTGCGCCGTGGCCGCCGCGGCCGTCGATCGTGATCTCGATGCGGTCCGCCGCTGCCATCGCCGGGCCCGGCGTGATCCCGATCTTTCCCGGCGGCAGGCCCGGCCAGTTGTGCAGCGCGAACACCTGCTCCGCAGGAAAGCGCTCGAACAAGCCGTCGGCGATCATTTCCTTCGCCCCGGCGTAACCCTCCTCGCCCGGCTGGAAGATCAGATACGCGGTGCCGTCGAAATTGCGCGTCTCGGCAAGGTAGCGCGCCGCCGCGAGCAGCATCGTCGTATGACCGTCGTGGCCGCAGCCGTGCATCCGCCCGTCGTAGCGCGACTTGTGCGCGAACGTGTTCTCCTCCTGCATCGGCAGCGCGTCCATGTCGGCACGAAGGCCGACCGACCGGCCACTGGCGTTGCTGCGGCCCGCCACCACCGCAACCACACCGGTGCGCCCGATCCCCGCATGGTGCTCGATGCCGAGTGCCGCGAGCCGCTCGCACACGATCTTCGCCGTGCGCCGTTCCTCGAAGCCCAGCTCCGGATGCATGTGCAGGTCGCGCCGCAGCGCCGTGAGGTCGGCATGCCAGCCACGGATGTGCTCGACGGGGTTCGCCATGCGTTCCTTCAATGGGACACGGCACGCTCGACGCGCAGCCGCGGGTCCACCGCATAGTACAGGAGGTCGACGCCGAGGTTGATCAGCACGAACACGAGCGCGATGAAGCACAGATATGCGGCCATCACCGGGATGTCGGCGAAGTTGACGGCCTGAATGAAAAGCAGCCCCATCCCCGGCCATTGGAACACGGTCTCGGTGATGATTGCGAACGCGATGATCGCGCCCAACTGCAATCCCGTGATCGTGATCACCGGAACGAGCGTGTTTTTCAGTGCATGGCCGAAGTGAATCGCCCGGTCGGTGAGGCCGCGGGCGCGCGCGAACTTGATGTAGTCGGTGCGCAACACCTCGAGCATCTCGGAGCGTACGAGGCGCATGATCAATGTCATCTGGAACAGCGACAGCGTCACCGCCGGCAGGATCAGCGCCTTCAGCCCACTTTTCGTGAGCAGGCCCGTCGTCCACCAGCCAAAGGCGACCGTTTCTCCGCGCCCGAACGACGGCAGCCAGCCCAGGATCACCGCGAAGACGAGAATGAGCAGGATGCCGATGAGGAACGTCGGCAGGCTGACGCCGACGAGCGATCCGGCCAGCAGCAGGTGCGAGAGCCACGTGTCGCGCCGCAGCGCCGTATAGACACCCAGCGGCACGCCAACGACGAGCGCCAGCAGCGCCGCGGCAAGCGACAGCTCGAGCGTCGCCGGTAGCCTCTCTTTCAACAACGTCGATACGGGCCGCCCCTGTCGCAGCGACAGCCCGAAATCGCCGCGCACGGCGTTGCCGACGAAATGCGCAAACTGCACCGGAAACGGCTGGTCCAGCCCGAGGTCGGCGCGCAGACGCTGACGGTCGACGACCGTCGCGTCCTGCCCGACCATGTTCGCGATCGGGTCGCCGGTGAAGTTGAAGAGCCCGAAGGCGATGAAGGCCACGACCGCCATCACGACGGCCGATTGCACGACGCGGCGGAGGATGAACGCTAACAAGTGAGCTGCCCTGTAACCGCGGTCATGGCTCCGGCTGTCTCGCGCGCACACGGCCGGGCATGCGCGCGCCGATGATGCCCAAAGCCCCTCGCAGCGTCAATCGGCGCGGCTGCGATTCCGGCGTCGCTCTCGACGCCGGCGGCTTTAGCCGGCATATCGACGAGGAACTCCCGTCCGCGGGGCTGCCCCGTCTCCCATCTATTACGCGTCGAATTTGTGGTTCAATACCGCTGCCCGCGTGGAAGCCAGCCTGCTTTTGCGCGGTGAGCCCAACGGCCAGCGCCATGTTCGGGCCGCCGGCCTCGTTCAGTCTTCAGCCACCATGCTGCGCTTCTTGCTCACCCGTATCAGCCTCATCATCCCGACCTTTATCGGGATGACCCTGTTGGCGTTCTTCTTGATTCGGCTGGTACCGGGCGACCCGATCGAGACCATGGCCGGGGAGCGTGGCATCGATGCAACGCGTCACGCCGCGCTGCTCAAGGAATATGGGATGGATCGGCCGGTGCTGGTGCAGTACGGCATCTACATCGGCCGCGTCCTGCACGGCGACCTCGGCAAGTCGATGATCACGCAGGAACCCGTGGTGCGCGAATTCATGGCGCTGTTTCCAGCCACGATCGAGCTGGCGCTCTGCGCCATCCTGTTTGCGCTGGTACTCGGCATTCCCGCCGGGATGGTGGCGGCGGTGCGCCGCAACTCGATCTTCGACCACGGCGTCATGGGCGTGTCGCTCACCGGTTATTCGATGCCAATCTTCTGGTGGGGGCTGCTGCTGATCCTGTTGTTTTCCGTGCAGCTCGGTTGGACGCCGGTGTCCGGTCGCATCGCGGTCAAGTACTACCTCGAGCCCGTAACCGGGTTCTTGACCATCGACGCGCTTTTGTCGGGAGAAAAAGGAGCGTTTCAGTCGGCAGTCTCCCATCTGATCCTGCCCACGATCGTGCTGGGGACGCAGCCGCTGGCCATCATCGCACGCATGACACGCTCGGCCATGCTGGAGGTGCTGGGCGAGGACTACATCCGTACGGCGCGGGCCAAGGGCCTGTCGAACGTGCGTGTGGTGGCACTGCACGCCTTTCGCAATGCGCTGATCCCGGTCATCACGGTCATCGGGTTGCAGGTCGGCGTGCTGTTTACCGGCGCGATTCTGACCGAGACCATTTTTTCCTGGCCTGGCGTGGGAAAGTGGATGATCGAGGCCATCAATCGCCGCGACTATCCCGTGCTGCAGGGCGGCCTGTTGATGCTGGGCTCGATGGTGATGGTGGTCAATCTGCTGGTCGATATCATGTACGGCATCATCAATCCCCGCATTCGGCGCGCCAAATGACGACCGAGACGCTCGCGCCGCCAGGCATGATTGCCGCGCCTCCCGGGCCGTTGCGGGAGTTCTGGGGCCACTTCAGCCGCAACCATGGCGCGGTCGCCGGGCTGGTGGTCGTCTTCGCCGTACTGCTGACGGCCGCGTTCGCCAACGTGCTGGCGCCCTATCCGCCGGACCTCACCAACAACGCCGTGTTCCTGAAGCCACCGGCATGGCAGGTCGGCGGCTCGTGGGCATATCCGCTGGGTACGGACGCCATCGGACGCGACATCGTCTCGCGGCTGATTTTTGGCGCCCGGCTGTCGCTGTTGATCGGCATCGCCGTCGTGGCGATTTCCATCGCCATCGGGATCGTGCTGGGGATGGTGGCGGGTTTCGTTCGAGGCACGACCGAGATCGCGATCATGCGGTTGATGGACATCATCCTGACGCTTCCCAGTCTGTTGCTGGCCATCGTGATCGTCGCCATTCTGGGACCGGGTCTGATGAACGCCATGCTGGCGGTGGTGGTGGTCGTGCTGCCGCACTACGTGCGCATCACGCGGGCTGCCGTGATCTCGGAAACGTCGAAGGACTATGTCACCGCGGCGCGCGCGAGCGGCGCCAGCCGGCTGCGGCTGATGTTCAACGAAGTGCTGCCGAACTGCGCTGCGCCGCTGATCGTGCAGGCGTCGCTTGGCGTCTCCACCGCGATTCTCGATGCCGCCGCACTCGGCTTCCTCGGCCTCGGCGCACAGCCCCCGGCATCCGAGTGGGGCACCATGCTGGCCGACGCGCGCGAGTTCGTGCTGCGCGCATGGTGGGTGGTCACCTTTCCTGGATTGATGATCCTGATTACCGTACTGGCTTTCAACCTCATGGGCGACGGTCTGCGCGATGCGCTGGACCCGAAGCTCAAACGCTAACAACGCGAATGGCACTGCTCGAAATCGAAGACCTGCATGTCGAGTTTCCGTCGCAGGGGGCAACAATGCGCGCGGTGGAGGGCGTGAGCCTGTCGCTGGCCGAAGGCGAAGTGCTCGGCGTTGTCGGGGAGTCGGGTTCGGGCAAGAGCGTCACGATGCTCGCCCTGATGGGTTTGGTGGGATTCCCGGGCCGCGTGCGCGCGCGGCGCATGTCCTTCGCAGGACGTGATCTGCTGCATTTGTCCGAGCGCGAGCATCGCACGGTCATCGGCAAGGATGTAGCGATGATCTTTCAGGATCCGACCACCAGCCTGAATCCCTGCTTTACGATCGGCTTTCAGCTCACCGAGACGCTGCGGCTGCATCTGGGCATGGATCGCGAGGCCGCACGCAATCGTGCGACGGAACTGTTGGAGAAGGTAGGCATTCCGGCCGCGGCCAGCCGCCTCAACGATTTTCCGCACCAGCTTTCCGGTGGCATGAACCAGCGCGTGATGATTGCGATGGCGATTTCCTGCAACCCCCGGCTCTTGATCGCGGATGAGCCAACGACGGCGCTGGACGTGACCATTCAGGCCCAAATCCTGGATCTGCTGCGCGAGTTACAGAAGGAGCGTGGCATGGCGCTGATCCTGGTCACGCACAACATGGGCGTGGTGGCCGAAATGGCCCAGCGTGTGGCCGTGATGTACGCCGGGCAGGTGGTCGAGGAGCGGGACGCCGACGCCCTCTTTTCCGCGCCACAGCACCCGTACGCCGCGGCGCTGCTCGCAGCGATGCCCGAGCGCAGTACCGGTGCGACGCGGCTGACCACGATTCCCGGTATGGTCCCAGGCCTTTACGATCGGCCGGGAGGGTGTTTGTTCGCTCCCCGCTGCACGTACACCACGGAACGGTGCCACGAGATGCGGCCGGAGCTGCAGCCATGGCGCGGCGGCCACGTCCGTTGCCATTATCCGCTGGATGATCCCCAACGCGAGGCGGCAATCGCGCGCGACGTTCCGGTGGCAAAGGCGGCGGCATGAGCGCTGCCGGGCCGCCCCAAGGGCAATTCGCCGCGGCCTCCGCCACGTCGTGCCCGACGCATTGCGTCGTGGGGTCGGCCGCCACCCGCGCTCGCAGACGCGCCCTTCGGGCCTTGGCTTCGCCCTGCTCGCGCGGGCGTCCCGCGGGGGGCAGCGCAGCGGCGGCAGCCGCAAGCGTGGGGGTACACCCATGACTGCACCGGTCGCCGAAGCCCACGATCTGAAACGCGTCTACGAAATCCGACGCGGTCCGATGCGCGAACCGGCTCGACTGCATGCGGTGGGTGGTGTGTCCTTTGTGCTCGAGGCCGGCCGTACGCTCGCCGTGGTCGGCGAATCCGGCTGTGGCAAGTCCACGCTCGCGCGTATCGTGTCGCTGATCGAGCAACCTACCGAGGGCGAGTTGCGGCTCTCCGGCGTCGATGCGATCGATCCACCGCCGCAGGAACGGCGTCGCTTGCGCAAGACGGTACAGATGGTCTTTCAAAACCCTTATGGCTCGTTGAACCCGCGCAAGAAGATCGGGGCTATCCTGGAAGCGCCGCTCGCCATCAACACCGATCTCGGGCCGGCGGAGCAGGCAGAACGCGCCCGCACCATGCTCGCCAAGGTCGGGCTGCGGCCCGAGCACTACGTACGCTATCCGCACATGTTTTCCGGCGGGCAGCGTCAGCGCATTGCGATCGCCCGGGCGCTGATGCTCAACCCCGCACTGGTGGTGGCCGACGAGCCCGTCTCCGCGCTTGATGTTTCGGTCCAGGCGCAGGTGCTCAACTTGATGGCCGACCTGCAAAGCGAGCTGGGCCTCGCCTACCTCTTCATTTCGCACGACCTCGGCGTCGTGCGACACATCGCGCACGACGTGCTGGTCATGTACCTGGGTCTGGCGATGGAACAGGGTCCCAAGGAGCTCATCTTCGGGCGGCCACTGCACCCCTACACCCGGGCGCTACTGGCCTCGACCCCGGGAATTGCGGCCGCCGACCGTCCCGAGCGCATCGTGTTGAAAGGCGAGTTGCCTTCGCCGCTGAACCCGCCGCCGGGGTGTGTCTTCTCTACCCGTTGTCCCCATGTGATCGAGCGCTGCCGCAATGAGCGCCCGATCGCGCGTCCGTTCGATGGACGGCAGGTAGCCTGCCATCTCGCCGAAAACTTTCTCAAACCCGGTCATACTAGCGCCAGCGGTAAAATGCTGGGTGTATCGCAGCCTCAACCACAGGAGTGAGTCACATGAAAAGACTGAATCCAGCCACACGTTGGCCCCATTTCGCCAGGCGCGCCCTCGTTACGGCGCTGGCGCTCCCCGCGCTGATGGTCACGGCAAACGTTGCCGGCAAGACATTGGTGTTCTGCTCTGAGGGCAGCCCGGAGAACTTCTATCCGGCGGTGAACACCACCGGTACCTCGTTTGACGCCAACAGCCAGATCTACAGCCGCATCGTCGACTTCGAGCGCGGCGGCACCCAGGTCGTTCCGGGCCTTGCGGAACGCTGGACCATTTCCGCCGATGGCAAGGAATATACGTTCCATCTGCGCAAGGGCGTGAAGTGGCACAACCACCGCGCGTTCAAGCCCACGCGGGACTTCAATGCGGACGACATGATTTTCGCGATCGATCGCCAGTGGAAGGAATCCAACCCTTACTTCAAGGTAACCAGCTCCAACCATTCGTACTTCAACGACATGGGCATGCCGAAGCTGATCAAGTCGGTGGACAAGATCGACGACTACACCGTCAAGATCACCCTCGAGAAGCCTGAGGCGCCGTTCCTGTCGAACCTGGCGATGGAATACGCCGGCGTGCAATCCAAGGAATACGCGGATGCCATGCTCAAGGCCGGCACGCCCGAGAAGATCGACCAGGAGCCGATCGGCACCGGCCCCTATTATCTAGTGCAATACCAGAAGGACGCGGTCATCCGCTACAAGGCCTTTCCGGAATATTACGGAGGCAAGGCCAAGATCGACGATCTGGTGTTCTCGATCACGCCCGACGCTTCGGTGCGCTGGGCCAAGCTGCAAAAGGGCGAATGTCACGTGATGCCCTACCCCAATCCGGCCGACCTCGATGCGATTAGGAAGGATCCGAACATCCAGGTCCTGGAGCAACCGGGGCTCAATGTCGGGTATCTCGCCTACAATACGACGAAGAAGCCGTTCGACGATGTGAAGGTGCGCAAGGCGATCAACATGGCGATCAACAAGAAAGCCATCATCGACGCGGTGTACCTCACCACCGGTGTGGCGGCCAAGAACCCGATCCCGCCGACGCAGTGGTCGTACAACGACGCGGTCAAGGACGATCCGTTCGATCCCGTGGCCGCTAAGAAGCTGCTCGCCGACGCCGGCTTTCCGAACGGCTTCACGACCGACCTTTGGGCCATGCCTGTGCAGCGTCCGTACAACCCCAACGCGCGGCGCATCGCCGAACTGATCCAGGCCGATCTCGCCAAGGTCGGCGTGACCGCGGAGATCAAGAGCTTCGAGTGGGGCGAGTATCGCAAGCGCATGCAGGCGGGCGAGCACCAGATGGGCATGCTCGGCTGGACCGGCGACAACGGCGATCCCGACAACTTCCTCAACACGCTGCTCGGCTGCGATTCCGCCAAGACCGGCGGCAGCAACGTCGCCAAGTTCTGCTACCAGCCGTTCGAGGAGCTGGTCCAGAAGGCGAAGACGATGTCCGATCAGAAGCAGCGCGCCGACCTCTACATGCGTTCGCAGGTGATCTTCAAGGAGCAGGCGCCCTGGTTCACCATGGCGCATGCCGTGCAGTTGAAGCCGGTACGCAAGGAAGTGATCGACTTCAAGTTGAGCCCCTTCGGCCGGCACACTTTCTACGGCGTGGACATCAAGGAGTAAGTCTTCTGCCGGCGCACGGGTGCGCCCGTGCGCCGGTCCGAACGGCACAGCTAGCGTTTACCGGCGCGCTGCCGACGTGAAGCGTACAGGCAGATGCCGGCGGCGACCGAAACATTGAGGCTTTCGACGGCGCCCATGACCGGGATGCCAACGATCCGGTCGCACAGCTCGCGCGTGAGCCGTCGCAGGCCGGCGCCCTCGGCCCCCAGCACCCAGGCAAGCGGTCCGCCGACATCGGCGTCGAACAGGCTTTCGCCGCCGGCGTCGGCGCCGAAGAGCCAAACGCCGCGCGCCTTGAGATCGCGCAGCGTCCGCGCCAGATTCGTTACCGTGATGACCGGAATCGTGTCGGCGGCACCGCTCGCCGCTTTGGCAGCCGTAGCGTTCACGCCCACGGCACGATCTTTGGGCAGCACGACCGCATGTGCGCCGAACACGTCGGCGCTGCGCAGGCACGCGCCGAGGTTGTGCGGATCGGTGACGCCATCCAGCACTAGCAGCAGCGCCGGTTCCGCGAGCGAATCAAGGACGTCGTCGAGCGTGACAGGCGGCGCCATGGCGTCGACGATTGCTACCACACCCTGATGTCGATCGGTCCCTGCGATCTCCGTCAGGCGCCCGCCATCCACGGCTTGCACGGGGCGCTGCGCTGCTTCCGCACGTGCGGCGAGGTCGCGCATTCGAGGATCGCGCCGGCCCGCCGCGACGTAGAGCACACGCACGGATTCCGGCCGCTGCCGCAAGCGTGCAGTGACCGCGTGAAATCCGTGAAGGGAGCGGGTATCGGGCAACAGACGGACACGAGCGGTGCGCGCCACGACGGCGGCGCGCACAGTGTACCGTAGGGGCTCAGCGCGCCGGCGCAGCCGGTGCGATGGCCTTGCGGGCCGCCGCCTGCTCGTTCAGGAACGCCTCATTGCCGGGGATTTTCTGCAATGCCTTCGCGAACGCATCGATGGCCTCGGGGTACCGCTTCAGATGGACATAAGTCCGCGCGAGCAGCGCCCAGTCGTCGCCCGTGCCGTCTTTCTCCTTGAGGCGCTGCGCAAGCCGCTCGGCGGCAACCTCGATCGAGGGGGCAGCGGCCGCGGGGACGGCGTCCTGCGGCGCAGCGGAGCCACGCGCCGGCATCGCGGTGGCGCCCGACATCGGCCCGGTTTCGGCGCGGGACGAGAGCTTTAGGTAGAGCCCTGCGCCGGCGACCAGTACCGCCGCTGCAGCCAGCGCGATGACTCCGTATAGCACTTTGCGTTCGAACAGCATCGTCTCGCTCCGGCGGGTTGGGGTCCCGGTGCCAGTCGACATGATAGATCGGCGGCGCACCTTGTCGACGTTCGCTCGGCTTCGTGTACTCTTTCGAACGCCGGCGGGCAATGCCGCCAGGCGCCACGCCTGCTCCCATGACCGCGGAACTGCGTCAGATCGTCGAAGGCACACTGCTCGTGTTTGCAGCGCTCCTGCCCATCGTCAATCCGTTTGGCGGCGCTCCGGTGTTCCTCGCAATGACTGTCGATTGCACGCCGGAACTGCGCGCGACGATTGCCAAGCGGATCGCCGTCAATGCCTTTCTGCTGCTGCTGGGATCGGCGTCGATCGGGACCTATGTGCTCGACTTTTTCGGCCTGTCGGTGGCCGTGGTGCAGGTCGCGGGCGGAATCGTCGTCTGTGCTGCCGGATGGGAATTGCTGCGCGCAGAGAGCGTCGCCAAATCCTCGCCCGGGCCGCCGCCCGGCGCGGCCGAGATCGCCAGCCGCGCGTTCTATCCGTTGACGCTGCCGATCACCGTTGGCCCCGGCACGATCTCGGTTGCGATCACGATCGGCGCCAACCATCCGCGCAACGTGCAATCGCTGCTCGTCAACGGGACGGCCGACGTCATTGGCGCCACGCTCATCGCCGCGACGGTTTTCCTCTGCTACCGCTACGCGGACCGGATGTTGCGGGTGCTGGGCGAAACGGGCACCAGCGTCCTCGTGCGGTTGTCCGCGTTCATTCTCTTCTGCATCGGCGTGCAGATCTTCTGGAATGGGGCGAATACGTTGCTGGCGACGGTACCGGCACTGCATGCGCAATGACGCGCCACTGCGCTCGCGCGGCAGGCAGGCTGGAAGCAAGCGTCTGATTCCGTTATAATCTTTCGTTTCCCGCGCGCGGGACGGCATGATCATCGCGTGCCGGATTCCAGCTTTTGTGCCGGTGTAGCTCAGTTGGTAGAGCAGCGCATTCGTAATGCGAAGGTCGAGGGTTCGACTCCTTCCACCGGCACCAATAATCAAACACTTAGTAGCAACAGGTCTAGCATCATCCCCAGGAGGGCTCCCCTACGTAGATGTTGGGTTTCTGATGGGTTTCGGGCCTGATCTCAATGCCGCGTTGAGAAGCGGCGCCGAGTATGTCGACAAGATCCTCCGCGGTGCGAAGGCCGCGGAGATGCCTGTCGCACAGCCTACCAAGTTCGAGCTGATGATAAATTTGAAGACCGCGAAAGCGCTGGGGATCACGATTCCGCAATCGCTGCTGCTGCGCGCGGACGAGGTAATTCAGGAATAGAGGACGGGCCGATCGCGGCTAATGCTGGGCATATACCCGACAGGATTTATTTCCGCAGCGGAAGGCGTAGCAAGTGGCCGTCCCGTCGTTCGCGGTCGGGGCTGTGCGCAATCGTGCATCTTTACGGAAGGAGTCGAGTTATGGCGCAAGCACCTTTCCAACCGACCCGGCGTTCCATTCTCAAAACCGCAGCGGTCATGGCAGTCGTTGGAGGAGGGATCGGCGGAGCGTGGGCGCAAACCACGTTGCGAAGAACACCGGATCAGATCTTGGGGCCGTTCTACCCGATTACCGACAAGCATAAGCTCGAGCGCGCAGAAGACCTCACTCATGTGCCTGGCGGCAATGGGCGCGCCAAGGGGCAACTCCTCAACGTGACCGGTCGCGTGCTAACGACCGCCGGGGAGCCCGTTCGTGGTGCGCGGATTGAATTATGGCAGGCCAATGCGGCCGGACGCTACGCGCACCCTGACGATACAAATCCCGCGCCGCTCGATCCCAATTTTTTGGGATATACGGTCCTAATGACCGGCGCTGATGGCAGCTATCGTTTCGAGACAATCAAGCCGGGGGCATATCCCGCAGGACCAAATACGATTCGCCCCTCACACATTCACTTCGACTTGTCAGGTACCCATGACCGACTGGTCACCCAAATGTATTTCGACGGTGACCCTTACAACGAGAAAGATCGGTTTCTCCAAAGCGTACTGCGTCCCGAAGCCTTGATCGTGAAGCTGCGGCCGGCGCCGGGGGGCGCCGAGACCGATCCCATGGTGGCTGTCTTCGACATCGTGATCCGGGGATAGCGAAGCGTTTCGGGCAAATTGATTCGCAAAGCAACTGGACGCGCGTCGCCGCGAGTCTGGTGCGATTGCACATTAGCGGCACCGGCCGCTCGGCGTTACGATCCAGCAATTGCATCAGGCAGTACCGGGTTGCTCGTGGCGTTCGCGAAAAGCCGCATGATCGCTGCGTAACTTGGTTTGTCGAAGGTCCGTTTGTAGACACCCACCGGCCGAGTTGGGTCGGACTGGGACCGTCGACGATTAGGCGGCTCGCGGCCCATTTCCGGTCAGTCGGTGCCGCTTTCCGCCTTTCCCGGAAGCAGATATTCGCGCCGACGGTCTCGCATCTCCTACGCCTGCGTGATCAGCCACGACCGCGCGTAGCCCGATCCTCGACCCACTCGAATCCCGCCAGCGTGAACGCTTGGGGACTCATCGCGAGCACGGTAACCGTCGTGCAGGGGCGGTAGTCGATCCCCGCAGTACACCGGGTGGCCGACACTCGGTGCCTGATCTGCATCAGATATCAATATGATCTGCGTCAAACACCGACAGGCTGGACGGGACTATGAAGATTCAATATCTTCAGTGCCGGGAGGAAGTTATGTCCACGTACATCATGCTTTGCAACTGGACGGATCAGGGTATCCGCCACGTCAAGGATTCCCCGGATCGTCTGGACGCTGCACGGCAGTTGTGTCGCCAGCATGGCGCGGAGATCACCGAGTTCTACATGACGATGGGCGCCTACGACATGGGGGTCGTCATCGACGCGCCGAACGAAGAGGAGTTCGCCAAACTCGCCATTTCGATCGCCAAGGGCGGCAACACCCGAACCACGACCCTCAGGCGTTCGGCGAGGACCAGTACCGAACGATCATCGGCTCCGTCGGCTGAGTCTGGGTCAGGACGTCACCGAGCGCGGCGCGAGGTTGACGCGGAGGAATCCTGCGCGAACGTCGCTCGCATCGCTATCGCGGCATCAATGCTTACGGCATCCTCGCTCGGATCGATCCGCGCTCCGGGCCACTGAGCTGCGTCGGCCACGAGCCCACGCACGGGAAGACCCCGCGCAGCTTCGGCATCGATCCGATCGGCCGCTTCCTCATCGCAGCCAACCAGGACAGCGATTCGGTGGTCACGTTCCGCATCGATCCCGACAGCGGAACGCTCGAGCCCACGGGCCACGTCATGCCGGTGCCGACGCCCGTGTGCGTGAAATTCCTGTCGACCGGCGGGTGAGACACGCGAGTTGAAGGGGCCGTTGCGCCGTATACACCAACGCGTCAATCCGCAAGCGCCAGCGCCGCGACCGCGTCATCGGTCAAGCCGGCGCCCTCCTGTAGCGCTAGGCTGAGTTCCGCGGGCCCGAGCGCCTCTTCGAGCGATTCCATCAGCGCGTCGCGGACATTCTGTTCGTTGGGTCCGCGCTGGTAGCCGGATTGCGCCAACCGTGCTTCCGCGCAGCCCAGCGTCAGGGCCGCCGCGGCAACGTGCCCGCGCTTGAACGCGAGCATGGCGAAGTGGTCGAAAAACCGACCCATCACTCCCTGCTGCCGCAACGGCAGCACCGATTCGCGCGCCACGCGCAACGCATCGTCGAGTTGTCCTGCAGCGGTGTACGCGGCGCTCAGATTGCCGAGCGCAAAGCTCTCGTAGCCGCTGAAGCGCTCGTTTCGCACCAGAGTAATGAGTTCACGGCCGCGCACGATCGCCTCCGCCACGTTACCCTCCGCCAGCGTCGCGTCGACCAGGTTGTTGAGCGATATGACCACGAGCCGCGCGTCCCCCATCTCCTGTTCAAGGCGCAGGCGTTCCTCCCAGGCGGCGCGCACCTCGCTCAGGCGGCCCTCGGCATTTAGGATGAAGGCGCGGGCCGACAACATTGGGTGCCGCAGCGCCAACGGCCACGCGGCGTCATGAAGCTCCGCGGCCTGTTGCAGTGCCTTTTCGGCAGCGCCGATTTCGCCTCTTTGAGCACACACGCGCGCCTGGCGTGCCAGTGCAACATAGAGTCCCTGGCGGTCCCCCAAGTCCCGATACAACGTCATGGCGCCCAGCGCGGCAGCGTGCGCCTTCTCCGCATCCAGCGACTGGTTGTCGCTCATTTCCGCGTAGTCGAGATAGAGCCGGGCCGCCAGCTGTGGCGGTGTCGCTGGACTGAGGCGTGCGATCACCCGTTCACCCCACGACAGACCTTCGGCCTGCAGCACACCGTACTGCCATATCCAGCAGGCTGCTCCGGCCAGCGCCACCAGCAGGTCGGAATCTCCTTGCGGTCCGGCCGCCCAATTCAGCGCGGCGCGGAGGTTGTCGATGTCCGGCAGGTAACGCTCGAGCCGGGCCTGCGTCGTCGTCGTCCAGCGCTCCTGCCGCATGCGCTCGAAGGTCGCGAGCAGCGCCAGCGCGTGAGCGCGCACGGCCTCCTCGGTCTCGCCGGCGGCAGCGAGCTGCTCCAGCGCAAATGCGCGCCCGGTTTCCAGAAGCCCGTAACGCGGTTCGCCGCGCGCGTCAGCCACGACCAGGGACTTGTCCACCAGATTGCCGAGAACCTCGAGGACGGTCCATGGGTCGATCGCATCGTCGGCGCCGACGCGTTGCGCGGCGTCCAGCCCGAAACTGCCCACGAATACACCAAGGCGCCGGAACACCGCCAGTTCAGCGGCCGTCAGCAAGGCACAGCTCCATTCGAGCGCCGCGCGCAACGTCTGGTGGCGGCGCGGCGCGTACCGTGCACCCCCCGTCAGGACACGAAATCGCTCGTCAAGGCGCGCGCTCAGGCCCGCGACGCCCAACAGCGGCACTCGCGCGGCCGCGAGCTCGATGGCCAGGGCGATGCCATCGAGACGCCGACAGATGTCGATGATGTGGCCGACGTTGTCGTCGTGCAGTTCGAAATGCGGATCGAGCATTCGCACACGCGCGATGAACAGCGCCACCGCACCGGACTGGCGGGCGCTTTCCACCGATACTTCCCCCGGCAGCGCGAGCGTATTCAAACGATACAACTGCTCGTCGGAAATCTTCAACGGCTCCTGGCTGGTCGTCAGCAGTCGAATCCGCGGCGCCACCTGTTGCAACTCGGAAGCAAGTTGCGCGACGACCTCCAGCAGATGCTCGCAATTGTCGAACACGATCAGCATCTCGCGCGCGCGCAGCAACTGGGCCACCGCATCGGCCTGTGGGTCGGCACCGAGGCGCAGGTTGAGCGTGCTCGCCACCGTGCTTGCCGCAAGCGCCGGATCGCTGACCGGAGCAAAGTCGACGAACCAGACACCATCGGCAAAGCGCTCGGGTAGCGCGTGCACCGCCGATTGCGCCAACCGAGTCTTGCCAATTCCGCCGGCGCCAACGATCGTCACCAGCTTGTGCGTTTCGATCAGCGCGCGCACCGCCGCAAGGTCCTCGTCGCGGCCGTACAGCGGCGGCAATTCTTCCGGCAGATTGGTCCGTCTTGCCTCCAGGACGGCAGACAGCGCAGTGGCAGGGTCCGAAGGCGGAGGCGCTGCAGCCGAAGGCTCGTGGTCCGCCACCGCAGTAAACCGATAGCCGCGCCCAGGAATGGTGGCCACCACCTGCGCGCCCAGCAGCTTGCGTAGGGTGCTGATCTGCACCTGAAGGTTGTTTTCCTCGACCACCAGCCCCGACCAGACCAGATCGAGCAATTCGGTCTTGGTAACGAGGCGATCGCGCCGTTCCACCAGCGCGTGGAGCACGTCGAAGGCTCGCGCGCCCAGCGCGGCCGGCTGCCCGTCAACAAGCAGCTGCCTGGACTCGGGGCGCAGCTCAAAGCGGCCGAAGCGAAAGGTGGAAGTCATGGGACCGTCTGCTGAGTTCGGGCGGCATCTCCGCAGAGAGCCTGAATCTACTCCACCGCCTGCGAGAATCTACTCCACACCGGCGATTTAAGAACGTTTAAGGCCTGCTCAAGGACGCAGGCCGCCGGCGCGGCGCATCGTTTGTTTCACGGAATGCATCCGTGCAAGAACGATCCGAGGAGACTGCAATGACAATGAAGCGAAATTTGGTGCGCTCGAGTCTCATCACCCGTGTCGCTGCCGCGACCTTGGCGAGCATCATGGCTATCGGGATCCTGTCCGCAGTCACAGAACTCTTCCAGCGCAGCGGCGCGCCCATGGCACAACTGGCGGCCGCCGAGCGCGCCTGCGTCGAGCATGCCTATGTTTCGGAGCGCGAAGCGTGCATGCGCCGGTGGCTGACCGCGGCACACTCCCCGAGCATGGCCAGCAAGTGACGGCTGTCGCTGTTTTTCCTGCAAGAGGCGCGGCGTGTGCCCATCGTGCAACGCCCGGCGCATGGTGGCGACGGCGGCGCATCTCGCCGATCACGTCTTGCCGGACCTGCCGCTGCGGCAATGGGTCCTCGCGGTGCCGAAGCGACTGCGCTATTTTCTGGAACGCGCCGCCGCACTTCAGGGTGCTGCTCTGAGCCTATTCCTGCGCGCCGTGGAGTCCTACCTACGCGCGCACAGCCCTGGTTCGGGCCCCGCGGCTCGCCTCGGCGCGGTCGCCTTCATCCACCGCTTCGGCTCGACGCTCAATGCGCATCTGCACTTCCACTGCGTCGTTATCGACGGCGTGTTCGACGCGGCCGCGGCGGGCGGGGTCATCTTCCATGCCGCCACCGGGCTCGATGCCACCGCCATCGCCGTGACGCGAACGTCGGCTCCCCTCAAATTGACAGTCAGCTCTCGGGAACATCGAAGGGCGGCTGAGGGTCGATGACGGCCAATCCCCCGTACCGGCCGAACGGCCGCACCCAAGCCGGTGCGGCCGTTCAGCGTTTAGTCGTGGGGCGCAGGCCCTCGCCCGTTCGTGGCGAAGCAGCTACCGCCGGCCAGCGCGGCCACCCATGTCAGCTTCTGCCTTTTGCTGAGCTGCTTGAGTGCGTACTCAGCCGCAATGCAAAGCTCCTCGATTCATGACGCTGCCGGGCCATGACCCGTAGGGGCACGTTCAATCGAGTGTAGAACGCGCCCTTGCCGGAGCAGTGAAGCGCGAAGCGCGCGTCCACATCTCTGGCGATGCCAACATAAAAGGCGTTCGTTCGCGCACAGGAACACCTAGAGCCACCAGGTATCAACGGCGGGGAGCGAGCTCGGCAACCGCTGTTGGTCCAAGTCAATCACCGGCAGCTTTCCGACCTGAGCACAGGGTCTCCGCCAACGCTTCTCGTGCGTACGGGCGAGGTCGTCGCGTAGAGCCCCGATACCTCCACGCAGCCCTGATCATGCGCACGAGTGTGCCACAATCCTTCGACCTTCTCGGGGGACGTCCATGACGCTCAGCGCAGCCACCGCGGTCCGCCCGTTTCGCCTGTGCGTTGACGTCGCCGCGATCGACGATCTGAAGTCGCGCCTGGCGCGGGTGCGCTGGCCGGACGAGGCCCCCGAGTCGCCGTGGGCCTACGGCACGTCGGTCGGCTTCATGCGCGAGTTGGTCGACTACTGGGTCCACACCTACGACTGGCGCGAGACCGAGGCCGCGCTCAACGCCTGGCCGCAGTTCGTGACGCGCATCGACGGCATCGACGTGCATTTCCTGCGGGTCGAAGGCCGCGGCCCGAACCCGAAGCCGCTGCTGCTGTCGCACGGCTGGCCCGGGTCGGTCCTCGAATTCCTGAAACTGCTTCCGCTGCTGACCGACCCGGCAGCGCACGGCGGCGACGCCGCGGACGCCTTCACCGTCGTCGTGCCCTCGTTGCCGGGGTACACGCTGTCGTTCCGCGAGAACCAGCCGCGCTGTGCCTTGCCCGCGATCGGCGCCATCTTTCACGAGCTCATGATGCGCCTGGGTTACGCACGGTACGGCGCCCAGGGCGGCGACTGGGGATCCTTCGTCACCGCCTGGCTGGGAGCGCACCGCGCCGAGCACGTGCTCGGCATTCACCTCAACCTGCTGCCGCTGCGGCGCGACGCCGCGATGTTCGCCCAGCCGACGGAAGACGAGCGCCGCTACCTGGGGGAACTGGAGGCATGGCTCAAGGAGGAAACCGGCTACCAGTGGATCCAGGGCACGCGCCCGCAGACGCTGGCGTTCGCCCTTTCGGATTCGCCGGTCGGGCTGGCCGCATGGATCGTCGAGAAATACCGCGCCTGGACCGACTGCGCGGGCGACCCGCGCAACGCGCTGTCGATGGACGAGATGCTCGGCAACATCAGCCTGTACTGGTTCACCAATTGCATCGGCGCCTCGTTCTGGCCGTACTACGCGCGCCTGCACGGGCCGTGGCCCATCGACGGCACCATCAGCGTGCCGGCGGGCTATTGCGAGTTCCCGCGCGAGATCCTGCGCCCGCCGCGCCCGGCGGCCGAGCGCGTGTTCGACATCCGGCGCTGGAGCGTGATGTCCCGCGGCGGGCACTTCGCGGCGCTTGAACAACCGGTGGCGCTGGCCCACGAGATCCGCGAGTTTTTCCGACGCCCTGTCGTGAAGCCGGTGACGAAGCAGCCGGCGCGGGGAAGGATTCCACCCCGGGCTGCCACCGCCTCTGCGTACGGGCGCACACGCGGCTATCACCATGTAGAGTGATGTTCTGACCGGAATGAGGGTCAACCCTTCTTCCTGGTGGGGAAACGCAAAATCCGACAGAACAGGATCAGGATGACGACATGAGCGTGGAAGGAGGTGGTAAACGCCTCGTCGGTTCAGGCGATGAGTAGACGAGTTCATGCGCCGCCTCCTGTTGCACGTCCTGCCCAGCGGCTTTCACCGCATTCGCCACTACGGGCTGCTCGCCAATGCCGGGCGCCGGGAGAACCTCGCCCGAGCGCGCGAACTGCTGCACGTCGTCGCCGTCGCGGCTGAACCGCAACCGCCAACCGCCACCGCCAACGTCCAGCCCACCTTCGTCTGCCCGCACTGCGGTGCCGCGATGATCGTCGTCGAGACCTTCGCCCGCGGGCAGCCGATCCGTGCGCCGCCCACTCTGCGAACGGCAGCATGATCACCGGCATCGGTCACTGCAACGGTGCGTCCGCTCTTCGTCGGCTGTCACCGATAGCGCACGCTATTGCCTTACGCCGCCGTAACGTCGTTCCTCGTCCGCTGCCTCATCCCAGAATCCAGCTTCGCACCGTCGCCAACCAACCGCCGCGCGATGTCACCCGCCGGACCGGCGACCCGATCACCGCATCCGGCCGGACTGCGAACCATCAAATCCCCATAGCCGTTAGCTTCCCCAAACGGCATCGGGGCATGCCGCGGTTTCCTCGAGGCTTGTACGATGCCTGCCCGCGTGGCGGCGTCTCCCACGCACCCGTCGGTGCGTGAGGGCAGGCATCGCACAACCCTTAACGACTGCAGCAGTTCAAGCAATTCGACCGAGCGGCCGCTGATTGACGCGCAGCTGCCATGCGCCTGTGAACGGCCGGTGTATATCGTAGACGGTCGCTCATCACCGGAGACCCGGTGGCCGTACCCGACCCTGAGCGGTCATACGCGAAGCTATTGACTCCTGCATAAATAATGTCCTATTTTAGGCGCAAAGAAAGCGCGCAATGTTGAATGAAGGAGCGCAGCAGCGACTGCGTCGTCGCCGATCGCGTAGGTGGCCAATTGCGTCTGCATCACGAGATCGTGAAGCTCGAGCGGCGCGAAGTTGGCCAACGGATTGGTCTTGGCGTAGCCCCAGATCAGTTCGACCGGATTGAGTTCCGGGGCGTAGGGCGGCAGCAGATAGGCGCGCACGTCGCTGGCGATGATGCGCGAGCCAGCCGGCGACCGGCTCGAAACGATGGGCGCGCAGACGGTCCCAGATCAGGGTGATGGGTACGCGCAGCGTGCGCCGCAATTGCTTCAGGAAGGCCAGCACCGCGTCGCCGTCGTAATTGGCATCGGGCAGCACGCCGAAATAGCCGCGCACGCGATGGCGCCGCGGCGAGATCACCAGCGCGCCAATGACCGAGACCTTGCGCCGCGCGCGGCCGCGTTGCCGCAGCCGGGGCGTGTGGCCGCGCGGCGCCCAGCTGCGCCGCCGCAGCGGCCCCATCAAGAATCCGGCTTCGTCGATGAAGACGATCGCCGCGCCGCGGCGGCAGGCGTTTTTTTTACCCGCGGCCAGGTTTCGTGGACCCAACGGCGGATGGCGGCCTCGTCGCGTTCGACGGCGTGGCGGGTCGGCAGCTGCGGACTCCAGCCCAACTCATGCAGCAGCCGCCCGACATGATCGACGTGATAGTCCACGCCAAACCGTCGCTGCACGAGTTCGGCCACGCGCGGACAGGTCCACAGATCGGTGTCAAAGCCGGCGGCTTGCGCGCCTTTGAGCAACAGACGCTTCCAGCCGGCGCTTGTGCTGCGCGGTGAGCTTGGAGGGACGTCCCGGCGTCGGCTTGGCCCGCACTCCAGCCTCGCCGCGTCGTCGCGCCGCCGCCTTCCAACGCCGCACGCTGCGCCGATCCACCCCGACGCGCCGCGCTACTTCCGAGGGCAACAGTCCTTCCTCGAGCAACGCCAGCGCGCGCACGCGCCGACGTTCCAGTTCCTGTGGGCTTCCAGTAGGTCGCATAGCGCACCTCCTGACCACAGTATAGGACATTATTTACGCAGGTCTCAATAGCTCGGAACCACGTCTTTCGCGCTCACGCCACCGCCTCCAGTACACCCTAGCGATCGGTGGCGGTCGCGCTGTCGGCGTCCGGCGCGAGTTTCCGCCTGCACGCCGGAGCGCGCAGACGCCAAGGATTAATTGTTCCCCCGGCACGCGGGCCAGACCTTGGTGCAGATCAAGAAGATAGCGATATCGCACTGCAGCGCGAGCGGGCGGACCCGTCCACCGAGCGGGTGCGGGCGCCAAAACGAGTTCCGGATGCCGCTTCAGGCCATGCCAGCGCCATTTGCGCCTGCGCGTCGGTGCTCCCGACTCTTCCTGGAGTATTTGCATAAAATAATGGCCGGATATTACGAGCAGTCGTCCATCAGCGTCCGAGCCGGTCCGAGTGGTCGCATGTCGACCTCGCGTGCCGCAGATCCGGCTCCTGCCCGTACTGCGAACGCTCTCGCGCGAGATGGACAAGCTCCGCGTGATCAGGCGAGCCGGGAACGGGGCCGCGAGTGAACGAACGCCTAGTGTTGGTGGTTTGATTGATTGAAAAATATCAACCGGAAATCAAAGGCAGAGCGCAGCCCGCCTTCGGCAGGAAGAAGGGGACAAAGAACAAGGCGCACGGCGAGAACGCGCGCCCCGACGGTCGCTGACCGGCCAGAAGCGGGCATACAAGGACGGCAAGATCTCCCGTTACCGGCGATTTAACTTGGCGCGTACTGGATGCTTTAGCCGGTTACCGATGGCGTATGACGCGTCCATCCGCACAAAGCCAAAACCCCGCCGGAGCGGGGTTGAGTATTGCGGCCCATTAATTACGAAACATAATGCTGGCCCATCTTTCGATCTGCCTCTTGGCGCGTGAAGGTCCACGCGATGCGGCGGCCTTCGGCGTTGCGGCGCTGCTCCCACGCGGCAACTTCGGCGGCGAGCAGTGGTTGGGTTGGCAGGCGCCGGTCAAGGCACTGGCGGTCAAGGATACCGATCTCGATTTCCGCCATATTGAGCCAGCTGGCGTGCTTCGGAGTGTAGTGGAAGACGACGCGCCGGAGCAGTTGCCGCGCCGCGTTGATGCCGAGCACGTCCTCGAAGCACACGCGAAAGTGAGTACTGAGGTTGTCGAGGACCAGATGGATGCGCCGGGCTTTCGGGTAGACGTGTTCGAGCAAGTGCTTGATGAAGGCAACGAAGTCGATCTTGGCTCGGCGATCGGTCACCTCGACCGTCCGTCGTCCACCCTTGGGTTCCACCGCCACGAACAAATTGCAGGTGCCGGCGCGGGCGTATTCGTAGTCGTGTTTCGCCGGCGCCCCGGGTTGCACCGGCAAGGGGGCACGCGTATCGCGCAACAGCTGCTTGCTCTTCTCGTCCACGCAGACGACGGGTTCCTGGCTTCGGAACGGGCGCGCATACAGCGCGAGCAGGTCGTACATCCGTTGCCGGTATTGCGCGGTCAGCACGCCAATGCACCACATCAACTTGCGCCACGGCTTGACGCAGTTTTTTTTAGCAGCCGGCGAATGGTCTCCCGGCTGATCGGACCAATACCCGCCTGTGCCTGTGCCGCCTGCTCCAGCAAGACCAACGTCCAGCGCTGGGCCCCGGTCGGTGGCGCCGAACAGGCCAAGGCCGTAATCTGCGCTTCGACATCAGTATCGTACTGGCGCGGTTTGCCCGGGCGCGCCACGTCGTGCAGGGCATATTCCAGCCCGCCTTCCAGATACGCCGCCCGGGTGCGCCAGATGGCCGTTCGTCCCACGCCCAGCACCTCCATTATCTGGGCCTCGGAAAGGCCGCGGTCCAGGGCGGCGAGAATATGCGCCCGGTTGAACTCACGCGCCGAGTGCATACCCTTTGCCCGAAATGAAGCAATCAACTGCCGGTCCTTCTTGGTGAGATGCAATTCGGTTCGACGCATCGCCGTATCCTCCAGAAGTGGTGGGCGTGCGTCATCTTACAATGTTTCGTAATTA
>CAWAFI010000010.1:0-96540 GCA_963781285.1 uncultured beta proteobacterium
CTGGAATCGGGTCGCCTTCGCCGCCGCGCACGTCGTCGCCGATCCGCGTGCCGCCGTCGATCCCTGGCTGCAAGCGGCCATCGATTGGGACGCGACGCTCGCCTTCCGCCGCCACCTGTGGTCGCACGGCTTCGGCGTGGCCGAGGCGATGGACACGGCGCAACGCGGGATGGGGCTCGACTGGCCGACCTCGCTTGAACTGATCCGGCGCTCGGTGCACGAAGCGCAGAGCTGTCCGGGCGCCGTCGTCTTTTCGGGCGCCGGCACCGACCATCTGCCGCCCGGCACGAGCTACACGCCGGACGACGTGATCGCCGCCTACGAGGAGCAATGCGGGGCGATCGAGGCCGCGGGCGGCCGCATCATCCTGATGGCAAGCCGCGCGCTCGCGGCCTGCGCGCGGACGCCCGACGATTACGTGCGGGTGTACGGTCGCGTGCTGTCGCAAGTGCGCGAACCCGTGATCCTGCACTGGCTGGGCGAGATGTTCGATCCCGCGCTCGCCGGTTATTGGGTCGGCGCGGGCGGCCTCGCCAGCGACCCCGACCACGCCCGCGCCACCGAGGTGTGCGCGAGCGTGATCAGGGCCAATGCCGCGAAAGTGGATGGCGTCAAGGTGTCGCTGCTCGATGCGGGCAAGGAAATCGCGCTGCGGGCGCGCCTGCCGCAAGGCGTGCGGATGTACACCGGCGACGATTTCAACTTCGCGGCGCTGATCGGCGGCGATGCGACCGGCTACTCCGATGCCCTCCTCGGCATCTTCGACGCGATCGCGCCCGCCGCGGCGGCCGCGCTGAGCGCGCTCGCGGAGGGCGACCGCACGCGGTTCGACGCCATCCTTGCGCCCACGGTGCCGCTGTCGCGCCACGTCTTCGCGGCGCCGACGCGCTTCTACAAGACCGGCGTCGTTTTCCTGGCCTGGCTCAATGGTCATCAGACGCATTTCACGATGGTGGGTGGCCAGCAGAGCGCGCGCAGCGTCGTGCATCTGTCGGAGCTGTTTCGCCTCGCGGACGCCGCCGGACTGCTCCGCGAACCGGAGCTTGCCGTCTCGAGGATGCGCGCGTTCCTCCGCGTGAATGGCATCGAGGGATGAGGTCCGACCCATGATGCGGCTGGTTGTCCTCGACCCCGGTCATTTCCACGCCGCGCTCCTGCAGAAGACGATGTATCCCGGCGTCGACGCGACCGTGCACGTCTATGCCGAAGACGGTCCCGACCTCGCCGATTACCTGCAGAAGATCGACGGCTACAACGCGCGGCGGGAAAACCCGACCGCGTGGCGAACCGTCGTCCATTCCGGCGCCGACTTCCTCGACCGCTTCAGCGCGGAACGCGCCGGTGACGTCGTCGTGATCGCCGGCAACAACCGGCGCAAGGCCGAGTACATCGCGCGCGCGGTGGACGCCGGCATGCACGTGCTGGCCGACAAGCCGATGGCGATCGACGCCGCGGGCTTCGAATCGCTGCGCAACGCGTTTGCCGCCGCGTTGAGACGGGGCGTGCTCCTCTACGACATCATGACCGAGCGGCACGAGATCACCACGATGCTGCAGAAGGCGTTCTCGCGCATTCCGGCGGTGTTCGGCGAGCTTTCCCGAGGCTCCGAGCGGGAGCCGGCCGTCGTCAAGGAAAGCGTCCACCACTTCTCGAAACAGGTGTCGGGCGCGCCGATCAAGCGGCCCGCCTGGTTCTTCGACGTGGCGCAGCAGGGCGAAGGCCTCGTCGACATCACCACCCATCTCGTCGACCTCGTGCAGTGGGAGTGCTTTCCCGCCGAGATCCTCGACTTCAATCGGGACATCCGAATTCTCGGCGCGAAGCGCTGGCCGACCGAGATCAGCCCGGCGCAGTTCGCGCAGGTGACCCGGCTGCCGAGCTATCCCGTCTTTCTGCAGAAGGACGTGCAACCCGACGGAGCATTGCACACCTACGCCAACGGCGAGATCCTCTACCGCATCAAAGGCGTCCACGCGAAGGTCCGGGTGCTGTGGCATTTCGAGGCGCCCGCGGGTGCCGGCGACACGCACTACTCGGTCATGCGGGGCTCGAAAGCGAATCTGGTGATCCGCCAGGGTGCGGCGGAAGGGTATCGGCCGGTCCTGTACGTCGAGCCCGGCGCGCAGGTCGATGCCGCGGACTTTGCCGACGCGATGCAGGACGCGCTGCGCGCCTTGCGCGAGGCCTTCCCCGGGGTCGACGCGCAACGCTCGGGAGACGCGTGGCGCGTGCTCGTCCCCGACGCCTATCACGTCGGTCACGAAGCCCACTTCGCGCAGGTCGCCGAGCAATTCCTCGCGTACGTCGAACGCGGAGCGCTGCCCGACTGGGAGGTCCCGAACATGATCGCGAAGTACGAAACGACGACGCGAGCGCTGGAGAGGGCTCGCGCCGCGACGCCCTCGGCCGCGTAGTTGTCCATCAGTCGTCGTCCCCGCGCAGGCGGGGACCCAGTGTCGTTGCCCTGTCGCCTTGGAACGCTCGACCAAAGACGCTGGATTCCCGCCTTCGCGGGAATGACCATAGCGAGGGATTCATGAACGAGCCCGACACCGGTCTGCTCTCCCTCAACACCGCGACCGTGCGGCAACAATGGACGCTGCCGCAGATCATCGACGGGTGCGCCCGGCACGGCATCCGCGGCATCGCCCCCTGGCGCGACCAGGTCGCCGCGGCGGGACTCAAGGACTCGGCGCAGCGCATCCGCGACGCCGGTCTCACGGTGACCGGCTACTGCCGCGGCGGGATGTTTCCGGCGGTGGATCGCGAGGGCCGGCGCGCGGCACTGGACGATAATCGGCGCGCGGTCGACGAAGCGCTCACGCTCGGCGCCCGATGCCTGATCCTGGTCGTCGGCGGCCTGCCGACACAGCGCGACGGGAAGATCGGCTCCAAGGATCTCGCCGGCGCGCGCGAGATGGTGCGCGATGGCATCGGCGAGCTCCTGGGTTACGCGAGCGGCGCGGGCATGCCGCTGGCGATCGAGCCGCTGCATCCGATGTACGCGGCCGATCGCGCGTGCGTCAACACGATGGAGCACGCGAACGACCTCTGCGACGAGTTGGGAGCGGGCGTCGGCATCGCGGTCGATGTCTATCACGTCTGGTGGGATCCCCATCTCGAGCGCGAAATCGCGCGGGCGGCGGGCGCGACGCCGTCGCGGCTCCTCGCCTATCACATCTGCGACTGGCTGGTGCCGACCACCGACCTCTTGACCGACCGCGGCATGATGGGCGACGGCGTCATCGATCTTCCCCTCATCCGGTCATGGATGGAGGCCCACGGCTATCGCGGCTTCCACGAAGTCGAGATCTTCTCGGCCAACAACTGGTGGAAACGCGATCCGGACGAAGTGCTCGCCACGTGCAGAGTGCGACATCGCGAGCGGAGCTGAGGCCAGGCTCGCGCCAAGCTCAATTCGCGCCGCCCTTCAGAGCACCGATCACCCGTCCGAGAAATTCGTTCAACGCCGCATCGTCCTTGATCCAGCGCACGACGACGACCAAGTCGTGCTCCCAGTCGATATAGATGATGTTGGCGCCATTGCCCACAAAGCGCACGGCCGATGCGGGCGCGCTCGGCAGCGATTTGCGGTCGGTGTTGAGGTACCAGTTGGCGAATCCATAATTCGGGTTGGCCGGGCCGGGTGTGCGCGCGAGGGCAATCCATCGTTCGGAGACGATTTCGCGGCCCGCCCATTTGCCGCCGCGCAGAAACAGATAGCCGAAGCGCGCCATGTCCCACGCGCTGACGAACATTCCACCGCCGAAGTGCCCACCCCCGCTTACCGACTGCACACGCTGGCCATCGATCTCAACCCATGAAGTCTCATAACCAAACCAGCGCCACGTGTTCGACGCGCCGATCGGGTCCATGACCTCCTCGCGCAGCACTTGCGGTAGCGGCCGGCGCCACACGTGCAGCGCGCAGAGCGCAAGGAGGTTGACGCGGACATCGTTGTATTTGAAATAGGTGCCGGGCGCGTGCATCGGCCGGTTCGGCCAATCGGCAGGCGTTGCGCCGACGGGACGATCGGCCCAGTCGGGCACGTCCCACAACGTGCCAGACCAATCGCTCGTCTGGCGCAACAGATGATCCCAGGTGATGGGCTCATTGTGCTCGGTACCGAAGAGCTGGGCGCGCTCGGCGCTCGGCATATACGAGGATACGCGGTCATTGAGATCGCGAATGAGGCCGCGCTGCCAAGCGAGTCCGACGACTGTCGTCAGAAACGTCTTCGTGACGCTGTGCGCCATGTCGGCGCGCACCGTGTCGCCCCATGCTGCGACGATGTACCCGCGATGCACGACGATGCCGTTGAGTGCCGCGCGCGTTTGCGTGGGGCCGATGATCTTGAAGTTCGGTTCCCGCTTTCCGAACGTGTTTTTCAGATCTTCGGCAACATCCTTCGACGAAGGATTTTCGTTGGCGACCGCATAGTCGATCGCCCCGCTCAACCGCGCCGCATCGATACCCAGCTCGGCGGGTGCCTTCCTTTCCCAGGTGCCGCGCGGCGGAAAATAGTCCGCAGTCGCGGCGCTCGCGATGCCGGCGGCGATCAGCACAGCGAGCGAAATGGCAAGACGCAATCCAACGCTCCGCATAGCGCGCTCCCTTATCAGCCTGCGTAGCTCCATTCTGCGTCCCGGCCCAGGCGCCCCCTGACGCTCGCGCCAAACGTGTCACTCGCTCGGAAATGTGTCCACGAGTTCCTTCAGCCGCTTGTCCGCGTCGTGGAGAATCGACGCCCCGTCGCCGCACAGCAGGATGTCAAATTCCAGGTTGAGCAGGTTGCGCACGCTTCGCTTGAGGCGCGCGGGATCATCCATCACCTTCTCCCGCAGCAGGCCGCACTGCCCGGGCGGATTGCCGATCACCGCGTCGCCCACGATCAAGAGCTTCCTCTCCGGCCAGTGCAGCGCGATTTCCCCGGGTGATTTTCCGGGGACGGCAACGATCGTGAGCGGACCCACCGTCGCGCCCACGTTCAATGGCCCATCGATTTCAGCGCCCTGGCTGCGCGCATGCGCGGCGTCGTCCGGGTGAATGAGCGTCCTGGCGCCCGTGCCGGCGCGCACCAGATTGGCGGCCCGCGAGTGGTTGCGATTGGTGAGCAGAATTGTCGCAACGCCCATCCGGACGATGTCGGCAAGGCATGCATCGGTGGGTTGTACCGGATCAATGCATAGGTTCCCTTCCGCGCAGCGAACCAGATGGCCGTTGAAATTGTAACCGTGGGGTTCGGAGAACCACGCCCAGGTAAAGACATCGGCGACGATTTCATCCATAGCGCAGCCTCCTTCCCAAGATGGATCGAACGTAGCGGTCGATTCGTTGCGTCATGCGCGCGGGAACAGATTGGATCAGGAAGCGCCGGACTCGCTGGATTCGCCTCCCTCGAGCGTGGAGAAGCGCACCGGCAGGATCTCGGTTATCGTCGAGCTTACCGTCCCGCTGTTTGGTGACCAGGATCAGTTGCTGTGCGTCGGGCAGGCCGGCCGGAATCACCATTCTGCCGTCGGGTTTTAGCTGCTCGATGAGCGGCGGGGGAATGAGGTCAGGGCAAGCTTACCGTCCCGCTGTTTGGTGAGCAGGATCAGTTGCTGTGCCTCGGGCAGGCCGGCCGGGATCACCATTCTTCCGTCGGGTTTTAGCTGCTCGATGAGCGGCGGGGGAATGAGGTCAGGGGCCGCGGTCACGATGACCTTGTCGAACGGCGCGTGTTCGGGCCATCCGTAATAGCCGTTTCCGAGCTTGAGCTCGATGTTCGTGTAGCCCAATCGACGAAGGCGTTGTTCTGCCTGCCGCGCCAGCTCTTCGATGATCTCCACGCTGTACACCTTGCGCGCGAGCTCCGCCAGGATCGCTGCCTGGTAGCCGAGTCCGGTACCGATCTCGAGGACCGCATCGGTGGCTTGGAGGTCGAGCAGGTCGGTCATCAGCGCCACGATAAACGGTTGCGAGATCGTCTTGTCGCAACCGATCGGAAGCGGACGGTTGGCGTAAGCCAAGGGTTGAAGCTCCAGGGGCACGAACTCATGCCGCGGCACGTTGCCCATGGCCTCCATGACCGGCTTGGCGAGCGCCGCCTTGCCGATCCGGGCACTCACGTAAATCGTCTCGGCGGCGACATCCGCGAGCATCTGCTGGCGCAGTGCTCCGAAGCGGTCCGTGCTCATCGTGCCACCTCGTCAGACCGCATCACATTCCGCCGCATAACAACCCGGCGAATCAGAATTTGATGCGCGGGCCGTCCCACCTATCGCCTCGCGGTTGGGCGCGTGCAAGCGCCTGAATGGCCTCACACCAGCCCTCACATGCGTTCCGCCCTGGGCGGCGTCGCCAAGCATTCAGCAGCCCCTTGCACTTTGCGTAGAAGTGGAAGAATCGCAACACGCGGCGGCGCTCGGATTGGGTTAGCGGATGATCGCTACAGACGAGTTTGTCGTCGCTCATGCCACGATCGGTCAGGGTCACAGCTCCCCACGCCCTGACCCGAATCTGCGCGCCCAGCGCGAGGCGTGGTCCAAGTACCAAAGCGTCAAGCAGGTCGCCCTCAAGTCCTATGTAGCTTGGCACCGAGCCATAGTTGAACGGGCATGGCAGAGGCGAGATGAAGTCCACGTGGCCGGTCGACCCGCGTTTGAGAAAGCTGCCCCGCGGGACCTCGATCACCACGTCTAGCTCTGGCACCCCAGGCACTGCCTGGCGGACACCCGGTCGGCTGTCGGCGTCGTGGTTCACTGCGAAAGACTACACCTTGCCCGATCAGGCGACGGCAGTGAGGTCCGTTCTTTATTGGCGGAGAGGGCGGGTTTCGAACCCGCGGTAGGCTATAGACCTACGCACGCTTTCCAAGCGTGTGCCTTAAACCGCTCGGCCACCTCTCCAGTCGTGCAGGGGCGGGATATTACCTCACCCGCCCCTCTTCTCGGGCGGCTTCGCTGCCCTAGGTCATGTTCCGCCGCTGCGCGGCCAACATCTTCTCGGCGATCTCGATGTTGTCTTCGACACCGGTCATATTCGGATTCGCCTTCAGCGCGCGCTTCCAATAGCTGATCGCCTTCTCGTACTGCTCGAGCTGGAAGTAGATCTGCCCGTAGCCGGACAGGGCGCCGAAGTGATTGGGATTGCGCTTCATCACCTGATCGCAGTCGGCGAGCGAGCGCTTGAAGTCGCCGGCAAGAAAGTACACTGTGGCGCGCTTGTTCCAACCTTCCGCGAACGCGGGCTTGCGCTTGATCACTTCGGAATAGGTGGCGATCGCTTCCTCGAACTCGCCCGCCTGCATCTGCTCGGCGCCCTTCTCCATCAGCGCGTCGATCTTGTCGTCGCCGGACCGGCTCCACAGCACCCATACGCCCTGCTCGGCGAGCCCACGGACGATCGGGTTGTCGTCGGTCAGCCGCTTGCGCAGCACGGCTTCGTCGGCCGGCTGGCCGTTGTTGGCGATCCAGATCACGGCGTCGGCGCGGCGCGCGGCTTCGGGCGCGGTGAGTCCTTTGAGCGCTTCAGCGCGGCTCGCGTACGGGCTCGTCTGCGCGAGGCCGGTGACGCTGCAGAACAGCGCGAGGAGCCCGATGGCGATTCGCGACCCGTTCATGGCTTGGCCTCCCCGATTCGTCCCCGGGTCACGGCATCGTGACCGTCGGCATGGTCACCGCGGCTGGCGCCTTCGGAACCGCGCGGTGACGACCGCGGCGGCTCCGTGCAGCAAACCGCCACGGCAGGCTATCCGCGATGGTACCGAACTAGCGGGCCCCGTGGGAGATCCTGAGCCTGCGTGGGCGACGCGTTCGAGCTCAGCCTGCCGGCCCGCTCCACGCGCGGAGATTTGGGAACTCCAGCCGCGTCCTCGGGCCGCGGCTGAGGAACGTCGGATCGGCGCGCTCGCGATACTTGAAGGTCACGCCGCCTGTTTCATCACGACAACCGTCAAATCGTCCTCGTGTTCGCGCGCACCTGCGAACCGACTCACCGCCTCGAAGACGGCGTCGATCATCGCTTCCGGGGTATCGTCGCGGTGGGCGACCACGAGCTCGTTCAGCCGATCGGCGCCAAAGAGCTCGCCCGTGGCGTTGCTGCGCTCGGTGATGCCGTCGGTGTAGAAGACGACGATGTCGCCGCCGTGCAGCTTCACGTTGGTCTCGGCGAAGCGCGCGTCCTTGTCGATGCCCAGCAGGACGCCATCGGCGTTGATCCTCGTGCACTGTGTCTCGCCGGAGCGCAGCAGGATGGCCGGCGGATGACCCGCGTTGGCGTAGCTCAGCTCGCGCTTCGTCGCGTCGAACGTCGCGCAGCAGGCAGTCATGAACATCTTCGCGCGATCGAGATCGTCGTACAGCAGCGCATTGAGCTTGGCGAGCGTGTCGGCCGCGCTGGATGAGCCGAGCCTTTCGGTGAGAAACGTCGTCCGCGCCTCCGCCATCAGCAGAGCGGCGCCGACGCCGTGGCCGGCCACGTCGCCGACGAAGCTGTCGAAGCCGTCGCCTGAGCGCGGGAAGTAGCCGAAGTAGTCGCCGCCGACCGCCGCCGCGGGCACGCAGCGTCCCGCGACGCGGATCCGGCCGACGTCCAGCGGATCCTGGGGCAGCAGCGACTGCTGAATCTGCCTGGCGATGTCGAGATGCGCGCGCGTAACCGCAAGCTCGACCTCGGCGGCGCGGGTCTTCTCCTCGGCGATGCGCAGCTCCCGGTCGCGCGCCTGCAGCGTGGCTGCCATGCTGTTGAAGGCGCGAGCGAGCAGGTCGAGCTCGTTGCGCTCGGCGGCCGACTTTGCGCGTGCGTCGAGATCGCCGGACGCGAGCCGGCGCGTCGCGGCGACGAGCTCGTCGACCTGCCGCAGCATCAGCTTGCCCCCGAACCACGCTGCCGCAATCGCGAGGATCGTCACCACCCCGAGCGCGAGCAGGTTGCGCACGAGGCGCCGATCGATGGCCGCGAAGGCGGCTTCCCTCGAAACGCCGATGGTCGCACCCATGTTGACGCCGGCGATCGTCGGCGCATGGACCCACAGCCGTCGCACGCCTTGCGCATCGTCGGCCTCGAGCACGCCCCCGTCGAACCCGCTCGCGAACGCCGCGAGCACCTCTTTCTCGCGCAACGGGTTGCCGACCAGGCCCTCCTCGGGCGGGATGCGCGCCAGCACGGTGCCGCTCGGATCGGTCAGCGCGAGCGTCGCGCCTGGGGGAAGGTCGAGTTGCGCAGCCGCCGCGGTGAGCCAGCTCAGGCCTTGCGCGGCGACGACCCGCATCGCATCGCGTTTGACGTTGGCGATCGCGGCCTTGCGCTCATCGACCTGCGCGTACAGCACGAGCGCAAGCCATGGCACGAGGACGAGCATGACGAGTCCGAGGAGTCGGACCCGCAGGCTGACGAAACGTGCGCGCGGCGTGTCGGACTCAACGACCGCCGGCAGCCGCGGAGGCGCTTCCCCGTCGCTCACGAGGACCCGCCTCCGGTTGCGGCACCGTGTGCGGCGCAATGGCCCTGCTCGAGGCCCCGCTTGATGCTGGCAAATGCTCTATTCATCGCTGACCTTCAATCTTCGTACCTCTGCAGCTATCGGTAGCCCGCGGCCTGCAATTCGAACAGTTCCGCATAGCGTCCTCCCCGTTCCAGCAATTCGGCGTGGGTGCCCGCGGCTTCGACCTCGCCATCCGTCAGCACGACGATGCGATCGGCCATGCGGACGCTGGAAAAGCGGTGCGATATCAGTACCGCCGTCTTGCCCTTGCTCAATTCCTTGAAGCGCTTGAACACCTCGAACTCCGAGCGCGCGTCGAGCGCCGCCGTGGGCTCGTCGAGGATCAGAAGCTGCGCGTCGCGCATGTAGGCACGTGCGATCGCAATCTTCTGCCACTCGCCGCCGGAGAGGTCGATGCCGGTTCGAAAGCGTTTGCCCAGAATCTGATCGTATCCGTGGGGAAGCTTCCGAATGACCTCGTCTGCCAGGCTGCGCTCGGCGGCGGCGACGATGCGCGCACGGTCGTCGCGCGCCTCGATGCGGCCGACGGCGATATTGTCGGCGGCGGTGAAGTGATAGCGGACGAAATCCTGGAAGATGACGCCGATGTTGGCGCGAATCGCCAACAGGTCGTACTCGCGCAGGTCGTGCCCGTCGAGCAGGATGCGACCCTCGTCCGGATCGTAGAGCCGTGCCAGCAGCTTGACGAGGGTGGTCTTGCCGGCACCGTTTTCACCGACGAGCGCCAGGACCTCGCCCGCGTACAGCTCGAATGTCAGTCCCCGCACCGCCCAGCGCTCGGCCCCGGGGTAGCGAAACCCCACGTTCTCGAACGCGAAGCCAACTCGAATCGGTACGGGAAAGGGCCGCGGATTCGGCGGCGGAACGATTTCCGGCTGGATCTCGAAGAACGAAAACAGGTCGTCGAGGTAGAGCGCCTGACCCGCGACCTGCGAGAATCCCATCAGCAGGTTCTCCAGCAGGTTCCGCAAGCGTCGGAAGGAGCCCGCGAGGAACGTGAGATCGCCAATGGAAAAGTCGCCGTGGAGCGTGCGCCATACGATGTAGGCATACGCAACATAATAGGCAACGGTGCCGATCGCGGAGAGCAGGCTTCCCCAGCCTGCGCGCCGCAGCGCGATCCGGCGATTGGCCTCGAAGAAGCTCGTGGCCAGCGTTCGGTAGCGCTCGATCAGGAAGGCGTTCAGGCCGAAGATCTTCACTTCCTTGGCCGTCTCCGCGCTCGCGCCTGTCTGCCGCACGTAATCGAGCTCGCGCCGCTCCGGCGTGCGGGCATAGTTGAGCGAATAGCTCTGCGCGTTGAAATGCGCCTCGCCGATGAATGCGGGCAGGAGAGCGATGGCAAGGAACGCGATGAGCCACGGAGCGTAGATGAGCAGCCCCGCGGCGAAGCTCACGACGGTGACGACATCCTGCGCCTGGCTGAAGAGCTGTCCGATCAGGCTCGAACGTCCGGCCGCCTGCCGCCGTGCCCGTTCCAGCCGATCCTGGAGCTCGCTGTCCTCGAAATCCTCGAGGTCGAGCGTGGCGGCGTGTTCCATGAGCCGAAGACTGGTCTCGTTGCTGAACCGCTCCGACAGTAACGAGTCCAGCAGCGACACGGCGCGACCAAGGACGTCGGAGAAGACCGCGAGTCCGAATTCCAGGACGAGCAGCCCTGCGATGCGGTCGAGCAATCCGCTCGCGAGCCATTGCCGCAAATCTTCGGCCGCGTGCGGAGCTTGAACAAGCAGCACGACCTCATCGATGATCAGCTTGCCGACGTAGAGCGTCGCGACCGGCAACAATGCGCGCACGACCCGCAGCAGGGATTGGCTGAGCGTGAGCGCGGGACTCGTCCGCCAGACCAGCTTCAGGAACGGCGGGAGGTTGCGCAATGCTCCCAGGCGCGCTCGCCACGATTGGCGTTCCGGCGCAGGCAACGCATCACCGGGCTTGGGCGGGGCCGTGCGGCCGCCCATGGCGTAATTCTTGGGCATTCGCCATTGTGCCGAATTGCGGCGAGACGGGTGGAGCGCACCTGCGCTCGCCGAAGTCGCATGTTCCACCCATCGCGTCGGCCTGTCGGGGCCGCAGCGGTTGTGCTGCCCGGCGTCTATACTTGACATTCCCCCACGGCGCCGGCCCCGACGCGGCCGGCGGCGCCCGCGTCGGGGTGACGTTTGTTCGCTCGTTCGATCCGGCCGCGCCAGAGCCCAACAGCCGCCGGCACAGGCGGAGGAGGAGACCATCATGTCCAGGATCGAAGTGAAATCGCTGCTCGTTGCCGCGTTCGCTGTGGCGGCGGTGGGCGTTCCGGCTTTTGCGCAAACCGATCAGGGGGCGCTCGTCAGCGAGCGTGTGAAGAAGCTCACGCGCGCGGTGCCGTGGAAACTCGCGGAGTCCGTCCCGATAAATTTCAATACGTTCCATCCGCAGGGCATGGTGAGGATCGGCGACGTCATCTACCTCTCGTCGGTGGACATCCGCACGCCCACCAAGCGCTACCCGCAATTACAGGACGGCTACGACCGCGACACGGGCGAGGGCGTCGGGCACCTGTTCAAGCTGGACATGAAGGGCAACCTGCTCGCCGACCTCACGCTGGGCGAAGGCTCCGTCTATCACCCGGGCGGCATCGACTACGACGGCAAGTGGATCTGGGTGCCAACGGCCGAGTACCGTCCCAACAGCCGGGCGATCATCTACAAGGTCGATCCCGCGACGATGAAGGCGACCGAGGTCTTTCGCTACGGCGACCATGTGGGCGGCATCGTCCACAACACGCAGGACAACACGCTCCGCGGGGTAAGCTGGGGCTCGCGCCGCCTCTACAAGTGGACGCTGGATAACGACGGCAAGGTCACCAACGCCGGCATCAAGCCGGTAGACCTGCGCGTCACCAACCCCGCGCTCTACATCGACTACCAGGACTGCAAGTATCTCGGGCGGCAGGAAATGCTGTGCTCGGGGCTCAACAACTACCAGATGCGACCGAACGCCCCGCGCTTTCCGCTGGGCGGACTGGAAATCGTCGACCTCGCGACCAACCGCGTCGTCTACCAGGTGCCGGTCGAGTTGTGGACCGACAGTGGCTTCCCGATGACGCAGAACCCGGTCTGGATCGAGCCCACGGCCGCGGGTCTGCGTGCCTATTTCATCCCGGAGGACGAGAAGTCGACGATTTACATCTACGACGCCGAGGTCAAATGACGGCTAGGGTTCGACTTCTTGTCCTTGGCATGATCCGCAGCACAAGCGCTTGAACAGGAGGTTCCGATGGCGCTGAGCGACGAACTGGCCAAACTGCAGGACTTGCATCAACGCGGAGCACTGACCGACGACGAGTTCTTGCGCGCCAAGGCCCGCCTGTTGGATGGCGCTGCGAGCTCGACCGAGGCGCCATCCGGGGCTGCCGCCGCGGCAATCAATGCCCTGCGGCGCAGCGCCAGCGACCGATGGATCGCAGGTGTGTGCGGCGGCATCGCGGAAGCCACCGGCGTGGATTCCTGGGCGTGGCGCCTGCTGTTTGTCCTGCTGCTGCTGTGCTGGGGCACGGGCCTCGTGGTCTACGTGCTGATGTGGATCTTCGTGCCCAAGGAGTGAGCCGGATTCAATCGGATCGGTCAACCGCGACGGGCGTGCGCAGGCGGCACGGTCCATGGTACCCGGCGATGGCGCTGATCCGCCCCCTTCCCATTCGGAGCCTGCGGCGGAGCACCCTACCGCATCGTCATCCCGCCATCCGCTGCGAGCACCTGTCCGGTGACGTAAGCCGATGCGTCGGAGGCGAAGAACACGAACACCGGCGCGATCTCGTCGGGCTCGGCCCAGCGACCCAGCGGAATGCGGTCGAGATATTTCTCCTTGAACCGCTCGTCGGTGCGGATTGTCTCCGTCATCGGCGTCGCAGCGCCCGGCGCGATTGCATTGGCGGTGATCCCGTATTTCGCCAGCTCCCTCGCTGCCGACATCGTGAGGCCAAGGATGCCAGCCTTCGCCGCGCTGTAATTGATCTGGCCAATCGTGCCGAGCACGCCGGCAGCCGAGGTGACGTTGATGATCCTGCCGTAATGCCGCTCGATCATGCCCGGGGCCACCGCCTGCAGGCAGTTGAAGCTGCCCGTCAAGTGTACGGCGAGCACTTCGTCCCACTGCGCCGCGGTCATCTTGTGCAGCATGGCCGGGCGAATGATGCCGGCGTTGTTGACGAGGATGTCGACGCGCCCGAAACGCGCACGCACTGCAGTGACCATTGCAACGACCGAATCGCGCTTCGCGACGTCGCATCCGATGCCGATCGCTTCCGCACCACGTCCCGCCCAATTCCGCGGCGACGGCCTCGGCGCGCTCCCCTGCGAGGTCAACGACACCTACGCGCGCACCTTCGCGTGCGAACGCCCGCGCGACCGCCGCACCGATGCCCTGCGCCGCGCCGGTGACGATCGCGACCTTGCCGTCAAGCTGCATGAGGGACTACCGCCGTCGCCTCGAGCTCGATCTTGCCCGGAGAGTCGAGCAGGTCGGACACGAAGATCATGCTCATCGCCGGATAGTTCGTACCCATCAACCGGCGCCAGATCGCGCCCAGTTCGCGCCGTGCGGCGAGATACGCCGGCTTGTCGCAGCAATAGGCGGTGATGCGACAGATGTGGCGCGCTTCGCCGCCCGCTTCGGCCAGCACCGCGAGCACGTTGGCGAGCGCCTGCTCGAACTGCGGCACGATGTCTTCGGAATGAAATTTCTGTTGCGCATCCCATCCGACCTGCCCGGCGATGAAGACGATGCGGCCGGCGTCGACGGCAACGCCGTTCGCGTAGCCGATCGGGGAAGCCCAGCCTCGAGGCAGCAGAATCTGCATCCTGCGGCGCTCAATCGGTGTAACTCGGTGGATCGGGATCGACGGCCCAGTCGCGGTCGGGCTGCGGCACCTTCTTCATCCAGGCGCGGACGAGCGCGACATGCTCGCGCTCCTCGGCCTGCAATTCGCGCGCGGCCTTGCGTACCGAGGCGACGGTGGCGGCGCGCGCGAGCGCGGCGAAGAAGCGTTCCGCGCGCTGTTCGGCAGCGAGCGCGAGCTGCAACGCGTGGTACGGCTGCATCAGGTAGTGCACGGCGTCGCCGGGGGTAGTCTCCGGCCCCTCGACGCCTGGCCAGTCACCGCTGCGGGGCGTGAGCGGCGGTGCGTCCGTCCAGCCCATCTCGGCCATGATCTGGTCGGCATGCTTGAGTTCGTAACCGGCCATCGTACGAAACATCTTCGCGACGTCGGAGTTGTTGTGCGTTTCCATCGCGTCGGCGAATTCCGCGTACCGTTGCGCTGCTTCCATCTCCATTGCCCAGGCTTGCGCCATGAACTCGGTCAGCGAGCGCGGCGCTGTCAATGCCGGCGCGGTTTCGCGCCGGCCCGCGGCCCCCGCCCTTTTTACTGCCGGCGTGCGCGCCTTGGTCTTCGCGGCCTTGGTCGTTCGGGTCGTCGTGCGATTCATAGCAGGAACTCCGCTTCGAGGTCTGCCGGCGTGATTTTCGCCTTGCCGGCGAGCGTCGGATAGGGTCGGCGATCGCCGGCGTAGAGCACGCCGATGTTGAAGCCGTCGTCCGTCATGATGCGGCGGGCGGCGCGCGCCGGATCGTCGGTCGCCGCGACGGGCGCCGAATGCGCGAGTTGCTTCCACTCGCGCTGCTCCGGCCGGAACGTGACGCACGGGCTCAGGATTTCGACGAAGGAGAATCCCGGATGGCAGATCGCCCGCGCGATGATGTCGGCGGTGCCGTTCGGATCGCCGGCAAACGCGCGCGCGACGAAATTGGCGCCCGATGCGAGGGCGATGACCAGCGGATGGAAGGAGCGCACGCCGGTCCCGCCGGGAGATAGCTTCGAATCCCAATCCGGCTCGGTGGTAGGGGAGGGCTGGCCCTTCGTCATCCCGTACACGTGGTTGTCCATCACGATGTAGGTGAGATCGACATTGCGCCGGCACGCGTGCAGGAAGTGGTTGCCGCCGATCGAGTAGCCGTCGCCGTCGCCGCCGGTGACGACCACCGTGAGGTCGGGCCGTGCGACTTTGAGTCCGGTCGCCGCGGCGAGCGCACGGCCATGCACGCCATGAAAGCCGTAGCACGTCGTGTACGCCGGAATCCGCGACGAGCAGCCGATGCCGGAGACGACCGCGACCTGCTCGGGCGGCACCGCCACTTTGGCGAGCGCCTTGGTGATCGACGAGAGCACCGAATAGTCGCCACAGCCGGGGCACCAGATCGGCTTGTAGGTCGACTTGTAGCTTGCCGCTGTCAACGGCGGAGGCGGCGCGAGGTCGTTCATGCTGCTCTCCAGGCCAGAATCGCGTCCGCAAGTTCGCCGGGACGCAGCGGCAGCGGACCGGGGCGGTGGAAGCTTGCCGGCCGGCCCGGAAGGTCGTACACCGAGCGCAGGTACCGATGGAGCTGCGCGCCGTGGTTCTGCTCGACGACCAGCACGCGCGTGACGCCTTCGAGCGCCGCAGCGAGCCGCTGCGGCTGTGCAGGGGCGAGCAGGCGCAGTGCAATCAGCCGCACGGCGACCCCCGCGGCGCGGGCCCGCGCCAGGGCTTCGCGCACTGCGGCAGTCACCGATCCGAACGTGATCACTGCGGCGTCGCCATCGCCTTCGATATCGGCCCACCAGCGCCCGTAGTCGTGCTGCAGCAGCTTGCGTTCGCGCTTGTCGAGCTGCGTGCGGTGGTCGCGCGCGCCGCTGCTGGGGATGCCGGCTTCCGTGTGCTCGAGTCCGTCGGCTGTGTAGACGACCCCGGGTGTGCCCGGAATGGCCATCGGCGAGATGCCCGACTCTGTGTCGCGATACCGCTTGTAGTCGGGCGTGTTCGCGCGCCGCGGTCAGGCGCTTGCCGCCAAACGCGACGTCGGCCGGACGGTCGATGATCGCGCGCGATTGGCCCATGAATTGATCCGACAACACGATCGCGGGTGCCTGCATCGTTTCGGCCAACTCGACTGCCCATTGTGTCGTCGCGAGGCAATCGGCGATGCTCGTCGGCGCGAGCACGAGCCGCGGTGCGTCGCCGTGCAAGCCGGACACCGCGAACGACAGGTCGCTCTGCTCGCTCTTCGCCGGGATGCCGGTCGACGGGCCGCCCCGCATCACGTCGACGACGACGATCGGGACTTCCGCGCTGACCGCGAGACCGATGCCCTCGGTCATCAGCGCGAGTCCCGGACCGGCGGTGGCGGTGAGCGACGGCACGCCGCCATACGACGCGCCGATGATCATGTTGACCGACGCGAGCTCGTCCTCGGCCTGCAGCAGCGTGCCGCCGACCTTGGCGAGTGCCGGCGCCATCCATTCGAGCAATTCCGTTGCGGGCGTGATCGGATACGCGGCGACGAAGCGCACGCCGCCGCGGATCGCGCCGAAGCCGGCGGCTTCGTTGCCGCTGATGAGCCAGCGCTGCTTTGCCGCCGCGTCGTCGCCCGCTGGCAGCGTCGGCACGCCATCGATATCCGTGGCGGCGGCCAGCCCCGCCTGCAGCGCCGCGAGGTTCGCCGCGAGCGCATCGGCGCCGCGTTTCCATGAGCCGCGCACCGCCGCCTCGAGCGCCGCGGCCGGAATGCCGGCCAGCGCGCCGGCGAGCCCCAGCGCCACCATGTTCGTCCAGCTCCCGGGTATGCCTTTTGCCGTCTTCTTCAACGGGCGTGGCACGTAGCGCGCGCCGCTTGCCTTGAACACCTCGGGCACTTCGCCCTCGTCGGGATCGCCGATCATCACGCTCGACCCCGAGAGCGGGATCTCGTCGGCGAAGCGATTGACGTTGTGCCAATCGATCGCGAGCAGCAGGTCGAACGCGTCGTCGAGCGTGGCCATCGGCGCGCGCGAAAGGCGGATCAGCGCCGCGGCCTCGCCGCCGCGTATCTGCGGCCCGCTGGTGCGTACCATCAGGCCGTACAAGCCGGCCTTCGCCGCCGCATCGAGCAGCAGCGTCCCCGCCGTCATCACGCCGCTGCCGCCGCTGCCCGCCAACGCGATCGACAGACTCGCAGGCGCGGCGCCTGCCGCGGACGGCCGTGCCCGATCGGGGCCGGCCCGTGTGGTCCTGCTTGCCGTGGCTTGCACTTCGTTTCTCCTCCACGCTGCGATTCGCGCAGTAAACCGGCTCTGCGCGATAGGGCAGTTGACGCAGATCAAAGCGGCCGCAATCGCACTCGCGCAATATGATTTGCAGCAAACCGGTATTATGGTACTGTAATACCAGAATAGCGTCAGACGGCGGTCCGGTCAAGCGCCGCCGGGTGCTTCCCGCAGTTTCCCGGACAGCCACGGCAGCCGCCGGACCGACCTTACGGAGGAGCAATCGCCATGAGTATCGAAGCACACCGCTGGTTGATGACTGCGGTGAAAGCCCCTCTCGAACGCGCGGCTTTCGCCGCCCAGCCGGGGGCGGGCGAGGTCGTGGTCGCGATCGCCGGCTGCGGTGTGTGCCACACCGATCTCGGCTACTTCTACGACGGCGTGCGGACCAACCACGCATTGCCTCTTGCCCTTGGTCACGAGATCAGCGGCCACGTCGTTGCCGCCGGCGCCGGCGTCGAAGGCTGGCTGAAGAAGGCGGTGATCGTGCCGGCCGTGTTGCCGTGCGGCGAATGCGACCTCTGCCGGCGCGGGCAGACGACGATATGCCGCGGGCAGAAGATGCCGGGCAACGACATCCAGGGCGGTTTTGCCACGCATATCGTCGTGCCGGGTCGCGGGCTGTGCGAAGTCGACGAGGCCCGCCTCAAAGGCGCCGGGCTGGCGCTCGCCGATGTCTCGATCGTGGCCGACGCGCTGACGACCCCCTACCAGGCCGTCCGTCGCGCGGGCGTCAAGCCGGGCAGCCTCGCAATCGTCGTCGGCGCCGGCGGCGTCGGCGGCTATTGCGTGCAGGTGGCGAATGCATTCGGCGCGAAGGTCGTCGCCATCGACGTTGACGAGGACAAGCTCGAGGCGGTCTCCCACCATGGCGCGGCGCTGACGCTCGACGCGCGCGCGCTCGATAGCAAAGCGATCAAGGCCGCGATCGCCGCGTTCGCCAAGCAGAACGGCCTGCCCGCCACCGAGTGGTTCGTCTTCGAATGCTCGGGCACCGCCGCCGGCCAACTCACGGCGTACGGATTGCTCGTGCACGGCGCGACGCTCTCGATCGTCGGCTTCACGATGGACAAGGTCGAGGTGCGCCTGTCCAATCTGATGGCCTTCGACGCGCGCGCGATCGGCAACTGGGGCTGCCCGCCCGAGTTCTATCCGGCGGCGCTCGAACTCGTCCTCGGCAACAAGGTTGCGATCAAGCCGTTTGTCGAGGCGCATCCACTCGATGACATCAACCGCGTGTTCGCGGCCGTCCATCACCGCGAGATCAAGCGGCGCGCGGTGCTGGTGCCCGCGCACTGAGGAGACCCGATATGAACGCCCCCGACGCCCTTTCCGCGACCCGCGAGTTCAAGAACCACGATCTCGTCGACGATATTACGAAACCAGGAGTCCGTTACGAGAAGCGCCCGGCGACGAAGCCGGACGGCACCGTCGCCGCCGGCCTCTACAACGCGTGGATCACGCTCGACAACCCGACGCAGTTCAATTCCTACACGACTGACATGGTAAAGGGCGTGATCCTCGCCTTCCGCGCGGCGTCGAACGCGCGGGACGTCAACTGCGTCGTGTTCACCGGCACCGGCGACCGCGCTTTTTGCACCGGCGGCAACACGAAGGAGTACGCTGAATACTACGCGGGGCAGCCGCAGGAATACCGGCAGTACATGCGCCTGTTCAACGACATGGTGTCGGCGATCCTCGCCTGCGACAAGCCGGTGATCTGCCGCGTCAACGGGATGCGCATCGGCGGCGGCCAGGAGATCGGGATGGCGTGCGACTTCTCGGTGGCGCAGGACCTCGCGCGCTTCGGCCAGGCCGGCCCCAAGCACGGCTCGGCGCCGATCGGCGGTGCGACCGATTTTCTGCCGGTGATCGCCGGTGCGGAACGCTCGATGGCCGCGTGTGTGTTGTGCGAGCCGTTCTCGGCACACAAGGCGTACTGGATGGGTGTGCTGACCGACATCGTCCCGGCGCTCAAGGTCGACGGCCGTTACGTGGCGAATCCGCTGGTCGAGACGCAGCGGATGACCGATGAATTCGGCCGCTTCGTGTTCGGCGAGCCGAAGACCGGCGAGGCGCTGAAGGAAGGCAAGGCGCTGCTCGCGCGCGGCACAATCGACCTGACGCTGCTCGACGAAAAGATCCACGAATTGTGCGCGAAGATGTTGCTGACCTTTCCCGATTGCACGACCAAGACGCTCGAGGAGCTGCGCAAGCCGAAGCTCGACGCGTGGAACCGCAACAAGGAGGACTCGCGTGCGTGGCTCGCGCTCAACATGATGACGGAGGCACGCGCCGGCTTCACCGCATTCAACGAAGGCCCGAAGGACGACCGCGAGGCGGACTTCGTGTTGCTGCGCCAGAAGCTCGCCGCCGGCGAGAGCTGGGTCGGCCCGCTTCACGATTCGATTCAGCCGGGACGCAAGGGCAGGGACTGACGCATGACGGTCTCATCGCCGCTGACGGACCGGCTCGAGCGCGACGGCGCGCTGCTGCGCCTCACGCTGGCGCGGCCCAAGGCGAACCTCATAGACGCGGCGATGATCGCCGCGCTCTCCGGCGCACTCGTCGCGTATCGCGGTGGGGCCACGCTCGGTGGCCTGCGCGGCGTGCTGCTCGATGCCGAAGGCCCGCATTTCAGCTTCGGCGCGAGCGTCGAGGAGCACCTGCCCGATCGCTGCGCCGCGATGCTGGCGTCGCTGCATGCGCTGGTTCTCGCGATGCTCGAGTTCCCGGCGCCGATTCTCACCGTCGTTCGGGGCCAGTGCCTTGGAGGCGGGCTGGAAGTCGCACTGGCCGGCGGACCGATTTTTGCGGCGCCTGATGCGCAATTCGGCCAGCCCGAGATGAAGCTCGGCGTGTTCGCGCCGGCGGCATCGGTGCTGCTGCCGTATCGCGTCAATCAGCCCGCGGCCGAGGATCTGCTGCTGTCCGGTCGCTCGATCGGCGCCGACGAGGCGAAGGCGATCGGCCTGGTGCAGTACGTCGCCGTCGACCCGGAAATCGCGGCGCTCGCGTATTTCGACGCGCAGCTCGCGCCGAAGAGTGCAGCGTCGGTGAGCCATGCCTTGACGGCTGCCCGCGGCGCAATGATCCGCGACGTGCGGCATCGTCTCGCCGAGGTCGAGCGACTCTATCTCGACCGGCTGATGCAGACCCGCGATGCCAACGAGGGACTCCTCGCATTCATCGCCAAGCGCAAACCCAATTGGGAGCACCGTTGATGGCCACGATCCCACCCGTCATTGAGATCGTCGAACGCTGCCAGGCGTTGTTCGACGATCTCGACTTCAACGCCGTCAAGCAATGGAAGGCGGCGGCTCCCGGGCGCAAGGCGATCGGCTACATGCCGGTCTACGTGCCGCGCGAACTGATCCACGCGGCCGGCATGCTGTCGGTCGGCATCCTGGGCGGCGGCGACCAGATCGAGGTGATCCAGGGCGACGCCTATTACCAGAGCTACATCTGCCGCATCCCGCGCTCGACGATCGAGCTGGGCCTGAGCGGCCGGCTCGACTGCCTCGACGGCCTGCTGTTCCCGTCCATCTGCGATGTGATCCGCAATCTTTCCGGGATGTGGCAGATCCTGTTCAAGGACAAATACGTCCGCTACATCGACGTCCCGCAGAACTACGTGGATTCGATCGGCGGCGCGTTCTACATCAGCGAGCTCGAGGTTTTGCGCGGCGATCTGGGCAAGCTGCGCGGCAAGCCGGTCACCGACGACGAGCTGAACGCGTCGATCCGCGTCTTCAACGAAAACCGCGCCGCGATTCGCGACCTGTATGCATACCGCGCGGAAAAACCGTGGCAGGCACCGACGTCGGAGGTCTATCTGGTGCTGCGCGCCGGGATGGTGCTGCCGCCCGAAGAACATACGCAACTCGTCCGCGACTACATCGCTGCCGCCGACGCGCTCCCGAGGCCGAAGCGCGACAACGCGCGCATCGTGCTCACGGGCGCGTTCTGCGAGCAGCCGCCGCTCGGGCTGATCAAGTCGATCGAGATGGCGGGCTGCTACGTCGTCGACGACGACTTCATGCTGGTGACGCGCTGGCTGCTGGACGACGTCCCCGCCAACGCCAATCCGCTGGACGAGCTTTCGAAGGCCTTCCTGCACCGTTCGGCGTCGACCGCTGCCAAGTACGAGACGACACGCGAGGAGAAGGGCGTGTTCCTGTTGAAGCAGGTCAAGACCCGCGGCGCCGAGGGCGTTATCTTTGCCGCGCCGTCGTTCTGCGACCCGGCGCTGCTCGAGCGTCCGATGCTGCAGGACGTGCTGGCGAAACACAAGGTGCCGTACACGGCATTCAAGTATGCGGAGAACACGGGCCAAATGGCGCCGATCCGCGAGCAGGCCGGCACATTCGCCGATTCAATCAAATTGTGGAGCGCCGCATGACCTCGACCGCCGCCCCGATGCCCTCCAGCGTGAAGAAGCCGCAGAACGTGCAGAAAGAGGACGCGATGCTGCTGCAGAAGGAGCTCATCAACCGCAACTACATGGAGCTCGCGACCGCGCGGGCGAACAACCGCAAGGTGTCGGCGACGTTCGTGCCCGGGAACTTGAACGAGCTGCTGATGTGCTTCGACTTCGCGCGCAGCCTTCCGGAGACCAACGCGCTGCAGAACGGCATGCGCAAGAAATCCGGCAAGATGATCATGGATGCCGAGCGCGACGGCCAGTCCGAGGACGTCTGCACGTACGTGAAGGCGGATCTCGGAATGATGATGGGCGGCGAGATCGGACCCACCGGCGATCCGCTGCCGAGGCCGGACATCCTGCTGCTGTCGTACACGGGCTGCTTCACGTTCATGAAATGGTTCGAGCTGATCCGCCACAAGTACGGTTGCGAGACCGTGATGCTGCACGTCCCGTACCAGGGTGAAGGCAAGATCGCGCCGAACATGCGCGACTATGTGGTCAAGCAGTTGAAGGAGACGGTGATCCCCACGCTCGAGCGCGTGTCGGGGGTCAAGTTCGACATCGACCGGCTGCGGCAATACATGCGCGAATCGCAGAAGGCCGAAGAGGATCTCGTCGCCGTGCTGCAATCGGCGAAGAACCGTCCGTCTCCCATCGACGGCTACTTCGGGGCCGTCTATTACATCGGTCCGATATTCACGGCGTTCCGCGGAACGCCCGAAGCGACCGAGTACTACCGCGTGCTGCGCGCGGAAATCGAACAGCGCGTCCGCGAAGGCAGGGGTCCGATGACGCCGGAGGGCGAGATGGCCCAGGAAAACTATCGGCTGGTCGTTGAAGGGCCGCCGAACTGGACCAGCTTCCGCGACTTCTGGAAGATGTTCTACGACGAGGGCGCCGTGGTCGTCGCGTCGACGTACGCGAAGGTTGGCGGCCTCTACGACTTCGGTTTCCGCCATGACGCGGACCGCCCGCTGGAGTCGCTGGCCGAATACTGTCTCGGCTGCTACACGAACCTGAACCTGCCGTCGCGCGTCGACATGATCTGCAAGTACATCGACGAATACCAGGCCGACGGCCTGCTGATCAACTCGATCAAGAGCTGCAACAGCTTCTCGGCGGGCCAGCTCCTGATCCTGCGCGAAGTGGAAAGGCGCACCGGCAAGCCGGCGGCGTTCATCGAGACCGATCTCGTCGACCCGCGCTACTTCTCGGCGGCGAACGTGAAGAACCGGTTGGAGAGCTACTTCCAGATGGTCAAGGCGAAGCGCGTGGCCGCGGCCGTGCACTGATAGGAGAGGCCATGCGTTGCTTCATCGGCATCGATCTCGGTTCGACGACCACCAAGGCGGTGGTCATCGACGAGAACCAGAACGTGCTCGGGCGCGGCATCACCAATTCGCGCTCGAACTACGACACCGCGGCGGCGATCGCCAAGCAGGAGGCACTCGTCAACAGCCGCTTCTACCTGTTCCGGCAGCAGCTCTCCAAGACAGGTGCGCTGAACGGCGCGCTCGACGGTTTCTTGGGCCAGCTTGAACGCGACTTCCGCTCCGAGCAGTATCTCGAGCAACTCTCCGATCTCGAGTCGACGTGCCAGCGCAACCTCGGCACCGCCAAATTCGGCGACAGCACGAAGGCCGTGGGCGTGGCGCTGACCGAAGTGTTCAGGCGGCTCGCCACCGAGGCGCCGTCACTGTTCGCGCCCGGCGCCAAGCGCAAGTCGGACTTCTTCCGCGACATCGCCGGCAGCCAATATCTCGCCACCGGAGAGGCGGTCGCCAAGGAATCGGGCATACGTTACGACTTCCTGCTCAACGTGTTCGATCGTTCGATCATCGAGGTCGAGAATCGCGTCTATGGCGACTCGATCAAGCGACATTTGCTGGCGGCGCTCGAGCGCACGTTCGAAGCACTCCCCGACACCGCAGCACGCCGGCAGCAGGTCGAGGCGCCGATCAAGGGAATTCTCGACCTGCCGATGGAGGAAACCTATGTCGTCGGCACCGGCTACGGCCGTGCGCGGCTACCGTTCTCTAAGGAGCACGTCCGCTCGGAAATCCTGTGCCACGGTCTGGGCGCGCACATGATGTATCCGGGAACCGCGACGGTACTCGACATCGGGGGGCAGGACACGAAGGCGATCCAGGTCGATCCGAACGGCATCGTCGAGAGCTTCCAGATGAACGACCGCTGCGCGGCCGGCTGCGGACGCTACCTCGGCTACATTGCCGACGAAATGAACATGGGCCTGCACGAGCTGGGCCCGATGGCGATGAAATCGACCAAGACGATCCGCATCAACTCGACGTGCACCGTGTTCGCCGGCGCCGAGCTGCGTGACCGCCTATCGCTAGGCGACAAGCGCGAGGACATCATGGCGGGGCTGCATCGCGCGATCATCCTGCGCGCGATGTCGATCCTCGCGCGATCGGGCGGCATCCGCAACGAGTTCACGTTTACCGGAGGCGTCGCGAAGAACGAGGCCGCGGTCAAGGCGCTGAAGGATCTCGTCAAGGAAAACTACGGCGACCTGACGCTCAACATCAATCCCGACTCGATCTACACCGGGGCGCTCGGCGGCGCGACATTCGCCTGGCGCGCGGTGGTCGAGGAAGGCAAGGTCGCGGAGGCGCGAGCATGACCATCACCATCGGCATCGACATCGGCTCCGGCGCGGTCAAATCGGCGCTGTTCCGGACGGACGGCAGCAAGCAGGAGTGGCTCGCGAAGCGCTGCGAGCGGATCCGCCGCCGCGACCCCATGACGCTCGCGCAGGAAGGCTACGACGGCGTGCTCGTGGACGCCGGACTGAATCCCCGCGACGTCGACTATATCGCAACCACCGGCGAGGGCGAAAACGTCAAGTTCGCGACCGGCCACTTCTACTCGATGACCACGCATGCGCGCGGCGGCGTGTTCCTTCATCCGGGGATCAACGCCGTGGTCGACATCGGCGCGCTCAACGGCCGCGCGATCTACGTCGATGAGCGCGGCAAGGTGCTATCGTACAAGATGACGAGCCAATGCGCGTCCGGGTCCGGTCAGTTCCTCGAAAACATCGCGCGCTATCTCGGTGTCGCGATCGAGGAGATCGGGCCGCTGTCGCAAAGTTCGAAGAATCCGGAGAAGTGCAGCTCGATCTGCGCGGTACTGGCCGAGACCGATGTCATCAACATGGTGTCGCGCGGCATCGCGACCCCTGATGTCCTCAAGGGCATCCACCTGTCGATGGCGTCGCGGATAGTGAAGCTGTTGAAGGTCACCGGCATCAAGGAAGGTACGGCACTGCTCACCGGCGGCCTTGCGCTCGACACCGGGCTGCTCGCTGCAATCCAGGAGGAGATGGTCAACGAGAAGGTCAATGTGACAGCCGTCAGCCATCCTGATTCGATCTACGCCGGCGCGATCGGCGCGGCCTTGTGGGGCGCTTTCCGGCACGCCAAACTGCGCGAGTTGCAACAGCGCGCCGCTGCCTGAACGGCGAGGAGACAGCTATGGCGTTGTTGATCAACGATAACTGCACCGCGTGCGATGCGTGCAAGCCGGTGTGTCCCAACGAGGCGATAAGCGTAGGCGAACCGATCTACGTGATCGATCCGATGAAATGTACGGAATGCGTGGGCGCCGAGGACGAGCCGCAATGCAAGCTCGTCTGTCCGGCTGACTGCATCGTCACGAATCCCGACTTTCAGGAAACGCCCGAAGAGCTGATGGCGAAGTACGAGTCGCTGCACGGCTGAAGATGGTCCTGGAGACGGGCCGTCGTTCCCGATGTCGGTGGCGCGGCCCGTTGTTCATTTCCTGCGGCTATTTCGTGTAATTCCGCGTGGCACGTGCGCCGGCATGCAGGTCCGCATCGCCGATGGAGCGCGTAGCCAGAGATGATTCGCTGTGCAAGCGAAGCCCGCGATCGCGGAATGCCCGCCAATACGGGACACATTCCATTTGCGATCAACGTCTTGGCATTGACCCTTCCAGGGTCGGAGCGTACATTCAGGCGACCCGCGCTCTTGCCCGGTGTCGGGCATGTCGGGAGCAGCGCCTTCGGACCGATGGGTAGAGTTGCCGCCACGTTCACGTTTCTTGTGTTGGTCTACCCGCTGATTGCTTTCGTCATGGGCGGCGAGTTCGGTGTCGGCGGCGCTTTTGCGGTAGCTGCCGTCATTGCCGCGGCGACGGTCATTCTGGGAGTGCCCGCCTTCGTTCTTTTCTTCCGCCGCGGTTGGCTAAGCTGGTGGCAGTTCGCATTCGGTGGCGCCATCATTGGCCTCTTTTGCACCATTCCGTTCGCCGTTGGTGGCGCCGCAGTGGTTGGAGCGCTGGCGCCGGGTTTTCTCGCCCTCGGCGCATTGCACGGGCTGCTCTTTTGGGCGCTCGCCGTCTGGCGCAACCTGGGCCTGCACCGGCGGCCAACCGGACGCCCCGCAAGCGAGCCACCGGTTACCATGGATCGCTAACGACGACGGGCCGGCCATGCGGCTGTGGACACTTCACCCCAAGCATCTTGATCCGCAGGGCCTTGTCGCGCTCTGGCGCGAGGCGCTGCTTGCGCGCGAGGTGCTTCGCGGTCACACCGATGGATATCGCCACCATCCACAATTGAAACGATTTCGGTCGTGTCGTTCGCCGCGGTCCGCGATCAATTGCTACCTGGCGCACGTCTGCGCCGAAGCGGAATCGCGCGGCTACCATTTTGATCGCTCCAAACTGGGGCGCATCGCGTCCGAGCAACGTATCCTTGCCACCGACGAGCAGTTGCGATATGAATGGCGCTGGCTTCTCGCCAAGTTGCGGAGGCGAAGTCCTTCCATTTACCGTCGACATCTCGAAGTGTCGCATCCGGTAGCGCATCCGCTCTTTCGCGTGGTTTCGGGTCCAATCGCCGAGTGGGAGCATGTGCAATGACGACCGCCCCCGGCTCGCTGCATGTCAGGCCACACGCATTCGACTCCGGAGTTCAATCACGTACCTTCGTCGTCGATTTTTGGCTATGACCGAAGGTTGCGAGCATTTCACCGAGATTCGGCAGGTCACCCCGCGCACGAATGGCTGCGAGGAGTGCCTCGCACTCGGAGCGTCGTGGAACGAGCTTCGCGTATGCCTATCCTGTGGCCACGTCGGATGTTGCGAGGATTCGGAGCATGCGCACGCGCTTCAGCATTTCAAGGCGACCGGACATCCGATGATTGTGCCGCTGGAACGCGGCGAGACGTGGGGTTGGTGCTACGTCGATCGTCGCTATTTCGATCCGATGCCGGGATCGCTGCCGAAGCGACGGTCCACGCTGACCGCGTTCTTCAAGCGGCTTGTCACGGGTCGCTGATACTGCCAATGGCATGCAGCATAACTGCATCCGCTGGCTTCTCTTTGTCGGATTCGCCGCCTTCTGTCCACTGTTCTACTTCCTGGCGGTGGTCGGGGGCCTGCTCCCTTATGGCGGCATCCTGCTTATCGCGGTCCGCCACCTCGGCGACCCTTCACTTCTGTGGCTCAGCCTCATTCACCTGACGATTTACGGTGTTGTACTGTACTGGTTGGCGGAATTCATCGCGCGCCTCGTAATCAGACTTGCCGGGCGTTTCGCGTGGTTCGCGACCGGTGTGGTGCTGGTGCTCCTGGCGGACGGCGGGCTGATGCCCATTTATGGAATCGCCCACGGTCAGATCCACTGGATCGACGCGTATGCGCTCTATGGTTCGGACACCTTGCGTTAGTCTGGGTCGCCCGATGACTGACATCGGCGGTACCGATCCAATCCCGTCCATCACGTGGTGGCCTGAGGTAGAGGGGTACGAGCGTGCCGTTGGGACTTGCTCATTCGCTCGCGGGTCGATAGCATGGGCCGTACTTACCCGCCAAAGGGGAGTAGCTTTGCCGCACACGATCGTCAATACGGGACCTCGTCCCCGGTCGTGCGGGCGACGCGACTAGCGTGCGTCGTTGCAAGACCTTTGCCAAATTCGGTAAGTCGAAGGGGTTCTTCGGGGCCGGTGATTCCGACTGCGATGGGCACCTCGGCTTAGTTGTCGTTTGGACGGAGGTCGACCGTGCTCAAGGCGCTGGTAGCCGTCGACGGCTCGGATGATTCGCTTGGTGCCGTGCGGCACGTGATCAAGCTCGTTCACGACCGCGAGCCCCTAGAAATTCACCTGCTCAACGTGCAACCGCCGTTGCATGCCGATGTGACAATGTTCGTCAGCGGGAGCGTGGTCAGGGGCTTTCACGAAGATGAGGCTGCCAAGGCACTGGCGCCGGCGTGCGAGCTGCTTGACCGGGCCGGCATCCCGTATGTCAGTCACAAAGTCATTGGCCATGCCGGGTGCGCGATCGCCGCATGCGCGAAGAAGCTGAACTGTGACAAAGTGATCATGGGCACACGTGGGCTCGGTACCGTGAGTCAGCTGTTACTCGGATCGGTCAGCCACGAAGCGATCCACCAGATGGACCCGCGAATTCCCGTCACGCTGGTGAAGGGCGGTGCCCGGGCATTGTCAGAGGAAAAGACCCCATGAATACGGCGAAGCAAGAAGCGGTCCTCGTGAAAAGTCCGGATGCCGGCAGCGCCGCGGCTTTGCCGTCGGACGAAACAACGGCCTTCTGGCACCTCCTGTCAGCGGCGGAAACGGCCGGGCGCCTCGACAGCGCGCCCGGTGCCGGGCTGAAGGCGGATGAAGCCACGCGACGTCTCGGCATTCATGGCACCAACGAGATCCGCGAGCAGGCGCGGCGGAGTACCTGGCAGATGTTCTTCAGCCAGTTCACCGATTTCATGATCCTTCTCCTGCTCGCGGCAGCGGTGATCTCGGGCGTTGTTGGCGAACCGGAGGACGCGATCGCGATCCTGGCGATCGTGATCCTGAACGCCATCATCGGCTTCGTGCAGGAGTATCGGGCCGAGCGGGCCCTGCAGGCACTGAAGAAGCTCGCGGCGCTCAAGGCAAGGGTCGTGCGGGACGGCGAGATCGTCACGGTGCCGGCAAAGGACCTGGTGCCGGGAGATCTGGTGCTGCTCGAGGCCGGGAGCGTTGTTCCGGCCGACCTGCGCATCATCGAGGTGGCGCAGCTTCGTGTCGAGGAGGCAGCGCTGACAGGCGAATCGCAGCCGGTCGAGAAGCAGATCGGCGAAATCGCCGAGGCCGACGCGCCGCTTGGAGACCGTCTCAACATGGCCTACAGCGGCACGATCGTGACGTATGGTCGCGGCCAGGGCTACGTCGTGGCCACGGGCATGAATACCGAACTCGGCAGGATCGCAACGCTTCTTGCAACCACCGAAGAAGTCAGGACGCCGCTGCAGAAACGGCTCGCCAGGTTCGGCCAGCAGTTGTCGTTTGCCGCAATTGCAATCTGTGTCATCGTCTTTGCGCTCGGCGTCCTTCGCGGCGAGTCGATGGTCCTCATGTTCCTCACGGCCGTGAGCCTCGCGGTCGCCGCGGTGCCCGAGGCGCTCCCCGCGGTCGTCACGATTGCACTCGCGCTCGGCGCCCAGCGGATGGTCAAGAAGAATGCATTGATCCGCCGGCTGCCGGCAGTCGAGACATTGGGGTCCGTGACCTACATCTGCTCGGACAAGACTGGGACCCTGACCCAGAATCGGATGCACGCGGACGCCTTCTTCGTCGATGGCAAACTGCACGCGACGTTGCCGGAGCGCGCAGCGCTCGAGCAGGAACCATGGAGTTCGTTTGTTTCGGCATTGGCGCTTTCCAACGACGCGGATGTCGACCGGCAAGGCGACGCAATCGGCGACCCGACCGAGGTAGCGCTTTACATGGCAGCGCGCGACGCCGGCTATGACAAGGGTAGCCTTGCTGCACATATACCGCGGGTTGCGGAGTTGCCATTCGACTCCGAGCGCAAGAGTATGACGACGCTCCACCGGGTGCTCGCGTCGGACAGCATCGTAGCATTCACCAAGGGTGCCCCCGAGCGCGTCATCGAGCAGTGCATCACGAGCCTGGGCGCTAACGGCGATTCGACCATCGACGCTGCGTCGCTGCTCGCGCAGGCCGAGCGAATGGCCAGCGAGGGCCTGCGCGTGCTCGCCATTGCACGACGCGACTGGCCCGTGATACCCGACGAGCTGGTCCCCGGACAGGTAGAGCGCGACCTGATGTTCGTCGGCTTCGTGGGCCTCATCGATCCGCCGCGGCCCGAAGCGGCGCGCGCGGTGGCCGAATGCAAGCAGGCGGGCATCACGCCGGTCATGATCACCGGCGATCATCCGCTGACTGCACACGCGATTGCAAAGAGGCTTGGAATCGTCGAAGAGGGCGGGCACCGTCTGATCACCGGCCGGGTCCTGGCACGACTCGACGAGGGGGAGCTCGCCAAACGAGTGGGCGACCTGCGCGTCTACGCGCGGGTAAACCCCGAACAGAAGATCCGTATCGTGCAGGCGTTGCAAAGCCGCGGTGAGTTCGTCGCGATGACCGGCGATGGCGTCAATGACGCGCCTGCGCTGAAGAGCGCGGACATCGGCGTGGCGATGGGAAGGATCGGGACCGACGTTGCCCGCGAGGCGTCGCACATGGTGCTGCTCGACGATAATTTCGCGAGCATCGTGGCGGCGGTTGCGGAAGGCCGGCGCATCTACGAAAACATCCGCAAATTCGTCAAGTTCGTGCTGGCCGGGAACACCGGGGAGATCGTGACGCTCCTGGCGGCACCGTTCTTCGGATTGCCGATCCCGCTGTTGCCGATCCAGATCCTGTGGGTGAACCTGATCACCGACGGGCTGCCCGGCTTGGCGCTGGCGGTGGAACCCGAAGAGAAGGGCATCATGCAGCGGGCGCCGCGCCCGCCCGGCGAGAGCATCTTCTCCGGCGGTCTCGGCGTGCAGATCATATGGATCGGACTGCTCATCGGTGGCTTGTCGATCTTCACGCAGTATTGGGCGATCGCCAACGGCTCGCCGCACTGGCAAACAATGGTATTCACCGCGCTCACGTTCGCGCAGCTCTTCCAGGTCATGGCGATCCGCTCTGAATGGGAGTCGCTCTTCACGGTAGGGATCGGAAGCAACCTGCCGCTGCTGGGGGCCGTGCTTCTTGGCGCGGGGCTGCAACTTGCAGTCATCTACGTTCCGGTCCTCAACGACATCATGAAGACGCAACCGTTGACGGTGGGCGAGCTCGCGTTCTGCGTCCTGCTGCCCGGCACGGTGTTCGTCGCGATCGAGATCGAGAAATGGTTGGCAAGACGTGGTGTACTCCATCGCAATCGGACGACGGCACGCGTGACGGTCGCGCCTTGAATTTCGAGCGCAGTGCACGCGCGGCGATCTGCCCGGCGGTTGCCCGCTTGCCGATGCGTCGGATTGACGGAGCCGGCCCTTGCTCCCAGAATTGCATGGCCGTCGCGGGTGTGTTCGACTGGCTGTGGCCACGCTGACCCCGCGACTCACCGCAGCAGGACGCGCAGCCGGATGAGTTCCAGGCATGTTCGGCACGAAATCGACGGACCGGTGCTGACGGTCGTCATGGCGCGGCCCGAGAAGCGCAATGCAGTCGACCGTGCGATGGCGGACGAGCTACGCACGGCCTTCGACGCGTTCGAGCGCGACGACGCCTTGCGCGTCGCCGTTCTCTGGGGCGAAGGCGGCCATTTCTGTGCCGGCGCCGATCTCGGTGCAATACTCGACGAAGCCCGCCGGCACGAGCTCGATGCCGACGGGGGAGGGGCCGGGCCGATGGGGCCCACGCGCGTGGCACTGTCGAAGCCGCTCATCGCCGCGGTCAGCGGCTATGCGGTGGCCGGCGGTCTCGAGCTGGCGCTGCTCGCGGATCTTCGCGTGGTCGAGCGCAACGCGATCTTCGGCGTCTTCTGCCGCCGCTGGGGTGTGCCGTTGATCGACGGCGGCACTGTGCGCCTGCCGCGGCTGATCGGTACCGGGCGCGCGCTTGACTTGATCCTGACGGGCCGTCCGGTCGATGCCACGGAAGCCCTGGCAATGGGCCTGGCCAACAGGGTTGTCGAAAACGGACAGGCGCGCGCGGCGGCGGAAGCCCTCGCCCGCGAGATCGCGGCATTTCCTCAGCGCTGCATGCTGACCGACCGCGCCTCGGTATTCAGGCAATGGGATTTGCCGCTTGCCGAGGCCCTTCGGCACGAGGGAGCAAAGGGCGTTTCGCTCGTGTACGAGGAAGGGCTCGAGGGAGCAGCGCGATTCGTCGGAGGCGCCGGGCGACACGGATCGTTCGAGGAGTGAGCACGTCGAGAAACGTCGATATTCGACGCCCGTTCGTCGCCGGCAACATGCATGTCAGCTGCGACGTGCTGCGGTCCGGCCGCGGATCACAGCGCTGGCCGTGCCGGCGACGAAGGCGAGAAGCGCCAGCGAATTGAGCAGTCCGCCAACGCGTAACCAGGCGTACTGTCCGGTCGTGTCGCCGGCGAGGCGGACGATCAGCGAGACGTGCAGCAGCAGGAGTGGCGCGTAGAACGCCGGGTGGTACGGGACCGCGACGCGCAACACGGCCGGAAAAATGATCGGCGCGTGGCCGAACACCATCGCGAACACGAAGCCCAGCGTCAGAGCGTGCAGCGCCGCGTCGTACGAGGGCGATCCCGCTGCCAGACCGCCGGCGAAGAGGATTACGCTGCTGCCGACGGCCAGCCATACGTAACCTGAAAGCAGGCACACGGCGATGAAGCGCGTGAGACCCGTCGTGCGTACGGTGCGGCGCGCGATGTCCTGCTTGCCGAGCCACGCCGCGAGGGCAAGCAGGCCCGCAGCAAAGACCGGGCTGCCCCACGCGAAACGCGTGCCCAGCAACCCGGCGGCTATCGCGACGAGAATCGCCGCGAATATCCGTGTCGCAATGGGCGACGGAGGCAAGAAGCGCGACAGCTCGAGGCGCTCGCCGGCGATCGTCAGGATCAGGAACGCGAGCCACAGCGGCACGACCTCGTGCACGCTGGCGCCGATGGCCCACAAGGCGTTGCCGACCGACCCAGCACAGCGCGCCGGCGGTCAGCGTGAACGTGAACAGCGCGGTTTGCCGGCGGAACACGTCGATCGTCGCCCCAAGCAGGACAACGCTCCCCGCGACGAATAGCCAGGGCGCGAGCGCGGTTGCACCCGCAATCGCCGCCACCGTGCCGAGGCCTGCGAGCAGCGATCCGGCATAGGCCCACGGGTGGCCGATTGCGACGGCGCGCTCGAGCGAGATCACGACGCCGAAAAAGCCGCAGATCATCAGCGGCCCATGCAGCGACGATGTCGATTCCGCCACGTCCGGCATGGTCCAGCCGAGCCGCGCGAGACCCGCGCCCGTGCCGACGACGAGACCGACAAAGCCGAGAATCAGCAGCGGGACGCGGGCGAGGGGAGGGACTATTTCCAGCCGAAATGCTCCCTGGCGATGCCGGTCATCTTGTCCGGCGTCCACGGCGGATCCCACACCAGCCGGATGTCCACTTCGGCGCCCTCCGGCACGGTCGTTGCGATGGCGGCGCGGGCCTGGTCGACGATCATCTCTGCCATCGGGCACGCGGCCGTCGTCATCGTCATTTCCACGTGTACGGCGTTTGCCGAAACATCGACGCCATACACGAGGCCGAGATCGACGATGTTCATCCCGGCTTCGGGATCTTCCACCTGCCGCAGCACCTCGCGTACCGCCTCATCGTCGGGCATCGGGGCCATGGTCCGGAATCAGTCGGCGCGCCGCACGAACGCGACCCGCTGCGACGGCGCAAAACCGACATCGTACAGAAAACCCAGCAACGCAAGGTCGCGTGGCGCGACCACGGTCTCCACGCGCTCGATGCGCAGCGCGCCCAGGTTGACGAAGAGTTGCGACAGGAGCGCGTGACCGACGCCACGGTGCGCGAAGTCGGGATCGACGCCGATCGTGTCGATGACCGCGACGGGCTCGGTGCGGCCGAAGTCGCCCAGGTCGGCGCGGGCCATCAGGAAGCCGGCGACCACGCCTTCAACCCGCGCAGTCAGGGAGACCCGGATCGCCGAGTCGACCATCGCCTCGGTGAGCTTGCGGCGCATGTAGGGCTCGCGGTCGCGGCCGGTAATGCCGCGGTCGATGCGTACGATGTCGCGGAGGTCGGCCTCGGCCATCGAACGGACGTCGGCGGTGTCACGCGCGAGTTGCTCGAAGTCATTGCCCGCCTGCCCGCCGAAATCGATCTCGAGGGCCGGAGCCTCACTCCCGGACATCGTGACCGGATCGTCGCGCGCCGGCGTATATTGGCCGCCGGCCACCGCACAATCGACGACGTGGTTCGGCGCGAGCGTGTAACCCATCGCGTCGAGCCAGCGCAACATTCCGTGATCGTTCCACGCTGCCTGGGTGCGCAGTCGGCTTATGCCGCGGCTGTGCGCCCAGGTGGCGAGCGCGTCCTGCAGCTGTTTCCCGACGCCGTGACCCTGCACGTCGCCGCGCACGCCGATGATCTCGAGCAGGATCTCGGGTTCGCTCCGCCCGAATTCCCCCTCGAGCACGCGCGCCAGAATGTAACCGACAAGACCCCGGCCGTCCGTCGCAGCGAACTGCGCGTGCCGCTGCGGCTCGCGCAACGCTGCGGCGAGCCGCCGTTCGAAGTACATGCGACGCGACCGGCGCTCCAGCACGGCGTCGATCGCAACGACGGCGTCGAGATCGTCGCGTGCGAGCTGGCGGATCGTGGCTTGGATTGCAGCAGCGGCTTCCATGGCATTCCCTTCGCGGTTCGCAGTCCCGCCTTCAACCCGAGGCATAGGCGAAGGCGAGCTCGCGGTCGGTGTCGTCGTCGAGCAGGTCCTCCAGCATCGGGAGCAGCGCCATCGTTTCCTTCTGGATGTGCGCGACCTGACGCTCGACCATTTCCAGTGCGCCGCGCTTCAGCGCTTCGAACCCGGCGTCGTCGAGCGTGCCCGCGGCGGCGGCGTGCGCGAACGGCAGCAAGTCGCTGGCCACCGCGCGGATCGCCTCGTGTTCTTCCTCGAGCAGCTCCGCAATGTCGCCTTCGCCGGCGGCCCTGAGGCGCGGAAAGAGCTCGGTCTCCTCGAAATCGAAATGCCGCCCGATGTCCTCCTCGATGTGTCGGGCGAACGCGCCGGCGAGCTTGGCGAAGTCCGGATCCCGCGCTGCACCGGATCGGGGCGCGCGCGCCAATGCCCGCTCGACCCGCCCGAGAAGGTCGAGGTTCGCACGGTGCTCGCCGTCGAGCGCCTGGCTCACTTGTCGCAGATAGCTCATCGCGTCAATTATGGTATTCCGGTACCACAATACCCGAAGATGCAGCGGCGGTCCATTGATGCGCGTCAAGCCGTCGGCGCCGCGCGCGTCGCGGGCCGGATAGCGGAGTCGTGGCGGGCCATCCCTCGCATCGCTGCGGCAAAGAATACCGCGAATGCCACGGCGCCCGCGGCGCCACTGATCGCTCCGGCGCGAGCCGCCAGGGGACTGTCGGCGATGACGGCGGCCGCCAGCAGCGCGAGTGCCGCGAGATGGCAGCCGAAGTGCGCAGCCAGCGGACGCTCGGCGGTGAGCGACGACGGCGTGGGCGGCAGGCGCTTGCCGCGCGCCGCGTGCATCGAGGCGAGAAACGGCACGATCCGCTGCAGAATGCCGAGCAGGAACGTCAGCAGCCAGCCGCCGATCAGGATCAGGCCGAATAACGTGTCGCGGCCTTCGAAGGGCAGATCCACGACGATACCGAGCGCGGCGAGAAGGCTCAACGGGAGGAGCACCCACGCGATCCGCACCAGCCGGAACGAGCGCCCGAGCTCACGCCGCATCCCGGTCGCCAACGCGCTCGCCATCAGCCGCAGGTGGAAGGCGACCGCGCCTGCGCCGGTAAGGATCGCGACGATCCGCAGCGGTTGCGGCGCGAAGCCGAATGCGGCGGCGCCCGCGAGGACCAGGGCAAGCGCGGCCAGCGCCGCCGATGCGAGCGCCGCGCGGTCGTGGGGTGCCGACGACAGCGCGAACATCGGCACCAGGATGTACGACAGCCCCAGAGCCAACATCCCCATGAAGCCGTATGCGGCGAAGGCGACATGCAAGCCAAGCGCGGTTCCGCGGGCGAGGACCGGCACTCCGATGTACGCACCCGCCAGCGACAGCACACTCGCCAGGACGACGACCAGCGACACGAGCGCGACGAAGGCGTGCGCGACGACCGCCGGCATTCCCCGCGCGCCGATCAAGTTGCGCGCGAGCAGCACAGCGTAGACGCCGAGCGCGACGACGATTGCCGCGGCGCCGCCTGCGAGCAACGCGATGGCCCCGGTCCCCATCCCCAACGTGACAGCCGCGACGCCCGGCGTATAGAGCCACCAGACGACGGCTGGCCAGTGTTTTTTTCCGACCGGCTGGCGCGTGGCCACCGGAAGCAATTGCAGGCTCGCGCCGATCGCAGTCATCACGAGCACGCCGAGCGTAACAAGGTGCAGCGCGGCGAGCGGCCAGCCGAGACCGCCGGCGAAGCGCGGCAAAGCCGGCGCGCCGGCGAAAAGCGCGATCCACGCAAGCACGTGAAACGCGACCGCAGCGCCGAAAAAGCGGAAGGGGATCGACGCCGGCAGGAGGCGGCTCGTGGCCCCGGCCAGGAGGAGCGGGGCCGGGCTCGATTTTCGCGAGGCGGCCGTCACGGAGCGCGCTGGCGCCCGAAATTCGAGTCCGGCCCCGAATTGGCGCGCTCGAGCTTCAGCCGAATCTCGCCAGGCTCGCCGTCGATCCGTGCGGCGGTCCACCCCAGCTCGGCCAGCTCCGGGTAAAGCAGCGCGGGATCGCGATCGTGGTGGACGATGACCGGCGTCGTTTCGGTGATCGATTCGACGAGCTCGATGATCAGGACGAGCGGGCCTGGCGGCTGCAGCCCGCGCACGTCGATGTGCTCGCCGTCGGCGTCGGTCCAGCGCCGGCGCAGCGCAAACGGGCCGTCGGCCATCGTGCTTGGCGGCTTGTCGACGTTCACCATCATTGCGTCGATCCGTCTCACGGGCCCTTCGGACGCAGGTCGCGCACGCGTACGGCCTTGCCCTGCGAACGCGGAATCTCGCCCGGCTTCTTCACGACGACGTCGGTCGTGATGCCGACGAGCGATTTAATGTGGTGGGCGACCCGATGTGCGATGCCTTCGAATACGTGCGTCTCGACACCGGGCTGCGCCTCGACTTCGACGTTCACGTGGTCAAGGCTGCCGCGGCGCTCGACGACGAGCTGGTAGTGCGGCGCGATGTCGGGCAGCCCGATCAGCACCGCCTCGATCTGCGACGGATAGACGTTGACGCCGCGGATGATCAGCATGTCGTCGTTGCGCCCCGTGATTCGCAGGATGCGCAGGTGGGTGCGGCCACAGTCGCACGGCGCCGTGGTGACCTTCGTGATGTCGCGCGTCCGGTAACGCAGCATCGGCAGCGCTTCCTTGGTCAGCGTCGTGATGACGAGTTCGCCAGCCTGTCCTTCGGGCATCGGGTCGCCGGTCGCGGGATCGATCACTTCGAACAGGAAGTGGTCCTCCCAGCCGTGCAGGCCGGCCTGACGGTCGCACTCGCTCGCTACGCCAGGCCCCATGATCTCGGAGAGGCCATACAGGTCCACGGCCTTCAATCCCAGCCGCGTCTCGATCTCGCGGCGCATCGCGTCGCTCCACGGCTCGGCGCCAAAGAGGCCGACTTCCAGCGTGCTTTTGGTGAGGTCGACACCCTGCTGCTCGGCGACTTCAGCGATCGCGAGCGCGTACGACGGTGTCGCGCACAGGACGCGCGCGCCGAAATCGACGATCAGCGCGACCTGACGCTCGGTCGAGCCGCCGGACATCGGCACGACGACGGCGCCCAGGCGTTCGGCACCATAGTGTGCACCGAGCCCGCCGGTGAAGAGGCCGTAGCCGTACGCGTTGTGAACGACGTCCCCGGGACGCGCGCCGGCGCACGCCAACGAGCGCGCCATCAGCTCGGCCCACGTGTCGAGGTCGCGGCGCGTATAGCCGACGACCGTCGGCTTCCCCGTCGTCCCCGACGACGCGTGCAGGCGCGCGAGCGCGTCGCGCGGCCGCGCGAACAGGCCGAATGGATAATGGTCGCGCAAGTCGGACTTCAGCGTGAACGGCAGATGCCGTAGGTCGTCGAGGTCGCGGATGTCGTCCGGTTCGAACCCCGCCGCATCGAAGCGCGCGCGGTGCATCGGTACGTGATCGTAGGCGTTGCGCACGGTGGCGCGCAGTCGCTCGAGCTGCAATCCCGCGAGCCGCTCGCGCGGCAGCGTCTCGACCTCGGGCTGGAAGAGGTGCTGCGCTCCCAATTGCGCGCGGCTTCCGACCTCCGCCATCGTCGTTGCGCCCATGCGGCGTCTCCCGTCGCAACTGCGCTATGGCCGCACGCCACGCACAGGCAGATGCTGCAGCGCAAAGCCCTGGTTGAAACCTGCGCGGGTCACCAGCATGAACTTGAGATACGAACCGGCAATCGTGGCGGCGAGTCCGGCGATTGCGGCGACGACGAGCAGCGGCGTGCCGGAGACCGCACCGATGACGATCGCCGCCACCAGCGCCAGCGGCACCAGGGTCCCTGCCAACTGCAGGCCACGCCCGGCGCGATCGAGCGCGGCATCCGCGCCCTGCGCGATGGCACCAGCGAGTCGCCGCCGATAGACGAGCCATACGAGCAGCCGCGCTACGAGCAGCGTTCCGAACACGACCAGCAGCGTCAGCGTAGCGGCGCCGTGCAGCGGTGCGGTCGCGAAGAACAGCCCCGCGCCCTCGGCCAGACCGGTCGCCACGATCAGCGGCGCGAGCAGCGGCTCCCGCCACGCCGGAATGCCTTTCGCCGCTTGCAGCATGCGACTCTGGCAGTACATGAAAACGAGCGCGAGCGCCGCGGCAAGCCACGTGCATCCTGGCACGCCGGCCGCTGCGGCCAATCCGGCGGGGAACAGCAGCGTCGACGTAATTGCCTCGCGCGACATCCACGACGTCCGCGGGTTGAAAAAAACGTTGATCGCCCGCAGCGGCCGCCCGATTTCAAGCCACACGCAGAACAGGCCGAGGGCCACGAGCGCGAGGCCAGCGAGCATGAGTCCGGCCAACGCCGGTCCTTGCGCGCCCGAAAGCGCCGTGAACGCGATGAGCCCGGTCCCGGCACCGCCGCCGATGAAATTGCCGGCGGCACGCGCGTCCCAGCTCGTCTGTTGCCACGGATTCGGACCGAATGTCATGGGTGTACCACGGGGGCAATCGCCTTGTCCCAGACGTAGTAGAAGCCGGGCCCGGTGCCGAGCTCCTCGTGCATCCGGAAGGATTGGGCCTTCGCGAGCGCCCGTGACACCGGGCTCGCCGGATCGTCGAGGTCGCCGAACGTCATCGCCTTCGAGATGCAGGCGTTGACGCACGCCGGTGTGGCTTCGGGATCGACGCCAGGGACCAGCCCATTGGCGACGCCTTCGTCGATGCGATCGACGCAGAACGTGCACTTGGTGGCCACCGCGAGCCGCGCATCGTCGCGCCGCTTCGTTTCGTTCTCGGTCGGCGTGCCGTAGGCGAACGTCGCCCGGTCTGTCTTGTAGCGCGCCTGGTAGGGGCACGCGACCGCGCAATAGGCACAGCCGATGCACAAGTCGTAATCGATGGTGACGATGCCGTCGGCGCGCTTCTTGGTCGCCTTGCTCGGGCAAACGGTCATGCACGGCGGATCGTCGCAGTGCTGGCAGCCCACCGGGACGAACGCGCGATGTACATCTGGGTATTCGCCGAACTCCATATCGAGTACGCGCCGCCATTGAACGCCGGGTGGCGTCGCGTTGGCGTGCCGGCACGCCGCCGTGCACGTCTGGCAACCCACGCAGCGGCGCAGATCGGCGACCATCGCCCAGCGTGTCATGCGGCACCCTCCGCCCAGCCATCCGACGATCGCCTGCCGGAGAGTCGGGCGCGCACGATCGCCCGGCAACGCGCCCTTCGAACCTTGGCTAAGTCGGCCGTGCTCATATGCTCCGCCCTACCTTGACGCGCACGATGTCGGCGCCGGAACCCGTGGCGTCGGTCAGATCGAGCGACATCGTGGCAAGCGAGTTCATGCTCGGCACGCCGAAATCCTTCGCGAACGGCGTCGCCCAGTGGTCGAACTGGCCGATCATCAGCAAGGTGTCCGGACGGATGCCCTGGCGCAATACGGCGCGTCCGCGCACGCTGCGCTGCGGCGTCGCGATCTCGACGGTGTCGCCGTCGCCGATGCCGAGTCTTTCCGCTGCGGTCGTGTTGATGATCACTCCGCGGTGGCCGGCGACGTTGTCGGCGACCTCCTTGATCAATTGCAAGCCGACATTGCCCCCCCACGCGTACTGCATGCTGCGGGCGGTCAGCAGCCAGAACGGATAGTCCTGCGGCGCGCCGCCGGCCGCCTCGAGCGCCGCGATCCACGGCTTACCGAAATCCTTGCATGCAGGCAATGCCTGGTATTCCGGGAGCTGCTTGTCCCACCAGTGCATGTCGCGTTCGTGCAGCCGGCGCCCGAGCTCGGCGCCGACGCGCAGCAACCGTTCCTGGTAGGGCAGCTCGAAGCGCAATCCCTGCGCGGCAAGCCGCGGGAACAGATACCAGTCGGTACGCGGAAAAGGCTTGGTCGCGAGGCCGTTTTCCTTCCACCAGTCGAGACCGTGTACCTCGCTGCCGTCGGTCAACTCGGCGCTCGCCGCGCGGCACACGGCGTCCCAGATTTCCTCGCGTGTGTGCGCACGTTCGGGATCGAGCGTGTAATCGCCGTACGCGCCCTTCAGCGGGACGCCTGCGGCGCCGCGGTTGATTGCCGCGTTGTACTTCACGAGCAATCCCGTGCGCCGCGCGAGCTCGGTCGCGATGTCGGTGAAGTCGCGCGCCTCGCCCCGCGCTGCGACCGCGGGCTGGCGCAACGCGTAGCCTTCACGGTCCCAGAACTGCTCGACGTACTTCGAGCCGCCGATGCGGATCAGCTGCAGGCTTTCGAGGTCGGTCGCGTCCGGCAGCAGCACATCCGCGTAGTGATTCGTCTCGTCGCGCGTGTAGGCGAAGGCGACGACGAACGGAAAGTGCGACATCTTCTCGCCGATCGCCGCAGTGTCCCAGAACGATATCGCCGGATTCGTGCGATAGACGATCCACACGTCCGGCAGCGTCACCCGCGGCAGTCCCTTCGGCGTCTCGTCCTGGAACAGCCAGGAAAAATGGGTTGGCCCGAGGGCCTGGCTCCATGCGCCGTTACCCGCGAGCGGCACCATCGTCCGATAAGCGTTGCGGATGTTCGGTCGCGGCGACCATGTTTCCTTGCCGGTCGGGTTGAACGAGTAGGCCATCAGGCCGTCCGGTCCCGGCGTGACGCTTGCCAGGCGGTCGGAATGTCTCCAGTTGAGACGCACCGTCGTGCCGAGCGTGCCGCCGGGAACTTCGAGACCGCCGACGAGCGCGGCGAGCACCGTGCGTGCCCACACGCACTCGTAGCCGCCCCACCCGTTGTTGACCGTCTTGCCGAGGCTGACCGCGACGGGTCGATACGGCAGCCGTTTGCCCTCGATCTCGATCGTCTCGCCAACGTGTGCATGGTCGATGAACTCGTGCGCGATGCCACGGATCGTCGCGGCGGGCACTTCGCATATCCGCTCGGCCCACTCGGGCGAATACGGGGCCACATGCGCGACCAGCTTCGCAAACGCGGTTTCTCCAACCAGCGCGCCGACGGCCAGCACGTCATCGTCAGGGCCGATCTCGACCGCGTGCGCCGGATAGGCGCCTTCCAGCGCCTCGTCGACGCCGACGGTGTCGAAGGACACGGCAGCGTCGCGCAAGGCGTCCCAGACAAGAGGCTTCCTCGTCGCTGCGTCACGCAGGTAATAGCCGTTCGAGCCGACGAGATACGGCGACGCGGTGTAGCGCGCGAGAAATGCGACGTCGAGCCGCTCGCGGGGCACCTCGTGCAGCAGCACGTGGATCAGCGCGAACAGGAACGCGGCGTCGGTCTTGGGTTTGATCGGCACCCATTGTGCCGAGCACGCGCCGGTAACCGACAGATGCGGCTCGACCTGCACGCGCTTCATTCCGCGCTCGCGCGCTTCTGCGTGGCGCCACACGCCGACGACGCCGCCGGAAGCTTCGACGTTGGCGCCGCAGGAGATCAGGTACTCGGTCAACGGCGTATCCGGCGAGACGGTGAAGGCGCGGTGCCAGAACTCGCCATACAGATGCTCGGAGTGGTAGCACTTCACACCTTGGCCCGAGCCCAGGCCCATGTCGATCGGACCCCATGCGGACAGGAATGCCGGAAACGTCCCCATGTACGACTGCGGCGTGCCGCCGCCACCGAAGCTCGCGGCCACGCGCGGATAGCCGGAGGCATCGAGCAGGCCATGCGCGCGCACCTCGTTCAGGCGTGACGTGATCAGCTCGAACGCTTCTTCCCACGGGATCGGCACAAAGCCGGGGTCGTCGTCGCGCCCCTTACGCGGATTCGTGCGCTTCATCGGCGAGAGCACGCGGTTCGGGTTGTACGTCTTCTGCACGAGGCCGTACGCCTTGACGCAGACCTTGCCGCCCCCCGGGTGCACACTCGCCGCGCAGAAATTCGGCTCGACCTCGGTCGCAACTCCGTCGATTACCTTGACCGTCAACAGGTCCGGCCCGGCGACGCACTGGTAGCAGTACGTCGGAATGCGTTGCGTCGCTCCGCGCGGCATGGTCAGGCGACCCCCGCCCTCTGCGCTTTCGCGGCAAGTCGTTCCTCGGTCTTCTTCACGTCGACGATGAAGCGGTTGTGCTTGCCGCGGCAGATGAGATCGGCGCTGTCGCGGCCGGAGAACTCGAGCGTGACCGTGCGGCCATTGACGACCGCGACGGTGACCGTCAGCTCGACCGGCATGCCGAGCAGCGTCGCGGCCAGGTGGTCGAGCTCGATGCGCGTGCCCACCGAATCCTCGCCAGGATCAAGGTGACGCAGCAGAAGCTCGCGCGAGGTCAATTCGATGTCGCGCACCAGCATCGGGGTCGCGTAGACGCGTGCCTTCTCGCCCATGAAGCCGATCGTCCGCTCGCGGTCGACCGTCAGCGTCGTCGTCGTCGTGACGCCTGCGGCAAGGCTCGCCATCATCGGATCCTCCTGTGGGTTGCCGGCGGGCGAAATGTTCGTGCGCCGCGCCGCGTTCCGTGCGCGCGCACTCTATGGCGGTTCACGCATCAGCGGCGGCGGGTTGAGCATTCGCCGAATACCCGCTAATCTCGCATCGGAATGCGATTATTGACTTGATCTGGGTCATTCTTTGGAGGTGTTCGTGGGCGCGGCGCGCACGGAACGGGGGGCCAATAGCACCGCCGGCAAGGGCCGGGGACGCAGCGCCGGCATTGTGGCGGCCTCGGTGACCGTTCGCGCGGTGCGGCAAGGCGACCTCGCGGACGTGATCGGCATCGATGCCACGGTGACCGGGCTTCCGAAGCGCAACTACTGGCGGTCGATCTATAAGCGTTACGCGGCTGCGGGCGAGCCCGGGCGGCAGTTTCTGGTCGCCGAAGCCAATGGACGTGTGGTCGGCTTCGTCATCGGCGAAGTGCGTGACTGGGAATTCGGCTCGCCGCCCTGCGGCTGGGTGTTCGCGATCGACGTGCATCCGGAAGCGCGCCTTTCCGGCGTCGGGACACGCCTCCTCGAGGCGATCTGCGCAGCGTTCCGGCGCGCGGGGGTTCGCACTGTGCGCACCATGCTGTCGCGCGACAACACGCTGATTCTGTCCTTCTTCCGCAGCCAGGGCATGATGGCCGGGCCGTTCATACCGCTGGAGATGGACCTCGACCGGTGAAGCTGCAAAAGAACACGTCGCTGGCGCTCTACAGCGTGCTCGAGTTCGCGGCCGATTCGACACGGCACATTTCCGCGGCCGAGATCGCCGGGAAATACGGCGTGTCGTCGCATCACCTCGCAAAAGTGCTCTCCGAGCTGGCGCGCGTCGGCGTCGTCGAATCGGTGCGTGGCGTCGGCGGCGGTTACCGGTTCACCGGCAATGCGCGGCGGTTGACGCTGATGGACGTGATCCAGCTTTTCGAGGACTTCGGCAAGCCCGAGCCCGACCGGCGCGAGGCGGGCGAACGAACGCCCGTGGGCCGGGCATTGGGCGCGGTGCTGTCGGAGATCGACGAAATCGCGAAGGCGACGTTCAGCTCGATCACGCTCGCGACGATGCTGCGGCTGATCGAGCGCCAGCAGCGCGGCGAACGCGAGCCTGCGAAAAGGCAGAATCGTACGAAGGGCTGAAGTTTCAGTTCTTCGCCGAATGGGTAAACTCAACCGCGCGCGAGCCCAGCCAGCGCCGTGCGATCGAGGATCCGGATCCGCTCGCGGCCCAGATCGACCCAACCCCGGTCTTCGAAACTGCGCAGGAGCCGCGATACGATTTCCCGCACGCTGCCGAGCTCGTCGGCGAGCGCTTGGTGCGTCGCGTGGATCTCGCCGGCACCCACGTCCCGATTGACGAGCAGCGCGGCGAGGCGCTGATCGAGCTTCTGCACGGCGATCGCCTCGACGATCTGCATCAATGCCGACAGCCGTTCGGAAAACAGCGCAAAGACATGGCGACGAAACGTCTCGTCGTTGGCGATCAGCGCCTGGAACGCCGCCGGTGGAAGAATCAAGATCTCGACGTCGGTTTCGGCGATGCCGGCCGCGTCGTAGTTGGTCTGTCCGAGCAGGCAGCTCCCGGAGAGCAGGCACGATTCGCCCGGCTTTACGCGGTAGAGCTGGAGTTCGCGTCCATTGGGGTAGCGCTGCAGGACGCGAATCGTGCCGGCGAGCACCAGTGGAAACCCGGAGCACGGCGAATGCTCGCTGAACATCACCGTACCGGCTGGCGCCTTGCGGAGAATCCCGTCGCGCGCGATCCGCTCGAGCGTGGCGTGTGGCGCCTCCTGCAGGGTCGGAAACGTCTTCGCGACGCGGGCGGCCAGCGGGGAGAGGGCGGCGGTATCCATCGCGTCAAGGGTCCAGAGAGGGTGGATTCTACAATGGCGCGATGGATCCGCTCGGCGTCACGCTTTCGGCGGTGTGGACCATCGCTGGCTGGGCGGTGGCCGTCCCGCTCGTCGTCCGTGCGGCGCAGCAGGCGCCGTGGCGGCGTTTCGCCGCCAGCGAGGCGGTGCACGTCTGGTATGGCGGCATCTTCTGCGTGGTCATGCTGTGGGGACTGCAGGCAACGATCGGTGAAGGGTTCACGTTTCACCTGCTGGGTGTCGGCGCGCTGACGCTCGTCGTGGGGCCCGAGTTGGCGCTCCTCGGGTCGGCAGTCGCTATCGCGCTGCTGCTCGCGGTGCGCGGCGGACTGTGGATCAATGCCGGCCTGGCGTTCGTGACGATGGCGGCCGTTCCAGTGGTCGTGACGTGGCTCGTGCTGCGCTTCGCCGAGCGCCGCCTGCCGCCGAATTTCTTCGTCTACATCTTCGTCGCGGCGTTTTTCGGAGCGGGTCTGGCGTACGGCGCCGGGGGGCTCTGCGGCGCGACGGCGCTGGCGCTGGGCGCGGGGCGCTCGCCAGTGCTGGTGTTCGGCGAATACGTCCCCTATTTCGTCTACCTCGCGTTCGCCGAGGCGACGCTGAGCGGAATGGTACTGACGCTGGCGGTCGTCTATCGCCCGCAGTGGGTCGCGACGTTCGATGACGATCGGTATCTCAAGGGACGCTGATCGACACGCGACGTTGGTGCGCCTCCGCAGGCGCAGCTTTGCGGTGGCGCAAGGAAGCCCTCAATTTTTCACAGTCGTTGCGTCCGAGCTCCTGACATGGACGAACCGGATTGGCATAATCGTTCCCTTACCCGTCTGGCGCCCCCTTGGGACCGGACGGCGGCCCACCGCACCCAAGGAGTCACGCCCATGAGCAAGTTCTTTTCGATCCTCGTTGCCCTGGTCTTTGCCGCCGCCGCCGGAACCGCGTTTGCCGCCGATCCGCCGAAGGACCCTGCTGCGACCAAAGCCGCACCTGCCAAGCTGGAAAAGCCAGCCGACGTCAGTGCCGAAGCCTGGGCCAAGATGTCCGACGCCGACAAGGCGAAGGCCGTCGAGAAGGCCAAGTCGGCGATGCCCAAGGATGGCACCAAGCCGCCAAAGAAGGAGAAGAAGGGCGGCTGCTAAAGTCCGCGCCACCGATCCAGGAAAACGGGGAGCCGCAGCTCCCCGTTTCGTTTTCTTGACCCCGGGCGGCACCGGATCCCGGCCGGGCGCCGTCCCGCGTCTCCCGAACTCAGCGCGGCGTGATCTTGAAGCTCCCGTCGCCCGCCACTTCGATCGCCGCGTTGAGGAACGCCACGTTGTAGCCCTGGTCCTTCAGCTTGTGGTAGGCCATCTCGGCGCGTACGCCGGTGAGACAATGCGTGACGATCTGCTTGTCCTTCGGGATCTCGCCCATCCGCACCACGATCTCGTCGTCGGGCACCAGCATCGCCCCTTTGATCATCCCGCCCGCGGCTTCGTCCGAGTTGCGCACGTCGAGAATCATCGTGCCCGGCGGCGTGGCTGACGCGAGCTTCGTGAACTCGGCGATCGACACTTCGCCCGGACGCGGCTTCGGCGTGTACGCGATCTTCGTCGCCGGCGTGCCTGACGCCAGCGGATAGCCGGCCGCCTTCCAGGCGTTGATCCCCCCGGTGATCACCGTCACGTTCGGGTAACCCGCGGCGACGATCGTTTTCGCGGCGTCGATCGCGGCGTCGCCGCTGCCGGCGTCGTAGACCATGATCGGGGCCTTGAGCTTCTTGTCCGGAAATTGTGGCAGCGCCGTCTTCACGTTCGCTGTAGGCAACGAGATCGCGCCGGGGATGAAGCCGGCGGTGGCCTCCGCCGCGGGTCGCGCGTCGAGGAGCACGTGCGGGATCCCTTTGTCGATCCAGGCTTCCTTGAGAAACGCCGCCGACAGTACGCCGTAGTCCTTCTGCGTCCATTCGGGCATTCCCTCGCGGTACACCTTGGCGTTGGTGTAACCCATGCTCTCGGCGCGTTGCATCGATTTCGGGCTCATCGTGCAGGTGACGCCACTGCAGTAGAACACGACGAGTTTTGTCTTGTCCTGCGGCAGGCGGTCGATGAACTTGTCGAACGCCGGGAAGGGAAGGTTGATCGCCGTCGGGATCGCGCCTTCCTGGAAACGCGGCAGCGGCCGCGAGTCGATCAGCGTGTAGTTGCCCTTCTCGGGCCCCAGCGCCACCAGCCTGCGTACGTCAGCGTAGGAGACGAGCTTCTCGGGCGCGACCTTGATCGGGCCCTTGAACGAGATAAGCGTCGCCGACTTGACGCCGTCCTTGTCGACGAACTCGATCCGGGCCTCGCGACCCTTTGCCACGTCGCGCAGCGCTTCGCCGGCCTTTGCTTCCCCGCTGTCGACGACCTTCAGCGTGCCTTCGTCGAAGCGGACGATTTCGGTCGCGCTGTCGATCTTCAACTGGATCGATTTCGACTTAAACGCGACGTTTTCGAACACGCCGCGCAACTCGTTCGTGTTGACGGTGTGGCAGGTGCCGCACACCTGCGCCATCCGCGGCTTGGCGGCCGGCACTGCGGATGCCTGGGCGTTGGCGATGGCCGCCCCCGCGCCCAATGCGAGCGAGACGGCAATGATGACAGTGCGTTTCATGATGCTGTTCTCCTTCCGATGGATTGCCCTTGAACCTAAAGGCCAGCCGCATGCACGACGTGGCTCGCCTGTCCGGCATTGACGATGACCCAGCGCAGCACGAAGCTGCCCACGAGCACGAGCAACGCCGGTACGATCGTGTGCGGGATTCGGTGGCGAAGCTCGAGACCCTGCAGCGCGAGCGGGGCGAGGATCCCCAGCCCGACGATCACGCCCCAGAACGCGAGAGCGTAGGGCCCGCTGACGACGAGCGCCGCCGCCGCAGCGTGCGATGCGGACGACGTGTACAGGTTGGCGACCAGGAGACCGATCAACAGGAGTTCGATCGCGAGGAACGCGACGTCGGCGCGGATCAGCGATTCCACCGTCCGCTTATCCGGTGGAAGGCTGCCCAGCGGCTGTGCCAGCAGCGCGGCAAGAGCGCCGCCGGCCATGTCCTGCGGCGCGGGACGCTCGCCGCGCACGACGACGGCGAGGTGCATCATCGCTGCACCGGCCGACAGGCCAGAGAACAGAAACAGTGGACCAAGGATCGCGCTGTTCCACAGCGGCCGCGCGACCATCGTGTCCAGCAGGATGCCGGTGTAGATGCCGAGGCCGACGCCGAGCGCGATGTTGCACCACCCGAGCGTACGCACAAGCCAGGGCCGTGCGAGCAGCGCATCCGACCACACGGAAAGCAGCGGGAAGCGCCGGCCGCCCCACGGCCAAGCCTCGGGCAGCCGGATCAGCGCCGAAGCGAGCAGCACGCCGTAGACGACGATCAGCACCCACGAGCCCCACGACATCGGCGAAGACGGCTCGAACGTCAGATAGACGCGCCAGACGTAGAGCTTGTGCGTCAGGTCGAGGAACAACGCGCCCATGCCGAGGTTGATCAGCGCGAAACCCAGCAACGGCGTGTGCAGCGAGAAGAAGGTCTTCGGGTCGTCGCCGCGCGCACTTCGCAACATCGCGATTCCCCCGAGCACCATCATCCCGGCGACGAGACCGCCGAGGAACAGGTAGACAGGGATTTCCCAGCTCCAGATCGCGAGCTGCGGATCGATGAGCGGGTTGTGGCGGGTCGTGGTGATTTCGAGCATGACGATCGCCTCTTACGTCAGGTAGAAGACGCGCGGCCTGGTCCCGGCTTCGGGGAGCAGCGTGTGGTACTTGCGCGTGCGGAGCAGCGCGTTGACCTTGCTCTTGGGGTCATCGAGGTCGCCGAAGTGCATGCAATGCGTCGGGCACACCGAAACGCACGCGGGATCCTTGCCGTCCTTCGTCCGGTGGTAGCAGAACGTGCACTTGTCGGCGTAGCCCTTCGGGTGGACGAAACGTGCGTCGTACGGGCACGACGCGATGCACGCCTTGCAGCCGATGCATTTGTTCGCGGTGACGAGGACCACCTTGCCATACTCCTCGACGTGGCTGGCCCCGGTCGGGCAGCACGACACGCACGGTGGGTTATCGCAGTGGTTGCAGCGCTCCGAGCGGATCTCGAGCGACACGTCGGGGAACTCGCCGCGTACTTCGGTCGTGATCCAGTCGCGGCAATAGCCGAGCGGAACGTCGTTCTCCGTCTGGCAGGCGACCACGCAGTCCATGCAGCCGACGCACTTGCGGGTGTCGATGACCATTCCGAAGCGGGGCATGTCACGCCTCCTTCACGAAGGTGACGAAGTTGCTGTGGAGGCTGGTGCCACCCATCAGCGGGTCCGTCACGTATTTCGTCGTCAGCTGCGTGGCGTTGGCGCCCTTGAGGTACGCACTCTTCTGTGCCCTGCTCGTGTGGCCGAAGCCGTAGACCATGTAGACGCAGTCGGGGCGAATGCGCTGCGTGGCCTTGACCTTGATGCGATTGCTGACCACACCGTCCTGGTTCTTTAATTGCACGTACTGACCGTTCCTGATGCCCGCCTTCGCCGCCGTCGCCGCGTTCACCCAGACCTCGTTCTCGCGCATCAGCTGGTACAGCAGCGGGTTGTTCTGCGTGCGGCTGAAGGTGTGCACCGGCGCGCGCCCAGTGATCAGTGGCAGGTAGCCCTCCGGCGGCGTCGCTGGGGGCGTGTACTTCGGCACCGGGTCGAAGCCTTTCGCCTGCAGCTGGTCGGACCAGAACTCGACCTTGCCCGACGGCGTGTCGAAACTCATTTCCGCGCCATCCTCGATGTAGATCGGCTCGGGCTTGCCGAGGATCACGCCCTCGCGCCTCAACTCGTCCCAGCTCATCCCGGATTTCTCGACCCGATAGCGGAGGTACTCCTCGATGTCCGCGAAAGGCAGGCATTCCGGGATGCCGAGCTTCGCCGCGAGCCCTTTCGCGATCCACCAATTGGGCTTCTGATCGTGCGGTGGCAACATGACCGGCTGGCGCAGCGACGTCCAGCCGCGGCGGCCGGAGCCGACCACCAGTTGCTCGTAGCGCTCGAGGAACGTGACCTCCGGCAGCACGACGTCCGCATAGCCGGTGATCTCGCTCGGCATCGTGTCGATGACGACCAGCAGGTCGAGCGCATCGATCGCCTTCAGCGTCTCGGCCGGGTTGGGGAGCGCATACAGGATGTTCGACGAATAGACGAACCAGCCTTTGATCGGGTACGGCTTGCCGGTGAGCGTCGCCTCGCGGATACCGTTGGTGATTCCTTCGTCGGCGAACGGATACTTCTCGCCGTTTGGATTGTCGGCCATCGGCTTGTCCGACTTCGGCGGCTTGGGCAGCGGATACGGCGCTACCGTCATGCTGGCCGGCAGATACAGACCTCCCTTGCGGCCCCAGTTGCCGAGTAGCGCGGAAAGGAGCGCGATGGCGCGGCTCCTCTGCGTGTCGTCGCCGTTCCAGGTGACGCGCCGGCCGGGATGGATGAGACTTGCCGGACGGGCATTCGCGAATTCGCGGGCCGTAACGCGGATCAACTCGGCGTCAAGCCCGGTTTCCGGTGCCGCCCACTCCGGGGTGCGGTCCTTGATCGCGGCGACGAATTTGTCGAAGCCGTGTCCGTGCTTCTCGACGAATGCTCGGTCGTAGCGGCCCTCGCTGACCAGCACGTTCGCCCACGCGAGCAGCAGCGCGAGATCGGTGCCCGGCTTGATCGGCAGCCAGTACTTCGCCTTGCTTGCCGCGACCGAGTAGCGCGGATCGACGACGATGATCGGGATCCGCCGTTCGATCGCCTGTGCGAATTCCTGCACCTGCGTGTTGTGCATGTTCTCGCCCAGGTGCTCACCGATCAGCACGAGGCAGTTCGTGTTGGCGATGTCGACGGGCTCGGGCGAGCCCAAGCCGGTGCCGAACGTCAGCGTGAAGCCGACGTCGCGCGGGCCCCGGCATTGCGCGAACGACGAGCCGGCGAAGTTGATGGCGCCCCACGACTTGAGCGCATGCTGGATGAAGAACTGGCCGATGCCGTGGTTGAACATCGCGACGGACTCGGGGCCGTATTGGGCCTTTATCTTCTGCATCCGGTCGGCGATGTAGGTGAACGCCTCGTCCCAGGTCACCGCAGTCCATTCCTCCTTGCCGCGTGCCCCGCGGCGGATCAGCGGTTTCTGCAGGCGGTCGGGGTCGTAGTACGCGCCAATGGCACCGGTGCCGCGCGGGCACAGCCGGCCGCGGCTCTGCGGGTCGCGCGGATTGCCCTCGAACTTCCACAGCTTGCCGTCGCGCACGTGGGCGAACCCGGAACAGCGCCAGAAGCACATTTCGCAAAACGTCGGAATCGTGGTCACGGCCGCTGCAGGTGCTTCGGCGGCGTGCGCGACGCGGGCGAGCGGTTGCCAGCGAGCTTCGGTCGCCAGAGCTCCGAACGTGGCAGCCGAGATCTTGAGGAAGCGTCTGCGGGAGAGGTGTTCCATGTTCCGGTTGTCCCTCGTGCGGGAGGCGACCGGACCGTGTGCAGGTGTTGCGCGCGATCCGGTGGCCGGATCTGTTTGTCGACACCGTCATTGAACCGCGCGCGACGCCGTGCGCAATGTGACCGCAGTCACAGAGGTCGCGCAGGCGCGCCAATGTTTGCGCTAGCGCAAGATATCGCCGTTACCGAGCCGCTACGACGCCACGCATGCGGCAACTTGTCGCAAGCGCGAGAACGATTGCGGACATAGTGTGAACACGCCCTAGAAGCGCGATGCCGTCAGGGGGGTGTCGGCATGGCGCCAGGCAGCGCGGAGGCGCTGGTCCGTGGCCCGCGCGGCATCGGCCTGTCCCTGGCGCCGCTGCGCTAGCGCGAGTCCGGCGAGCGACCACCCATTTTCCGGATAGTGCGCGAGGTCCTCGCGGTAGACACGTTCCGCTTCGCCCGGCCGTCCCGCCGCGAGCAACGCCGCGCCCAGCGCATGCCGCGTCGGTGCGAGCCACAGGTGCGGCTCGTCATATCGAAGCGCATCCTCGATCGCGGTGGCTTCGACGAGCGGCGCGACCGCGGCGGCGGGACGTCCCTCCGCTGCTGCGATGTCGGCAGCGAGCGTAAGCCCCGCAATCCGGACCAGCGCGCTCGCCGGGTTGACATTCTTGATCCGGTCGCGCTTGAGACCGGGATCCGCAGCGTAGCGTTCCACGGCAGCAAGCTCGCGTCGCGCGTCTGCGAGGCGGCCCGTCCGCGCATGGGCGGTGCCCCGCGCGTAGTGCCAGATCGCGAGCGGGTAGGCTTCGCTCACATCGGGCGGCAGGGTTTCCTCGATGATTTCGCGCCAGCGGCCGAAGCGAACCAGTGCATACAGTGGCAGCACATAGTACTGCTGGAGAATGCCGGTGGTGCGGTCGGGGGTGCGGGGCCCACACGCGGCCGGAAACGCAGCACGTGCCGCGGCCAGCGCCACCGCGCTGCGACCCTCCATTGCTGCCGTTGCCCAGAGGAAATGATGGTTGTGGGCGACATAGCCGACACGGTACGCGCGCTGCGCCGTGACCGCGGCCATATAACGCCGGTCTGCCGCGATCGACTTTTCATTTGCGGTAACGGCTTCCGCGTAGCGCCCGACACGCATGTAGATGTGGGCCGGCATGTGCAGCAGATGCCCGGAACCCGGCACGAGCGCTCGCAGGCGATCCGCGTTCGGCAGCGCCGCTTCCGGATGTACGGAGGCCTCCATGAGGTGAATCCAGTAGTGGTTGGCGCCGGGATGCTCGGGCGCGAGCCGCAACGCGCGCGCAAGCTGCATGCGTATCTCCGGGGTCCACGGTTGTGGCGTGCCGTCCGCTTGCCACCAATCGTATGGATGCAGATTCATCAGCGCTTCCGCCGCGAGCGTCGCGATGTCGGCATCCTGCGGGTACGCGCGAGCAAGTGCGCGCATGCGGTCGGCGTACGCATCCTCGGCAATCGTGTCCGGGTCGCCGGTGGCCGGATGGCGCGCGGACAGCGCGTCGATCAACGCGCGGTCGCGCGGCGACGCCCGCGCGGCGAGCGCGCGCGCGCGATCGAGCGCGGCACGCACGCGTTCCGCTCCGTCCAGGTCCATGTCCGAATTGATGTTCGGACCCAGCGCCCAGGCGATACCCCATTCGCACAGCGCGCAACGCGGATCCGTGTCCGCGGCGGCGGCGAACGATCGTGCCGCTTCCGCCGGATTGAAGCTCCAGGTCAGCGTCATGCCCTGATGAAAGTAGCGCTGGGCGGCGGGCTTTCGGCTCGCGTACGGTCCCCGGTCGACGCCCATCCCGGCGAACAGCGGCGCCATGGGCGGCGCCGCCGTCACGGCCTGTGCGCCAACGGCGAGCGCGAGGCCCAGCATCGCGCAGGAAACCACCGGTCGAGACATTCGCGCGCGCACGATTTGGACGAGGATTTGGCGTAGATCAACAAACATACGCGCCGGCGGGGCGGACCGCGCGCTGTGTGACGCAGGTTACATTCGCGCCGGCCGGGCGGCGTAATTTGGGGGCTGCAGGTTCAATAAAGGGATTATCGTCTATGGCACACGTTCTGACCGATCGCCAGGTGAGATCGGGGCGCGATCGAAACGCGAGCGTCGTCCCACGGCCTTATTGGAACCCCTACGCCGTCGGCGTTCTACTTGGCTTGGTGCTGCTTGCGACTTACGCCGTCACCGGACGGGGCCTCGGCGCGACCGCTGCCTTCGGCGCCGTCGACGCATGGCTCGCGAGCCTCGTCGCGCCCGAGCACGCCGCCGCCAACGCGGCGCTCGCCAAGTATTTCAACGATGGTTCGCCGCTCATGTCCTGGACGTTGTTCCTCGTTGCCGGGGCTTTCGTTGGCGCGCTCGTCTCCGGCCTTGTGGGTCGTCGCTTCCATGTTACGGTCGAGCGGGGCCCGTGGATATCGGACAATCGCCGGCTCGCTCTCGCCTTCGCCGGCGGGTTCATTGCCGCCTACGGCGCCAAGATCGCCAAGGGCTGCACCAGCGGGCAGGCGCTGACCGGCGGAGCGATCCTCAACGTCGGGAGCCTGGTATTCATGCTGGCGGTGTTCGCGAGCGCCTATGGCCTCGCCTGGTTCGTGCGCAAGGAATGGCTATGATGCTTCCGCTCTCCTCCTCGATGGAATTCACGCTCGCCGCCGAATTGGCACTTGCGTTCGTGCTCGGTACCGGGTTCGGATTCGCGCTGGAGCGCGCCGGATTCGGCAGCGCCCGAAAGTTGACCGCTGTCTTCTACCTGTACGACATGGCCGTCGTGAAGGTCATGTTCACGGCAATCGTCACCGCGATGGCCGGGCTGTTCGTGCTATCCGCCGCCGGCATGCTCGACATGGGGGAACTCTACGTCGAGCCGACGAGCCTCGTGGCGCAAGCTGTGGGCGGACTCGTGTTCGGCGCGGGCTTCATCGTCGGCGGCTATTGCCCCGGCACGTCGATCGCCGCGGTTGCCACGGGACGCAAGGACGGGGTGGCGTTCGCGCTCGGCATGCTGGCCGGAGTCTTGGCCTATGTGGAACTGACACCGGGGATCGACGCCTGGATCAAGGCCAACGCCCAGGGCGAGATGACGCTGCCGTCGGTGACCGGGCTCTCGATGGGCTGGTTCGTACTCGCATTCTTCGCCTTCCTGCTGTTCGCTGCCTGGGGCATGCGCAAGCTCGAAGCGCGCTTCGGCGATCTGCGTCCGCGCAACTGAGCTGCCGTCCCGCTTGCGCTCGCGAGAGCGTGCGCGGCGGTGCCTAGCCGCGTGGCGACGCGCTGAGGCGCGGGACAGGCGTTCGCCGCTGAATATCACTCCGATCGTTGGCAAACGGGCGAAAGACCGTTTTTCGCGCGCTGGGCGCCGTAGCCATCCAGGCAATGGGTGACCCAGGTCACAGATTTTTCCTGCCCGCGGTCCTATATTGACGAACGGGGTCAGATCGAAAGGGATTTGATATGCAAGCGAATGTAGGTAGTATCGATCGCGCATTGCGCATCGTCGTCGGGCTCGGGTTCTTGTCGCTGCTGTTCTTGCTGGACGGCGCCAACCGCTGGTGGGGGCTTGTCGGCCTCGTGCCGCTGGGGACCGGGTTACTCCGCTGGTGTCCGCTGTACTTGCCGTTCGGGATCCGTACCGGTCCGGTGCGATAACGCCGCGCTGATGCCCAAGTACAGAATTCGCTTCGCCGCGCGCGCGACGGGTCTCGCGTTCGCTGCGGCGCTTGCGGTCGTGGTCGCCCCGGCGGTATGCGCCGTCTCCACGACGGCGATGCCGACGCTCGTCGTTGCGGTCCGCGACCTGCCGCAGACGATCGCCGCGGAAGGCGTGGTCGAGGCCGTGAAGCAGGCGACGCTGGGTGCGCAGGTCGCGGGCCGCATCGTCGAACTCAACGTCAAAGCCGGCGACACGGTGCGCGCGGGCCAGGTGCTCGCCCGCATCGACGCGCGGACGGCAGATCAGGCGGTCGCGGCGAGCTTGTCGCAGGTCGCCGAGGCGGAGGCGAACCTCGCCAACGCCAAGCGCAAGCACGAGCGCAATCGCGATCTCCTTGCGCAGAAGTTCGTGAGCCAGGCCGCGCTGGACCAATCGGAAGCCGAGTACAAGGCGGCGTTGGCGCAACTTGCGGCAGTGAAGGCCAACGCCGGGCAGGCGGTCGCTGCGCAGTCGTTCAACACGATCGCCGCGCCGTACGCCGGGGTCATCGGTGCGACGCATGCCGAGCTGGGCGACATGGCGCAGCCGGGCCGTCCGCTCGTCACGGTGTTCGACCCGCACGCCCTGCGGGTGACGGCCACGCTTCCGCAGACCGATTTGCCGAAAGTGAAGCTCGATGACCCCGTTGCCGTCGAAATCCCTTCGCTCGGCAAGCGCGTCACTGCCACGAAGGTGACCGTGATCCCGTTGGCCGACGCGCGCACCCACACGACGAGCGTGCGTCTCGACTTGCCGGCGGCCGATGGCGTGCTGCCCGGCCAGTTCGCGCGGGCGCGCTTCGTCACCGGCACGACACGAGCCCTGGCGATACCCGCGAGCGCGGTGCTGAAGCGGGGCGAGGTGACGGCCGTTTACGTCATCGACGGCGAGGGCCGACCGCTGCTGCGCCAGATCCGGACCGGCGAACCGGCCGGCGAAGGCGAGGTGGAGGTCCTTTCGGGTCTTTCCGGCGGTGAGCGCATCGCGCGCAATCCGGTTGAGGCCGGAATGGCACGCGTCGTCGCGGCCAGGCGTTAACCATTGCTGCCGCAGCGACGGACGGCATTCACGAGGAGGAGGGCAACATGGCGCATATCGTCGTTCTCGGTGCCGGTCTGGGCGGCATGCCGATGGCCTACGAGATGAAGGAACAGTTGCGGCCCGGGGACAGGATCACGGTAGTCGGCAACGGCCCCAATTTTCACTTCGTCCCGTCGAATCCCTGGGTCGCCGTTAGTTGGCGCGCACGCAAGGACATCGAGTTTCCCGCCGCACCCTACCTCGAGAAGAAAGGCATCGCATTCAATGGCGCCGGGGCGAAGCGCGTGCATCCGGATGAGAACCGGATCGAGCTTGGTGATGGCACGATGCTCGACTACGACTACCTGATCATCGCAACCGGGCCGAAGCTCGCCTTCGACGAGGTCGAAGGTCTGGGGCCCAACGGCCACACGCAATCGGTCTGCCACGTCGATCACGCCGAGCGTGCGGCGGCCGCGTGGAGCGGCTTCGTCAAGGATCCGGGCCCGATCGTCGTCGGCGCCGTGCAAGGCGCGTCGTGCTTCGGTCCGGCGTACGAGTTCGCGTTCATCATGGACCGGGACCTGCGCCGCCGCCGGATTCGCGACCGTGTGCCCATGACGCTCGTCACCGCCGAGCCCTACATCGGGCACCTCGGTCTCGGCGGCGTCGGTGACTCGAAGACGATGCTCGAATCGGCGCTGCGCGAGCGGCACATCAAGTGGATCTGCAACGCCAAGGTGACGAAGGTCGAGGCGGACAAGATGCACGTGACCGAGCACGACGACGAGGGCAAGCCGAAGAAGGAGCACGTGCTGCCGTTCAAGTTCTCGATGATGCTGCCGGCGTTCAAGGGTATCGACGCCGTGTTCGGCATCGAAGGCCTCACCAATCCGCGCGGCTTCATCGCGATCGACGCGAACCAGCGCAACCCGAAATACAAGAACATCTACGCGGTCGGCGTTTGCGTCGCGATCCCGCCGGTCGAAGCGACGCCAGTGCCGACGGGCGCGCCGAAGACCGGCTACATGATCGAGTCGATGGTCACCGCGACCGCGCACAACATCCGCGCCGAGCTCGACGGCAAGGTGCCGTCCGAGAAGGCGACGTGGAATGCGATCTGCCTCGCCGACATGGGCGACACCGGGATTGCGTTCGTCGCGCTGCCACAGATCCCGCCGCGCAACGTCAACTGGTTCTCCGAAGGCAAGTGGGTGCACCTGGCGAAGGTCGCATTCGAGAAATACTTTATCCGCAAGATGAAGAAGGGCACGTCCGAGCCGTTCTACGAGCGGTACGTGATGAGTGCGCTCGGCATCGCGAAGCTCAAGTCCAAGTAATGGGGACTGGGAGCCTGTCGGGCTTACTTTCGCGTATGCGTTGCGGGTCAAAAAGCGAGGGATGCAAGGCGCGAGGCGCAGCGAATATCGGGAATATTCGCAAGGCGAGCAACGCGGCAGACGCGCTTTTTGACCCGCAACCCGGAGGGACGGGGCGCTTTGGCGGCATTTCTTCGTTGTTCGCCCTTGCCATAGTCCCGCTATGGCTTCGGGCTCACGCCTCGACCTGCCGCCAAAGCGCCTCCGTCGCATACGCGAAAGTAAGCCCGACAGGCTCCTGGTGACCGGTTCGAACGTTCTCGGCATCTCCGGCCGGATCGCGCGCTTCTTCCTGTCGTCGCGGCTGACGCCGCTCGTGGGGCTCCTGCTGGCGCTGTCCGGCGTCTTCGCGCTCGTCGTGACGCCGCGCGAAGAGGAGCCGCAGATCGACGTCACGATGGCGAACGTCTTCGTGCCGTTCCCGGGCGCCTCCGCCGCCGACGTCGAGCGGCTGGTCGCAATCCCCGCGGAACAGGTCCTCTCGCAGATCCAGGGTCTCGAGCACGTGTGGTCGGTGTCGCGACCGGGGCAGGCGCTGATCACGGTGCAGTACAAGGTCGGCGTCCGGCGCAACGACGCCGTCGTCCGCCTGCACGACACGATCCTGTCGCATCGCGATTGGCTGCCCCCCGAGCTCGGCGTCGGCGAGCCGCTGGTGAAGCCGAAGGGTATCGACGACGTGCCGATCCTTGCCGTGACGCTGTGGACGAAGGATCCCGACCGCGGCGCTTATGACCTCGAACGGGTCGCCCATGCGGTCGAAGTCGAGCTGAAGCGAATCCCCGGCACGCGCGAGGTTACGACAATCGGCGGGCCGGGCCGTGTTGTCCAGGTGCTGCTCGACGTCGAGAAGCTCTCGGCGCACGGTCTCGCTCCTGCCGACCTGCGGCGCATGCTGAGCGCCGCCAACACGGCGCTGCCAGCCGGCAACATCGTCCGCGGCAACCAGACGATCCTGGTCGAGACCGGAGCATTCCTCGAAAGTGCCAAGGACGTGCGCGAGCTCGTCGTTGGCGTGCACGACGGACGCCCCGTGTATCTGACCGACGTCGGGCAGGTGATCGACGGCCCGCCACCGCCGTCCCGGTACGTATGGCATGGCACGGGCAAGGCCGCGGCCCCAGGCAGTGACGCCGGCGCGACCTGGCCCGCCGTGACGATCACCGTGACGAAGAAGGTAGGCGAGAACGCCGTCGACGTCGCCGAACGCGTCCGCCAGCGGCTCGCGCAACTCGAGAACACGGTGATTCCCTCGGGCGTCGAGACGACGATCACGCGCGACTACGGGCAGACTGCGGACGACAAGGCGAAGCTGCTGATCTCGAAGCTCCTGTTCGCCACGCTATCGGTGGTCGCGCTGGTGTTCGTCGCGCTCGGCCGGCGCGAAGCGGCGATCGTCGGCGTCGCCGTGCTGCTCACGCTCGCCGCCACGCTGTTCGCCTCGTGGGCCTGGGGCTTCACGCTGAACCGGGTGAGCCTGTTCGCGCTGATCTTCTCGATCGGAATCCTAGTCGACGATGCGATCGTCGTCGTCGAGAACATCCACCGCCACCGCTTGCTGGACCCTGGCGCGCCGCTCGCGTCGCTGATTCCCGGCGCGGTCGACGAAGTCGGCGGTCCCACGATCCTCGCCACGTTCACGGTGATTGCGGCGCTGCTGCCGATGGCGTTCGTCACCGGCCTCATGGGCCCGTACATGAGCCCGATCCCGATCAACGCGAGCATGGGGATGCTGATCTCGCTCGGCGTCGCGTTCATGATCACGCCGTGGCTCGCCGCGAAGCTCACCGCCGCGCACGCACACGCATCGCCCGCGGAGGGGCGGCTCGATCGCTGGCTCGCCTCGGCGTTCAAACGCCTGCTGGCGCCCTTTGTCGACGTCGAGCGCGGGCGGCGGCGGCGTCTTCTCCTCGGCGCCGGGATCATCGTCGCGATCCTGGCATCGGTGGCGCTCGTGCTGGTGCAACTGGTCGTGATGAAGATGCTGCCGTTCGACAACAAGAGCGAGCTTCAGGTCATCGTCGACCTGCCCACCGGGGCTCCGGTCGAGGCAACGGCGGCGGCGCTGACCGATCTCGGTGCCTATCTCGCGACCGTCGACGAGGTCGTCGACTGGCAGGCCCATGCCGGCACCGCAGCGCCGATCAACTTCAACGGCCTGGTCCGGCAATACGAGCTGCGGCAGTCGCCGGAGCAGGGCGACCTGCAGGTCAATCTCGTCGACCGCAAACACCGGTCACGCAAGAGCCACGAGATCGCGCTTGCGGTCCGTCCGCAGCTCGAGGCAATCGGGGCGAAGCACAACGCCAAGGTAAAGGTCGTCGAAGTGCCGCCAGGACCGCCGGTCCTCTCGCCGATCGTCGCCGAGATCTACGGGCCCGACGTGGCCGGCCGCCACGCGCTTGCCGGAGACCTGCGCACCGCGTTCGGAGCGACACAAGGGATTGTCGGCATCGACGACTCGATCGAGGACAACGCGCCGCGGGCACTCGTGCGGGTCGACCAGCGCAAGGCTGCGCTCGCGGGCGTGACGACCGCGGACGTCGTTGCCGCACTGCATACGGCACTCGCCGGCGACGACGTGACGGCCGTACACGACGGCCAGGCGAAATACGGCGTGCCGGTGCGGATCACGCTACCCCCGAATCGTCAGGGACGGCTCGATACGCTGCTCGGCATGACCGTGCGTTCGGCTTCCGGCGCCAACGTTTCGCTCTCGGAGCTGACTCGGGTCGAACCGGCACTGCGCGAGAAGACCATCTACCACAAGGACCTGCTCCCGGTAACCTACGTGATCGGCGACATGGCCGGCGGCACCGACAGCCCGTTGTACGGGATGTTCGGCGTGCGCGGCCGCCTCGAGGGCGTCCCCGTGCCGAATGGCGGCACGCTGGCCGAGTATTTCATTGCCCAGCCGGCCGACCCGTACCGCAGCTACGCGCTCAAATGGGATGGCGAGTGGCAGGTGACCTACGAAACATTCCGCGACATGGGCATCGCCTACGCGGTGGGCCTCGTCCTGATTTACCTGCTGGTCGTCGCGCAGTTCGGCTCGTACATGACGCCGCTCGTGATCATGGCGCCGATTCCGCTCACCATCATCGGCGTGATGCCGGGCCATGCGCTGCTCGGTGCGCCATTCACGGCGACGTCGATGATCGGGATGATCGCACTGGCCGGCATCATCGTGCGCAACTCGATCCTGCTGGTCGACTTCGTCAACCTGCAGCTCGCGCGGGGCGTACCTTTGGCACAGGCGATTGTCGACGCCGCAGCGGCGCGGGCGAAGCCGATCGCGCTCACCGGACTCGCCGCGATGCTCGGGGCATTCTTCATCCTCGACGACCCGATCTTCAACGGCCTCGCGATCGCGCTGATCTTCGGCATTCTCGTGTCGACGCTGCTGACGCTGGTCGTGATTCCGGTCCTTTACTACGCGGTGCACCGAAACCGGGCCCGCGCCTGACCCTCGACAAGCGATTCAGGATGTGGCTGCCGCCCGCGGCGCGGCGTGCTTCTTCAGCTTGAACGCGAGAATGACGAGCAGCACCCCGTAGGCGACGGCGAAGGCCGCGATGACCCACAGCACGGCGAGCGCGCCCGGTCCCGGGTTGAAGATCATCAGTACGCCGAATACGATCGACAGTGCGCCGGACAGGATCAACAGCCACTCATTGGCGATCTCCTTGCGCAGGCGGATCGCCGCGGCAACCTGCAGTATGCCGTTGACGATCGCCCAGCCGGCGATCAGCAGCAAGAGCGCGATCGCGGTGACACCGGGGGACAGGAAGGTCACGACGCCGGCCACGATACCGAGTACGCCGATCAGCACGACCTGCCACATCGGCTTCGTCCCGTCCTTCGCCTTCCAGCCGCCGACGAGTGCGGCGATTCCGTCGACGAGGGCGTAGGCGCCCCAGAACAGCACCAGCGTAATCAACGTTACGCCGGGCCACACCCACGCGAGGAGGCCGAAGACGATGGCCGCAATCCCTCGCAACAGCACCAGCCACCAGACGCGCCCCAACGTTTGCAGCAGCGTTACGTCCATGATGAGCCTCCCCGATTGCGGCCGCCCCCGCGGCAGCGCGCGGGGCTATTCTAATCGTTGAGAGACGTGCGCGTGCGACGCACCGGACATCACGCCGGTGCACGACAATGGCCGCATGCGTCGCAATACCGGCGACCGGGTTCGCGGACACGCGCCAATGCATCGAAGGTACCCTCCGGCGTTTGCGGCAGCTCGCGAGCGCTGGCTCGCTGAGCCAGCCGCATCCGCCGAGGGCCCACGCACACTTGCAAGGAGCGTGCCCGGCGCTCACGCCGTCGGTCGGCGCAACGCTCGCGTTCAATCTGTCGCCATGGCGCGGCACCGTTCCAGGATAGGGTCGCGGGCTTCCAGGTATGCGTAAAAGCTGAAGTGATGCCAGGGAAGCGGAAAGCGACTGACGCGCACATCGCGAAACAGGTAACGGACTACGGCAATGATTTCGGGCGCCGCATTCACGTGCTCATGCCGCATGACGACGCCGTAGTCGAGTCGGGTGCGCAGGTAATAGCTGATGCCGGTCGACGCGATTCAACCGGTATTGCTCCGCATGGATCCTCTCGTGTTGCGCACTCAGGGGCGGCCGCCGGCGCGGGTAGGTATCGAGCAGCGTTGCAATGTCCAAAGGCGCTCTCCAGCCGAATGCAGAATGGCGGTCGCATTCCGGCATCACGGATCCCACGGGAAGGAACCGGCGACGGGAAGCGAAGGGTCCACGAAGCCCGGTGCGGGGCGCGGCGAGCGATTGTCGCCGCGACCGTCTGGTAGAATTCGACCGTTCTGGCGTTGGGCCCCTCCTCTTGCCGGCTCCGGCCGCAGGCGATGTGACGGTAATGGCTACAATTCCGTTTTCGCCGCGATGGGGAATCGTCATGCTGTTGTCCCTCCGGGTCGCGGCACTTTTCACCGGTTCCTGAATGTCATCGGTTCCTCAATGCGCCGTCGGATCGCGGCTGAACCCGGGACGCAAGTCCTTCCTGCTCCTGCCGGGTCTTGCCCGGGCCCGCGGGTGGCAAATGGCCAACATCCTGTGACCGGCTCCAGCGTGCTCAAGGCGACGATCGAGCGGATCGGCGCCTCCAATCGACTTTTCCATGCCTTGCTCTGGGGCTATCCGTCCCTGGTGCTCGGCTACTGGCTCCTTGCCGAGAACCACGGCATATTCGGCGACGAGGGCTGGCACCTGATGTTCCTGATGGATGCGTGGCAGAAGCCCGCTTCGTCGGTGTCGCGCTGGCTCTGGAATCTTTACGTATTCAATGATCAGTATCCACCGACGTTCTATCTGCTGTCCGCCCCGTTCTACTTCCTGTTCGACAACCATCTGACCGGCGCGCGACTCTTCAGTGCATCGCTGGCGGCCATTGCGCTCGCGATCTTCTACCGGATCCTTCGGCTCTACGTCGAGCGCTGGTTTGCGCTACTGGGCCTCGTGCTGCTGTTCTCGAGTGGCATGTTCGTCGAGGCGACCCGTTATTACCTGCTTGAAATAGGCCTGCTCGTATGGCTGCTAGCGCTGTATCTGCTCGTGGCGGAATACCTGCGTGGCGCATCGGCGACCAAGGCTGCTGAAATGGGAGCGATCCTCGCGCTCGGCCTCCTCACCAAGCCGAATTTTGTGATCTATGCATTTCCCGTCGGCCTGCTGCTGCTTTATGGCGTGGCGAAACGGGTGCGCGCAGGCCGGTTGTCAAGGGCGCAGGTAGTGAGGCACGTTGCACTGGTCACCGCCCCCTCGCTTGTGCTTGCCCTGCCGTGGTATGTAGTGAACCTCCTCAACCCGGGCAATCTGCTGATAACACTGCGACGGGTGAGACCATTTGGCGAACTGGTTCCCGTCTACGATCCGCTCACGATGTTGCGCACGACTTGGGCGGCGCTGCCGGAATTTTTCCCGTGGTTTCTCTATGTCGCCCTTGTCGCATGCGCGGCGATCGTCGCCCTGACCCGGTGGATGCCGGCGAAGGGAATGAACATTGCCCCAAACGACACGGCGCGAGACCGCGCCGTGGTCTTCTTTTCCGGCTATGTCATCTATCTGACGACGATCCTGTTTCCGCTCGGGCTCTACTACGCGCTGCGCTGGAACCTCTCGTATGCATTGTTCGTTGCCGCGTTGGTGTGTCTCATCGCCAGCCTTCCGAGCTCGCCGCTGCGGTTCGCGGTCGCGGCGGTGCTCGCGGCTCTCTCCGTGATATACACGTACAACAACTTCTTTCGCCAATTTACTGCGTCACCATTGTTCACTCATGCGCGCGTCTGGTATTGGAATCCACGCTCACAGCCCACGGGCGTCGAGGAGGTCGCGAGGATCATCGATCGCGAGGAGCGCCGTGCCAGGGCGCCTGGCGATGGCACGGACATGGCGCTTCTCATGCAGGAGGCGGGCGGGGTGCATGCAGGCGCTGCCAATTATTATCTGCGGGCAATCGGAAGCTCGCTCAAATCCCAGGCCGTTGGCTATTCGGGCAATACCGTCAACGTGGACTTTCTCACTGGCAGCCGGTACATCGTTCTGCCCAAGACGCTTGCCAACGCGCGTGACCACCCCGAGAGCTTCCGCAATCAGGCCGTTGCCCAACGTTGGCTGCCTCGGCACCCGGATGTCTATGTTCCGCTGGGGCGTGCCTACGGACGCTTCGGCGTATTCGAGATCTACAAGCGGGTCGTGCCATTGATCCCCGTCGCGGCGGAGGAGGATCTGATCCGGATCGGGACCGAGCTCGAGCGCGGGACGGCGTTCGAGCCTTTCTGGAAGCTCGCGGCCTTCCGGCTTGCCGTGTCGGGCGGTCACCTGGCGCCCGGGCTCGAACGAGACCTCGATGCGATCTCCGCCCAGATTCCGTCGCTGCAAGGGCAGTTGGAGCCACCGGTCTTCGAGCGCCTGAAGTACGAGGTGCGCGAGGCACGTGCATTGCAACGCGCCATCGACGGGATGAAGAAACGCCCCTTGACCGAGTCCATCGGCTCGGGCGGCGTGGACGGATCTGTCGACACGGTGCGCCGGGCGTCGCAATGCATGCTGGTTTCGGGTTGGGTGGCGCGCGCGGACCACGCCGGACCGGTGCGGTCGATTCTCGTCGTTCACGACCGGACGGTCCTTGCCGAAGTCGACCGGTTCGACGATCGGCCCGACGTCGCGAAACATTTCGGGGTGTCGGCACTCTCACAGACCGGCTTCACCGTCTGCATTCCCCTGGAGTGGATGCAGTCGGGCAGCGACAGCTTCGAGCTGGTGGCGCGGGACTCCAACGGGGCGCTGCATGAGCTTGCCAAGCGGCCGATCCCGCGGAGTTGACGCCGTCATGTCCGGAACCGGTCCCCTCATTGTCGAGACTGGCGCAACGACGTGCTGGCCGGACAATTCCAGGATGCCATCGATCGCGGTGGTCATCCCTTGCTACCGGGCCAAGGAGCATGTGCCGGATGTAATTGCGCATGTCGAGGTGCGTGACATCGTCGTTGTCGACGATGCCTGTCCCGATCACAGCGGGGCGCACGTTGTTGCGCACTGCGACGAACCGCGAATCACGAGAGCGAAAGTGCCATGAATGGGGATGCCACGGTGCGCCCGGCGCTGCCGGTCCGCACGTCGATTGCGTGCCCGGTTTGCGGCTCACGCAACGCGCAGACGCTCTACGAACCGACGGTCGCCATCGACGATCCGGCAAGGCTCTACGGTGCCGCCTCTGGCGTTCCGGGAACCCAGCGACTCGTCCGCTGCAGCGATTGCACGATGATCTACGAAAGCCCGCGCTTCGCCGAGGACGTCATCATCCGCGGTTACATGAGCTCCGAGGAAGGAGCGCACGACAGCCAATACCCGATGCGCGTCGCGAGCTTCCGGCGCGCGCTGGAAAAGCTTGCCGACCGCCTGCCGCCGAAGGGCGCCCGCGTGCTCGACATCGGCACCGCCGGCGGCGCCTTCCTCGACGCGGCAACCGCATTCGGTTACGACGCGCACGGGCTCGAGCCTTCGGCGTTCCTCGTCGAGCGCGGGAAGGCGCGCGGTTTGCAGATCGAGCAGGGGACGATCGACGCGCACGCCTTCGCGCCGGCGTCGTTCGACATGGTCTCGCTGTGGGACGTGATCGAGCATCTCGCCGATCCCAAGCGCGCGCTCGGAGAGATCCGGCCGCTGCTGAAGCCGGGCGGCGTGCTGCTCGTCAACTTTCCCGACATAGGCACGTGGCAGGCGAAGCTCGCCGGCCGGCGGTTCTGGTGGATACTGTCGGTCCACCTCCACCATTTCACGCGCAAGACCCTCACCGATCTCTTCGCGCGCACGGGTTTCGAGGCAACGCACTTCCGCCGGTACTGGCAGGTGCTGGAGTTCGGGTATCTCGAGGATATGGCGATCCATTACCGCATTCCGCTCGCCGGACTCGGCAAGCGGCTCACGCCGGGCGTCATCCGGCGCCTGCCGATTCCGTACTACGCGAGCCAGACCACGGCGCTCGCTAGGATCGCTCCATGACGGTCTACGTCCTCGGCGGCGGGCCGGCGGGCCTCGCCCTCGTCCATGGCCTGTGCGCGGAAACCGGCGCGCGGTTCGTCGTAGTCGAGCGCGATGCCCAGTTGGGTGGCCTAGCCCGGACAGTGCAATGGGACGGCATCGGCGCGCACGATCTCGGCCCGCACAAGATCTTCACGACCGACAAGGCGCTGTTCGACCGCGTGCGGGAGCTCTTGCCGCCCGCCGATTGGCTGACACGGCCCAAGAAGAGCAGCATCTACATGCGCGGCCATTACCTGCCGTATCCGCCGTCCCCGTTCTCGCTCGGACGCGTCTATGGCTTCGTTGCCTTGGGTGTCATGGCCCTCGACTACCTCTTTGCCCGGCTGCGTTCGCTGGCGGGCGGATCGGAGGCGCGCACGTTCGAGGAGGATCTTTCCACACGCGTCGGCGGGCGGCTTTACGCGGCACTATTCCGGCCGATCGCGCTGAAGCTCTGGGGTGACCCGGCGCGGCTCGACGTGAAATTGTCGCAGGGCCGTGTGCAGACACCGTCGTTGTGGGAGCTCGTGGCGCGCACGATCGGCGTCAAGTCCGCGGATTCGTTCGAAGCGCACGAATTCCTGTATCCGCGCGGTGGCTTGATGCGCCTGTGGGACGCCATTCGCGACAAGACCGTTGGGCGCGGCGAGTTCCTGCTCAACCGCGAGGTCGTGCGGCTCAACGTCGACGGCACGAGCGTTCGCAGCATCGTCCTTCGCGACCGCGCATCGGGTACGGAATCGGCGGTCGACCTCGCGCCCGACGATTTCGTGTTTTCGACCTTGCCGCTGGGCCGGCTCGCGGACTTTCTTGGCGGCGCGGTGTCCCCGACGCTCAAGTCCGAAATCGGCACCGTCCTTAGTCTCAACGACCTGATCCTCGTGTTCCTGCACGTCGCGCCCGCAAGCATGCTCGACGAGTCATGGATCTTTGTGCCGGACCCGGAGATTCTCTTTCATCGCGTCAGCGAGCAGGAATCCTTCGATCCGGGCATGACGCCGAACGGCAGCATCGTATGCTGCGAGGTGATGGACAACGACGGCCGCCCGACGATGCGCCTGTCCGATTCGGAGCTCGTGGAGGGCTGCGTCCGCGGGCTCGAGCGAATGGGTCATCGCTGCGACGTCCGGCATTCGCGGGTGCTTCGCCTGCGCGCGTCGTACCCGGTGTTCCGGCCGGGCTACACCGAGGTGCTCGAGCGTGCGTTGGCCGGCATCGATCACATCGAGAACTTGCGCACGATCGGACGCCAGGGTGCCTTCAACTACATCGGCACGCTGGATGCAATGGACATCGGCTACGGCGCGGCACGCTGGTACCGCTTGCGCACCGCGATGGACGCGGACCGGGGCTGGCGTGAAGAGCGCGTACGAACGAGTCATTACCCGGTGCTGGACTGACGCGATGATTCGCCTCATCTCGCCCCGCATCGCCGTGCAGAAGGGCGATTTCCTGGGCTCGGGCGTCCCTTACTGGCCGCTCGAGATGGCAACCGCGGCCTCGTTCCTGCGCGAGCGCGGTTACGACGTCAGCATCGCCGACCTGTTCGGCGCGGACCCCTTTCATCTCGAGGAGCGTGCCGACCACTATCTGCAGGGGCGGCCGCTCGTGCATGCCGATGCGGAGACCGGGGCTCCCGCGATGTTCCTGGTGTATGCGCTGTCGTACATGTCCCATGCCGAGCTGCTGGAAATCTGCCGCAAGCTGCGGTCATGGCGGCCCGATGCCAGGATTGCGGTGTTCGAGAACTCGCAGGCGGTGACCGCGTACGCAGTCGACGAACTCGCCGCGGATTTCTTCCGCGCCGGCGCCGATGCAGTCATCTGCGGCGAAATCTACTGGAACTGGGCAGAGATCGAACGCGCGATCATGGAAGGCGCCGCTGCGCCGGACAACGTGCTCCTCAGCGGCGCGCCGCCCGAGCGCGCGCGTCGCCGTACCGAAAAGCATCCCACCTTCCCGGTCCCGGCGTGGGACCTTTTCCCGGTCACGAACTACTGGGCGCTGCCTTATTCGCACGGGCCGAAGCAGCGGACCTACCTGCCGCTGCTAACCTCCCGCGGCTGCCCGTACCCGTGCGACTTCTGCGTCGTGCCGAAGACCAACGAGGCGCGGTGGCGCGCCCGCGATCCCGACGAAGTGGTTGCCGAGGTCATTGCGTTGCGCGACCGCTTCGGCGTTCGCGACTTCCAGGTCGAGGACCTCAATCCGACGGTAAAGGGTTCGCGCTGGCTCGAGATCTGTGAGCGGCTGATCGCGCGCGACGCCGGCGTACGCTTCTATTTCGTGAGCGGCACCAAGGCGGAAACGGTGAAACCCGAGCACATCCCGGTGTACGCGCGCGCCGGATGTCGTTATCTCTCGATCAGCCCGGAGTCGGGAAGTCCGACCGTAATGAAGGCGATCGGCAAGCCGTTCGACTACGCGCACGGCGAGGCGCTGGTTCGCGCCTGTGCGGCGCACGGCGTCTACACGCAGGCCTGCTTTCTCGTCGGCCATCCCGCCGAAACGGGCGGCGATTTCGCGCAATCGGTCGCCTATCTCGAGCGCCTCGTGCGGGGCGGGCTCGACGAAGTCGCGGTGTTCGTCGTGGCCCCGCTCGCGGGAAGCCGTCTGCATCGCGACAAGATGATTCCCATCGTCTCCGGTTCGGGACCCGTCAGTTTCTCGCCGAAGGGCCGGCTCGATTGGGAGGAAGTCTCGCGCCGCCGCCGCCGTCTCATTCGCACATTCTTCGTCGGCAAGCTCGCACGTGGCGGGGGCATCTGGCTGCAGGGCGTGCGCGCGCTGTTCGGTATTCCACGAACCAAGATGGAGAACCTGCCGCGGCGGATGGTTTTCATCTGGTGGCTCGTGTTGCGCACCAAGCTGCGCGGTGCTCGCGCTCAGCCCGACGCGGCTTGAACGGCGTCCGGACCTGGCACGACAATGGACCCGCAGACCGTCCGGACATTGGCCGTCGTGCCGTGCTTCAACGAGGCGCGCTCGGTGCTTGCGGTGATCCAAGAATTGAAGGCTGGAGCGGTGCCGCTGGACGTCCTCGTCGTCGACGACGGTTCGACCGACGATACCGGCGTCGTCGCGGCTAGCGTAGCGAACACGCTGCGGCTTTCGGTGAACCTCGGCATCGGCGGCGCCGTCCAGGCCGGCATCCTCTATGCCGCGCGCGGCGGCTACGACTTCTGCCTGCAATTCGACGGCGACGGTCAGCACCGCGCCGACCAGGTTGCCGGGCTGTTTGCCGCGCAGCGGGCGACCGGCGCCAACGTCGTCATCGGCTCGCGCTTCCTCGCCGCCGGCGGCTTCCGCTCGAGCGGGGCGCGCCGGCTCGGCATTGCGATGATCGCGCGCGCGCTGCGGACGCTGTTCGGCGTCGCGATCTCCGACCCGACGAGTGGCTTCCGGTTGATGGACCGGGAGGCGATCCGCCTGTACGCGGTGCGCTATCCTGCCGATTTTCCCGAGCCGCTTGCGATCGCGCTGGCGGTCGAGGCGGGGCTTCGCGTCGCCGAGGCAGCCGCGATGATGCGCGAGCGACAGGCGGGCGAGAGCTCCATCGCGGGCCTGAAGACGCTGGCGTACATGGCCCGCGTGCTTGGCTACCTGATCGTGATCCGGTTCGGAAGGAGGCTATGACATGCCGCATGCACCCACGACGCAGACGACGCTTCTCGTGCTCGCGTTCGTCGCCGTCTATCTCGTAATCCTGTTCCGCAACACGGTGCGCGACCACATCGACCTGTACGACTTCATGCTGCTGTCGCTGGTGGCAGTAGTCCCGGGAGCCTTTGTGCTGTTTCCGGCGCTGAGCTTCGAGCTCGCGCATCTCGCAGGCGTCGAATTTCCGTTCGTGCTGTTGTTCGGCGGACTATCGGTGATCGTCTTCATCGCCCTCTACAAGCTCGTCCGCCAGGTCACCCGGCTGCGCCGCAGCTTGGTCGCGCTGACGCAGGAGATCGGCCTCATCGAGAATCGTCTTTCCGGGCAGGGCGGACGCGCTGAGGCGCCGCCGGCGCACGACGCTTGAAGTTGCTGGCGAAGCTCGCGGTGTCCGCCGCGGTCGTCGCGCTGATCGCGATGCGGCTCGACCTCTCGTGGATCGCGGCGATCCTGGCGCGGGTCGATGCCGCGTGGCTCGCTCTCGCCGTTGTGGTGTTCCAACTCGGCCAGCTTGCGTCGGCCGAGCGATTCCGACTCATCGCGCAGCGGGTCGCGCGCGGAATCGGCTTCGTGCGCTCGCTCGCGATACACTACATCGGCGTCTGGTTCAATCAGGTGCTGCCGACGAGCCTTGGCGGCGATGCGGTGAAGGTCGTGCTGCTCCGGCACGAATTCGGACTTGGCCCGGCGGTACGCGTCGTGTTGCTGGACCGCGCGTCCGGGTTTCTCGTGATCCTGCTCGGCATCGCCTTGCTCGCGCCGTGGTACGTCGAGTTCGGACGTGCGACCGGCTTGCCCGTCGGGGGCGTCGTGCTTCTGGCGGCAGCGGGACTCGCCGCACCGATTGCCCTGGCGACTCTCGCCGGGCGATACGGGGCGCGGATAAGACGCCGGCCGTGGTTGCGGCCCCTGGTCCGCATCGGTATCGATCTGCGCCGCTTCGGCAACCTCCGCGCACTGGCCGGGCAGCTGTGGACGTCCGGCATCGTGCATGGGTCCGGTGTCGCAAGCTTCGCGCTGCTCGCACGCGCACTCCATGTCGAGCTGCCGCTGTTCACGCACGTCCTTCTCGTCCCGCTCGTGTTCATCGTGGGGCTGATTCCGATCTCGTTCGCAGGCTGGGGCATTCGCGAGCTGGGTGCGATCGGGCTGTATGGAATCGCTGGCGTCGAGCCCGAAGCGGCGACAGCCCTTTCCGTGCTGTTCGGACTGGTCCTTCTCGTGACCGGGATTCCCGGCGGGCTGCTGTGGCTCAAGGGCCGCCGGGCAGTCGTCGCGGATGAGACTGCGCCCGGCGTCGACTCGCGCGTCGTGCGCCGCACCGGGTAGTCGAGGTCTGGCGGCCGCCCGGGATGGGTCGAGCCATTGAGTCGCCGGGCGCCTACGCCAGCGCGTCGAATACCGGGTCGAGCGAAGGCCACTTGAACTTCGAGAGGTGATTCTGAGGGCCAGCCGAAACCCGAATGGCCGGGATCGCGTGCTCCCTCTGGTCGAGCCCCTTCATGCGCGCGATCGTCGAATAATTCAGGTTGCGGGCACCTCTTACGAAGATGTCGATCCTGGCCCGCAGAGACTTCATGAGTACGACGCTGTGAAACGCGGATCCCGCGATTCCGGCGATCCGCTCGGCGTCGGCGATGCAACGAAGCTGGTCCACGATGCTGAAGTCCTGCGGGTGGAAGATTCGCCATCCCAGTGCGGACAGACGCCCCTCGATCTCGGCCTGACCGATGACATTGCCGTACGTTTCGGGAAGCTTGGCGCGCGACAGCCATATCTTCTTGCCGGCGGTCATCGGCGCCGCGGGAAATACGCCGAGGAAGCGCGCGTGCCAGGGCTCGAACCTGGTCTGCACGACGTAGCCGGATTGGGGGACGACCAGGCGCTGGATCGAGGTCGGCTTGGAGATGAAGATCGGCGGGTTGCCTACGCCCAGCAGATCGAGGATTTCGATCTGCCAGCGCCGATACTGGGTACTGCCAATCCAGACGATGGGGAGCTCGCTCCGTTCCCTGGCGAACCACAGGCGGGCCAAACTTTCGAGCAGGAAATGTCCGAAATGGTCCTGCAAATAGCCGCCGAACAGGACTTCGCGGTCGATTCGCTCCGTTGCTGGTGCGGGCGCTGCCGGTTGGTGGACAGGGCCATAGTGTCGGGCGAGCAAAGTCTCATCGATGACAGTTCCATGGTGATAGACCCCCGCCTTCCCGCCGTCCAACGGCATGACGATCACGTCGTCGAAGCGTTTCACCGAGCCCGTGTGATTCATGTGGAAGGTCGTGCAACAGCCAAGACCATGCGCTAACGCTGCGCCCGGCCGGACGATGCTTCAAAGTACCTGTCCAGCGTCTTCGACTTGGAGAAGAACGCGATCTCTTCGGCCGTGAGAAGCGTCTTCCAGCGGTCGTCCTGAAAGACCTGTCCGGCGTGGCTGCGGTAGTAGGTGTCATCGAGGGTCAACAGCTTGGCATTGGGCAGCCCGGCAAGCACGTTGAAGGCGGCGCCATTGGCTCCGAGGCCGTGGTGCTCCTTGTCCCAATACTGCAGCGCTTTCGGGTCGAAGGCGAACCCGAGGAACTTGCACAGAGCCGGAAAGTGCCGGCGCGGGTCCGCGGTGAGGTCTTCATACAACGCGCGCACGCAGTCGAGCCTGTTCTCCCTGACAAAGGAGTCGATCTGGTCGTTGGTTTCCTGCCAGCGGCGAAGCCCTTGCTCCGGGGTCATCGGCTCGCGTTTGCGTTCCGACGCAAACCAGCCTCTGGGGTCGCGGAAGAGGTGAATCACCTTGATCCGGTAATCGCGGTTCAGGAAATGCCGGATCCAGCCCAGGTTCTTCGAACAATCGATCAGACATTCGACACCCAAACGCGCGAAAGCGAAGTCGAAGGCGTCTTCTACCTTGATGTGCTCAATGCCGCTGAAAATGGGGCACGGCTGCGCTCTGGCTTCGCAAATCCGGCACGCGACATGGCCTGGAATCGTGAACGGGCGGTGATATTCACCGAGGTGCGCGACGTTTTCGTGACTGCCCAGGACGTAGGACAGCCAAGTTGAACCTGATCGGGTTTCGCTCAGAATGAAGACAATCGTTTTCATGATTCACGGCCAGGGCGGCTGAGCCATCGTTGCCCGAATGGCGCCGACATCAGGCGGCTCCCGCGTCAGCGAGTGCAGGCAAAGGCAAATCGCAACGCGTGCTCGGCCGGCACGCGCGGTGGATACGCCAGCGTGTAGTTCTCGCGGTCGAGGGCGAGGTTCGGATTGTAGAAGGGGTCGGCGCGCAACCCGTCGCCCCATTTGCCGACAAGGTAGCGCAATGCGGCATGGTCCTCTGCCTCCTGCTCGGGCCGCAGGTAATAACCGCGCGATGCCGATTCGAAGTGGTGGACGAGCGGCCGATTGACCACGAGGTTGTAGCGCTCGCGCGCACGGGCTGCAAGGCAGAGATCGACGTCGTTGTAGGCGGCCGGCAGCTTCTCGTCGAACCCGCCGAGCACTTCGAACAGGTCGCGGCGGATTACCGCGCACGCGGCAGTCACGGCGCTGACGGCATGGGTGAGCATGCCACGGTTGTGGTAGCCGCGAAAGTCCGCCGGGCGCCCCTGCAGCAGATGGTGAGTCAGCGCGAACGCCCCGAGCAGCACGCCGGCGTGCTGGATCGTGCCATCGCCGTAGAGAAGTCGCGCGCCGACGACACCGACATCGGGCTGCAGCGCGAGCGCCGTCATTTCCTCGAGCCAGTCCGGCGCGATCACCCTCGTGTCGTCGTTGAGGAAGCACAACACGTGCCCTGTTGCGTGCCGGGCCGCAAGGTTGTTGAGCCGCGCGAAGTTGAACGGCGAGGGGTCGCGTAACACGCGCACGCGAGGGGTGGCGGCGAGGCGCACGAGCAGCGCGAGCGCATCGGGTAGGGTGCTGCCGTTATCGACGATGATGAGTTCGAGATCGGCGTATGTCGTGTGCGAGAGCACGCCGTCAGTCGCTGCGGCGAGCAGCTCGGCGTGGTCGCGGGTCGGAATGATCACGGTGACGCGCGGCGCCGGTGTCGGCAACGGCAAGCGCAGTCGCCACGTCTGCGGCAGCACCGGCTCGAAGGTCGCGGCGATGCCGAGACGCTCGAAATGCCGATGCGACGGCTGAGCGCCGCAGGCACTGCCGCCCGCTTCGGGCGCGTGGTGGACCAGCAGGCGCGGCAAATGCGCGATCGCCTGTGGCCCCGCCGCTTCGGCGATCCGCCATAGCAGATTCCATTCCGATGCCGGAGGCTCCGCGGCGAATGCCGCAGCGACCGCGTCACGGCGCACGAAGGCGCTTCGCATCAGGTAGGGCTGCTGCGCGAACAGGTAGGGGTCCCAGCACGGCTTGAAATCCGGCCGCGCGCGCACCCCGCCGCTCTGGATCTCGTCGTCATCGGCATAGACGAGGACGGTTGCCGGCGCGGCGGCGAGTTCAAGCGCCAGTTCGGCCAGTGCGTGCGGCGCCAACGCATCGCCAGCCCCGAAAATGCCGACGTAGTCGAGATCGGCACTCGCGGCAAGTTGCCGCAGCGCGGCGAGCCCGGCGGCTTCGTCGACGGCCCCTTCCTGCGCCGCGGGGCGATGCACCTGCGCGGCGAGCGACGCCTGCGTGGTTGCGCGCGCCATCGCGCCACCCGCGTTGTCGACAACGACGATTCCAAAGCGCGGCGCGCGGGGCAGCGCCGCGACCCGTTCGCGCAGCAACGCGCAATGGACCTCGCCCTGCGCGTCGTGCTCGGCCGCCCACGCGGCGTAGTCGGAAAACCAATCGGTGCGCATCCGGTTGCGCTCGATCAGCGTGTCCAGACGTCCGCCGCGCACGATGCGCCATGCCTTGCCGGCAAAGTGCGGCAGCAGGCGCGGGTCCTCGCGAACGCGCTGCCAATGCCGCACGAACGCCTTGCGCAGCGCTCGGAACCGCGCGAGAGGGGGCGAGGTCATGGCGCTGCCGCCTCGATGAAGATCTCGCCATAGCGGGTGACCATCGCATCGAAATCGGTCAGCGAGTCGAGTGACGGCACCGCGTTCCTGGCGAGCCTCGCGCGGAGCGCTTCGTCGGTGACGAGCCTCACGATGGCGCCGGCGAGCGCGGCGTGATCGCCCGGCTCATAGAAGAGGCCATTGATGTCCTCGCGCACCTGCTCGCGGATGCCGAACACCGGCGTGGTCACGATCGGCAGCCCGTGCGCCATCGCTTCCAGGATCACGCGCGGATAGCTCTCGAGTCGCGACGTGCAGACGAAGATATCGGCGGCGACGAAGTATGGCGCGACCTCGCCGGTCTCGGCGACGATTTCCACGCGTGCGCGGCGATCCTCCGGCAGCGTCGCGACCCGCGCACGCAGTTCGGCACTGTACCGGCCGGGGCGGTCGCCGACGACAAACGCGCGGACCCGTCGTGCGGTCGACTCGGGCAGGAGCTCCAGCGCACGGGCGAGGTCGTGCTGCCCCTTGCGCTCGCAGACGGTTCCGAGCAGCAGCAGCGCGATGTCGTCGGGCGCGATGCCGAGCGCACGGCGGGCGGCGGCGCGATCGGTGCCGGCGGCGGCGACGACACGGCGACGGTCGAGGCCGTTGTGGATGACCGTGAAATTGTGGCGCGTGTCGAGCACGGCGGAGCTGTCCGCCGTGGCGTGCGCGACGAACACGACGCGGTACGGAAGGGCGTAGCAGGCGAGCGCACGTGCGGCCACCGGCGTCGGATACTGGAGGAAGTATTCCTGCCACGGCTCGCTTTCGCGCGGGTTCCACACGGACGGCAGGCCGGCGCGATGGGCGGCGTCGATCGCATAGAACGTCTGCAGCGTGTTGCCATAGACGACCGCGACGCCCTGCGTGCGGATCCAGTCGGCAAAGCGGTCGAGCGCGGCGTCGTACTCCGCAGCGGTCGCAACACCGGCAAGCGGGTGGGTGGCGACGTGGACGGCGATGCCCTCGGCCTCGTACGCGGCGCGCAGCGGGCCGGCGGCCGGCGCGTAGACGATGGGATCGAGGATGCCGCGGCGCTTCAACTCCGCGGTCATCTCGAACTGGCTGTAGGGCGCGCCTTCCCAGTTGAGATTGAACGCGCACATCAACGCGCGCACCGGGCCGGGAGGCGCGGCGACGAAAGCGCGCCGCGGCTGGATCGAGAAACGCTCGTCGGCGAGCGACAGGTTCGGGTTGTAGTAGCGCTCGCGGCGGCGGCCGTATTGCGTGCGGTACGCGGCGGTTTCGCGAGGATCGTCGGAGAAGCCGCGCGAGTGTCCCTCGTGATGCAGGAGCTCGGCGCCCGGGGCGTAGACGCAGCGCCGTCCGGCGGCCTCGAGGCGAAAGCCGTAGTCGACGTCATTGTAGGCAACGGCGTAGCGCGTACCGTCGAAACCGCCCATGGCGAGGAATAGCCGCCGCGGCGTCAGCATGCACGCCGCGGTCACGGCGCCGTAGTTGCGCGTGACCATCGCATACGAAAGGTAACCGTGGTCGCCCGCCGGCGCGAGCTTGAAGGCCGGACCCGGCAGGCCGTCGTAGTACCCATGCAGCACGCCGGCATGCTGGACGCGCCCGTCGGGATAGAGCAGGCGCGCGCCCACGGCACCCACACCTTCGAGCTGCGCATAGCCGACCATCCGCGAGAGCCAGCGTGGCTCGTGCACTTCGGTGTCGTTGTTGAGGAACAGCAGCAACTCGGCGTCGACCTGACGGGCGGCCTCGTTGTTGATGTGCGCGAACGAAAACTGCGGCCCCGGGTTCGAAATGCGCAGCACCCGGTGCGGGAGCCGCGCGAGATATGCGCGAGCCGCGGGGTCGTCACTGTCGTTGTCGACGACGACAATTTCGTAGTTTCGATAGGTCGTCCGTGCCAGCGAATCGAGGCAGCGCGCGAGGAGGTCGTGCTGGTTCCTGGTCGGGATGATGAGCGCGACCCGGGGGCCATCGTCGTCGAATTCGTGCGCGAAGACGCCGACGCCGGCGCGCGCCGCCCATTCCGGATGAACGACGCGGCCGCGACTGCCGCGGCGTGCGAGCGCGTCGGCCACCGCGCGCTCCCCGGCGGCGAAGGAGGCTGGTTTCGCCGCGCCGGATGTCGCCGTGGAGCCGGGCAATGCCCGCCAGTGGTAGAGCACGAGCGGCACGTGCGCGATTCGCCGCGCGCGCTCGGTCGCGCGGAGCGCGAAGTCGTAGTCCTGCGAGCCTTCGAATCCGACGCGAAATCCGCCCGACTCGGCGAACAGCGTCCGGCGCACGACGAGCGCGTGCGACATATACATGTAGGAGAGCAGGAGCTCCGGTGACCAGTCCGGCTTGAACTGCGGCGCGTAGCGGCGTCCGTCGACGTCGATCTTGTCGTCGTCGGAATAGAGGATGTCCGCGTCGGGCGCCGCGGCGAGCGCGAGCGCGATCTCGCCGAGCGCATCGGGCGCCAGTTCGTCATCCTGGTCCATGAAGAGCAGGAAGTCGCCCGTCGCCAACTCGGCGGCCGAATTCGTCGCCCGGCTGATGTTGCCGTTCTCGGTACGCAGCGCGACCTTGATGCGCGGATCACCGGCGGCGAGCTGCCGTAGGTATGCGGCGAGCGCAGGATCGCCGCTGGCATCGTCGGCGAGGCATAGCTCCCATTGCTCGTGCACCTGTTCGCAAATCGTCGCGAGCGCGCGATCGAACCAGCGCCGTTCGGGGCGATACACCGGCATCACGATCGAGATCGCTGGCAGCGCGCCCACCGCGGCGAGCCGCGTCTTCAGCCAAGCCGCGCGCTGCTCGGTGAACCGGTTCTGGTCGAGCCACGCGTCGTAGCGGTCGGCCACCGGGGGCACAGCGAAGCCGCCCGGTAGCCCGCTCGTGTCCGGCGCCGCGGCCTGGGCACCGAGCTGCATCGCCTTGCGCGCGAGACGGGGCCAATCGCGCGGGCGCGGCAAGTGTCCGCGCTCGGCAACCCAGCGGCGGCCTTGGCGAGCGATCGCCGCGAGTGCGCCTGCGTAGCGGCGGATCACCCGCGCGCCACGTCGGGCCACCGGTTCCGTGACGACGAGGACGGGACGGAATTCCCGCATCAACGTCTCACCGGAGTCGGCGAGGCCGCTCAAGGTGACCTTGTGCAGCCCCGGCGGAAGGTCGATATCGAGCAGGAACCCGCTTTGCTCCGCCATCGGCATGTTCGCGTAGGCGAGCGCGACATCCGGGCGGGGAATCGGATACTGGCAATCGCGCGCGGCGCCCGCCACGACGAGCGCGAGATGCACGATGCGCGCGCTCGGGTGAAAGCACCAGCCCGAGAAGCGTACACGGCCGGCGACAATCGGTGCGCTGCCGGGCGTCTCGATGTGGCCCTGCAGCGCGGGAAAGCCGGTGTCCACGGTGCGGTGGAGGAGCACGACCGCGGGCGCGCCGTTGCGCAACGCGCGCAGCGTGACCTCGTGGCGTCCCGGCGACACCGGCAGCGCGACGCGAAAGCCACACTCGGCGCCACCTTCGAGCTCGGGATACTGGGCGATGACGTCCGGGCGCGGAAGCCCGTGCTGCGCGGTGTGGATTCCGCCGTCGAGCTCCGCCTCGATCGCCCGAACGGGCGTGCCGATCCCTGCGCACCAGCCCGACAACACGATCAACGGCTCGTCGGAAACCCATTCCACGGGCCCGTCGAGCGCGAAGCGTACCTCGGTCGCCGAAGTCTGCGCGTCCGTCACGGTACTCACCTAACGTGGACGCGCGAGCCGCCGCGCGAGGCGGCCGTACCACGTGCGCGATAGACGCGAGAGTTCCGCGGCATTGACTTCGTCCCGCGCGCGCGTTGCCCGCACGTCGGACTCGAGTGCGGCAATGCGGCCATCGAGCAACGCGCTGCGCTCGCGCGCGCCTCGCTCGAGCTGCACCAGGCGATCCCGGTCCGCCGCAATAGTGGCCGCGGCCTCCTGTGTCTCGCGCAACGCCGGCGCCAGCGCATCGCGCTCGCTGCGCAACACACCCGCCTCCTCGGCCAGCCGGACCACATCGGTGCGCAGCTCCGACTCGCGCCGGGCGCGCTCGGCTGCGCTGCGCGACGCATCCTCGATCCTGGAGACGAGCGCCTCGATCCGGTTTTGCGCTGCTTCGATCTGTCGTTGCTGGTCCTCGGCGCCGGCGCGTGCGACCGCGATCTCCTCGCCGAGCGCCTCGATGTGGCTGCGCGCCGCTTCGATCTGTTGATTCTGTATGTCCGCACCCGCTCGTGCCACCTCGATTTCGCCGACCAGCGCATCGATATTCGCGCGGGCCGTCGCGATCTCCTGCAGCTGGCCCTCGGCAGCGACGCGGGCGAAGTCAAGCTGCTGCGTGAGGGACGCGATCGTCGCCCGCTCGTCGGCGAGATCGCGCTCGGCACGCGCCCGCTCGGCGGCGAGATCGCGCTCGGCACGCGCACGCTCGGCGGCGATATCGCGCTCGGCACGCGCGATTTGGTCGCGCAGCGCAGCCTCGATTGCATCGCGGCCCGTGTGCGACCGGCGAGCTTCGGCGATTTCGGCGGTGAGTTCGGCCAGACCCGCGCGCGCGCGGACAAGCTCGCCTTCGACGAAAGGCAGCGCCCGCGCGAGCCACGGGTAGTCGGCCCCGGAAGTCTCCGCGCGTGCAGTTCGCTCGGCGAGCGCCGGCAGCCCCGCGAGCTCGCGCGCCACCATCTTCAGCGCCCGATACAGATCCTTCACCGAATCCGGTACCCGCGCATCGCCGTACAGCGCAGCGTCGTCGAAGGTTCCGTGACGGAGCGACGTGTCGACCAGGCGTGCACAGTACCGTGGCAAATCGGTTGCCATTTCTGGCCGTACCGTCAGCTTGAGTTGCGTGGCCATCCGCTCCAGTTCGCCGACCGGCTCCTCGAGGAAGCGGTCATAGTCGACGACGACGGCGCGGCGTCCGCGAATTCCGGCCACTGCCGCGCGCATGTGCTGCAGCCAGAGCAGGCAGCTCTTCTCCGTGGCGAATCCGTCACGCCGCTCGAGCGAGCGCGCGACACTCAAGGGATTGCGCAGCACGAGGACGTACGCATCGGCCGCACCCAGCGCCGCGAACACGTCCTGCCAGAACGGGAGCAGCCGGCACATGCGCGGGTCCTTCAACCCCCACAGCGCGGACCCGGCGAATTCCTCGGTAAGAAAATTCTTCGCCGCGGCCGCGAGCGGCGCGGTGCGGGCAGCGATGTCGGCATACGGTGGCAACTCGATGCAGTCCCAGAGCTTGCCGGCCAGCCGTAGCAACTCGTTGTCGATACGAACCACTTCCGCGAGTTCGAAGTGCCCCCGCTCGTTCCACTCGTTTTCGGGAAGGAATCGGCGTCCGAGGTCGACGCCCAGCAGATCGAGGGCGCCGGTAAGCATGCTCGTACCGCTGCGGTGTACGCCGAGCACGACGATCGCACGCGATTTCTCGCGCATTCTAGGACACGCTATCGACGCTTGGCACGATGTCAAAATCGACCGCGCCGGTCGCCACCGTGCGCGGCGGAACCTTGACGCGGAACATCGCGACATCGAGCCGACGGTCCAGGTGACCGAGGCCGTCTTCGGTCGCGCCCAGTACGCCGGCGTTGAGGAAATAGGTGTCCGCGTTGAGCAGACAGCGGAAACGGAACGCGACGCGAAAATGGCTTCCGGCGGCGACGTGCGGGATCGCCTCATTCGGCGGCGCGCTGGTGCCGCCGCCGAGACGCACGCCGGCGATCGTCTTGATCAGCATGCCGAATGTCACCGTGCCAGCGGCTTCGCAAAACGAACGTGATAGGTGAATACGTACTCGTCGCCGTGCACGAGCACATTGACCCGCCGCCCATCGTGCGTTTCGAGGTGCGGATCCTCGATCTCGGCGCCACGGCTTTCGTAGGCAACCGTGCTCTGGGGGACGAGCCGCGGATCGAACTCGGCGTCTTCGGTGCCCGCGATGAGGGCGACGGCCGCGTCCGGCGCCGGCGGGACGGCTGGCGCCGCCGCGTGTCCGCCCTCGATAATCGCGCGCCGGACCGCGGCGGCACGGTCGGCCGGGGAATAGATGAGCTTCTGGTAGAGCGCTACGACCTCCTTCGGCCGGCCGGTGAGAATGAGCTCACCTTGGTCGAGCAGAAGCGCGCGGTCGCACAGCTCGACGATCGCAGCCGCGGCATGGGAGACGAACAGGATCGAAGTACCGCGCTGGCGCAGGTCGTGGATGCGGGCGAAGCACTTGCGCTGGAACGCCTCGTCGCCGACCGAGAGGGTCTCGTCGACGATCAAGGACTCGGGTTCGGAGTGGATCGCCACCGCGAAGGCGAGGCGCGCGAGCATCCCCGACGAGTACGTCTTCACCGGCTGGTCGATGAATTCGCCGATGTCCGCGAACGCGACGATTTCGCCATAGCGGCGCGCCATCGTTTCGCGTGCAAAGCCGAGGATCGCCCCATTGAGGTAGACGTTCTCCCGCCCTGTGAATTCCGGATTGAAGCCACTGCCGAGTTCAAGCAATGCGGCAACGCGGCCGCGGGCCGTGACCGTGCCCGTGGTCGGCGTCAACGTCCCGGCGACCAACTGCAGCAGCGTCGACTTGCCGGAACCGTTGCGCCCGATGATGCCGACGGTCTCGCCACGCTTCACCTCGAAGGACAGGCCCGAAACCGCCCAGAACTCCTGGAAGAACTGCCGGCGGCCGCGAAACAGCGATTGCAGCAGGCGATCGCGCGGCTGCGCGTAGATCTCGTAGCATTTGCCGAGGTTCTGCGCGGCGATGACGACGTCCCCGTCGGACTGTGCAGGAGGCTGGAGCGCGGGCAGAACGGCAGCGTGCATGATGCAACTATACCGTGCTGGCCGGTACGCCGTCATGATCGGCCCGAGCGACGGCTATAATTGCGCGCCATGTCCGCGACGCGCTTCCCGACGACACCATTTTCGTTGCTGCGGACGCTTCGCGCGCAACGCGAGCTCATCGCTGAACTCGTGCGCAGCGACATCGCGGGCCGCTACCGGGGATCGATGCTCGGGCTCCTGTGGTCGCTTGCCTCGCCGCTGCTGCTGCTGGCGGCGTTTACGTTCGTGTTCGGTACCGTGTTCCAGACCCGATGGGGTGCGGGGGTCGCCGGTCACGGCGAATTCGCGCTCGTGCTGTTCCCGGGCATCCTGCTCCATGCGCTGCTGGCGGAATCGTTCAATCGCGCGCCGGGCCTCGTCACCGCGGTGCCGAATTACGTCAAGAAGGTCGTGTTTCCGTTGGAACTCCTGCCGGTGATGGCGGTGATCACGGCAGGATTCCACGCGCTGATCGGTTTCGGCGTGCTGCTGGCGGCGTTGCTCCTCGCGCGCGGCTCGCTGCCGCTGTCGGCGCTGGCGCTTCCGGCCATCGTCGCGCCGTATGTCGTGCTGATCCTGGGCGTTTGCTGGTTTCTCGCGGCACTCGGCGTGTACCTGCGCGACATCGCGCAGGTGATCGGCCTGGTGACGATGCTGCTCATGTTCCTGTCGCCGGTGTTCTATCCGGCGAGCGCACTGCCGGAAGCCTATCGCGCCTGGCTCGCGTTGAACCCGCTGACGCTGCCGCTCGAAGCGACGCGCGGCGCGCTCATCTGGGGACGGTGGCCCGATTGGAGCATGCTCGGTGTGTACTCGGCTGTTGCGATCGCCGTCGCCTGCGGCGGCTACTGGTGGTTCCAGAAGAGTCGCAAGGGCTTCGCCGACGTCTTGTAACGCGGGCGCAACCCGGCGCGTCAGCATTCACGTCGTGCGATATGCGGCTGCCAACGCGTCAACGCGCCGCTGCGCGGCGGCGTACCACTCGACGAGCATGATCAGTGCGAACAGCAGGCGCTCGCGTTGTACCCCTGCGGCGAGATCGGCATCGACGATGGCGATCTCTTCCGCGAGGTCGAGGCCCGGTATCGCGCGCGCACCGAAATAGGGGATGGGGCCGCCGTGCGTCGCGAGCCACTCGCGGATCCATGCGCGCATCGGCAACACGAATCCCTGCTTGCGCCGGCGCTGGATCCGCTCGGGCAGCCAGCGGCGCGCGATTCGACGCAGCGCGACCTTGCTCTCGTCGCCGTTCATCCGCTCGGGCGGCGGCAGGGCGAGCGCCGCGGCGACGAGATCCGGTTGCAGAAACGGCGCCCGGCCCTCGAGACTTACCGCCATTGCCATCCGGTCGTACTTGACGAGGAGATCGTCGGGCAGCCACGTCGCGAGGTCGGCCGCGGTAGCTCGCTGCAGCGGATCGTGCGCGGCAGCGAGCCAGCCTAGGAGATTGTCCTCCCACGGATCGGACGTTGCCGTGGCGCCTGGCACGAGCCGCGCGCGGCCGGCGGTGTCGGTCAGCAACGGAAACCCCGACGGAGTCTCCGCGGGCGAATTGTCGATCAGCGTCGCGCGCTCGCCATCGGCACCCGTCAGCGCGCGCTTCATCGTCGCCAGCATGCCCGGCCTCGGTGCGAACGGGCGGTAGTACCCGTAACCCGCGAATGCTTCGTCGGCGCCCTCGCCGGACAGCACGACCGTCGCGTGCCGGCGCGCCTCGCGCGACAGCCAGTACACCGGCAGCAGCGCCTGGTCGCCGAGGGGTTCATCGAGAGCGGCGGCCACTTGCGGCAGCAGCGACGCAAAGCTCGCCTCGTCGAAAAGGAAGTGATGGTGGCGGCTGCCGATCGCGCCGGCGAGCTCGTGCGCGAATTCGCTCTCGTCGTGCTCCGTGCTGCCGAACCCCATCGAGAACGTCAGCACGCCGGGCAGATGGCGCGCGGCGATCGTCGCGACGATCGAGCTGTCGAGCCCGCCCGACAGGAACACGCCGACCGGGACGTCGGCGACGAGCCGCGAGGCTACGGCGTGCTCGACCCGGGCGGCCAGCTCGTCGTCGGCGATCGGCACTGTATCGCCGAGCGGCGGAAGGTAATAGCGCGCACGCTTCGGTTTCGGCGCTGCGAGCGGAATTTCGAGTCGCTCGCCAGGCAGCACGCGGCGTACGTTCCGGTAGATCGTCGCCTCGCCGGGGACGTAGTGGAGCGCGAGATAGCGCGACAACGACCGCGGATCGAGCTCGGCGCCGACCCACGGCAACGCGGCCAGCGTGCCGGCGTCGGAGCTGTAGGCGAACCGTTCCGCAGCGGCGACGTAGAACAGCGGTTTCTCGCCCAAGCGGTCGCGCGCGAGATGCAGGACGCGCTCGTCGCGATCGAGGATCGCCAGGGCGTACATGCCGTCGACGCGCGCGAGGAGGCCGTCGATGCCCCAACGGGCGTATCCGTGCGCGAGCACTTCGGTGTCGCTGGCGGTGGCGAACACGCAACCTGCTCGCTCCAGCTCCGCGCGGAGCGCCCGATAGTTGTAGATCTCACCGTTCTGGAACGCGAGCACCTGGCCGTGGCGTGCAGCGAGCGGTTGCCAACCGGTCTCGAGGTCGATGACCGACAGCCGCCGCATCCCCATCACGATGCCAGGCTCGGCGTGGAGACCATCGCCGTCCGGGCCGCGATGGCGGATCGCGTCGAGCATCGCACGCAAAACGCCCTCGGCATTGCGCGCGTGCGGATCGATCAGTCCGGCGATGCCGCACATGGACCGGGCCAGAAAGGACGGGTGGTCGTCAACGAGGCCGCCGTGCGATCACGTAGTACCCGGCGGCAAGCACCTCCCGGCCGATGATTCCGAGATCGTCGTCCAGCGCCGCTGCGTCGCTCCGCGTTTCCTGGAGCCAGCGCTCGACGCGTTGCCGCCAGATACCAGGCCGCAGCGACATCAGCGCGTGCTCGAATTGCATGATCAAGCCCTGCGACGGATTCTGATAAGGCTGCACACCGATCTCGCCGATCTCGAAACCCCGCATGATCCGCCGCAACGCGGATCCGGTCATGTTGAAATAGTGATCCGGATCGCCGTGCAGCGGGACGAGAAAGCCGGTGTCGATCAGGACGCGGCCGCCGGGCTTCAGCACGCGGTAGATCTCGCCCACGCTGCGGGCGGGGTCCGGCAAATGTTCGAATACGGCCTGGCTCACGACGCAGTCGAACGTTGCGTCGCGAAACGGAAGGTCCGGGTACGTGTTGACGACATCGACGTAGGGAAAGTGAATCGCGTCGAGGTTCACCACGTGCGGGCGCAGCCGATCCGGCGCCTGGATCCCGGATCCGAAGTCGAGCACGAGTCCGTTCGCCTCGTCGATCAGCTGCTTCGCGAGGGCTCCGTACGGATGGGTGGAGCGTGGCTCGAGCAGGCGCACGCAGGGGAGCGTCGGGACGGGATGGAAATGCGGAGCGCCATCGATGACCGGCAGTGCGTTGCTCCCGGCAAACGCCTCGCTGAGATCGGCGCTGAGACGCACGCCGGCACCGGTCACGGGCTCCTGGAGGATGTCCCCGTAGGCAAAGGCGCGTGCCCGCGGGTCGGGCGGTTTCCATGGTGCGGAAACGCGGAACTCCCGTTCGAGCAGCGATGCACGCCTTCCCGGCGTGTACACGACATCGATCCTTGTCCTGATTCGCTGGCCTTCGTGAACGCCCTTCGGCAGCACGAGATCACCGAAGAAGCCGCAGTTCAGTGCGCGAGGAAACGCGGGGAAGGCCGCAACAAGGTCGGCGCGCGCGCTCCCTACCGTTCCCGCTGTCGGAACACCGTCGATGCAGATCTCGATCGAGCGCGCATTCGGGTTGTCGGGGGGGAGATGCCAGCCGCTGAATCGAGTGACGCGACCGAGCTCGTCGCCGACTGGCGTGTCCAAACTGTACGGGTTGGGATCGCGCTGGCCGGTCATGCGGGGAATGCGCATACCACCATCAGGAACGTCGCAGCATGGAGATCATCTCGACCGAGGCGAGTTCGAAATGGCGGATCTCGAACAGGTTGCCGAGATGCTCGCGCGCGCGGACCAGAAAATCCAGCCACGAGTTGCCGTCCCAGACATGGAAGTGGATGCTGTATCGCTGCTCGATGTTGCGGCGCGCGTTCTCGGCGGCGGCTGCGTCATCGTCGATCTTGTTGACGAGCTTCGCCCATTCGAGGAAGTGGCCATGGCGCGAGGCCGCACCGGCGTCGGCCTCGTCGGCGACGAGATGCGCGAACGTCGTCAGCGAGCCGCGCGCTGTCGAAACAGGTGCGCATGTCCGGCACCGCATAGTAGAGCCATCCGCCACGCTTGACCTTGCGCAGATGATTGCGCAGCGTCCCGAGCGGATTCTCGCAATGCTCGAGCATGTGGTTGGCGATGAGGAAATCGAGCGAGCCGTCGCCAATACGGTCGAGGCGTTCGCCGTCGTCGACGATGTCGACGTCGACGAAGGCGCGCGCGTCGAGCTCCGGATATTGCGCTGCGAGCTCCGCTACCGTCCGGAAGTCGACGTAGCGGGCGCGCGCCGCACCCGGCAGCGGCGTCGGCGCATCGAGCGCACCGATCTCGATGCCCTGGCCGGAGAGATACGGCGCGGCGATCCGTTGGCGATGCGCGAGGATTTCGGCGGGCAGAGGCATGAAGGGCGCAATTATGCCTCAGCGCGGCGTCGTCCGGCGGCCCGCCGCGTCGGTCGCCCCCGTGGGGCTAGGGCGTTTCGGGCTCGCCCTGCCAGAGCATGTCGTACCCGAGCTCCTTGCTCTCGGTGCAGAACTGCGCCAGGGCCGCGAATTTCGCCTTGAAGACGGTATCGGCGTGGGATTTCTCGTGCTCGTCGAACGAACGCCAATAGGTGACGATCGCGAGGTGGTCGTCCGCCGTGCGCGATTCCGACAGCGACCCTTCGTCCGACACGAACCCGGAGAAACGGAACACCTGTCCGGCGATGAAACCGCCCTTGTCGCCACCATAGGTGTCCTTGACGACATTGCACATTTCGCCGAGCGCCAGCTCGACGTCGTCCATGCTGACGCCGGGCTTCAGCTTCAGCGTGTTGAACAGCAGCTTGGCGCCGAACGGGATGGTCACTGGAGTGAACATGGAATCTCCTCGGAAATCGGTCGGGAAGATACGGCGCGCCGCCATTGCGGTGCGAACAACGCCCATTCTAGCGGCCTCGACGAGGCCCGGGATGGGCGAATCGGTCGCCGCGAGTCGCCGGTCCATCCTGGTCAGGCATCGTCTCTGCATGAGACGAGCGTAGCGGGAAGCTCTGAAATCGCGCAAAGGAAGGTGCTTAACAAGTGCGGATGCGTGGATGAGGGGCGTCGAAAGAGGTTGGGCTAGGAGCCAGACTCGAGTCGCGCGTGCGAAAGCGCGAAATCGACCTTGTCCTGCGTCCGCCACTTCCCCTTCCAGCCGAGCTTCCAGATGACCTCGCAGGGGGCGCCGGTCCCCGGAACCTCGACGGTCAATGGAAGAAAATGTCGTGGCCCCGCAAATGACTTGAACGGGAGCTCGATAATTTCCCGTTTGAGTTCCTGGCCCCCGGCAACAACGGTAGCCTCGTAGCGAATGGCGCCGGCTGCGTTCCATGCCTGCGCAAAGGAGAGCAGCGCGCGAAAGGGTCGGGAGCCGGAAAAGGCGGGGACCGTGAACGGAAGAATGACGGCAGCTTCTGCCGTCGGCTTGAGGGTACCGTCGCGCCGCTCCGGCGTCACCGGAATGACACCGAGGCTCGCCCATGGCCGCTGCCGAATCGAGACGGACTGCCCGCCCGCCATGTTTGATATGCGGCAGTGATACAGGGGTGCAAAACCATAGAACACCTCGTCGATCGCACTGCGGGAATGCACGACGGCCACTTCGCGCTGTCCCTCGATTTTGCGCGCGCGGCTCTGGGAGAATGTACACAACAAGCCATCTTCGCCGAGCAACGCAAAATCTGTCTCGGGCCACGTGTGCGCAAGCGCCGACAGGAGGTGGATCTCTCCGTGCGTCGTGAAGAAAATCACGCCTCCCGGTCGCGTGACACGCCGAAGCTCTCTCGCCCAGGCAAACTGGAGATCGAACGAAAGATGCGTGAACACCGAAAGTGCGTAGATGAAATCGAAGCTTTCGTCCGCATAGGGCAACGGCGGATCGAGCTTCGTCTGCCGCACGTCCGCGAAGTCGATGTTCTCGCGGCACCATGTTACGCAGTCCGCGTCTACGTCGCAGCCAAAGAGCTTCTGGCGTGGCTCAAGCTGGTCTTGCATCGCGAACAGGAAGCGTCCGACGCCGCAACCGAAATCCAGGATGCTGGTGAATTGCTTAATATCAAGCCCTGCGGTTGTTAGTAAGGTGAGGATTTCGTTCCGCGTGTATCCGAACGACGCGACGAAGTCGTCAGCGCTCGGGTTGTTGGAAATCTGCATCAGCAGATGCGCAGGGGGAAGCTTCATGTTCGAAATCGCTGATTCGCGCTTGATGTGCCAATGGCACCACTAAGGAAAATGCGCGGGAGGCAGAACGCTTCGGATACCAGACTTGATACGGCAGCGGCACTATGAGCACCGATACAACCCATCACATTGTATCAAAGCCGCGCGAGTTCATTTTGCAGCGAACGCCCCAAAGGGTCTTTTCCACTGCTTCATATGCAATGGGCTGTCTCAATATGTCCCCGGCTGTTTGTCGTCGATTGGCAGCCAGGACACGAATCGAACCTGCGACCTGTCGCTTGCAAGGTGGCTGCGCCGAGTCCATCGCAGAGAAGCAGGCTGGTCGCGTGGGGCCACCGCTCGGGGCTATTGCGGCGTCGGTAGAAAGGAAAGGCACGGCGGCCGGAGTCGCCTCTAAGTCATTGCCCTTCCTGAGACGGGGGTGACCTATGTGTCCGGAATGGACCACATCGATTCTGGTGGGCCCGGCTGGATTCGAACCAGCGACCAAGGGATTATGAGCTTCGACAGCGTTTAGCAGCATATTTCAAATCAAGCTCTTGCAACACACGCCAAGTTTCAAGACCAGCGGTGCATAGCCTGGAGCGAAGCGCACGAAGGCAAGGAAAGTTACGAAATCGCTGCGCTCGCCATGCTGGACCTGAAGCCATTGACTGACCAAGCAACACCCGCAGGCCGACGGCGCTCATTACCTGGTCCCATCCTGGCACTACCTGGACGTCGATGCGGTGGCACCGAAGATCTCGCGACCATAGCTGGTCCGCGTCGGCGGTTGCGCGCGAGTGATGCAAACGTGGGTACGCGGCGGCAGATTATTGATGGACGCCACGGCACGCATCCGGGTCGCGGCGTGTTGGACCGACGGGTTGTTCTCACGGTACCGATGAACTTTGCGGCGCTGGATTGCGGCAATCCGAACGTCTGCTTACGACTTGGGCACATGGCTGCCTCGGGTCGATAGCGTCGATTCAATTCGCTAACCCGCGGCCGTTCGAGCAACTCTTCATGCTGGCTGGCGTAGCTGATCCTTGACGGGCTGCTTTGGAGATCGCTCGCCCGCGTGCGACCGCGAGCTATGGCTGCTCCGCCTTGACTCCGGTCATTCCCGACGCGTGTCTTTTGAGGCATGAATGGCCGGAGGTGGCCGATAGTGTGAGTTCGCGACGGCGCCTGTAAGCCGCCCTTCGCGGCAAGAACTCGGCTTCCCAACGGCAGCTATCGGCGACCACTGGGAACCGCGGCTGTCGGCCAGAAGCGGTCATCGCACATCGCGCTGCGTAGCAGCCATTGTGCTTGTCGGCCGTAGGCACGCGGCCAAGCGTACTATGGCAGCTCCATCCCTCGAAGGGAGGATTCGGCGATGGATCGCGGAACCTTTGTCGGCACCGGCGCCGCTGGTCTCGTATGCGTGGCACTATCGGCGATGGCGCAGCCAACGAACATCCCACGGGCGGGGTTCCTGCGCACAGACATACCTCCGCAAGCGTACATTGACGCATTCGAGCAGGGGTTGCGAGAAAGAGGTTATGCGCCCGGCAAGACTATTCTGATCGAATACCGTTTCGCGGATGGCACAACCGCCGAAACTGTTTGGCTTGCCCGCGAGAGTGTGAGTTTGAAGGTCGATGTCATCGTTGCCGGTGGGGGGCGAGCGACGCGAGCAGCACAGAGCGTCACCACCACGATACCGATTGCCATGACCTCGGCGAGTGATCCGGTCGGGACGGGACTGGTTGGCAGTCTGGTGCGCCCGGGCGCAAACATCACCGGATCCAGCATCGTCTGCGGATTTTGGTCGCGGCCTCTGCTGTCCGCGGCAACCGCCCGTCAATGCACTGGCCCTCGATACGAAGACGCCATGACGAAAGGAGAGTTCACGTGAATATTTCAATGCTTTGGTTCAAGCGTTTCCAATGCATTGTCCGGATGACGACCTGCGCTTTAGTCGCCTGCGGCATAACCGCATGCTCGAGCATGCAGTCGGCGTCGGAGCTGGAAGCCGTAAGACTCGCGTCCTGGGCGCGCGTCACATTGATCACCTTCCTGCGCGATCCCGACCAAACTTGGATTCAGCAAAACCTGTACCGCGCGCAAGGCGTGTTGATTGCTCCGCAAATTGTAAGAGCCGGATTCATCTTTGGCGGATCGGGCGGTCGCGCCGTACTGGTCGCGCGCGACGGGAGCACGTGGGCGGGTCCTGCGTACTACGATCTCATCACCGCGAGTGTCGGATTTCAGGTCGGCGTCGACGTGTCCGAGGCCGTGATCGTGGTCATGACGGAGAAGGGTCTCAATTCCCTTCTGTCGACATCGTTCAAGATCGGCGGCGATGCCAGTATCGCAGTCGGGCCGGTGGGCGCAGGGGCGCAGTCGACGGTTACGGCCGATCTGGTCGCGTTTACGCGCGCAAAGGGATTGTACGGTGGCGTAAGTCTGGACGGCACGGTCGTGAACACGAACGCGGCATGGAATGACGCGTTTTATGGGCGGACGAACGTACTGCCGTCCGACATACTCATCCGAAAGACAGTCACGAATCCCAACGCCGTGCCATTGCTGTCTGACGTAGCTGCAGCGACTCGTTGAGGCAAGGCTCGATACCGGCTTCCCGCGCCTAGCTGCAAGAGCGCGGCTGGATAGCATTGCCCGTTGTCCGTTTCGGCTCGATCTGCGACCGTCAACGACAAGACCGAGTACGGCCGAGAGCGGCCGTAGCGCATCGCGCTCCAATGCAGCCGTTGATCCGTGTTTGTCGGCCAACGACGGCCCCATGGCATGCCGGCGCACGCCGTTCCTACTGCGCGCAAACTCGAGCTGGGGCGCTAGACCTTGACATCGCCTTCGATTAGACCATGCTGCATGCCTCGGCTGTTCCAGTAGGGGACAGCGGCGGAAGGGAATGTCCCTTACGTTCTCAGGAGGAACTGACCATGCTGGAAAACTTGCGCCCGGATCCGACGTTTCACCCCTCGCCGCGTCTGGCGATGGAAGCCGAAGCAGAACATATCGCCTACACGGTGTTGCTGTCGCCGGACCGGTCACGGCCCGATGCATTGGCCGTGGTCGATGTGGATCCGAAGTCGAAGACCTTCGGCTCGGTGCTATATCGGCTCGACATGCCCAATCGCGGCGACGAGTTCCATCACTTCGGCTGGAACGCCTGCAGTTCGGCGCTGTCGCCGCTGTCGGGCCACGCGTTCCTGCAACGCCGCTACCTGATCATCCCGGGCATGCGCTCGTCGCGCATCTACGTAGTCGACACTCAGCCGGACCCGACCAGGCCGAAGCTCGTCAAGACGATCGAACCTGAAGAGGTGCTGCGGAAGACCGGCTATTCGCGCCCGCACACCGTGCACTGCGGGCCCGAAGGCATCTACATCAGTACACTGGGCGGCGCCGGCAAGGACGGCACTCAGGGGCCGCCAGGGGTGTTCATCATGGATTGCGAGACCTTCGAGATTCGCGGGCGCTGGGAGATCGACCGCGGTCCGCAGAAGCTGCATTACGATTTCTGGTGGAACCTGCCACGAGACTACATGATGTCCAGCGAATGGGGCCTGCCGCCACAGTTCGAGAACGGCATCGTGGCCGAAGACCTGCTGGCCAACAAGTACGGCCACTCGGTGCATTTCTGGGACCTGCGCGACCGCAAGCATGTGCAGGCCATCGACCTCGGCGCCAACCACCAAATGGCGCTCGAGATCCGCCCGGCACACGACCCGACGCGCGAATACGGCTTCCTCGGCGTGGTGGTCGACACCACCAATCTGGAAGGATCGATCTGGACCTGGTATCGCGAGGGCGGCACGTTCAACATCCGGAAGACCGCCACCATCCCGCCCGAGCCGGCCGATGCGGCGAAACTTCCCCCACTGCTGAAGGGCTTCGGTGCAGTGCCGCCGCTGATCAGCGACATCGACCTGTCGCTGGACGACCGTTTCCTGTACGTCGCCTGCTGGGGCACGGGCGAGTTGAGGCAGTACGACGTGACTGACCCGATGAAGCCGACGCTTGCGGGCAGCGTGCGCATCGGCGGGATCGCCCAACATGCCAAGCACCCGTGCGGCCGCCCGTTCGGCGGCGGCCCGCAGATGACCGAAATCAGCCGGGACGGCAAGCGCGTCTACTTCACCAACTCGCTGTACAGCACCTGGGACACGCAGTTCTATCCCGACGGGGTGCCCGGCGTGCAGGTGATGTGCAACGTGGACGCGAACGGCGGCATCAAGCTCGACCCGGCGTTCTATGTAGACTTCGGGAAGGAATTCGGGGCGCACCAGATCCGCCTGCAGGGCGGCGACTGTTCGACCGATTCGTTCTGCTATCCATCAGCTTGAGCCCAACCGCGGCGCTCTGGCTCACGATCATCGCCATCGGGCTTTATCACGGCCTCAACCCGGCAATGGGGTGGCCACTCGCCGTAGCTAACGGCATGGCGGCGCGGCGCATCAACGGCGTGTTCGCGACGGTACTGCCGCTGGGCGGCGGGCATTTCGCGGCGATGGCGGTCGTGCTAGTGCCGTTTGCGTGGCTGAGCTGGTACGTTGAATGGAGCCGCGCAATTCGGATCGGCGCGGGCGCGCTGGTCGTGCTGTTCGGCATCTTCAAGCTAATCAAGAGGCGCCATCCGCGCACGCTGGCGCGGATTCGCCCGACGCGGCTCGCGTGGTGGTCGTTCCTGATGGCGACCGCGCACGGGGCGGGGCTGATGCTGCTGCCGTTTATGCTCGGCCTGTGTGTCACGGCGCCGGCCGCCGCCGACGCGACCGATGCCGCGGGGCTGCTTGAGCTGGGCCACGCGACGGTCGTGAACTATCTGACGCGATCCAACTTCGCCGTCGCTGTCTCCGTGGCAGCCGTGCACACGCTGGCAATGATGCTCGCCGGCCTAGGGATGGCCTGGGTCGTGTATCGGTATCTCGGGCTGCGCTTCCTGCGCCGAGCTTGGCTCAACCTCGACGTTGTGTGGAGCGTGAGCCTGATCAGCGCCGGCGCCGCGGGTGTGGGGATGGCGATCTGACGGAGGCGGTCGCAAGCGCGTGGAGCACAGCCGTGTCCCGGTGACCGACTCGCATGACCGACCACAGCGTTGAAGCGGCAGTTATACCGCGATCTCCATGCGCCTGGCGTTCGGTCGAGTTCACACGTCCTCCTTCACGCCAGCTACGGTCAGCATTTTGAGGTAGCAGTGGGTTGAATGGCCGCTCCAGAGAGACCTGGATGGCCGGGTTGGGTCGGGCACGGTCCTTCACTTCACCACGATGAGCGGTGGCTCGATGACCGACACCGGCCCTTTATGCCCGAATGGCAGGTGCGCGCTATTGAGCCGCCACTCGTTTGATTTGCTCCAACGCCGGCAGTCGACCCACTCCAGCCATTGGCTACATGAAGACCGGACGTTCGACGTTTGAGTTCATCGGCTGCCGAAGGCGGTCCGTTGGAACGAATAGTTGGGCGTGCCCTTGTTGGTTCGCGAAGTTTCCCCTGAGGGTAGGAAGTTGGCGCGGCGTGCTATAGAGTGCATCGTTCAAGTCCGCACGAATCTACTCTCGCCGTTTCAGTATCAGGGTACAAACGCCAGGAACAGGAAGGCCGCGAAGATCACGAGATGGACGGCACCTTGCATCATGTGAGTGCGACCGCTCGCCAGGGTGATGGCACTAACGACGAAGGTGACCGCGAGCAGCACGAGATCCTTCGCCTCCAACCCAAGTACCAGTGGCAAGCTCAGGGTGACCGCGGCCAGCACGACCACCGGAATAGTGAGGCCGATGCAAGCCAGCGCAGATCCGATTGCGAGATTCATGCTGGTCTGCAGACGATCCGCTCGCGCGGCACGCACGGCGGCCCACGTTTCCGGCAACAGAACCAGCAATGCGATCGCGATCCCGACCACCGCTCTAGGCGCGCCGGCCAGGTCAACTGCGCGCTCGATCGTCGGCGAGAGCATCTTGGCCAAGCCCACGACTGCCACCAACGAGACGAAAAGCAATCCGAAGCTCGTCCATGCCTCGCGGATCGTCGGCGGCTCCGCGTGCACCTCCAAGTTGGTCGCGTCTACGACAGGGATGAAATAGTCTCGGTGGCGTACGGTTTGAATGAAGACGAAGATTGCCCAAAGCACGACTGATGTCACGGCCACGAACCCGAGTTGTGTGGTGCTGTACGTACCGCCCGGCGTGCTCGTCGTGAAGGCCGGCAGTACGAGCGTGAGCGTCGACATCACGATCAGCGCTGCGAGCCCCGCGCCGGCCCCTTCGACGCGGAAGGATTGTTCGCGATGCGCAAGACCACCTACGAGTACGCATAGGCCCACGACGCCGGTGCAGATGATCATCACCGCCGCGTAGATCGTGTCGCGCGGCAGGACGGCCATGTGGTCGCCACCCGCAACCATCATCGATAGGATGAGCGAAGCCTCGATGACGGTCACGGCCACTGCGAGGACCAACGTCCCGAATGGCTCTCCGACGCGATGCGCGATCACCTCGGCGTGGTGGACCGCAGCGATCACCGCCCCGATGAGTCCGATGCCGCACAGCACCGCAAGCAACTTGCCAACGCCCGCTACGGCTGCAACCACGAGCAGGCCCGACGATAACGTAGGTATGAGCCAAGTCCAGACAGGCATGATTCACTCCCGTTCGAATCAGCGAGGCTCTGGAGCTCCACGCTATCCGGATTCCTCGCCTTAGCGGAGAAGGCAAACAGCAGCAGGCCGCGGGTGCTATAGCGCGCCAGCAACGCGGGTGCGCCTCCCAAATGACAAGGCGCCTCGGCCATGAAACTTGACACGCTATCATGGGGCGCTTGCTTCAAGCAGCCGCTCGAGCGAATCGCCGCGGAAGACAAGGCTTAGTTCGGACCAGTTCGCCGTCCGCCCCGCTCGAAGACCGTTCAAAAACGACATGACACCTCCTCCGCAGCTACACCTGTCCCAAGGACGTCGGGTGCCGTTTCGGCTGCTACATCGTCATCGGATTCTCACCATCGCGCCGTTGGCCGGTCAATGGCAAGTGTGATCTGAAATTGCGTGTCGGATCACGGCCACTGCGTCACCGACAACCCTCCCCGTTGTGCATCACCGAGTGCATCGACGCCTGCGGCTCAGGCGGCGCACCCATGGCGGAGGCGTGGTAGAGTCAAATATTGCCCCGCTGGCAGGCGTCGCCGAGTCTATACTTCGTCTCGCCTAGCCTGCTGCCCATTCCATTGCACCTTATCGTGGCCTTGCAATTCGGCGTCCCTGCAACGCTGGCCATCGCTGCGCTCGTTCTGGTGATCGGCCGAAGGCTCATCGAACGTATTGAGTTTCTGCAGAAATATTCGATTCCCGAACCTGTCGTGGGCGGTTTGGTTACGGCGCTGCTCATCGCTACGACCCACTTCGGCGGCGTCCGCATAACCTTCGATACTTCGCTGCAGCCTGGGCTCATGCTCGCCTTCTTCGCCAGCATCGGTCTGGGTGCCGATGCGCGGATGCTCGCGCGCGGCGGTGTGCCCCTGCTGGTCTTCACCGCCTGCGTCGTTGGCATGCTGGTCATGCAGAACGTCATCGGTGTGGGTGCGGCTATGGCTATGGGCATCGATCCGCTGATAGGATTGATCGCTGGCTCGGTAACAATGTCGGGCGGGCACGGCACGGGTGCGGCGTGGGGCCAGAAATTCGCCGAGAGTTTCGGGCTCGCCGCGGCGCCGGGCATAGCGCTCGCGGCGGCGACCTTCGGTCTGATGATGGGTGGCCTCGTCGGTGGCCCGGTGGCCCACCGGCTGATCGAACGGCTCAAAGCGCGCGGTGTACCGCTCGGCGTGGCAAAGGTTGAGGTACTGACGCACGACGGCGCAGAGTCCCGGGGCGCGTTTACGCCTCAGCGGCTGAGCGTCACGATATTGCTGATTGCAGCCTGCGTGGCATTGGGAACGGCGCTCTCGCGATGGGCCGAGACCCCGACGTTTACGCTGCCGACTTTCGTGTGGACGCTGTTCGTCGGTGTGCTGATCCGCAACGCGCTCGCCATGGCCAAGCTGCACGAAATCGACGGCGAGGCGCTGACCTTCGTGGGTGCGGTTTCACTGTCGCTGTTCCTTGCCATGGCGTTGATGAGCCTGAGGCTCTGGGAACTTGCGGCCTTGGCGCTGCCGATGTTCGTGATCCTCGCGCTGCAGGCCATCGGCGTCGCGCTGTTCACGACGCTGGTCACCTTTCGCGTGATGGGATCGAACTACGAAGCGGCGACACTAGTGGCCGGGCAATGCGGGTTCGGGCTCGGAGCGACGCCGACCGCCATCGCCAACATGCAGGCCGTCTGCGAACGCTACGGCTACGCGCCGCAAGCATTCATCATTGTGCCTGTGGTCGGTGCGTTCCTAATCGACATCGCCAACGCTATTGTCATCAGCGCGTTCGCCGGTGTCCTTCCCGCGCTGCGCTAACCTGCTCGGACCCGGCTTCGTTTTGAGGACAGCCGACACACGCTGCTAGCGCTACTCGGACTTGGGCTCCGGCCCGCCGAAATGTCTGCTTCCATGCGATTTGCGCGGCGAGGCTGACCGTCCGCTCGT
>CAWAFI010000011.1:0-11887 GCA_963781285.1 uncultured beta proteobacterium
CAAACAAGGCAGCGGACTCTTCACATATGCCGTTCCAGCGTGAAGTTACTGCCCCTTTCGAAATGCCGATCGAGAAACGCAATCCTGGATCCGCGCTGGCGCTAAGCCGCACGGTCTCGGCAGGCAAGATCACGTTCGCAGATCCGGGCCTGTCTTGCCACAGCCACATTGAGGCCGTCAACCGTTGATTGCGCTGGTCCTCGCTGTCGCGCTGCTGATTGCGCTGGCGCTGTGGTGGCGCCACGTGGGAAAGCGGCTTCACTCCGGCGCAGCCCGCGTGCGGGACCCCAAGGGCCGCTCCGACAACTACCACTGCGTCGAGTTGCGGTTCCGCCGCGATGCCTGCGATGCGGCCAAGCGAGTCGGGACAAAGCGATTCCTGCCCGGTGAGGCACCGGCAATCCCCGTGCCGGGATGTGACGCTACCAGGTGTACTTGCCGTTATGTGCATCATGAGGATCGCAGGCACGGCGACCGGCGCAACCCTTTCCAGTACGCGAGCCTGCCGCCCGCCTCGGCGGGGGGAGATCGCCGCACAAAGAGGGACCGCCGCAGGCCTGCGAAGACCCCATTCAGCCCGAAGATAGGGCGATAAGCGCTCGCTGCGTCGCCGTTACGCCCGAGGCCCTCGGTTCGCCGCCTCATCCCAGCGGATCCCCGGTGCAATCGAGCCTGGTATCGCGCCGAGTTCGAGCGGCGCCATGCGCGGCCGCACGCATCCCGGAAGAGCGCGGCCAACACCCTCAGGTTTTTGTACACCGAGTTCACATCTGCGGTACGCACTGCGTCGGAATCGGCACCCCCACCACGGTATTGGTCGCGGTGTCGATCACAGAAACGGTGTTGCTGAGCTCGTTGGTGATGTAGGCGAACGTCGCGGCATCCGCGACGATGCTCGCGAGAGCGGCCGCACAGCAGAATACGATCCGAAACATCATGGACCATGTGTTCCCAGAGTCCGCCGCGCTGCCGAGCATTGGCTCAGCCTACCGGAACGGCAACAAGAACAGCACCGGCGGCACGTGCAGCGGCCGGGCATGGTGTGATCGGTCAGCGCCGCTCCTTGGCGACCAGCAGCTCGCCTTCCCGATCGACGATCGCCTCTACCGCCAACCTCTGGCGATCGGAAGAAAGCCCGCTCACTTGCCGAAGTGCGTGGAAGTCGAGCAGCGCAATCGACTTGCCCTGAACCTGGATGAATCCTTCCTGCTGGAAGCGCGCCAGCATCCGGCTCACCGTTTCGAGTTTCAGCCCCAAATAGCTGCCCATTTCCTGCCGCGTCATGCGCAGCATGAACTGCGAATGCGAGTATCCGAGGCGAGCGTAGCGTTCCGATAAATCCAGCAGAAAACTCGCGACCCTCTGTTCGGCACGCATCGTTCCGAGCAGGATCATGAGCTCCTGCTTGCGCACGATCTCACGCGCCATCATGCGCATCAGCAGCCGCTGGCCTTGCGCCGACTCCTGCGACCATTGTTCGCACTGCGTAAACGGCAACACGAAGACTTCCGAATCCTCGAGCGCGACCACTTGGCTCTGGTGATATCCGGTCTCGATTCCGTCGAGACCGATCACGTCGTCGGCCATCAGGAATCCAGTCACCTGCATCAGCCCGCCGTCCGACAAGGTGAGGCTCTTGAGGAAGCCCAACCGTACGACGTAGAGCACATGGAACGAATCGCCGACGCCGCACAGCGTTTCACCGCGGCGGATGCACTCGCGTGCGCACTTCAGCGGGTCCGCGGGTGTCAGGTGAAGCGACCGGAGGGCCGTGGCAGCGGTCATGGATGTTCTCTGTAGCGGAGATTCCCGCCGAACGCCGCGTGACCGGTTGAGCCTCGTCAACGAACCGCTCGGTCGCCCCTGCGGCGAATCGTCGCACCCCGTCGGGGCTCACCTCCCTCGACGGCACCGGCGCCAGGAAAAAGGGCAGCCTTCGGGGTGCCCTTTCTTCCTGTTCACGATCGCTCAGCGTTCAACGACACGTTGGCCGAGCGCGCGCTCGAACCACTGCGCCACCATTCGTCGATGGCAATACGCTCGGGCCGCTTCGAGGTCGGCCTTGCGCTCCCAGCACAGCAGGACCGGCTCCGCGCCAGCGGCCAACTCGTATAGCTCGCGCCACGCGGTTGCTGCATCGAGTCCCGCGAGCTGCGCGGAATAGCGCCGCCGGTACTCGGCCTCGTCGACCGACTTGAACCACGGCCCCGGCGCAAGCACACGATAGACACGAAAGCCGGCGGGCGTGCCGCGCGGTGGCCAGCGCGCGATGCTGATGCGGCCCGGGCCGGTGTATTCGAAGAACGAAGCAGTTTGCATAGTGACCTGGTCTCGCGCGCTCAATCCAGTCGGAAGCGCCGGATCGCCCACGCCTTTACGCACTGTGTCAGCGTGAGGTAGCTTATAAGGATCGCAACGAGGACCGGCCAATACGCGGCCGGCAGGCTGGTCATCCCCAGCCAGTTCGCGAGCGGCGAGAACGGCAGCCACGCGCCGAGCGCGCAGATCGCGAGCGTCATGGCAAGCAGCGTATTGCTCGGGCGGCTCTCGACGAACGGGATCTTGCCAGTGCGGATCACGTGGACGATCAGCGTCTGCGACAGCAGCGATTCGACGAACCAGCCGGTCTGAAACAGCGCGGGGTTGGCGAGCGCGCCGAACCCCCACGCCATGACGCCAAACGTGATGTAGTCGAAGATCGACGACAGCGGCCCGATGCAGACCATGTAACGCCCGATGCCGCTGATGTCCCAGCGCCGCGGCTGCGCGAGATACTCCGCATCGACGCTGTCGGTCGCGACCGCCGTCTGCGACAGGTCGTAGAGCAGGTTGTTGATCAGGATCTGCACCGGCGCCATCGGCAGGAACGGCAACAGCGCGGACGCGCCGATCATGCTGAACATGTTGCCGAAATTCGAGCTGCCCGCCATCCGGACGTACTTGGTCACGTTGCCGAACACCCGGCGCCCCTCGACAACGCCTTCGCTCAGCACGAGCAGGTTCTTTTCGAGCAGGATGATGTCGGCCGCACCCTTGGCGACGTCGACCGCCGATTCGACCGAAATGCCGACGTCGGCGGCGGCGAGCGCCGGCCCGTCGTTGATCCCGTCGCCGAGATAGCCGACGACGTGACCGGTGGACCGCAGTGCGCGGATCACCCGCGCCTTCTCGCCCGGCGCGAGCTTGGCGAAGATCGTGACGGCCCCGGCGCGTGTCGCCAGTTCCGCATCCGACATCGCCGCGATGTCGCGGCCGAGGAGTACGGCGTCGAACGGCAATCCAACCTGGCGGCAGACGTGACGGGTGACGAGATCGTTGTCACCGGTCAGCACCTTCACGACAACGCCGTAGTCGGAGAGCTTCCTGATCGCCTGCGCCGCGGATTCCTTCGGCGGGTCGAGGAACGCGATGTATCCCAGCAGGATCATGTCCGCTTCGTCGGCAACCGTATACGCGGCCGGGCCTGGCGGCAGGGTCTTGTACGCGACGGCGATCACGCGAAAGCCCTCGTCATTGAGATCGTGTGTCACCGCGTGGAGGTCGTCGGCGTGTTCGGGCAGCAGCGGCACCAATTGCCCATCGCGTTCGGCGTGCGTGCAGCCGGCAGAGACTTCCTCGACCGCGCCCTTGCAGATCAGATAATGCGCAGAGCCGTCCGTCGTCGCGACGACGACTGACATCCGCCGCCGCTCGAAGTCGAACGGGATCTCGTCGATCTTGGCGTAGCCCACGCCGGAGCGGACATGCGCGTGCAGCTCGCCGTGCGTCAGCACCGCTTCGTCCAGCAGGTTGCGCATGCCGGACTGGAAGAAACTGTTGAGGCACGCGAACTCGAGCACGCGACGCGACTCCGTCCCCGCGATGTCGACATGGCGCTCCAGCAACACGCGGTCCTGCGTCAGCGTGCCCGTCTTGTCGGTCGCGAGCACGTCCATCGCGCCGAAATTCTGGATCGACGCGAGCCGTTTCACGATCACCCGCTTGCCCGCCATCGCCAGCGCGCCCTTCGCGAGATTGACCGTGACCACCACCGGCAGCATCTCCGGCGTCATGCCGACGGCGATCGCGATAGCGAACGCGAATGCGTCCAGCCAGTCGCCTTTGGTGACACCGTTCACGAGCAGCACGGCCGGGACCATCACCAGCATGAAGCGGATGATGAGCCACAGGTACCGGTGGATGCCAAGCTCGAAGCTCGTCGGTGCACGGGCTGCGGCCACGTCGTGCGCGACACTGCCGAAGTACGTCCGCCGCCCCGTCGCCAACACGATAGCGGTGGCGGTGCCGCTGGTGACATTGGTCCCCATGAATGCCAGGTTCGGTAGCTCGAGCGGCGACTCCAAAGCAGTCGCGGCGCCGGCAAACTTCTCGACGGGCAGCGACTCGCCGGTCAACGCCGACTGATTGACGAAGAGGTCCTTGGCCGCGACGATGCGAACGTCGGCCGGCACGAGGTTGCCCGCAGAGAGTCGCACGATGTCGCCGGGGACGATGTGCGGCAGTGGCACCTGGACCGGCTGTCCGGACGCAGGCGCGGCGGCGTCGTGCGGATGCAGCCGCCGCACGAGGGTCGCTTTCACGTGAACCAATGCGCGCAGCGCCTCGGCCGCTTTCGTCGATCGGTACTCCTGGAGGAACGTTAAGAGCGACGCCAGAACCACGATCGCCGCGATGACGCCGGCGCTTTCACGCGAACCGGTAAGCCAACTCACGCCTGCAAGCGCGATCAGCACCAGGGACAGAGGATTGGCAACGATCTGCGCTAGGTGCCGTGCAGCTCCCGGCGCATGGTCGTCGGCGACCGTGTTCGGACCGATCTCCCGGTAACGCAGGGCAACTTCGTGATTGGTGAGGCCGTCCGCCGTAGTCGCGAGCCGCAGGAAAAGCGCTTCCTCCGGCAGGGACGCGAACTCGAGAAGCGCTGCCGCTGCCACCGCCGGATCGACGGGTCTCGATACGGGGCGGCGGTGTAGCGGCAGCCCGAACAGGCGCAATGCGGGCATTGCGGTCGTGGTGGCGAGCGGAGAGCGACGGCACACGCCGACGGGTGACGACGAATGCTCCGACGTCCCGACGGCAGCCATGCCCATGGTACACGGCGGCGCGCACGCCGCGCCTTGACGCAGGTCACCGCCCGTCTATTCGACAGCCGACGACGATCCGAGCCGCCGTCAGATCGTCACGGCGAGGGCAGGTGTCGCGTCGTCGTGCACCTGGCGCAATGGAACGTAGACCGTGAACCGCGTCCCGCGTCCCACCTCGCTGTCGACTTCGATCCGCCCGTTGTGCTTGCGGACGATGGAATACGAGACAGAAAGTCCCAGCCCCGTTCCCTGCCCGACCGGCTTGGTCGTGAAAAATGGCTCGAAAATCCGGTTCAGGTGCGGCTTCGGAATTCCGCAACCCGTGTCCTCCACCGCGACCCACGCTTCGTCACCCTCGGTCCCGGTCGCGATCACGATGCGGCCCTTGCCGTCGATGGCCTGGCCGGCGTTGACGAGAAGGTTCAGGAACACCTGATTGAGCCGCGACGGAAGGGCCTCGACTTCCGGCAGATCGCCATAGCGGATCTCGATCTGCGCCTTGTACTTGAGCTCATTGCGGACGATGTTGAGCGCGCTTTCGAGGGCCGCGTGGAGATCGACCATCTCCCAGGTCTCGTCGGCACTGCCGCGCGAGAAGCTCTTGAGGTCTTGTACGATGTGCTTTACGCGCGCCAGCCCGTCGCGCGATTCCGCGATGAGCGCCGCGATGTCGGTACGCAGGAATTCGAGATCCCCCGCTTCCGCCAGCAGTCCTGGCACGAGAGACGCCTGTCCGGCAGCGGCGCCTGCTTCCGCGAGCGGCAGCAACTGTGCGACGTAGGCTTCGAGCGTGCCCAGGTTCGACATCACGAAACCGACCGGATTGTTGATCTCGTGCGCGACACCGGCCGCCATCTGCCCGATCGAAGCGAGCTTCTCCGCCTGGATCACCTGGTCCTGCGCTTCCTCGAGTGCGGAGTTTATCCGCTGCATGGCATCGTTCAGCGTGGAGAGCTCGAGTATCCGCGTCTCGCGCTCGACGTGCATGCGGTGATTGGCCATCACCAGCGCGAGCAGGCTCGTCAGCACCTGCCCGCGATCGAGGTCGGCGACCGTGTAGCGCGGCAATCCGATGGCACGGTTGACGGCCAGCGCACCGATGGTCTTCTCCTGCACACGCAGCGGCCAGCACATCGCGGAATGCGTCGGGCGGTCCCGGCGCTCGCGAAGGCGCATCGGCAACCCCGTTTCTGCGGCATCGCCATTGATCAGGAGCGGATGACCCGTCGCGACGACGTGGCCGAAAACGCCCATCCCCCGCGGCAAGCGGCTACCCAGAACGCCAGGCGGCAAGTCGGTGCCGGCGACGATCTCCAGCATGTCGGCGGTGCCCTCGACGATCATCGCGATCGACCCGCTTTCGGCATCGAGCCCCGAAACGATGTGGGTGAGAATGTCCTGCTGGACCTTCAGCGGCTCGACGCCCGTCGCCGCGGTCTGCCCGAGTTCGTAGAGTGCGTAGATCCAGGCGAAATCGTTGAGCTTGCTGGCGCCTGCGGCGCTTGCAGCAGGCGGGCTCGAATCGCGGGGTTCGATCAGGGCTTCCTTCCGGACTCGCGGGGTCTTCATCGCGGTGACCGCGGCTGCGCCGCGATGCTTCCTACTCGAGCATTACGCCGCCATCCTCGCTCCAGCGCACGCGGGTGATGCCAGGGGTCTCGGCCTCGAGTCGCTCGAGCTCGAGCTGCTGCTGCGAGATGATGCCGCTCTGGCGGCGGACTTCGTCGGCCAGGCGGCGGTTTTCGAGCAGCAGATGCCGGTGCTCGAGAATCTGGACGATCGATGCGCGCAGATCGGTGTCGGACCACGGCTTGGCAACGAACCGGAAGATCCCGGCATCGTTGATCGCGCGCACGATGCCGTCCAGATCGGTAAATGCGGAGAGCACCATCCGCGCCGCATCCGGCTGCAGCTTCTTGACCATCGTCAGGAATGTCGCACCATCCATCTCGGGCATCCGGTAGTCGGAAATGACAACGTCGACCGCGTGTTTGCGCACGTGATCGATCGCGTCGTGCGGCGATGTGAAGGTCACGACGTGGGGATCGGGAATGGCCGGCAGCGCCACCCGGTTCATGCACATGCGACGCAACGCGCTGAGCACGTTGGGTTCGTCGTCAACGATGAGCAAAGTCGCCATGCCAGACGTTTGTCCCGCTCGGAAGGGCCGAACCAATTCCGGCAACCACCGTGCCGGTCGGGGGACCGGGTGTGTTTAGCCCGCATCGATAGCGGCAGCAAACGGCATGCCAAGCTACGTTGCGCTCCGAGATTGTCGCCCCGGCTGGCGCATTGCTGCCGCCACGTGGCAGACGGTGCCCCTGTACGCCACACGCCGTGGCGGGTTGCACGGGTGCCGAGATGACCCCAAATCGCAGCAGGCCAAGCGCCACTTCCACCCGGACAGGGCGCCGTGTTGGACAATAGCGACTTCCCGTCCCGGTCCGGAGACTCGATGAGCCCCAGCACCCTCTTTGCCCGCCTTGCGCACCTGGCTGTCGTGGCGTTCGCCACCGCCGGTTCCGTCACCGCCGCCGCGCAGCCGATCAAGCTCGGCGAGTTGAATAGCTACAAGACATTCCCGGCGTTCCTCGAGCCGTACAAGAAGGGGATGGAGCTGGCGTTGGACGAGATCAACGCTGCGGGCGGCGTGCTCGGCCGACCGATGCAGATCGTCTCGCGCGACGACAATGGCAACCCGGGCGATGCGGTGCGTGTCGCCGAGGAGCTCCTCTCGCGCGAGCAGGTCGTCATGCTGATGGGGACGTTCGCGTCCAACGTCGGCCTTGCCGTCGCCGATCTCGCCAGGCAACGCAAGGTGCTCTTTCTCGCCGCCGAGCCGCTGACCGACAAGATGGTCTGGGACAACGGCAACCGCTACACGTTTCGCCTGCGCGCGTCGACCTATATGCAGACGGCGATGCTGGCTCCCGACGCGGCGAAGCTGGGCAAGAAACGGTGGGCGATCGTCTATCCGAACTACGAATATGGGCAATCCGCGACGACCGCATTCAAACGGCAGATGATCGCGCTGCAGCCGGGCGGGATCGAATTCGTCGAGCTGGCGGTGCCGCTGGGCAAGATCGACGCCGGCCCGGTGGTCCAGGCGCTGCAGGATGGGAAGCCCGATGCGATATTTTCCTCGCTGTTCGGCGCCGATCTCGCACGCTTCGTCCGCGAAGGCCAGCTGCGCGGCCTGTTCAAGGACGTTCCGGTGTTCAACCTGCTCGGCGGCGAACCGGAATACCTGGATCCACTGAAGGATGAGGCGCCAGTGGGTTGGTGGGTCACCGGCTACCCGTGGTATGCGATCGACACCGTCGAGCACAAGCGCTTTCGCGACGCGTACCAAGCGAAGTACAACGACTATCCGCGGCTTGGGTCGGTGGTCGGGTACACGACGGTCAAGGCGGCGGCCGCGGCGATCCGCAAGGCCGGCTCGACAGATACCGAAAAGTTGATCGCTGCGATGAGCGGCCTCGCTTTCGAATCGCCGTTCGGCAAGGTGACATTCCGCGCGCTCGACCACCAGTCGACGATGGGTGCGTACGTGGGACGCACTGCGATGAAGGATGGAAAGGGCGTGATGATCGAATGGCGTTATGCCGACGGCAAGGACTATCTCCCGTCCGACGACGCCGTGAGGCGCCTGCGGCCGGCCGAGTGAGATAGCATCCCCCGTGTGTCCTTAGCCTCGTTCTTCGCCCAGCTGCTGAACGGCCTTGCCGGCGCCTCCTCGCTGTTTCTCGTCGCGGCAGGTCTGACGCTGATCTTCGGCGTCACCCGGATCGTCAACTTCGCGCACGGCTCGCTCTACATGCTGGGCGCCTACGTTGCGTACACGCTTGTCGCAACGTTCGGGCGCGGGCCGTTCGGGTTCTGGGGCGGCGTGCTGCTGGCGGCGTTCATCGTCGCGGCGATCGGGGCACTGATCGAAACGCTGCTGCTCAAACGCATCTACGCGGCACCCGAGCTCCTGCAGCTCGCCGCGACGTTCGGCATCGTGCTGATCGTCCGCGACGCCGCGCTCGCGATATGGGGTCCGGAAGACCTGCTGGGGCCGCGCGCCGCGGGGTTCGCCGGCGCGATCGAAGTATTTGGACGCGCGTTACCGACCTATAACCTCTTGCTGCTCGCGGTGGGGCCGCTCGTCCTGCTATCGCTGTGGTGGCTCGTCGCCCGGACGCACTTCGGCGTCGTCATCCGGGCCGCGACCGAGAACCGGACGCTCGTTGGCGCGCTCGGCATCGACGAGCGGCGGCTTTTCACCGCCGTGTTCGCGCTGGGCGCGCTCCTGGCCGGTCTCGCCGGCGCGCTGCAGTTGCCGCTTGAGCCGGCGAATCTCGGCATGGACCTGGCGGTCATCGCCGAGGCCTTCGTCGTGACCGTTGTCGGGGGCCTGGGCTCGATTCCGGGCGCGTTTCTCGCGGCGTTGCTCATCGGCCTCACGCGGGCGCTGTGCATCGCGCTCGGCACCGTCGATCTCGGTGGCGTCGCGATCGCGTTTCCGAAGCTCACGCTGGTGGCCGAATTCGTCGTGATGGCCGTCGTGCTGACGATCAAGCCCCACGGCCTGCTGGGTGCGGTGCCCTCCGCGCCGCCGACTACCGGCATCGCCGAGTTCCGGGCGCTGGTCGTGCCGCCCGGCCACCGCGCGGGCATCGCCGCCCTCGTTACCTTCGTGCTGGCAGCCCTGCTGCCGTTCACCGGCGATGCCTATCAGCTCGTGCTCGCCACCGACATCCTGGTCCTCGCGCTGTTCGCGGCGAGCCTCCAATTTCTGATGGGGACCGGCGGCATGGCGTCGTTCGGTCACGCCGCCTATTTCGGACTCGGCGCGTATGCGTCGGCGCTTGCCGTCAAGCACGGCTGGCCGATGGAGGCGGCATTAGGCGCGGCTCCGTTGGCAGCACTGTCCGGCGCACTTGTCTTCGGCTGGTTCTGCGTGCGGCTTTCCGGCGTCTACCTCGCGATGCTGACGCTCGCCTTCGCGCAGATCGTCTGGTCGGTCGCGTTCCAGTGGGACAGCGTCACCGGTGGCTCGAACGGCGTCGTTGGCGTCTGGCCCGCCGCGTGGCTCGCCGACAAGCGCGCGTACTTCTGGTTCGTGCTCACAATCACCGGCGCGGCGCTCGCCGCGATCGCCTGGATCGCGCACGCGCCCTTCGGCTACGCGCTCCGCGCGGGCCGCGATTCGGCGTTGCGCGCCGAGGCGATCGGCATCGACGTACGGCGCACGCAGTGGGCGGCCTTCGCCCTTGCCGGCACATTCGCCGGCCTCGCCGGCGGCCTCTTTGCGTTCTCGAAAGGGAGCATCTCGCCCGAGACACTGGCCATTCCGCGATCGGTCGATGCGCTGGTCATCGTACTGCTGGGCGGCCTCAACGCGCTCGCCGGCCCGCTTCTCGGCGCCGCGGCGTTCACGTGGCTTTCGGACACCCTGGCGCGGCTCACGGACTACTGGCGCGCGGTGCTCGGCGCCGCGATCCTGCTGATCGTCCTCGTGTTCCCGGCAGGAATCGGCGGTGCGATGCAGCGCGCGCTCGCGTGGAGGCGCGAATGAGCGCGGCGGGCGGAGCCAGGGACACCGGCGCGAGTGGAGCGGAAGAGGTCGACGAATGAACGCGCCAGTATTGCGTGTCGACGCGCTCGCGAAGGCGTTCGGCGGTGTGGACGCGGTGCTCGGCGTTTCCTTCGAAGTCGCGGCGGGCGAACTGGTCGCGCTGATCGGGCCGAACGGCGCCGGCAAGACAACCTGCTTCAATCTGGTCAACGGCCAGCTCGCGGCCGATGCGGGCATGGTAACGCTTGGTGGCGAGCGCATCGACGGTCTGCCTCCTCGCGCCATCGCCCGCAAGGGCGTGGGCCGCACGTTCCAGGTCGCGGCGACCTTTGCATCGATGACGGTCCGCGAGAACGTGCAGCTGGCCTTACTGGCGCACGCCGGTGCGCACGCGAGCGTCGCAGCGCGCGCGGCGAATCGCCTGCGCGCCGAAGCGAACGCCCTGCTCGACCGCGTGCGGATGATCCGGTTCGCCGATCGGGGCTGCGCGACACTCGCCTACGGCGATGCGAAGCGCATCGAGCTTCGCGCTGGCGCTGGCCGGCCGGCCGCGCCTGCTGTTGATGGACGAGCCGACGGCGGGGATGAGCCCGAACTCCCGCAACCGGCTGATGCAGCTCGCCGCCGATCGCGCACGCCAGGAGCGGATCGCCGTGCTGTTCACCGAGCACGACATGGACGTCGTGTTCGGCCACGCCGATCGCGTGATCGTCCTCGATCGCGGCCGGATCATTGCCGCAGGGACGCCAGAGGCGATACGCGCCGACGCGCGCGTGCGCGCCGTTTATCTCGGCGACGAGGCGGCGTAGCGTCAAGATTTGGCTTTCTGCGCCGAATCGCGGCAAAGAGCACACAACGGGACTGCTTCGAGCGCGGCGCGCCGCCGTGACGTGGCGCGTGGTGGCGAAGGCACGGCGTCTCACTGGAAACAGCTAAGGGCATGGGCCGCGTCCGTGCGTCGCGCCAACCGTCGCGGGTAAAGGGCCGTGGGTTGGCGACAGCAGCCGCGCCGCCCACTGTAGATCGGCGTTTACGACGCGCCGGCCGCGGACAGTACGGAAACGCTAGAATCGGCCACATCCTCGTAAGCATACTTTTGGAGGGGGCGTGATCACGTTCCGGAACAGGTTCGTCGCAGTGCTTCTGCTGCTTGCGACACTGGCGCTGGTCAACGGAATGGTGAACGCGCAAGGCACGACGCCGACCGCGACGGTAGTGACGGTGGTCGATCCGCTGGGCA
>CAWAFI010000012.1:0-29341 GCA_963781285.1 uncultured beta proteobacterium
GGCCCTCACCCGCCGGCGGGTCGCTCGGCGGTGTCGCGGTGCGCACGCGGGAGGGATTGCTCGTCTGCGAGGCAGCCGGTTTCGACGTGATCATCGTCGAGACCGTCGGCGTCGGCCAATCGGAGACCGCCGTCGCGCGAATGACCGACATGATGGTCCTGCTGCAGCTGCCGAACGCCGGCGACGACCTGCAGGCGATCAAGAAGGGCATCGTCGAGCTTGCCGACCTCATCGCCATCAACAAGGCCGACATCGATCCGCAGACTGCCCGGCACGCGGAACACACGATCCGCAACGCGCTCGCGATCCTGCGCCCGACCTCGCCCAATTGGAAGCCGCCCGTGCTGGCGCTTTCGGCGCAATCCCGCGACGGCATCGACGCGTTCTGGCGCGAGGTCGAGCGCTTTCGCGAGACCATGCAGCGCACCGGCGAATTCGACGCGCGGCGTCGGGCTCAGGCACTCGACTGGATGTGGACGCTGATCGACACGCGGCTGCGCAGCGATTTCCGCGCGCATCCCGGTGTCGCGGCGGCGCTGACGGAAACACAGGACGCGGTCGCGGCCGGCACGCTCACACCGGCGATGGCGGCGGAGCGGCTGCTCGCACGCGCGCGCACCGACTGAGCGGCGCCCACCGCCATCGTTCCGGTCGCGTGCGGTCTCCGCGCACGCTGTGCCCCAGGGGCTGCCAAGGCGGATGCCGCCCCGTTTCCCGCGACGGCCGGTAATCCCTTAATATTCGTCGCTCGAATCCACACGACGCCGCGCGCCACATTCGCCCCGGAGCCGATCCCGGGGCCGGGCGCCGGAAAGAAGATCGTTCCAGCGGGGGTCCATGCATGCACGAAATCATCCGCGAACTCGAGGAAAAGCGCGCGGCCGCGCGGCTCGGCGGCGGCCAGAAGCGCATCGACGCGCAGCACGCGAAGGGCAAGCTCACCGCGCGCGAGCGCATCGAGGTCCTGCTCGACCCGGGCAGCTTCGAGGAATGGGACATGTTCGTCGAGCACCGGTGCCACGATTTCGGCATGGGGGAGCAGAAGATCCCGGGCGATGGCGTGGTGACCGGCTACGGCACGATCAACGGCCGCCTGGTCTTCGTCTTCAGCCAGGACTTCACCGTCTTCGGCGGCGCGCTGTCCGAAGCGCACGCGGAGAAGATCTGCAAGATCATGGATCATGCAATGCAGGTCGGCGCGCCGGTGATCGGCCTCAACGATTCGGGCGGCGCACGCATCCAGGAGGGCGTCGCGTCGCTCGGGGGGTACGCCGAGGTGTTCCAGCGCAACGTCATGGCGTCGGGCGTGATCCCGCAGGTCTCGGTGATCATGGGGCCGTGCGCGGGCGGTGCGGTCTATTCGCCCGCGATGACCGATTTCATCTTCATGGTGAAGGACAGCTCCTACATGTTCGTCACCGGCCCGGACGTCGTGAGAACCGTGACGCACGAGGAGGTGACCGCCGAGGACCTCGGCGGCGCAGTCGCGCACACGACCAAGTCGGGCGTGGCCGATCTGGCGTTCGAAAACGACGTCGAGGCAATGCTGATGGTGCGCGCGCTGTTCAGCTACCTGCCGTCCTCCAACCAGGACAAGCCGCCCGTCGTTCCCACCGACGACCCGGCCGACCGGCTCGATCACTCGCTCGACACGCTGGTCCCCGACAGCGCGAACAAGCCCTATGATATCAAGGAGCTGATCTACAAGATCACCGATGAAGGCGCGTTCTACGAGCTCTCGCCCGACCACGCGAAGAACATCGTGATCGGGTTCGCACGCATGGACGGTGCAACCGTCGGCATCGTTGCCAACCAGCCGCTGGTGCTCGCCGGTTGTCTCGACATCAGGTCGGCAATCAAGGCGGCCCGGTTCGTCCGCTTCTGCGACGCCTTCAACATCCCTCTCGTGACCTTCGTCGACGTGCCGGGCTTCATGCCAGGAACCGCGCAGGAGTACGGGGGCATCATCAAGCACGGCGCGAAACTGCTCTACGCCTATGCCGAGTGTACGGTCCCGAAAGTCACCGTGATCACGCGCAAGGCCTATGGCGGTGCCTACGACGTCATGTCGTCGAAGCATCTGCGCGGCGACGTCAACTTCGCGTGGCCGACCGCCGAAATCGCGGTGATGGGGCCGAAAGGTGCGGTCGAGATCATCTTCCGCAAGGACATCGGCGACGCCGAGAAGATCGCCGAGCGCACCGAGGAATATCGGAAGAAGTTCGCGAACCCGTTCATCGCAGGGCACCGCGGCTACATCGACGACGTCATCATGCCGCACGAGACGCGCAAGCGGATCTGCCGCTCGCTCGCGATGCTGCGCGAGAAGAAGGTCGAGAACCCGTGGCGCAAGCACAGCAACATCCCGCTCTGAGGCACGCCGCCGCGTCGACGGAGCCGCAGGAAGCCCGCATGTTCAAGAAGATCCTCATCGCCAACCGCGGCGAAATCGCGTGCCGGGTGATCCGGACCGCGCGCCGCATGGGCATCGGAACGGTGGCCGTCTACTCGGAGGCCGACAAGGACGCGCGCCACGTCGAAATGGCAGATGAGGCCGTGCTGATCGGACCTCCTCCTTCGGCACAGAGCTATCTCGCGATCGAGCGCATCGTCAGGGCATGCAAGGACACCGGTGCCGAGGCGGTCCACCCCGGCTATGGGTTCCTCGCGGAAAACGCAGCGTTCTGCGCCGCGCTGGAGAAGGAAGGCATTGTCTTCATCGGCCCAAAGACGCACGCGATCCAGGCGATGGGCGACAAGATCGCGTCGAAGAAGCTCGCGCTGGCCGCCAAGGTCAACACGATCCCAGGTCACAACAGTGCGATCGCGACCCCTGACGAGGCGGTCGCGATCGCGAAGAAGATCGGCTACCCGGTGATGATCAAGGCTTCCGCCGGCGGCGGCGGCAAGGGTCTGCGGGTCGCCTGGGACGATGGCCAGTGCCGCGAGGGATTCGTGTCGTGCCGCAACGAAGCGAAGAACGCGTTCGGCGACGACCGGGTATTCATCGAGAAGTTCGTCGAGGAGCCGCGGCACATCGAGATCCAGGTGCTGGGCGACGCCCACGGCAACGTCGTGTACCTGAACGAGCGCGAATGTTCGATTCAGCGCCGGCACCAGAAGGTCGTCGAGGAGGCGCCCTCGCCGTTTCTCGACGACGCGACCCGTGCTGCGATGGGCGAGCAGGCGGTGCAGCTCGCCCGTGCCGTTAAGTACCAGTCGGCCGGAACGGTCGAGTTCGTCGTCGGCAAGGACAGATCGTTCTACTTTCTCGAGATGAACACGCGACTGCAGGTCGAGCACCCGGTGACCGAAGCGATCACCGGCCTCGACCTCGTCGAGTTGATGATCCGCGTCGCCGCCGGCGAGCGGCTGCCCTTTGCGCAGGAGGACGTGCAGCGCAACGGCTGGGCGATCGAATGCCGGATCAACGCCGAGGACCCGTTCCACAACTTCCTGCCTTCGTCCGGGCGCGTCGTCAAGTTCATCCCGCCAGCCGAGGTCCCCGGCCAGGTCCGCGTCGACACCGGCATCTACGAAGGCGGCGAAGTGTCGATGTACTACGACTCGATGATCGCCAAGCTCGTATGCCACGGCGCGACGCGGGACGTGACGATCGCACGAATGCGCGATGCGCTCAACGCGTTCGTGATCCGCGGCGTCGCGTCGAACATCGCATTCCAGGCGGCGCTGATGCAGCACCCACGCTTCGTCAGCGGCGACTTCAATACCGGCTTCATCGCCGAGGAATTTCCGAAGGGCTTCCACCCGACGAGCCTCGCGCACGAGGATCCCCTGCTGCTCGCCGCCGTCGCGGCGCTGGCGCGACGCCGCTACATCGCCCGCGCGGTGCAGACGACGGGGCAGATGCCTGGCCATCGCCGGCAGGTGGGAGTCGACTGGGTCGTGATGATGGGCGAGCAGCGTTTCCCGCTGCGGCTCGAGCCGATCCCTGGGGGCTGCACGATCGCGTTCGAAGGCGAGACCTACGAGCTCATGTCCGACTGGAAGCTGGGCGAGCTCGTCTTCCGCGGCACCTGGAATCGGCAGGACGTCTGCCTGCAGATCCAGCGCGTCGGCTGGCGCTACCGGATCATCCATTGGGGCACGCAGGCCGACATCACGGTGCTGACGGCGCGTGCCGCGCATCTGCTGTCGCTGATGCCTGTCAAGCCCAAGCCCGATCTCTCACGCTTCCTGTTGTCGCCGATGCCGGGACTCCTCACCGAGATCTCGGTCAAGGCGGGACAGGAAGTCAAAGCCGGCGAAAAGCTCGCGGTGATCGAGGCGATGAAGATGGAAAACGTGCTCCGCGCCGAAACCGACGGCGTGGTCAAGGAAGTGCGCGCCGCGCAGGGCGACAGCCTCGCGGTCGATCAGCCGATCCTGGAATTCCGCTAAGGCGCGGCGGGCGCGCGGCGCAGCCCCTTTGCAGCTGCGTTCGCCCGGCCGGCCCGACCCTAGCTCGAAAGCGCCGCGATCACGTCGGGCGGCGCCTGCACGAGCTCGATCAGCACGCCTTCACCGCATAGCGGCGTCGCCTCGTTCCCCTTCGGGTGGATGAAACAGACGTCGTAACCCGCGGCGCCCTTGCGAATTCCGCCTGGCGTGAAGCGCATCTTGTTCGTGGTCAGCCACGCCACGGCCGCCGCGAGGTCGTCCACCCAGAGCCCGATGTGATTGAGCGCCGGATCGTGGACCGCGGGCTTTTTCGTCGCGTCGAGCGGCTGCATGATGTCCACTTCGACCTTGAACGGGCCGTGGCCGACGGCGAGGATATCCTCGTCGACGTTCTCCCGTTCACTGCGATAGCTGCCCGTCGCGTCGAGGCCGAGGGTGTCGACCCATAGCGCGCGCAGCCGGGCCTTGTCGAGCCCGCCGACGGCTATCTGCTGGAGGCCGAGGATTCTGAACGGACGCTCTGTCATCGCCACTCCTTTCGATCAGGACCTGCACGGCCGGTTGCCGCTGCGCAATGCCGCGTGGGCATTATCGCCCACGCGGCCCGGGCGCCACATCCACCGCACGCGTCGGTACCCGGCCGCGCGGCTGCCGCAGGACGACGATGTTGCCCGCCACGGCCAATGCGACGCCCGCCGCCGCGGTGACGCTCCACACGTAGCCCTCGACCGCGGTCGACAGCAGCATCGCCACGACCGGCGTCGAGACTGCGATGAACGCCGAGGGCCCGGCGCCGATCGCTTTCAGCAAGGTCAGATACGCGCCGAAGGCCACGATGCTGCCGAAGACGGCGAGGTACATGAGCGAAACGATGTAGGCCGGGTGCGGATCGAACGACCACGTCACGCCCGATAGCGAAGCGACAACCGCGGCGACGATCGCGCCGTACGCCATCCCCCACGCCGTAGTCGGAAAGATCGGCAGCCCGGAACGTTGCATCCGCATCGTCACCAGATTGCCTCCCGTCGCGAGCAACGCCGCGGCCAGGCTGTAGCCAACGCCGAGCACAGTGGTGGTGCTGGCGCCCGCCGCGGCAATGTCCGGCAGGAACAGAAGCGAGACGCCGGCGACGCCCAGCGTTGCGCCGATGATCGTGCGTACCGTCAGCGACTCGCCGAACGCGATTCTTGCCCCGAGCGCATTGGTGAACACGATCGTCGAGAACAACACGGCGACGAGCCCCGACGCGATGTACTCCTCGGCCCGATAGACGGCGACGTAGTTGAGTCCGAACATCAGCGCCCCCTGCGCGGCCAGAAGGCCGTGCGCACGCGGTGCGAACCGCAGCGAGCGGCCGGTCGCGAGACACCAGGAAGCAAGGATTGCCGCCGCGAGCGCGAACCGGTAAGCGACCGATATCGCAGGCGCGACGACCCCGAGCTGGAACGTGATCGCGAGCCAGGTCGAACCCCAGATCGCCGTGCACGCGACGAACAATGCGGCGGGGCTCACTAAGCCGCCCGCAGCGCGTCGACGATCTTCATCCGCGCCGCCCGCGCCGCCGGCAGGAAGCCGCCGACGAAGCCCATCAGCAGCGCGAAGCCGAGCGACGCAGCGATGATTGCGGGGGTCAGCGTAAACGAGAACGCGATTTCGGCGAACGTCTGGAAATTCATCGTGGAGATCTGGATGGCCTGCATCAGCGACGCCGCAGCGAGGCCGACGATGCCGCCCAGCAGCCCCAGCAGCAGCGCCTCGACGAGGAACGCGACGAGGATCGCGGCGCGCGAGAAGCCGAGCGCGCGCAGCGTGCCGATCTCCGCGGTGCGCGAAGCCACACTCGCGTACATCGTGATCATTGCGCCGATGATCGCGCCGATCGAGAAGATCACGGAGATCGTGGTGCCGAGATAGCTGATGAATTTCGACAACGCCTCCGACTGGTCGGCATAGAAACGCGTCTCGCGCTTCGCCTCGAGCGTCAGGCGCGGATCGGACTCGATCTCCGCTTTCACGGCGTCGAAGCGATCGGCGTCGGCGAGCTTGAAGATCACCGCCGAGAATCCGAGGCGGCGGAACGCCTGCAGCATCTGTTCGGCGTCGCCCCAGATTTCCGAGTCGAACCCGGTGCGGCCGGCATCGAACACGCCGACCACCGTCCAGTCGCGCGACGCGAAGCGCAGTGTCTCGCCGACGCCGGCACCCTGAAATGCGCGGGCGATCGAGCGCCCGGCGATGACCTCCGAGGTTCCCGGGCGAAACATCCGGCCCTCGACGATCCTCACCTGCGGCCGCAACGCGAGACCGGCCGGCGTAACCCCGCGAATCACGACATTGGACGGCTTCAACGAGTCGCGCTTCGGCAGGTTGATCAGGACCACGGGCTCCTTCGAGATCATCCGCTCTCCGTCCTGTCCGATCGCGATGTCGGGCAGGCTCGCGACGACACTCGCCTGGCGGCGATCGATGCCGGACTGGACCTCGGTCTGCGCGCCGCGCCGGATCACCACGACGTTGTCCTCCTTCCCGGTTGCGACCAACGTCTGCTCGAGCCCCGCCGCCAGCATCAGCACGGTGGCGAACACGTAGACGACGAGCGCCATCCCCCCCGCAGTCAGCGCCGTCGTGAGCTTGCGCGCCGCGACGTTGCGCGCGATGTAGCTGAACGGGATGGTCATATCGCCGCCACCCGCGCTCGCGAACGCGTCCTTCGTTGTACCTCGCAGACGCGCCCTTCGGCGCGCCCTCCGCGCAATACCGCGCCCCGCGTTGCCTTCGAGCGTCGGGCGCCACCCGCGCTCGCAGACGCGCCCTTCGGGCCTTGGCTTCGCCCTGCTTGCGCAGGCGTCCTTGGCTTCGCCCTGCTCGCGCAGGCCTCCTTGGCTTCGCCCGTCTCGCTCACGCCACCGCTCTCAAACCATCGACGATGCGCACGCGCGCCGTACGCCACGCGGGGAGCGCCGCCGCGACGACGCCGACCAGCGCCGCCGCGGTCGCTTGCATCAGCACCGTCTCCTCGCTGACGAAGAAGATCGGGAACAGTGTCCCCATCTGCTCGGCGAACGCGGCGGCGATCGGAAACGTGACCGCAATCCCGATCAGACCTCCGAACAGTGCGATGCCCACCGACTCCGCGAATATCAGCGTGGCAACGAAAGCGCCGGAAAAGCCCAGCGCCTTCAGCGTCGCGTACTCGGCGCTGCGCTCACGCGCCGTCATGGCCATCGTGTTCGCCATTACCGCCATGATGATGACGATCACGACGAACGAGACGGCCTGGATCGCAAGCAGGATCGCCTCGGTCATCGCCACGAACGACAGCTGGAATGCCTTCTCGGTCTCGGTCAACGTCTCGGCCAGCGAATTCTTGAACGTCGCGTCAATCGCCGCCGACACTTCGGCCGCCTGCGCCGGATCGCGCAGCTGGACGACGAACACGCCGGCCTGATCGCCGCGGCGCGGGTAGAGCTTCTTGATCGTCTCGTTCAGCAGATCGAAGTGAAAGTACATCGTCGACTGGTCGGTTCCCTTGTCGGCGCCATCGTAGATGCCGGCCAGGTTGAACGTCCAGGTGCCGGGGTAGATCGTCCCACGCAGCGGAATCTGATCGCCGACTCTCCAGCCATACTCGTCCGCCAGCTTGCGGCCGACGATCGCGCCCTTGCGGTCGGTCAGAAACGCCTTGCGCTGCGCCGGCGACAGGATGAACTCCGGGTACATGTCGAGGTAGCTCGGGGCATCGATCGCGAACTGCGGAAAGAAGTTGCGTTCGGAAATGTAGACGCCGCCGAACCAATTGGCCCACGACACCGACTGCACGCCCGCCACCTGCCGCATCTTCTGCGCATACGTGAGCGGCAGCGGGAACACGAGGGACACGGAGCTCCTCGTGACGAGCCGTGCGCTGGAGCTCGCATTGGCGCCGGCATACCAGGCGTCGACGATCGTGCGCAGCAGCCCGAACGCCGTGATCGCAACCACGATGCCGACGACGGTCAACCCCGTCCGCAACTTGTGCCGGAAGGCGTTGCGGACGACGAGCAGGGGAACGAACACGGCAGTCAGGCGAACGGTGGCAAGGGCTTGTCGGCTTCAGTCCACCAGCACGCCCTTTTCGAGATGGATCAGCCGCCGCGCCTTCTCCGCGGCCTTGGGGTCGTGCGTCACCATGATGACGGTCTTGCCGATCTCGCGGTTCAGCCGCAGGACGAGGCCGAGAATCTCCTCCGCGGTCGTCCGGTCGAGGTCGCCGGTCGGTTCGTCGGCAACGATGATCGTCGGGTCGGCGATGAGCGCCCGCGCGATCGCGACGCGCTGCTGCTGCCCGCCCGAGAGTTCGTTCGGGTAGTGGTCCATCCGGTCGCTGAGGCCGACGAGTGCCAACGCCGTGTCGACCCGCTCGCGGCGCTCGCGGCGGGAGAGACTCGTCAGCAGCAGCGGCAACTCGACGTTGTCGAACGCAGAGAGCACCGGCATCAGGTTGTAGAACTGGAAGATGAAGCCCACGTTGGCGGCGCGCCACGCGGCGAGTTCGGTCTCCGAGAGGAGCGCAATGTCGACGCCGGCGACGCGAATCTCGCCGCTGCTCGGCTTGTCGATGCCGGCGATCAGGTTGAGCAACGTGGACTTGCCCGAGCCCGATGGACCCATCAGCGCGACGTAATCGCCGGCCGGAACGTCGAGGTTGATGTCGACCAGCACCGGGATGACCTGCTCGCCGCGAACGTAGAATTTCGTCAGGTTGCGGATCGCGACGAGTGGCGGAGTAGGGTCGGTCTCGACTCTCCGCTCGGCCGTGAGGTCAGGTTCCAGCATTCTCGTTTTGGGCAAGTCGAGTCTGACCCTATTGCGCCAGCTCACTTCGCCGCGACCTTCACCAGCGTGTCGGTATCGAGGTCGGGCCCTGGCTTCAGCACGACCTTCTCGCCCGTCTTCGCGGCGCCGGTGAAGGCGGTGAGATCGCCGACCTTGATGCCCGGCGTCACCGGCACCTCGACCGCCTTGCCCTCACGCACCGCGAACACGACGGTCCTGCCGTTGCGCGTCGCCAGCGCGCCGGCGTCGACGGCAGTCAGCGGCTTCTGCTGCTCGGGCGTCACGTCCTGCGACAGGAACGACACCTTGGCGCTCATCTCGGGCAGCACGCGCGGATCGATCACGTCGAACTGCACCTTGGTCATCACGGTCGCCTTTGCGCGATCCACGGTCGGCACCATCCGGCTGATGCGGCCCTTGAAGCGCACATCCGGCAACGCGTCGAGCGTGATCTCGCAGGGTTGACCGACCTTGATCTTGGCGAGGCTCGACTCGGAAACGTCGGCCTCGACCTCGAGCGTGCTCATGTCGGCCATCGAGACCACGGCACCCTTCGAGTCCGCGGCCGACGAAAACGGCGTCACCATGTCGCCGACATTGGCGCTCTTCGACAGGATCACGCCGTCGAACGGCGCGCGGATCAGCGTGTAGTCGACGCTGACTTGCGCATTGCGTGCATTGGCCTCGGCCACAGCGATCGCCGCCTTCGCGTTGGCGACGCCGGCGACCGCGCGGTCGGCGCGCATTTTCGCGGTGTCGAGCGCCGCCTGCGAAACGAAGCCTTTCGCGACCAGATCCTGATTGCGCTTCAGCGACGCGGTCGCGTCCCATTCCTCGGCCTGCGCCTGTTCCAGCGCCGCGCGCGCGGCGCGGACGTTCGCCTCGGCGCTTTGCGCCTGTGCCGCGACGTCGCGGTTGTCGAGCCGGGCGATCACTTCTCCCGCCTTGACGCGCGAACCTTCGGCCACGCCCAGCCATTCGAGCCGGCCGGTGGCTTTCGATGCAATGGCCGCCTTGCGCTGCGCGACGACGTAGCCGGTGGCGTTCAACACGACGAACTGCTGCGACGGGTACGCGGTGACGACCGGCGTAACCTGCACGGTCAGCGCTCGTGGGTGCAGCGCGTACCAGCCCGCGGCGGCGGCAGCGAGGAGCGCGAGCCCGCCCAACCATAGCCACTTGCGGCGGCGGCGCGAGCGGATCGGCGCGGGACCGCGATCGATCTTGAGCCGGGAGAGGTCAGGTGCGGGCGCGGGCGTGCTCATCGGGCGGCGAAAAAAGCGCCGGCGGAGGTGCCGGCGTTGCGTCATTCTACCGCGCTCGCGCGCCTCCGCTGAACGGCCCGGTTCAGCCGCCCTCGAGCGGCGTCGGCTCGGGCGCCGGAGGCTCGCCGCGGCGGTTCGCCCGCCACGCGCGCATCGAGACGACGACGAGACCGGCGCCGATGAGCGCAATCCCGGTCCATTCGTTCGCGGTGAGCCGCTCGCCGAAGATCGCCATCGAGGACACGAGCGCGATTACGGGAATCGCGAACATGTTGAGCGACGCGGTCCCCGCCGGCAGAAAACGCAGCACCGCGATCCAGAGCAGGAAGCCGGTGGCGGTCGAAATCGCGCCGGTCCATAGCAGCAGCGCAGCGTAGGTGGCGCTCCACTGCGCTCCCGGCAGCGCGAAGAGTGCCGGGAGCAGCGTGAGCGGCAGCACGCCGATCAACATCTGCCACGCGATGAAGCTCAGCATGTCGAGCCCGTGCTTGCGCTGGTAGTACTTGGTCGCAATCGTCCCCGCGGCCCAGCCGAAGCCCGACAGCACCGCCCACAGCTTGGGCGCGAGGTCGCCCTGCCAGTTCCATGGCTCGACGACCAGCGTGAGCCCGGCGAGCGCAAACGCAATCGCGATCCATTGGCTACCGCGGACGCGCTCGCCCAGCACCGGCCACGCCATCAGCAACGTCCAGAACGGCATCGTGAAGACCAGCACCGACGTGCGGCCGGCGCCGCCGCCCGCGAGCGCCATCGTCGTCGAGCCGAAATTGACTGTCGTCTGAAAGAAGCCGGTGACGACGACGGCAAGCCACGATTCGGGCAACGGCAACCGGCCATGGCGCCACACCAGAACCATGAACAGGACCGCCACCGCGAGCCACGTCCGCTCGACGTTGTAGACGACCGGATCGGCGCGTTCGAGCGCCAGTTTCATCACGATCCAGTTGCTGCCCCAGATCAGCGTGAGTACCACCAGCGCGACGTAGGCGCTGCGACGCGATTGCACGCGCAGCGCGAGCGCCATCAGCCCGCGATGAACGACTCGATCACCGCCGCGACAGCGGCCGGCTGGTCGTGATGCAGCATGTGGCCGGCATCGGGGATCGTAACGAGCCGGCCTTTCGGAATGTGTGCGAGGCGGCGGCGTATGCCGGCGAGGCTATCGGTCCCCGCCTCGCCCTCGGGGTGCTCGTTCAGCCATTGCGGGATCCGCGATTCCGCCGCAGCGACCCAAAGCGCCGGCGCCGCGATGTCGCGCCAGATCGCGTACACTTCCTCGAGCCGATAGACCGCCGGAAACGGCAGCTTGTGCCGCGGGTCGGACGTCAAGCGCACGCGGCCGTCGGATGCGGGCGCCGCCCAGTGTGCAGCGAGGAACACCGCCTTGTCGCGCGGCAGGCGCGGATTGTTCTTCTGCAGTCGGTCGGCGACGGCATCGAGACTCGCGTATGGCGCGAACGACGGTGGATCGGCAAGCGCATCCAGCCACGCCGCGAACTTCGTCGGCGCGGCGTCCGGACCCTCGGCCGGAATGCCGAACCCGTCGAGCGAAACGACGGCGCGTACGCGCGCCGGGCGCACGCCGGCATATTGCAGCACGATGTTGCCGCCGAGGCTGTGGCCGATCAAGTTGACCGGTTCGCCGGGTGCGAAGCGATCGAGCAATGCCTCGAGGTCGGCCACGTAGTCGGCGAACCAGTACCCCTGTGGCTGCCATTCGCTCCGGCCGTAGCCGCGGAGATCCGGTGCGATCACATACCAGTCGCGCGCGAAGGCGTCGACCAGGAACTGGAACGACGCCGCGACGTCCATCCAGCCGTGCAGCAGGAAAAGCTTCGGCGACGCAGCGTCTCCCCATGCGAGCACATGATGCTCGAGGCCACGCAGGGCAACGCGATGCGAACGAGCGGGCTTCAACGCTTGGCTCGACAGGACGAAATCGCGGTCGCGATCACTTCTTTGCGCAAATCGCGAGACCGTCCTGCCAGCCGGTCCGGTAGTTGCCGTCTGCGGCGAAACGTGTTGCGTCCTTGCGCTCGCGCCCACCGACGCTGGCGCAACCGTCGGCGTAGCCCTGGCGATACGGCAACGGAAATCCGGACAGATTGACGTTAGGCGGCGGCGGCTCGACATTCGCCGGTGTCGGCGCGGCACCGCCCTCACCGGAAATCCCACCACGCTGGCCGATGCCCGCGGTCGCACATCCGCCGACAAGTGCGACGAGTGCCAGCGCGACAACAGCGCGGCAGGCGCGTGCGTATGGCGCCGAAGGGTCGAGAGCGTGCAAGAAAAGAAGCGATGCGCGGTGAACGGGGTAAAATTCTACCACTCACGTCGTTCCGCCATGACCGCTCCCGCCTTTGTCCACCTGCGCCTGCATAGCGAATTCTCGATCGTCGATGGCACGGTGCGGATCGATGCGGCGATCGAGGCAGCGGCGGTGGATGCGATGCCGGCGCTCGCGATCACCGACCTCGCGAACGTTTTCGGCCTCGTCAAATTCTACAAGGCGGCACGCGCGCGCGGCGTGAAGCCGATCTTCGGGTGCGACGTCTGGCTCACGCACGACGCCGAACGCGACCAGCCATTCCGGGCGCTCTTGCTTGCGCAGTCGCGTGACGGCTATCTGAAGATCGCCGATTGGCTGACGCGCGCCTACCGCACCAACCAGTACCGTGGCCGCCCGGAGCTCCGCCGGGAATGGTTTGGCGAGGGCACCGACGGACTCATCGCGCTGTCGGGCGCGCGCAACGGCGACGTAGGACACGCGCTGTTGCAAGGCAACGCGGCGGGCGCGGCCCGGACCGCGCGCGACTGGGCCGCGCGTTTCCCGGATCGGTTTTACCTCGAGGTGCAACGCGCGGGACACGGCGACGACGACGCGCTCGTCGCGGCGACGGCGCGGCTTGCGGGCGACCTCGCGCTGCCGGTCGTCGCGACCCACCCGGTGCAGTTCCTGCGGCCCGAAGACTTCCGCGCGCACGAGGCGCGGGTATGCATTGCCGACGGCTACGTGCTTGCCGATCCGCGGCGCCCGCGCAAGTTCACGCCCGACCAGTATTTCAAGTCGCAAGCGGAAATGGCTGCGCTGTTCGCGGACCTGCCCGAGGCGCTCGCCAACGCGGTAGCGATCGCGCGCCGCTGCAATCTGGCGATTCCGCTCGGCCGGAACTATCTGCCCGATTTCCCGACGCCGGCCGGCGTCACGCTCGATGACCATCTGCGCGAGGAGGCGGCGACGGGGCTCGCCCGGCGCCTTGCGGTCGCTTATCCGGACCCGACGGTGCGCGAAGCGAAGCGTGCCGAGTATGTCGCGCGCCTCGAATTCGAGACGAAGACGATCGTGCAGATGGGCTTCGCCGGCTATTTCCTCATCGTCGCCGATTTCATCAACTGGGCGAAGGCGAACGGCGTGCCCGTCGGGCCGGGCCGCGGATCCGGAGCCGGCTCGCTCGTCGCCTACGCGCTCGGCATTACCGACCTCGATCCGCTGCGCTACACGCTGCTGTTCGAGCGCTTCCTCAACCCCGAGCGCGTGTCGATGCCGGACTTCGACATCGACTTCTGCCAGCACGGCCGCGACCGCGTCATCGACTACGTGAAGAAGAAGTATGGCGCCGATTCGGTGTCGCAGATCGCGACGTTCGGAACGATGGCGGCGAAGGCCGCGGTGCGCGACGTCGGCCGCGTGCTCGATCTCGGCTATACGTTCTGCGACGGTGTCGCCAAGCTCATTCCGTTTCAGCCCGGCAAGCTGATTACGCTCAAGCAGGCGCGGGAGATGGAGCCGATGCTGGCCGAGCGCGAGAAGAACGAGGAGGAGGTGCGGGAGCTGCTGCTGCTTGCCGGGTCGCTGGAGGGGCTCACGCGCAACGTCGGCATGCACGCGGGCGGCGTGCTGATCGCGCCGGGCAAGCTCACGGACTTCTGCCCGCTCTACACTCAGGCGGGCGCCGAGGGCATGGTCTCGCAGTTCGACAAGGACGACGTCGAGGCGCTGGGCCTCGTCAAATTCGACTTTCTGGGCCTCACCACGCTGACGATCCTCGACTGGACCCTGCGGTTCATCGGCCGGCAGGACCCGGGGTCCGCGCTCACGCTGGAGACGTTGCCGCTCGACGACAAGCCTACCTACGACATCTTCCGCGACGGTAACACGACGGCAGTGTTCCAGTTCGAATCGCGCGGGATGCGCGACCTCGTGAAGCAGGCGCCGCCGACGCGTTTCGAGGACGTGATCGCGCTGGTCGCCCTTTATCGCCCGGGGCCGATGGAGCTCATTCCCGATTACATCGCGCGCAAGAGCGGACGCGAGCGGGTCGCGTACCCTGACCCGCGGCTTGAACCGATCCTCGGGCCCACTCACGGCGTGATGATCTACCAGGAGCAGGTGATGCAGATTGCGCAGGTGATCGGCGGCTACGCGCTCGGCGCCGCCGACCTCCTGCGCCGCGCGATGGGCAAGAAGAACGCCGAGGAGATGGCGCAGCACCGCGACGTCTTCATCGCCGGCGCCGAGAAAGGCGGGCTCCCGCGCGGCAAGGCCACGCATCTCTTCGATCTGATGGAAAAGTTCGCCGGCTACGGCTTCAACAAGTCGCACGCCGCTGCGTACGCGTTGATCGCCTACCAGACCGCGTATTTCAAGGCACATCACCCGGCGGCGTTCATGGCGGCCAACCTGTCACTGGTCATGGACGACACCGACAAGGTGCGTGCGCTGCACGACGACGCGCGGGCGCAAGGTCTCGCGGTGCTGGCGCCGGACGTCAATGCGTCGAACTACCGTTTCGAGCCGCTCGACCAAACGGAGATCCGCTACGGACTCGGCGGCATCAAAGGCACCGGCGAGCAGGCGATCGAGTCGATCATCGCCGCGCGGACCGCGGGCGGCCCGTTCCGCGATTTGTTCGATTTCTGCCGCCGGGTCGACAAGCGGATGGTCAACCGCCGCGTCGTCGAGGCGCTGATCCGCGCTGGCGCGTTCGACGCGATCGACCCGCGGCGGGCGATGCTCTTCGCGTCCGTTGGCATCGCGCTGAGCGAGGCGGAGAAAGCCGCCGCATCCGCGGCCCAGGTGTCACTGTTCGGGGAAGCGGTACATGACGCCGGCCTTTCGCTCGTCGCGGCGCGCGAGTGGACCGAGGCCGAGCGCCTCGCGCACGAGAAGGCCACACTCGGGTTCTACCTCTCGGGGCACCCGTATGCGGCCTACGCCGCCGAGCTCGCGCCGCTCGTGCGCACGCCGCTCGCCAATCTGCAGCCGAAGCGTGAGGCTGTGCTGATTGCCGGCATCGTCACCGCCTTGCGTTCGCAGTCCGGCCGTCGCGGCAAGATGGCGTTCGCGACCCTTGATGACGGCCAGGGTTCCGCCGAAGTCGTCGTCTTCAGTGAGACGTGGGACGCTGCGCGCGCACTGCTGCGCGAGGATCAGCTCGTCGTAGTGGAAGCGAAGATCCAGCCGCGGATGACAGACGACGGGCAGGTGCAGGGTCTGCGCATCGTCGCCGAAAACGTCTACGACATCGCGGCTATCCGCCAGCGCTACGCGAAGGCCCTGCGGATCGCCTGCAATGGCGGTGCCAACGCCGACCGGCTCTACGAGCTGCTGCGGCCGTTTCGCAACGGCAGCTGCCCGATCGTCGTCGAATACCGGAACCGCGGTGTCGGTGGCGAGTTGGAGCTGCCGGAAGGTTGGCGTGTGAATCCCGACGACAAGCTGATCGCGCAGCTGAAGGATTGCTTCGCGCCGGAGAACGTCCGCGTTGTCTATTGAGGCTGGGCAACGGCGGTGCCACGCCCGCGGCGGCCTCCTGCGCCACCGCGACTTCCTGCTGTTGTGGAGCGCGCAGGGCATCTCCGCGGTTGGCTCGCGCATCACGCGTACCGCCTTGCCGATGGCCGCGATCCTCGTCGCGGGTGCGGGTGCGTTCGATCTCGGTCTGCTTGCCGCCGCGTCGACCCTGCCCGGCGTGCTCGTCGCGCTGGCCGCCGGCGGCTGGGTTGACCGGCATCGCCGGCGGCCGATGCTGATCGGCACCGATCTCGTCCGTGCCGCCGCACTCGCGACGATACCGATTGCCGCGTACGCGGGTACGCTGTCGATGCCGCTGTTGTTCGCGGTCGCCGGAGTCACCGCAACTGCGCGCGTGCTCTTCGAGCTCGCCGACCACGTCTACATCACCGATCTCGTCGGCCGGAAGCGCCTGCTCGATGCGAACGGCAAGCGCGAGGGGATCGACGCCGTTGCGGAGATCTCGGGTCCCGCGCTCGGCGGCGCGCTCGTCGCGTGGCTGACGGCACCGGTGGCGATCGCCGTGGACGCGGTGTCGTTCGTCGTTTCCGCGTTGCTGATCGGGCGCATCCGCAAGCGGGAGTCGGTGCGCCCGCCGCCGCCGGCGAGCAGGCTCTTTGACGACATTCGCACCGGTGTGCGCAGCGTCTGGCGCAACGAGCCCGTGCGCGCCCTCTTTCTCGCGATGGCAACACTGACTTTCGTCATGAGCTTCATGGCGTCGCTCTACACGCTGTACGCGCTCTCCGACCTCGAGCTCACCCCGACGCAGCTCGGCATCGCGATTGGCTGCGGCGGCGTGGGCGCACTCGCGGGCGCGGCGCTGGCGGCGCCGGCCGCGCTGCGCTGGGGGGCGCGACGAACACTGATCGGCGCGCTTGCCGTCGCCGCCGCGATGCAGGTGCTGATCCCGCTCGCACCGCCGGTGCCGCCGATTGCGATGGCCTTCCTCGTCACCGCGCAGGTGATCGGCGATGGCGCGCTCACCGTCTATCTCGTCAACGAAACGACGTTGCGCCAGCGCCTCCTGCCGCCCGCAGCGCTCGGCCGGGCCGCAGCGACGTGGCAGTTCGCGACCGGCATCCTGACGCCGATCGGAGCGCTCGCCGGCGCGGCACTGGCCGAGGGCATCGGCATGCGACCCACGCTGTTCCTGCTTGCGGCGGGCGTGGGGCTCGCCACGCTTTGCCTCGTTGCGGCCGGCCGCGCGCTACGCGATGGCGAACCCGAGTAAGCCACCGCGAAGGGGGGCGGGGCCCCGTGCGAGCCCGCCGAATTCGCGTCAGTCCAACGATCGGCTGCCGGTATGCGACGACGCGCGGCTGGCCGCGCGGGCGGGGGAGGCCCGGTGCCCATTGTCTCCGCCGACGCCAGGCGAGGCCCACGGCAGCAATGCCGAGAAGCGCTACCGTTGACGGTTCGGCTACGCGCGTGGTCGTAAGGCGCGCCCCGATGTTGATCGGCGGATTGCCGCCGAACGTGAACAAACCCCAGGGGTCACCGGGAAGCGGAAAGAGAGGGACCTCGGCCAGCGCAAACCAGGTCAACGTCGTATCGCAGTTCGCCGGATGCGAACCGGCCGGCACAGGCGTTGTGCGGTCACTCGCCTCGCGCCGCGAACCTCGCGCGCAAATCGCGCTTCAACACCTTGCCGGTGCTGTTCTTCGGCAATTCGGATACGAAGCAATAGACGCGCGGCCGCTTGAACCGCGCGATGCGATCGAGGCACAGCGCGTCGAGCGCGGTTTCGAGCGCCCTTTGCGCCATCGGCCCTTGCGCGGCCGCGCGCGCGACGACGCATGCGACGACTTCCTCACCCCACTCGGCATGCGGACGGCCCAACACCGCCACTTCGGCGACGTCCGGATGCAGGAGCAGCACCTCCTCGATCTCGCGCGGATAGATGTTCGAGCCTCCGCTGATGATCAGGTCCTTCGCGCGGTCCTTCAACGTCAGGAACCCGTCGCCGTCGAAGCTGCCAACGTCTCCCGTATGCAGCCAGCCGTTGGCGAGCGTCGCGAGGCTCGCCTCCGGGTCCTGCCAGTAGCCGCGCATCACGGTTCCACCGCGAACGAGCACTTCGCCGACCTCGCCTGTCGGCAGTGCTGCGTCGCCCGCGCCGCCGACGCATATCTCGATGCCGGTCTGCGCCACGCCCACCGAGCCTACCCTCGCATCGTCGCCACGCGTGATGGCATCGGCGACGAGCGCGCGGTTCATCGCCGTGATCGTCATCGGCGATTCGCCCTGACCGTAGATCTGCGCGAGCCGCGGACCGAGCGCCGCGAATGCGTCCTTGCAATCGGCGACGTACATCGGCCCGCCCCCGAAGACGATGCTCTTGAGCCGATCGAGCCGCGCGCTACCGAGGCGGGGCGCCGCGACGAGCCGCTTGACCATCGTCGGCGCGGCAAAGAAACACACACGATCCCACTTGCCCAGCAAGGCGCAGATCTCGTCCGGATCGAAGCCACCCGATTCCGGCACGATGTTCACGCCGCCCGCCAGCACGTGCGGCAGCACATAGAGCCCCGACCCGTGCGAAAGCGGCGCCGGATGCAGCAGTGCGTCGCCGGGTGCAATCACTTCGACGTCGACCAGAAAGCACCGGCACATGGCGAGCAGGTTGCCGTGCGAGATCACGACGCCCTTCGGCCGCCCGGTGGTACCGCTGGTGTAGAACAGCCACGCCGGATCGTCGGTGGCGCATGGCGCCGGTTCCGCGCGCGGCGGCGCCTCGAGCAACGCCGCATACCCGGCGCCTCCGAACTCGACGCAGCGCTCTAACGCGGGCAGTTCGCCGGCGAGGCCGCCGATCGCCGCTGTCCACGCCGCGTCGGCGAAAACCCAGCGCGCACCGCTGTTGGCGAGCACGAACGCGAGTTCCCGCGCATGCAGCTTGGCGTTGACCGGGACCACAGTGAGACCCGCCCACCAGCAGCCGAACAGTGTCTCGATGTATTCCGGCGTGTTGCGCGATACCAGCGCGACGCGCTCGCCCGGCAACATCCCGGCCGCATCGAAAGCACCGGCAAGGTGCGCCGCGCGCGCCGACAGCGTCGCGTAATCATGCAACGCGCGATCACCCTGCGCCACGGCCGGAAGCCGCGGCCAGCAGCGCGCGGTGCGCACGAGCAGCGCGGCGAGATTGCGGGCGGAGGACGGCGGCACGATCTCGGTAATCCACTGCGGCGTTGACCGTTGGCCCGCCGCCCACGCAGTGTAGCGCAGCGCCATGCCAAGCCGCATTGCGGATCGGCTAGAATCAAGCGCATCGCCCTCCCGGAGCAATCATGCCCGCGAAGAAGTCGCCACCTGCGACGATGCGCTACATCGCCGCCCGCGAACCCGGTCCACCCGATGTGCTGGCGATCGCCGAAGGACCGGTGCCGCAGCTGCGGCCGGGAGAAGTGCTGATCGAGGTGAGCCACGCTGGCGTCAACCGGCCCGATTGCCTGCAGCGCGCCGGCGCGTATCCGCCACCGCCGGACGCATCGCCGATCATCGGGCTCGAAGTCGCCGGGACGATCGTCGCCCGCGGCGACGGCGTACGCGGATGGCATGTGGGGGATCATGTCTGTGCGCTCACGCCTGGCGGCGGCTATGCCGAATACTGCACGACGGCCGCGGGTTTCTGCCTGCCCGTACCCTCCAGCCTGACGGCGCTCGAGGCGGCGAGCCTGCCGGAGAATTTCTTCACCGTCTGGCACAACCTGTTCGATCGCGGCCGGCTGAAGTGCGGCGAGAAGGTGCTGATCCACGGCGGCAGCAGCGGAATCGGCCTGACCGCGATCCAGCTCGCGAAGCAGATCGACACCACGGTGATCACGACGGCCGGCAGCGAAGAAAAGGTCGCCTTCTGCCGCGCGATCGGCGCGGATCACGCGATCAACTACCGGACACAGGACTTCGCCGCTGAAATCGCACGCATCACGGACAAGCGTGGCGTCGACATCATCCTCGACATGGTCGGCGGCGATTACACCGAGAAGAACCTCAAGTGCCTGGCGCTCGAGGGCCGCCTCGTCATCATCGCCTTCCTGCGCGGCAGCCGCGTCGAGGCAGACCTGCGGCATATCATGCTGAAACGGCTGACCGTCACCGGCTCGACGTTGCGGGCGAGTCCACTCGAGCGCAAGGTCGAGATCGCGCAGTCGCTGAAGAGCAACGTCTGGCCGCTCATCGAGAGCCGGGAAGTGAAGCCCGTCATCCACCGGGTGTTCCCGCTCGCCGAGGCGGCGGCGGCGCACGCGCTGATGGAATCGTCGCAGCATATCGGCAAGATCATGCTGCAGGTCAGATGATTTCTCCCGCTATCGGTATCCGATCAGTATGTCGCCCTCCCCCCGGAAAGGTCGAACACGGCGCCGGTCGAAAACGAGCATTCCTCGCTCGCGAGCCAGCATACCATCGCGGCGATCTCCTCGACGGCGCCGAAGCGCCCGAGCGGGATCTTCGACAGCATGAAATCGATGTGCTGCGCCGTCATCTGATCGAAGATCGCGGTGCGCACGGCAGCCGGCGTCACGCAGTTGACGCGGATCCCGGTCCTGGCGAGCTCCTTGCCGAGCGACTTGGTGAGCCCGATCACGCCCGCTTTCGACGTGCTGTAAGCCGGAGCGTTGGGGTTGCCTTCCTTGCCGGCTACCGACGCGATGTTGACGATGCGGCCGTAGTCGTTCTTCAGCATCACCGGCACGACGGCGCGGTTGCAGTAGAAGACGCCGTTGAGATTGACGTCGATAACCTGCCGCCATGCGTCGACGGGGTATTCCCAGGTCGTCGCGTTGGGGCCGGTGATGCCGGCGGAGCACACGAGCACGTCGATGCGGCCGAGGGCCTGCGCGGTGGCCGCCGCAGCGCGAGCCACGGAATCGGCCTCGGCGACGTCGAAGGAATGGACAATCGTTCCCACGCCGAGCGCCGTGCGCGCTTTCGCGAGGGCCGCGGCGTCGCGATCCCACAGTGCGACCGTCGCGCCGCTCGCTGCAAGGCGCTGCGCGACGGCAAGGCCGATGCCGGCGGCGCCACCGGTGACAACGGCGGCGCGGTTGGAAAAGTCGAGCTGGTTCATCGCGCCCTCTCCCACGCCCGATGGCGTCTATGCGATTCTAATCGATGCCGCGCGCGTCGCGGGTGGGGCGCGACCGCCAGACGCGCGGCGCGCCGAAGCTAACGGAACAGCAGCACGAGGCCGAAGACGAGCGCGAGCACGACGACCACGGCGACCACAGCGATCAGCGCGTAGAGGGTGTTCCTCGTTTCGCTCTGGAATACGAGCAGGTCGTCGACCAGCTCGGCTACCTGCGCGTTGGTGGCCATCGATTCGTTCGGAGTCGGATCGGTGGCCATCGTCACGACGCCGTTATCGCGCGGCTCGGGCACGTCGATCGGAAGGATCATCGCGAAATTGGTCACCGGCAGCGTCCGAAACGCCGTGGTGTCCCAGACCTTGATCCTCCCGGCTCGCCGGAGGCCGTATGACATGCCGCGGGTCTCGCGTGCGGAAACGCGCTCGCCGGCATCGACGAAGAACTTGTTGGGCAACCGTCCCGAAAGCGCAACACGCAGCAGGGGCTCGAACTTGTCGGCCGCCATTCCGAGATTGATTTGGAATTTCGCCGGGCTGAAATCCGGGCCGCGTCCGGATTCATCGATGAAGATGAGCGATCCAATGGCGTTACCATTGGTCCGAACGGCATTCGAACTGCGCTCGCGAATGCGCAGCACGCCCGACAGCGCCTCCAGCCTGCCGCCGGTCGAAAGCTCGACCGCCTCGCCTTTGGCTACACCCACTCTCATCACGAGGACGCTATCCTTGCCGTCCTCGATGACGAGCCGGGCCTTGGTCGGCTTGAAGCTCACGAGCGGCATCGGTGGCGGGTCGGTCGGGGGCTGATCGGAAGCGCACGCGCCGGCCGGCGCGCAATGCCCACGCCCGCTGGCCTGGTGCCGGCAGTAGGAATCGAACCCACGACCAACGGTTTATATCTCTTTGTTCTTATTGGCCACGTCGGTTAAGTCTGCTCGGTTTGCTGTAGCTTCACTGGGCCGACTTTGGTGACTGTTAGCGGGTGGACTTGGTGACTGTGGAGGTGATGTACGTCTTCCGGTGCACCGAGACCAGTTGGAGCCGCAATTTGCCATAAGTTGACGGAGCCAACTATGGAACTTACCGAGAATGCCGACATTGACACCCTTACGTATACGGGCAAGGAACCCTGCATCTATTGGCGCAAGCGCGGATTTGGCGTGAGGGTTTACGCCACGGGACCAAGAAGTACATTCTCTCTTACAGGTCATCGGGCCGAAAGCGACTGCTGACCCTTGGCGAATACCCGAGTCTGTCGCGGGACAAGGCAGAGGACATGGCGGCCTCATACCGGCTCCAGGTCGGCGAAGGCGGCGACCCCGTGCTGGAGAAACGGCTTGCGGTGTCGGCAGCGGCGGGATGCCCAAGCCGCAGGTGACCGCAACAAGACAGTCGGTGCCCTCTGCGATGCCTACCTCAAGTCTACACGCGAGCAAGAAGAGGTCAGGCTATTCCGACGAACGCTTGATAAACGGTTCGTGCGCCCACCGTGGGCGAGCTCCGGGCCGACGCTGTCAGCCGCGCTCACGTGGCGATTCTGCACACGCACGTAAGTAGGGCGACCCCCGGTCAGGCAAACCGTCTGCTGGCGATCATCAAGACCATGTGGAAAAAGGCGGCGATGTGGGGTTACGTGGCGGAGAGCTACGCCAACCCCGCGGCAGTCGGTGTGACGATGAACAAGGAGTTTGCGAGAGAGCGGTTTATCAAGCCGAGCGAACTGCCTCGATTAATTTCCGCAGTTGAGCAGGAGCCGGACATCCGTGTTCGGGGGGCGCTATGGCTGTTCCTCCTTACGGGGGCGCGGAAGAGCGAGATGCTGGAGGCAACGTGGGAGAACGTTGACCTTGAACGCCGTGAACTTCGAGTCCCGAAGCCCAAGCAGGGGAAGCCTCACGTTTACCCACTCTCGACCCGCGCCATGCAGGTGATGGAGCAGTTGCCGCGTTTCGCCGGTAACCCGTACCTCATACCGGGTGACAAACCGGGCGGCATCTGGTCAATATCTCGAAGCCATGGAACCGTGTCCGCCGCCGCGCAGCATTGCAAGACGTTCGCCTGCACGACCTGCGGCGCAGCGTCGGCAGTTGGTTAGCGATGTCCGGTCACAGCCTGCTTGAGATTGGCAAGGTGCTTGGGCATTCCTCGCCGCGCACTACGCAAATCTACGCTCGGCTAACGGACGACGTTGCGCGGAACGGCGCTGGAAAGCCATTCGCAAAGGGTGATCGACGTTCTTCAGGCTGGCCGATGCGAGGAGATCAAAATTGTCGAATAGAACACTGTATCAAATATCCATTTGACAAATTGCTACCGCATGCGTAGCTGTTCATGATTTGGTTGGTTATAATTGGCATGCATTCGGCGTGAACACGGTTCCCGGTGCACGGTTATGGGTCCCCGTGAGGAATGCTCCCAATGGAGTGGGTTTGGCCTGTTCAGGCCGTCTAGCGCCCCCGCGTTGCGCGAAGTCCACGCTGTTGGAGAACGACGATGGAAGGCAATTCAGCAACACACGGCCCCGGCGATACCATTTGCGCCAAGCAAGCTGCCGATCTAATCAAGTGCTCTACTTGGACGCTGTACGAGTGGTGCAAGGGCGGCATCATTCCCCACATCCGCGTCGGGAGTCGGGTACTTCGATTCCGCCGTAGCACGCTTGAAGCATGGCTCGCCGACCGCGAGGCTAAGTCCCTTGAGGGCGGGTCGGGGGCCTGATCTCGCAGTGGACGGGACCAAGGCGTTTCTCGATGCCTAACAGTCCTATCGCCATTGGTGACCCTACCCAGTGGCAGCCCGTTGGAGCTACACGGGCAACGGCAACGCAATGGAGTGCAAGCCGTCGGGGTAGTGGAATCTGCCCCGTAGAGTCCGCAATGGACATTGTTTGCAGTATCTGCATTGCCGTCCCTGGGGCCTCCGGGGCCCCCACCGGCTAAACCTAACCTAACAATGGAGTCGCAGATGATGTGCAGCTAGAAGAAGGAGCAATGACGGATCGGAGGGCAGTACGCCTGGGAGGAGCGGACCTTCACCTGGTGTACGCATGACTGCCATCGAGGGCGGTCGAGCCGTTCGTGGCTTTCTGGTCCCCGAGGTCGCGGCCGACGCGCTGGGTGTCTCGGTAGGCACGCTACGTCGGTGGCGCAAGCTGGACAAAGGGCCAAAAGTTCACATACGGGAAGGAAAAATCTACTACGAATCCGACGAGACTGTGTTCTGCGCATACTACTGGAACGGGGGTGATCGACCCACGAAAAAAGATCTGTGGTCTAGATAATCGCCGGGCGAGTGAAAGCTGTTCCTGGCTCCACTCGCCCTTCCTTTCCCTGCGTTCCCGTATCCCGATGTCGCGGTGTATCGAAGGCCCCGGCACGGGCCGCATCGTGCAATTGAATTGCATCTGCCCCACCGACAGCCACAACGTGGCGCGTCCAGTATCGGACAGCGCTCAATGGCAACTGCTTGCGTACAGGAGTAAGTCATGTCAAGCCTGGATGACCGATTCGACAAACTGATGGCAGACAGCGCATCGCCGGCCCGTCGCCTCCGGCCGAAGGCCGCCGCCCAATATCTCGGTGTCCATCCCCGGACCCTAGAGGAGTCTCGTCGCTGCTGGCGGCGGGCCGAGAAAGAAGGCAAGCCCGAGCTACGCAGAGGTCCCAAGTTCTACAAGGTCGGCAAGCGAGTCTTGTACGAGGTACGTGACCTCGACGAGGTAAAAGGCACTGGCCGCCGCCGTGGCCAATGGCCTCTCGACGGCGGCCGCCGCCGAGTATATGGGCCGCCATCCGCGCACGCTCGAAGATTGGCGGCGTTGGTGGCGACGGGCTGAGAACGAGGTAAGCCCGAGCTGCGGCAAGGTCCGAGATTCGTCCAGGTTGGCGGCCGCATTTCGTACGCCGTACGCGACCTCGACGAGTTCCTTGCTGGGAGAAGATCTTGTAACGAGTCGGAGGTGTCATGAACACACGGACGAGTCGCCGTGCCCGCGTGGTCCTATACATCTCGGCGTACGCAGACATTACCGGCTGCGCGAAGGCCGCGCTGCTGCTCAGCCAGCTGCACTTCTGGCAGCTTACGATGATGAAGCTGGTTCTATAAGACCCAGGAGCAGATCGAACTTGAGACGGGTCTCACCCGCACCGAGTTGGAAACCGCCCGCCGACGCCTCGTGAACCTCAATCTAGTCGAACATCAGCCGTACGGAATACCCCGTCGTTCTGATTACAAAGTGCATCACGACAAGATCATCGTCGCTTGGATGCACGTGACCGGGATGACGACGCAGGACCATCCGCACTACACGAAATCGAGCAAGTGGAGGAAGGGAAGGTTGCAGTCCAGTCCGCAGGATTCCAGCACGCTTGTATATAAGGAGATGAAGGTAGAAACAAAGCACGAGAGCGGGACGGTCAAACCTGTCCCGCCGGACGTGCAAGAGCAACCACACCCCCACCCGAAAGCCGTTAAACCCCAGGCCGCAGAAGAAGTGCCCGCGACAGCGGAGGAGGTCCGGAAATCATGCGGCAGGCGGGACTGCTGGGTCCGCTCGATCCCAGTGACGACGGCGATGACTCAAGCGTGAATACCGTGAGATTGTGCTTGGCGGAGTCCGATGTAGAGGTGTCTGCGGACCAGATCGTCGTGTCTGATTATGAGAAGCACTGGGCGACAAGGTCCGGAGCGCGCTCTCTGATGGGGTGAATCACCTCGCTCTTTTGCATAGATGAGTTCCGCATGAAAGGTGACACAAAAATGACTCTACTTGATCCGGACTTGACTTACGGCCAGATCTACAGCGACACCAGTTCCATGATCACGGTGTTGAGTGGATTGACGAAAGCGGCGCTTGACGATGCCGCAATCGAGCTGAACGTGGACTACGAAATATTTGTGCGGACTACAGTGGGGCTTATCTGGTTGACGCCCACGTAGGCTTCGCCGAGATGTTGCGTCAATGGGCTGGTCCCTGGCCGGACCGGAAGGAAGCACGCTCAATGGCTTAACAGCCGCGCAGTTCTTCCTCGTATGGGCATGGGAGCAAAACAACGTAGCAAGGTATTGTCTCGACGGAGAAGCCGTCGCCAGCGGGTGGGAGCCGGAAGACGCGATGCGCTGCGGGGTCATAGCGGCGGTGAGTGCTGCGAAGTCCCTGTTCCACGCCAAGTCGCTCTTGGTATCTGGGAACAAGATGGGAGCAGGAGTTGGCTTAGCAACCGCTGGGCTCTGGCCGCGTGGCTATTGGGATACTCGACTCGGATCAGCGCCTTTGCACTTACTGAAAGACATCTCATTCCTTCCCACCTTATCGAGAATTCCTTCTGCGGAGTACATACCATGGCAGATCGCGTTGCATTGCTGCTGAGCCTTGCCTCCCAGGACGACCTCGTTCGATTGCTTAAGGCGAGCAACAGGGCGTTGGAGCCCATGGCTGCCGCCGCCCATCTCAAAGTCTCGGTACGATGCCTTGAGGATTGGCGCAAACGTGGCGTCGGACCTAAATGGAGAAAAGTGGGCAAGCGAGTGATTTATCAGATCAGTGACGTTGACGCTTACCTTGACCAAGGAGACGAGACGCCGCCAGGCTAGGCCATCGCCAGTTGACGCAACCGCCGAAGACGGCTGAAGGCTACCGCAATCGCACCGCTCGCCGGTGAATGTGTAGCCCCTCTGTTTCGTTCGACCCGATTACCATTTGGCAAGACCTCCCCGGGGCGGCCCATCGCGTCAGCCCCCGCGGGAGTGCGAGCGGTTGCTGAGCCCTATCGACGAAGCCAGCGGCAGAGGACGCATTGGAGACGGTGTGCCCTTGATCGGCGGTTTCCCCGATCTCGTGCACGGGGCGCCAAACTGACCGCCATTTTGGCAAACGGCGGCGGCGGTCATCACAGCCACAGCACCCAGAGCGCTGTGGTGAAATGTGGCTACCGTGCACACGATTGCTGCCCGCTCGTGATGCGGCGTGTTCTGCGCGATGGCTGAAGCGGAACGGTATCCGCACCTTATAGGCCACGCCGGGCTTTACCGCGTAGCGCTCGGGAACTACGTCGAGCCGCGCCCGGATGAGCGGGGTACGAACGTTTACTTCGGAGGAAACGCATACGCTATGCTCACCTAATGCCGCGCTGTACCCAGGGCCCCACCGGGCGGGTGCAAGAAATGTCATGTTTTATCAAGCCAATGGCGACGAACGCGATAGGCGACCGAAGGTGCTACGACCATGGTGATCAACGAACAGGTATCTGTGCACAGCGACGCTCCCGCTGTACAGATGGTAGGGGAGCCACTGCCGATCACGAAGAGGCAGCCGCTGCCAGTCGTGGCTGGCTTGCGCCCAAAGCAGGTATTAGCGGCGACGATGCTTGTTGAGGGGCGAATGGCGAAGGAAGTTGCCCACACCTGCGCATCTCGGCAGAGACTGTGTCACGCTGGCGTTCGCAACCAGCGTTCCAGCTTCTAATGCACGAATTGCTTCAAGAAAGCATCGCGGCTACTAGGCTTGGCCTGGTCTCGCTGTTCTCGGAGTCCATCGTACATCTGCGCGGCCTACTGAACGCCTTCGATAATGAGACGGCGCTGAAGGCTATCAGTCTGCTGTTCACCAAGGCCGGACCCGTGTTGACCGCCATCAACGCAGAAGTGCAACAGCGCCCGACCACGGACCTCAGGAATCGCTAATTTCAGAGCGTCCGCATCACTGTGCAATTGATTGCACGGTCGACGGCAGCAGAGTGCCGATCGTCGGCGCTGATCGGCAGCCCTGCAATTGATTGCACGAGAGACTGGCACACGCCGTAGCCTCGGGATGTTGTCCTGTCTGAACGTGAGACTTGATGTGACGGCCAGTGTCAGCTCGCGGCAGCGCTTCAGACGGGAGCGGCCATTCGGCGGGCGCGGGTCAGCGGCGGTCACCGGCCATGAGCGGTCCACCAGATGGCATGCGCGAGCGTCCGCAACAGACGGGGAGCGGCCATTCGGCGGGCTCGGGTCAGCGGCGGTCACCGGCCAGTTCCGGCCGTTCTCGGTCGCCACGGAAATTTCCGGTGAGCGGCCGTTCGGGCCAGCACGCCGAAGCAGCGGTGGCGGTGGATGCGTGGGGCGGCACCAAGAGCGGCGAGGCCGTTCAGCAACTCGAGCGGGTCAGGATCTGCGCTCTACTGCTGCCCGGGCCCGAGCTTCCCAGTGGTTAACGGGCGCCAACCGCAGCGCGGGATAATGGCGTTGTGGGAGGTGTTCGATGAAGAGGATTCCGAAGGCCGCCTTAGAGGGAAACGAGTCCACTGCCTCGAATCCCCTAAGGGGGAAGATCTGAAGACAACAACAACTGAGGCATCGAATGGCACAGAACTCGAACCAACCACTGCTATGGAAATTCACCGCGTGGTTATTGGTTGTAGCCGGCGTCGGCTTCTTCTTGCTTTACGTGCTGCGCGACCTTACTGGCTTCTCGGTCGCCACCACGGCAACGACTTTGGCGTACTACGCCTTTGCCAGCTTCGGCGCGACAATCATTCCATGGGGCTCTTGCTTCTGCGTGCCGCCGCAGATCCGGCTCTTCGAAATGCGACGGCAAGGCCAACTGCGATCGGCTTTCTGCTGCTCGCAGCAATGAGAGTAATCCCGTTGTTCAGTGGAAGCGGAGCGCTGGATATCATTCCCAGCGCGCTCCGGATTCCAATCACCGCCGGGGAGGTTCTGTTGTTTGGATTCCTGGCCTATGCGTTCTGGGAAGAGTAGGAAATCCAACGGCTCCAGCGGCACGACATCATCGCGCTTGCACGGAGCGGTGGGAAGCTCTGATGGGTGCGGGGTCGCCGTAACGCCCGTTGGCGGTTAGACGCGTCCAGAATCATCAGAAAACGGCCAAGCGCCGCGTGCTGGGCGTTCTAGCGGCAGAAGCAGTGCGTTCTTTTTGGCGGCCGCCCAGGACCGCCCATTCAGGAACGATGGCCCGCTCGCCGAGCGTCGGCT
>CAWAFI010000013.1:0-176259 GCA_963781285.1 uncultured beta proteobacterium
GTCAACATGTCCAAGGCCAGAGGCCGCGCATGATCGGACGGGCTAGAGTCACCCACCACGCCGTCGGTAGCTGCTGTGGCTGATGCCGAAAGCCCGCCCAAAACAAGCGAATTATGGGGCGCTTTTTTCGCGACCACACGCTACGCTCGACTCCAGTCTCAACTTCACTTTGCTCGGTGTTCACTGGAACCGCGCGGCCAACGGAAGGTAACGAAGCAGTCATAATTTCCACGACGACGGCATCAAGAGAATTTGCGCTGGCGCGTCCAGTCGAGGCGAAGCGCCTAGAGGACACCAGGTGTAGTCTTGTCAGCGATGGTATCGGTTGTGACGATGAAGACGCCTACCGCCGAAGACGAGGGTCTGCCCATCGTCTTCTTGGACATCGACGACGTGTTGTGCCTGAACAGTCCCTAAGGCGGCTCCGATGCCCTGGAAGCCGTCAATGGCAGGCACGCGGACCCTGATACGGTGTTGCGCGAAATCTTCGCCGCGGAGCCAAAGCGAGTGCTCGAGAGCGTGCACAAGGAGATGGGTGGCCAACTGCGCTATGTCATCAGCTCAAGCTGGCGACAGGTGTTCTCCCGGGAGCAAATCGAGCGCGTCTTCAGGAGCGCCGGCGTCGCCGCGGAGCTAATGAAGATGTATCAGTCCAGGTCCCAGCTGCATGAATGCAATGGTTGCGAGCTTGACATAGCTCGCTCGTTGCAGGCCGAGCGGGTCTTGATTGGCTGGGTCCAGAAGGTGAGCAATCTGATTGTCAATATCAACATTCAGATTGAAGATGCGGCAACCGGCGCAATATTGCCGAACAAGTCGGTCGACTTGCGGGGCAACACAGACGAGTCTTGGAGACGCGGCGTCTCCTATATCGTCAAGAGCATGATCGAGAAAAAACAAGGCAATCTTTGATAAAACAATCCCGGTTAGTACACCGGGATTGCCGTAAATTAACAGATTCTGCCCCGAGGCTACGCCCGGCCTCAGGCCGTACCTAAGTTTCGTGCAGCACCTCGCTTAAAGTCGATCAGCGTCTTGCCTTTCGTCCCAAGCACGGCGGCTTCGCTCGACGTCCTGACCGGCGGAACTGAGTTCCTCGGATCAAGTACGCCGGATTTCGTACGACGCGCGACGTTCGACGACAGAAAGGAGGAACGAGTCGACCCCAACGCGGCGAATTGAATTATTGCGGAGGACAACCGTCGCCAATCGCGTACTGGAGTGCGAGACTCGGGTACGCAGCGGCTTGCCGCGACCGCAGAGCGTGGCAAAAAAGAGAGCCTCGGTCTTTCTGACCGGGACTCTTGACGAAACTCGCGACGCTGACTAGCCAGGATCAATGCGCGCCGACAATTCTGACGGCCCCGCTACCCCGACGTCGCAACTGCCGGCCGCGCGTAGGCGGCTGTACGGCAATTTGCCACTTTCGGAAGAACGTAATCCCTTCAGTGCTGTTGGTTACCGGATAGCCAGCCTCTTCCCCGGCGCCGCGGCTTTCCTCACCAGCTTGAGCTCGAGGATGCCGTTGTCGTATGTGGCCTCGCACGCCGACTCGTCCAGCTCCACCGGTAGGGTGAAACTGCGATAGATGTTGCCGAAATACCGCTCGTTGCGCAGCATCCTGTCGCCTTCTTTCTTTTCCCAGTCTGGCCCGTAGCATGACTATTCAATAGGAAAGCATTATGCAAAACATCATCTCTTACGATCCAAGGACCGATAACAGTTATGACGAATTGTTCCGTGAGAGGTGGCCCCGTTTGTTAGGACAGGATTTCCGGTTTCTTAAATGAAGTTCCTGCGGTTGTAGGTTTGTCGTCGTGTCGCGTTCTGGGTAGCGCGATTCAACATCATGCGGCGTTTTTGGTCTCCAGCTTCCCGAAGTATGCCGTGTCCGGCGTCATTCCGCCGAGCGATGAGTGAGGACGATGGGTATTGTAGAAAGTGAAGTAGCTGGCCAGTTGCTGCCGGGCCTCGGCGACGCTCTCGTAGGCATGCAGGTAGACATGCTCATATTTCACGCTCTTCCACAGCCGCTCGACGAACACGTTGTCGATCCAGCGCCCCTTGCCGTCCATGCTGATCTTGATCTGGTGGGCTTTGAGAACCTTGGTGAAGTCGTCGCTCGTGAATTGGCTGCCTTGATCGGTGTTGAAGATCTCCGGCGTGCCGTACTTGGCGATCGCCTCTTCGAGCGCTTCGACGCAGAAATCCGCGGTCATGCTGATCGATACCCGGTGCGCCAGGACCCGCCGGGTAGCCCAGTCGATGATCGCCACCAGGTACACGAAGCCGCGACGCATCGGAATGTAGGTGATGTCGGTTGCCCACGCGTGATTGGCCTGGTCGATGGTCAAGTCCTTCAGCAGGTACGGATAGATCGGATGGGCGGGATGCGGCGCACTGGTGTTGCGCTTGCGATAAATGGCCGCGATACCCATCCGCTCCATGAGCGTGCGAACATGCTTACGACCGACCTCGATACCCTCCAGCTTGAGCATGTCGCGCAGCATGCGGGCGCCGGCGAACGGGAAGTTCAAATGCAACTCGTCGATCCGGCGCATCAACAACAGGTCGGCGTCGGATACCGGGCGTGGCAGGTAGTACACGTTCGAGCGCGACAGATCGAGCAGCTCGGCTTGCCGCTTCACGGGTAGCTTATGGGTCGCGTCGATCATTTCTTTGCGCTCGCACCGTCGATGCGACCGAGCGCGCCGGCCAAAAAATCATTCTCCAAGGCCAATTGGCCGATCTTCGCCTGCATGTCCTTCACACTCGGCCCCTGGGCCTCCCGCTTCTCCGCCGGGGTCAGGAACACGCCCATCGCCCCGTCCAGCAGCTGTGTCTTCCATTGCACGATCTGACTGGCGTGGACATCGAACTTCTCCGACAGCTCCGCCAGGGTCTTGTCCCCCTTGAGCGCGGCCAGCGCCACCTTCGCCTTGTACGCCGCCGTATGATTCCTTCTCGGTCTCTTCATTACTGCTCCTTTGTCGGGCAATTGCATCGCCCATCAGAGCAGGTTCTTCACTTAAAGACGAGTCCTAAATTCCGGGACCACTTCTGTGGTTTCTTCAAGCCGGTGCGCGTGGAAGGCGCACCTACCCCGGTAGTGATCAAGATGGATGTGACCGAAACCGAAAACGGTTATGTGGCCCAAATTGGTGCTTACGTCTTGGGTCCTCCCTAGGGTCCTCCCTAAAAAGAAATGGCCCGGATGAGAGTCGGGCCACTGGTTAGAGATAAAGCAAGTGGCACCTCGCCACGTTGGTAATCGTTAGAGTTGTTTCTTCTCCTCCTGCCGAATCAAAATACCTCTGCCCTTAGGCCGTTACAGCAGCAGCGATCTTGTGGAAAGTGGAGTTGGCAACCTCGTAGGTTTCGAGCTTAGGAGTTCCGTCAATCAGCTTCGCCAGGATCTTGGTCACTTCTGCGTAACCCCCGCGATTGTAGTTGTCGGCGTTTTGCTTGGTGTCCCACAAGCTCAGACCGAAAGCTTCGGTGCCGCCCGGGACGACGAACGTGATTTCATCCCGAAACCCGCTTTGTTTGCGAAGCATGGGGATGACGTCCTTTTCCAGCCGCTGGGTAAACTCGACCGTGCTGTTGGGCTTCAACTTCATGGATACGCGACGTGCATACATATAGATTTCCTTGGTTGTCATGGCCAAGGGGGCATTTCAGATTAACCGTCTTTAGTCCAGATGACCAAAAGACCCTCTCAGTCCATTAACCAAAATAGGTTAATTCACTAGACATGTCAAGCATTATTTTGCTACGCTTAAGCGGATGCGGTTAATTACCGAGGACGTGCGATGGATGTTTGTTTAGTCATCAAGGAGCGGCTGGAACAATTGGGGCTCGAGCAAAAGGACTTGGCGGCCGCCGCCGAAGTCACCGAGTCCTACATCTCTCAGCTGCTGACTCGGAAGAAATCGCCCCCCGCGCCCGATCGAACAGACATCTACGAGAAGATGGGCAAGTTTCTCAAGCTGTCGAGCGGTAAGCTTGGGAAGCTGGCTGAGCTCCAGCGCAGGGAAGCGTTAAAGAGAGATTTCGAGGACCCCCCGGCGCCTTTGTTTCACGAAGTGCGAGAGTTGGTTCTCCGCAAGTGCACACCGGAAAAACAGCGGCAGATACGAACGATTTTTGAGAAGCAGCCCTTGGGCGAACTCGAACGCCTCGTCACACAGACGCTTCTGGACGTGATCAAGCGCGTCGCCAAAGAGGAATTGAAAAATGAAAAGTGGCTCCGCTCGGTGGCTCGACACAGTGGCCGAAGCTATAAGCAGACGCGAGTCACGATCCTCGAGTTCCTGGACACAGACGTCTTCCACCTGTCAGCGGAGAACTGCGTTTCCTTCCTCGATCCGCTGATCGACTCCTGGGATATCGACCTCTCCACCTTCGGTATGGAAATTGTGCTTAACCGAAAACTGGCCCCAGGGCACTCGAAGCGATTTGCGTTTGTTGAAAGGGACCCCGACCAACCTTCCGGGGGCGAGCCGGGGCTCAACGCGTTCCTTAAGGATGCTTCACTCAGCGGTAATGTGACTCAGGAGGAAATCGAATTTCTCAAACGGTTGAGGCTCAAGGGAAAGCGGCCTACGCCGCTCTACTATTACCGGGAATTGCAGAATCTCAGAGATCCGCTGCATTTTCGAACTGTAGTGGGGCGCGCTGTAGGTAGCGAAGTGTAAACAGCGACTGGATGAACACAATGGCAAGGCGTCCTGGCCTCCAAGGTCTGCTTGTGGCGTTAAGCGAAGTTCACGAACGTCTGCTTATCCAGTGCACGACATTCAGCGGCAGGGCGAACGCGGTTGTTGAGTTAAACACGACTCGCTGTGTTGCCCGACGAGGGCAAGCGCAGAGTACCTCGAGCGGCACGGACTGCGGGATGGTGAAGCCCATTGTGTGGCCTTTGGGCAGAACCTTCATTCTTGCATTCGTGATACTTTCGTCCCTTGCGTCGCGATCCCGGTCGCCGCATCTGCGTAGCAGCCTAGTCGCGTCCCCGCCATAAAGAGTAAGCGCGATGAATGACGAGCTCCGGATCTTTGCCGGCAATAGCAATCGCCCATTGGCAGCCGAGATTTGTGATCGCCTGGGTTTGCAGCTGAGCCCCCTGGAGATTGCGCGCTTCTCCAACGATAACCTGCGTGTCCAAGTCCAGGAGAACGTACGCGAGCGCGACGTTTTTGTGGTCCAGTCGTTCACCGAGCCGGTAAGCGACCACACCATGGAATTGCTGATTACCCTCGATGCACTGCGCAGTGCCTCAGCGCGACGGGTGACGGCGGTGATTCCCTATTATTCCTATGCCCGATCCGACAAGAAGGACGCGCCGCGCATCTCCATCACCGGCCGGCTGATCGCCGACATCCTCCATACGGCCGGCGCCAACCGGGTGCTCACTATGGATCTGCATGCTGACCAGGTGCATGGCTTTTTCAGCATGCCAGTTGACCATCTCACGGCCGTTCCGATTGTTGCCAACCACTTCAAGCAGCATCTCGATCTCTCGCGCTTGGTGGCGGTGGCCACCGATGCCGGCGGCGCCAAGCGGGCGGGTCGTTTCTCCGAATGGTTAGGCATCCCCTTAGCGATTATCGACAAACGCCGGGTCAGCGATACGAAGGTTACGCAAAGCCAAGTGGTGGGCGATGTACAAGACCGCGACGCGGTAGTCTTCGAGGACGAGATTTCTACAGGCGGAACGCTGATCTCCACTGTCCAGACACTCAAGCAGGCCGGCGTGCGGACCATCCACGCAGGCGCAGTGCATGGGGTACTGTGCGGCCCCGCCGTCGAGCGTCTGCGCGCAGCGCAGATCGAATCTATCGTGGTCACGAACACTGTGCATGTGCCGCCGGAAAAGCGGCTCAGCAAGATTACCCAGCTCACCGTCGCGCCGCTGCTTGCTGCCGCCATCGAGCGGATACACAGCGGAGAAAGCGTCGGGGCGCTGTTCCAATAGAGCAAACTGACGGCGGCTGTTGTACAACTCTTCTCTCTAAGGTACCTGCTGAATCACAGTATCGTAGGTTCTGACTTTGCTCCTTACATGTGGAATGCCTGCGAACGTGAAACGCCATCGACGGGAGTCGTCCAATTCTGTTGAAAAACTCCCTTGAAAGGGCGCGCTTGGTGGCTATGCTGAAGCCAAGGCATTCGAGGGGGAGAAGCGGGAATGATGGGACAAGGGTCTGGCGGACATAGGCAGCTGTTCTACTCATTCAATCTCGACGATCACGTTCCTGCCGATCATCTGCTGCGTGGGATTGATCGCTGTCTCGACCTCGGCGATCTGCGCCGCCACATCGCTCCGTTCTATAGCCACACGGGGCGCCCCTCGGTTGATCCGGAACTGATGGTGCGGATGCTGATCGTCGGTTACAGCTTCGGCATTCGTTCCGAGCGCCGGCTGTGCGAAGAGGTCCACCTCAATCTAGCGTATCGCTGGTTCTGTCGACTGGGTCTCGAGGACACGGTGCCAGACCATTCGACGTTCTCGAAGAACCGTCACGGCCGCTTTCGTGAGAGCGACGCCTTTCGACATCTGTTCGAGAGTGTCGTCGAGCGGTGCATGAAGGAAGGACTGGTCGGGGGCGAAGGCTTTGCCATCGATGCCAGTGTGATCAAGGCCGACGCCAATCGCAGCCGCAGTACGGCGCGCGAGGAGACCGAGAGCTCGCCCGAACCGCAACGCGCGACGAGGGCTGTGCGCGAGTATCTGGCCGCACTCGATGCACAGGGTGAGCCGGGCACCGTTCCCGCGTCGATCTCGCCGACCGATCCCGCCGCACGGTGGACGGCAGTGGATGGCCCGGCGTTTTACGCCTACGCGACCAACTACTTGATCGATGTGCAGGCCGGCATCATTGTCGATGTCGAAGCGACACCGGCCTGGCGGACAGCCGAGGTCAACTCGACCCGGACGATGATCGAGCGCGTCGAGCAACGGTTCGACCTGAAGCCCGAGCGTCTGATCGGCGACACGGCCTACGGCGCAGCTGAGCTACTGGGCTGGATGGTCAACGAGAAGGCGATCGAACCGCATGTGCCTGTGTGTGACAAGACACAACGCAACGACGAGACGCTATCCAGCAGCGACTTCCAGTGGAATGAACAAGCCGACGAATACCGCTGCCCGCAGGGAAATGCACGGCGCATGCAAAGGCGCGTGTTCAAGAACCTGCGCACCCACATCACCAAGGCCGGCACCATCATCTATCGAGCCAGCCAATCAGATTGTGCGAGTTGCCCGCTGAAGGCGCGCTGCTGTCCGAACACGCCGATGCGCAAGATCGCTCGCAGCGTCCATGAATCGGCACGCGATGTCGCTCGCGACATTGCCAAGAACCGATGCTTACAAGCAATCGCGCAAGGATCGCAAGAAAGTGGAAATACTGTTCGCGCACCTCAAGCGGATCATGAAGCTGGATCGACTACGACTGCGGGGGCTCACTGGCGCACATGATGAGTTTCTGCTGGCAGCGGCTGCGCAGAATCTGCGGCGAATGGCGAAGTGGCTGGTGCCGATAGCAGGAAAAGGGGAAATGGCACGTGCTTGAAGAGTGTATGCGCCACTGACTCGATCAAACATCGCCGAACCACCACTCAACAGCGTAACCTGAAAAAGCCGCCGATGGGAAAAGGCCACTCCAACATCGAGTTCTTCAACAGAATTGGCCAGCTGCAGACCTTCAGCTTGTCGACCTTGGAATATGGGCGCATGCAGGGGCCTGCTGGGTTTCGGCACTGGCCGGGGACGGATGTCTGCCTCCTGGCAATTTGGGCGGCAAAGCCGGACGCCTCGCCGGCGGCTGGCACCCGGAGACCACCGTCGATACGGCGCGCGCGATGTGCTTGTGTGTCCGAGCGAGTGGCTCGTCGTCACGCCAACGGCTTTAATCCAAACGGATGATTGGCCGGCGCACCGCGGGACGCTACGGCCCCGGCCCCCAGCGGGGGTTTTTCTTTGCGCCGCCGAGCCACTTATGTACGTTCCCGCACAGACAAGCAATGCCGATTGGCGCGCACTATGCGATTGTCGATTTGCGACATCCTGCGGATATGATTTTGGACGAGTGCCTATCATGAAACACACGTTGCTGAGGGAAATCAATCAGGATCTGGCGTTGCGGGCGACACGTCGCAATTTCCATGCTCCCGTACACGATCCGGCACGAATCCAAGGCGGCAATTGGAAGATGCAGGGATTTCGGCGTTCCGGCCCTGTTTACGACGTGGCAGAGGGCGAGATGTCGATTGCTGAGTTCATGGCCGACACGCAGGAACGCGACGACATCGTTGACTGACTTTGCGCCACCCCTGCCTCGGGGCCGGCCGCCACCCGGAGAGCGATTCGCAAATCGCTCGTCTTTGGCGTTCTTTGCCTAATCGCGTTCGCGCGAATCGCGTTCGCCGGCGGAGCGTGCGATCTCAGCACCGTGGGTTGTCTGCCGGCCGCGATCACGGCCACCGGACACGGAGGGTCACCGGCACCGCGAAGTCTGCGCAACGCAGATCGATGCGTCGCAACGGTCTTCTTGCGAATAGGGAGGGCGCCCCATGAATCGACGGCGGTGGTATTTAATACCCCTGATGGCCGCTTGCATCAGCACTCTCGCGGTCGCGGATGATCGTGCCGATTACAACCGGCGGTCCGCCGAGCGCTACATCGCGATGTTCCGCGTGGCCGACCTCAACAAGGACAACATCGTGACAGTAGGCGAAGCGCAGGGCATCATCGAGCTGCAGGCTCACTTCAACGACATCGACACCGACCGCGACGGCGACATCACGTGGGACGAGCTGACGCGATATATCGAGGTCACGTTTCGGTGAATCGGCTGTAATCACGCGAATCGAACGGAATCTCCAAGCCAATGCGAGGTACATTTCTTCTTTTCGATCATGAATCGCCCCGAGATCATCGATTCGATGGAGGCGACAGCTATCCTAACGCCGGGGGTTAGTCGGGGACGTGACCTGACTGGCTTCTTCGGACCAATCCAAGTTCGGCGCCTCGAGCACTGAAGTGCTTCATTGGCGATGGAGCAGTTCTGACCGCGGTTTGATCGCGATGGGCAGAGCAGAGCGGCGTCGTTCAACAAGTTGATTCCGCGGTCCTTAGGCTGTCCGGCGCCGATCCATTGTCAGTGATCGAAGCTGATGGAATTCACCTTATCGCTCACACACCTCGAGCAGGCAGAGCCATGGATACCGATACGCTACTTGCAAATTGTGCAATTACCGAAGGCCAACTTGAAGACGCTGGCGTCCAAGCGACGACGCTGCTGGAAATCCATGACGATTACTTGAAGTGCCGAAACGATCTTGCGGATCACGGTACCTTTCTTGTCCAGCAACTCCAGCATCTCAATGAAGCTCATTCCCTAAAGTACAGGGTCAAGGACCCGATCCATCTGATCAGGAAGATCGTTCGCAAATCCAAAGAAAGACCCGATGCGCGGATAGACGCTACGAACTACTGCAGCGAAATCACCGACTTGGTCGGTGTCAGGATCCTCCATCTGTATAAGGACGACTGGCAACCAATTCACGATTTTATCCGCAAAATGTGGAGCCTGAAGGAAGGCGAGGAACCAATTGCCTACATTCGGCAGGGCGACGAAATTGACTCGGCGCTCAGCGGCTGCTGCACGGTCAAGACCCATCCGCGCGGATATCGGTCCCTGCATTACGTCATTGAGTACGCTCCCACCAAGGCTACCGTTAACGCCGAAATTCAAGTCAGAACCCTCTTTGAAGAAGCGTGGAGTGAAATCGATCACCAGCTTAACTACCCTGAGCTGACGGCCCCGCCACTAATTGCCCAGCTGGTAAGCATTTTCAATGGACTTTCGGGGTATGCCGATCAGCTCGGCCCCTACATTCGAGCACTTTCCCGGTCCCTATCAAAAAGTGCGACCGACTACGATGCCGCAATGAAGGAGAGAGAATCGCTCGTGGGCGCCCTTGACCTCGAGCGCAAGGCGAAGAACAAGTCGACGCGCGAAAAGGAGCTCCTGCAGAAGACAATCGACCATCTAAGACAGGAGCAGGCGCGATTTGTCACCTACGCCTACGCACGGCCCCCTATCGCAAGCCTGTACTCCCCGGAGCCCTCCAATCCAAGTACGCCGGGGCTGGTTACCTGCCCAATTTCCACGTTGCGACCGATGTCCGTGGCAACCCTTATCAGCCAAGCTGTGACACACACGGCTGCGGACCACCCAATCGTTGAGGGAACTGGGGAACGGAGCGGTGCTGTAAATCGTCCTAAAGGCGCTTAACGTCGAAAGGTGAAGCAGACTGGCGCGTGGATAAAGATCGACGGGTACGGCGAGCCAGCTCTTCGGGGCCTGCTAAGGAGCGATTACAGCGGATGGCGTCGATGCGCCGCCACTGAACTATTGGGTTGAACGTCCGGTTCTCCGCCGTCAAATGTCGTGTTTCCGGAGGATCAACGGGCAGCTCAGGGTTGACACCGGCCACTGGGGATTCTGGAGCGTAGTAGTCATTGTGCTTATGATGGCCGGCGCGTGTGCGCAACGTGTGCATTGCCAAGCCTCGTAGGCGAATTCGACTCCCAATTTGCAAGTACCACGCCGTAACGCAGCGAACGTGGTCGCACTCGCATGACGGTAAAATGATCAATCTATCCAATAGTTTATGGGACCGACCGAGCGTCGAAATCCTCAAGCTAATGAATGACTTATCGCACCGTCTATGCGTGGCGCCTATGATGGACTGGACAGACCGGCATTGCCGGTTCTTCCTGCGCCTCGTCTCGCGCCGCGCGCGGCTTTACACAGAGATGATCACGAGCGCGGCGTTGACGCACGGCGACGTGCCGCACCACCTCGATTTCGATCCCGCCGAACATCCATTGGCGCTGCAGCTCGGCGGCAGCGACCCGGCAGTGCTCGCGCATGGGGCGAAGCTCGGCGAGCGATGGGGCTACGACGAGATCAACCTGAACTGCGGCTGCCCGTCCGAGCGCGTACAGAAGGGCAGCTACGGCGCCTGCCTGATGGCCGAGCCGAAGCTGGTCGCCGATTGCGTGAAAGCGATGCGCGATGCGGTCGCGCTGCCGGTGACGGTAAAGCACCGGATCGGGCTCGACCACAACGACGACTACGGATTCGTCCGCGACTTCGTCGGCACGGTGGCGGCGGCAGGCTGCGGCGTATTCATCGTCCACGCCCGCAATGCGGTGCTCAAGGGCCTGACACCGAAGGAGAACCGCGAGGTGCCGCCGCTGCGCCATGACTTCGTGCATCGGCTGAAGCACGATTTTCCGGAGCTCACGATCGTCGTCAACGGCGGAGTCGCGCAGTGGGACGCGATCGAGGAGGAGTTGACCAAAGTCGACGGCGTGATGCTGGGGCGCGTCGTGTACCACGACCCATATTTCCTCGCGCAGGCAGACTGGCGCACATATGGCGACCCTGCGCCGGCGCGCTCGCGCGCCGAAGTGCTAGGTGCGCTGGTCCCGTATGCCGCCGGGCAACTCGCGAATGGTGTGCCGCTGCGCGCGATCGCGCGCCACGTACTGGGCCTCTACCATGGGCGTTCAGGTGGCCGGCGCTTCCGGCAGATCCTGTCCGACGCCACAAAGCTGAGGGACGCGCGACCGGAGTTGTTTCTGGAGGCACTGGCGGCGGTGGAGCCCGCGGCATCGCTCGCGGACGTGGCGTAGCGTGCCGCGATTGGTTCGACGCAGACACGGCGAACGCAACGCTAGTCCTTCGGTACTGGTTGCCCATTAACGCGAAGGCCGGCGGATGCCGGCCTTTCGCGCGCAACGGTGTTTCGCAGTCCTATTTCTTTATCTTGACGTCGATCAGCTGAGCTTCGTCCTTGCCGCTTTTGTTGTCGGGCGTCACGATCATGAGACCCAGCGCCGGCGTGATTGCCCACTCGGCCGAATCGACCGCAATGACGGTGGACGTATCGGTTCCGCCGGGCACGACGGTCGCGAAGCCGCCTTGGCTGATGGAGCTCGCCCACACGTTGTACTTCGCCGTGCCGGCGACCTCGTCGGCGTCGGCCCCACCTTCCTGCAGATCGTAACCGACCGCGCCATAGGTGATGCGCGGGTTCGCCGCGTTGAGGCACGGCTCGGCCGCCCGGCAAAGCTGCGACGAAAGCACCGGCAACAGGGCGGTCGAGCTGTCGGTCGGAGCATCCGCGAGAAAGGCGATGCTGGCGCCTGCGGAGCGGGTGCTGAACACGAAGCTACCCATCACGCCATTGAACACCCCCCGGCCTGGATTGCCCCCTGATCGACGCCTACGACAAGGTAGTCGACCGTGCCGTCGCCATCCACGTCGACGGGAATGTCGAACTCGTTGGTTGAGGCATTGGACCAGCGGTCGTAGGTGTTGACGGCGAAGACGATCAAATGGCGGCCCGGGTCTGACGCGCTCGGGAACGGGAACGACTGCACGCCAACGGCGCGGATGTCGTTGGACACCTTGCCCTTGTCCTTCTTGTCCTCGAGGCCCCATGCGTAGAAGTCCGCGTTGCCGGGAATCACGCCGTGCTTGTTCGTCACCTTGGCGATCGTCGACGGGTTGGTGCCTTGCAGCTTGCCGATCGACGTCTCGATGTCCGCCTTTGCACGGGGGACGAGATAGTAAGGCACGCGCAGGGTCACGTTGGCGTTGTCCGCTGGTGTAGCCGGCGTGAACTGGATGAGACCTGCGACTTCCCGGAAAGCGCTCGAATTGCCCGCCGTTGCAGCGGGAACATCGAGCGTCATCACAACTTCGGCATGCCCACGGGCCGGGACCGTTACCGACCACTTGTTCAGGCTGACCGTATGCGGCGAACCGGCCGGCAGCGCCTGGGCGACGTTGAAGGTCGCGGGCACCGAGCCGTTGTTCGTCAGCTTGATGGTTTCCTTCTTGCTGAAGTTTTCCTTCAGTTCCGCGAAACCGAAGTTGACGTGAACGCCGAACTTGTTGCCGTCGGCCCGGGCGGTCACCTGCGACTTGGTCGACATCGCCGGCTGGACGAGGCCCGTCCCGCCGCGGCTCGTGCGGTAACCGGTCAAGCCGGCCACGCCGGACGGGAGCCCGGTGTTGACGATCGCCGCCTTGATGTCCTGAACCTTCCACGTCGGGTGGGCCTGACGTGTAAGCGCAGCGACCCCGGCGACATGGGGGGAGGCCATCGAGGTGCCGGACATTGTGGCCGCCCCGGTGCCGAGCCCGCTCCCCGTCGACACGATGCTCTGGCCGGGAGCCGTGATATCCGGCTTGAGCGAGCTGTCGCCGGTACGCGGTCCACCCGACGAGAACGAAGCGAAGCCCATGAAGTTGGGGTTCGCGAAGTTCTCCGGGGAGAGCGTGGCGGTTGTTCCGGCGGGCGACGCACGCAGCAGGTTTGAATCGCTGCCTGCTGTCGCGAAATTGCCGGCCACGCCGACGTAGGGAATCGTAACGGTGAACGGTATACCCGTATCCAGGTTGACGTTGATCGGTCCCTCGAAGGGTGGAAGTCCCACCGCATTGTTGGCCATGAGCACGGCGGCGGCACCGGCTTGCTGGCCGAAAATGGGCTTGGCGACACGGGCACACACGCCGCGTTTGGCGACCGCAATCTGGCCTCCACCGGGGACGATACCGTTGAAGGTATACGCGCTTGGCGAGCACCCGAGCGATTCGTCCGCCGAGCCGATGAACCCAGGAAGGTCGACGACGGTCGCCGGGTTGTCCTGGAGCACGACTAACGGACCCGCGATCGGTCCGACAAAGGAAAATCCATTCCCGTTGATCGCCAGCAGCGAAAGCGGCGTCCCGCTGGGCGGGGCCGTCACGACGCGGACGCCTGGGATCAAGGTGAAGGGATCGTTCGCTGCGGTCGCAATCGACCCGTCGGCGGTACCCGGCGAGCCGGTGATGTATTGGCTCGCGCCGCTATTGCCCGCCGAAGTGACGACGATTACGCCGGCCTTCGCCGCGTTGGTCGATGCTTCGGCCGAGGGGTCCTCGTTCGTGCCGAACGGCGAGCCGAGCGACATGTTGATGACATCCATGTCGTTGTCGACCGCCCATTCGATTGCGTCGGTGACGACGTCGGTCGAGCCGTCGCAGCCGAACACGCGAAGCGCATAGATGTCGGCCTTCGGGGCGACGCCCGGCCCCACGATGAAGCCGCTACCGTCCCCTATCGTCGCCGCGTTATAGGGGCCGTAGTAGGTTGCGCCCGCCGCGGTCACGCCGGAGCCGGCAGCGGTGCCGGCCACGTGCGAGCCGTGACCGAAGCAGTCGAGCGGATTCGGGTCCGGATGCGGGATTGGCTGGTACGCAGGCGAGTCCGGATCGGCGTTATAGCTGTCGCCGACGAAGTCGAAGCCGCCTTTGACGCGCTGCGCCAGCGGACCGAAGAGGAGCGGATCGGCCGGAGCGGTTTCGGCTGCGTGGGCAGCATCGTAGGCGGCCACGGTGCCGGGGCCGCCGAAATTGGCGTGCGTGTAGTCGATGCCGGTATCGATGATGGCGATCTTGATGTTCTCGCCACGGAGTGCCAGGTTTTGCCAGACGCCGGGCGCGCCGATGAGGGGCACGCCGCGCACATTGTCCGGCCGCATTATCTGGAGCGGGCGTACCGCCTTTACACCAGGCAGCGTGGCGAGCTGCTCGGCTTTGTCACGCGCGATTCTGACCTTGACGCCGTTGTAGGCCGACTGGTAGCCGGCGAGCACGGTGCCCCCAAGTTTTTCGATGTTGCCGCGCAACGCGTTCTGTTCGCCCTTGAGCTTGCCTTTGGCCTGATCCTTCTCGGCCCTGCTCAACTTGCGGCCGGCGGTCTCCTGCTGGACGGCGACGGGGTCGCCTGATAGCTGGACCACGACCGTCACTGCCTGTTTGCTCAATCCTACCGGGGTCCAGGCTGGAGTGATCAGGTTTGTGCCATCTGCAATGGCCTCGGGGCGTACAGCGCCGGTGTTCGTGGCCGCAAGCGCACCGAATACCAGTGCCAGTGCGGCAAACGTGCGAGTGGGTCTGAATCGCATGGGTTCTCTCTCCATTGTGTCAACGTTTCTCACCGCCGCCTTGTGAGCGGCGTTCCCGACGGTTCGGATACAAAGGGTCGTGGCGGAGGATCGAGGCCGAAGCCCCGCCCATCGCGAGCCGCGGCGGATGATGCAACGCGTCGCGCGACGGAAACGAACGCTGATTGTTCATCGTTCCCCCAAGTCTTGCTCGAAAGCGATGAGGCAGCCGCCATGTTCTCGGCGGTCGTATAACAGCTGGCACGCGCGCTCCGTTTCGAAACGACGCGTGTCGGATGCGACGGGTTTTGCAGGTGCGTGCCGGATCGCTGTCCCGCGATCGTCGGCGTCGCTGCCGCTGTCTTGCGGCCGGAATCAGCCTTGCCAATAGACGTGCTGCTTGTCCCGGTGCCTTGTCTGCTTTTTTCCACTGTGGCCGGTTGCGGCGCAGTCTACCGGAAAGATCGATCTTGTCAATCGGTCTCCGCCGCCTTCCGCAAAGCGGCCTGCCGTCGTCTCCCGGGCCTTCGTCGCACGGCTCGGACAATGCAAAACAGCTGGCCCGCTTGTCCTAGGGTCCTCCCGGGTGCTTACGCCACGCCGGTCAGGGGCGGCCCTTCGGCATCTCGTCCGCGATATACGCGCGGACGATGCTCTCGAAATCGGCATCCGCCTGCATTCCCAGCGCAGGCCCCAGCTTGGGCGCGAAATTCGCCGGCCACGTCGAGACGATTCGATCGATCGCTGGATCGTAGCGCCACTTGACGCGGTCGGCGACTTCGTCGCCCGCGACCTTGCGCAATGCCGCGACCATGTCGCCGACCGTCACCAGGATCCCCGGCACGTTGACCGAGCGGGTATGCGCGAATGCAGACGCCGGCGCCTCGTGCCCGACGATCAGGTTGGCGACTGCCGCGCGCGGCGAAAGCACCCACATCCTCGTCGCAGGAGCGACCGGGCACACCGCGTCGACGCCGGAGAGCGGCTCGCGGATGATCCCGCTCGCGAACGATGACGCGGCCTTGTTGGGCTTGCCGGGACGCACGGTAACGGTCGGCAAGCGGAGGCTGCGGCCGTCGATGAAGCCCTTGCGCGTCATATCGTAGACGAGATATTCACCGATGGCCTTCTGCACGCCGTACGACGCCTGCGGCATCAGCGGAGCGTCGTCGGATACCGGATCCGGCAGCGGCCCGCCGAAGACGGCGAGAGAACTCGTGAACACGAATTTCGGCGGTTGCAGGAGCCGGCGGCAGCGCTCGAGCAGCAGGCGCGTCGCGTCGACGTTGACGCGCATCCCGAGGTCGAAGTCGGCCTCGGCCTCGCCACTCACGATGGCGGCCAGATGGAACACGGAATCGGTGTCCGGCGTCACGGCGCGGTCGATCACGGCGGCGTCGGCGAGGTCGCCGGCAACGCAGCGCACGCGCGGGTCGTCGACCCGCGGGGCGGTGACGACATCGAGCAGCACGATCTCGCTGACGGAGCGCGTCGTGCCGCGGGCATCGGTGAGGTTGCCGCGGGCGAGGAGCGCGCGGGCGAGACGGGTGCCGAGAAAGCCGGCGCCGCCGGTGATCACGATGCGCATTGCGAATCGATCCGTCTGACGGTGACGGCGCTATGATAACCGGCTCGCGGTACCTTGGATCCTGCCGTGCCGCCGAAGCGAAGGAGCCCCGCATGCCGCATCCCGTACATTTCGAGATCCACGCCGAAAACCCCGAACGCGCGATCGCGTTCCATCGCGCGCTGTTCGATGCAAACGCCCAGTGACACCATTTGGCGTGGCGGCACGGCGGGCGTGGCATTGTCGCAGCCCGCGGTCGAGCCGCTCGTCGCCGCGCTCGCTGCCGATGGGCTCGGGGTTGTCCGCAACTTCATGCCGCCGCGGGCGATCGCCGCATTGCGTGACGAGGCGCTTCGTCGCGAGAGCGGTGGCGAGTTGGTGCCGGCGGGCGTCGGCCGCGCGTGCGCGCGCAGCGTCCACGGCGACATCCGCGGTGACCGCATCCTGTGGCTCGACGATGACGATCCGGCGCCAGCGGAACGCGCGTTGCGTTCGACGCTCGAAGTGCTGCGCGCCGCCGTCAATCGCGAGCTGATGCTCGGGCTCTGGAGCTTCGAAGGCCACTACGCACTGTATCCGCCGGGTGCGTACTATCGGCGGCACCGGGACCGCTTCCGCGACGACGACGCACGCATCGTCTCGTGCGTGTTGTATCTCAACCATCGGTGGCGCGCCGGGCACGGCGGGGCGCTGCGCCTTCACCTCGACGGCGGAGCGGCGCGTGACGTGTTACCCGAGGGCGGGACGCTGGTCGCGTTTCTCGCGGACCGGTTCGAGCACGAGGTGCTGCCCGCTACGCGGCCGCGTCTCGCGGTGACCGGTTGGTTCCGCAGGCGGGAACCCGGTACCGTCCCGACTTTTGCGCCGCCGCCGCGGGAAGCTTGGTAGCATGACCGTCTTGTCGCACCTGAGCCCATTGTTCCCATGGCCAAACGGTCCGCGCTGCGACGCCTGACGATCGCCACGCGCGAATCGGCGCTCGCAATGTGGCAGGCCGAGCACATCCGCGCCCGGCTCGCGGCGCTGCATCCGGGCTGCGCGGTGAGCCTGCTCGGAGTCACTACGCAGGGCGATCGGATCATCGACCAGCCGCTGGCCGACATCGGTGGCAAGGGGCTGTTCATCAAGGAACTCGAGGTTGCGATGGCCGACGGCCGCGCCGATCTTGCCGTGCACTCGCTGAAGGACGTGCCGATGGAAATGCCGCCGGCCTTCACGCTGGCGGCCATCATTGCCCGCGAGGATCCGCGCGACGCCTTCGTGTCGAACCATTATCTCGACCTCGCGGGCTTGCCGGGCGGCGCGCGCGTCGGCACGTCGAGCCTGCGGCGCGAAGCACAACTGCGCGAGCGCGATCCGCTGCTCGACGTCGTGCCGCTGCGCGGCAACGTGAACACCCGGCTGCACAAGCTGGATGAAGGGCGATACGATGCGATCATTCTCGCCGCGGCGGGATTGAAGCGCCTGGGATTCGCCGCGCGAATCGCGTCGTTGCTCGACCCGGAAGAGAGCCTGCCGGCGGTGGGACAGGGCGCGCTGGCGCTCGAATGCCGCGCCGATCGCACCGACGTCATCGACGCGCTGATGCCGCTCGGCGACCGCGACACGACGCTGGCGACGACGGCCGAACGCGCTTTCTCGCGGGCGCTCGCGGGGAGCTGCCACACGCCGCTTGCTGCGCACGCGGTGTTTCGCCATGACGAACTCTGGCTGCGCGGCTTGCTCGCGAGCCGCGACGGCGCCGAAGTGATGCGTGGCGAGAAGGCCGCCGCGGTTGCAGGTACGGAAGCGGCCGACGCGCTTGGCCTCGCGCTCGCCGACGATTTCCTCGCCCGGGGCGCGGCGCGGCTGGTCTGATGGGTCTGATGGGGTCAGATTCGACTTTTCGTGCCGGCACGGGTCAACGCGCGATGCGCCAACGAAAAGTCGAGTCTGACCCCACTCTGCCGCTCGCCGGTGTCGGCGTCCTCGTGACCCGGCCCGCGCGGCAGGCGGGCGGCTTCGCGCAGAAGATCGCCGCACTTGGGGGTGCACCGGTGATCTTCCCCGCCGTCGCCATCCTGCCGCCGGCCGATCCGGCACCGCTCGCGCGCGTGCACGCGGCGCTCGACACCTACGACATCGCCGTGTTCGTCTCCGCCAACGCCGTCGAATACGGCGTGCCGGACCCGCGGCACTGGCCGCCGACGCTCGCCGCCTTCGCGCCGGGCCCAGGCACTGCGGAGGCGCTCGCCACCCTGGGTATCGCGGGCGCGCGCGTCCCCGCGACGACGTTCGACAGCGAAGGCCTGCTCGCGCTCTCGGAGTTCGTCGACGTGCGCGGCAAGCGCGTCGTGATCTTTCGCGGCGACGGCGGCCGCGAGCTTCTCGCGGCTACGCTGCGCGCGCGCGGCGCACACGTCGACTGCGTCGCGTGCTACCGGCGCGCGATGCCGGCGGGCGGAGCGGCGGGTCTCGTCGAAGCGTTTCGCGAACGCCGCATCGATGCCATCACGATCACGTCGAGCGAGGGACTCGACAACCTGTGGGCGCTGGTCGACGAGGTGACACGCGCGGCGTGGCGCGCGCTTCCGACCTTCGTCCCGCATCCGCGCATCGCGGAGCACGCGCGCAGCCTGGGCCTTGCGGCGATCGAAACCGCTGGCGGCGATGCCGGTCTCGTCGTCGGGTTGCTAGAATGGGCCGCCGCATCCTCCTCCGAGCGGAGCTGATTCCCATGCCGCAAGCCGACATCATCGTCACCGCACCCTTGCCGCCGTTCCTTTACGACCCGTTGAAAGCCGACTACCGCTGCCACGACTACGCGCAGGCGGTCGACAAGTCCGCTTTCCTCGCCGCGTGCGGCACATCGATCCGCGGCCTCGTCCAGGGCGGCGGCACGGTCACGCCGACCACGCTGCTCGATGCGCTGCCGGCACTGGAGATCATCTCGGTGTTCGGTGTGGGCTACGATGGCGTGCCGGTCGACCACTGCCGCAAGCGCGGGATCAAGGTCACCAACACGCCGGACGTGCTGACCGACGACGTCGCCGACGTCGCGGTGGCGCTGATCATGATGACCGGGCGCGGCTTCGTGCGTCTCAACCGCTTTGTCCAGGCCGGCGAATGGCTGAAGCGCGGACCGGAACTGACGACGAAGCTCGGTGGCAGAACGGTTGGCATTCTGGGCCTGGGCCGCATCGGCAAGGCGATCGCCGAGCGCGTGTCCGCGATGGGGATGAAGGTGGCGTACACGGGGAGGAAGCCACAGGACGTGCCGTACCGGTTCCTTCCGGATCTCAAGGCCCTTGCCGGGGCGGCGGATTTTCTCGTGGTCGCCTGCCCGGGCGGTGCGGCGACGAAGAACATCGTCAACGCTGACGTGCTCGCGGCACTGGGGAAGAAAGGTACGATCGTCAACATCGCGCGCGGCTCGATCGTCGACGAACCGGCGCTGGTCAAGGCGTTGCAGGATGGCGTCATTAAGGCGGCGGGCCTCGACGTGTTTGCCGACGAACCGAACATCCCGCCGCAGCTTTTCGCGATGGACAATGTCGTGCTGCTGCCGCACGTCGGCAGCGCGACGCACGAGACGCGCAAGGCGATGGGCGACCTGTGCAAGGCGAATCTCGACGCGTGGTTCGCCGGCCAGCCGCTGCCGACGCTGATTCCGGAGCTGGCCTGATCGATTCGGCTAGTCGTCCGGCGCCATCGGTGCGGGTGGCGGCTTCGGCGCCCACAGCACGGCGACCAGCGCAGCGACCACCAGGGCCAGCGCGATCCACTCGCCCGACGCGGGCCGTTCGCCCAGCACCAGCATCCCCGAGAACACGCCGACGATCGGCACGGGCAGCGAGGCCATCGACGACACCGCGACCGGCAGCGTGCGCGCGAGCGTGAACCATGCCCAGTGGGCGAGCGTGCCGGCGAGAAAGATGTTGTACAGGATCGCGAACCAGCCGGACGGCGAGGGCGGAGCGAGCGTTCCCGGGTCGAAGAACGGCGCGAGAATAGCCAGCGGCAGCCAGCCGAGCAGCATCATCCATCCGGACAGCGTGTTCTGCGGCAGCGGCAGTTTCCACTTGCGCAGCAGCACGGTGCCGAACGCCCACGTAATCGCTGCTCCCAGGATCATCAGCGCGGCGACCGGCGTGCGCTCGAAATGGCGGATGTCGTCGCCGAGCAGCAACGCCATCCCGAGCATGCCGAGGCCCATCCCGGCGATCTTGCGCCGCGACAGCGGCTCGTTGAGTAGCGCCAGCGCAAAGAGCACGCTCCACACCGGCATCGTGTAGGCGAGGATCGCGCTGCGTCCTGCCGGCAGTTGGGCGACACCGAACAGCACGAGCCCGTTCCAGCCGGCGATATTGGCAAATGCCAGTGCCACCACCTTGGGCCACAATGCGCGCGGGACGCGGATCGAGTCGCCGGAAAGTCGCGCCACGGCGAGCATTCCCAGCGCCGCGAACGGCAGCGTCAGCGCGCGGAACGTGAGCGGCGCGAACTCGGTCACGCCCATCTTCAGCACCGGCCAGTTGCAGCCCCACACCAGCGTCAGCACGGCGACGGGAACGAGCGCGGCGGCCGTGATGTGTGGGGTGGCCGGCGCGTCGCCGCCGCTGGGCGACCTCACCGCCATGCCACGCGCAATGTGCGACCGGCCGCGCTGCTCGAGGAACGCATCAATCGCGCCCGCGCACCGGCAGCACCTCGCCGTACTTGCTCTGATGCAACGCCCGCGCTTGCGTAACCCACGCATCGCGGCGAATGCGGCCGGGGAATTCCGGCAGCTTTGCGTCGAATTCGTCGATGTCGTGCTCGGACCAGCGCGCAATCTGGCGGAAGGTCGTTACGCCCAGCTGATACAGCATTCGCTCGAGCACCGGGCCGACGCCGACGATCAGCTTCAGGTCGTCGGGCGCTCCGGGGCCGAACCATGGCGGCGGTGCGTTGTTCTCGAGGTCGACGACGAGCTGGCGGTAGCGTGCCGTCTCCGCGTGCGCCTGCGCCACGTCGCCGAACAGCTGGCGTCGCTCGGCCGCGAGATCGCCGAGTTGCGCGAGCGCGGCGTCGCGGCTCGCGAGCGCGCGCCGCAGCAGATGCGCCTCGGCCTCGAAGCTGCGGATCAATCGTGCGTGTTCGCCAAGCCCGGCATCGGATGGCGATGCCGGCGGTGCGATCGCCCGTGGGGCCGAAGGGCTCGCGACCGGCGCGGATTCAGCGTGCGGCGCCGACGCCGCGGCCGCGGGGCGCGTACTCGTGCGGCCGATCGCATAGCCGATCGCGAACGCAGCCACCACGGCGACGAGAACGAGGAATGCGAGCACGCGGGAAATCCCGGAGGAAACGGAAGGAAGGTGGCAGGGTTGGCAAGGCCAAGGTGCGGCGGACGAAGCCTGCAAACTCAAGGGGTCGGCGTCGCTCACGGAATTGTAGTCGAGCGCGCTGCGCCGGGCCAATCTTGCACAAGGCTTTTCGACGTGAGGGTGCGCGGGCGACCCCCCTGCTAGAATTGAACGTCCTGACCTTGCACGCGTCCATGTCCGACCTGCCCGACCGATCCATGCCACCTGCCGCAGGCGACCCGATCGCGGAATCGTCGCCTTTGGGCGCGACCAGCGCATCGGTAGCCTCCGCTGCCGGCGAGGCTCGAAGCACCTCGCGCTTGACGAAAATCGGCGGCGCGTCGCGCTTGCTCGTCGCCGTGGTCGCCGTGCTTGCGATTGGCGCCGCGCTCGCGGTCTGGCTCGAAGGACGCCGCACGCAGCAGGCGCTGCGCACCGAGGTCGCGGAACGGCTCGCCGGCGTCGAGGCGACAACGCGCGCGACGGGAGCGGCCCAGACGCAGCTGGCGACGGAACTCCGCGACGCGCAAGCCAAGATAGCACTGCTCGAGGCGCGGATCGCCGAGTCGCAGACGCAGCAGGCGGCGCTGGAGGCGCTCTACCGCGACCTCGCGCCATCGCGCGACGAGATCGCGCTGTCCGAGATCGAACAGGTGCTGCTGGTCGCAAACCAGCAGTTGCAGCTTGCCGGCAACGTGTCGTCGGCGCTGACCGCGCTGCAATTGGCGGATGCGAAGCTGCAGCGCCTCGAGCGGCCGCAGTTCGTGCCGCTGCGGCGGGCGTTGTCACGCGACATGGACCAGCTGAAGGCGGTTCCGTACGTGGACGTAGCCGGCATCAGCCTCAAACTCGACCAGGCGATCGCCGCCGTCGGCGCGCTGCCGATGGCAATGGACGAGCGGCTGCCGGCGCCCGCTGGCACCACGACGTCGCCGGCCACCGAGCCGGCGTGGAGCCGCTTCCTGCGCGACATGTGGGCCGACGTGAAGCAGCTCGTCCGCGTCGAAGTGGCGGATCGTCCCGCGGCGCCGCTGGTGCCGCCCCCGCAGCAGTATTTCCTGCGCGAGAATCTCCGGCTGCGCCTCCTTGCCGCGCGGATTGCGGTGCTGAACCGCGACGCCGCGAGCTTCAAGGCCGACCTGGCGGCATCCGACGAATGGGTGAAGCAATACTTCGATACGCGAACAAAGCCCGTGCAGGGGCTGCAGGCGACGATCAAGCAGCTCGCGGCGACGCCGATGGCGAGCGACATGCCCGATCTCACGCGCAGCCTCGAGGCATTGCGCGTGCTGCGGCTCGCGCAGGACCGTGCGCCGGGCCGCGCGGCCGGCTCCCCACCGGCGCGCTGACGCCAGTTCGCCGTGCGGATCCTGTTCTGGTTCTTGCTGCTCGCCGCTGCGGCGGTCGGTGTCGCACTGGCGGCGAAGCTCCTGAGCGGTTACGCGTTGTTCGTCGCGCCGCCGTATCGCGTCGAGCTGTCGCTCAACTCTTCTGCTGGTGTTGCTCGCGGCCGGCTTCGTCGGTGGCTACCTACTGGTGCGGCTGGTGTCGCGCGCACTCGGTCTGCCGCGTGAAGTGCGGGCGCTTCGGCGTCGCCAGCGTGCCGAGCGTGCCCGCACGAAGCATGACGCGGCTGTCGTGGCGCTGCTCGAAGGCCGCTACGGCAAGGCGCGGCAATTTGCCGAGGAAGCGCTGGCCATCCCGGACTCTCCCGGTCTTCCGGCGCTCGTCGGCGCTCGCGCGGCGCTCGAAACGCGCGACTTCACGGCCGCTGATTCATTGCTGGGGCGACCCGAAGTGCAAGTGCCGAGCCTCGCGGTGCCGCGCCTGATGCTGGAAGCCGAGATGCAGTTGGAGCAGTCGCGGCCGCTGGAGGCACTCGCGACGCTGCAGGCGCTGAAGAAGGAGGCGGGTTCGCACACTGCGGCGTTGCGCCTCGAATTGCGCGCGTTGCAGGGCGCCGGCCGCTACGCCGAGATCCCGCCGCTCGTCGACCAGCTGGTCAAGCGCAAGGCGTACGGACCGCAGGAGGGGGACTATCTGCGGGCTGCGGCGCATGCCGGGGAGCTTCAAGCGCGCGCGCACGACCCCTCGGGCCTGCGCACGTACTGGAGCAAGCTGTCCGACGCGGAGACGCGGCTCCCGAAGATCGCGCGCGCGGGAGCGCGGAGCTTCCTTGCGCTTGGCGCGGACACCGAAGCGGCGGGAATTCTGGCCAAGAGCCTGGAGCGCAACTGGGAGTCGGATCTTCTGGCGCTCTATGCCGAGTGCCGGACGCCCGATCCGACGAAGCAGCTGGCCGAGGCCGAGCGCTGGCTCACGCAGCACAACCAGGACGCGACGCTTCTGTATGCACTCGGTGTGCTGTGCGTGCGCGCGCAGCTCTGGGGCAAGGCCCAGACCTATCTCGAGGCGAGCCTCGCGCTCGACGACTCGTACCGGACGCACGTCGTGCTCGGGGAGCTCCTGGCGCGGCTCGGCCGCGACGGCGAGGCGAATGCGCACCTCGCGGCCGCGCTTAAGCTCGCGCTCGCCGAGCTCGACCGCGAAGGCGGCGCGACGACCGCTACTTGACTGGCGCGATCTCGACCGCGTAGGTGAAGCTGTCGGCGAAGAATTCTTCCGGCGACAGACCGCGCGTTTCGGTGAATGCCTTGCGCGCGACGTCGATCATCGCCGGCCCGCCGCACGCGTAGATCTGGTAGCCGGAAAGATCGGCGAAGTCGTCGAGCACCGCCTGATGGACGAAGCCGGTGCGACCGGGCCAAGCGTCGTCCGGCGCGGGGTCGGACAACACCGGAATGAACGTAAAATTGTCGTTCTCCTGCTGCCACTTCCCCGGCAGATCCGGCAGGTACAGGTCCCGCTTCGCGCGCACGCCCCAGTACAGGACCATCGGCCGGTGCCGGTCGATGTGATGGTGAAGCGCGTGCTCGATCACGCCCTTGATCGGCGCGAAGCCGGTGCCGCCGGCAACGAAGATGATCGGCTTGTCGGACTCCTCGCGCAGGAAGAACGTGCCGAGCGGTCCTTCGAAGCGCAGGATCTCCCGACCCTTGAAGTCGTTGAAGAGCTGCCCGGAAAAAAAACCGTCCGGTACATGGCGGACGTGGAGCTCGAGCAACGCGTCATCGTGCGGCGGCGTCGCCAGCGAGAAGCTGCGGCGCCGGCCGTCCTTCAGCAAGAGGTCGATGTACTGGCCGGCAAGGAACTGCAGCCGCTCGTTCGCCGGCAGCTTGATTTTCACGATCGCAACGTCAGGCGCGGGCTTGTCGATCGACTCGATACGACAGGGCAGCTTGCGGATTCGGATATCGCCGGCGCGGCGCACTTCCTTCACTTCGATAACGAGGTCGGTCTCGGGCTTGGCGCAGCAGAAGAGCGCCAGTCCGCGCGCTTTCTCGGCGTCAGTCAGCGTGGAAGCCTGATAGGGGCCGTGGTCGACCCGGCCTTCGAGGATCGTGCCTTTGCAGGTGCCGCAGGCGCCGTTGCGGCAGCCGTACGGCAGCATCAGGTCTGCAGCCATCGCTGCCTCGAGCACAGTGTCGCCATCCTCGCAGGCGAACGAGTGCTCGCTGGGCTTTATGGTAATCTGGTGCGGCATCGGAAGGTGGTCGATTGGGTTGCGCCGTGCGGCGCGGAACGGCGCGAAAAGGCGCAGGTGGCAGCGTGATCCGGGTCTTGTTGATTGGCTGTGGCGACGTCGCGCTACGCACGGCCGACCTGCTCCATCCGAAGGTTCGCCTCTACGGGCTGACCCGGCGCGCCGAGGATGTCCCGCGGCTGCGCGCACACGGCGTCGTCCCCATCGTCGGCGACCTCGACCTGCTCTCGAGTCTGCGCAGGCTGCGCGCGGCGCCGTTCGCGGTGCTGCATTTCGCGCCGCCGCCCTCCGAGGGTCGCGACGACCCGCGCACGCAGAAGCTGATCGCGGCGTTGACGCGGGCGCGAAGCATACCACAGCGGTTCGTCTACGTTTCGACGTCCGGCGTGTACGGCGATTGCGCCGGCGCGACAGTCACCGAAGCGCGACCTCGACGCGCGCAGACACCCCGTGCCCGGCGCCGTGTGGCGGCCGAGGACCGGTTGCGCGGCTGGGCAATGCGCCTTGGTGTAACGCTGTCGATTCTGCGCGTGCCCGGGATCTATGCCGAAACGCGGTTGCCGCTCGATCGCATCCGGCAGGGTACTCCGGTGCTCGCCGAAGACGACGATGTCTTCACCAACCACATCCATGCCGCGGACCTGGCACGCGCGACGGTCGCCGCGCTGTTCCGGGCGCGGCCCAACCGTGCCTACAACGTCACCGACGACGCGGAACTCAAGATGGGCGGCTGGTTCGACACGGTTGCCGACGCTTTCCACCTGCCGCGGCCGCCACGCGTATCGTGGGAGGAAGCCGAGCAGCGCATTGCGCCGATGCTGCTGTCGTTCATGAGCGAGTCGCGGCGCCTTGTCAACGCGCGGATGAAGCGCGAGCTGCGGGTGCGACTCCGCTACCCGACCCCGACGCAGCTGCTCGAAGCGATCGCGCCGCGCGACCTGAAAAAGCAGCTCGCGCTGCCGTTGTAGGTCCCAGCCGATGGACGACGCCGCGCCTGCACCCGCCGCACCACGAACGCGACAGCAGGCGATCCTGGCGCGCCTCGATGCCTACGAGCGGCTGGTGCGCCTGGACAAGCCGATCGGCACGCTGCTGCTGCTGTGGCCCACGCTGTCCGCGCTGTGGATTGCGAGCTGGGGGTATGCGCAACTGCGCCTGGTGCTGATCTTCGCCATGGGCACGCTGCTGATGCGCTCTGCCGGTTGCGCGTTCAACGACTGGGCCGATCGCGGCTTCGACCCGTACGTGCAGCGCACGGCGCGGCGGCCGTTGGCGGCGGGCGAGATCCCGCCCTGGGAGGCGCTGGCGGTGGCCGCCGCGCTGGCCTTTTGCGCGTTCCTGTTCGTGCTGGCGACCAATGTGACGACGATCCTGATGTCGCTGCCGGCAGTCGCGATTGCGATCATCTATCCGTTCCTCAAGCGCTTTTTCGTGCTGCCGCAGGCGTTCCTCGGGCTCGCGTTCTCGTTCGGCATCCCGATGGCCTACGCTGCCGTCTACGACCTGGTGCCGCCGCTCGGCTGGTGGCTGCTGGTGCTCAATGCCTTCTGGGTCATGGCCTACGACACCGAATACGCGATGGTCGATCGCGACGACGACCTGAGACTCGGCCTGCGGACCTCGGCCATCGCCTTCGGGCGCTTCGACGTGCCCGCGATCATGTTCTGCTACGTGATCTATCTCGGTGGGATGGCATATCGTCGGGCACTATTGGTACGCCGGCCCCCTCTACTACGCGGGGCTCGCCGCGGCGCTCGCGTGCGCGATCTGGCACTGGACGCTGATCCGCAGGCGCGACCGCGACGGCTGCTTCCGTGCCTTCCTGCACAATCACTGGCTCGGCTTCGCGGTTTTCGCGGGCATTGCGCTCGACTTCGCGGTGCGGGAGGGCGCGTGGCCGCGGACGTTGTAGGGGTCAACGCCGCACGAAGTAAGGGCGCCCGCGGGCGCCCATTACTTATCATGCGCTACGATGCCGGTCAGAAGCGATAGCCCACGCCGATGCCGTAGACCCACGGATTGATCTTGAGATTCGTGAGCGTTGCACCGCCGGCCATCACGTCGGTGTTCATCCAGATGTACTTGACGTCGGCGTTGATGTACCAGTTCTTCGCGACTTCGTAGTCGAAGCCGGCCTGCAGGGCGCCCCCGATGCTCGTATTGTCCACGGACAGCGGCGTCTGCGCCGGTCCCGGCAGATGCAGATCGTTATTGTAGAACCACGAAATGTTGAGTCCACCGCCGACATATGGCTTGAACGCGCCGAGCTCGGTGAAGTGGTACTGCAGCGTGAGTGTCGGTGGCAGCACCGACATCTTGCCGAGGCTCGTCCCGTTCAGTGTCGCTTCATGCCGCGTCGTCGCGAGAATCAGCTCGGCGGCGAAATTCTTGGTGAAGAAATACGTGAAATCGAGCTCGGGCGCCCATTGGCCGTCGACGTCGAGCCCCGCAATGGACGAACTGGCATCGGGCTGGACATCGATGGCGCGCAGGCGGACCAGCCAGTTTCCGTCGGCGGCGGCCGCCGGCATGGCGAGCGGGAGGGCAAACAGCAGTGCCGCGGCAAGCGGACGCGGGTAGAATTTTTTCATATTTGCCTCGGAATAGGAGAATGCGCGAGCAGCGCGGACGACAAATCGCTCGAATACATCGTAATGGTGCGGCGAAACAGGTCGGTTTGATCTCGATCAACGATGCACTCAACACATTCCTCCGGTCCGGTGCGCGCGTTGTCTTCCCGCAACAACTGCCTGCATTCGCTTGGATGCATATTCGATGAGCAACAGAATGCCTCGACGTTCGAGCCACCGTGATGCCGCACGCAAGTCGTCCTCACGGCCAGTCGATGCCGCCGGGCGCAAACACGGGCTGCCGCCGGTTCTGGCACGCGACACGCGGGTGCTGATCCTTGGCAGCTTTCCCGGCGAGGCGTCGCTCGCGGCGAAGCAGTACTACGCGCATCCGCGCAACCATTTCTGGCCGCTCCTGGGGGCGCTGCTCGACGCGCCACTTGCGGCGCTTCCGTATCGTGAGCGGCTCGCGACCTTGCGCGCAAACGGTGTCGGCCTGTGGGACGTCATCGTGGCGTGCGAACGGCGTGGGAGCCTCGATGGCGCGATCCGCAATGCCGAACGCGGCGACGTCCTGCGCGTGCGGCGCGCGGCACCCCATCTCGCGCTCGTCTGCTTCAACGGCAAGACCGCGGCGCGTGCCGGGCCCGTGTGGCGCGCTGCAGGCTATGCGACGCTGGTGCTGCCGTCGACGTCGCCGGCGTACACGAAACCGTGGGTTGAAAAGCTCGCCGCATGGCATGCGATCGGCGATTTTCTCCGCCGCGAGCGGGAGTGATGGGCTGAGACACGAATTCGCGGGGCTCCCGGCTTGCAGTAGGCGCGGGAATTGTATGCGTGGCGTCGGATACCCGCACTCTGCGCGTTCCCCTTAAACGCGCTAGGATGCGCGCTTTGCGTCAGGACCTTCCATGAATGTACCCATCGCCCGCATCGCCCGCGGCCTCGGCGCTGCGGGCTTCGTTCTCGCCGTCGGATCGGTCGCTGCGCAATCGCTGGCTCCCGACATCGCCGTCACGAAGGTAATCAATGCGCCGGTTGGCGAAGTTTGGAAAGCCTGGACCACCGCGGACGGCATCGAGAGCTTCTTCGCACCCAAGGCCGCGAAAGTCGAGCCGTGGCCGGGCGGTGCGTTCGAGCTGTGGTTCGGCGTCGATCTTCCGGAGGGGTCGCGCGGCAGCGAAGGCTGCAAGGTGCACAGTGTGAAGCCGATGGTGCAGTTCGTGTTCGAGTGGAACGCGCCGCCGACCATTCCGACGATCCGCGGTTTGCGCACGCTCGTTTACCTCGATTTCAAGCCGCTGTCCGACAACCGCACGGAGGTCACGTTGCGCAATTTCGGCTACGGCGACGGCGAGGAGTGGCAGAAGGCGAAGACGTACTTCGGAAAAGCCTGGCCGGCGGTGATGGACGGCCTGGAGAAGCGTTTCGCCGCGAAGTAGCGGAGTCCGGGACAGCCATGCTGACCGACATCGAAATCGCCCAGCGCGCTAAGTTGCTGCCCATCGGCGAAATCGCGGCGCGGCTGGGGATCCCCGACAATGCGCTCGAACCTTACGGCCGCACGAAGGCCAAGGTGGCACTCGACTGGCTGGCGGGGCAGGCCGAGCGCCCTGGAGCCAAACTGATTCTCGTCTCCGCAATCAGCCCCACGCCGGCCGGCGAAGGCAAGACGACAACGACGGTGGGCCTCGGCGACGCGTTGAACCGGATCGGCAGGAAGGCGGCGATCTGTCTGCGCGAGCCGTCGCTCGGCCCCGTGTTCGGCATGAAGGGTGGAGCGGCCGGCGGTGGTCATGCGCAGGTCGTGCCGATGGAGGACATCAACCTGCACTTCACCGGTGACTTTCACGCGATCGCCGTCGCCAACAACCTTCTCGCCGCGCTGATCGACAACCACATCCATCACGGCAACGAGCTCGGCATCGACGTGCGGCGGATCACCTGGAAGCGGGTGGTCGACATGAACGACCGCTCGCTGCGCGACATGACGATCGCACTGGGCGGACCCGGCAACGGGTATCCGCGCCAGGACGGTTTCGACATCGTCGCTGCCTCCGAGGTGATGGCGATCTTTTGTCTCGCCGAATCGTTCCCTGATCTGAAGGAACGGCTCTCCCGAATCGTCGTCGCCTACACGCGCGACCAGAAGCCGGTCCACGCCGGCGACCTCGATGCGCACGGCGCAATGACCGTGCTGCTGAAGCACGCGCTGATGCCGAACCTCGTGCAGACGCTGGAGAACAATCCGGCGTTCATCCACGGCGGGCCGTTCGGCAACATCGCGCACGGCTGCAACTCGGTGATCGCGACCAAGGCCGCGTTGAAGCTCGCCGACTACGTCGTCACCGAGGCCGGCTTCGGCGCGGATCTCGGCGCCGAGAAATTCATCGACATCAAGTGTCGCAAGTCGGGGCTGCGGCCGGACCTCACCGTGCTGGTGGCGACGATCCGCGCGCTCAAGTTCCACGGTGGCGCCGACCCGAAGGAACTGACGCGCGAGAACCTGCCGGCGCTGGAAAAGGGCATCGCGAATCTCGAACGCCACATGATCAACGTGCGCAGCCATTTCGGGCTGCCGTGCGTCGTCGCGATCAACCGTTTTACATCGGACACCGATGCCGAAATCGCCCTGCTGCGGCGGAAGATCGCGCATCACGACGCGCCCGTCGTCGTCGCGACGCACTGGGCCGACGGCGGCGCGGGCGCCGAGGCGCTCGCGCGAACGGTCGTCGACGTGATCGAGCGCGTTCCGCCCGATTTCCGCTTCCTCTACGACGACGATGAGATGCTGTGGGAGAAGATGAACAAGATTGCGAAGACGATCTACGGCGCCTCCGACATCACCGCCGACAGCAAGGTTCGCGCGCAGATCAGGAAACTGCAGGCGGACGGCTACGGGCGCTACCCGGTGTGCGTGGCCAAGACCCAGTACTCGTTCTCGACCGATCCGCTGCTGCGCGGCGCGCCGTCCGGCCACGTCGTCAACATCCGCGAGGTGCGGTTGGCCGCCGGTGCCGAGTTCGTGGTGATGGTATGCGGCGACGTGATGACGATGCCCGGCCTGCCGAAGGAGCCCTCCGCGGCGAAGATCGATCTCACCAACGATGGGAAGGTCGTGGGGTTGTTCTAGGTCGTGTCAGACGCGACGCCTCGTGTCGTGGACAAACAGGGTCATTAGTGCGCCGAGCGCGGCGGCCCCGGCGAGCAGCAGAATTCCGTTGTCCCACGCGCCGGCGAGGTCGCCGGCTGCGCGCCCGCGGTCGAGGAGCAACCCCACGAGCGGCTGCAGGATGCCCGTACCGAGGAAGATGCCGAGATTGACGACGGAGGTCGCGATCCCGGAATGCTCGGGTCGGTTTACTTCCTTCGCGACGGTCCACGACAGCGTGAAGCCCGGGATCAGAATGCCCATCAGCCCGAACCACGCGAGCATGGCAGGGAGCGGCCATTGCACGTGCACGATCCACGGCAGCCACGACAGCGCATACAGAAACGCGTAGACACGCATGACGCCGCGCCGGCTGCCAAGTCGGTCGGAAACGATGCCCACGACGATCGCGCCGAAGGCGACGCCGAGCAACAGCAGGCTCGCGTGTTGCGCAGCGGTGACCCGTGACATGCCGTACGTTTCGACGAGATAAGGCACCGCCCACAGCCCCGCGAAAGCGAGATAGCTGCCGCCGATCCCGACGTTGACGAAAAAGCCGGGCCACGTCGCGGGGTTCGCAAGCACGCGCGCGAGCGCCTGCACCCAGTGCGTGGGCGTGGCGGCGACCCCGGACGCCGCCGCGTTCACCGGCGCGAAGCCCATCTGATCGGGGCGATCCCGAACTTTGCGCCAGGTCGCCACTCCGAGCGCAATCGACAGGCCGGCCAGCGCCACGAACACCGTGCGCCACGATGTCTCCGTCACGAGCCAGGCGAGCGGCGCGCCGGCGATGACGGCGCCGAGATTGCCGGCGAACATCGTGACGCCGTTCAGCGTCGCGAAGCGGTTTGCGGGAAACCAGACGGCACTGACCTTGAGGATCGCGATGAAAGCGACCGACACGCCGACGCCGACCAGCGTGCGGCCCGCCGCCGCAATCTCCCATGTTGGCGCGAGCGCGAACGCAAGCGAGCCGAGCCCGGCGACGAGCGAGCCTGCCGAGAGGATCCGTCGCGGACCTTGCGTGTCCGCAAGAATACCGACCGGGATCTGCAGCACCGTGTAGACGTAGAAATACGTCGCGGCAAGAGTCCCCAGCACCACGCTGTTGATCGCAAACGCCTGCGTCAGCTCGCCGGCGATTGCCGCCGGCGCGGTGCGATGGAAGAACGATAGGACGAAGCTCGCGAGGACGATGCCGAAAACGACACGGCGGGCGCGGAGGAATTTCGCTTCGGACGGCGCGCGGTGCATTCCGAATTGTAACGGGCGCCGAGCCCCCACTGTCGGCGCGACGCCGCCTCAAAGCGTATGCCGGCACGGGGCATATCCCGGGCCGAAGCGGTGCCGGCTTGCGCAGCACGATGTGGACCGATGGCGCCGGTAAGGCTACGCTAGCAGCGTGGCGGCTCAGGAGTCCAAATGCCAGGTGGGCAAGAGCTTGTACGGTGACCACGCTCATGGGCCGTCGTTCAGCGCGGACCGCGCTCGACAGCAATTCGTCCGCCGGCTGCCTGAGTTGATTCGTTCGGCGCCTGTATGGGGCCCCGAACCCGTGGACCTCTGCAAAACCGAAACAAGATCCGAGCTTGACCAAGAACCAACAAAGAGGCGCGGAATGAGGGTAGGAATCATTTCAGTGTTCGTCGACTATCACCGGCGCGGAAGGAAGAATCCTCATTCGCTTCAGCCCCAGATCGGGCCCCTGCTCGCGGCGCTCCTACCACGCGACATCGAGATCGAGATCATCAACGAGACCGCGCAAGATCTCGATTGGGAGCGCGATTACGATCTGATATTCATTTCGTCGATGCACTCGGATATGGATCGGGCGCGGCAGATCTCTCACTATTGGCGTCGCCGGGGAGCCAGGACCGTCATCGGAGGAGCGTTCGCGAGCAGCTTCCCGGAACTCTGCGAACCGTGGTTCGATGCCGTGGTTGTCGGTGATCCGGAAGGTTCAGTCCCGCAGGTCTATGCGGATTTCTGTGCCAAGTCCCTCCGGAAACGATATGTATCGCCACCCTATGTTTCGGAACTGGTGACGACGCCGCGCTTCGACCTGTTCGCAGGAAAGAAACACCATGCCCTGTGCTTCGAGGCAACGCGGGGCTGTCCGTTTGCTTGCGATTTCTGTGTACTCACAGGACTCGGTACGCGACATCAGACCCGTCCGATCCAAACCGTCGTACGCGATATCGTCGCTGGACAGCAGATGCTTGCGGGCACGGTGCCGGCATACAAGCGACGAATCGTCGGCTTCTGCGACAACAACATCGGGGGCAACCTGCCATACCTGCGCGCGTTGTGCGAGGCCCTGAAGCCCTTGCGGATCCAATGGTATGGCGCAGCCACGTTCAATGTCATTGCAAACCCGGAGCTTGTCCGCACGATGGCACAGTCCGGATGTCGCGCCTTGTTCGTCGGATTGGAAAGTTTCAATCCCGCCACGCTTGCGGACATGCGAAAACACCAGAACGTGATTCACAAGATGCGCTTCGCCCTGGATCATTGCCGCAAACAGGGGATTCTGATCATTTCGGGACTCTTGGTCAGTCCGCTGTTCGACACACCGGAGGACATCCGCCGAATTCCGGAAAACCTGACCCGGTGCGGGCTTCACGTACCGACATTTGTTTCCTTCGAGTCGCCGATACCCGGTACGCCTCATTTCCACAGGCTCGGACGGCAAACGAATCCTCCCGCATTCATGCCCAACGCCTTGTTGCGCGACCTGGCGGGATACACACTGGCAGTGAGGCCTCGAAAATGCTCGGTCGATGAATTCATTGCCGCGTATCGCGAGGTGGCGCGGGACGTATTCTCGGCAGTGCGGCGGCTGGCCAAGATCGCCCATGACGTGCCGAGATTCCTGTCAGGAGGCCATTGGCTTCCGGCGCTCATCGACATCGGCGACATGGCTACGATGCGGGCAAGCACATCTGACTTCCCCGGCCGCACTTACGTCGCCGGCACGGAGGCGCCCCCTCCGGAATCAGTGCCACTGACCAGTTCCGACTTCAAGTCGGAGGCGCAGCGTCGCGAACTTCTCGCACCGTGGCGAGTGACCGATGAAGCTGGAGCATTGCTGCCGCAGTGGCGAAATTCGCGCGTCGTGTTCGAACCACGTCTTCCGGCAGTGGGCCGGAACGACAGCCCGGTCGGATCGGTCGCGCTCTGAGAATTGGCGGCCGACATGAATCAGGCAGAGACAAGTCCAGGATCGACGAAGGTCGACTCCGCAGACGCGGACCTCGACGAACGGGTCCGTGCAGAGCAGATACGCATGGTGTATCTGCACTCACCGACCACGTCCGGCGGCTCCTTGGTCGCCGGCCTGTTCCTGATTGCAGTGATGTGGGATGCCGTACCACACGCTACCCTGTTGACATGGGGAGGCGCGCTGGCCGTTTACCAGGCTTTCCGTATCTACAGCTACCGACGTTACCTGGCGGCCAATCCGGATGCGTCACAGTCGCGACGCTGGGGGCGTCTGTACATTCTGGCCACGACGATCGCCGGTTGCATATGGGGAAGTGCCGGCCTCCTGTTTTATGTGCCGGAATCCACGCTCGCCCAGGTTTACCTCTGTCTCGTTCTCTTTGGCATCGCGTCGCTGACGATCCCGACGCTGTCCCTGTTCTCACCCGCTTTTTACCCGCTGGTGGTGCTGGTGCTTCTGCCATTCATCATACGTGCACTTGCAAGCGGGCACCGGGAGCAGATTGCACTCGCGGTGCCGCTGGTCATCGCCTTGGTCATGTCGATAACATTTGGACGGAAGATCAATCGCTTGATCGACGAGTCCATCCGTCACCGCTTCGACAACCAGTCGCTGATCGAGATTGCCGAACGCGCTCGCCTGGAAGCCGAGCGCAGCAGCCGCGCGAAATCCCAATTCCTCGCCACGATGAGTCACGAGTTGCGTACTCCGCTCAACGCAATCATCGGATATTCCGAACTGATGACGCAGCATCCCGCGCGGTTCGCGACGGAATCTGCAAAGGACCCCCTTGAGCGCATCTTGCGGGCGGGCCGTCATCTGCTCAATCTCATCAACGAACTTCTGGACATGGCGAAGATCGAGGCAGGGAAGGCAAACTTCGTGTACGAAGACGTGGACGTGGCGGCACTGGTGCGCGATGTCATCGAAACCACGCGGTCACTTGCCGAGCAAAACGGCAACGCCGTCACCGTCGTTTGCCCCGTTGCGCTCCCTCCCCTTCGTACCGATCCCAAGCGACTCATGCAGGTGGTCTTGAACCTTCTCTCGAACGCATGCAAGTTTACCGAGCGCGGGCGGGTGGAAGTATCCGTCATGCCGGTGCAAGCCGAGGGGCGGAAGTGGATAGATCTGGCGGTGACTGATACCGGCATTGGCATGGCGCACGAGCAGATGGAAAGGCTGTTCGAGGACTTTTCCCAGGGGGATGCGGCAACGCAGCGGAAATTCGGCGGGACCGGTCTCGGGCTTGCAATCAGTCGCCGCATCTGCCGGGCGATGGGTGGCGACTTGACCGTCGCCAGCGAACTGGGAAAGGGTTCCACGTTCACCGCGCGGCTTCCCGAACGCCCGCCCCCCGATGATGGATCGCCGAAGCCGACACAGGCGTTGCCGACGGTCGAAATGAAGCTGCCGGCGCCCAAGCCAGGCGTCGTTCTCGTCATCGACGATGATCCGGAGGCGCGAGAACTCATTGTCGATCGTCTCACCCGCCATGGGTTCGCGACGGCCACCGCGGCCGATGGCATGGAAGGGTTGCACCGTGCGCGGGCGCTCAATCCGGCGGCGATTACGCTTGACATCGCGATGCCCGGATTGAACGGATGGTCGGTGCTGGCGGCGCTGAAGGAAGATCCCGAGCTGTGCGTCGTCCCGGTGATCATCGTCGCGGCACTCGGTAGTGAACTGAAGAAGGGGTTCTCCCTTGGGGCGGCGGCATGCCTGACCAAGCCGGTGGACTTCAATCTCCTGGCCGACACGCTCAATCACCTGACCGGACGCGGCGGAGCACACCCGAGTACCTGAGCCTCGGCTCTCCGGACCGGTCGCGCATACTGCTGCGGAAGACGCAATGCCAAAGATCCTTTACGTCGAAGACAACGAGGACAACGTGGCGATCCTCAAGACGTGGTTGGAGCTCGAGAGCGACTTCGAGATCATCGTCGCCACTGATGGCGCGCAGGGTGTACAGGTTGCGGCACGGGAAGCGCCCGATCTGGTGTTGATGGACTTGTATCTGCCGGTCATGGACGGCTATGAAGCGACACGTCTCATCAAGGCGAGCCCCGCAACTCGACACATCCCGATCGTCGCGCTGTCAGCACACGCAATGGCGGAGGACCGCGCCAAGGCATACGCGGCCGGCTGCGACGCCTTCGAAACAAAGCCGATCGTCTTCACGCGATTGCTCGCGACCATTCGGCGCCTTCTGGCAGTGTGAGCGGTGATGATTCACCGCGTTTCGCGGGCCTGGAATCCGCAACGAGGACACCTCACCCAGCGCCGAGAAGCCGAAACGCCTCGACCGGATCGCGAAAACCCTTGAGAGTCAACGGTCCAACCGGTTCCTTGCGGAATGACTCCGTCAGGGCCGCGGCAGCGCGAGCACTTACAATTATTTCCCCGCCACGGGCTTCGGCGCATAGCCTTGAGGCCAGGTTGGCAACCGTGCCGACCACCCCGTAGTCATAGCGATCGCTGAACCCGATTGCGCCAAGCGTCGCGTACCCATACGCCAAGCCGGACCCTATGTGTAGTTCGAACCCCTCGCGGTGCCAGCGCTCCAACGGCTGCTGACACGCTTCAAACACGGCGAGCGCAAATCTGGCGGCCTGTACGCAAGGCTCGGATATGGGTTCCGGATCGTTGAAGAACACCATGGCGCCGTCACCGACAAAACGTTCTATCGTGCCGGCAAATTGCTGGGACTGCGTCCCGATTGCGTGGTGAAATTCACGCAATACGCGCATGACATCTTCGGGCTCGCTGCGCTCGGAAAATGCCGTGAAGCCACGCAAATCAAAAAATACCACGGCAATGTCCGTCCGGTGCGAAGCGAGCAACGATTCCAGGTCATCGACGGCAACGCGCGCGACCACCTGAGGTGCAAGAAAGCGCTTCAACTTGGAAAGGCGCTCCACCTCGGCGACCTTGGCGGCGACGCGCTTCTCAAGATCGGCATTCAACTGCTTCAGCTCCGCAGACTGCGCTTCGACCCGGTCAAACAGATGCTTGACCCGCACCAGCGAGCGCACGCGGGCAAGCAGCTCGAGGCCGTTGACGGGTTTGGTCACGAAGTCGTCAGCACCCGATTCGAGGCCCTTGATGCGCTCGACTTCGGGGTCAAGCGCAGTCACAAGCACGATTGGAAGCATCGCGAATCGAGCGTCGGCGCGGAGCCGACGTAGAACCTGCAAGCCGGATAGACCGGGCATCGCCACGTCGAGCAATATCAGATCCGGCGCGGATCGATCCACGGAATCCAGGGCGTCCTGTCCGCTGAGCGCCGTCTCGACCGAGTACCCATGGCAACTCAACAGATCGGCGAGAAGCCGGACATTGTCCTCCTGGTCGTCGACCACCAGGATCCGTGCGCCGCTTCGGGCAGCGTTGCCTGTGGCCGTCGATTGCAAATCAGTCTGATCGGCAATCACTGCGATATTCCCAATTGCCACCGTTGGTAGCGTACGGAAGACTCGACCCACCGAGTAAGGCTCGGGCGGAGTGATGAGCAACGGAGAGAGGCATTGTTTCAGGGAGCGAAACGCATCCACGCGCCCGGCGCAGGCAGCTTGAATTGGGCATCGTTCGGGAGGACCGCTTGCAGGCGCGCGAGGAAGCCCTCAGCGTTCTGCGCCGGCACCGTGCGCAAGTCCCGTGGATCATCCGGCAGCAATTCGAAGAAATTCTCCCAGTGGATTATGACCACGAAACGTGGATTCAATCGCTTGATGATTTTCTCGGGATAATTTTCGACTTGGTTGAAGCCGGGCATGCAGACGAGAGCCAGGTCGACGCGCCGCTGATCCTGAGGCTGGTTGAACATCGGAGGAAAGCCGAGCGGAGCCGTGCTTGCCGCGTCCTGGTAGTGAACACGGAACTCGACCGTCTTGCCGTCGGCGCTCAGGAAGTCGACGAGGTAGGCCAACGTCTGGCCTTCGCGCCAGCCAAAGGCACGAGTCGGAAGTTCCTGCAGAGGTTCGCTGTATGTTCCCTCGAAGAATTTCAGGTGAAAAATGATCGGGGCATGCTCGGACTTGAGGGCCATGAAACGCAGCCGTTGACTGGCAGGCCACCACTTTCCAGGTTGCTCGGCCGTGCCGGCGTCTTCCTCAACTGACACGACGTCAGCGGTCTCTAGAGTGCGATCACCCGCCAGCGTGTTTTTCATCGTTTCGCTGCCATAGACTTTCACCTGCGGCAAGTATTGCTTCTTGATGTAAGGCACATCCATCAAGTGATCGTAGTGGGCGTGCCCCACCAAGATGGCGGTCGTGCCCGCCAAGCCGTTGCCCGGCGGACCCAGGAAGCGATCGACCTGCTCAGGGAGCGACTTGATCTCCCCGAAAGCCACACGCGGTATGGATGGGTTGGAGAAGAAGGGCGCCGTGACAAGGACATCCGCTCCCCGCTTAATGACAACTCCACCTGCCCCGAGGTATTTGATCTGTACGTCTGTAAGGTACGCAGGGTCACCGGGTTGCAACTCCGAACCGCCGATGTAAACCGGCAGTCCGGTGCTGGGACCGCTGCAGCCAGGCAAACAAATCAGGGCGAAAGAAAGGAAGCACCCCAGCATGCGGTGCGTTCGCGAATCACGCGAAAGGAAGCGCCGGGCCGTGCGATTCACTTCGTTGAAGGTGAGGCGGAGCACGGATGTGATCTTCCAGCGAACAAACTCCGGTTCATCGCGTGAGCTCATGCCTGGCGCCATTGGTGCGGAATCGTGAATTCAAGGCGAATTTCCAGCCAATCGAATGGTACGACTTTCCTGTTCGCAAAACATGTCGCCCGCGGTCGGATGAAGTGCGCCTGGATCTGGCGCCCGACGACTCCCGCCGCCACCGCGGATGCACCGGCACCGCCTTCGAGGCTGGCCCCCCTCTCACCCGTGCGTGCTGCGGTGACCGCCCCGGTCGTGCCCGCGACGACCGCGCCATACCCCCCGATCGTCCTCACCTACCGCCGAATTGGCCCGCCGCCGCCCAGGGTCCGGCATTGTGGGGGCGGTCGATGCCAAGTTGGTCGACCGGGGCCGACAATCCGTTGACCCGCACCGGCGAACCCCCAATACTCGGGTACGCGTGATTGGAACACGATTCACTATCGATCCCATGAAATACGCCGACCTCCGCGACTTCCTCGCGCAACTCGAACGGCAAGGCGAGCTGAAGCGCATCGCCGCCGAAATCGACCCGCGGCTCGAGATGACCGAGATCTGCGATCGCGTGTTGAAGGCAGGCGGTCCCGCGCTACTCTTCGAGAAACCAAGAGGTCATCGCATCCCTGTGCTCGGCAACCTGTTCGGGACGCCGCGGCGCGTCGCGATGGGGATGGGCGAGGATTCCGTCGAGGCGCTGCGCGAGATCGGCAAGCTGCTCGCGTTTCTCAAGGAACCCGAGCCGCCGAAGGGATTGAAAGACGCGTGGCAGAACACGCGGCCGGTATTCATGCAGGTGATGCACATGGCGCCGAAGGAGCGCTCGTCGGCACCCTGCCAGGAGATCGTGTGGGACGGCGCCGACGTTGATCTTTCGCGCCTGCCGGTGCAGACCTGCTGGCCGGGCGACGTCGCACCGCTGATCACGTGGGGCCTCACGGTGACGCGCGGCCCGCACAAGACGCGGCAGAACCTCGGCATCTACCGGCAGCAGGTGATCGCACCCAACAAGATCATCATGCGCTGGCTTGCCCATCGCGGTGGCGCCCTCGACTTCCGCGATCATGCGTTGAAATCACCCGGTGCGCCGTTTCCGATCGCCGTGGCGCTCGGCGCCGATCCGGCAACGATCCTGGGCGCGGTGACACCAGTGCCGGATACGCTATCCGAATATCAGTTCGCCGGCCTCCTGCGCGGCTCGCGGACCGAGATCGTCAAGTGCATCACGCACGGCCTGCACGTGCCGGCATCGGCGGAAATCGTGCTGGAGGGCTTCCTCCAGCCGGACGCGAGCGACCCCACCGGCTACGAGACCGCGGCTGAAGGTCCGTTCGGCGACCACACCGGTTACTACAACGAGGTCGAACGCTTTCCCGTGCTGACGATCGAGCGCATCACGATGCGGCGCGATCCGATCTACCACTCGACGTACACGGGCAAGCCGCCGGACGAGCCGTCGGTGCTGGGCGTCGCACTGAACGAAGTCTTCGTGCCGCTCCTGCAGAAGCAATTCCCCGAGATCGCGGACTTCTACCTGCCACCGGAGGGTTGCAGCTATCGGATCGCCGTCGTGGCGCTGAAGAAACAATACGCCGGCCACGCGAAACGCGTGATGTTCGGCGTCTGGAGCTTCCTGCGCCAGTTCATGTACACGAAGATCATCGTGGTCACCGACGACGACGTGAACATCCGTGATTGGAAGGACGTAGTCTGGGCGCTGACCACACGCGTCGATCCGGCGCGCGACACGCTGATCGTCCCGTCGACGCCGATCGACTATCTCGACTTCGCCTCGCCGGTGGCCGGGCTCGGCAGCAAAATGGGGATCGACGCGACGAACAAGTGGCCGGGAGAAACCACACGGACCTGGGGCCGGCCAATCGCGATGGATCCGGCGGTGAAGGCGCGCGTAGACGCGCTATGGAAGGACCTCGGCCTCTAAGGAACCTCTGAACAAGTCCCACGCGATTGCGCTGCAGGGCCAAATGCGGATGAATGCCTCAGTTGCCAACTGCGGCGCGACGAAGGTCGTAGTCCATACTACGATGCCGAGGAGCGCGGCGACTCTTCGCGCCGCATTTGGCCTCAGTTGGCAACTGCGCGAAGGGACGGGGCGACTTCGGGCGGTCTGCCTTGTCGCTCGGCTTGCGAAGGGAGCCACCCTTCGCTGCGCCTCGCCTCATTTTGGCAACTAAGGCATCCCATCCCGAAAATTCCCCGTCGCAATCGCGCGCGACTTGTTCAGAGGTTCCCTAAGCGCCTAACCACGCCAGCTGCGGACCACGCGCAACGTGGCGAGCGCTAGCGAGACGAACCGCACCCACCGGCCGAGGCGGGGCATCCCGAGGAACGAGCCGGCGAAACCGACCAGCATTGCTGCCGCCGGCCGCACGGCCGCGATCCGGTCGCTACGGGGCGCCGGCGCGACAATCGCCTTGATCGCGTGCACTGCGAGCGTGACCTTCACGCGGTCCAGCTCCGCGCGCGTGACGAGCAGCGCCTTGCGATCGGCAAGCGCGGCAAGACCCTCGCGGCTCATCGTGGCGCTCCCCTGCTCATTTTTCGTTGCCGTCGCCGGTCTGGCCGGCGAGCCACTGCCGGTCGCGTTCGATTTCGGCAAGCGTCGCGGCGAACGGCGACGGATCCGTGCGCCGGCGGATGCTGATTCGCCACAGCGCGGCAAGACCGATCAGCAGGTACACGATGGCCAGGCTGGCAAGCGCCGCGAGACGATGAGTGTCCCAGAAAAGCACGACGACGAATGCCGATGCGGCGAGCAGCGCGAAATGGAACCCCACGGCCGCGACGCCGATCAGGAACGCCAACGACTTCTTGCGCTCGCGCTCCTCCGAAAACTCCAGCGCAGCCAGCTCGAGCCGGGTGCGCAGGAATCCGAGCGTCGACGCACCCAGCCGTACGAGCGCGCCGGAGAGACCACCGGGCGAACCGTCGCTCACGCGACCGGGACCCTTACCGGCGGTTCATCAGCAGACCGACAGCGAGGCCCACCGCCGCCGCAATGCCGATCGCCTGCCACGGATGTTCGTGCACGTAGTCGTCGGTCGCGCGTGCGGCCTCCTTGGCGCGGTCGATCGCCTGGCCCTCCAGCTCCTGCAGCCGGAGCTTGGCGGTGAGCAGCTTCGCCTCGACCTGCTGGCGCAGATCGCGCGCCTTCTCGCCGGTCTCGGTTGCCGCAGTCTTCAACAGGGTTTCAGCTTCGGACAGAACGGCGGAAAAATCGTCGACAAGTCTTTCGCGGGGGGTTTCGGCATTAGCGGACATGGCGGACTCCTTCAGAGCGTGCACGGAACAAAGCGAGGGGCGGTTGCGGCCGACTCGTCTGTGACCATTATAAGACTGCAACGACGCGGTGTTGTCGTCCCGGCCCGGCATATTTCGCGTTCCGGACGGGGAGTGTAACCTTGAGCATCGCTGCGTTCGCGGCCGGAATCCCAAGCATCACCGCGGCGGAATGTCGATCGCTCGTCCCGAACCCGGAGCCGACCTGTGACACCACTGAAACTTCCTGCGCTCGACCCGACGACCGTCCCTGAGCAGCGCGGCTCCGGCTATCCCGAGCCGTACCGCACGCGCATGGGCGACCGTTCGAAGCGCCGGCTGGGCGACGCGTGCGGGCTCGCCAAGATCGGCATCAACCTGGTCAGGCTTGGACCGGGGGGCCAGTCGGCGCTGCGGCACTGGCATACGCTGGACGACGAATTCGTCTACGTGCTTTCGGGCGAGGTCGTGCTCGTCACCAACGGCGGCGAGCAGGTGTTGACAGCCGGGATGTGCGCCGGCTACCCGGCGGGGGCGAAAGACGCGCATCATTTCGTCAATCGGAGCGGTGGGCCAGCCACCTATCTCGAGGTCGGCAACCGAACGCCGGGCGACAACGCGTTCTATCCCGACGACGACCTCATGTGGGGCGAGGACGAGCAGGGCGAATTCGCCGCGCACAAGGACGGACGGCGATATTGACGGAAGACTGCCCGAGCGCCGGTTGATCGCGGCGCCCGCGCCCTCACATTGACGGACGCGGCGCCTCTCGCCGCGCGGACCCGACAAAGAGGAGGTTCGATGGCCGACTTTCCCGCTCCCGCCGCCACCCGCGAGGCACCGGTCAATGCGGCGACCCTGACCTACGTGCTGTTCGCGATCGCCGTCTTGTCGGCGCTGCTGTCGCACGGACTCATCGTCTTTGCGCCGCTGGTCGGCCTGGCCGGCATCGCCGGCGTGATCGTCGCCTACGTGAAGCGCGGTGACGCGCAGGGGACCTGGGTCGCGTCACACTTCACGTGGCTGATCCGCACGTTCTGGTGGTCGCTGCTGTGGGGCGTGATCGGAGCGCTGATCCTGGTTACGCTGGGACTCATTCTGATCGGCATACCGATTGCCATCGCCATCTTCGTCGCGGTGTCGATCTGGGGGATCTACCGGTTGGTCCGGGGCTTCCTCCTGTTCAAGGACAACCAGCCGGTGCCGGGAATGTGATCGTCGGTCAGGGCGCTCGATCCAGCCGCGCGAGCATGGCGCCGCGATAGGGGTGGCCGCGCCCCAGACCGCCGCGACCGCGCGATCCCAGCGCCATTTCGATCAGTGCCAGCTTCGCGACGGCGCGCTTGCGCTCGCTATCGTCGGTTGCGAGAGCGAGAAGGCGCCGGAGATCCGCCGCCTCGCGTCGCGCATCGAGTTCCGGCGGCACGAAGCCGGCGTTTTTCAGGATCCGATACGCTGCACGGACCTCTTCCGGAATCATCCGGTCCTCGTCGAGGCGCAGCGGTTTGCCGGCGCCGGGGAGGTTGTCGAATGCCCCCGCGCGCGCGGCTTCCGCCATCTTGAGTTCGGCGACGAGATCGAGCAGCAGCATCGCAGGGAGGGTCAGTGGCGGGTCAATTCTGCCCACAGCCCCCCGTTACGATAAACCCACTGCACGAGAAAATCGAGCGCGCCCTGCGTTCGCCCGGCGTTGGCGTGGTTGACGATCGCCGCGAGCGCCCAGCGCCGGCCGTCGGCGTCGATCACGTAACCCGTGACGGCGCGCACGCCGTCGAGCGTGCCGGTCTTCAAGAGGGCCTGGCCGGCCACACTCCCGTTCTGGAAGCGGCGCTCGACGGTGCCGTCCATTGCCGCGACGGCGAGCGAGCTCGCGAACTCCTCGCGCACCGCGGAGGCGTCGGCGGCGACCAGCAGGCGCACGAGGCTGCCGGCGCTGACGCGTTCGGCGCGCGAGAGGCCGGAGCCGTTGTCGAGCACGAGCTCGGGCATCCACAAACGGCGCTTTGCGAGCCAGCGCAGGATGTTGTCGGTTGCGCGCGCGACTGTCGCCGGCGGGGGTGCGTTCGCCGTCGCGAGCGTCAGGAACAGCTGCCGCGCCATCACATTGTTGGACAGTTTGTTGACGTCGCGCACGACATCGTAGAGCGGTGGCGACTCGAGTGTCACGAACGGCGGCACGTCGTTCGGCACCTTGCCGTTCCGCCAGCCACCCGCAAAGTGGCCACCGATTTCGGTGAAGTACGCGGCGAACATCGCGTGCACGTAGTTCGGGTGATCGAGCAGCGACACCCACCACTCGCGCTCGCCGCACGCGGCGGGGTAGCGTCCCGCGAAGTGGGCCTCGGCGCGCGTGCCGCGATCGATGAAAGCCGCGCCGACCAGACCACGCCAGTCGTTGCAATCGCCGTAGGTGAGACGGGGCGGTGCCCCGACCGCGACATTGGCGAGCGCCGGCACCGCGGCGACCTCGGTCGCGTCGCCAGTGGCGCTGGGCGCGAACTTGAACTTCACCGCTTTGAAATTGACGAGCAGTGCATCGGGTCCGACGTTGTACGGCTTCAGCGGCTCGCCGTCGAACGCGCTGGCGTCGTGTGCGACCGGCGCGAAGAACGAACGGTCGAGGATGAGGTCGCCGTCGATCGCGGCCAGGCCCTGCGCGCGCAGTGCCAGCATGAACGCCTGCCACGCCTCGACGGTGATCTTCGGATCGCCGCCGCCCCTCAGCACGAGGTTGCCGCGCAGCACGCCGTTGTCGAGCGGGCCGTCGAGGTAGGCCTCGGTCTTCCAGCGGTAGTCGCGGCCCAGCAGCTCCAGCGCCGCGAACGTCGTGACGACTTTCATCGCCGATGCCGGATTCATCGGCTGGCCGGCATTGTGGGCGAGCGCCGGGCCGGGCTTTCCGACCTCCTGCACGACGACGGCGACGGCGTCGAGCGGCACGCCCGCATTCTGGAACGCGCGGCCGATGGGGCGTGGTAGCGCAGCCTCGGCGGCCGAGGCGAGGATCGCCGCGAACACCAGCGGGACAAAGCCGAGAGGCATCATGCCGCGGCCTCTGGGAAGACGCTCCTCACGCGCGCTCCACGATCGCGAGCGTGCGGGCGCAAAGGAGCTCGAACTCGTCGTCGGTCACGACGTAAGGCGGCATGAAATAAACGGTCCTTCCGAGCGGGCGCAGCAGGAGCTCGCGTTCGACGCCTTCGGCAAAACACCAGCGGGCGAAATCGCCGCGCGACGTGTCGACCTCGAAGCCCCAGATCATGCCACGCTGGCGGAAATGCCGGACCTTCGAATGCGCAGCGAGCGCAGCCGCGAGCGCCGTCCAACGCTCCGCCTTCGTGGCGTTGGCGGCGATCACGTTGTCGTCCGCGAAGATATCGAGTACGGCGAGCGCAGCGCGGCACGCGAGCGGATTGCCGGTGTACGAATGCGAGTGCAGGAAGCCGCGCGCCAGGTCGTCGGCGTAGAACGCCTCGTATACGTGATCGGTCGTCAACACGCACGACAGCGGCAGGTAGCCGCCGGTTATGCCCTTCGAGAGGCAAAGAAAATCCGGCGCCGGTGCCCTGGCCTGCTCCCATGCGAAGAGCGTCCCGGTGCGCCCGAAGCCCGTCATGATCTCGTCCGCGATCAGGAGCACGTCGTAGCGCGTGCACAGCTCGCGCGCCCGGGCGAGGTAGTGCGGGTCATACATCACCATCCCCGACGCGCCCTGGACGAGCGGCTCGACGATCACCGCCGCGGTCGTCGCGTGATATCGGGCGAGATGCGCGTCGAGGGCCAGCGCGGCGCGTTCCGCGACGTCGCGCGCCGACTCGCCTGCCGCGGCGGCACGCGCGTCGGGGCAGGGGACGATTGCATTGTCATGGAGCAGCGGCGCATAGGTGTCGCGGAACAGCGGCACGTCGGTGACCGAGAGCGCGCCGAGCGATTCGCCGTGATAGCTTCCGGCAAGGCTCGCGAATCCGGTTTTTTCCGGCTGGCCGCAGTTCTTCCAGTAGTGGAACGCCATCTTGAGCGCGATCTCGACGGCCGAGGCGCCGTCGGAGCCGTAGAACGCGTGGCCGAGTCCGGCGGGTGCGAGCGCGGCGAGACGTTCCGACAATTCGACAACGGGCCGGTGCGTGAAACCGGCCAGCATCACATGCTCGAGTTCCGCGAGCTGCTCCACGATCGCCGCGTTGATCCGCGGATTCGCGTGACCGAAGAGATTGACCCACCACGAGCTGACCGCATCGAGGTAGCGGCGGCCGTCGAAGTCCTGGAGCCACGCACCCTCGCCGCGGGCGATGGGCACGAGCGGGAGCGTCTCGTGCACTTTCATCTGCGTGCATGGGTGCCAGACCGCGTGCCTGCTGCGCGCGAGCCAGGTGGCATTGGTCACAATGGTCTTCCGAGCAACAGATAGAAGCTCGACGCCCCGCCGGTCGCGCGACCGTAGGCGAAATAGAAGGGGCCGAGAAAGGTGTCGGCGGCGAGGAACACGCTGCCGGCCGCAATCAAGTCGCTGGCCGACACTGCGTCGCGCTGCTGCCACGTATTGCCGGTTTCGAGCGAGCCGCCGGCGAACACGCTGCCGCCGATGTACGGCACCCGGGCGAGCCGGTGGAAGTAGACGACGCGCCCCAAGGCGAGGTAACTGCCGGCGAGCTGGGTGTTGCGCAGGCCGGAAAGATTGAGGAACCCGCCCAGCAGGAACGGATTGACGAGCGAGGGATCGTCGCGCGACAGCGCGCCCGCGCGTGCCGCCACGTTGACGAAGTTGTCGCTGTCGAACTCGAATCCGACGTCTCCGCGAAAGTCTGCGCGGCCGAGCCTCTTGCTCACCTGGTCGGGATCGGAGCCCAGACGCTGCGTGCGCTCGCCATAGAAGACATCCAGATCGGCTCTTGCGCCGCGGCGCGGAAAGAATGCATTGTCGAGGTTGTCCCAGCGTGCGAGCAGACGTACCCCGGCATCCGTCTGCCGCGTGGTGGGGAATCCGGGGAGCGCAATGGTGGGCGAGCCGCGATAGTAGGTGTAAACGGGCCCCACCCGAATTTCGCCGAAACCTCGGAATGGCGCGCCCACATCGAGTCCCGCGGAGTTGGTCTGGACCGCGTATTCGGCGACGCGTTGCGATCCGGAGAAGACGTAGCGCGGTACGTTTTGCAGCGAGCCGTACGCCGAAACGAACGCGCTATCGCGGATGTCGAGCGGCTGATAGAACTCGGTCGCGGCGCGCAGCACGCGGCCGATCTCGAGTTCGTTCATCCACTGTGCACCCAGGCTGTTCACCCAGACGCGCCGGAGGCCGGCCAACAGCGAGAAGGTGGTCTCGCCCTGGAAGTCGGTCGAGTAGGCAAGGCCGAAGCGCAGGTAGTTCGGCCCTATTGCCTTTTCGTGCACGTCGACGATGAGACCGCGCCGGTCGTGCTCCTCGACCAGCCGGTAGTCGATGCGCCCGTACTCGCCCGACCCATAGAGCCGCGAAATCCGTTCGTCCAAGTCCTTGACGTCGAGCGGCTTGTCCAGCGGAACATCGAGCCTCGTGGCGAGCGCCGCGGGATTCGCATACTGCGTGCCCTCGATGCGGACGAATTCGATCCGCGGCGGCGGCATCGCCTCGATATTCGGCAGTGCCGCCTTGTACGCTGCGTACGCCGCAGCGGACACCGCCAGCACCGCGAGCTGCGGCGCCGCGGCCCGCGCCGCCTCCTCGCCGTGCTGGATGAATTCGGGCCCCCGGTCGAAGTCGACGGCAGAGAGCGCGCCAAGGTTGGGCGAGATCAGCACGTCGTTCTTTCCGAGCGACGCAAGCTGAGCCCGAACGTTCTGCTCGGTGAGGATATTGATCATCTGGCCGGTCAGGCCGACGACCGACGACAGTTGCTCGCGCGTCATCAGCGGCGTCCCGATGTTGACCGCGATCACGATCTCGGCGCCCATCCGGCGGACGACGTCGACCGGAAGGTTGTCGACGAGGCCGCCGTCGCCCAGGAGCCGGCCGCGCAGCTCCGCCGGCGAGAAGACGCCGGGAATCGACATGCTGGCGCGCATCGCCTCGTACAACGGCCCCTCGTCGAAAATGTAGGGTGTGCCAGTGACCATGTCGGTCGATACCGCGCGGAATGGAATGGGCAGGCGGTCGAGATCGCGGATCCCGTCGGCCCTGCTGGTGAGCTCGTGCAGGAACAGCTCGAGGTTAGCCCCGGACAGCGCGCCTCGGAAGCCGCGGATTTCGCCGTCGCGGAAGCCGATTTCGATCGGGAGCGGGAAACGGGTGTCGAGCTTCTTGTCGCGGAAACTCAATTCACGGCGCGGCGGCGAGTCGGAGAACAACGTGGGCCAATTGATCGACGTGATGATCTGCTGCATCGCCGCCGGTGATGTGTCGATCGCGTAGAGCCCGCCGACGATCGAGCCCATCGACGTTGCGGCGATGTAGTCGACGGGAACGCGCATCTCCTCCAGTACCTTCAGCACGCCGATGTGCGTGATGCCGCGTGCGCCGCCACCGGACAGCACGAGACCGATTTTCGGCCGCGGGGCTGCGGCGGGCACGCCGTCGATGGGCTCGGGTGGTGCGGGTTGCGCCATTGCAATGGCTGCAAGGCACGACGTAGCAACCAGCAGCGCGAGGCGCGCAATCGAAGACAAGGTCAAGGAATAACGCATCCGTGCAGCCTGTAATACGGTATCGCGACGATTATAGCGGCGTACCGGCAGCGGCCGTCGCGGGATTGACAGCGGCACGCACGAATCCTATGGTCATCGGCGTCCGGACGATCCGCGCCGATCTTCGCGCCTGCGCCGCACGGGCCCGTATGCGTAACGAAACGCTTCCACCCTACACGCGCACCGCCATCGCGCTGCACTGGCTCGCCGTGCTCCTCATCGCTGCCAATCTTGCGTTGGGGCTGTCGATGGTGGACATGCCTTTGGGTCCGCAGAAGCTCCGCTGGTTCGCCTGGCACAAATGGATCGGCATCACCGTGTTCCTTGTCACGGCGGCGCGGCTCGGGTGGCGCCGCGCGCATCCGGCGCCGCCGCCGGTCGCGATGCCCGAATGGCAGCGCCGGGCCGCGGCGGCCATTCATGCGGCACTCTATGTGCTCATGCTGGCAATCCCGCTGTCGGGGTGGCTGTACAGCTCGGCCACCGGCGTGTCGGTCGTCTACCTGGGGCTCGTCCCGTTGCCTGACCTCGTTCCCAAGGACAAGGCGCTGGCCGCGGTGCTCAAGTTACTGCACATCATGTTGAACTTCACGCTCCTCGCGCTGGTCTTTGTTCATACCGGCGCCGCACTCAAGCATCATTTCGTCGACCGTGACGGCGTCCTGGCGCGGATGTTGCCGTTCCTCTCCCGCTGAAAGGGCTCCCGGCGATGAAGTCGTTCCGTTCGTTCATACCCCCGCTCGCCGTATTGCTGATGGCGGCTGGTGGCGGCGTCGCCGCGCAGGGCGTGCTGATCGACCGAAGCGAGATCCGTTTTTTCGCGAAGCAGTTGGGCGCCAATGTCGAAGGCCGGTTCCGCAAGTGGAAGGCCAATGTCGATTTCCGGCCTAACGACCTCGCAAATTCGAAGGCCGATTTCGAGATTGAGCTCGCGAGCATCGACCTCGCGAGCGAGGAAATCGAGGCCGAGCTTCGCGGCGTGCTCTGGTTCGACACGGCGAGGTTTCCGGTGGCGAGATTTGGGTCGACTTCGATCCGTGGCTTGGGCAGCGACCGCTACGAGATCGCCGGCAGGCTTGCGCTGAAGGGTGTCGCGAAGGCGGTCGTGGTGCCGATGACGCTGCGCAAGGACGCCGCCGGCAACAGCGTGGCCGAGGGCCAGCTCACGCTCCAGCGTCTCGATTTCAAGGTTGGGGAGGGCCTATGGGCGGACACTGCCACCGTCGCCAACGAAGTCGTGATCCGCGTCCGGATGGTGCTGCCGCCGCTCAAATGACGAGGTGCGTCGGGCGGCGGCGAATGGGAATACCCGCGCGCGACGGCTGTTGGCACCAGAATAGACGATCGCGCGGCAGGTCCGAACGATCCGCTGCGACGGTCTCGCGAGCGCACCGATGACGCCTGGATCAATGCAAAGGAACGCGAGGCGACTCTCCCGGATGGCCGTTGTGCTCGCGCTCGCGCTGTCCGCGGCAACACCCTCGCCGGCCGCGCTGGCCGGGTCCGTGTATCGTGTCGACCCGGCGCTCACGTCGGTGGAGTTCGAAGTCAGCCAGTTCGGCCTGTGGACGCAACGTGGCCGGTTCACCCGAACGCGCGGCAACGTTGCGTACGATCCGGACGCGCAAACCGGCAGCGTCGAACTGGTGGTCGACGTCACGTCGGTGGAGACCGGCTGGGACCTGCGCGATCAATTCGTCCGTGGCGAATCGATGCTCGATGCCGGGCATCATCCGGCGCTGCGGTTCCGTTCCACGCGGCTCGACTTCATCGACCACCGGCTGATCGGCGTCGACGGCATTCTCACGCTGCGCGGCGTGACGCGCCCTGTGCGGCTCGACGTCCGGTATGTCCACTGCGGGACGCATGCGGCCGACGGCCGCGAAGGGTGCGGCGCACGGATCGTCGGGCGAATTTCGCGCCTCGCCTTCGGGATCGGTTTCGCCTATCCGATGGTCGGCGACGAGATCGAGCTGGATTTCGCGGTGACGGCGTTTCGTGACCCGCCATCCCACGCTCAGCGCTGACCGCTCGATCGTTCTTGCTCAGCCGACTCGCGCCTGCATCCGTTTCATCGCGGCGACCAGTTGGCGCGTTATCCCCGGCTCGCGCACCGAATGCCCGGCGTCCGGGACGACGACATATTCGGCCTCTGGCCACGCGCGGGCGAGCGTCTCGGCGGTAACCGGCGGGCACACGATGTCGTAGCGCCCCTGCACGATCGTGCATGGCAGGTGGCGGATGCGACCCAGGTTTGCGAGCAGTTCGTCGTCGGCGAGAAACGCGCGGTGCACGAAATAGTGCGCCTCGATGCGTGCGATCGCCAGTGCTGCAGCGTCGCTATCGAATTTCGGCGCCGTGTCGTTGCCCGGCAGCAGCGTCGAGCACGCGCTCTCGTATCGATCCCATGCCTGTGCCGCCGGCAGGTGCACGGCGGGATCGGGATCAGTCAGCCGCCGTTGATAGCTGCCAAGGAGGTCGCCGCGCTCTCCTTCGGGCAGGAACTCCGCGAACGCACGCCATGCTTCGGGGAAGATCGTGCGCATTCCGTGGACGAACCAATCGAGTTCGGCGGGCCGCGCGAGAAAGACGCCGCGCAGTACAAGCCCGAGGCAGCGCGCCGGGTGCGCTTCCGCGTAGGCCAGCGCCAGCGTCGAGCCCCATGAGCCCCCGAAGAGCAGCCAGCGCTCGATGCCGAGCTGGGCGCGCAATCGTTCCAGGTCCGCGATCAGATGCTGCGTCGTGTTGGCGGTGATTTCGGCGACGGGCGTCGAGCGTCCGGCGCCACGCTGGTCGGTGAGCACGATTTGCCAGAACGCGGGATCGAAGTAACGGCGATGATGTGGGAGGCAGCCGCCGCCGGGGCCGCCGTGCAGGAACACGACCGGCACACCGCCTGGATTCCCGCAGGTCTCCCAGTAAACCGCGTGCACCGCATCGACCGCGAGCCGGCCGCAGGCATGCGGCTCGATCTCGGGGAAGAGGACGTCGTCGCGCGTTGCCGGGTTATCGGGCATTGGCCGTATCCGCGACGGATCAGGGTGTCGCCGGCGCGCGGAAGCGCTCGTCGACGTCGATCCGGTAGCCGTTCGAAAGGCGGTTGGTTTCGTTCGCGAGCGCGACGACGGCCATCAGCTCGTGGAACATCTGCGGCGTCATGCCCTTGTCGCGCGCGCCCGCCGCATGCGAGAGGATGCAGTATTCGCAGTTGTTGGTGACGCTGACCGCGATGTAGACCATCTCCTTCGTCAGCGCGTCGAGCTCGCCCGCGGCCATCACCTGCTTCACCGAAGCCCAGACGCGCTTTAGCGTCGGCGGGTCGTTGGCGAGGACCTTCCAGAAGTTGTTGATCCAGTCGATCCCGCGCGTGACGCGGATATCGTCATACACCGCGCGCACGTCGGCGGGCGCATTCTCGTATTCGACCAGCGGCATGAGGGCCATCGGACTCTCCGCGCGTTCCGTCAGCCGGCCGTGGCGGGCCGGCAGCGGGAAGTATGCAGGAAAACGCTGCGCATCGAACACCGGCGCGCCGGTGCGCACGCGCCGGTCTTATAATCCCCGTATGGTACCGGTGCTGGGAATGCCATGGAGCAAATGAAAGGTCGCCTGACCGCGCACCGGTGCCTGCCCGCGGATCACGAACGTGCGCTTCTGGTCGGACGCGCCTGGATGCCCGATGTCGCTGGACCGGTTCTCGTTCACATCTGCGGTAACGAGGTCCGCGACCTGTCCGGCGTGGCGGCGACGGCCACTGCGCTGTTCGAGCTCGACGATCCCGTTCACGCAATGCGTGCAGCGGGACGGTTGCCGCGGCTCGCGGCGCTCTCCGATGTGCTCGTCAATTCCGATCCCGAGGGGCGCGACATGGCCGCGCCATGGTTTCTCGCGCCCTGCGACCTTGGTGCGATCAAGGCCGCGGGGGTGACGTTCGTCGCGAGCATGCTGGAGCGCGTGATCGAGGAGCAGGCGCGGGGCGATCCGGCGAAGGCCGAGTCGGTGCGGCACGCGATCGTCGCGATCATCGGCGACAACCTGGCGAGTGTGCGCCCGGGTTCCCCCGAGGCGCAACGGCTGAAGGACGTGTTGATCAAGCAAGGCGTCTGGTCGCAATATCTCGAGGTCGGCATCGGCCCCGACGCCGAGATCTTCACCAAGTCGCAGCCGATGTCGGCGGTCGGCCTTGGTGCGGAGATCGGCGTTCATCCGAAGTCGGAGTGGAACAACCCGGAGCCGGAGATCGTGCTGGCGGTGAACAGCCGCGGGCAGACGGTCGGCGCCACGCTCGGCAACGACGTCAACCTGCGCGACTTCGAGGGCCGCAGCGCGTTGTTGCTCGGCAAGGCCAAGGACAACAACGCGTCGTGCGCGATCGGACCGTTCATCCGTCTCTTCGACGGGACGTTCGGCATTGACGACGTGCGGCGCTGCGAACTTTCGATGCGCGTCGACGGGCCGGAGGACTTCGTGCTCGAGGGCGCGAGTTCGATCGCGATGATCAGCCGCGATCCGCTCGATCTCGTGGCGCAGGCCATCAACCCCAATCACCAATATCCCGACGGGCTGATGCTCTTTCTCGGCACGATGTTCGCGCCGACCAAGGACCGCCTCGCGCCGGGTCAGGGCTTTACGCATGTCGTCGGCGACATTGTGACCGTGGCGACGCCGATGCTTGGCGCCCTGGTGAACCGCGTCAATCACACCGACCGGATCGCACCGTGGACCTTCGGGACCGGTGCGCTGATGGCGAGCCTCGCCCGACGGGGACTGATCTGACGCGCACGCGGTGTATCGCGACGGGAGACAAGTCATGTCCGAAGCATTCAGGAATCTCATCGGCGGCGATTGGGTCGCCGGCGCTACGGCGAACCCGAATCGCAATCCGTCCGACGTGAGCGATGTGATCGGCGAGTATGCGCAGGCCGACGGCGAGCAGACGCGGACCGCGATCGCCGCGGCGAAGGCCGCGTTTCCGGCGTGGGCGACAGGCTCGATCCAGGAGCGCGCCAGCATCCTCGATCGCGCCGGCAGCGAGATTCTCGCCCGCAAGGACGAGCTCGGCCGCCTCCTGTCGCGCGAAGAGGGAAAGACGCTCCCCGAGGGCATCGGCGAAGCGGCGCGCGCGGGATACATCTTCAAGTTCTTCGCGGGGGAAGTGCTGCGACTTATCGGCGACAAGCTGCCCTCGGTACGGCCCGGCATCGACGTCGAGGTGACGCGCGAGCCGATCGGCGTCGTCGGCCTCATCTCGCCGTGGAACTTCCCGATCGCGATTCCGGCGTGGAAAGTCGCGCCCGCGCTGGCGTATGGCAACACCGTCGTGATGAAGCCGGCGGATCTGGTGCCTGGTTGCGCGTGGGCGATCGCCGAGATTCTGGTCAAGGCCGGCATTCCACGCGGCGTGTTCAACCTGGTGATGGGCCGCGGCTCCGTCGTCGGCGAAACGCTGGTGAATCATCCCGACGTCGCGGCGATAAGCTTCACCGGTTCGGTGACGACGGGGCGCGGCATCGCGGCCAAGGCTATCGCGCGAATGGCCAAGGTGCAGCTCGAAATGGGCGGCAAGAATCCGTTGATCGTGCTCGATGATGCGGACCTGGCGACGGCCGTTAACTGCGCGGTGCAGGGCGCGTACTACTCGACCGGGCAGCGTTGCACGGCGTCGTCGCGGCTCATTGTCACCGCGGGCATCCACGACCGCTTTGTCGCGGCGATCACGGAAAAACTGAAGGCACTCAAGGTCGGCGACGCGCTCGCGCCGGGCACCGACATCGGGCCCGTCGTCGACCCGAGTCAGCTCGACACCGACCTCAAGTACATCGAGATCGGCAAGAGCGAAGGCGCCAGGCTCGCGGCCGGCGGCGAGCGGTTGCAACGTGACACCGAAGGCTATTACCTTGCACCGGCGCTATTCACGGAGGCGACCAACGCGATGCGCATCGCCCGCGAGGAAATCTTCGGCCCGGTGGCGTGCGTAATCCGCGCGCGCGACTACGATGAGGCGCTGGCACTCGCCAACGATACGGAGTTCGGCCTGTGCTCGGGCATCGTTACGTCATCGCTGAAGTACGCGTCGCATTTCAAGCGCCACGCCCAGGCCGGCATGGTGATGGTAAACCTGCCGACGGCAGGCGTGGATTACCACGTGCCGTTCGGCGGCCGCAAGGGCTCGAGCTACGGCACGCGCGAACAGGGCCGCTACGCCGCCGAATTCTTCACGACGGTCAAGACCGCGTATACCGCGCCCTGACGGTGCATCGGGCACGCGCCATGCGGGGCGAAAACCGCGCGTCACGCGGCACGTTTGCCTTTGAACGCGACGACCTTCTGTTTCTGCTCGCCCAAGCCGTCGATGCCGAGCGTGATGACGTCACCCGGCTGCAGCCATTGCTGCGGCTTCATCCCCATCCCGACGCCGGGCGGCGTTCCGGTCGTGATCACATCGCCGGGCAGCAGCGTCATGTACCGCGAGACGTCGGCGACGAGGTCGGCAACGCCGAAGATCATCGTTTTCGTGTTGCCGGTCTGCTTGCGCACGCCGTTGACGTCCAGCCACATCGCGAGGTTCTGCGGGTCCCTGATCTCGTCGGTCGTTACGAGCCATGGACCGAGCGGCCCGAAGGTGTCACAGCCCTTGCCTTTGCTCCACTGGCTCGCGCCCTTCTTGAGCTGGAAGTCGCGCTCGGACACGTCGTTGATTATGCAATAGCCGGCGACGTACTTGAGCCCGTCCTTCCTCTCGACGTAGCGCGCGGTCCGGCCGATGACCACACCGAGCTCGACCTCCCAGTCGAGCTGCGTGGAATCCCTCGGGACCATGACGTTGTCGTTGGGTCCCACGATGCACGTCTGCGACTTGAAGAACACGACCGGATGCTCCGGGATCGGGTTGCCGGATTCCTTCGCGTGGTCGCTGTAGTTCAACCCGATCGCGACGAATTTGGACGGCATCGCAACGCAGGCGCCGAGCCGCGGCCGGCCCTTGACCAGCGGCAGCTTCCTTGGGTCGAGCTTCGCCAATTCCTTCAGCTTCGCCGGGGCGAGGGTGCCGGCGTCGATGTCCTTCACCTTGCGCGAGAGATCGCGCAGCTTGCCGTCGGCATCGATGAGCCCCGGCTTTTCTTTGCCGGCAGGGCCGTAGCGTACGAGTTTCATGTCAATCTCCAGTCAGGATTTTCGGGGGTTGGCGCAGCGGAAGCCGCGGAGAAAGCGAGCAGCAAGGCAACCGGTGGTCACTATCCGAAGCGCTGCAACGGCTTCAGATGGTCATTCCACCATCGCAGGAATAGACGTTGCCCGTCACGAAGGCGGCCTCGTCGGATGCGAGAAACACCACCAGCGGCGCTATCTCTTCCGCCTTGGCAAGCCGTCCCATGGGCTGCCGCGCGATGAAGGCCTTGCGCGCGGCTTCCGGATCGTCGAACGCGTCGATCCGTTCCTTCAGCGACGGCGTGTCGACGGTGCCGGGCGCGATTGCGTTGCAGCGGACTCCCTTGTTGACGAAGTCGGCGGCCACGGCCTTGGTGAGCCCGATGACCGCCGCCTTGGACGCGCCGTAGGCGAAACGGTTCGGCAGCCCTTTTATCGACGATGCAATCGACGCCATGTTGACGATGCTCCCGCCGCCCATCGCCAGCATCTTCGGCAGCGCGCACTTGATCGTCATGTACATCGCGCGGACATTCAGGTTGAAGCTGAAATCCCAATCCTTCGGTGCGCAGTCGAGGATGGTGCCGTTGTGCACGTAGCCGGCGCAGTTGAACAGGATGTCGAGCGGGGGCAGCTCGTCGATCGTCTTCGCGACGGCGTTGTCGTCGAGCACATCGAGGACGCGCGGGATCACGTTCCCCATACCACTGAATTTTTCGAGCAACTTCGGGTTCACGTCGGTCGCGTACACCGTGGCGCCTTCGCCCGCCATCTGCACGGCGGTCGCGAAGCCGATGCCCTGGCCCGCGGCGGTGATCAGCGCCTTCTTGCCCTTGAGGCGTCCGCTCATTCTGGGTCTCCTTCGTGTTGATTCAAATCGAATCCGGCGAAGGCGTCAGCGCCCGCCGGAAAGCTTCGGCGACAAGGACCGCGTCGGATCGGCCCAATCGTGGTTGGGCACCAGCGGATACCAGCCGGGACGCCCGGGGTCGCGGTCGTACGGGTAGCTCCCCAGCTCGCGATAGCGTTCGTGGTATTGCGCGAGTTTCGCGCGGTCGAGGGCGATCCCCAGGCCGTGGCCGTCCGGCACGCGGATCGCGCCGCTTTCGTAGGCCATCTTGCCGCCGACGATCACGTCGTCGGTGAGGTGGTGATAGTGCGCATCGGCCGCGTATCCGAGATTCGGGAGCACCGCGCCCAGATGGAGCATCGTTGCGAGCTGGATTCCCAATTCACCGGAGCTGTGCACCGCGACGCCGATCCCCAGCGTCTCGCAGACGCCGGCCGCCTTGATGCACGGACGGATGCCACCCCAGAACGTCGTGTCGAGCAGCACCACGTCCACCGCGCGCATTTCGACGTTCGCAGCGAGCTGCTCGAAATTGACGACCACGGTGTTGGTGGCAATGGGGATCGAGACGAATTCCTTGAGCCGCGCGAGCTGCGGCATTCCCCATACCGGGTCCTCGAAGTAGTCGTTGGCGAGATCCTCGATCCCGCGGCCGAAATCGATCGCGTCGGCCAACGAAAGCGCGCTGTTGGGATCGTAGCGGAACCGATCGCCAGGAAATGCGGCGGCGAGCGCTCGGTAGCACGCGAGCTCGTGCGTCGGTGGGTACACGCCGCCCTTGAGCTTGTGCACCCGAAAGCCGTGCTGCGCCTTGAGTGCGCGGGCGTGCGCGACGAGCGCATCGGGAGTACGCACTTCGCCGCGACCGCTTTGCGGGTCGTGGTAGCGGAAGAACAGATAGCTCGCGAATTCGACCGCGTCGCGCAGCTTGCCGCCGAGGAGCGCGTGCACCGGCACGCCGAGCTTCTGGCCGATGATGTCGAGGCAGGCAAATTCGATCGCCGCATGGAGCTGGGTGCGGTTGTTGTACAGGCTCGCTGTCGGGTTGCAGATCGCGAAGCGCAGGGCCTCCAGCCGGAACACGTCGTGCCCGTGCAGATAATGGGCGAGCCCGGCGAACGCACGCGTCGCGTCTTCGCCGCCGCCGCCCATTTCACCCAGGCCCATGTAGCCGTCGGCGGTCTCGACCTCGACGACGGTGCGCACGAAGCGCCCCCAATGCGCGCCGTTGCTGTGCAAGAGCGGCGCTTCGAGCGGAACGGTGACCGGCGTGGCGCGGATCGCGGAAATCGTGGTGGCAGACATGGGAGCGGCGCGGATCGGGGAGTCGGCCATACCCGCGCGCTCACTACGCGGGGATGTGGGCGGACCACCGGCGCATTCTACGCCGCGCCGGCAAAATTGGTAATACCACTTGACCAATTCCGGGGCAGAGTTTAGCCTTCGGGACGAGTAGCCGCGCCTGCGCTGCCCGCCGACCGGCGAGGCCAACGCAGCCCCACGACACCGCCCTTCCTCCATGCCGTTCCAGAGCATCGAACCGCGCCGGCTGTACCGGCAGATTGCCGACCAGATCCGGACGCTCATCGGGTCCGGCGAATTTCCCGCGGGCGCCCGCCTGCCGCCGGAACGCGATCTCGCAAAGCAGCTCGGCGTGTCGCGGCCGTCGGTGCGCGAGGCGCTGATCGCGCTGGAGGTCGAAGGACTGGTCGAGGTGCGCATCGGGTCCGGGATCTACGTGCTCGGGACCGCGCCGAAATCCGCAGGGGAGAGCGCCGCGGACGTCGTGCAGGCGGAGTCCGGCCCGTTCGAGCTCCTGCGCGCACGCTATGTGATCGAGAGCGAATGCGCGGCGCTTGCTGCGAAGTCGGCGAAGAAGGCGCAAGTGTCGGGTATCGAGGAGGCGCTCGAACAGATGCAGCGCGAGCTTGACGGCGAGAAGCAGCCCCTCGACGGCGATCGCTTGTTCCATCTGCGCATCGCCGAGGCCACCGGAAACGGTGCGCTCGTCGCCGTGGTGAAGCTGCTGTGGGACGAGCGTACCGGCCCGCTCTACCAGCAGCTCGAGCACCACTACAATTCGCCGGCGCTGTGGATGGCGGCGATGGCCGAGCACCGCGCGGTGCTGAAGGCGATCGCCGCACGCGACGGCTCGGCCGCGCGCACCGCGATGCGGCGCCACCTCAACCAAGCATACAAGCGTTTCAACACGCGCTGGGACGCCCTCCATTGAGCCGCGCCCGGAAACGAGGAGCCACTGCAATGCTTGCCTGTCGAATTCATGCCAAGGAAGACCTTCGGATCGAGCCCACGGAAATGCCGGCCGTCGGGTCTGGCGACGTGCTGCTGCGCCTGGGAGCGGGTGGTATCTGCGGGTCGGATCTCCATTACTACTTCGAGGGCCGCAACGGCAGCTTCATCGTGCGCGAGCCCCTGATTCCGGGCCACGAGGCCTCGGGCGTCGTCGAAGCCATCGGCCCGGGCGTAACCCGGGTGAAGAAAGGCGACAAGGTCGCGATCTCGCCATCGCACGCCTGCGGCCACTGCGACTACTGCCGGCAGGGGCGCGAGCACCTGTGCACGAGCATGAGGTTCCTCGGGAGCGCCAGCTTGTTCCCGCACGTGCAGGGGATGTTCCGCGAGTACTTCGTGATGGGCGAGCGGCAGTGCTATCCGGTTGCGGGCGACGTGACGCTGGGCGAGCTCGCGTTCGCGGAACCGCTTGCGGTCGCGCTGCACGGCGTCAGTCGCGGCGGCGACCTGCTCGGCAAGTCGGTGCTCGTCACCGGCGCCGGCACGATCGGCTGCCTCACGGTAATCACGGCGCGGCTCGCCGGTGCGGCGAAAGTCACGGTAACCGACGTCCTCGACCGCCCGCTCGCACAGGCGAAGGAAGTCGGCGCCGATGTCGCGCTGCGCGCCGACCGCGACGGCGAGGCGCTCGCCAGGCCGCAGTTCGATGTTGCCTACGAGGTCTCCGGCAACTTCAACGCCTTGAAGTCGTGCGTGGCTGCGGCGAAGCGCGGCGGCGTCGTCGTACAGGTTGGAACACTGCCGCACGAGCCGCTGCCGTTCGTCGTCAACGAGCTGATGGCAAAGGAGCTCGACCTGCGCGGGGCTTTTCGTTGGGGCATCGAGTTCGACTGGGCCGTGGAGTACCTGTCGGCCAGGCGCGTCGACGTGCGCCCGCTCCTATCGGGCCAGTATCCGCTCGAGGACGCGGTTGCGGCCTTTCGCGCCGCGGCCGACAAGAACAAGAGTACCAAGGTGCAAGTAGTGGCGTGAGCCTGGTTGCACGGCGCGGCGGCCCAAGGCGGGCGAGCTCTGCGCCCGAACGAACTTGTCATCACCGCATCACGAGGAGAAAACATGCGAGTCTTCAACAAACTGATAGTGTCGGCAATGGTACTCGCCATCGCGGCGATCGCCGCCGGCCCAACTGCCGCGCAGACGAAGCTCAAGTGGGCGCACGTCTACGAGACGTCCGAGCCGTACCACAAGTGGTCGGTGTGGGCCGCGGACGAGATCAAGAAGCGCACCAACGGCAAGTACGATGTCAGCGTTTTTCCGGCCTCCCAGCTGGGCAAGGAAACCGATATCAACCAGGGTCTGCAGCTCGGCACCGTGGACATCATCATCTCGGGCCTGTCGTTCGCGGCGCGGACTTTTCCACGCATCGGTGTCGGTTACTACCCGTACACGTTTCGCGACGCCGATCACCTGATCGCCTGGTCGAAGAGCCCGGCCTTTCGCGAGCTGGCCGACGGCTACCGCGACAAGAGCGGCGGCATACAGATCGTCGCGATGACCTACTATGGGGCACGGCAGACCACGTCGAACAAGGACTTCAACGACTGCGCCGGCATGAAGGGGTTGAAGATTCGCGTCCCCGACGTTCCCGCCTACATGGCGCTGCCGAAGTCCTGCAATGCGAATCCGACGCCGATCGCATTCGCCGAGGTCTACCTCGCGTTGCAGAATGGCACGGTCGAGGCGCAGGAAAATCCGCTGACGACGATCGAGGCGAAGAAGTTCTACGAGGTACAGAAGAACATCATCCTCACGGCGCACATCGTCGACTCGCTCGCGACGCAGGTGGCGCCGCACGTGTGGTCGAAGCTGTCGGATGCCGAGAAGAAGACCTTCACCGATGTCATGCTGGAGGCAGCGGCGGGAGCGACCAACGACATCAAGAAGCGCGAGGCGGAGCTTTCCGCCGAGTTCACGAAGAAGGGACTGAACGTCCACGCAGTCGACAAGAAGCCGTTCCAGGAGGCGATCATGAAAACGGTCACCCTCGAGTCGATGGGCTACTCGAAGGCCGACTGGGACAAGATTCAGGCAATCAAGTGACGCATCTGTCCAAGAGCGAGACGCGCAGTGTCGCAGCGATTGGAAACGGCTCCGTCATCCCCGCGCAGGCGGGGATCCGGCGCCGTTTGAAGGCGAAGCCGCTGGGTTCCCGCGTTCGCGGGAACGACGTGCGAGCGAGGTATCGAATTGGCTGAATTGCGGCGTCCACCGAATCCCGCCGATACCGTGTACCCGGGTAGCGCGCCCGTCGAGCATGTCCTCGACGCCGAGGGCCATTTCCACGCCAGCGACGAGCCGGTCGATCTTTCCGGCTACGGCTGGGAGGACTGGCTCACGCTCGGTTTCTTCTGGCTGATGGCGCTGGACGTCTTCTACCAGTTCTTCACCCGCTACGTGTTGCAGGACTCCGCGGCGTGGACCGAGGAAATCGCGCGCTATCTGCTCATCGTGGTCTGCTTCGTTGGCGCGTCGATGGGGGTGCGCAAGAACACGCAGATTCACGTCGAATTCCTGTACCGCTGGCTGCCCGTGGCCGTCGGCCGCGCGCTGTCCACGTTCGTGGATATCGTCCGCTTCGCGTTCCTCGCCTATGCGACGTACCTCAGCATCCTGCTGATCCCCAGGATGCAGAATCTCAAGATGACGGTCGTCGATTTCCCGATGAGCTACATCTATGGCCTCGTGGGCCTGGGATTCGCGATGATGACCATTCGCTCGGTTCAGGTCGCGCTCCGGCACTGGAAGCAGGGCTGGAGCGTGCTCGAGCGCCCCGGCGAAGCGGAGGCGTGAAGCGATGAACAGCATCCTCCTCGGCGGGTTCGTCGCACTGATGGCGACCGGTTTGCCGATCGCGATCGCGATGTGCATCGCGTCGCTGCTCTACATCTGGATCTCCGGCACGATCCCGCCGCTCACCGTCGTGCACCGGATGGTCGGCGGCGTCGACAGTTTCCCCCTGCTTGCGGTGCCATTCTTCATCTATGCCGGCAACCTGATGAACTCGGCCGGCATCACCAACCGGATCTACAACTATGCGCTGGCACTGGTCGGCTGGCTCAAAGGCGGCCTCGGTCACGTCAACGTCGTCGGCAGCGTGATCTTCGCCGGCATGTCGGGCACCGCGGTGGCCGACGCCGGCGGCCTCGGCACCATCGAGATCAAGGCGATGCAGGACCACGGCTATCCGACCGAGTTCGCCGTGGGCATCACTGCCGCTTCGGCGACGCTCGGACCGATCATTCCGCCGTCGCTGCCGCTGGTGATTTACGGCGTGCAGGCGAACACGTCGATCGGCAAGCTGTTCGCCGGCGGCTTCATTCCCGGCGCGGTGATGGCGATCTTCATGATGGTGATGGTCGGCTACTACGCGCATGTGCGCAAATACGGTGCCGACATCGCGTTCTCCTGGCCACGGATGGGTCGCGCGTTTCTCGAGACCGGCGCGATCGCCGTCACCTCGGTCGTGCTCTATTTTCTCTGGAAGGACGAATCGCTCGGCGGCTTCGTCCGTTTCGGCATTCCGATCATCGCGGTGATGGTCGCCGACAAGGTGTTCAAGTTCGAGGCGTTCATGGCGCTGCTGACGCCGGTGATCCTGATCGGCGGCATGGCGAGCGGGCTGTTCACGCCGACCGAGGCGGCGGTTGCGGCCGTCGCCTGGGCGCTGTTCCTCGGCTTCGCCTGGTACCGGACGATGAGCTGGCGGATGCTCATCAAGGTCTCGATGGAGACGATCGAGACCACGGCCACCGTGCTGTTCATCATCGCCAGCGCGTCGATCTTCGCGTGGGTACTGACGACGACCCAGATCACCGATGCGATCGCCATCTGGGTGCTGTCGATCAGCGACAACCCGCTGGTCTTCCTGCTGCTCGCCAACCTCTTCCTGTTGTTCGTCGGCTGCTTCATGGAGACGATCGCCGCGATCACGATCCTGGTCCCGGTGTTCATGCCGATCATCGCCAAGCTCGGGATCGACCCGGTGCATTTCGGGCTGGTCATGGTGCTGAACCTGATGATCGGGTTGCTCACACCTCCAGTCGGGATGGTGCTGTTCATCCTGCAGAAGGTGGCGAAGATCTCGTTCGAGCGGACCGTGAGCGCTGTACTGCCGTGGCTGTGGCCGCTGCTCGCCACGCTCGCGCTCATCACTTATGTGCCGCAGCTCGTGCTATGGCTGCCCGGCGTGATTTACGGAAAGTAGCGGTGACGGCCATCCGCTCGGTAGAGATCCTGCAGGTCGACCTGGCGCCGAAGGTCGTGCGGACTGACGCCATCCAGGCTTTCGTCACGCAGGAAACGCCGATCGTGCGCATCCGCTGCGACGACGGCGCCGAAGGCGTCGGCTACACGTACACGATCGGTACCGGCGGCTCGTCGGTGGTCGCGTTGCTCCGCGACCACCTGGCACCCGGGCTCATCGGCCGCGATCCGGAATGCATCGAGGCGCTCTGGAAGGAACTCTTCTTTCACACGCACGCGACCGCCGTGGGCGCGATCACGAGCCTCGCGCTCGCGGCGATCGACACCGCGTTGTGGGACCTGCGCTGCCAGGCGCGCCGGCTTGCCGCTGTGGAAGGCGGCCGGCGGCGCGCAGCCGAAAGTACCGGTCTATACGACCGAAGGCGGCTGGCTGCACCTCCCGGTCGAGGCGCTGGTCGCGCAGACCGTCGAGGCCAAAGCCGCGGGATTCCGCGGCGCAAAGATGAAGGTCGGAAAACCTCACGTCTCCGAGGACGTCACGCGAATCGAGGCGGTGCGCGAGGCGGTCGGACCCGCCTTCGAGATCATGATCGACGCGAACCAGTGCTTCAATGTTTCGGAAGCCATCCGGCGCGCGCGCGCGTTCGAGCCGTTCGGCCTCGCCTGGCTCGAGGAGCCGCTGCCGGCGGAGGATCTCGGCGGACATGTCGAGCTGGCAGCGCACACGGCGATCCCGATAGCGGTCGGCGAATCGCTCTACCACCCGGCGCATTTCCGCGAATACCTCGAACGCGACGCGTGCTCGATTGTCCAAGCCGACGTGGCGCGCATCGGTGGCATCACGCCGTGGCTCAAGGTCGCGCACCTGGCCGAGACCTTCAACGTTGCGATCTGCCCGCATTTCCTGATGGAGCTGCACGTGTCGTTGACCGCGGCCGTCCCGAACGCGACGTGGGTCGAATACATCCCGCAACTCGACGACCTCACGACCTCGAGGCTCGCCATCGCCGAGGGATGTGCGGTCGCGCCGGCCGCGCCAGGACTTGGCATCGACTGGGATTTCGCACAGATCGGGAAGCGCGCGGTCGCGCGCGCCCGCGTCCCCGCATGAACAAGGAGCTCGCATGCTCACACGAACCTCGCTCACGATCCGGCTGCACCCCCAGGACGACGTCGTCATCGCCCGCCAGCAACTGGTCAGCGGCACGCAACTTCTGGACGAGAAGGTCACGGTAAGCGGCCTCGTACCACCGGGCCACAAGGTCGCGACACGCGCGATCCGGACGGGCGAGCCGGTTCGGCGCTACAACCAGATCATCGGCTTCGCCAGCCGCGATATCGCGGCTGGCGAACACGTTCATCTCAATAACCTGCAGATGGGGGCGTTCGACCGCGATTACGCATTCGGCGCCGACGCAAAGCCTACCCAGTACGTCGTTCCGCCGGCCACGTTCGAGGGCATCGTCCGCGCCGACGGCCGGGTGGCGACGCGCAACTACCTCGGCGTCCTGTCGACGGTGAACTGTTCCGCGACCGTCGCGCGCGGCATCGCCGGGCATTTCACGCGCGATCGCCTCGCCGCATTCCCGCGCGTCGACGGCGTCGTCGCGCTGACGCACGGCTCAGGCTGCGGCATGGACACCAAGGGCGACGGCATGCAGCTCCTGCGGCGCACGCTGGGCGGCTATGCGCGGCACGCAAACTTCGCCGGCGTACTCGTCGTGGGGCTGGGGTGCGAGGCGAACCAGATCAGCGCGTTGCTCGGTGCGGAAGATCTGCGCGAGGGTCCGCTGCTGCGCACATTCAGCATCCAGGACACCGGTGGCACGGCGAAGGCGATCGCCCGCGGCATCGCGTTGATCGAGGAAATGCTGCCGCATGCGAATGACGTGGCGCGGCAGACGGTACCGGCGGCGCAGATCGTCGTCGGCCTGCAATGCGGCGGGTCGGACGGCTATTCGGGGATCACGGCGAATCCCGCGCTCGGTGCCGCGGTCGACCTGCTGGTCCGGCACGGCGGTACCGCCATCCTGTCCGAGACGCCGGAGATCTACGGCGCCGAGCACTTGCTCACGCGTCGTGCGGTGTCGCGCGCCGTCGGCGAGAAGCTCGTCGCGCGGATCAAGTGGTGGGAGGACTATACGGCGCGCGAACGCGGGGAGATGAACAACAACCCGTCGCCGGGAAACAAAGCCGGAGGTCTCACGACGATCCTCGAAAAATCGCTGGGTGCGGTGGCGAAGGGCGGCACGACCAACCTCATCGATGTCTACGAGTATGCCGAGCCGGTCACGGCGAAAGGCTTCGTCTACATGGACACGCCGGGCTACGACCCGGTGTCGGCAACCGGCCAGGTCGCCGGCGGCGCGAACATGATCGTGTTCACGACCGGCCGCGGCTCCGCGTACGGGTGCGCGCCATCGCCGTCGCTGAAGCTTTCGACGAACACCCCGTTGTGGGTGAAGCAGGAGGAGGACATCGACTTGAACTGCGGCGAGATCGCCGACGGGGTGGCAAGTGTGGACGAAATCGGCGCCCGGCTGTTCCGGCTGATGCTCGACACCGCGTCGGGTCAGCGCACCAAGAGCGAGCAGCACGGATACGGGCAGAGCGAGTTCGTGCCGTGGTATCTCGGCGCGGTAATGTAACCGACGCGGTTCGCGATCGCCCGGAAACGGCGGGTGAGCGAGGGACGTCAAGGGACGTGCGCGGCACCGTTGACACCGTGCCGGGGCGCCCGTACGCTCCGGACGGACCCGCCGATTCGAGCGGTTGAGCCGGTGCAGGCACCATGATCCACAGGAGGAGTTCGATGAAGATGATTGGAAAACTGGGCGTCGCGCTGCTTGCGGCGGCCGCGCTTGTCGTGTCCGGTCAGGTCGCGGCGCAGGAGAAGCTCACCGTCTGGTGGGTCAAGGGGTTCTACAAGTCCGAGGACGACGCGCTGTTCGAGGCGATCAAGAAATTCGAGGCGAAGACCGGCGTCAAGGTCGAGCTGTCGCAGTACCCGGTACAGGACATGATTCCGAAGACGGTAGCGGCGCTCGACGCCGGCACGCCGCCGGACGTGGCCTACGCCGACGTCTACGATTTCCAGGTCACCGGCAAGTGGGCGTACGAGGGCAAGCTCGAGGACATCTCGGACATCCTCGGGCCGACGAAGGACAAGTTTCTGAAGAACACCGTCGAGACGACTTATCTCTACAACGACAAAACGAAGAAGAAGGCGTACTACGCGTTCCCGCTGAAGCAGCAGACGATGCACATCCAGTACTGGAAGAACATGCTGGCCGACGCGGGCTTCAAGGAATCCGACATTCCCGCCGCGTGGAAGGCGTACTGGGACTTCTGGTGCGACAAGGTGCAGCCGGCGCATCGCAGCAAGACCGGCAAGCGCACGTACGCGATCGGCAATCCGATGGGTGTGGATTCCAGCGACTCGTTCTACTCGTTCCTGACTTTCGTCGACGCCTACGACGTCCGCATGGTCGACGACAACGGCAAGCTGTTGGTCGACGACCCGAAGGTGAAGGCGGGGCTCGTCAACGCGCTGAAGGACTACACGAGCATCCGTACGCGCGGCTGTACGCCGCCTTCTTCGACCGCGTGGAAGGATCCGGACAACAACGTCTCCTTTCATAACAGCACGATCCTGCTCACGCACAACGCGACGATCTCGATTGCCGCCAAGTGGCTCGATGATGCCAACAACGCCACCCTGACGGCCGAGCAGCGGGCCACGGCGAAGAAGAACTACGACGAGTACATCGCCACCGCCGGGTTTCCGAAAAAGCCGGACGGCTCACCCATGATCTACCGTGCCGCGATCAAGACCGGCGTGATCTTCGAGGGCGCAAAGAACAAGAAGCGGGCCAAGGAATTCGTCGCGTTTCTGCTGCAGGACGAGAACTTGCAGCCGTACGTCGAGGGCTCCCTCGGGCGCTGGTACCCGGTGACCAAATCCGGAACGCAAAGTGCATTCTGGAAGGCCGACCCGCACCGCAAGGCGGTCCAGGCGCAATTCAACGCCGGAACGACGCCGTTCGAGTTCACCAAGAATTACAAGTTCACGATTCTCAACAACGAGAACGTCTGGGCGAAGGCGATGAGCCGGGTCGTCAACGACGGCTGGACGCCGGAAAAGGCGGTCGACGAGATGATCGCTCGCATCAAGCAGGTCGCCGGCTGACCGGCGGCAGCAATGCTCCCGGCGGGTGCGGGCCACGCGTGGCCCTCACCCGCGGGGCAGAGGAGTCGTGCACGTGTCTGCTGTGACGCTTCCCGACGTGCAGCCGGCGCCTTCCGTCCGCGGAGGGAAGGGATTGTCCCCATGGCACAAATGGGGGCTGATCCTCCTCGCGCCCTATGCCGCGGTGTTCCTCGTGTTCGTCGTGTACCCGGTCGGGTACGGGCTGTGGCTCGCCCGCCATCCGGAAAGCTATGTCCGGCTCTTCGAGGACCCGATCTTTGCCCGTTCGGTCATCAACACATTGGTGTTCGTAATCGTCGGCATCAACCTGAAGATGATCGTGGCGCTCGTGCTGTCGGGATTTTTCATCCAGGCGCGCACGTGGATCAAGTGGTTGTCATTGCTGTTCATCATTCCGTGGGCGGTGCCGTCGATCCCGACGATCCTGTCGATTCGCTTCATGCTGAACCCCGAGTGGGGGCTCATCAATTCGCTGATCTTCCGCTTCACGGGGGCGGACGGCCCTAACTGGCTCAACGACCCGACCCTAGCGCTCAGCATCGCGATGCTGGTGCACATCTGGAAGTCGCTACCGTTCTGGACGCTGATCCTGGTCGCCGGCCGACTCGCGATTCCCGCGGAGCACTACGAGGCCGCCTCTGTCGATGGCGCGACGAACTGGCAGAAATTCCGCTTCATCACCTGGCCGTCGATGCGCACGCTCTACCTGACGTGCACGATCCTGTCGATGATCTGGACGATGGGCGACTTCAACAGCGTCTACCTGCTGACCGGCGGCGGACCGGCGGACCTCACGCACGTGCTGGCGACGCTGGGCATCCGCTACCTCCGTCTCGACCAGGTCGACTTGTCGATGGCGGCGATCGTCGTCGCGCTGCCGGCGGTGCTGCCGCTCGTGTACTTCATGATGAAGCGGCTGTCCAAATGAATCTGCGCGCGGTCACAACCGAGGCGAAGCTGCTGCTGATCGGCATTCCGGTGCTGATCTGGACGATGCTTCCGATCTACCACCTGGTCCTGTTCGCGATCTCACCGAAGGAGCAAGCATTGGGGGGCCTGCTCTGGCCCGACCATCCGACGCTCCACAACTTCGGGGTCGTATTCCGCGAGCAGCACCATTACCTCAACGACTTCTGGCTGCAGATGTGGAATTCGCTGTTCATCGCCGTCGTGTGCGGGCTGCTGACGCTGTTCGTCGCGACCTGTGCCGCATTCGCGATCAGCCGCCTGAAGGCGCGAGGCGGGCGGACGATGATGAACCTGGCGCTGTTCACCTATTTCATCCCGGCCGCGTTCCTCGCCGTGCCGATGTACAAGACGATGGGCGTCTACGGCCTGCTCAACAACCAATGGTCGCTGATCCTCGCCATGACGACGATAGCCGCGCCGTATTCGATCTGGGTGCTGAAGCAGGCGTCGGACAAGCTGCCCTTCGAGCTGGACGAAGCGGCGAAAATGGATGGCGCGTCGCCGCTGCAACTTTTCCGTCTGGTCTATCTGCCGCTGATGACGCCGTCGCTGGTCGCAGTGGGAACCTACGCCTTGCTTTTGGCGTGGAACGAATACCTGTACGCGTTTCTGCTGCTCTCCAGCGACAAGGACATCACGCTCGGCGTGGCGCTGGGCAATTTTCTCGCCGCTGACGATTCGCCGTGGGAACTCCTCATGACGACCGGTCTGATCTATGCGGTGCCACCAGCGGCGATCTACTACACGTTCAAACGGTACATGGTAGGCGGCCTCACGGCCGGAGCGGTGAAAAGTTGAGCAGGATTCCCGAGCGGAGTTGACGCATGGCAACCGTAGCGTTCCAGAATGTCGAAAAATCCTTTGGCCACACGAAGGTCATCCACGGAATCGGCTTCGACATTCACGACGGCGAATTCGTCGTGCTGGTGGGCCCGTCGGGGTGCGGCAAGTCGACGCTGCTGCGGATGCTGGCCGGTCTCGAAGAGATCACCGGCGGCACCATCGCGATCGACGACAAGGTGGTGAACCATGTCGAGTCCAAGGACCGCGATATCGCGATGGTGTTCCAGAGCTACGCGCTTTATCCGCACATGACGGTCGCCGAGAACATGGCGTTCAGCCTCAAGCTGCGCAAAGCCGACCCCAAAGTGATGGAAGATCGGGTCGCGCACGCGTCGCGGATCCTCAACCTCGATCCGTACCTGCAGCGCTATCCGCGCGAACTCTCCGGCGGGCAACGGCAGCGCGTGGCGATGGGCCGCGCGATCGTGCGCGATCCCAAGGTGTTTCTCTTCGACGAGCCGCTGTCGAACCTCGACGCCAAGCTGCGCGTGGCGATGCGCGCCGAGATCAAGGCACTGCACCAGCGGCTGAAGACGACGACGGTCTACGTTACGCACGACCAGGTCGAGGCGATGACGATGGCGGACCGCATCGTCGTCATGCACGACGGCCGGATCGAGCAGATCGGGACGCCGCTCGAGCTCTACGACCATCCGGATAATCTGTTCGTCGCGCAGTTCATCGGCTCGCCGGCGATGAACGTGCTGAACGGCAAGATCGCACGCACGGGCGGCGCCGCGTATGTCGAGGTCCCGGGCGGCCTGCGCTGGCCACTGCGGCAGGGCCCCGGCGTGGACGGGCAGGCGGTGGCGTACGGGGTCCGGCCGGGCGACATGACGGTTGCGGGAACCGGTGCCGAGGGCACGGTGCCGGCGGAGATCGTCGTCGTCGAGCCGACCGGCGCCGAGACCGAGCTGTTGATCCAGGCGGGAGAGGCGCAGGTGATCCTGGTAACGCACGGCCGTCCCGACGTGAATCCCGGCGACAAAATCGGTCTCGCCATCGATCCCGCCAAGGTCCACGTGTTCGACCAGGCGACTGGCGCGCGCCTCGCTGCGTGAGACCCGGAACATGAGCAGCAAACCCCGGAAAGCCAAGGGTCACCTTCGATCGCAGGTGTGGTTCGACAGCCACGACCGCGATGCCCTCGTCCACCGGTCGTGGATGAAGAACCAGGGCATTCCACACGACCAGTTCGACGGCCGGCCGGTGATCGGCATCTGCAACACCTGGTCGCAGGCGACACCCTGCAACGCCCATTTTCGCGAGTTGGCGCAGCACGTCCGCGACGGCGTTCTCGACGCCGGCGGTTTCCCGATCGAGTTCCCGGTGATGAGCCTGGGCGAGACGTTGATGCGGCCGACGACGATGCTCTTCCGCAACCAGGCGGCGATGGACGTCGAGGAATCGATCCGCGCCAACCCCTTCGACGGTGTGGTCCTGATGATGGGCTGCGACAAGACCACGCCTTCGCTGCTGATGGGTGCCGCGTCCTGCGATCTGCCGACGATCGGCCTCTCCGGCGGGCCGATGCTGAACGGCAAGTTTCGCGGCGAGGACATCGGCTCCGGCACGCACGTGTGGAAGTTCACGGAGCTGCTCAAGACCGGCGAGATGAAATTCGCCGACATCGTCGAGGCGGAGTCGTGCATGTCGCGCTCGGCGGGGCATTGCATGACGATGGGCACGGCATCGACGATGGCGTCGATGGTCGAGGCGCTCGGCATGGGCCTGCCGACCAACGCCGCGATTCCCGCGGTCGACTCCCGGCGGCGCGTGCTGGCAAGGATGGCCGGCCGGCGCATCGTCGACATGGTCCACGAGGACCTCAGGATGTCCAAGATCCTGACCCGCGACGCGTTCGAGAACGCGATCATGGTTAACGGCGCGATCGGCGGCTCGACCAACGCGGTCGTGCATCTGCTCGCGATCGCCGGGCGGGTCGGCGTCAAGCTGACGCTCGACGACTGGGACCGGCTCGGCCGTGACATGCCGTGCCTCGTCAACCTGATGCCCTCGGGCAAGTATCTGATGGAGGATTTCTATTATGCGGGCGGCCTCCCGGTCGTGATCCGGGAAATCGGCAAGTACCTGCACAAAAAGGCGCTGACCGTCAACGGCCGGACCATCTGGGAGAACAGCAAGGACGCGATCAACTACAACACGGATGTCGTCACGCCGCTCGCGCGCCCATTCAAGCCGCAGGGCGGCATCGCAGTGCTGCGCGGCAATCTCGCGCCGAAGGGCGCGGTGCTGAAACCTTCGGCTGCGACGCCGAAGCTGATGAAGCACAAGGGCCGTGCCGTCGTGTTCGAGGATATCGACGACCTGCACCGGCGCATCGACGATCCGAGGCTCGACGTCGATGCCTCCAGCGTGCTGGTGCTGAAGAACTGCGGACCGAAGGGCTATCCGGGATTTCCCGAGGTCGGCAATTTCGCACTGCCCGCGAAAATGCTGAAGAAGGGCGTCACCGACATGGTCCGCATTTCCGACGCGCGGATGTCGGGCACCGCCTACGGCACCGTCGTACTGCACACGGCGCCCGAAGCGGCGGCGGGCGGCCCGCTGGCGCTGGTGCGCAACGGCGACGTGATCGAGGTCGACGTGGCAAAGCGCAGGATTCACCTGCACGTGTCCGATGCGGAGCTCGCGCGCCGTCGCGCGAAATGGAAACCGCCGCCGCCGCACGTCGGTCGCGGCTGGGTGAAGCTCTACTGTGACACGGTATTGCAGGCGGACGAGGGCGTCGATCTCGACTTTCTGGTCGGCAAGTCGGGCGCCAAGGTCGGACGGCCGAGTCACTGACCGCGCTGGATCGACACGCCGTTTCGCGGTCGTTCCCACCAGGGAGGATTCCATGAAATTTGCGATATCGGCAGCCGCGATGGCGGTGATGTCGCTGATGCTTGGCTTCGTGGTGCACGTGGCATTGCTCGGCGCGGACTACGCCAAGATGACGGGCTTGTTCCGCACGGAGCAGGACCAGCAGGGATACTTCGGCTGGATGCTGCTCGCGCACATCCTGATCGGGATCGGGTTCGCATGGATCTACCTCAAGGGCCGCGAGGACAAGCCATGGCTCGCGCAGGGTGTGCGCTTCGGCCTTGCGGTCGCCGTGCTGGCGACGATTCCGACCTATCTCATCTATTACGCGGTCGAGCCGATCCCTGGCGCCGTCGTGGCGAAGCAGATCATCTTCGACACGATCGTCGTCGTGCTGATGGGGATTGTCTGCGCATGGATCAACCGATCGCACGCGGCAGCGCCCGCTTAGCCGACGGCCCGAAGCGGCACCGCCACTGCGTCGTTCCCTGCGGCGGGCGATCCGCGCGCCGCGCCGGCGCCTCCGACTGCGTGGGCACTCGCGTTCGTGGGCGGGCTGGCCGTTGTTGCGCTGGCGCCGGCGCAGCCGTTGCCGCCGCCATCGCCCGAAGTGCCGCGCGGAGAACTGCTGTATGCGACGCACTGCATCGGCTGCCACAGCACCCAGGTTCACTGGCGGGAAAAGAAACTCGCGACCGACTGGGGGAAGCTGCTGGCACAGGTGCAGCGCTGGCAGGCGAATGCGAATCTCGGTTGGTCCGAGGACGAGATTTTCGAGGTTGCCCGATACTTGAATGCGCTCTTCTACCGCCTTCCGATGCCGGCGGAGAAGACGATCGGTCTCGGTGCGGTCCGGGAACGCGTTGTTCTGCGCAACTGACCGGGCGCAGTCGCGCAAGAATGCTATGCCCGCTGTTGCCGACTATCTCAGTCCCGAGCTGCCGGCGGGTCTCCGGCGTATCGTGATGCCGGTCGTCGACGCGACGCCGGCGGCGCTCAAAGGCTACGGCGTTCCGGTCGACGATCCGGCGAGTTGCCCGATCGAAATCGTGCGCTGGCCGGCGCAGGGCCGGCGGCCCGTGGACTCCGATACCGGCGACGAGGGCGGCACGACCGAGGGCACGTTCGTCAGCGAATGGAAGGGCGACATCCTCTTCGGCCGCAACGACGCCGTCGGCGGGCACTACATCCTGGCCTACGCTGAAGATCCGGTTCGTGCCGATCCCGGCCACGAGCGGGACCCACGGCGGATCCTGCTGTGGCACGCCAACTACCATCCGGACGGCGGCCAGCTGTTCTTTCCACTCGACCGAAGACCGTTCCTCGTGCCGCTGGCGCTGCCCGGCGATGACGTGCAGCCAGCGGATTTCGTGTGCTTCCGCTTCGACGGACGCCAGGGGCTCTATATCCACCCGAACATCTGGCACGAGGGTGTGTTCCCGACCGCCGGGACGCAACGGTTTTTCGACAAGCAGGGCGCTGTGCACGCGCGCGTGTCGGTCGATTTCGCGCGCGAATTCGCCTGCTTGCTCGAGGCGCCGATCAGTTAGCGCCTGTTCACACGATATCCGCAATTGCGAACGGGCGCCCCATAGCGCCCGTTCCCTCAGGGTTGCCACGGTTGTCATGATTTCGTCTTGCGTGCCACGGTGGCGAGCCACGGCTGCTCCGCGCGTGGCAGGCCCGGCGGGCGGTAGTAGTGCGCCAGCAGGACGAAGCCCGCCTCCTCGACGTAGCGGCGCCACGTGTCAAGGTCGTGATACGCACCGTAGCGCCCGCGGCTCCAGCCTTCCTCGTTGTGGCCGTGCGGGTTCGAGCTGAAGAGCACGCCGGCGGGCTTCAGTGTCGCATTGAGCTCGCGCAGCACGCGTGGGAGCTCCTGAGCGGGCACGTGGAACAACGCAGCGTTGGCGAACACGCCGTCGAAATGTCCGTCCGGCAGGTCGAGCGCGAGGAAATCCTGCTCCCACACCTCGCAGCCGCTCGCGGCGCGGGCCATCGCGGCAAACGGCGCGGACCCTTCGAGTCCCGTCGCGAGATGGCCGAGCCGGGTGAACGTCGCGAGGTCACGGCCCGGGCCGCAGCCGAAATCGAGGATGCGCAGCGGCGGCCTGCCTTCGATGTGGCGCAACAGCGCATCGATGTTCTGGCTGACGTCGTGGTCGCGCGTTCCGGCGCAGAAATCCTCCGCCCGCCGGCTGTAGTGCTCGAGGGTCAGGCCGGAGATCGCCTGCAGATCCTGTGCGTTCAGCTTCGCCGTCAAGGCTCCTCCGTCCCGCGATATCCGCATGCCGGCATCGGCTATTTCGGCAGCGTGTACGTCGGCAGATAGTTACTCTCCACATTGAGTCTGTGCACGTGCTCGCCAGGCTCGATTGCCCGCCTCGCCGTGCCGATCGGGCAACTGTACTTGACGATGACTTCGCCCGCGGCGATCCTGCGTGCCGCCAGCTTGTGGCCGACGGCGATGTTACGATCGACCTTGAGCGTGACGCCCTCCAGCGTGATCATCTCGCCGGCTTTGAGGTGGCGCAATGCGACCGCAACGTTGTCGCCCGGCGAGAGCTTCATTACCGCAGGCGCGTTGGGGTCAGTTCCCATCGTTCCTGCCTGCCGGGCCGGGTGCCGGCGGCACGCGAAGAATCGGCCCGGATCGCGGCCCTCTAGAACTTCCCATACCGGTTGTAGGCCTCGATCGGGTCCATGCCGCCGATCAGCGCCTGTCGCATTTCGCTCTCCGTGGCGACGACCTCCTCGGTCTTCGCAACGACCTCCTCGGCCAGCGCGCGCGGAATGATCACGACGCCATCGCGGTCGCCCAGCAGCCAGTCGCCGGTCGCGATCTCGACGCTGCCGATCGTTACCGGCTCGCCATATCGATCGGGTATCCATCGCTCGACGATGTCGGCCGGCGTAAGGAACGCGCAGAACACGGGAAAGCCCTGCGCGAGGACGAGGTCGGTGTCGCGCGAACCGCCGTCGACCAGGTAGCCCAGCACGCCGCGCGCCTGCAACGTCTGCGCGGAGAGCTCGCCCATGAGCGCGACGTCGTGGTTGTTGGGCTGGCATACGACCACGTGCCCGGCAGGCGCCTTGGCAAGCAGCGTGCACCAGCCCAGCAGCGTCTCGTGTCGCGTTTTCGTCCGGTCGATGTGTCCGGACACAGTCCAGACCGGCCCGGCGACCTTCATCCCCGGCGCAATGGCCTTGATCGCGGGCGGCAGAACGATGTTGTCGTACCCCATCATTCGCAGCACGTCGTGCACGGCGCCGGTGTAGCAGCGCGCGAGGCGCTCGGTTAGCGATGCCATCCGCTACTCTCCCTCTGGTTCTTTCAGCCGCGCTATCGGCGGTTCATGGCTGACCGTGGAGTGCCATCCTGCGCTACCCGATGGCACCCGGCAAGCGGCGATCAGAACAGGTCGAGCTGCCGGTCGGGCGGTCGGGGCGGCGCCACGCGTGCCACCACGACGGGCGGTCGGAACCGCGTGATGTCGAGCGGCGCGTCGCGCTCGGTGTTGAGGTCGAGTCGCTTGCACGCGAGGCGGAAGCGTTTGCGGATCAGGTCGGCGAAAGTGCCCTGGCCGTGCATCCGCGCGCCGAACCGCGGATCGTTGTCGCGGCCGCCACGGATCTGCTGGACGATGCTCATCACGTGCGCTGCGCGCAGCGGGTAATGCACCGCGAGCCAGTCGCGGAACAGCGGCGCGACCTCGCGTGGCAGGCGCAGCAGCGTGTAGGCGGCGTGCCGCGCCCCGGCATCGGCAGCCGCCTCGAGAATTGCCTCCATTTCGTGGTCGGTGAGCTGCGGAATGATCGGCGCGACGTTGACACCGACCGGCACCCCCGCCTCGGCGAGCGCCCTGACGATCTGCAGGCGACGGTGCGGCGCGGCGGCCCGCGGATCGAGCTTGCGCGCGAGGCCGCGGTCGAGCATCGCAATGGAAACGAATACCCGGACCAGACCTTTCGCTGCCATCGGTGCGATGAGGTCGAGGTCCCGCTCGATCAGCGCGCCCTTGGTCGTGATCGTCAGCGGGTGGTCGCACGCGGCGAGGACCTCGATGATGCTCCGCGTGATCTTCCACTCGCGTTCGATCGGCTGGTACGGATCGGTGTTGCTGCCGAGCGCGATCGGGTCGCAGACGTAGCCCGGCTTCGCGAGTTCGGTCCGCAGCAAATCGGCAGCGTTGGGTTTGGCGAACAGCCTTGTCTCGAAGTCGAGCCCCGGCGAGAGGTCGAGATAGGCATGCGACGGCCGCGCATAGCAGTAGATGCAACCGTGCTCGCAGCCCTGGTACGGATTGATCGACTGGTTGAACGGAATGTCGGGCGATTCGTTGCGCGCGATGATCGTTCGCGCCGGCTGGATCCGAACGACGGTTTTCAGCGGCGGGAGTCGGTCGTCTTCGGAGGCGTCGGCGCCTGATGGCGTTGCCCAGCCATCGTCGACCGGCGCGCGCTGTTCGCGGCGAAACCGGTTGGCGGGGTTGTACGTGGCGCCACGACCTCGGGTATCCTTGGGCGGCGGCGCATGGACCGGACATTGCAGCTTCCCTCGTCACGAGGCGAGCGAGGCGTCCAGCGTGATAGTGATCGTCGGCGACAACGCGCGCGAAACAACGCATCCGGTTTTCGCCTCGTTCGCGATTGCGGCGAACCGAGGGGCGTCGATGCCGGGCACGCGAGCGCGCGTCGTCAGGTGGACCGCGGTGATCGTCGGCTTGCCGTCGACCTCGTCCATCGTCAGCAGCGCCTCGCTGTCGATCGCCTCGGCGGTAAAACCGGCATTGTTGAGGGTGAACGACAGGGCCATCGTAAAGCAGCCCGCATGCGCGGCAGCGACCAGCTCCTCCGGATTCGTGCCCTTGCCGTCGCCGAAACGGGCCTTGAACGAGTACGGCGTGTCGCGCAACGTCCCGCTCTGCGCGGAAAGTGTGCCGGTGCCGTCTTTGGTGCTACCTTGCCAGCGGGCCGAAGCCTTGCGCTTCATGATCGTCTCCTGGTGATTGCCGCGATGTCGTCGGCGGCAGGTGGGCACAAGTTTAGCAGCTTGATGCAGAATCCTTGCGGCGGCGTGGGACGGTGTGCGCTCACTCGGCCGGCCTTGCGCTACCATACGTCGAGTCCGCCCGAAAGCCCCTTGTCCTCATTGCCGCGCCGATGACCAAGCCCCGGACCACGCATTTCGACACGCTCTCGCTGCACGCTGGCGCTAAACCCGATCCGGCCACAGGCGCGCGCGCGACGCCGATCTACCAGACCGCGTCGTTCGTTTTTCCCGACAGCGACTTCGCGGCGGCGCTGTTCAACATGGAGCGCGCGGGCCACGTCTATTCGCGCATCTCCAACCCGACCTGCGCGGTGCTCGAAGAGCGGATCGCCGCACTCGAAGGAGGAGTCGGCGCGATCGCCACTGCGAGCGGGCAGGCGGCGCTGCATCTTGCGATCGTCACGCTTATGGGCGCGGGCGCGCACATCGTTGCGTCGCGCGCGCTCTACGGCGGCTCGCACAATTTGCTCGACTACACGCTGCCGCGCTTCGGCATCGAGACGACCTTCGTCGACGCGCGCGATGTCGACGCATGGCGGGCGGCGATCCGTCCGAACACGCGGCTCCTCTTCGGCGAGACGCTCGGCAATCCGGGTCTCGACGTACTCGACATCCCGCGCATCGCCGATCTCGCGCACGAGCACGGCGTGCCGCTGCTCGTCGATGCGACGTTCACGACGCCGTACCTGATGCAGCCGTTCGCGCTCGGTGCCGACCTCGTGTTCCATTCGGCGACCAAGTTCCTGTCGGGTCACGGCGTGGTCATCGGCGGATTGCTCGTGGATTCCGGGCAGTTCGATTGGGACGGCACCAGAAGATTCGCGGCTGCGCGTGGCAGGTTTCCGACGCTGACCGAGCCGTATGCGGGCTTCCACAACATGGTGTTCAGCGAGGAGTCGACGACCGCGGCGTTCCTGCTGCGCGCGCGGCGCGAAGGTATCCGCGATTTCGGCGCGTGCATGGCACCCTTCACCGCGTTCCAGATCCTGCAGGGGATCGAGACGCTGCCGCTGCGAATGGCGCGGCATGTCGAGAACACGCGGCAGATCGTCGCTTTTCTCGCGCAACACCCGCTGGTCGGCTCGATCGGCTATCCGGAGCTCCCGCAGCATCCCGATCATGCGCTGGCGCAACGGCTCCTGCCGAAGGGCTGCGGCGCCGTATTCAGCTTCAACCTCGAAGGCACGCGCGCGCAGGGACGCCGGTTCATCGAGACGCTGAGGATCTTCTCGCACCTCGCCAACGTCGGCGACGCGAAGTCGCTGGTCATCCACCCGGCATCCACGACCCATTTCCGGATGTCGACCGAGGACCTCGCGGCCGCGGGAATCACCGAAGGCACGATCAGGCTTTCGGTAGGTCTCGAGAATCCCGACGATCTCATCGAAGATCTCTCCCGCGCGCTGCACGCGGCTGGCAAGGAAACGTGAAGCGATGCGCGTGACCGTTGACGGACAGGACGTCTACGCGTACACCGGCTCCCGGCCGCTCGATCCTGCGCAACCGACGGTCGTCTTCATCCACGGCGCGGCCAACGATCACGGCGTGTGGGGCCTGCAGTCGCGGTATTTCGCCTACCACGGTTGGAACGTGCTGGCAGTCGACCTCCCGGGCCATGGACGGTCGAGTGGCGGCGCGCTGCCGTCGGTCGCAGCGATCGGCGATTGGATACCCGCCGTCCTCGACGCGCTCGGTATCGGAAAGGCCGCGCTTGTCGGACATTCGCTCGGCGCGCTCGTGGTGCTCGAGTGCGCGGCGCGACATCCGGAACGGGTGACGAAGATCGTCCTCTCGGGCCCCGCGGCGCCAATGACGGTCAGCGACGATCTGCTCGCCGCGGCGAAGGCGAATGACCACGTTGCCTATGAGCTGATCAACGGTTGGTCGTACAGCGCCGGCAAGCAGCTGGGCGGTAACACGATGCCGGGCGTGTGGCTCACCGGCAACGCGATGCGGCTGATGGAGCGCACGCCGTCCGACGTCCTTTATGTCGACCTGTCCGCGTGCCAGGCGTATGCAGCCGGTCTCGATGCCGCGGCCAAGGTCCGCTGCCCGGCGCTGCTGATTCTCGGCGCCCGGGATATCATGGCGCCGCCGAAAAACGCGCAGGCGCTGATCGCGGCCCTGGGCGACAAGCGGGTCGTCACGTTGCCCGATTGCGGTCATGCGCTGATGGCTGAGCAGCCGGACGCGGTGCTCGACGCGATACGCGCATTCCTGTAGTGGCTCGGAGGTGCCATGGCATCCGAAAACGACGTGCAGCAGCAGTCTGCGCTTCCCACCGTGCGCAGCGTGGGGGCGACCGCGGCATTCGGGTGGCTGCGCAAGGGTTGGCAGGACTATCGTGCGCATCCGCTGCCGAGCCTGTTCTACGGCGCATGCTTCGCGGCGATGGGCTGGCTGATCGCGCTGACATTCCGCCACGCCTACGAGTACGTGTCCGCGCTGGTGACGGGCTTCTTCCTCGTCGGGCCGTTCCTGGCGATCGGACTCTACGATCTTTCACGCCGCCGCGAGCAGGGGCTGCCGGTAAGGCTCGCGCCCACGCTCGATGCCTGGGCAGGCAACGTCGGCGCGATCGGCGTGTTCGCGCTGGTCCTTACGGTGATCCTGCTGGTCTGGGCGCGCGCTTCGCTGGTCGTGTTCGCACTCTTCTACACGAGCGAGATGCCGAGCGTTGCCGGCTTCCTCCAGCAGGTGCTTTCGCTCGACAACGTCGAATTCCTGTTCGCGTATTTCTGTGTGGGCGGCTTTTTTTCCGTGCTGGTATTCGCGATCAGCGTCGTTTCGGTGCCGATGATGCTCGACCGCCGGATCGACGGCGTGGTGGCCGTGCTGACGAGCCTCAAGGCCTTCGGCGCCAATGTGCCGGCGATGCTCGTCTGGGGCCTCGCGATCGTCGTGCTGGTCGGGCTGGGATTCGCCCTGTTTTTCGTCGGTCTTGTCGTGGCGGTTCCCGTGATCGGTCACGCGACGTGGCACGCGTACCGGGCGCTGGTGGAGTAGGCTGTTCAGCCCCGCCGCCACTTGATCGAGCAGCCGACAGACGGATGCTGGACTGCCGGCGCCTTGCCGGTGCGCGCGACCTCGACCATCGCCGTGTAGAGCTCCCGCGGTGCTTCCGGGTCGGGCGAGCGCCCTGATGCGTCAAGGCGACCGCGGTACGCAAGCTTGAGGTCGCCGTCGAGGCCGAAGAAATCCGGCGTACAGACCGCACCATAGGCGCGCGCGACGTCCTGCGTTTCGTCGATCACGTACGGGAACGGGAAGCCGTACCGCGCTGCCACCGCCTTCATGTTGTCGAACGAGTCCTCGGCGTAGTCGGCCGGGTCGTTGCTCATGATGGCGATGCTGCCGACGCCGTGGGAAGCGAGCTCGCGCATGTCGCGGACGATCTTGTCGATCACCGCCTTTACGAACGGGCAATGGTTGCAGATGAACATGACGACGGTGCCATTGGTCCCGCGGACCGACTCGAGCGTGTGTCGCACGCCGTCGGTGCCGGGCAGGTCGAACGGTGCTGCCTGCCAGCCGAGCTGGCCCGAAGGAGTCGTGAGGCTGACCATGGCGTCCTCGCACGGGAATAAGGTGGAGAGTGTGCCAAAATCGTAACATGCGATCCACCGGGTCATCCCATGCAAGTGATTCGCCACACGGATCCCGACGCGTTTCTCGCCGCCGCCGCGCCGATCGGGCGTCGCGGCGAGGCGTCGGCGAGCTTCTTCGCGGGCTGGGCGCATGCGCTGAAGCGCACACCGCCGCCGCCGAGCGAACACGTCTATCTTGCGACCTGCGCAGGCGACGGCGTTTGTGGCGTGGCGATGCAGCGCGACGACGGCCCGATTATCATCGGCCAGAGTGACCCCCTCGCGGCGGCTGCGTTCGCGGCTGACCTCGCCACCGACTGGCCGGTGTTGCAGGGTGTGGTCGGCGCGCCGATGGCGTGCGAGGCGTTCCTGCGCCGCTGGCGCGAGCTCACCGGACGCGGGCATGCACTGCGCGTACGCCTGCGCCAGCACACGTTGACCACGGTCTCGGACGTACCCAGTGCGAAAGGCAGCGCGCGCGTCGCAACGGACGCCGATCTTGCCTGGCTCGTTGCGGGACAGATCGCGTTCATCGCCGAGGTACGGATACCCGACAGCAACGAACGCATCCATGCGACGATGCCGAAGCGCATCGACCGCGGCGAAGTCTGGATCTGGGACGATGGCGAGCGGGTTGCCTTCGTCGGATTCAACGACGCGGCGCCCGATTTCGCCCGGATCGCGCCGGTTTACACGCGTCCCGACCGCCGCAGCCGCGGGTACGCGACGGCGCTGGTGGCCGCGTTATCGCGCGAGTTGATCGCGCGCGGCAAGCGGCGCCTGTTCCTGACTACCGACGTCGCGAACCCGACTTCGAATGCGATCTACGCGCGGATCGGCTTTCGCGCGGAGAACGACGACTGCCACTTCGATTTCGTCGGTCCCGAGGCCTGACGCATGGGCGGGCCGCGGTTTTTCGTCGCGCTCGATCTGTCGTCCGTGAACGACCGGCGCGACGGTCGATCTGCCGGCGGCCGTCGCGCATCACGCGGTACGCGTCGTACGGCTCGCCGCCGGGTGATGCGCTGACGCTGTTCACCGGCGGCGGTGGCGAGTATGCAGCGACGCTCGTCCGCGTGGACAAGCACGGTGCCGCCGCACGCATCGACGCGTTCGATCCGATCGAGCGCGAATCACCGCTCGCGATCACGCTCGCGCAAAGCGTCGCCGCTGCCGACGCGATGGACTACGCGGTGCGCAAGGCGGTGGAGCTGGGCGTCGCGGCGATCGCGCCCGTGGTCACGGCACGAAGCGCACCGCTGCCGACAGGCCCGCGCGGCGACAAGCGGCTTGCGCACTGGCGGCAAATTGCGATTGCCGCCTGCGAGCAATGTGGGCGCAATCGCGTTCCCGTTATCGCCGCGCCGCAGCCGTTTGCGGATTGGCTGGCAACGTGGTCGGGGACCGGCCTCGTGCTGGCACCGGACGCGGCGGTGGGGCTCGCATCGCTCCCGCAGCCGCTGGCTCCGTTCGCCCTGCTGATCGGGCCGGAAGGCGGACTTGCGCCGGTGGAGGTCGACGCGGCGCGGGCGCGTGGACTTGGGGCGGTGCGGTTCGGGCCGCGGTTCCTGCGTACCGAAACGGCAGGCGTTGCCGCACTCGCCGCGCTGCAGGCGCTATGGGGAGATCTGCGTTGAACGGCGAGGGACGTGCGCGTCGTGTGGCTGTCGTCATCGTCCGGGCCGCGCAACGGCAGCGGTGCCTTGACCGTTTCCATTTTCGAACGAGGATAACTGCTTTTGGCACCTGCCGATGGCGATGACCGACCACGCCGATGACGCTACCGTACGCACGGGCAAGCCGCCGCATGGCAGCCGCCGTGCGCCGCCACAGGGCACGATGCTGTCACTCGTCCGCGACCTCGTGCGGCCCTATCGCGGCTGGCTCGTCGTCGTGTTCGCCGCGATGATGGTCGAGACCTTGATGAGCCTCGCTGCACCGTGGCCGCTGAAGCTCGTCCTCGACGACGCGCTCGGCCATCACCAGCTCCCCGATTGGCTCGCGTGGGCGCACGACTACGGGATCGGCCGCCACACGCTGGGCGTTGCGCTGTTCGCGGGCATCGCGACGGTGGTCATCGCCACGCTGAGCGCGGTGGCCACCTACATCGACAACTATTACACCGAAAGCATAGGCCAGTGGGTCGCGAACGACCTGCGCGTCCGCATCTACGAGCACCTGCACCGGTTGTCGCTCTCCTACTACGACCAGGCGCAAACGGGCGCGCTGATGTCGACGATCACCAACGACGTGTCCACGGTCCAGAGCTTCGCGTCGTCGTCGACACTCTCCATTCTCGTCGACCTGATGACGATCGTCGGGATGCTGGGCCTCATGTTCTGGCTCGACTGGGACTTCGCGCTCATCGCCGTCGGTGTGACGCCGTTCCTCCTCATGTTTGTCATGCGCTTCAAGAAGGCCGTCAAGGAGGCCACGCGCAATGTCCGCAAGCGGCAGAGCGACATCGTCGCGGTCGTCCAGCAGGGACTGGGATCGGTGCGGGTCGTGCAGGCGTTCGGGCGGCAGGACCTCGAGACGCAGCGCATGGAGGAGGCGAGCCACGCGACGGTCGAGGCGGCGCTCGCGGCGCGCCGCATCAAGTCGCTTCTATCGCCAGTGGTGACCGTCGTGGTCGCGCTGTGCACCGGCTTCGTGCTCTGGCGCGGCACGATGGTCGTCATAGCCGGGGCGATGACGATCGGCGCGCTGACCGTCTTCCTCGCCTACCTGTCGAAATTTTTCAAGCCGGTGCAGGATCTCGCGAAGATGACGAACACGATCGCGCAGACCTCCGTCGGGCTCGAGCGCATCCAGAAGATCCTGGCTGCCGACGAGGTGATTCACGAGCGTGCCGATGCGATCGCTCCGGCCGCTCTGCGCGGCGAGATCACGTTCGACCATGTCGCGTTCGGCTATGGCGCCGAGGCGCAGGTGCTGCGCGATGTCTGCTTCACGATCAAGGCCGGCGAGACCGTCGGCATCGTCGGTCCGACGGGCGGGGGCAAGTCGACGGTCGTGAGCCTGATTCCGCGCTTTTACGACCCGACCGGCGGCCGCGTGCTTATCGACGGCGCCGACATTCGCGGGTACACGCTCGCAGGACTGCGCCGGCAGATCGGCTTCGTGCTGCAGGAAACCGTGCTGTTCAGCGGCACGGTGCGCGAAAACATCGCCTACGGTCGCCCTGACGCGACGCTCGAGGATATCGTCGCCGCCGCAAAACTCGCCAATGCCGACGAATTCATCGCCCGCATGCCGCACGGCTACGACACGATGGTCGGCGAGCGCGGTGATACGCTGTCCGGCGGGCAGCGGCAGCGCATTGGCATCGCGCGGGCGTTGATCCGCAACACGCCGATCATGATCCTCGACGAGCCGACCGCGGCGCTCGACACCGAATCGGAGCGGCTGGTGATCGAGGGACTTGACCGCTTGATGAAGGGCCGCACCGTGATCATGATCGCCCACCGGCTCTCCACGATCCGCGACGCCGACAAGATCATCGTGCTGAAGGACGGTGTCGTCGCCGAAGAGGGCACCAACGACGAATTGCTCGCGCGCAACGGCATCTACGCCGAGCTGCACCGCGTCCAGTTCGGGGCGTCGCCGCCCGCCGCTGTGCACGCCTGATCCACGCCATCCCCACCGGAACGCCATGACACACTCGCTGATCGTCCTCCCCGACGACGCCGCCCAACCCATCATCGACGCGCTGAACGGCGCTCGGCACTCGCTCAATATCCGGATGTTCCTGTTCACCGATCCGACGCTGCTCGACGCCGTAATCGCGGCGAAGCAGCGTGGCGTCGACGTTCGGGTGATGCTCAACCCGGCGCGCCGCAGCGGCAAGGCCGAGAACGAAGAGGCGCGCAAGGCGCTGGCGGCGGCGAAGATCGAAGTCCGCGACAGCAATCCCGCCTTCGATCTCACGCACCAGAAGTCCATGGTGATCGACGGCTCAACGGGGTTCGTGGAGTCGCTCAACTGGGAGACGCGCGACCTCACCGAAACACGCGACTACGCGGTCGTCACCACGCGCAAGGAGGAGGTGGCGGAGATGATCGAGTGCTTCGATGCCGACTGGGCGCGGACCGACTTCGCGCCGAAACCGGGATCGCGGCTCATCTGGTGCCCGAACCATGGGCGCGAGCGGATCGCCGAGTTCATCGACTCGGCGAAGCACACGCTGTGGCTGCAGAACGAGCGCTACCAGGACACCGTGATCATCGAACGGCTGGTCCGCGCCGCGAACCGCGGCGTCAAGCTTCACATCCTGGCGCGGCCGCCGCACACGCTGAAGCTGGAGAAGCTGGTCGAGGGCGTCGGGGGGCTGCGCATCATGCGCGACGTCGGCGCGAAGATCCACAGGCTGAAGGGGCTGAAGCTTCACGCCAAGATGATCCTCGCCGACGACAAGCGTGCGGTCGTCGGATCGATCAACCTCGCACCCGGGAGCTTCGATGCGCGGCGCGAGCTCGCGATCGACGTCGAGGGCCATCACGTCGTCGACCGACTGAACAAGGTCGCTTGCCACGACTGGGAGCATTCGGAGCCGATCGATCTCTCCGATGAAGGCCTGCGGGCCGATCTCGAAAAGCATGGCGGCGGGGGCGCGGACAAGCTGGCCCTCGAATCCGGAAACGGAAACAAACAGAAGCACGGCCACTGATACCGGTGACCGCCGACTGCGGCGTTCACCGTGCCGCGATCAATGGCGCGGGCGGGTGTACCGGCTTGCCGGCCAGCGCCAGGGCAAGCGTGGTGAGGTCGTCCCAGGCGTTGCCCCGGCCGATTCCTTTCGCAACGGCGTCGAGCTTCGCGAGCGCGTGCAGCAGCAGCGGCAACTCGCCGGGCACGATACGTGGTGCGGCGCGCTCCATCGCGCCCTGCCGCTTGCCCCAGATGCGCGCGTTGCGGAGCGCCGTGGCGAGCGGCGTTCGCGCGGCGAGCGCCTCCTGCACCGACGCGAGCGCATGCAGATCCTCGGAGAGCTGCCACAACAGGAGCTGGATGCCTTCGCCTTCGGCGGCAAGCGCGGCGATGATGCGCACGATGCGCGCCGCATCGCCCGTGAGCCAGGCCTCGGAGAGCTCGAAGATGTCGTAGCGCGCGACGTCGGTGACGGCGCGTTCGACGGCGTCGTGCGCAAGCTCGCCCTCCGGCAGCAGCAGGCCGAGCTTCTCGATTTCCTGCCGCGCGGCAAACAGGTTGCCTTCACAGCGCTCAGCCATGAACGCGAGCGTCTCGCGGGCGACGCGCTGGCCCTGACGTGCGAGTCGTGCCGCGATCCACGCTGGCAGCTCGTCGCGCGCGAGCGGATAGACGACGATCGCGGCGCCGGCGTCGCGGAGCGCGGCAAACCACGCGGACGACTGCGTTGCCCGGTCGACCTTCGGCAGCGTGATCAGCATGAGGTCATCGGGATTCGGACGGGCCGCGTATGTCTCGAGCGCATGCGCGCCATCGACGCCCGGCTTGCCCGACGGGATCCGCAGGTCGACGACCCTGCGCGCACCGAAGAGGCCCATGTTGGCACTGGCCGCGAGGAACGTGTCCCACTTGAAGCTCCCATCGACAACCAGGATTTCGCGCTCGTCGAAGTCCGCCTTGCGCGCCGCCGCGCGAATCGCATCGCCCGCCTCGATCGCGAGCAGCGGCTCGTCGCCGTGGACTATGTAGATTGGGGCAAGCGTGCGCTCGAGATGCGCGGCGAGTTGGGAGAGGCGGAGGTCCATGCCGGGTCAGAGTCGAACTTCGTACAGGAGTAGGAAGAGGGAGCTCGACGCCTGACTTCGGACCTGACCCCAATCTTCGATTACGCCGGTTTCCTCGCCGCCTGCAACCGGCGCACGATCTGCTGGACCGCGTCCGTCTGCATTTCCTTCAGCATCCGCGTTTCCTCCGCCTCGCGCGCCAATACTTCCGATTCGCTGAAAGTGTAGCTACGGCGGACCGTAATTTCCGCCGCGGGCAGCCAGTCGCGGCCCTCGCTGTCATGCAGGCTGAAGCCGACGCGCTTGATCAGCTGGTACTCGCGCACGCGACCACCGGAGGAGAGCGAGAGCACCAGCTTGTCGTCGGTGACGTTGGCGATGTCGAGGGTCACCGCGGCGTCCTTGGCGCTGCCGACGATGCGCGCACCGCCCGCACCTTCGAGCGCACGCTTCAGCTCGGACGTGATCGGCGCCGTCGCGGGCGCGTTGACGTACAGCGTCGGGAACGCGTACGTGACGTCGCCGCGCAAGTGGAAACCGCATGCGACGGCGAGCCCTGCGGCGGCGAGCGCGGCAAAGGCCGTCCGGAGGAGTCTACACAACGACATTGACGAGCCGTCCCGGGACGATGACGATTTTCTTAATTGGGGCACCGGCAGCATGTTTCGCCACCTCGGGGCTCGCGCGCACCGCGGCCTCGATGGCGGCGTTGTCTGCTGTTGCAGGTACCCGGATCTTGCCCCGCAGCTTGCCGTTCACCTGCAGCACGAGCTCGATCTCGTCCTGCGCGAGCGCAGCCGCGTCCACCTGCGGCCACACTGCGTCGAGCAGCGAGCCGAACTTGCCGGCGAAGCCCAGGTCGTCCCACAACGCGCAGCCGACGTGCGGGACGATGGGGTACAGCACGCGGAGCAGAATCGACAGGCCCTCGCGCGTGAGCGCCACGGCGCCGGGCGCATCGGCAGGCACGGCCTCGATCGCATTCAGGATCTTCATGCCGGCCGAGACGACGGTATTGTACTGAATGCGCTCGTAGTCGTAGTTTGCCTGCTTCAGCGTCAGGTGGATCTCGCGTCGCGCCGATTTCACTGCGCCGGCGGCATCGGACCACGTGAACGGCTCGGCCGCCGCGGCAACGACATCGGCCTTCGCATGGGCGAAGTTCCACAGCCGCTTGAGGAACCGATAGCTGCCCTCGACGCCGGTATCGGACCACACAGCCGACTCGTTCGGCGGCCCGGCGAACATGACATAATGCCGCGCCGTGTCCGCGCCGTAGCGATCGATCACTTCCTGCGGATCGACGCCGTTTTTCTCGGACTTCGACATCTTGCCCACACCGCCATACTCGACGGGCTGGCTGTCGATCTTCGAGCGGCCGCCGACGATGCGGCCGTCGGCGTCGAACGACGGCTCGACATCCTCTGGTGCGACATGGTCGAGGCCACCCTGCGCGGTGCGGCGCAGGTAGATGTGATTGAGCAGCATCCCCTGCGTGAAAAGCCGCGTGAACGGCTCGTCGAAGCGCACGAGCCCCATGTCGCGCATCACCTTCGTCCAGAAGCGCGCGTAGAGCAGATGCAGGATCGCGTGCTCGATACCGCCGATGTACTGGTCCATCGGCATCCAGTAATCGTTGCGCGCATCGACCATCGTCGGCGCGTCGGGACACGCGTAACGCATGTAGTACCACGACGAGTCGACGAACGTGTCCATCGTGTCGGTCTCGCGCCGCGCCGCTCCGCCGCACTTCGGGCACGCGACGTTGATGAAGTCCTCGCGCTTGTTGAGCGGATTGCCGGTGCCGTCCGGAATGCAGTCTTCGGGCAGCACGACCGGAAGATCCTTGTCGGGCACCGGTACTTCGCCGCAGCGATCGCAATGGATGATCGGGATCGGCGTGCCCCAATAGCGCTGCCGCGAGATGCCCCAGTCGCGCAGCCGGTAAGTCGTCTGCTTTTCGCCGAGGCCCTTCGCCGCCAGATCGGCCGCGATGGCGTCGACCGCTTTTTCGTAGCGCAGTCCGTCGTACTTGCCCGAGTTCACGCAGTGACCGCGTGTCTTGTCCTCGTACCACGGCTGCCACGCCTGGGTCGAAAACCTCTCGCCATCGACGGCGACGACCTGCCTGATCGGCAGGCCATACTTCTTCGCGAACGCGAAGTCGCGCTCGTCGTGTGCCGGCACGCCCATTACCGCGCCATCGCCATACGCCATCAGCACGTAGTTGCCGACCCACACTTCGACTTTGTCGCCGGTCAGCGGGTGTGTGACGAAAAGGCCGGTCGGCATGCCCTTCTTGTCCATCAACGCGAGGTCGGCCTCCATCACGCTGCCACGCTTGCATTCGTCGACGAACGCCGCGAGCGCCGGGTTGGACTTTGCCGCATACGCGGCAAGCGGATGCTCGGCCGCGACCGCGCAGAACGTGACGCCCATGATCGTGTCGGCGCGCGTGGTGAACACGTACATCCGGCCGCCGCCGATCGGCTTGCCGCGCATTTCACCTTCGGTGCCCGCGATGTCGTGCGTGAAGGCGAAGCGCACACCCAGGCTTTTGCCGATCCAGTTCGCCTGCATCGTGCGCACCCGCTCGGGCCAGCCGGGCATCCTCTCGAGATACGCTAGCAACTCTTCCGCATAGTCGGTGATCTTGAGGTAATAGCCGGGGATCTCCCGCTTCTCGATGAGCGCGCCGGTGCGCCAGCCGCGGCCGTCGATCACCTGCTCGTTCGCGAGCACCGTCTGGTCGACCGGGTCCCAGTTGACCACCTGCGTCTTGCGGTACGCAACGCCCTTCTCGAGCATGCGCAGGAACAGCCACTGGTTCCACCTGTAGTACGCCGGATCGCAGGCGGTGATCTCGCGCGACCAGTCGATCGCAAGCCCCAGCGCCTGCATCTGCTGCTTCATGTACGCGATGTTGTCGTTCGTCCATTTCGCCGGCGCCTGGCGACTCTTCATCGCGGCGTTCTCGGCGGGCAGACCGAACGCGTCCCAGCCCATCGGCATGAGAACGTTCCAGCCGTTCATCCGCAGGTGGCGGTACATCACGTCGTTGATCGTGTAGTTGCGCACGTGCCCCATGTGCAGCTTGCCCGACGGGTAGGGCAGCATCGACACGCAGTAGAACTTCTTCTTGTCGGAGCGCTCGACGGTGCGATACACATCGTCGGCCTTCCAGCGGGCCTGCATGGCCGCCTCGATCGCGGCGGGATTGAACGATTTCATGTTGTGGGCGCGTCGCGGATCGCCGCGACGGCGGCGGGGCACCTCTCCGGTAAGGCGGCGATTATACCGGCGGCACGCGCCGCGACCGCCGGCATCAGGCCCCCGGCAATTCCGGAGCGTAGAGCGCGTAGACGCCCATTGCCGCGAACACCAGCGCAGCGGCGATCCGCACGGCCCTCATCGGGATCTTCACCGACGCAACCCGGCCGATCAGCACAACCGGTATGTTGGCGAGCAGCATTCCGAGCGTGGTGCCGAGCACGACGGCGAGAAGCGACGGGAACTTTGCCGCGAGGACGACCGTTGCTACCTGTGTCTTGTCGCCCATTTCGGTGAGGAAGAACGCGACGACGGTCACGCCGAAGACCCCCCAGCGGGATCGTGACGTTGCTTCCTCCTCGGCTTCGAGTCGATCGGGGCGCAGTGCCCAGATCGCGACCCCGAAGAACGACAGCGCGACGACCCACGTGAGGATTTCGTACGGGACAAACGTCCGGAACAGGTTGCCGAGGAAGCCGGCAAGCGCGTGATTGGCGAGGGTTGCGACGAAGATACCCGCGATGATCGGCAGCGGCTTCTGGAAGCGCGCCGCGAGCAGCAATGAGAGGAGCTGCGTCTTGTCGCCGATTTCACCGAGCGCGACTACGCCCGTCGAGACGAGAAGGGCTTCCAGGGGAATGGGCTCGGAGCGGGGATTGTTGACGTAACGGGACGAGATACGGTGGCGGCGCGTGGGACCGCCCGTCGGGCCGGCAGGGCGCGGCGAACTGCAGCGGCGCCTTGGTCCGGCGCTGGCCAGGTCGCGCGCCGGTAGAATTATAGCTTCGCGCCGGGAACCAACCGGCGCGTGGGCGCACCAATGGGGTGCGTTCCCCCGAAGAGACCTCCATGACGCCGACCGACCCAGCTCGATGCCTTGCCGTGATTCGCGCGGTTGTCGCGGCGGCAGCGCTCGCGTTCCTGGGGACGGGCGGCGCGGCCCCGGTTCGGACCGAACACGTCGAGGCCGAGCTCGTCGCGGCAAAGACCGCGCTCGTCCCCGGTGAGCCCCTCACGGTCGCACTGCGCCTCGGGATCGAAAAAGGCTGGCACACGTACTGGCGCAACCCCGGCGATTCCGGCCTGCCGACTACGCTCGCTTGGAAGCTGCCCGCCGGCGTCGAGGCCGGTGCGATCGAATGGCCCGCGCCCCGCGCGTTGCCCGCAGGCCCGCTCGTCAACTACGGCTACGAGAACGAGGTCCTGCACCTCGTGGAACTGAAGTCCGCGCCGACGATCGCGCATGGGGGCACCGTCACGCTCAATGCGCGCGCCGACTGGCTCGTCTGCAAGGAAACGTGCATTCCCGAAGGCGCCGATCTCACGCTGGCCCTGCCGGTCGCAGCGAAGGCCGATCCCGATTCGCGCTGGAGCGGCCCGATCGCCGCGGCGAAGGCCGCGCTGCCGCAGCCGTTGTCCGGGTGGACTGCACGCGCCGAGGGCAAGGGCGCGACGATCGCGCTGCAGCTCGTACCACCCGCAGGCGCCGCATCGCCAGAGGAGCTGCGCTTCTTTCCCTTCGCGGCGGACTGGATCGAACCCTCGGCACCGCAGACGCTCGCGCGCGACGGGAGCGGGTATGTGCTGACGCTGCCAGTCGCGAACACGCTGTCCGGAACCTTCGACCGCCTCGCAGGAGTTGTCACTGCCGCAAGTGGCTTCGGCGCGGGCGTGCGCGCGGCGACGATCGACGTCGCGGTGAACGGCAGCGTCGTCGCCGGACCGAAACCCGCGCTCGCGCCGGCACCCGTGCTCAATCTGGCACCGGCCGCGCCCGGCACCGATCCGCTGACGCTCGTCCTTGCGCTCGTGTCCGCGTTCGTCGGCGGCCTCGTCCTCAACCTGATGCCCTGCGTGTTCCCGGTCCTGTCGCTCAAGGTGATTGGTTTCGCGACGCACCGCGACACCAAGCCGACGCTGCGCCACGAAGCCATTGCATTCGCAAGCGGCGTGATCCTCACGTTCGTGGCCCTCGGGCTCGTGCTTGCCGCGCTACACGCCGCCGGCGAGCAGGTCGGCTGGGGCTTCCAGTTGCAGTCGCCGGCGATGGTCACGGCGCTGGCGGCCCTGTTCTTCGCGCTCGCGCTCAATCTCTCGGGGGTCTTCGAATTCGGGCAACTGGCGCCATCGGCAGTGACCAACTGGACGGCGAAGAATCGCACGCTCGATGCGTTCGGCTCCGGTGTCTTGGCCGTCATCGTGGCGTCGCCATGCACGGCGCCGTTCATGGGCGCGGCGCTCGGATTCGCAATGGCGGGGCCGGCCGCCATCGTCCTCGTGGTATTCGTCGCACTTGGCCTCGGAATGGCGTTGCCCTACGTTCTGCTCGCGTGGTTCCCCGGCTGGCGGCGGCGCCTGCCGCGTCCCGGGCCGTGGCTCGAGCGCATGAAACAGGTGCTCGCTTTCCCGCTGTATGCGACGGTGATCTGGCTGGTATGGGTGCTGGGCGCGCAGCGCGACAACGATGCCGTCGTGCGCCTGCTGCTCTCGCTGCTCGGCATCGGCTTCGCGCTGTGGGCATGGCGGATCGTGCGTACCGGCGGCGCGCGGGCGTGGCGCCTCGCCGGCGTCGCGGCGGTATTCGGCGCGGCGCTCGTTGCATGGCCGCTGTTGGTGGCGGATGCCGAGCCCACACCGAAAGTGGTGGGGGCCACCGCACCGATCGCCAGCGGCGAGTGGGCACCGTTCACGCCGGCACACGTGGCCGATCTGACTGCGGCGGGTCGCGCGGTGTTCGTGGACTTCACGGCTGCATGGTGCGTGACGTGCCAGGTCAACAAGAGGCTGGTGCTCAACGCCGACGAAGTACGCGCTGATTTCGCCCGCAGGAACGTGGCACTGGTGCGCGCGGACTGGACGCGCCGCGACCCGGCGATTACGCAGGCGCTGGCCGGGCTCGGGCGTAACGGCGTACCCGTCTACGTGCTCTACCGGCCAGGAAAGACACCGCTCATGCTGCCCGAGGTCCTGCAGCGTCAATCCGTTCTCGACGCGCTCGCAACACTTTAGACAACTCTGATCGGAGGACCCGATGCGAATCCGGATTCCGTTTCTCGCGTTCCCGCTTTTCGTCGGTATCGTGCTCGGACCTGCCGGTACGGCGGCACAGTCGCCAGGCTCGCCGGCGCCCGACTTCACGCTGTCCGACACCGCCGGCAAACCCGTGACACTGACCGAATTCCGCGGCAAGTTCGTCGTCCTCGAATGGACGAACCCCGAATGCCCGTTCGTCCGCAAGCATTACGTCAGCCGGAACATGCAGGACCTGCAGCAGGAGTGGGGCGCGAAGGACGTCGTATGGTTGTCGATCAATTCGACGAACGCGGGCCATCCGGAGTCGAAGACGCCCGCGCAGATGGCCGAATGGATGCGTGCGCAGGGCGCCGCACAGAAGGCAACGTTGCTCGATGGCACGAGCGCGACGGGACGGGCTTACGGCGCGAAGACAACGCCGCAGATGTTTGTCATCGATCCCGCCGGCAAGGTCGTTTACAACGGCGCGATCGACGATCGGCGCTCGGCGAATCCGGCCGACGCGAAGGCGGCGCGCAATTACGTCCGCGCCGCGCTGACCGATGCGCAGGCCGGCAAGCCGGTAAGCGTTGCCGCTACGACGCCGTACGGCTGCAGCGTCAAGTACTGACCGCTCGAAAAGGGCCGCTTTAGCGCGTCAGAGTTTCTGGCCGGGGACCACCGAGAACACATCGACCGGCGCCGCTTTGCCCTTGAGCGGAACCTGGCCGAGCAGGTCAACCCGGATGCGCTGGCTCAGGCCCGAGCGCGTCGCGCTGTCGATCAGGATGGCCCGGTCGGCGAGCTTGGTGTGAGTCTCGAGCCTCGCGGCGAGATTGACGGTGTCGCCGATGCAGGTGTAGGTCGCCCGAGCGTTGGTGCCGGTGTATCCGGCCACCATCTCGCCCGAGGCGATGCCAATGCCAATCCTGATCTGCGGCTTTCCGGCGGCGGCCCGATCGAGGTCGAACAGCTCGACCATCTCGATCATCTCCAGCGCTGCACGCACCGCGCTCTCGCAATGGTCGGGCAGCGGCACCGGGGCGCCGAAAATGGCCATCAGACCGTCGCCGACCATCAGGCTGACGATTCCGCATTGCGCGTGGCGAAACGAAACGAGCTGTGAAAGTACAGAGGCGTTCTTCGCGGACGACGTAGCTTTCCGACCGACGCGTTTGTCCGCCGGTCCCGGAGTGTGCACGGTCAATCGCCCTCCGGCTGGCAATTTCGAATCGGCGTAGGTAAGCTCTGCCGGCACATGCAAGACGACCGGCACGGGACACGCGATCGGCGGCGCGCGGCATGGACTTGGGCGTCGGTCGTCGCGGCTGCGCTCGCGGCATGCGGCCCTGCCGCCGACCGTCCGTTGCAAGGTTACATCGAAGGCGAATACGTCCGCGTCGCCGCGCCGTTCGCCGGCACGCTGCGGCAGCTATCGGTGCAGCGCGGCGGCGTGGTCGCCGTCGGCGCGCCGCTGTTCGCGCTCGAAAGCGAAAACGAGGCCGCGGCGCGGCGCGAGGCCGGGGAGCGGTTGCGCGGCGCCGAAGCGCGGCTTGCCAATCTACAGACCGGAAAGCGGCCGGTCGAGGTCGAGGTCGTCGCCGAGCAGCTCCAACAGGCGCGCGCGGCACGCGACCTGTCGGCAGCGAACCTGAAGCGCCAGCTGAAGCTGTTCGCCGATGGTTTCATCAGCAGTGCGGCGCTCGACGACGCGCGCACCTCGGCCAAACGCGACGAAGCACGCGTCGCCGAGCTGGATGCCGCCGTCACGATGCAGAAGCTGCCCGCACGCACCGGCGAGATCCGCGCGGCGGAAGCCGACGCCAAGGCGGCGCGCGAAGTGCTGGCGCAGAGCGAGTGGCGGCTCGCGCAACGTGCGGTGGCGGCGCCTGCCGCCGGCCTCGTCCACGACACGTACTACACGGTCGGCGACTGGGTACCCGCCGGCAGTCCGGTTGTCAGCCTGCTGCCGCCGGCAAACGTAAAGGCGCGCTTCTACGTGCCGGAACCGCAGCTCGCGCGCTTGCAGCCGGGGATGGCCGTGCAACTCGCCTGCGACGGCTGCGCCGCGGCAGTTCCGGCGAAGATCGACTACGTGTCGAATCGCGCGGAGTTCACGCCACCGGTCCTCTATTCGAAGGAGAATCGCGGCAAGCTCGTGTTCCTCGTCGAGGCGCGGCCATCATCCGCCGACGCGAAAACGCTGAAACCGGGACAGCCGGTCGACGTCACCCTGCCGCAATCGCCGCGATGAGCGCCGCCGAGCCGCCCCAAGAGCGATTCGCCTTGGCTTCGCCCTGCTCGCGCGGGCGTCCCTGGGGGGGCAGCGCAGCGGCGACAGCCGCAAGCATGGGGGCACACCAATGACCGCTCCCACCGCGAACGACACCGTCATCGACGTCCGCGGTCTCAACAAGCACTTCGGCGCGAACCACGTCGTGCGCGATCTCGCGCTGACCGTACGACGCGGCGAGATCTTCGGCTTTCTCGGCCCCAACGGCAGCGGCAAGACCACGTCGATCCGCATGCTGTGCGGACTGCTGACCCCGGACAGCGGCGAGGGGACGTGCCTCGGTTTCGACATCCGGCGCGAGGCGTGGCAGATCAAACGCCACACCGGCTACATGACGCAGCGCTTCTCGTTCTGGGAAGACCTCACGATCCGCGAGAATCTGCGCTTCATCGCGCGCATGTACGGGATGGCCGACCGGCGCGCGCAGGTCGAGGCGGCGCTCGAGCGGCTCGGCCTCGCCGCGCGCGGTGACCAGCTCGCAGGGACGCTGTCCGGCGGCTGGAAGCAGCGGCTGGCACTCGCCGCGTGCCTGCTGCACGACCCGCAACTGCTGCTGCTGGACGAGCCGACCGCCGGAGTCGATCCGAAGGCGCGGCGCGAGTTCTGGGAGGAGCTCCACGCGTTTGCGGCCGACGGCATCGCCGTGCTCGTCAGTACCCATTACATGGACGAGGCCGAGCGCTGCCACAAGCTCGCCTATATCCTCAACGGGCGTCTGCTGTCACAGGGAACGGCCGCCGACGTGATCGCGGGCCAGGCGCTGGCCGGCTGGTCGGTCCAGGGGCCGGACCTGCCGACGCTCGCGCGCCAGTTGCGGGCACTGCCGGCGGTCGAACAGGTCGCCGCATTCGGCGAAATGTTGCACGTGGTCGGACGTGACGCGGCGCGGCTCGAGAGCGATCTGGCACCGTTTCGCGCCGACCCACGGTTCTCCTGGCAGCGCGTTTCCCCCGGGCTCGAGGACGTTTTCATCCACCTGATGACGGACGCCGGCGGCAACGGCAGCGACAGCGGGGCCGCGTCGTGAACCGTTATTTCTCGTGGTCGCGCTGGCTGGGCATCGTCGGCAAGGAATTCATCCAGTTGAAGCGCGACCGGCTGACGTTCGGAATGATCGTCGGCATTCCGATCATCCAACTCGTCCTGTTCGGGTTTGCGATCAATTCCGATCCCAAGCACCTGCCGGCTGCGGTCCTCGACGCGGATCGCAGCGAATTCTCGCGCAGCATCCTCGCGGGATTGAAGAACAGCGACTATCTCCACTTCGTCCGCGAGGCACGGGACGACACGGACGCGGACCGGCTGCTCGCGACCGGCGCGACACAGTTCGTCGTCACGATTCCCGAGGGTTTCGCGCGCGCGTTGGTGCGCGGCGAGCGCCCCGCGCTGCTGATCGAGGCCGATGCGACCGATCCGGCGGCGACCGGCAACGCAATCGCCGCGGTGAACCAGTTGGCGCAGAACGTGCTCGCGCGCGACCTCCTCGGGCCACTCGCACCGCTGGCGTCGGCGCCGGGTGCATTCGAGGTCCGCATCCATCCACGCTACAACCCCGAGTCGATCACTCAGTACAACATCGTGCCCGCGCTGATGGGCGTGATCCTTACGATGACGATGGTGCTGATGACCGGGCTCGCAATCACCCGCGAGACCGAGCGCGGCACGATGGAGAACCTGCTCGCCACGCCGGCATCCGCGGTCGAGGTGATGATGGGCAAGATCATCCCTTACGTGCTGATTGGGCTCATCCAGGTGTCGCTGATCCTGCTGCTCGCGCGACTGATCTTCGACGTGCCGATGCAGGGCAACCTCGGCGTCCTCTACCTGGCGGTGCTGCTGTTCATCGCGGCGAACCTGACGCTCGGGCTCACGTTCTCGTCACTCGCACGCAACCAGCTCCAGGCGATGCAGATGACGTTCTTCTTCTTCCTGCCGTCGATACTGCTTTCCGGATTCATGTTCCCGTTCCGCGGCATGCCGGGATGGGCGCAAGCAATCGGCGAAGCGCTGCCACTTACCCATTTCCTGCGTATCGTCCGCGGCGTGCTGCTGAAGGGCAACGGACTCTCCGAGATTGGCCCGGACACGTGGCCGATCGCGTTGTTCATGGCGGTCGTCGTCGCCATCGGGCTGAAATCGTTCCGCAGCACGCTCGATTAGGTTCCCAGTTGCCTGCGGATTGGGCGCGCGGATCGGGGTTAGAATAGGCGCTCGAATACCGCTTCCGGATCCATTGCGTGTTGCTGTCCGACTGGCTCGCCTTCTTTGTCGCTTCCTGGCTCATCAGCCTATCCCCCGGGCCCGGCGCCTTCTCGTGCATGACGGTGGGCATGCGCCATGGCTATCGGCGCGGGCTGTGGAACATCCTCGGCTTGCAACTGGGCGTCCTGTTCGTGCTGGCGGTCGTCGGTACCGGGTTGGGTGCAGTGCTGACGGCATCGACCGCCGCGTTCGCGACGCTCAAGTGGCTCGGTGCGGCGTATCTCGTGTGGCTCGGCATCCAACAATGGCGCGCGCCGGCGGCGGCGATGGCTCCGGGACGTGCGGGCGTCGACGGCGGCAGCGCCCGCGAACTCCTCGCACGCGGCTTCCTCGTCAACGCGACGAACCCAAAGGGCATCGTGTTCATGCTCGCCGTGCTGCCGCAGTTCATCGACCCGGCACGGCCGCAGGTCGTCCAGTACCTGATCTGCGCGGCAACCCTCGTGTTCACGGACCTGGTGGTGATGAGCGGCTACACCGGGCTCGCGGCGAAGGTGCTGCGTCTGCTGCGTGCGCCGCGCCATGTCCGCGCGCTTAACCGGATGTTCGGCGGACTATTCATCGCGGCGGGTGCGTTACTCGCCACGTTCCGGCGCGCGGCCTGATGCGATGGCGCCGGACATCGCACGCCTGAAGCGCACTTTGCGGCGCGCTGTTCGGGCCGGGGCCAGCCGGCTCGTGAAGGCCGGCATGGTGCCCAGCAACGCGCCGCTGATCGCGGCCCGTCACTGGGACAGGCTCGCGGCGGCCGGGACGAAGCCGACGCAGTGGACGCAACACCCGCTGATCGAACGCGCGATCTACAACCGGATCACCGACGGCGCGGACTCGTACTGGCTCGATTGGCTGCTCGGCGACGTGCTGCGCCGCAAGTTCGAACGCGTACTGTCGCTGGGCTGCGGCGCCGGCGATCACGAGATGATCATGGCGCGCAGTCCGTATGTGGGGCGCATCGATGCCTTCGACTTGTCGCCGGCGTCGATCCGTCTCGCCGACGAGAAGCGGCGTGCGGCGGGCCATGAGCACGTGCGTTTCTTCGCCGCTGGTTTCGACGATTTCGACGAAAAACTCGGCGACGCGAAGTACGACCTAATCTGCTTCTTCGGCGCACTCCATCACGTGCGCAGCCTCGAAGACGTCCTGGCCGCGGTGCACCGGCGCCTGGCCTGGAACGGCCGGCTCATCTTCAACGAATACACCGGCGACTGCTATACGATACTCGATCAGCGCAAGGTCGAGACGATCAATCGGTTACTCGCGGCGCTCGATCCGGCCTTTCTGAATCCGGCGCGGCCGCGATACTCGAACCCTACGCTCGACGAGATGTATGCCGACGACCCGTCCGAGGGCGTCCGCAGCGCACTTATCCTGCCCTTCCTCAGGCATCGTTTCGAGATCGAACTCTTGCGCCCATTCGGCGGCGCAGTCCTCCATCTGCTCTACCCGTGCCTGAACCACGAGCGGCTGAGCGACGGCTCCCCAGAGTCCCGGACCATCGTCCGTTTGCTGATCGAGGTCGACGAACTCCTGTACAAGGACGCCGGATACCTTCCCTCCGACTTCCATGTCGGGGTATGTCGCAAGCGTTGACGGCGACGATGTGGCGGGTTGCCGCTGCAATGTTGGTGGCACTTCTCGCCGTGGCTTGCACCCGGGAGCCGGAGCCGCAGGCGTTTGGCATCGCGGTGCCCGAGCCAGCGCGCGGAGTTGCGTTCGCTGCCGGTGCCCGCTGCAGCGTCGAACTCGTTACCGGAACTGCGAATGCCACGGGCTGGCGCACGGACACGGTAAAGCCGCTGCGATTTTCCGGGTGGGCGCTGGAGGATGTTGCGTATCCGGCGTCCGAGTGGATCGTCATGGAGCTGGCCGCGTCAGGCGAGCGCGCGCGCTTCTTCGCCGTGACCACCACCCGCGGACCGCGGGGCGACCTCGTGCCCACGCTCGGTGACGGCCCCGGCGTGCGCAATGCGGGATTCGAGCTTGTTGCGCGCGCCGATGCGCTCCCGCGCGGCCGCTATGCGATCCGCTTGCTGATGCGCGGCGCAGCGGGTGGTCTCGTGTGTGACACCCGCCGGGTCGTCGAGCTTATCTGAATGTGTCGGGCGGGCGGACGTACCACGCCACGGCTTACTTCTTGCAGCTGGTCGGGCAGCTTGCTTCAACGTCGTCTACGTTGTTCGTGAACGCGTTGCCGCCGGACGGACACACGAACGCCATAGTCAGGTTGTCGCAGGACAGCGCGTGAAAGGCCGGCGCGACATGATTCCGGAACGTATTCGCCTGACCGGGTGCCGTTCCGCCCACGGTCGCCACCAGCGTGCGGGGGGTGCCGATGCTGCGCGCCGCATAGAGCCCGTCGACGGTGTTCGCGTCGAACGTGTTGCCGAACAGAGAGAGCGCTGTGTCTGTGGCGCTTACTGTACCCGAGTCATTGCCGGCAAACGCGGTCACGCCGATGCGATTGGCCTGGAACATGTTGCCTACGATCGTTGCCGTCCCGGAGCCGACGAACAGTCCGTTATACGTATTGCCGACAAATGTATTCGCGCTGATCTGGTGGCTGTTAAGACACGTGAGGTAGATCTCCATCCCGTTCCAACCAAGATCCGGCCGCACCGTGCCGTTGCCGGCGATGTAGTTGCCCGTGACGACTGACGTGGTCTGGTCGTTCGCGGCCGCGCCGCAGAGCATGACGCCGTTATAGCCGGTTGCGGCAATCGTGTTTGACGACAGCCGAACCACGCTTCGATTAACACCGCTCACGCCGAACGTCAGGTTCTCGCGGATCAGGTTGCGGCGGGCGTCGAGCTCCGAGTCATCGCGCACGTCGAGCCCCTTGCCCGCGTCCGGAGGGGGTGGCCCCGCCGGCGTCGCGTAGCCATTCTGGATGACCTCGCTGTCGAGAATGCGCGCGTACGTTTCCTGCCACAAGGACACGCCGTGGCCGCCATGGCTGCGACTCGCCCGGGAGTTTTGGATCCGGACGTTCGAGGCGCCGGTGAGGAGCGCGTTGGTGCCGCCGCTCTCGATCGCGTCGACTCGCAGAAGTGAAAGCTGCGGCCCCGGGAACGTCGGGAGCACGGAATTCGGCCCGCCGATCGCAACGATGCCGCGCCCCATTGCCGCCCCGCCCGTGAACCGCATCCCGCGGACGACGTAGCCGGTCGCGCCCTGGAGAACGAACGCGTCCGACGACGGAGGGGAGACGACGACGCTCGCGGCCGACACGCCGAGGAGCTTGATGTTGTTCTTGCCGAACTTGCCCGGCGCGTACTGATTTCCAGGGTAGCTGAAGGTCAGATTTTCCAGGTAGTTTCCCGCGGCGATACGGATGACGTCGCCGTCGACCGCATCTCGCCACGCGGCCGTGATCGTGCCGTAGGGATTCGCCTGAGTACACGCGGTGATGCAGCCGCTTCCCGCCTTGACGAAGCGCGTGTTGGCGCGGTTGAAGAACCCGGCCAGCGGCCGATCGCCAGCCGCGCCGTATCCGAATACCGTTTGCGCCAGACCGTCGTGATTGGTCGAGACGTACCAGAATCCTGCGCCGCCTATGCTCCGGTAAATCGCCGGATCGGCGCGACCGTCGCCGTCGTAGTCGAGCGTGGTCGGGATATCGCCGGGCGCACCGCCGAGATAAAGCACGATGTCGGCGATGCCGTTGCGCTTGGTCGACACGTACCATGTTCCGTCGCGATAGATGATGAGGTCCGCCTTGCCGTCGCCGTCGATGTCGGCGAGGAGCGGGACGTCCTTGGAGGGGATGCCGCCGAATCCGTAGATCGCCGTGAGATTCCCGTCGCCGGTTCCGCTTACGAACCACAGACCGTTGCGATAGATGACGAGGTCGTCCTTGCCGGTGCCCATCGTGTCGCCAACGAGCGGAATGTCGCCCGACACGCCGCCGAACCCGACGGTGCGATCGGCAATACCATCTAGATTGGTATCGATGAACCACAGTCCGCTGCGATACGCGATGAGGTCCGAAATGCCGTCACCCGTGACGTCGCCCGCCAATCCGGAGTCGCCCGGGGAACCAAGGCCGATCACGGCGTTCGGCAGGCTGTTCCAGTCGTAGTCGAGATAGAACTTGCCGTTCGACGGCCGGGCCAATGCGAATTCGCTGCGCAAGCCGAATGCCGGGGCGGCGAGGAAATTGACGCCACTCTGATTTGCCGAGAGATTGACGAACGTTACTGCGGCCGCCCTCTGCGGGTCGCCCGCAACGACGAACGAGAATCCGTTGGCGTAGGCGGCGAGCGCGCCGTTCCAGCCCGAGCCGACTGTGCAGGTGTAATTGCCGGCGGCGTTGGTTGGCGTGCAGTTGGCCTTCGGCGCCAGCATTTCGACGTTCGGCAAAGGCGAGCCGGACGCGGTCACACTGCCGGAGATGGTCACGGCAAAGACCGCAGGCGCTCCCACCCCCGCGAGTCCTGCCCCAAGGAGCGTCAGCCACTTCCTCATCCACGTTCCCCGCATCGGTTAAGCTCGAACGAACGCGCCTTCACCCGCGAATCTTATGCAAATGTCATGCCAATGCATGGGGTTTTTTGGGAATGACGGAGGGAGTCGGACACTCACGAAGGCGTGGACGAGCGATACTGGAAACGTCTGCCCTAATTCGCCACGCCGAACCAAATCCCCTGCGCTCCCGGCCCGCGTCCATCGCGCTACTGCACGTTGCGCCGCGCGCCGGCCCGTGCCGTGGCGGCGAAAGCGGCCTAGCGAAACGCCGCTTCCATCTCGCGGCGGAACGCCACCGCGTCGCTGGCGGCGTCGAAAGTCACATCGTCCCAGCGCACCGGCTGATGCGCAGCGATGGCGCGTTTCAGCATGACGCCGTGGGCGAGCCCCAGCGGCAGTCCGCGAAGCGTCAGCGACGCCGTCGCGGGCAGCAGCTTGCCGTAGACGGTGTAGCCGCCTTCGCCGTCGAGCGTGTCGCCCGGCGCCAGATCGCGTTTGGCCGTTGCGACGACGTCGCCGTGCCAGGCAATCGGCTGTCCGGTCGGCTCGCCGCGCAATCCGGCCGAAGCAACACTGATCCCGAGCTCCAGCCCGATCGCGTGGTACGGCTTGTACATCGCCGAGTAGCGGCCGGAAGGGTCGGTCGAGAAACCATATTCCCGAAAGCAACGGCGCACGTAGTCTTCGCCGGCATTGTGGTAACCCGTGTCGCCGGCACGAAAGGTAACGTAGACGCCCCAGCGCAGGTCGCGGAACACCGGGCGCCCGTCGCGCTCGACGCTGGAGATCACTTCGACCTGGCCGGCGTGGTCGAGATGCCCGCCCTCGGCTCGCGGCTTCAATACGCGCGGCAGATCGTCGACGCCGCATGGCGGGAAGTCGAGTCCGTCGGGCGCCGGCGTGAGGCCGGTTGCGTTCGCCACTGCCGCCATCTCGATTGCGCTTTTGGTGCCATCGAGGAACGAGTTGAACATCTGAGCATTGAAGTCGCCCGCCGCGACCGCTTCCGGCGCGAAGCCGTAATACGGCCACACGGTGTCGGGCGTGGACGCGTGGTACTCCGGCAGGTATTTGGTCCCCTTGCCGGCAGCGACGACCTCGAAGCCGGCGGTACGACACCAGTCGACCATTTCACAGATCAGTGCCGGCTGGTCGCCGTAAGCGAGCGAGTAGACGATCCCGGCCGCGCGCGCGCGCCGCGCGAGCAGCGGGCCGGCGAGCGCATCGGCCTCGACGTTGACCATCACGACGTGCTTACCGTGCGCGCAGCAGGCGAGCACGTGTCGTATGCCGGCGGCGGGTTGGCCGGTGGCGTCGATGACGATTTCGACCTCGGGTGCTGCAATCAGCGCCGGCGCGTCGTCGGCAACGAGCGTCGCGCCCGTCTTCGCGGCATCGGCGAACGAGCGGGCGGCGTACCGTTCCGGCGCCCAGCCGGTGCGAGCGAGCGACGCCTTCGCGCGGTCGGGCGCGAGGTCGGCGATGCCGACGACGTGGATGCCTGGCGTGTGCTTGGCCTGTGAGAGATACATCGAACCGAACTTGCCGGCGCCAATCAGGCCCACCTTCAATGGGCGGTGCTCCGCCGCACGTTGCTGCAGCATCCGGAAGAGATTCATCGCAATTCTCGCCCAGGTCACACAGTCAATGCAGCGCCAGCGTGAGCCCGATCGGCACGAACAGCACGGCCATCATGTTGCCGATCAGCACGATCGAGGCGACCTTGCCGGGCTCCTGTCGAAACTGTTCGGCCACCATGAAGTTGAGCACCGCGGGCGGTAGGCAGCCGAACAGGAGGAGCAGTCCCTGCTGCATGCGGTCGAGGCCGAGGACGGGTGCCAGCAGGGCCGCCATCGCGATTCCCGTGAGCGGGCAGACCAGCCCGCCGACGACGCCCAGGCGCCAGCTCGACCAGGAAACGTCGGCAAGGCGCACGCCGAGCGATATCAGCATCAGGGGAATCATCGCATCGCCGGTCATCTTGATGGCAAGCACCAACCAGTCGGGCATTGGCGGCTGTACGACACTGAACGCGAAGCCAACGAAGGTTGCAATGACCATCGGGTTGCGCAACAGGTTCCCGAACTTCGCGTGGTGGTCGATGATCCAGACACCCAGCGTGAAATGCAACAGATTCGACACGGTGAACAGCGCGACCATTGCCGAGAGCCCCGGCTGCCCGAATGCGAGCACCGCGAGCGGCAACCCCATGTTGCCGCAATTGTTGAACATCATGGGCGGGACGAACGTGCGCCGGTCCTCGTGCAGGAGCCGCGCGAACGGCCAGGCGAGGAGCCCCGACCCGAGCACGACGCCGATGCATCCGAGTATCAACAGCCGGTTGGCCGCGAGATCGAAATCCTTGCTCGACAGCGCCGTGAAGATCAGCGCTGGCGCCAGAACGTTCAAGTTGATGCGGTTGACCCACGCCATGTCCGGCTTCGCCTTGCGCGCATAGGCGAAGCCCAGCGCGATGACGAGGAACACCGGAAGGATGATGCCGAGGAGCCGCTCGAGCATTCGGGGGAGCGCGACGAAGGGGGTCGGTGTGGCGAGATAGCCGTTTGGCGCGCCGGAACACGCTATTGCCACCGACCTCGATGCCGCAATCCGACGATGGCGACCGCATGCGCAGGCAGTGACGAAGCGCCGACGTCCGTCGATCCTCGCCCTACAGGATGTACCGCGCGAGATTGTCGTCGCCGGCGATACCGGCAAGCCGCGCGTCGACGTACGCCGCATCGATCGCGAACGTCTCGCCAGTGTGCTTGCCCGCATGGTACGAAAGGTCGTCCAGCAGCTTCTCCATCACCGTGTACAGGCGCCGCGCGCCGATGTTTTCCTGCTTCTCGTTGACGGCGAACGCGATTTCGGCGAGCCGGCGGATCGCGTCGGGCTTGAAATCGAGGTGGACGTTTTCGGTGTCCAGCAAAGCTTCGTACTGGCGCACGAGGCAGGCGTCGGTGGCGGTGAGAATCTGCTCGAAGTCGGCGACCGAAAGCGATTTCAGCTCGACGCGGATCGGAAAGCGGCCCTGCATCTCGGGGATCAGATCCGACGGTTTCGATAGGTGAAACGCTCCCGAGGCGATGAACAGGATATGGTCGGTGCGGATCATCCCGTATTTGGTCGTCACCGTCGTTCCTTCGACCAGCGGCAGCAGGTCGCGCTGGACGCCCTGCCGGGAAACGTCGGCGCCGATCGTCTCCTGCCGGCTCGCGATCTTGTCGATCTCGTCCAGGAAAACGATGCCGTTCTGCTCGACGTTGGCGAGCGCCTTGGCTTTGATTTCGTCGTCGTTGAGGAGCTTCGCCGCCTCCTCGTCGGTCAGCGCCTTCAACGCATCGGCGACAGCCATCTTCTTGATCTTCCGCCGTGCGCCGCCCAGCTGCTGGAACATCCCCTGGAGTTGGCTCGTGAGGTCCTCCATCCCCGGCGGCGCCATGATCTCCATCTGCGGCGACAGGATCGAGATCTCGACGTCGACTTCCTTGTCGTCGAGCTTGCCCTCGCGCAGCATCTTGCGGAATTTCTGCCGCGTGGCGGAGTCCGTCGGCTGCATGTCGTGGAAACTCACTTCGCGGGCCGGCGGCAAGAGAACGTCGAGGATGTGTTCCTCGGCGGCGTCCGCGGCTCGGTCGCGCACCTTGCGCGTTTCCGCCTCTCGCGTCTGCTTGATCGCGGCCTCGGCGAGATCGCGGATGATCGTGTCGACATCGCGGCCGACATAGCCGACCTCCGTGAACTTGGTTGCCTCGACCTTGATGAACGGCGCATCGGCGAGGCGGGCGAGCCGGCGAGCGATTTCCGTCTTCCCGACACCGGTCGGGCCGATCATCAGGATGTTCTTCGGCGTGATCTCCTGCCGCAGCGGCTCGGGCACCTGCTGGCGCCGCCAGCGGTTGCGCAATGCGATCGCGACGGCGCGCTTGGCGTCGTCCTGGCCGACGATGTGCTTGTCGAGCTCCGAGACGATTTCGGAGGGAGTCATCGTGGACATGGCGGCCCCGCGCAAGAGAAGGCGGCCGCCCCGGAGGGCGGCATCGAATTGTACCGCGAGCCTCCACTTCCCGCGGGGGAAGCAGTTGTGCGCGGGCAGTGCGCCGGCCGTCAGGCCGGGAATCGTCACCGTGTTGTTCGAGGCATCGACCATGGATGTGAGTTCTGGCGATCGAAGGGGGCATCGCTTATCATGCACAGCTTGGTGCGCTCATCGCCGTGGCGTTCGCGGCCGGGGCAGAACGAAACAATTCACGGACTGGACACGTTCGCGGGAGGCAACATGAAGCATGCATACGGATTACTCGCGGTCGGGGCGTTCGTGGCGAGTTGTGCGACCATGGCGCCGTCGGGCCCAGCGGCAGTCGCGGTTCTCGAACCGACGAAGGGCAACACCGCGGGCGGAAAGGTCACGTTCGTGCAGAAGGGCGACAAGGTATTCGTCGTCGCGCAAGTATCGGGTCTCACGCCAGGGAGTCACGGCTTCCACATTCACGAAAAAGGCGACTGCAGCTCCGGCGACGGCATGAGCGCCGGAGGTCATTTCAATCCGCATGCCAAGATGCACGGCCATCCGTCGGATCCGGACCATCACGCGGGCGACATGCCGATGCTGATCGCGGATGGCTACGGCGAGGCGAACCTGAGCATCGAGCTCAGCGTCATCACCGTGGGTAGCGGCGCGACCGACGTGATCGGCAAGAGCGTGATCGTCCACAAGGATCCGGACGACTTCAAGACCCAACCCACGGGCAACTCGGGAGCGCGGGTCGCCTGTGGCGTCATTCGCAAGGTGTAACGGTTGGTCCGCATCCACGGTGCGACGAGCGTCGCGTTGAGACGCGTCGCGCGCGCCGCGTGGCGCGTCGGACTGCCGATCGCGCTCGTGGCCTCTGCCGGGTGCGGTACGTCGGACGACCGCGTCACGTTGACCGGGCCGGCGATTGGCGCGCGGCTGGTCGCGAAGGGGGGCAGCGCGATCACGGGAGTGGTCTTCTTCCAGCGACGCGCGGGCGGGGTGACGATGGTGGTCCAGGTGCACAATGCACACATGGGTGCCTACCGCGTGGCGATTCATGCGACCGGAAACTGCTCTTCTCCCAACGCGTTTTCGGCGGGTCCGCCGTGGGCGCCGCCAGGGCGAGCGGTGGAGTCTTGGGGCGCAAACACCAACAATGCGGGAACCATGATGATGACGGTCCGGATCGACGGCATCTTCGTTGACGGGCCGGACGGTGTCCTCGGCAAGTCGGTCGTCGTGCATCACGGAGCACTGGGTCCGCTCGACGCCGAGTCGGGCCGTCGCAACGAACGTGTCGCCTGCGGCGTCATCGGCGACATCGCGTCGCTGGAGCTCTGACCAGTTCATTCGCGCCGCCGCACTACACGGAGCCACGATGGGCTTTCTCGCCGACAAGAAGATCCTGATCACCGGCATCCTTTCGAACCGATCCATCGCGTATGGCATTGCGCGCGCGTGCCGGCGCGAAGGCGCGCAACTGGCGTTCACGTACGTCAATGACGATCTCAAGGACCGCGTCGTCAGGATTGCGGCGGAATTCGGTACGGTCCCCGTGCTTCCATGCGACGTGACGAAGGACGGGGACATCGACGGGCTGTTCGCGGCGTTGAAGGCGGAGTGGGGGATCCTCGATGGCCTGCTCCATTCGATCGCGTTCGCGCCTCGCGAGGCGCTCGCCGGCGACTACCTCGACGCGCTCACGCGCGCGGCGTTCGCGATGGCACAGGACGTCTCGAGCTATAGCTTCGCCGCGCTCGCAAAGGGCGCGCGGCCGTTGATGCGAGGCCGTCCCGGCTCGATGCTCACGCTCACGTACCTCGGGGGTGTGCGCTCGGTGCCGAATTACAACGTGATGGGCGTGGCAAAGGCGAGCCTCGAGGCCAACGTCCGTTACCTGGCTGCCTGCCTGGGGCCGGAGGGGATTCGTGTCAACGCGCTGTCGCCCGGCCCGATCAAGACGCTTGCGGCGGCGGGCATCGGCAATTTCTCGAAGCTGCTGTCCCGGTTCGAGCGTGCGGCCCCGCTGCGCCGCAACGTGACGATCGACGAGGTCGGCAACGTGGCCGCATTCTACTTCTCCGAACTGTCGAGTGCGATCACCGGCGAGATCACGTACGTCGACTGCGGCTACTCGACGGTGGCCATCAGCGTTGACGAGGACTAGCGGGCCGTTGAGAAGATCCGGTGTTATTCCGCGGAGCATCGGCGACCGGGAGCTTTCCCGCGCTGCGCTTGGAATGACCTGTGAAATGGTCGCGTCCACCGAATTTCGACGTGTTGTCAGGTCAGTGGGCGCCGCGGGCGCTCGCCGGCGTCGATGACGGCCAGACGCTTCGACGCCGTCGTCATCGGCGGCGGCCACAACGGCCTCGTCTGCGCCGCCTACCTGGCGGGCGCGGGGCAGGACGTTTGCGTGCTCGAACGCCGGCCGGTGGTGGGCGGCGCCGCAGTCACCGAGGAGTTCTATCCCGGCTTTCGCAACTCGACGGCGAGCTACACGGTCAGCCTGCTCAACCCCAAGGTAATTCGGGACTTGAGGCTCCCCGAACACGGCCTCAACATCGTCCCACGAGCGCTGGCGAATTTCCTCCCCTTGCCGGATGGCCGTTACCTCGAAGTCGGCGGCGGAATTGCCGCGACGCAAGCGCAGGTGGCGAAGTTCTCCCGCCGCGACGCCGACGCGCTGCCCGCCTACCATGCGATGCTCGACCGCGTGGCTGACGTGCTGCGCGACCTGTTGCTCGCCACACCACCGAATGTCGGCGGCGGTATCAACGCGCTGCTCGACAGCTGGAGAGTCGCGAAGCGATTCCGCGCGCTCGACCTCGCCGGTCAGCGCGACGTGCTCGACCTCTTCCTGAAGAGCGCCGGCGACGTGCTCGACCGCTGGTTCGAATCGGATCCGATCAAGGCGGCCTATGGGTTCGATGCGGTCGTCGGCAACTTCGCGAGCCCTTACACACCCGGCTCGGCGTACGTGCTGCTGCACCATGTGTTCGGCGAGGTAAACGGCCGGCGCGGGCAGTGGGGCCATGCAATCGGCGGGATGGGGGCGATTACCCGGGCGATGGCGGACGAATGTATAGCCCGCGGCGTCGCGGTGCGCACCGGCGCCCCGGTGGCGCGTGTCATCGTGAAGGCCGGGCGCGCTGCAGGCGTCGAGCTCGCCGACGGCGAGGTCGTCGAGTCGAAGCGTGTCGTGGCCAACGTCAATCCGAAGCTTCTATTCGACAAGCTCGTCGCGCCCGAACACCTGCCGGAGGACTTTCGCGCCCGCATCAATGGCTACCGCTGCGGCTCTGGCACGTTCCGGATGAACGTCGCGCTATCCGAGCTGCCTGACTTCGCCGCGCTGCCCGGAACGAACGCGCAGCCGCATCACGGCAGCGGGATCATCGTCGCGCCGTCGCTCGGCTACATGGAGCGCGCCTATTTCGACGCCAGGACCCTGGGCTGGTCGCGCGCGCCGATCATCGAGGTGCTCATTCCGTCCGCGGTCGACGCAACGCTTGCGCCGGCCGGGATGCACGTCGCGAGCCTGTTCTGCCAGCACGTCCATCCCGACCTGCCGTCCGTTGCGCCCGGCCGCACGTGGGACGACGCGCGCGACGAGGTCGCCGACCTGATGATCGACACGGTCAATCGCGTCGCACCGAACTTCCGCGCCAGCGTCCTTGGTCGCCGCGCGCTCTCGCCGCTCGATCTCGAGCGCGAGTTCGGTCTCGTGGGTGGCGACATCTTCCATGGCGCGCTCACGCTCGACCAGCTCTTCTCGGCGCGGCCCGTGCTCGGCCATGCCGACTACCGCACGCCGTTGCGGGGTTTGTATCTGTGCGGCTCGGGGACACATCCGGGCGGCGGAGTGACCGGGATTCCCGGTCACAATGCGGCGCGCGAGATCCTGAAGGACGCAAGGCGGAACCGCTTGTGAACAGTTGGCTCCTTTGCCGCCCGAAATGGTGACGCCCCGCGGGGTCGCCGAGGGGCGTCAACGAGAAAAGCCGAAGTCAGCCGATAAGCCGGGTTCTGTTACGGCGCATTTGCATGCGCTATGGCCGTCATTCCTCTAGGCCCTTCGTCGCCGATGGGCTCTTGCCACCTACCCGCGGACTAGGCGAGCAGCCTGTGTTGCCAAATGCGCGTCCGCCTACTTGGTGTTGCTCCGGATGGAGGTTGCCGCGTTTCACCCGCCCCGGGATCGGTTTGACCCTTGCCGGGACGACTCGTCTCTGTGGCCCTTTTCCTCGCCTTCATCAACCGCGCTAGCGGCGACTTATCGCGGCCGGGCGTTACCCGGCATCCCGCTCTGTGGAGCCCGGACTTTCCTCTCCCCCGCCCGGTTTGCACCGGGCTGGGCAGCGACGGTCTGGCTGGCTTCGGACGAGTAGGATAGCACCGCACGCAGAAGGTTCCGCCGCAATGACAGGGCCAGACTTCCTCTTTTCACCACGGCATCGACTCGCGCGAAATACGAGTCTAGCTATCCACGACACGCCAGCGCATCGTCTCGCCGGCGCGCAATGGCACGATGGCCTCCTCACTGAATGGATAGTAGGCCGGAACCTTCCACGGTTCGCGCCTGAGCAGCACCGTGTCGGAGTGCCGCGGCAACCCATAGAAATCGGCGCCAAAGTGACTCGCGAATGCCTCGAGGTGGTCGAGTGCGTCCGCGTCCTCGAATGCCTCGGCGTAGAGCGGAAGCGCTACCGGCGCCGAGTAACAGCCGGCGCCGCAGCAGGCGCTCTCCTTCGCGTGCTTGGCATGCGGAGCCGAATCTGTGCCGAGGAAGAATTTCGGGTCGCCCGACACTGCGGCGGCGACAAGCGCCCGCCGGTGCGTTTCGCGCTTGAGGACCGGAAGGCAATAGAAGTGCGGGCGGAGCCCGCCGGCGAACAACGCATTGCGCGACCAGAGAAGGTGCTGCGGCGTGATCGTCGCGGCGACATTGGCGGTCGCGGCACGCACGAACTCGACGGCTTCCGTCGTCGTGACGTGCTCGAGTACGATCCTCAAGCCGGGGAAGTCGCGCACGATTTGGATCAAGTGTCGGTCGACGAAGACGCGCTCGCGGTCGAAGACGTCGACATCAGGATCCGTGACTTCGCCGTGCAGCGACAGCACGACCCCGTGCTTTTCCATCGCCGCGAGCGCCGGATATGCGCGCTCGAGCCTGGTGACCCCCGAGTCGGAGTTCGTCGTCGCGCCTGCGGGGTAGTACTTGATTGCATGAATGAACCCCGATGTGCGCGCGCGTGCAATTTCCTCCGCGCGCGTGTTGTCGGTAAGGTAGAGCGTCATCAGCGGCTGGAAGGTCGAATCTGCAGGCAGCGCCGCGACGATGCGTTCGCGATAAGCCTGCGCGATTGGGGTTGTCGTGACCGGCGGCTTGAGGTTAGGCATGACGATTGCTCGTCCGAACACGCGCGCCGTTGCGCCGATGACCGATGCCATCGCGGGCCCGTCCCGCAGATGCAGATGCCAATCGTCCGGACGCGCGAGCGTCAGTTCGGAAGGTGCATTGCCGCTGCGAGATGTCATGCGAAGGCCTTGTTTTTCCACGATTATACGGCGCGCGGCGGTGTCCGGACGGCGAATGCCGGCAAATGGGGTGCGAGCATCGCCACAGGTGCCGTTGGCGGGATATAATTGCCGGTTTAGCGCGGTCGGTAGTTGTTGCACGCCTGCGCCTCGCACCGCGGGGCGCGGGGCGGAAAACGGCGTTCACGCGCCTTTCGCGGCGTTACGATGAAGGCTACAGAGGTCAGCATGGCAGCGAAGCAAGCAACCGCAAGCGCAACCGTGGCCAAAAAGCCCAAGGTCCTGACCGAGGAGGATCTGCTGCGCGCGTCCGACAAGGACTACATGAACGAGGCGCAGCTCGCCTTCTTCCGGCAGCGGCTGCTCGAGTTGCGTGAGCAGCTCCTGCAAAATGCCGACGACACGGGCGAACACCTCCGCGAGAACGAGGTCACGACGGACCCGTCGGATCGTGCGACCCTTGAGGAGGAATACACGCTCGAACTGCGCACGCGCGATCGCGAGCGCAAGCTCCTCAAGAAAGTCGAGAAGTCGATCAAGCTGATCGACGATGGCAGCTACGGCTATTGCGAAGAGACCGGCGAGCCGATTGGCATTCCCCGCCTGCTCGCCCGCCCGACCGCAACGCTCTCGCTCGAGGCGCAGGAGCGCCGCGAGCGCGTTCAGAAGCTCTACGGCGACTGACGCCCGCGCGGCTGCCGCGGCCAAGCCTCGGCGCGGTGGCGCGCCAGGGCGGCGTCGCCAGGAGGGGCTCCGACCTCCTCAACTGCCGCAACGTTCGATGACCGAGCCGTCGACCGCGTTGCGCCGGGGCTCGCTCCGATTACATCCACTCGCTGCTGCGTGGCGTTGGCCCGCGCTCTCCCGGCTCGCGCGGCTACAAGCCGAACAGCGCCCGGTGCGACCACCCACCAGCCATGAAGAACAGCATCGGGATCGACAGCATCATGTTGGTGCGCGAGGCGAGGAGCGCCACACGGCGCGCCTTGTTTTTCTCCTCGTCGGTTGCCGGCTTCATCCCGAGGATCTTCTGCTGATTCGGCCAGATCAGCACCCAAACGTTGAACAGCATGATCGTCCCCAACCAGGCGCCAATGCCAATCCCTGCCATGCCCTTCTGTAACGTGAACGCCGGCACGAACTGGTTGCCGAGCAGCGCGGCGCCGGCGAGCCACGTGACGACCGCCGACCAGCGGAAATAGTCGAGTGCGCGCGGCGCCACGTGTTTGGTGATGCCCGCTCCAGTGCCATCCGCCGCCGCGGCCTTGAGCGCAGGAACCTGGACGAAATTGAAGTAATAGAGCAGACCGATCCACATGACACCGGCCAGGAGGTGCAGCCACCTTGCGAGCGCGGGCAGGAGTTCCATCGCATTCGCCTCCGTCAAACCAGCAGGTTCCGAACGGCGAGATACAGGATCGCCGTCAGGATCAGGCCGGAGATGATCGTGCCCCAGATCGAGTCAAGCGGGTTTTTCATCGCCATTCTCCAGTGAACGGTCGGTCGACCGGCTGTGCGCAGTCGATTCTAGCAAGCATGAACGGATCAAGCCACCGACATCGTTCGGCGCAGCACAGTGCGTTGCCGGGTGAAAGTGAGCGACGCGGCAAACTGGCAACGACGCCGAACGCGTGGCGCCGGCGGAACGCAATAACCACAAGCGGCCCCAGGGAAGCCGTCCCCCGGAAGGGCCCCGCTTGAAGGTTACCTATGACGAGAACATAATCGACCCCCCGGTTCAAATGCCCGCTTGCACGGCCGTGGCCTGTGCGTCCGCGGGCGGCCCGATCCCGATGGCGCTGTTCTCGAAACACTCGACCAAGAAACCCCACCCCCCCGCACCGGAGGCGAAACCGGCGACAGCGGATGCGAGCGCTCGCCCGCCTTCCGCGCGCGAGGTCGCCGCGCATGTCGCTGGGAAGTCCGGGCGGGCCAAGGATCGGCAGCAGGTGGAGCCCGCCGGCGAAATCACGGTAACCGGTGCCAGCCTCATCGAGTGGTCGTCGCCCGGGCAGCCGAGCTTCGAAGTTGCCCAGGCGAATCCCGGTCTTTGCTCGGTGCTCGAGGACGCGGCTTTGCGCTTCGCGAGCGGCCACCCGGAGCAGGCACGCACGCTGCTTGAGGAGGGGGTGCAGACCGACCACGACGCCAAGCTTTCGCCGCTCGCATGGCTCGCGCTGTTCGACCTGCAGCAACGTGCGGGCGACAAGACGGTATTCGACCAGTTCGCCCTGCAATATGTCGTTCAGTTCGAACGCTCCGCGCCCGCCTGGGAAGCACGCGACAAGCCGCAGAGCGGGATCCGCGCGACGGGTGGCGGGTATATCGGTCTCACGGGTAAGCTCACCGCAGCCGTCGCGGCACAACTCGACGGCCTCAGACGGGCGATGGCGAAAAACCTCTCCGAGGTGCGGCTCGATCTGATGTCGGTGACTGGATTTGACGATGACGGGGCACGGCTCCTCGCACAGGCGCTTGCCGAAGCGCGGCGCCGGAAGGGCGCGCTGACGTTGCAGCGCGCCGAAAAGTTGAAGCCGCCGCTCGAGGCGGCGCTGAAGAAAGGGCGCGAAGGCGGCGAAGGCGCGTGGCTCCTCTCGCTCGAGCTCCTGCAGTGGGCGAACGCCCGGGCGCCATTCGAGGACCGCGCTGTCGAATACGCAGTGACGTTCGAAATGTCGCCGCCCTCCTGGGAACCCCCGGTGCTCCCTCAGGTGGTGAGCGAAGCAGCGACCGATGGCGCCGCCACGTCTTCCGCCGACGTGGAGGTGCTCGTCTGGACTGGTGTGATGGCGGGCTCGGGCATGCCTCATCTGGGCCGACTCATCGAGTTCGCGCAGGGCCGGGCGGTTGTTGCGATCGATATGAGCCAAGTCGAACGCGTCGATTTCGTCTGCGCCGGGGCGCTGCTCAACACGATCAACCGGATCGAACTGCAGCGCAAGGCAGTGCAAATCGTCGGCGCCACACCGATCATCCGCGCGATGCTGCTGCTCATCGGCATTTCACCTCGCCATTTCATCAAGAAGTCACAATAGCGCGTCCCCCGCGCTTCGCACCTGACAGGACGCGCCGCCCCCTGCCCTGGGTACTGCGCGGTGCTCACCTAACGAGCCCACCGGCCACGGGGCAGGGATCTGTACGAATGCAGGCGACGATGGAAACCTTTCACGGCACCACGATACTGTCCGTCCGCCGCGATGGCGCAGTCGCGCTCGGCGGCGACGGGCAGGTCACGCTCGGCAGCGTGGTCGTCAAGGCGACCGCGCGCAAGGTGCGGCGGCTCCACAACGAGCGCGTTCTCGCAGGCTTCGCCGGCGCGACGGCCGACGCCTTCACGTTGTTCGAACGCTTCGAGGGGAAGCTCGACAAGCACCAGGGCCATTTGATGCGCGCGGCGGTCGAGCTCGCGAAGGACTGGCGTTCCGACCGCATCCTGCGCCGGCTTGAGGCGATGCTGGCGGTGGCCGACCGGACGGCGTCGTTGATCATCACCGGCACGGGCGACGTGCTCGAGCCCGAACACGGGATCGTGGCGATCGGCTCCGGCGGCCCGTACGCGCAGGCGGCGGCGCGGGCGCTCCTCGAGAACACGGCACTTTCGGCGGCCGAGATCGTCAAAGCAAGCCTTGCGATCGCTGCCGACCTATGCATCTACACCAACCAGAACCACGTTATCGAAGTTCTCGACCAGACGTGACGACCTCCACGACCCCTGATTTCGACGTGTTGATCGCCGGTGCCGGCCTCGTGGGCCTGGCGCTGGCGTCCGCGCTTGCGACCGCGGGGCTCAATGTGGCACTCGCCGACCGTGGGCCGATCGTCGCTCCCGAGGCGCCGCCGGCGGATTCCGGCTGGGATCCAAGGGTCTATGCGATCAGTCCCGGCAGCGCGACGTTCCTGCACGGGCTGGGGGCGTGGCAGGCGCTGCCGCCCGGGCGTATCGCACCGCTCGAAACGATGCGCGTTTTCGGCGACGACGGCGCCACACTCGAGTTCTCCGCGTACGAGCAGGGCGAGCGGGCCCTCGCCTGGATTGTCGAAGAGCGCACGCTGCGCGGGGCACTCGTCCTGCTCGTCCACGCGGCCGGCGTTGCGACCTTTGCGCCGCGCGCGTTCGAATCGATGGTCTGGTCATCGGAGGCGGGCGTGCTGCGCTTCGCCGACGGCGAGACGATTTCCGCGCGGCTGGTTGTCGCCGCCGACGGCGTGCGGTCCTGGGTGCGCGCGGCCGCGGGGATCGTCGCCCTGCCGAAACCGTACGGGCAGACGGCGGTGGTCGCCAACTTTGCGTGCGCCCGCGCACACCACGGCCGCGCACATCAGTGGTTTCGCGCCGACGGGAGCATTCTCGCCTGGCTGCCGTTACCCGGCCGGCGCATTTCGATCGTCTGGTCCGCGCCCGAAGCCCTCGCGCAGGAGTTGCTGGCAGCATCTCCCGACGCGCTCGCAACACGCGTTGCCGATGCCGGGAGCGGCGCGCTCGGCACGTTCGAGTGCTTGACGCCGGCCGTTCCGTACCCGCTGCAATTTCTCAAGTTGTCCGCGGTTGTCGCACATCGGCTGGCGATCGTCGGCGACGCCGCGCACGGCGTTCATCCGCTGGCGGGTCAGGGGGTGAACCTGGGCTTCGGCGACGCCAGCGCGCTCGCCGCCGCGCTGCGCGAAAGGGGTCCGCTGACAGATGCGGGCGCGCCGCTGCTGCTCGAGCGCTATGCGCGGCGCCGCGCCTTCCCCGTGCGTGCGATGCAGAGCGTCACCGACGGTCTTGCGCAACTCTTTCGCATCGATGCGCCGTCGATCAGAGCGGCGCGCAATCTCGGGATGGCCGCCGTGAACCGGTTGCCGCCTGCCAAGCGCCTTCTGGCGCAATCCGCGCTGCGTTAGACTTGCGCCACGCGAACCTTCGGAGACCATGATGTGGCTGACGATCGACCATTACCTGCGCCGGCTCGCTGCCGCTCTTGCCGCCGGCGCGCTGGCGGCATCCGCGCTGGCGGCGCAGCCGGCCGCGCCCGCACCGGCACTGACCGGCGAACCCGCAGCCGTGAAGAAACAGCTCGCGCAGAAATTCCCGAACGCCACGATTCGCAGCGTCACGAAGAGCCCGTATTTCGGGCTGTTCGAGGTGCAGATGGACGACCAGCTCATCTACACCGACGCGAAAGTCACCTATGTGTTCGTGGGCGCTGTGTACGACGCCAACACCAGGAAGAACCTGACCGATGCGAAGCTGCGGCAGCTGAACCGCGTGGCGTTCGACAACTTGCCCTTGAACCTCGCGTTCAAGCGCGTCAAGGGCAACGGCGAGCGCAAGCTCGCCATCTTCTCCGATGCCGACTGCCCCTACTGCGCGCGGCTCGAGGAGGAGTTGAAGGGCATCGACAACGTGACGATCTACACATTTCTGTATCCGATCGATCAATTGCATCCGGATGCCGCGCGCAAGTCACGGATGATCTGGTGCTCGCCCGACAAGGAGAAGGCCTGGGACGAATTCTTCGCTTCCGGCAAGCTGCCTGACAACAAGGGCGATTGCGAAAATCCGGTAGTCGCCACGAACGCGCTGGGGACCAAACTGCGCGTCACCGCGACGCCGACGCTCGTGTTCGCCGACGGTTCAATCGTGCCCGGCGCGCTGCCGGCGGAGCGACTCGAGGCCGAGATCGCGCAGGGCGAAGCTGCGGCAAGCAAGATGGCGGCGGCGAAGAAGTAACTGCGGCGCGCGCCGCGCGACAACGCTGACCCCGAGAACAAAAGAGGCTCCATGGCGATCATCGACTTCCTCAAGAAGCAGTTCATCGACATCATCGAGTGGACCGACGACTCGCGCGACACGTTGTCGTACCGGTTTCCCGACGAGGACAAGGAGATCAAGAACGGCGCGCAGCTGATCGTGCGTGAGTCGCAGGTTGCACAGTTCGTCTACCTGGGCCAATTCGGCGACACATTCGGCCCGGGCAAGCACGCGCTTACCACCGACAACATCCCGATCCTCACCGATCTCAAAGGGTGGAAATACGCGTTCGAGAGCCCTTTCAAGGCCGACGTCTACTACGTCGTCACGCGCCTGTTTACCGGCAACAAGTGGGGCACGGCCAACCCGGTGATGATGCGCGATGCGGATTTCGGCATTGTTCGACTGCGTGCATACGGCATCTATGACTTCCGCATCGTCGACGTGAAGAAATTCCTGAAGGAGGTCGCCGGCACCGACGACCATTTCCGTCTGGACGAATTCAACGACACGATGCGTTCGCGGATCGTCAGCGTGTTTTCCGACGCACTCGCGAGCGCGAAGATACCAGCGCTTGAAGTCGCGGCGCGCTACGCGGAACTGGGTGCGGCGTTGCTGCCGCTCATCAATCCGGCGATCGGAGACAAGTACGGCCTCGAGATGACGAGCTTCATCGTCGAAAACGTGTCGGTGCCGCCTGAAGTCGAGCAAGCGATCGACAAGCGGTCGTCGATGGCCGCAGTCGGCAACCTCAACGACTACGTCAAGTTCCAGATGGCACAGGGAATGGAGAAGGGAGGCAATACCGGCGTTGGCGGCATCGGCGCCGAGATGGCGGTCGGCATGGCAATGGCGCAGCAGATGATCAACCAGACGGGTGGCATCATGGCGCAGACCACGCCGGGCATCGCGGCGTCGGCAGCGCCCACGGCGAAGGCTGCGGCTCCCGAGCTCCTGACGCCCGCACAGGTGGCGCAGGTGCTGGGCGTGGGTGAAGCCGACGTGATGGCGAGCCTCGAAGCAGGAGACCTCAAGGGCAAGAAGATCGGCACGCAGTGGCGCGTCACGCGCGCCGCGGTCGACACGTTCCTCAACTCATGAGACCGCGCCCGGATCGCGCGCGTCGGACGGTACTGGGCGCGCTTGTGGTTTGCGGCGTCGGCGCGGCGACGCACGGCTTTGCACAGGACGCCCAGACGTCCATCGTCCAGAAGTCGGCGCGCGATTGGCTCGCGTTGATCGACAGGATGGATACCGTCGGGAGCTGGAACGCCGCCGGGACCCGGTTCAAGGCCGTGATCACCGAAGCGAAGTGGGGTACATCGTTGCGGCAGGTGCGGACTCCGCTCGGCGCGTTCGAGCAGCGGAGCATGCTCTCGACGACGTTTACCAAGCAGTTGCCGGATGGGTCCGAGGGCGAATTCGCGCTGGTCCTTTTCCGCACGGTGTTCGCGAAAAAAGTCGACAACCGCGAAACCGTGACGCTGGAGCGCGAATCCGACGGCGTGTGGCGCGTGATCGGCTACTCCCTCTGACCGGCCCGGACGGTCCCGGAGGCTACCCGAGTGGCGGAAGCGGTCGCGCTGTCGAAATTCGCCTGCCCCGCCTGCGGCGGCGAGGCGATCTGGAATCCCGCAAGGCAGAAACTCGTCTGCCCGTTCTGCGCTACCGAGTCGCCGGCGAAGCTCGATGCCGGTGGCGCCATCGTCGAGCACGACCTTGTCGCCGCCTTGCGCGGGATCGGCGACGACGCGCGCGGCTGGCAGGTCGAGAGGCGACAGGCCAAGTGCCAGAGCTGCAATGCGATTTCGGTGCTCGACCCCGAACGACAGGCCCAGAGCTGCGAGTTCTGCGGTTCGGCGCAGCTCGTGCCGTACACGGAAACGAAGGCGGCGTTCAGGCCCCTGAGCGTGCTGCCGTTCAAGCTCGCCGAATCCGCGGCGCGCGACGCGATCCGCGCATGGTACGGCAAGCTCTGGCTCGCGCCGTCGGCGCTCAAGAAGAAGGCGCTGACGGACACCGTGCGCGGCGTCTACCTCCCGTACTGGACGTTCGACGCGCAGGTCGACGCTGCGTGGACCGCCGAGGCCGGCCACTACTACTACACGACCGAGACGTACTCGGAAGGTGGCCAAGCGCGGACACGACAGGTTCAGCACGTGCGCTGGGAGCCCGCGGCGGGCCGCCTGCAACACTCTTTCGACGACGATCTCGTCTGCGCGTCGGTCGGCGTCCATCCGGGGCTGTTGCGCGGGATCGAGCCGTTCCCGACCGCCGACCTCAAGCCCTACGACGCGGGCTATGTGGCCGGCTGGATCGTCGAGCGCTATCAGATCGATCTGGTCGCCGCCGCGCAGCGCGCGCGCGACGCGATGGACGCGAAGATGCACACGCTGTGCGCGCAGCAGATCCCCGGCGACACGTTTCGCAATCTCGTCGTGCGAAGCGATTATTCCGGCCAGACGTTCAAGCACATTCTGGCGCCGGTCTGGCTGCTCTCGTATACCTACGGCGCGCGCGCCTTCCAGTGCGTGATGAACGGCGTCACCGGCGCCGTGCGCGGCGAATACCCGAAGAGCCCGTGGAAGGTCGCGCTGCTGGTACTTGCGATCTTCATCGTCGTCGTAATCGCGCTTTCCTTCGGTCGAAGCTGAGCGAAGGGTCGCCTTTCCTCCGGTGCGGGCCGGGGGCTCCGCCAAGCCACGTTCCGGAGGTCCCATGTCCACAACGTCGCCGCACCCGCCGAGTCCGCTTCCGCGCTCGCTCGTACGGCTGCTGGCCGGGCTGGGAATTGCCGCCGATGCAACGATGTTCGTGGTCAAGGCGCCCGATCCGGTCGATGCCGGTTTGTACGCGTTTCTCCTGTGGCTTGTATTGCCGTGGTTCGTTGCGCTGCTGCTAGCATGGCGGGTCCGCGCGCCGGGGCTCCTTGCAGGAACGGTTCTTGCTGCGGCATTCGAGGCGCTCGCGTTCTACGCCGCGTTCGTCGCGCCGCAGGGCTCGACCGCAGCGCTGGTCTACGCAGTGAAGCCGTTGTGGCAACTCGGGCTCATCGCCGTCTGCATGGTGGGCGGTGCGCTGACAGCACGCCGCAGGAATGAACAGGGTCATTGACGGAGGAGCAATGCACGCCGCTGTTGTCACCGGCATCTCCCGCGGATTGGGCGAGGCCCTTGCCGCCGCGCTGATCGCGCGCGGCTGCAGTGTGGTCGGCATCGGCCGCACGGGAAGCGCCAGGCTCAAGGGCAAGCGGTTTCGCCACGTCGCCTGCGATCTCGCCCATCCGGCGTTGATCGCGGCGGCCGTTGCGCCCGTGCTGCGCGACCTCGCGGCACAGAAGCCGACCGCGGTCACACTGATCAACAACGCCGCGGTTGCCACACCTGTGGGCCTCGTAGGGCGGCTCGACGCCGCCGAAATCGAGGCGGCGATCGCCACCAATGTCGCCGCGCCGCTCGTGCTGGCCGACCTTTTCTGCCGCGCGTTTCCCGACGCCGCGCTCCCGCGCCGGATCATCAACATCTCGTCGGGCGCCGCACAGAGTGCGCTGGCGGGCAGCAGCGTGTATTGCATCTCGAAGGCCGCGCTCGAGATGCTGACCCGGGCCGTGGTGGCGGATCACGCGTCCCCGACGCTGCAATGCGTTTCGCTGCGACCCGGCATCTTCGAGACCGCAATGCAGGCGTTCATGCGGAGCCGCGACCCCGCCGAATTTCCGAGTGTGGGCCTCTTCCGGTCGTTCAAGGAGAACGGTCTGCTGAAGGACCCGGCCGAAGTTGCAGCCGCGATTGTCGACCGGATCGTGCTGGGGACCGTCGAGAACGGGCGGACCTACACGCACACCGACCTTTAGGTCATTGGGCGGCCGGCCGCAGGCGAATGCGATAATCGATCAGTGCGCCGGCACCACCGGCCTCCCACACAAGACAATACTCACGGGCGAGTCGCGCCACCAACACGCCGGCGTCGCCGCGCGAGCGCTCGCGCACGACGGGTGCCACGGCGGCATTACCTTCGCGATACCGGATTTCGAAGGCGATGGGCTCGCTCGCCTCGAACGCGTAGTCGAGGCGGTCGCCAGGCGAGAGCCGTACGCATTCGTCGTGGCTCGCGAAGGAGGGCAACGGATGCGCCGCGACCATTTTCGGCCCATCGGCCGTGAGACGCGTGGTACAACCGGCGCTGAGAGCGAGCGCACAGCATGCCGCCAGTGCACCCGTCGCCGGGTGGCGCCGGGGACCCGCGGTCATCGCGCCTTCTTCGCGCGCGCGCGCCAGTCCTCGACCAGCATTGCAAAGCGGACGTGATCGCGCCACCGGCCGGCGATCTTGACGTAACGGCGCGAATAGCCCTCGTGGACGAACCCGCTACGGCGTACGAGGGAAAGCGAGCGCGTGTTGCCCGGTTGCACGTTGACCTCCACACGGTGGAGCTTCAACGTGCGAAAGGCGAATTCGAGCGCCTGCGCGAGCGCGTCAGACATGTAGCCGCCGCCCGCGTGCGGCGCGAATGCATAGTAGCCAAGGTAGGCGCTGTGAAAGGCGCCACGGACTATTTCGCTGAAGTTGAATACGCCGACGAGCGCATCGTCGTCGACGCGCCACACGAGCAGACCGGCGTACGTCGCCCCTGGGGGATAGCGTTGTGCACGCGCGCCATAGCGCGCCACATACTCGCAAAAGCGCGCCGCGGTTTGCGGCGGCCGTACCCACGCCGCATGGAGCCGGCGGCTCGCGCGCGATGCGGCGAGGAACGTTGCGACATCGCCGCGCCGCGGTGGGCGCAGGTACACGCGCGAACCGCGGCGCCGAATGATAGGCGCATCGTCGTCCAACGGGGTTGGCATAATCGCCATCTTACCGTCTCCCGAGAAGACCCTGATGGACAAATGGGTGGAAGGCAAGGTGATTGGCAATCGCGCGTGGACCGATCGCCTCGTGTCGTTGCAGGTCGAGGCGCCCGCGGTCACGTTTATCGCGGGTCAATTCGGCCGGCTCGCGCTGCCGGCGCCGCCCGGATCGAAGGAGGAGATGCTCGGGCGGCCCTATTCGTTCGTGAATTGCCCGGAATCTTCACCGCACGAGTTCTATTTCATCGTCCTTCCCGAGGGTCCGCTTTCGCCCCGGCTCGCGGCACTCGATCCCGGCGAGCCTGTGTGGCTGCTGCGCAACGCCAACGGTTTTTTTTCGATCGGCGAGGTGCCCGCAGCCGACGCGCTGTGGTGCCTAGCGACGGGCACGGGTCTCGGTCCCTACCTGTCGATCCTGCGCACGGAGGAACCTTGGGAAAAATTCGGGCGCATCGTGCTCGCGCATTCCGTGCGCTACGCAAACGAGCTTACGTACCGCGACACGATCTCGGGGATAGCCGCTGCCCATCCCGGTGCGTTCACGTATATCCCGCTGGTGAGCCGCGACACGCAGGCCGACGCGCTCGCCGGCCGCATCCCCGCGGCGGTTGTGGACGGGCGACTCGAAGCGCGTGCCGGAGTTGTACTTGCCGCCGAAAATTCGCACGTGATGCTGTGCGGAAATCCGGCTATGGTCGATGACACACAGAAGGTTCTGCAAACGCGTGGCATGCGGCGGCATCGACGCAAGGAGCCGGGGCAGATTACTGTCGAGACGTATTGGTGAATAGTTCGTCGCCGCGACCGATCCGCGGTTCCGCTGTGCGACAGCGCGACTGGTGATTCGGACCGGTCGCAGCGACAGACTACTTCCACGGGATAAGCGCCGCGCCGCTCCACGCTGCTCATGATCGCACTTCGGGCGCGACGCCTGACCCCGGGGGTCGCGACGATGCTGCAGACGCCCGTTCTGATTAGGGCCTGTTCACACTATGTCTACAGATGCGAACGGGTGGCATGGGGTGCCAATCAAGGCGCTTGATTGGCGCCCCAGGGCGCCCGTTCCCTTCGGGTTGCGGCCAAAACGGCCGTGCGCTTTGTTGCAAAGCCTCGCCGGGCAGCCGGCCCGTCTTCGTTTTGCGCCTTGCGCACGGCCGTTTTGACTCGCAACGCATCTTGCAGACATAGTGTGAACAGGCCCTAGTGCGGCCGAGCGGCAAGCACGCACATCGGAGACGAACGCTGCCCGTTTCTCAGGGCATCAACCTTTGACTTCGATGAGTTCGACGTCGAAGAGCAGCGTCGCGTTCGGCGGAATCACGCTGCCTGCGCCGCGCTCGCCGTAGCCCATCTGGGGCGGAATCACCAGCGTGCGCTTGCCGCCCACTTTCATCCCGGCGACCCCTTCGTCCCAGCCCTTGATCACCTTTCCCGCGCCCAGGGTGAAACCGAACGGGACCTTGCGATCGAACGAACTGTCGAATTTGGCGCCGTGGCCATCCGCCGTCGCGGGGTCATAAAGCCACCCCGTATAGTGGACGATCACGGCTTTTCCGGCCACAGCTTCTACTCCATCACCTTGTTTTATATCGATTTTCTTCAGCTCATTCACCTGGGCACCGATCTTGCTTGAAAGGTTGGGGGAAGAAGCGTCCGCGGGTGTTTTCGCCGGCGGCTGCCCGGTCTGCGCATCGGCAGGGGGCGGAATAGACAACGCCGTAAGCGCCGCGATCGAGGCAACGCACAGGACGCCGCGGCGGGTGCGACGCGGATCGAACAACAGGAACATCATGCATGCATCTCCGTGGGAGAGACAGGTTGGATGAGGCTCCGCCACGACGGTCGCGCAACGACGCGTCGCCGCCGGCGTTTGGCCGAGCGGCGAATTGTAGCCGACACCGGCGCCGTTTTGCGCCGCTGTTGCATTTGAGCTATAAATGAACGTTCTCCTCGCGTTTGGAATGTCGTCGAAACACCGGGTGCGCGCGCGTCGTGCGTGTTTGCATGGGGTGGTGTACGCCGGCCGGGTGCCGATCAATGTCGATTGTTGGGACTTCCATTAGGCGATGTTTGGATTTCTGAATCAGCAGGCACGCGATCATCCCGATCCGCTGGTGACGCCGAAAACCGCGTCCGGATGGCTGCGCCAGTTGCCGTCGCTCGACGTAATCGGCCGCCAACAGCATGTGATGCGCGCCTTCGACGGCATGCGCCAGTCGCGCCGGCCCGCCGACCTGAACCGCGTTGCCGCGGTCGAGTTTCTCGATTCTGCGCTCGGCGCCGACCGCCGCCAGTTGACCAAGCAATATGTCGAGAACGTCGACAGTTCGGCGCGCCTTGCCGAGCGCCTCTGGCAGGCGCTGCAGGAGATGTGTCAGGGGTTCATCTTCGCCTACCAGAGCGCGCTCGAGCAGGCGCTCGCGCAGACCGAGAATCCGCGCTGGAAGCCAGTGGTGCCGCGGCTATTCTCGCGGCTCATTCACTACTACGGCACCGACGCGAAGCTACGCGTGTTCCGCTACGAGCGTTGGATCCCTGCGAAATGGATGGAGCTGCACCAGCTCTACATGCGTGCCACCGAACTCGGCGTTGAGCGCGTCGCCGTATCGCTGACCAGCACGGGCTCCAATTCGACGCAGTGGACGGTCGAGCAGGAATACCTGCTTGTGCTGCTGATCCACCAGCTCAATACCGGCAATCTGTCGCCGGGCGAACTCGACTGGGCCAGCGCGCAACTCCGGGCGTGGAGCCGCAGGCTGACACTCGACGCCGTCCCCCAGTCCCCCGAGGGATTCTTCGTCGATGTCGCCGGCAAGAACGGGCTCGTGCGGCGGACGGGCAGCGATTCGGGCTCCATGTTGCGCTATCTCGACACGACGCCGATGGCCGAGCAACTCGAGCGCGCGATCCATGCGCTCCGGCAAGCGGAGGCCACGGACCAGGGGCCGGCCGCGCCGATCAACCAGCAGCGCGTCGCGATCCTCGAGAAAGTACGCCCCGCGGTGTCGCCGAACCTCAACGCCGATCTGCGCCGCGACCCACGCATCGCGGTGACGGTCGCCGCCAAGGTGCGCGTCGGCCTCGGCCGCATCTGTCGCGACCTCGCGGCGAAGGGCATCAACGAGTCGGCCAACGATTCGAATGCCAGCGCCGAGCAGATCGAAGTCTACGCGGTCGCCGATGGCCCGCGGGCGAAGCGCCTCACCTTGACCGAACACGATTCGCTCGCCGCGTCGATCTCGTCGTTTTCGGATCCCATGTGGCAGGTCAAGGATCGCAGCGTCGCCGGATTGCGCATCGCCGCTTCCGGTGGCATCGGTCAGAGCCTCGCGCTGGGTGCGCTGGTCGCAGTGCGCCAGTCCGACATCACCGATTGGGTGCTGGGCGTCGTGCGCCGGCTGAACAAGGTCTCCAACGACGAGGTCGAGGCTGGCGTGTCGATCATCGCGGAGCGCCTTGTTCCCGTCGTGCTGCACGCGAAGCGGGAAGCGAAGGAGGATCTCGGCATTATCGTCAACGGCATCGACGTGTCGACGATGGGGGCGCGGTTCGAAGGCCTCTATCTGCCGCCGCCGTCGCGGCCCGACAAGCCGCTCGCGGTCAAGACGCTGATCGTGCCGACGTCCGAATACGTCGAAGGTCGCAACATCATCCTGACGACTGGCCGCTCGGTCTATACGGTCGCACTGCGGCAGCTGGTCGAGCAGCGCGCAGAGTGGAGCTGGGCTGCGATCCAGATTGTCGAGAAGAAGCCGAAGGAAATTTGACCGCGGCGACGGTCCTCGTCGCCGCTCCGTTGCGCCTGCACGCGGGGCCCCGGCTCCCAGGCTCGCGGCTCCTCAGCCTCCTCGTCTTCCGTAACATGCGATGGCCGAGCCGTCGGCCTCGTTGAGCCGTCGGCCTCCGCGTCTGCCTTGAAGGACGTTACGCCGAGCGTCCGCGCCGCTCGCTGCGCGCCGCGTCGACTCGGCGCCCCGGTCGCATCCCCACGCGCTACCCGCGCGCGGGGCCCCGGCTCCCAGGCTCGCGGCTCTAATCCTGCGGCCGGAACTTGAGGGTAAGCGTGCGCTGGAAGAGCTCCGGGCGATCGGGGCGCGGCAGCGGCGACGATTTCCGGATCGCGCGCTGGACCGCTTCGTCATAGGCGCGGACGCCGCTTGATTTGCGCAACACCGCGTCGATGATTTCGCCGGTCGGAAGTTGCACGACATCGAAGATCGCCTCGGGATTGCCGGCGAGGTCGGGCGGCAATGTCACGTTGCCCTTGACCTTTGCCTGGATGCGGTGGATGTAGTCGGTCTCGGCGCGCGACCGCGCGGCGGCATCGGCATCCGCCGCCTTCTGCTGCGCGTCGCGCGTAGCCTTCTCGCGCTCCGCCTGCGCTTTGAGTTCCTGCGCCTCTCGCGCTTGCCGGTCGCGCGCATCGGCGAGCCGCTTCTGCTCGTCCTGCTTCTTCTTCTCCGCCTCGCGCTTCTCCAGTTCCTTCTTCTCGCGTTCCTTTCGGTCGCGCTCGGCGACTTCCTTCGCCCTGCGTTCTTCCTCGACCCTGGCCTTGCGGGCGATCTCGGCCGCATGCGGATCCGGCTTCTCGGCTTTGGGTTCAGGCTTGGGTGCGGCCTTGGGCGGCAGTGGCGGCGGCTCCAGATTTTTCGCCGGTTGCGGCGGCGGTTGTGGCCCCGATTCGGGGGCTTGCGGCAACGACGGAGTTTCCACGACCGGCGCCTTCGCAGGTGGTGCATAGAGTTCAGCGGTTACCGGCACCGGCGGCCGGTTCTGCCAGCGGATCGAAAAAATGAGCACCGCGATGAACGCAAGGTGAACTCCGATCGCCAGTGCGAGCGCCGGCCATCGGCCCGCAGTCAGCGCCGGTTTGCGTGGGCGGTCCGTGGCCATCCGCTAGTTTGCCGAGGGGCGCGCCAGCAATCCGACTTTCTTCGCGCCGTTGCGCTGGAGGAGGTCGAGCACGCCGAGCACATCCTCGTAACGGGCCGATCGGTCCGCAGCGATCACCACCGGCTGTTCAGGAAGCTTGGCTTGTTTTGCCCGGATCCGCGCAACCAGCTCGTCGCGTGACACCTGCACTGGTGCGGCACCAGACTGCCGATCGGTAAGCAGCAGTGTGAGGTCGGTGCGCAGCATCACTTCGAGCGGCTGTGCAGGCGCGGTGAGTCGGGTGCCGACCGACGGCAGCTCGATCTCGCCCGGATTGACGAGCGGCGCGGTGACCATGAAGATCACGAGCAGCACCAGCATCACGTCGATGTACGGGACGACGTTGATCTGGTTGATCGACTTGCGCGCGCGTCGCATCGTGCCGTTACCCCTGCCGCTGCAGGATGTTGGAAAACTCCTCGATGAATGTTTCATAGCGCGTCGCGAGGCGGTCCACGTCGTGCGTGTACCGGTTGTAGGCGACGACGGCGGGGATCGCGGCGAAGAGTCCGATTGCAGTGGCAATCAGCGCTTCGGCAATGCCCGGCGCGACCTGTGCAAGCGTGGCCTGGCTCACGTTGGCGAGACCGCGGAACGCGTTCATGATTCCCCAGACCGTGCCGAAGAGGCCGATGTAAGGCGACACGGAGCCGACGGTGGCGAGCCCCGAGAGGTGCGCGTCGAGAGAGTCGATTTCGCGTTGATAGGCGGCGCGCATCGCTCGGCGGGCGCTGTCGAGCGTTACTGCTGCGTTGCTACCCTGACGCCGGTGCTTCGAATACTCGCGGAAGCCGGCGGTGAAAATATGTTCGAGCCCGCTGCCGGTCAGCGATTGGCTGGCGCTCTGGTAGAGGGCATTGAGATCGCCGCCTTTCCAGAACTGGTCCTCGAACGCGTCGACGCCGCCGGTCGTTCGTTTCAGCTGGAACATCTTGAGGAAGATCCGCCACCACGACCACAGCGACAGCCCGAGCAGCAGCAGGAGCACCGCCTGGACGACGAAGGAGGACTGCGCGACCAGCGTGGCGAACGAGAGATCCGGGTGCACGTTCAAGTCTTGGCCTCCATGCGTGCGTAGAGCGGAGCGGGAATGCGCGCCGGACGCCAGCTCGACGCGTCGAGGCAGGCGAGGCAGACGCGGGCTTGCGTCAGCAACTCGCTGTCGCGGAGGATTGCCTGGTCGGCGACAAGGCGCGCGCGGCCGAGCTCGACCAGCGTCAATGTGACGTCAAGCCGGTCGGAAAGTTGCGCCGGGCGACGAAAGTCGATCTCGATGCGATGGACGACGAACACGATGCCGTGCTCGCGCTCGACCACGGCCAGGTCGAAACCCAGCGACGACAGCCATTCGGTGCGCGCGCGTTCCATGAACTTGAGGTAGTTCGCGTAATAGACGACGCCGGCGGCGTCGGTGTCCTCGTAATAGACGCGGACGGGGAAACGAAAGGTCTCGCGGACCCCGTGCGCAGTCATCGATGTGCGCCTGCGCTTGCGACAGTCAAGGTTGCGTTGCCCGGGTGGCGCTCATTTCGAGGCCTCTGCGGCATTGCGATTTTCTCGTTGCACCTCGAGGTCGGCCGCCACCCACGCTCGCAGACGCGCCCTTCGGGCCCTGGCTTCGCCCGCTCGCTCATTCCGCGGCCTCCGCTCGTTCCTCGGTGCGCGACGCGCCACTGCATCGGCCGCGCTCAGTCGCTCGCGGACGCGCCCTTCGGGCCTGGGCTTCGCCCCGCTCGCTCATTCGCTGCGGAAGAGGTCTGCGGCTGCGCCGGGCGTCGGCGGCGTCAAACCGAAATGCCGGTACGACAACGCAGTCGCGATACGGCCTCTCGAGGTGCGCTGCAGGAACCCCTGCTGGATCAGAAACGGTTCCAGCACGTCCTCGATCGTGTCACGTTCTTCGCCGATCGCGGCGGCGAGGTTGTCGATCCCCACCGGCCCGCCGGCGAACTTGTCGAGCACGGTGCGCAGGAGCTTGCGATCCATCACATCGAGGCCCGACAGGTCGACGTCGAGCATGGCCAGCGCGTCGCCGGCAACCGCATGCGTGATCTCCCCGCCGGCACGAACCTCGGCGAAGTCGCGCACGCGCCGCAGGAGCCGGTTGACGATTCGCGGCGTACCGCGCGAGCGCCGCGCAATCTCGAGTGCTCCGGAAGGGTCGATTGTGATCTTCAGCAGGCTGGCAGAGCGCGTGACGATCCGTGTCAACTCATCTGGAGTGTAGAACTCAAGCCGAGCGACGATGCCGAAGCGATCGCGCAACGGGTTGGTCAGCATGCCGGCGCGCGTCGTGGCGCCCACCAGCGTGAACGGCGGCAGGTCGAGCTTCACGCTGCGCGCTGCCGGCCCCTCGCCGATCATGATGTCGATCTGGAAGTCCTCGAGCGCCGGATAGAGGATTTCTTCGACGACCGGCGACAGGCGGTGGATCTCGTCGATGAACAGCACGTCGTGCGGCTCGAGGTTGGTGAGAAGCGCCGCCAGGTCGCCTGCTCGCTCCAGCACCGGGCCGGAGGTCTGCCGCAGGTTCACCCCCAGCTCGTACGCGATGATGTGCGACAGCGTCGTCTTGCCGAGGCCCGGCGGGCCGAACAGCAGCACGTGGTCGAGCGCTTCCTTGCGCTTTCTCGCCGCCTCGATGAAGATCGACAGTTGGCCGCGGATCTTCTCCTGCCCGACGTACTCGTCGAGTGCGCGTGGCCGTAGTGTGCGCTCGACGACTTCCTCGTCGCCGCCGGCGACCTTACCGGCGACGATGCGGTTGAGTTCATCGTTCTCGATCATGTGCGATCATGCCTTGGCCAGCAGCTTCAGCGCCTGCCTGATGCCGTCGCCTACGCCCAGGCCTTCGGGGAGTCGTTTCACGGCGGCGACCGCTTCCTTGTCGCTGTAACCGAGCGCGACGAGGGCGTGGAGGACGTCGGCCGACACCGGCTGCGGGCGGTGCACGCCGACGCCCGTCGTGAGTTCCGCACCAAGCTTGTCCTTCAGCTCCAGCAGGAGTCGTTCGGCGGTCTTCTTGCCGATACCCGGTATTTTCGTCAGGCGGCCGGTGTCCTGCATCGTCACCGCCTGCGCGAGCTCCGCCACCGAAAGTCCCGACAGCACCGACAACGCAGTACGCGCGCCGATGCCGCTGATCTTCAACAACTGGCGGAACGCACGGCGTTCGGATTCGCTGCCGAATCCGAAGAGAAGGTGGGCGTCCTCGCGGACGACAAGGTGCGTATAGAGCGCGATTTTCTCGCCGCTGGCGGGCAGGTTGTAGAACGTGCTCATCGGCACGTCGACCTCGTAGGCCACGCCCTGCACGTCGAGCAGAAGCTGCGGCGGGTTCTTCTCGACGAGGATTCCGGTGAGGCGGCCGATCATGGGCGTGGTTAGGAGCCTGTCGGACCTATTTTCACGCATGCGCGAAAGTACGCCCGTTGGGCTCGCAGGTTCGCGGGATTATGGCACGCCCGCCGCGCGAGGCGAGACCCACCGTCAGACGAGCCGTCCGCCGCGCGAGGCGAGACCCACCGTCAGACGAGCCGTCCGCCGCGCACGCGAAAGCCCGTCTTCCGCAGTCCGCCCAGCCCTTGCGCACCGTGAGCATGCGCGATCGCGCACGCGAGTGCGTCGGCTGCGTCCGGCGACGGCGCACCCGGGAGGTGCAGCAGCCGGCGCACCATATCCTGCACCTGCTCTTTGGCCGCCTTGCCGTGGCCGACGACCGCCTGCTTCACCTGCAACGCGGTGTATTCGGCGACCGGAAGGCCGGCGAGCACGGCCGCGGAGATCGCCGCACCGCGTGCCTGACCGAGCAGCAACGTCGACTGCGGATTCACGTTGACGAAGACCTTCTCGACCGCGACTTCGGTTGGCCGGTATTCCGCGATTACGTCGGCGAGATCGCGCAGGATCACCGCGAGCCGATCGGGCATCTCGCCCTCGCTGCTACGGATGCAGCCACAGGTGACGTAGGCGAGCGTGTTGCCGGCGACGCGGATGACGCCGAATCCGGTCACGCGCAATCCCGGATCGATGCCGAGGATGCACCGGACGGTCGCGACGGTCGAGCTGCGTGATTCGGGCAATGTGACGCTATTCTTCGAGGACGGCGTTCGTATAGACGTCCTGCACGTCGTCGAGCGATTCGATCGCGTCGAGGAGCTTTTGCATCCGTCCCGCGTCCTCGCCGGTCATCTCGACTTCGGTCGATGGCTTCATCGTCACCTCGGCGAACTCGGGCTTGAAGCCGGCCTTGACGAGCGCGTCCTTCACCGCGACGAAGTCGTACGGCCCGGTGATCACCTCGAGGCTGCCGTCGTCGTTGGTGACGACGTCATCCGCTCTCGCTTCCAGCGCCGCTTCCATCAGCCGGTTCTCGTCGGTTCCGGGCGCGAACACGAGCTGCCCGCAGTGCTTGAACAGGAACGCCACCGAGCCGTCAGTGCCGAGGTTGCCGCCGAACTTGGCGAACGCGTGCCGGACGTCGGCCACGGTGCGCGTCCGGTTGTCGGTCATGCAATCGACGATCACCGCGGCACCGTTGACCCCGTAGCCCTCATAACGGATTTCCTCGTACGCGACGCCCTCCAGCGCACCGGCGCCGCGCTTGATCGCGCGCTCGATCGTGTCCTTGGGCATGTTGTTGGCTGTCGCCTTGTCGACGGCAAGGCGCAGCCGCGGATTCATCGCTACGTCGCCGCCGCCCATCTTCGCCGCCACGGTGATCTCCCGGATGAGGCGCGTGAAAATCTTGCCGCGCTTCGCGTCGGTGGCTGCCTTCTTGTGCTTGATGTTCGCCCACTTGCTGTGGCCAGCCATGATCGCTCCGCTCCGGTGCTGCGCAAGAGACGAAATTATACCGGCCGGGGAGGGCGGCTCTACAGCAATCCCTGCTGTCGCAGGAACTTCTGCAGGAGCGAAAGGCGCACATCGCTGTCGTTTATCTCCAGCATGCCCTGCTTGATCGGAAGTGGTAGAGGAAGCAGTTCGGCCAGCCGATAGCCAACCCACGACGCGTCGTCGAACGCGTGCGTTTCCGGGAACTGGCGCGGTCCGATCCGGCTTGCCAGCAGCTCGAGCAATCGGGCCAGCGGGGCATACGCTTCCGGCAGCGCGGCCGCCGGCTCCGCGGGGATGCGCGTCGCCTCGGCCACCACGAGCCCGTCCGCACGCACGGCGTGCGACCGTACCTGGAAGCGCTCGCTGCCGGCAGCGCTGACGTGCAGGATGCCGAGCTGCGGCATGTCCCAGGCGCCGATCGTGGCAAGGGTTCCGATCGACGCGAATGACGGCGGGCCCGCGGGACCCTTCGCGACTTCCTCGCCTTGCGTGATCAGGCACACGCCGAACGGTTGTCCGTCCTTGAGGCACGCCTTGGCCATCTCGACGTAACGTTGCTCGAAGATCCGAAGCGGCAGGACGCCACCGGGAAACAGCACGGTCTTCAGCAGGAAGAGCGGCAATTGCATCGGACGACGGTCCCCGGTGCCTTTCAGGAAAGCGAACATCAGACCGAGTGCGCGCCGGAGGGAGGACCCGACCCGCCGCGGCCTTCTCCCCAGCGTGGTCCGAGGGCATGCGGAACGGCGAGCTGGTCGAGCACGCGCGCGACGACGAAGTCCACGAGGTCGGCGATTTCCTGCGGGTGATCGTAGAACCCCGGGGCCGGCGGGACGATCGCCGCGCCCGCGCGCGCGAGCTTCAGCATGTTCTCGAGGTGGACTGCCGACAGCGGCATTTCGCGCGGGACGAGCACCAGGGGCCTACGCTCCTTCAGCATCACATCGGCGGCCCGTTCGATCAGATTGTCGGCGAGGCCTCCCGCGATCGCGCCGAGCGTGCCCATCGTGCACGGGCAGATCGCCATCGCGTCGGCCGCATTGGAGCCGGACGCAATCGGTGCCAGCCAATCCTCGCGACCGAATACGGTGAGCGCTCCCGCGCCCGCGCGGAATCGCTCGGAGAGCAGGCGTGTCGCCTCGCGCGGCTGCGCCGGCAGCGAGAGATCGCATTCCTGCTTCGCAACGATCTGCGCCGCCGGCGAATACAGAAGCCAGACGCGGCATTCCGCCTTGATCAGGCACTCGAGCAGCCGCAGGCCGTACGGCATCCCCGAGGCACCGGTGAACGCGAGCGTGATCGTGCGCGGCGCGGTCATCCGACGATTCTATCCGAAGCGATCGGTCAACCGAGTTCGCGATGGCGGATCTGCACCTGATAACGCGGCGAGAAGGCGCGCGCAAGCCGCTCGGCGAAGTAAACGGAACGATGGCGCCCGCCGGTGCAGCCGATTGCGACGGTCAGATAGTTGCGATTGTCACGCCCGTAGTCGGGCAGCCAGCTGCCGACGAAGTGATAGATGTCGTTGTACATGCGCTCGACCTCGGGGTGCTTCTCCAGGAACGAAACGACTGCGTCGTCGTGCCCCGTCAATGGTTGCAGCGCGGCCTCGTAGTGCGGGTTCGGCAGGCAGCGCACGTCGAACACGAGGTCGGCGTCGAGCGGCACGCCGTGCTTGAAGCCGAATGACTCGAACAGCAGCGTGAGCTTCGACGAATCGACGCTGATGAAGTCCTTGATCCATGCCCGCAGTGCCGCGGCCGGCAGGTCGCTCGTGTCGAACGCAAAGCCAAGCGGGCGAACTTCGGAAAGGAGCCCACGCTCGTATTCGATCGCTTCGGTCAAAGTGCGCGAATCGCTCGAGAACGGGTGCCGACGGCGCGTCTCCGAAAAGCGCTTGACGAGCGTCGGCGTCTTTGCGTCGAGATAAAGGAAACGCACCTGCCAGCCCGTTGCCCGCAGCCGCGCGAGCGTGTCCGGCAGGCCCGCCAGACCGGGCTCGGTCTTGACGTCGAGCGCGATCGCGACGCGGTCGCGGCCGGCGGACGCCAGATAGTCCGCTGTCTGCGCGACCAGCGGCAGCGGCAGGTTGTTGACGGCGTAATAGCCCGAATCTTCGAGCGCAGCGAGCGCGACGCTCTTGCCGGAACCGGAGACGCCACCGATCAGCAACAGGTCCATGCGGCCGGATCCGTGAATTGAACGTCTGATTGGCAGGCACGAACCGTCGCGAACGTAGCCGAAACGCGAAACGGTATCGGCAAGCGCAGCAGGCTTACGGCGTCAACCGCCGTCCTCCATCAACTTCTGCTGCCGTTCGATGAATTCCTTCGTGCTGTCGATGCCGCGCTGGTTCAACACGAAGTTGCGGACGGCGGCCTCGACCAGCACCGCGAGGTTGCGGCCGGCGGCCACGGGAATCGTAACCTTGCGCACGGGGACACCGAGGATTTCCTGGTAGGTCGCGTTGACCTGCAGCCGGTCGAGTTCCGAGAATGCCTCGTTGCTGTGGTCTTCGAGATGCACCATCAGCTTGAGGAGTTTGCGCGGGCGCACGGCGGTCTCGCCGAAGATCGTTCGGATGTTGAGGATGCCGATGCCTCGCACCTCGAGGAAATCGCGCAGCACGCCGGGGCAACGGCCTTCCAGCGTGTCCGGCGAGATCCGGTAGATTTCAACGATGTCGTCGGCGACGAGGCCGTTGCCGCGCGAGATGAGCTCGAGCGCAAGCTCACTCTTGCCGATCGCCGACGCGCCGGTAATGAGCACCCCCATCTCGAGCACGTCGAGGAACACGCCATGCAGCGTCGTTGACTCGGCGAGCACGCGCGACAGGTAGAGCCTTATGACCTCGACCAGGTGCGGCGATGGCTGCACTGACGTGAACAACGCAACGTGACGTGCGGAGCACTGCTCGGCGAGGTAGGCAGGTACCTCCTCGGCGTTGGCGACGACGATCGCGACCAGCTCGGTCGCGAACAGCCGGTCGACCGCTTCCCTGCGCGCGGCCTCGGTCATGGCGCGCAGCCATGCGACCTCCGCCGCGCCCAAAATCTGGATCCGGAACGGATGGATGAAATTCATGTGGCCGACCTGTCCGATGGTCGGCTTGAGCGCGGCGTCGCCGGTGAGCACGCGATTCCCGCCCTGCCGCGCGGCGACCCAGCTCATGCCGAGCCGCGCCTGGTTGTCGGCGAAAAACTTTTCCACGCTCACCTGGCGCATCATCGCGCTGTCCGCGCTCATTGGTGCGCCCCCGCGCTTGCGGCTGCCGCCGCCGCGCTGGCCACGGCAATTGGCCCTCGGGGCGGGCTGGCGGCATTCATGCCGCGGCCTCCCACCCACGAAATGTATCGTACAGTGTGTGTACGTCGGTTGCCGCCGCCAGCCCTTCCCGAAAGGATTTCTCGGAGAACATCTGCGCGAGCTCGGACAGGAGCTGCAAGTGCTGCTCGGTCGCGTGCTCAGGCACCAGCAGCACGAATACCTGGGCAACGGGCTTGCCGTCGGGCGCATCGAACGCGATCGGCGCCTTCAGCCGCACGTAGGCCCCCCGGGCGACCGCCAGACCCTTGATCCGGCCATGGGGAATCGCGATGCCCTGGCCCAATCCGGTGGAGCCCAACTTCTCTCGCGCTCCGAGGCTCTCGACGACCAGGTCGCCGCGGATTCCGCAATTGGCCTCGAACAGGCGGCCGATTGCCGTGAAGAGCTGCGCCTTCGATCCCGCGTCGAGATCGACCAGGATATTCTCGGCCGGGAGCAGCTGGGCGATCTGGTTCATCGGAAACGAAGGCTCCGTCTCGGCGTCCGCCAAAAGCAAACCGGCGGGGGCCAGATGACTGACCGCCCGCCGGCGCGAACGCCTGCCGGATTATACGCCGCGGGGCATGTCAACCGGTGGCCGTTCCCGGTGCGCCGACGGCGGGGGCGGAGTGGCCCTCGCCCTCCGCGGCATCGCGCTTGATTGCCGCGCCCTCGTGGCGGTGGACTTCGCGCTTCTCCTTGTGTTTCAGGACCTGCCGATCGAGCTTGTCGATGAGCGCGTCGATTGCCGCGTACATGTCCGGTTCGATCGCCTCAACGTGGATGTCCTTGCCGCGCGTATGAAGGTTGACTTCCACCTTGTGGCGCAGCTTGTCCACCGACAGCACCACGTTTACGTCGATCACATGGTCGAAGTGACGGGTCACCCTGTCGAGCTTCGCGACGACATAGTCGCGGAGCGCGGGAGTGATGTCGAGGTGATGGCCGGTGAGGTTCAGGTTCATCAATCTCTCCTCTTGTCGCTGCGGTATTTGCGCAAGGTGCCTCATGGCGACTTGCGCAGGTTGACGGGAGGGATCGAAAGCGCCTCCCGGTATTTGGCGATCGTCCGGCGCGCGACGAGAATGCCCTGGTCGCCGAGCAGGTCGGCGATCCTGCTGTCAGTCAGCGGCGTCTTCGGATCCTCGGCGCCGATCAGCTGCTTGATCAGGGCGCGAATCGCGGTTGCCGAGGCCGCGCCGCCGGTGTCGGTGGCAACGTGGCTGCCGAAGAAATACTTGAGCTCGTAGGTGCCGCGCGGGGTCAGCATGAACTTTTGCGTGGTCACGCGCGAGATCGTGGACTCGTGCAGGTCAAGCATGTCGGCGATCTCGCGCAGCACCATCGGTCGCATCGCGACGTCGCCATGCTCGAAGAACCGCCGCTGCCGGAGCACGATCGCCTGCGCCACGCGCAGGATCGTCTCGAATCGCTGCTGGACGTTGCGGATCAGCCACTTGGCCTCCTGCAGCTGCGCGGCGAGCTGCTGGTTCGACGCTTCGCGGTTGCGCGTCAGGATGTCGGCGTAAATGCGATTCAACCGCAGCTTCGGCATCGCAGCCTCGTTGAGCGTGGCGGTCCATTTTCCGCGCACCTTGCGCACGACGACGTCCGGAATCACATAGTTTGCCTCCGACTTGGCGAACGATGCGCCCGGGCGGGGGTTGAGACTCGTGATCAACGCGCGCACCGCCCGCACGCCGGCGTCGTCGACGTGCAGCAGCCGCTTCAACTTCGTGAAATCGCGCGCCGCAAGAAGCGGGAGGTGCTCGCAGACGACTTTGAGCGCGTCGGCTCTAAATGGCGTCGACGCCGGCAAGGCCTTCAGCTGCAGTGTCAGGCATTCGGCGGCGTCGCGCGCACCGATGCCGGCGGGCTCGAAGCTCTGCACATAGCGAAGTGCGATCGAAAGCTCGTCCGGGTCGATGTCGAGCTCTTCCGGGAACAGTTCGGCAACTTCTTCGAGCGAGGAATGCAGATAGCCGTCATCGTCGAGGGCATCGATCAGCGACGCGACGATCTGGCGGTCGCGCAAGGGCAGGTTCAGCTCGGCCAACTGGCGTAGCAGATGGTCGCGCAGCGAGTTCGCCGCGACTTGCTGCGGGAAGAAGCCGTCGTCGTCGTCGGTCGCCCCGCCGCTGCCCCAGTCGGACTCACCCGAAGAGTAGTCGTCGAAATCGGCGCGATCGACGCCGTCCCCGCGATCGACCATGTCGGGCGCCGCGTCGCGATCCGTCGCCGTCTCGTGGTCGTCGCGGCGCTCGGCGCGCGCTTCCGTCTCAGGCGTAGGTGGCGAAGCGACATGCGGGATTTCGACCGCCGGTGCGTCGTCGTCCTGTTCCGCCTTCTCCAGCAGCGGGTTCTCCTGCAGCATCCGCTCGACCTCGGCGTTGAGTTCGAGCGTCGAGAGCTGCAGCAGCCGTATCGACTGCTGCAGCTGCGGCGTCAGCGTCAGGTGCTGGGAGAGCTTGAGCTGGAGGGTCTGCTTCATGCTTCACGAACGGCACGTCGGCTCAGAGGCGGAAATGCTCCCCGAGATAGACCTTCCGCACCGCTTCATTATAAACAATCTCCCCTGGCGCGCCCGAAGCCAGCACGCGACCTTCGTTGATAATATACGCCCGATCGCAGATGCCGAGCGTTTCCCGCACGTTGTGGTCGGTGATGAGCACGCCGATCCCGCGTTCCTTCAGGAAGCCGATGATCTTCTGGATGTCGAGGACGGCGATCGGATCCACCCCCGCGAAGGGCTCGTCCAGCAGGATGAATCGCGGGCGGGTCGCCAGCGCGCGCGCGATCTCGACGCGGCGGCGCTCCCCGCCCGAAAGGGACAGCGCCGGAGCATCGGCGAGATGCGAGATCGACAGGTCCTCAAGTAACGCATCGAGGCGGTTCGACAACGCGTCACTATCGAGATCCTGTAGCTCGAGGATCGCGCGCACATTCTCCGCAACAGTGAGCTTGCGGAAGATCGACGCCTCCTGCGGCAGGTAGGACAGGCCCAGGCGCGCGCGGGCATGGATGGGCATTCGCGACAAGTCGCGGCCGTCGAGCGCAATGCGTCCGCCGTCGGCGGCAGTGAGCCCGACGATCATGTAGAAGCACGTGGTCTTGCCGGCGCCATTGGGGCCGAGCAGGCCGACAACCTCGCCGCTTCCAACGTCGAGCGACACGTCGTGGACCACCGTGCGCGCCTTGTACCGCTTCTCGAGCCGGGCGACGGAGAGCTCGCTCATCGCGGTTGCGCTGCGGCTGCATTCCGCCGGGTCATTGGGAGGGGTTCGGCGCGAGCTCGCCCGCGGGCTTCAACGGTGCGGGAGGCGCTTCGGCTGCGGGCGCAGCGCCCTTATCGCCGTCCTTACCGGCGCCCTTGCCCTTTTGTGCGAGCGGCGTATCGGACTTCGGCTGGAACACACCACGCACGCGCGTGCCCGGCCCGCCGGCCTCCGCCGCCGGCGTGCTGGCGGCGCGGCCTTCGGCCTTGAACAGTTCCGTGGCTGCGTTGTACGAAATGTAGTTGCTGCGGATCTCGTCCTGTCCGCGCTTCAATAGTGCGCGGTCGAAGAGCTCGAGAAACTCCTTCGCACCATCGTACTCCGCGCGCTGCGCGAAGCCTTCGTAATACTCGTCGTAGCCGTCGCGCTTCTGGCGGAAGGTCACCGGATTGCCATACGCCGTCACGGACAGCGAATTGTCGGGGTTCTGCCGGAACACGATCCGGTCGGCGCGGATCGTCAGGGTGCCTTGGGTGATGACGACGTTCCCCGCGAGCGAACCGATCTTCGTCTGGTAATTGACGTCGCCGGTCTCCGCCGAATAGTTGATGGGCTTCTCGCGGTCGGCCTTCTCGGCTTGCGTTGCCTGCGCGAACGCCACGCCGCACACCGCGACGAGTGCGACTGCCACAGGCACAGCGCGGCGGCGCGCGGTACGCCGCGGGCGGGGGCCGGACTCGGAGGCGGAGGTCACTTCGGAGGCAAGTCTGGCGAGAGCGTGCCGTGGACGCCCGACTTGACCTTGAGCGTCCTGGCTCGATTGTCGAGCACCATGCCGACGCCGTGAATTATTCCACGCGGCTCCTCGATCGTCACCGGGCCGTCCGTTTCGGCCCGGCCCAGCTTCGGAATGACACGCAGGAAGTCGGCGGCGAACGTCAATGGCCCTTGGGGACCGCCCTCGGCAGATGCCCCGTTTGGCGCTGCATCGCGCACGCCGCGAACGCGGCCGCGGAACGTCACGGTCTCGCGATCGCCGGTGAGTGTCGCCCGGTCGGCGGTGACCGACATCCGCGGTCGGCCGGGATCGGTCATCGCGAGCGCGGGGGCAGTGAAATCCACGCTGTCGTCGTCGGGGTAATGTTCGGCGCGCTGTGCCGCGAGCGACTGGCGCGCGCGGCCGTCCGCATCGAAGCTCACGGCACGGAAGTTCTCGATGTACACGTCGGGATCATGCCGCGCGGTGCCGTCGTGACGCGCGGCGGCGGGCTGCACTTGCGCGTCTAGCCAGTACGTCAGCGCCGCAAGGCTGCCCAACAACAGCACCGGCGACCAAGCGGTCAGTCGGTCGACGAGCGCGCGTCTGCGGTTCATGCCCGCTGCATCCGCTGGTTTGTCAGGCGCCGAACGCCGCGAGGTGCGGTTCCAGCGCGCCCTGCGCGATCAGGATCAGTTCGCAAACCTCGCGCACCGCGCCGGCGCCGCCGTCGCGGCGGGTTACGTAGTGCGCGCGCTCGCGCACCGCAAGGGGGGCGTGCGGCACCGACACGCCAAGCCCGCAGCGCAGGAGCAGCGGGAGATCCGGCAGGTCGTCGCCGACGTGCGCGCATGCCGCCGGTGGGAGATCCAATTCGCTGCGGAACTGCTCCCACGGCGCCAACTTGTCTTCGGAGCCCTGCACGAGCCGGCGGACGCCGAGCGCGCGCGCGCGGTGCGCCACCGACGATGCGTTGCTGCCGGTGATCCACGCGACCGTGATCCCGACACTCGCGAGCATCTTGAGTCCAACGCCGTCGAGCGAGCAAAAGGCCTTCATCTCGGTGCCGTCATCGCCATAGTAGAGCCGGCCGTCGGTGAGTACGCCGTCGACGTCGCAGGTCAGCAGCCGGATCCCGCGCGCGCGCTGGGCGATACTCTCGGTGATTACCTCGATCATCGCCGTCACACGACGCGCGCCCGGAAGAGGTCATGGAGATGGAGCGCGCCAACAAGGCGGCCGCCGTCGCCGGCGACCAGCAGCACCGTCACCTTGGGCGCCGTCTCCATCAGCTCCACACAGTCGATCGCGAGGCGCTCCGGCGCGATCGTCCGCGGCGTCTTCGTCATCACCTCGGCGACGCGTACCGCCTTTACGTCGTGGACGCGATCGAGGCAGCGACGCAGATCGCCGTCGGTGAAGATCCCCTCCACATGGCCTGCTGCATCGACGATCGCGGTCATGCCCATGCCCTTGCCACTCATTTCGACGACCGCTTCGCCGAGCGTCGCGTCGGCACCGACCGTCGGCAGATCGCGGCCGCTGCGCATGACATCGCACACGCGCGTCAGCAGCCGGCGGCCGAGCGAGCCACCCGGGTGCGCACGCGCGAAATCGTCGACGGAAAAACCGCGCGCATCGAGCAGCGCCAGCGCCAGCGCGTCGCCCAGCGCCAGCGCGGCGGTCGTGCTCGCCGTCGGCGCCAGTCCCAGCGGGCAGGCCTCGGCGTCGACCGCGGCGTCGAGATGCACGTCGGCGGATTGCGCGAGCGACGAGGCTTCGTTGCCGGTCAGCGCGATGATGGCGGCGCCCTGGCGCTTGAGGTGCGGCGTCAGCAGCACGAGTTCGTCGGTCTCGCCGGAGTTTGACAGCATCAATACGACGTCCTCCGGTGTAATCATCCCCAAGTCGCCGTGTGATGCTTCCGCCGGGTGTACGAAGAAGGCCGGTGTGCCTGTGGAGGCGAGCGTCGCGGCGAGCTTGCGCGCGATGTGTCCCGACTTGCCGATGCCGGATACGACGACGCGCCCGCGACAGTTCATGACCAGTGTCACCGCGGCGACGAACGGTGTGCCGATCCGCGCGGCAAGCCTTGCGATCGCGTTCGCTTCAGTGGCAAGCACGTCGCGCGCGAGCGCAAGCGCCCGCGCCGGATCGACCTCCGCGCGAGCGACCGGTGCGATCGGTGCGGCACGGGCGGTGGGGACGACGGGTGTGGTGACGCTCATCGGGAAGAGTATAACCGAGCGCACAGCGGCGGTACGCCCACGGAGGATGCCCAGGCACGCTGCGGCGCCTACCCGACCGATGCACACGCCGATACGCATCCGCCGGCTCGCGCGGCAGTGCTGTGCTACATTCGATTGCCATCCCACTGACGCGATTTGTTTGATGCCGCAGACGCTGCAACTGATCCTCGTCCTGCTCGGTGCGGCGGTCGTCGTGGTCGTCATTTGCCGGCTCGTCCGGCTGCCGCCGATACTGGGCTACCTGCTGGTGGGACTCGCCGTCGGCCCGCACGCGATGGCATTGGTGCCGGATACCGAGGATGTCCGCGACCTCGCCGAGTTCGGCATCGTATTTCTGATGTTCTCGATCGGCCTGGAGTTCAGCCTGCCGCATTTGAAGGCAATGCGGCGCGCCGTGTTCGGATTGGGCTTGGCGCAGGTGGCCATCAACACCGGTGCCGCAATGCTCGCGCTGCATGCGATCGGATTGGGGTGGCAGGCGGGTTTCGCGCTCGGCGGCGCGCTGGCCATGAGCTCGACGGCAATCGTGTCCAAGATGCTCGCCGAGCGGATGGAGCTCGCGACCCCGCATGGCCGCGACATCATGGGCATCCTGTTGTTCCAGGATCTCGCCGTGGTCGCGTTCCTGATCGTCGTCCCCTCGCTCGGCAAGACCGGTGGCGAGCTGGCGACAGAGCTTGCGTCGGCCGGCGTCAAGGCGGCGATCGCGCTGGCGCTGATCCTGTACGCGGGCCAGGGGCCGATGCGCGCATGGTTCCATCTCGTCGCGCGGCAGAAGAGTTCCGAGCTCTTCATGCTGAACCTGCTCCTGGTAACGCTCGGTCTCGCCGCGCTGACCGAGTTCGCCGGCTTGTCCCTCGCGCTGGGCGCGTTCCTGGCCGGGATGCTAATCGCCGAGACCGAGTACCGGTATCAGGTCGAGGAGGACATCAAGCCGTTCCGCGACGTCCTGCTGGGGCTGTTCTTCGTCACCGTGGGCATGGCGCTCGATCCGGCGGTCGTGGCGGCGAACTGGGCCTGGGTGCTGCTGCTGCTCATTGGCCCGGTCATCGCCAAGCTGGTGCTGATCATCGTGTTGTCGCGGCTGTTTGGCGCGCTGCTCGGCACGTCGCTGCGCACCGGCTTCTATCTTGCGCAGGCCGGCGAGTTCGCGCTGGTGATGCTCGCGGTCGCCGTGGACGCGCGGCTCGTGGGGCCTCCTCTGTCCCAGGCGGTGCTCGCGGCGATGGTCCTGTCGATGCTGTCGGCGCCCCTGCTCATTCACTTCGCCGAGCCGATCGTGCGCAAGTTCACAGCCAACGACTGGCTTGCCCGCGCGGCGCAGCTCACGCAGATCGCCGCGACGACGATGGCGCGGCAGGACCATGTGATCGTGTGCGGCTACGGGCGCAGCGGGCAGAATCTCGGACGCCTGCTGGAAGCCGAAGACATCTCGTTCATCGCACTCGATTCCGATCCGCAGCGCGTGCGCGAAGCGGCGGGCGAGGGGAGCAGCGTCGTATACGGCGATGCCGGGCGCAAGGAAGCGCTATTCGCCGCCGGACTCACGCGCGCCCGCGCTGTGGTGATCACGTTCGCCGACACGTCGGTGGCGCTGAAGATCCTCCATCATGTGCACCAGGCGCGGCCGGAGCTGCCGGTCGTCGTCCGGACGCTCGACGATGACGAACTCGAACGCCTGCTGACCGCGGGGGCCGCGGAAGTGGTGCCCGAAGTGCTCGAAGGAAGCCTGATGCTCGCGACACACACGCTGTTGCTGCTCGGCGTCCCGCTAAATCGCGTTCTGAAGCGTATCCGCGTGATCCGCGAAGAACGCTACAGTTTGTTCCGCGGCTTTTTCCACGGTGCGTCCGATGCCGCCGACGCCGCCGAGAACCTGCAACCGCGTCTGCATTCGGTACTGTTACCCGATCGTGCGCACGCGCTCGGCAAGCCGTTGTCGGTGCTCGCGCTCAAAGGGTTGGTCGAAATCACCGGCGTGCGGCGAAGGGGGGCGCGCTCGCAATTGCCCGGCCCCGAGTGGGTGTTCGAAGCGGGCGACGTCGTCGTCCTCCTGGGCCGGCCGGAGAACCTCGCGCTTGCTGAGCAGCGCCTGCTGAACGGTTGAGCGACTCAGCGGCACGGCCAACGGACGGCCAGTCATTGTTACGCGTGGGGTGACACGCTACAATCCACGTCCCTCGTCCGACCCTCCCGAACCCTTGTCCACGCCCGTTGACGAGGCCACCGTGACAGCCTCCACCCCCGAGATCGCCGTCGAGCTTGCCGACGTCACGTTCGGCTACGACGCCGCTCGTACGGTCTTGGACGGCATCTCGATGACAATCCCGCGCGGGAAGGTCGTCGCAATCATGGGCGGCTCGGGCTGCGGCAAGACGACGATCCTGCGCCTGATCGGCGGGCAACTGAAGCCGCAGCGAGGCCATGTGCTGGTCGGCGGCGAATCGATCCCCGACCTCGACCGTGACGCGTTGTTCGCGCTGCGGCGCAAGTTTGGGATGCTGTTCCAGTTCGGCGCGCTGTTCACCGACATGTCGGTGTACGAGAACGTAGCCTTCGCGCTGCGCGAGCACGCCGACCTCCCGGAGGAGCTCGTCCGCGACCTCGTGCTGATGAAGCTGCACGCGGTGGGCTTGCGCGGCGCGGCGCAGCTGATGCCCGCCGAGCTGTCCGGCGGGATGGCGCGTCGCGTCGCGCTCGCGCGGGCGATCGTGCTCGACCCGATGCTCGTGCTCTACGACGAGCCGTTCGCCGGGCTCGACCCGATTTCGCTCGGCGTGGTCGGTCAACTTATCCGCAAGCTCAACGATGCGTTGGGGATTACGTCGGTGGTCGTCACGCACGACGTCTACGAGTCGCTGAAGATCGTCGACTACATGTACTTCGTCTCGGCGGGGAAGATCGTCTGGCACGGCACGCCGGCCGCGGTGCGCGCGTCCGGCGAAGCATTCGTCCGCCAGTTCGTCGACGGCGAGCCCGATGGCCCCGTGCCGTTCCACTATCCGGCGCCCTCGTACCGTTCGGAACTCTTCGCCGATGCCTAGCGCCGCGCTGCAGGGTGTCGCGAACGGACTGCGCCGGCTCGGGGGCTGGGCGTTCGCGGCCCTCACTCGGCTCGGCTACGCAGCGCGGTTCTTCGTCGCCGTGATCGGGAACACGCCCGCCGCTTTCCGCCGGCTCCACCTGACGCTGCGCGAGATCTATTTCTCCGGCGTGCTGTCGCTGATCATCATCCTCGTCTCCGGCCTCTTCGTCGGAATGGTACTGGCGCTACAGGGTTACGACGTGCTGCAACGTTATGGCGCCGATGAGTCACTCGGCATCCTGGTCGCGCTGTCGCTGGTGCGCGAACTCGGTCCCGTAGTCGCAGGCCTGCTATTCGCGAGCCGTGCCGGCAGCGCGATCACCGCCGAGATCGGGCTGATGAAGGCGACCGAACAACTCTCCGCGATGGAAATGATGGCGGTCGATCCGCTGGCGCGCGTCGTTGCGCCCCGATTCTGGGGCGGCGTCGTATCGATGCCGCTGCTGGCCGCGCTGTTCTCGACGCTCGGCGTGTTTGGCGCCTACATCGTCGGCGTAAGGCTGATCGGCATCGACGCCGGCGCCTTCTGGGGCAACATGCAGGCCGGGGTCGATTTCCGCGAGGACATCGTCAACGGCATCATCAAGAGCTTCGTCTTCGGCGCCGCGGTAAGCCTGATCGCCGTATTCGAGGGCTACGACGCCAAGCCGACCGCCGAAGGCGTTTCGAGCGCGACGACGCGTACCGTCGTCGAAAGCTCGCTCGCGATCCTGGCGCTCGACTTCGTCCTCACGGTCTTCATGTTCAGGGGGGTAGGGTGAGCCAGCACGGCATAGCGAGGGACCGCGAGGTCGACGCATGTTGTTGACATTGCATTCAGCGTTGTTGGAGGCCGCGGCATGACGCGCAACACTCTCGACCTCTGGGTCGGCATCTTCGTCGCCGTGGGCATCGGCGGGATCCTGTTCCTCGCGCTCAAGGTCGGCAACCTGATGTCGTTCGGCACGGCGCCCGGCTACCGCCTGGAGGCGCAGTTCGACAACATCGGCGGCCTCAAGATGCGGGCACCTGTCAAGGCAGCCGGGGTGGTCGTCGGGCGGGTCGAGTCGGTGCGACTCGATCCGACGACCTATCGCGCGGTCGTCGCGATGCGGATCGACAACGGCTACGAGTTCACGTCCGATACCATCGCATCGATCCTGACCTCCGGATTGCTGGGCGAGGTGTACATCGGACTCGACGCCGGCGGCGACCCGACGTTGCTCGGCAACGGCGGCGTCATCCGGAAGACGCAGTCGGCGGTCGTACTGGAAAAGTTGATCGGCCAGTTCCTGTTCGACAAGGCGGCGAGCGGGAGCGGGAAGTGACCTTGAGGCCGCGCGCGGTCGTGGCCGTCGCTGCGACGGCGATCTTGTGCGGCTGTGCCGCAACGCCGTCGAGGGTCGATCCGCTGGAGCCGATGAACCGCGCGCTCTATTCGGTTCACGATGTCGTCGACACGAATGTGGTGAAGCCGATTGCGCAAGCCTATGTCGACATCGTGCCGGAATTCATGCGGACGGGGGTCTCGAACGTATTCAACAACATCGACGACGCATTCTCGGCCCTTAACAGCGCGCTGCAAGGCAAGCCCGACAAATTCGGCAACGATCTCGGCCGGGTATTGGTCAACACGTTCCTCGGAATCGGCGGCTTGATCGACGTCGCGACGGACGCCGGCATCGAGCGTGGCAACGAGGACTTTGGTCAGACGTTCGGCATCTGGGGATTTCCGCAAGGTCCGTATCTGTTCGTGCCGCTGTTCGGCCCGACGACCGTCCGCGACGGCACGGGTGTCATCGTGCGCATCGCTCTGGGGCCGGTCGGTTATCTCCCGGACGTGCCGGTGCGCAATTCGCTCTACGGCCTGGGCTACGTCGATCTGCGCGCGCAGGCGCTCGGCACGGGCGAGCTCGTCGACACGGCGGCACTCGACCGCTACCTCTTCATTCGCAATGCCTACTTGCAGCGGCGGCGGTATCTGCTCTACGACGGCAAGCCGCCGCCGGACCCCGAGGAAGAATAGATGACGCCAGTTTCGCACTTCGTGCTGCGCGCCCGCGCCGGTCTCATTGCGATCGCCACCGTTTCGTTCGTCGCGCTGGCGGGCGCGGCGCCTGCTCACGCGCAGGAGGCGCCCGACGCGCTGGTGAAGCGCGTGTCGCAGGACGTGCTGGCGACAATCAAGGCCGACCCGCTGATCCAGGCCGGCAACGAGGCGCGCATCCGCGAAGTGATCGAGGTGAAGCTGCTGCCGCACTTCGATTTCATGCGGATGACGGCGCTTGCGATGGGCCGCAACTGGCGCACGGCAACGCCCGAGCAGCAGAAACGCCTGACCGACGAGTTCAAGACGCTGCTCGTACGCACGTATTCGGGCGCCCTCAACCAGTACCGCAACGAGACGATCGACTACAAGCCGCTGCGGATGAACCCGACCGATACCGACGTCGCCGTGCGCACGCTGGTGATGCGTCCCGGGGGTTCGCCGGTTCAGATCGACTACAACCTCGAACGAAAGGCGGACGGCTGGAAGGCCTACGACGTCGTCGTCGGCGGGGTGAGCCTCGTCACGAATTACCGCGATGAGTTCAACGGCGAGATCGGCAAGGGCGGCATCGACGGCCTGATCAAGACACTCGCCGACAAGAACAAGGGAGCGGCGAGCAAGTGATGGCCGAGCGCAATGCGGGGGGCGGTCCGGCGGGAGGCTTCGCCAACGACGCCGGTGCCGCGCGGTGGACCTATGCCGGCGCGCTGACGTTCGCCGATGCGGGTTTGGTGCTCGAGGCGACGCGCGCGCTGCCACTCCCATCTTCGGGTGTCATCGATTGCAGCGGCGTCGGTGCGGTCGATTCGGCTGCCGTCGCCGTGCTGCTCGCGTTGAAGCGGCGTGCCGCCGCCGAGAACCGACCGCTCGCGTTCGCCAATGTCCCCGCGGCGCTCACCGCGCTGGCGGACCTGTACGGGGTCGAGGACATTCTCGCCGCCTGAGATTCCCGCGGTGCCGCCTGCGCCACGCGCTTTCGCTGCCGTCCGTCTTCTGCGTTTCTGATGCCATGGCCGCCGCCGTCGAAGCCGTCGACCTCACCCGCCGCTTCGGCAGCGTGCAAGCGCTCTCCGGGGTGAGCCTCGCGGTCGAGGAGGGCGAGTTCTTCGGCCTGCTGGGCCCGAACGGCGCCGGCAAGACGACGTTGATCTCCATTCTGGCCGGGCTCACGCGCGCCGATGCCGGAACGGCGCGCATCCTCGGCCATGATGTCGTAAGCGAATACCGTTCCGCGCGCCGGGCGCTGGGTGTCGTGCCGCAGGAGCTCGTGTTCGACCCATTCTTCTCGGTGCGAGAGACGCTGGAGATCCAGTCCGGCTACTTCGGCATCCGCGACAACGGCGCATGGATCGACGAGATCCTGCATCACCTCGACCTTACGTCGAAAGCGGATGCGAACATGCGCGCGCTGTCCGGCGGCATGAAGCGCCGTGTTCTGGTCGGACAGGCCCTCGTGCACAAGCCGCCGGTTATCGTGCTGGACGAACCGACGGCGGGTGTCGACGTCGAGCTGCGGCAAAGCCTGTGGGCGTTCATTCGCAAGCTCAATCGCGACGGCCACACGATCATCCTGACCACGCACTACCTCGAGGAAGCCGAAGCGCTGTGCGGCCGTATCGCGATGCTCAAGGCGGGGAAGGTCGTCGCGCTCGACACCAAGCACAATCTGCTGTCGCGGCTGCCCGGCATCACGGTGCGGCTCGTCGCCGAACGGGTGCCGGCGGCGTGGCGGCCACGGTTGGTGCGCACCGAGGGCGGCGTGCATTTCGTCAGTCTCGACCGCTACGCCGAGCTCGAAGGCTTGCTGGGATCGCTGCGCAGCGAGGGTATGGCGATCGACGAGCTGGCGCTGCAGGAGGCCGACCTCGAGGACGTTTTCCTGAAGATCATGGGAGGCGACGCGAGCCTGGGAGCCGCGGCGCGACGCGAGGAGCAGGGGCACCCGAGCGAAGCGAGAGTGGCCGCGACCGGGGCGAGCAGCGGCGCCAGCCGAGGAGCACGGGTCCCTGAGCCAAACGAGGGGGGATGCGACTGCGCGAGTCGACGCACGGAGCCGACGCTCGGCGATGGAAGAAAAATGGCAGGTGAGGAAACCGAGGACGCAATGAGGCCGACGCGCGAATTGTTGCAGGTCACGGCGCCACGGGGAGGCCGAAGTGGGCGGCGCGTCATCCGTGGCGCTGGCTGGCTCACGCTCTTCTACAAGGAGCTGCTGCGTTTCTGGAAGGTCTCGTTCCAGACCATTCTCGCGCCGGTGCTGACCTCACTGCTCTATCTCCTCATCTTCTCGCATGTGCTCGAAGCGAACGTTTCGGTGTTCGGCGGACAGGTGCGGTACACGGCGTTCCTCGTCCCAGGCCTCGTGATGATGTCGGTGCTGCAGAACGCGTTTGCCAACAGCTCCTCGTCGCTGATCCAGTCGAAGATAACCGGCAATCTGATCTTCATGCTGCTGCCCCCGCTGTCGCCAGCCGACTTCCTCGCCGCGTACGTGCTTGGGGCGATGGTGCGCGGCCTCGTCGTCGGGTTCGGGGTTTTCGCAGTCACGCTGTTCTTCGTGCCATCGCTCGCGACGATGGCGCATCCGTTGTGGGCGCTCGGTTTCGCCCTGCTCGGCAGCGCGATCCTCGGCACGATGGGACTCATCGCCGGCATCTGGGCCGAAAAATTCGATCAACTCGCCGGATTCCAGAACTTCATTATCGTGCCGCTGACGTTCCTGTCCGGCGTGTTCTATTCGATCCACTCGCTCCCGCCATTCTGGCAGGCAGCGTCCCGCCTCAACCCGTTCTTCTATATGATTGACGGGTTCCGATACGGGTTCTTCGGGCTCTACGACGTGCCGCCGGCGCAGAGTCTCGCCATCGTCTCCGGCTGCTGCGTCGCGCTGTCCGCGCTGTCGCTCCTGCTGTTGAAAAGCGGCTGGAAGTTGCGGCATTGACCTGATTCCACTTCCGTCCTCATGGCTACTCCCCAATCGATCGAGCGCTCGATTGTCGAGGGTCTCGATTGCGAGCACGTCGAGGTCCGCGGCGATGGTCATCACTGGGAGGCGCTCATCGTGAGCGCCGACTTCAACGGTTTGTCCAAGGTGCGCCAGCACCAGCTCGTCTACGCCGCGCTAGGCGAGCGGATGCGCGAGGAGATCCACGCGCTGTCGATGACCACGCTCACGCCGGCGCAGTGGGCTGCCGCGCCGAAGGACCGCTGACCCCGGAACTCTCGTGGACCGGCTCCTGATCGACGGCGGCCGCCCACTCGCGGGCGAGATCCGCGTTTCCGGCGCCAAGAATGCCGCGCTGCCGATTCTCTGCGCCGCGCTGTTGTCGGCGGAGCCCCTCACGCTCGCCAACGTTCCCCGGCTCAACGACGTGCGGACGATGCAGACGCTGCTCGCCCAGATGGGTGTGGCACTGGACACGGGTACGGCAGGCACCGTCGCGCTCGACGCCGGCCGGATCGACTGGCCGCTGGCTCCCTACGAGCTCGTCAAGACGATGCGCGCGTCGATCCTGGCGCTGGGGCCGCTCGTCGCGCGTTGCGGCGAGGCGCGTGTCTCGCTGCCGGGCGGGTGCGCGATCGGGCTGCGGCCCGTCGATCAGCACGTGAAGGGCCTCGTCGCGATGGGCGCGGAGATCGACCTCGAGCACGGCTACATCAGCGCGCGTACCCGGCGCCTTGCAGGGACACGCTTTCGCTTTGACGTCGTCACGGTGACCGGCACCGAGAATCTGATGATGGCTGCAACTCTCGCCACGGGTACAACGGTGCTGGAGAACGCCGCGCGCGAGCCCGAAGTGGTCGACCTTGCCCGCTGCCTCGTCGCGATGGGCGCCAGAGTCACCGGCGCCGGGACCGACTGCATTACGATCGAAGGCGTGGAGCATCTGCATGGTGCGACGCACACGATCATGCCGGACCGGATCGAGACTGGCACCTTTCTGGCGGCGGTGGCGGCGGCCGGCGGAGAGGCGACGCTGACCGGCACGCAGGCCGGCACGCTCGACGCGGTGCTCACCAAGATTCGGGAAGCCGGTGCCGAGGTCACGGTCGCGGGCGACGCAATCCGCGTCGCGCGACGCGGCCCGCTCGCCGCGTTCAACCTCCGCACGGCGCCGTATCCCGCCTTCCCGACCGACATGCAGGCACAGATGATGGCGCTGGCCGCCCGGGCCGACGGCACGACGGTGATCACCGAGACGATCTTCGAAAACCGGATGATGCACGTGCAGGAGCTCGTGCGCCTCGGCGCCGACATCGAGGTCGAGGGCAACATCGCAATCGTCCGCGGCGTGCGGGAGCTCACCGGCGCCGATGTGATGGCGACCGACCTTCGCGCCTCCGCGTGCCTTGTGATCGCGGGGCTCGTCGCCGAGGGTCAGACGACGATCGACCGCATCTATCACCTCGACCGCGGCTACGAGCGGATCGAGGACAAGCTCTCGGCGCTGGGTGCGCGAATCCGCCGCGTCTCATGACGGATCTCACCGCGTCACCGCTCGGTCGCGCGACGCGCTACGCGGACGCCTATGACCCGGGCCTCCTGTTTCCCGTCCTCCGCGCGCCGTTGCGTGCCGAGCTCGGATTACCCGCCCAGCTTCCATTTCGCGGGGTGGACCTGTGGACGGCGTACGAGCTGTCGTGGCTGGACGCGCACGGCAAGCCAGAGGTGGGGGTCGCCTCGGTCGCGGTGCCGGCAGAGTCGCCGTCGCTCGTCGAATCGAAATCGGTGAAGCTCTACCTCACTGCGTTCAATCAGACGCGGTTCGCGTCCGCGACGGAGGTGGCCGCGGCGATCACGCGCGACCTGTCAACCGCAACCGGTGCGGCGGTCGCTGTAACGCTCGCCACGACGGAGCGCTTCGCCGCGCTCCCGCATGCGGAGCTCGATGGCGAGTGCCTCGACGCGCTGCCGCTCGTTGGCAATGACGCTGCGCCGCACCCGGACGCGCTCACCTCCGGTGGCCCGGTGGTCGCGCAAACGCGGTTCACGCGGCTCTTCCGCTCACTCTGCCCGGTCACCGGCCAGCCCGACTACGCGAGCGTGCAGGTGCGCTATCGAGGCGCGACGATCGATGCTGCGGGTTTGCTGCGCTATCTGGTCTCATTTCGTTGCCACCCCGGTTTTCACGAGCACTGTGTCGAGCGCATCTTCGCCGATATCTGGCAGCGCTGCCGTCCGGAATCGCTGTCGGTGTACGCGCGCTTCACCCGCCGCGGCGGCATCGACATCAATCCCTGGCGCACGAGCGGCGACGAGCCCGCGCCGGCGAACGTGCGCACAGCGCGCCAGTGACCGTCGGGTGCCGCCTGCCGTCCGGTAGAATGAGCTCTTTGCACCGCGGCGGCTTCCCGTGTCCACGCTGACCCTCGCGCTATCGAAAGGGCGCATCTTCGACGAGACGCTGCCGCTGCTCGCGGCTGCGGGGGTCGTGCCAGCCGAGGATCCCGAAACGTCGCGCAAGCTGATCCTCTCAACCAATCGGTCGGACGTATCGGTGATCATCGTCCGCGCCTCGGACGTGCCGACCTATGTGCAGTACGGCGCCGCCGATATTGGCGTGGCCGGCAAGGATGTGCTGTTGGAGCATGGCGGCCTGTCGCTCTACCAGCCGCTGGATCTCGAGATCGCGCGCTGCCGGATGGTGGTCGCGACGAAACAGGGCTTCGACTGGGCTGGCGCAGTGCAGCGCGGCGCGCGGATCCGTGTTGCGACCAAGTACGTCGTGACCGCGCGCGAGCATTTCGCGGCAAAGGGCATGCACGTCGACCTGATCAAGCTGTACGGCTCGATGGAGCTGTCGCCTCTGGTCGGGCTCGCCGATGCCATCGTCGACCTCGTGAGCAGCGGCAACACGCTGAAGGCGAACGACCTCGTTGCCGTCGAAGACATCCTCCCGGTCAGTGCACGCCTCATCGTCAATCCGGCGGCGCTGAAGACTAAACGCGACGTCGTGCAGCCGCTGTTGGAAGCAATGGGCGCTGCGGTGATCGCGCGAAGGACGACGCGATGAGCGCTGCGCCGCTCTCGTTGCGCCGGCTCGATTCGACTGCGCCAGGCTTCGACCGCGAGTTGGCGGCGCTGATCGCATTCGAATCCGCGCAGGATCCGCAGGTCGACGCGGCGGTCGCGCAGATCGTTGCCGCCGTACGGGCGCGCGGCGACGCGGCAGTGCTGGAGTACACGGCGAAGTTCGATCGCGTCGAGGCGCCGACGGTTGCGGCGCTCGAAATCACGGGGGCGGAGATGCGGGCGGCGTTCGTTGCCTTGCCGGCGCACGAGCGCGCTGCGCTGGAGGCGGCGGCGGTGCGCGTTCGTGCCTATCATGAGCGGCAGAAGATGACATCGTGGTCGTACCGCGAAGCGGATGGCAGCGAGCTCGGCCAGCAAGTGACTCCGCTCGACCGCGTCGGTGTCTACGTGCCCGGCGGCAAGGCGGCATACCCGTCGTCGGTGCTGATGAACGTTATCCCGGCACACATCGCTGGCGTACCCGAGATTGTCATGGTGGTGCCGACCCCGGGCGGCGCGCGAAATCCGCTGGTGCTCGCGGCGGCGCATCTCGCCGGCGTTTCGCGCGCGTTCGCGATCGGCGGCGCGCAGGCCGTGGCGGCGCTCGCCTACGGCACGGCGACGATTCCCGCGGTCGACAAGATCTGCGGCCCCGGCAACGCGTATGTCGCGGCGGCCAAGCGCCGCGTGTTCGGCGTCGTCGGCATCGACATGGTCGCCGGCGTGTCCGAGATTCTCGTCATTGCCGATGCGAGCGCGCACCCGGATTGGGTGGCGATGGACCTGTTCTCGCAGGCCGAGCACGACGAGCGGGCGCAGGCGATCCTCGTCACCCCCGATCGCACCCTGCTCGACGCGGTAGCGGCCAGCGCCACGCGCCAGATTGCCGACCTGCCGCGCCGCGCCATCATCGTCGCGTCCTTCGCACACCGCGGCGCGCTTATCCTGGCCCGCGATCTCGACGAAGCCTGCGCCATCGCGAACCGGGTGGCACCCGAGCACTTGGAGCTCGCAGTCGCCGATCCGGGGGCGCTGCTGCCGAAGATCCGCCATGCGGGCGCGATTTTCATGGGTCACCACGCGTCCGAAGCACTCGGCGACTATTGCGCGGGGCCCAACCACGTCCTGCCGACGGGGCGCACCGCGCGGTTTTCGTCGCCGCTCGGGGTGTACGATTTCCAGAAGCGCTCCTCGGTGCTGAATCTTTCGCCGGAAGCCGCGTGCACGCTCGGGCCGATCGCCGCGACGCTCGCGCGCGGCGAGGGCCTGACCGCACACGCGAAGAGCGCGGAATTGCGGCTGCCCAGGAGACCGGTGATCGACTCCAAGGGGACGTCATGAACGATCCGCGTCCGCGCGCTGGCGGAGCCGCGGTTGCACCGACCGAGGTCGCCGCGCGCGTGGCCGCGACGATTCGCGCCGACGTGCGCGCGATGCGACCCTATGCCGTGGCGAAGGCCGAGGGCATGATCAAGCTGGACGCGATGGAGAACCCGTACGCACTGCCCCCGGCGGTGCGCGCGACGCTCGCCACGACGCTCGCAGACGTGCCGGTCAATCGCTACCCCGACGGTGGGGCTGACGCCGTCAAGGCGGCGCTCGCGCAGGGGCTGTCGCTGCCCGATGGTGCGGCACTGGTGCTCGGTAACGGCTCGGACGAGCTGATCCAGATGATCACGACGGCGATTGCCGCCCCGGGTGCGGCGGTACTCGCGCCCGATCCGACGTTCGAGATGTACCGGATCGACGCGCATCTCGCGAACCTGCGCTTCGTGCCCGTCGCGCTGCGCGCGGATTTTGCGCTCGACATCGATGCGATGTTGTCGGCGATCCAACGCGAAGCTCCCGCGGTGGTCTGGCTCGCGTGTCCGAACAACCCGACGGGCAATCTCTTCGCCGAAGCCGATGTCGAGCGGATCCTGCGCGCAGCGCCGGGACTGGTGGTCGTCGACGAGGCCTACTATGCGTTCGCCGAGCGCACGTTTCTTCCACGCGTGCTCGAATACCCCAACCTCGTCGTCGTGCGCACGGTCTCGAAGATCGGCATGGCAGGCATCCGACTCGGCTATGCCGCCGGGCACCCCACATGGATCGCTGAAATCGACAAGGTCCGGCCGCCGTACAATCTCAACGCGTTTACGCAAGCGGCGGCGCCGCTGCTGCTCGCGCAGACGGACTTGCTCGCCCAGCAGGCGGCGGCGATCCGCGCCGAGCGCGCACGACTCGCGGCGGCGCTGGCGACGTTGCCAGGAGTCACCGCGTTTCCGACGCAGACCAACTTCGTGCTCGCGCGGGTACCCGATGCCGATGCCTGGTTCGCGGCATTGCGCGAGGCACGGATTCTGGTGAAAAACCGCCACGGCGCGCACCCGCTGCTCGCCAACTGCCTGCGGATGACTGTCGGCACGCCGCCCGAGAACGACGCGCTGATCGCGGTACTGCGGACAATGCGATAATCAGGTCATGGGAAGTCCCCGCACGGCGCAGGTCGAACGCAACACGGCCGAGACGCAGATCACCGTCGCCGTGAACCTCGACGGCTCGGGACGCTCCGAGCTCGCCACCGGCGTGCCGTTTCTCGACCACATGCTGGACCAGCTCGCGCGGCACGGCATGCTCGACCTGACCGTGCGTGCGAAAGGCGACCTCCACATCGATGCGCACCATACCGTAGAGGACACCGGCATCACCCTGGGCCAGGCGGTAAAACAGGCCCTGGGCGACCGGAAGGGCCTCAGCCGCTTCGGGCATGCCTACGCCCCGCTCGACGAGGCATTGTCGCGGGTGGTCATCGACCTTTCGGGCCGCCCGGGGCTCGAGTTCCACGTCCCGTTCACGCGTGCGATGATCGGAACGTTCGACGTGGACCTTACACACGAGTTCTTCCAGGGCTTCGTCAACCATGCGCTGGTCACTCTGCACGTCGACAACCTGCGCGGACAGAATGCGCATCATCAGGCGGAAACGGTATTCAAGGCGTTTGCCCGCGCGCTGCGGATGGCGGTGGAGCGCGACCGCCGGGCGGGCGCGGCGGTACCATCGACCAAAGGAAGCCTCTAAACGCGCCGCCCCGGTCGCCGTCCTGGAGTCGGCGGAGGCGGATCTCCTTGCGGCGACACCGGCGCCCGGGCCGGGGTGTGGCGCGATCCTGCTCTTGACCGATTTCTGATGCCTGACCTCCGATGCCCGAAATCGCCGTCGTCGACTACGGAATGGGCAACCTGCGCTCGGTCGCAAAGGCGCTCGCGCACGTTGCACCCGATCGCACGACCGTGGTGAGCGCCGACCCCGCGGTAATACGCGACGCGGCACGGGTCGTGCTGCCGGGGCAAAGCGCGATGCCGGACTGCATGCGCTGCCTGGACGCGAGCGGCCTCTCCGAGGTCGTCGTCGAAGTCGCGCGGACGCGGCCCTTTCTGGGCATTTGCCTCGGGCTGCAGATGCTGTTCGAATCGAGCGAGGAAGGACCCACTCGCGGCCTCGGCTTGTTCCACGGCCGCGTCGTGCGCTTTCGCGACGACGCGATGGTGCTGCCGTCGGGCGAGCGGCTCAAGGTGCCGCACATGGGATGGAGCCCAGTGCATCAGACGCAGGTCCACCCGCTTTGGGCGGGCATTCCGGACGGCGCCCGGTTCTACTTCGCGCACAGCTATCATCCGCAGCCGGAGGATTCCAGCGTCACTGCCGGGACCACCGAGTACCCGACGCCGTTTACTTGCGCGATCGCACGGGCTAATATCTTCGCGACGCAATTCCATCCGGAAAAGAGCCACCGCGCGGGACTTCAGCTGCTCGCCAATTTCGTCGCCTGGGACGGGCGCAGCTGACCGCGCTCGGACTTCGCCTCTCGGGCTTCCAGCCGCGCCTGGCCGCGTCCCTCGCCCCCTCCCTCCGTCGGCCCAGAGAGTTCGCCTGCCCAATGCAGATCATTCCCGCGATCGACATCAAGGACGGTCACTGCGTGCGCTTGAGGCAGGGCGAGATGCATTCGGCGACCGTATTCTCCGAAGACCCGGCGGCGATGGCGCAACACTGGCTGGAGCTGGGCGCGCAGCGCCTTCACCTGGTCGACCTCAATGGTGCGGTCGCCGGCGTGCCGAAGAACGAGCTCGCGATCCGCGAGATCGTAAGCGTGATCGGCGAAGAGATCCCGGTGCAGCTGGGCGGTGGCGTCCGCGACCTCGACACGATCGAGCGTTATCTCGACGACGGCATCACGTACGTCATCATCGGCACCGCCGCGGTGAAGAACCCGGGCTTCCTGCACGACGCCTGCTATGCGTTCCCGGGCCACATCATCGTCGGTCTCGATGCGCGCGACGGCAAGGTGGCGACCGACGGCTGGTCGAAACTGACGGGCCACGACGTGGTCGACCTCGGCAAGAAATTTCAGGATTACGGCGTCGAAGCGATCATCTATACCGACATCGGCCGCGACGGGATGCTGACCGGCGTCAATGTCGATGCAACCGTCCGCCTCGCGCGCGAGCTGAAGATTCCGGTGATAGCGTCGGGCGGGATCGCCTCGATCGCCGACATCCAGCAGCTCGTGCCCTACGAGAAGGAGGGGATCATCGGCGCGATCGCCGGCCGTGCCCTCTACGAGGGCAAGCTCGACTTCAAGGCGGCGTTGAAGGCAGCGAAGGGATAGGAGCCTGTCGGGCTTACTGTCGCGTATGCGTTGCTGGGCCAAAAAGCGATCGATGCCAGGCGCGCGGCGCCGCGAATACCGGGAATGTTCGCCAGCCTCGCAACGACGCAGACGCGCTTTTTGGCAGCAACCCGGAGCGACGGGGCGAGTTGGGCGCATCGCTGCGTTGCGCACCCTCGCGATACTCAGGGTATGCCTTCGGGCGCGCGCCTTGAACTGCGCCCAACTTGCCTCCGTCGCAGGCGCGACAGTGAGCCCGACAGTCTCCTGACATGGGCCTGGCGAAGCGCATTATTCCGTGCCTCGACGTCGCCGAAGGGCGCGTCGTGAAGGGCATCAACTTCGTGAACCTGCGCGATGCCGGCGATCCCGTCGAGGTCGCCCGTCGCTACGACGGTGAGGGCGCCGACGAGCTTGCTTTCCTCGATATCCGCGCGAGCATCGAGACGCGCGGCCTGCTCTACCACATGATCGAAGCCGTCGCCGACCAGGTATTCATTCCGTTGACCGTCGGCGGCGGTGTCAACTCGGTCGGCGACATCCGTGCGCTGCTCAACGCCGGCGCGGACAAGGTCAGCATCAATACCGCCGGCGTGAAGAACCCTGGGCTGTTCGAGGACGCGGCCAGCCGCTACGGCTCGCAGTGCATCGTCGCCGCGATCGACGCCAAGCAATCCGCGCCCGAGGCCTGGCAGGTCTACACACACGGTGGCCGCACGCCGACCGGGCTCGACGCGGTCGAGTGGGCGCGCGAGGTCGTCGCGCGCGGCGCCGGCGAGATCCTGCTTACGAGCATGGACCGTGACGGCGCGCGGACGGGCTTCGATCTCGCGCTGACGCGGACGATCGTCGACGCCGTCGATGTGCCGGTAATCGCGTCGGGCGGCGTCGGATCGCTCGGGGATCTGGTCGACGGCATCGTTGAAGGCGGAGCGGATGCGGTGCTCGCCGCATCGATCTTCCACTACGGGGAATTCACGATTCGGCAGGCGAAGGCTGCGATGGCGGCGGCCGGGATCGAGGTGCGCACGTGAGCGGCGAGCAGGGGCCCCACGCCGAAGGCAAGGGGATGCGAGCAATCGCGAATCGGGCGCAGCCGCCGACACTCGGTGCGTCATGCACCACGAAAAATACGTGGAGGCGGCCTCGTGAGCGGCGAGCAGGGGCCCCACGCCGAAGGCAAGGGGATGCGAGCAATCGCGAATCGGGCGCAGCCGCCGACACTCGGTGCGTCATGCACCACGAAAAGTACGTGGAGGCGGCCTCGTGAGCGGCGAGCAGGGGCCCCACGCCGGCAAAAGGAGTATCTGAACATGAGCGCTTGGATCGACGCAGTGAAATGGCCGGCCGACGGGCTCGTTCCGGCGATTGCGCAGGATCGGGAAAGCGGAAGGGTGCTGACGCTCGCATGGATGAATCGCGAGGCGCTCGCCCTCACCGCCCGGACGGGCGAGGCGCATTACTGGTCGCGGTCGCGGCGCAAGCTGTGGCGCAAGGGCGAGCAGTCCGGCCACGTGCAGCAGGTGGAGGAGATCCGTCTCGACTGCGACAACGATTCGATTCTGGTCATCGTCGAGCAGCTGGGCGGCATCGCTTGCCATACCGGACGCGAAAGCTGCTTCTTTCTGCGCCTCGAAGACGAGCGCTGGGAGACGGTCGATCCGGTGCTCAAGGATCCGGAAGCGATCTATGGCCCCGGCTGATCGCGTCGCCGCGTCCGCCGACGTGCTCGACCGCCTCGCGGCGACGATCGCGGCGCGCAAGGCAGGGGACCCCTCGTCGTCCTACGTCGCTGCGCTATTCGCACAGGGTGACGATGCGATCCTGAAGAAGATCGGCGAGGAGGCGACCGAGACCGTCATCGCGGCGAAGGACGGTGATAAACTGCGCCTGATCGCCGAGGTGGCGGACCTATGGTTCCACTCCCTCGTGCTGCTCGCGCGTCACGGGCTCGGGCCCGATGACGTTCGGGCAGAGCTCGCGCGGCGCGAAGGCACCTCGGGCATCGCCGAAAAGGCCTCGCGTGGGCCCTGATTGCGGGGTACGGTGGATGAGCCCAGCCCGGGCCGGATGGCGCCGGCGAACGCGACCATTCGCACAAGGTGAAACAGCGGAGAACGTACGGTGCAGGACTGCATTTTCTGCAAGATCGTGCGGGGCGAGATCCCGTCGAAGAAGGTCTACGAGGACGATCTGGTGTTCGCGTTCCACGACATCCGTCCGCAGGCGCCGGTGCATTTCATGCTGATTCCGAAGCGGCACATCGGATCGCTGGCCGACGTTACGCTGGACGACTCGGGCGTGCTCGGGCGCATGCTGGCGCTCGCCGCCCGCCTCGCGCGGGAGCAGGGCTCGCCGGACGGATTCCGCACCATCGTCAACACCGGGCGCATCGGACGGCAGGACGTCATGCACGTCCACCTCCACGTCATAGGCGGCCCGAACCCGCTGGGGCCGATGCTGCCGCGAAGCGCGAGCGGAGCATGATTCACAGGAGAGCGACATGGGCGGATTGAGCATCTGGCATTGGCTGATCGTACTGCTCGTCGTCGTACTGATCTTCGGCACGAAGAAGCTGCGCAACATCGGCCAGGACCTGGGCGGCGCGGTCAAGGGCTTCAAGGAAGGCATGAAGAGCGCCGACAACGGAGGCGATGCCGCGAAGACCGCGCCGGACGCGCCCTCGCAGCAAATCGCGGGCACGACGATCGAAGGCGAAGTCAAGAAAGAGAAGACGCAATAGGTGGTTCCGCGTTGCGTGCACGGCGTTGAGCCCTGGTTCGGCACTGCCGGCCTCCGGCTCAAGGCCCGACGCCGAAGGCTCATCCCGCGATGTTCGACATCGGCTTTTCCGAAATCGTCGTCATTGCCGTCGCGGCCCTGATCGTGATCGGCCCGGAGAAGCTGCCGAAGACGGCACGCACGCTCGGCCACCTTTTCGGCCGCCTCCAACGTTACGTGAGCGACGTGAAAGCCGACATCAACCGCGAGCTCGAGTTGGAAGAGCTGCGCAAGCTGCAACAGCAAGTGCAGACGGCTGCGCGGGACCTGGAAACCTCGATGACGACCGCGGCGCGCGACGTGGAGTCCGGCGTGCGCAGCGTCGAGTCCGAATTGAATGCCGCTGCAACGCCGGCAGCGGAAGCGCCGGGCGTCGGAGCTGACCCCACCCCGGCAGCCGCCGTGCCGACGCCGGCCGCGCCACGCGACGCGCCCGAGCCCGCGCGGCAGGCGTCGCTGCCCGGCTTCGACCGCGGCTGACGCCGCCGCGTTGCTCCCGTCCCCGCCATGGCCGATACGTCCCCGCCGCCCGACGGCGCGCAGGAAACGTTCATCTCGCACCTGATCGAGCTGCGCACCCGGCTGCTGCGTTCGATCGTTGCGGTTGTCCTTGTCCTCCTCGTGCTATTTCCGTGGGCGAAGGAAATCTACGCGGTGCTCGCGGCGCCGCTGCTCGCGGTGCTGCCAAAGGGCGGCACCATGATCGCCACCGAGGTCACCGGGCCGTTCCTCGTCCCGCTGAAGGTGACGCTGATGGCGGCGTTTCTCGTCGCACTTCCTTACGTGCTCTGGCAGGCGTGGTCCTTCGTCGCGCCCGGCCTCTACCAGCACGAGCGGAAGCTCGCGCTGCCCGTCATCGTGTCTAGCTTCGTGTTCTTCATGCTCGGGATGGCGTTCGCCTACTTCCTGGTGTTCCCGATCGCGTTCGGTTTCTTCGCCGGCTACACGCCGGACGGCGTGACGATGGCGACCGACATCGACAAGTACCTGTCGTTCGTGCTGACGATGTTCGTCGCCTTCGGCCTCACGTTCGAGACGCCGGTCATCGTGATCGTGCTGGTGCGCCTGCGGGTGGTCTCGTTGGAGAAGTTGCGGTCGATCCGCTCCTACGTGATCGTCGGCGCGTTCATCGTTGGGGCGATCTTCACGCCGCCGGACGTCGTCTCGCAGCTCCTGCTCGCGATTCCGCTGTGGCTGCTCTACGAGCTGGGGCTCCTGATGGCGCGTTTCGTCGTGCCCCCGAGCGCGGAGGGTGACGAGGTGTCGGATCCGAAAGCCCCGTAATTCCGAGCGAAGCCCGCTCAATTCGACCCGCCCGTGGCGACCAACGAAATTTGCAGCGGGCGACTGGAACTCTCGCTTCGCCGGCTTCGCGTGGCCCGCGCTATTCCTGCGGCCGCGGCCGCTTGCCGACGGTGACCTCGACGTCGACCATCTGGCGCTCGCGCCAGATGGTCACCTTCACCGCGCTGCCGGGCGGCAATCCGGCGATGCGGGCGAGCAGCGTGGAAGTGTCGCGCGTCGGTTTGCCGTCGATCGCTACGACCACGTCGCGCGCATGGATGCCGGCGCGGTCTGCCGGACCGTCGCGCACGATACCGCGAATCGCCACGCCGCCACTATCGAGGGCGAGCGCCTGGGCGGTTTCGGCGGTAAGGTCCTGCGGCTCGATGCCGAACCAGCCGCGCGTCACCTCACCATCCTTGATGATTTGCTCCAGCACCGTGCGCGCGATCGACACCGGAATCGCGAAGCCGATGCCGAGCGAGCCGCCCGATTGCGAGAAGATAGTGCTGTTGATGCCGATCAGGTTGCCCGCCGTGTCGACGAGCGCGCCGCCGGAGTTGCCGGGGTTGATCGCTGCGTCGGTCTGGATGAAGTCCTCGAAGCGGTTGATGCCCAGGTGATTGCGACCGAGCGCGCTGACGATACCGGAAGTCACCGTATTGCCGAGTCCGAACGGATTGCCGATCGCCAGCACCGCGTCACCGACCTGCACGCGGTCGATCGCACCGAAGGTGATCGCCGGCAGGTTCTCGCCCTCGGCCTTCAACACCGCGATGTCGGACTCCGGGTCGGTGCCGCGGACGCGCGCGGCGAGCCGCCGTCCGTCATTCAGCACAACCTGGATGTCGTCGGCGCCCTCGACCACGTGATGGTTGGTCAGCACGAAGCCCTCGGGCGACACGATTACCCCGGATCCCAAGCTTGTGACGCGCTGCCGTGGCATGCGCTCGGCGAGATCGGGAAAATAGCGGCGGAGCAGCGGGTCGTCGAGCAGCGGGTTGCGCTGCCGCATCTCCTTGCTCGTGTAGATGTTGACGACCGCTGGCATCGCCTTCTTCGCCGCGTCGGCAACACTCGCGATCTTCTGCGTGGTGACCGGCGTCGAGGTCTCCTGCAGCAGCACGACTCCGCTTTCGCGCGAACTCAGGCGGGCGAGCAGGTCGGGCCGCAGCGTGGCGACGACGAACAGCGCAGCCAGGCACAACGTGCAGGCTTGCGCGAAAAGGAGCCAGAACTTGCGCAACACAGGGGGTCGGAGTCAGGCGGGAGCACTCGATTATAGACATCTGCTGCGATGCGAACTCCGTCCGGCCCGGTGTCGGGCGGCGAGGGCCGGCGGCGACTGGCGCACACGGAACGGGTGATGCTCGACAACCGGCTGATTCGGATCAGGTTTTTTTGGTCTGATCGGGATCGGGCTTCCGACCGCCCGGCTGATTCCCTTATAATCAACAGGTTTGCGAATCGGTATCCCGATCACGCGCGAAGTTCGGGATCGGGCACAGGGAGCGGGTCGACATGGCGGAACAGACGGTAGACGCGGGGAAGCGCCGCTTCCTGATCGGCGCCACAAGCGTTGTCGGCAGCATTGGCGGCGTAGCGGCGGCGACACCGTTTGTGATGTCGCTGTTTCCGAGCGAGCGCGCGAAGGCCGCGGGCGCGCCGATCGAAGTGGAAGTCGGCAAGATCGAGCCGGGCCAGAAAATCGACGTGGAGTGGCGCGGCAAGGTCGTCTGGCTCATCAACCGCACGCCACCGATGCTGGAATCGCTGCCGAAGCTCGACAAGAAGCTGGCGGACCCGAACTCGGAGGTCCCGCAACAGCCCCCTTATTGCAAGAACGAGCACCGTTCGATCAAAGATGCGATGTTCGTCGCGGTCGGAATCTGCACGCATCTCGGCTGCTCGCCGACCTACCGTCCCGAGGTGGCGCCGGGCGATCTGGGTCCCGACTGGCTCGGCGGCTTCTTCTGCCCATGCCACCAGTCGAAATTCGACCTGGCCGGCCGCGTCTACGCCGGCGTTCCGGCGCCGACCAATCTCGTCGTCCCGCCGCACAAGTACCTGTCGGACACGAAGATCGTGATCGGCATCGGCGAAGACGGCAAGTCGGCGTAACGGGAAAACGCGACCATGGAAAAACTGCTGAACTGGATCGACGCGCGCTTCCCGCTGACCGCTCTCTGGGAGTCGCAGTGGGGCAAGTACATCGCGCCGAAGAACTTCAACTTCTGGTACTACTTCGGCTCGCTCGCCGCGCTGGTGCTCGTGATGCAGATCGTGACCGGCATCTTCCTCACGATGAGCTACAAGCCCGACGCGGCGAAGGCGTTCGAGTCGGTCGAGTACATCATGCGCGACGTATCGTGGGGCTGGCTGATCCGCTACATGCACTCGACCGGCGCGTCGATGTTCTTCGTCGTCGTCTACCTGCACATGTTCCGCGGATTGATGTACGGCAGCTATCGCAAGCCACGCGAACTGACGTGGATCTTCGGCTGCCTTATCTACCTGTGCCTGATGGCCGAGGCGTTCTTCGGCTACCTGCTTCCGTGGGGCCAGATGTCCTACTGGGGCGCGCAGGTGATCGTCAACCTGTTCTCGGCGGTGCCGATCATCGGCGAGGACCTCGGGATCTGGATTCGCGGCGACTACACGATTTCCGACATCACGCTGAACCGCTTCTTCGCGTTCCACGTCATCGCGGTGCCGCTGGTCCTGCTCGGGCTCGTCGCCGCGCACCTGATGGCGCTCCATGAGACGGGCTCGAACAATCCGGACGGCGTCGAGATCAAGAAGCAGCCGAAGGACGCGACCACGGGGCTGCCACCCGACGGGATCTACTCGCACCCGTACTATACGGTGAAGGACATCGTCGGCGTGGTCGCTTTCCTCGCGGTGTTCTCGGTGATCGTGTTCTTCATGCCGGACGTCGGCGGCTACTTCCTCGAGGCCAACAATTTCATCCCGGCCGACCCGTTGAAGACACCGGAGCATATCGCGCCGGTCTGGTATTTCACTCCGTACTACGCGATGCTGCGCGCGGTTCCGTCGTTCCTCGGCAGCCAGTTCTGGGGCGTGATCGTGATGGGCGCTGCGGTGCTGATCTTCTTCGCCCTGCCATGGCTTGACGTGAGCCCCGTCAAATCGATCCGCTACCGCGGTGCCGTGTACAAGGCCTGGCTCACGGTGTTCGTCGTGAGCTTCCTGATCCTCGGTTACCTGGGCGTCGTTCCGGTCACCGTGTGGGGCCAGTTCGCCGACGGCTTTCCGCTCTACGGTGCAGACAGGGCCACCGTCCTCGCGCGTGTGCTGACCGTCGCGTATTTCCTCTTCTTCATCCTCATGCCGTGGTACACGGCGCGCGACCGGACCAAGCCCGTGCCGGAAAGGGTGACCGGATGATGACCAGGATCACGGCCCTTCTCGCCGCGCTGCTGCTCGACGCCGGCGGTGCCGGCCAGGCGGGGGCCTTCACCGGCAGCGACTTGCGCATGGAACCCGCGCCGATCAACCGGCTCGACGTCGAATCGCTGCAGCGCGGCGCGCGCACGTTCGTCAACTACTGCCTCAACTGCCACAGCGCCAAGTACATGCGCTACAACCGGCTGACCGATATCGGCATCGACGTCGCGCTGATCCAGGACAACCTGATGTTCGCGACCGACAAGATCGGCGAGACCATGACGGTGACGATGACGACGAAGGACGCGAGGGCGTGGTTCGGCACGCCGCCGCCGGACCTGACAGTCGAGGCGCGCGTGCGCGGCACCGACTGGCTCTACAACTACTTCCTCGGCTTTTATCGGGACGAGAGCTCGGCAACCGGCTGGAACAACCTCGTATTTCCGAACGTCGCCATGCCGCATGTGCTCTGGGAGCTGTCGGGGACGTATCGGCTCGTGACAACCGAGTATGCGGATCATGAGCAGGCGCTGGCAGCCGCGATCGCGGCCAAGGGGCTTGTGCTGCTGGCTCCGGCGAAGGACCAGAAGTTCGTCGTGGAAACGGTGGCCTTGGACACCCCCGGCATGCTGACGCCGGCACAGTACATGGGGATGGTCGCCGACCTCGTCAATTTCCTGGAATACATGGCCGAGCCCGCGAAAAACCAGCGGATCCGCATTGGTCTCGTTGTGCTGCTCTATCTCGGCGTGCTGTTCGTGTTCGCGTATTGGCTGAAGCGCGAATACTGGAAGGATATTCACTGATGCAAAGCTGCTGCGCCGGCCTTCTTCGTCGTTGTGTCCTCGGACGGCCCTCGCCGTACTTCCCTGTGCTGTCTCGGGCCTCGCTGCGGGCCGCCTAGCTTCCAGCCCGCTCGCGACGCCTTGCATCGCGCGAACGGGCGCTGGTGCTTGGCCGACATCCGGAAAAATGTCTTCCACCCAGATCCTGCACGGATTCACGCCCTCAATTCGAATGACCCGCCGCCGCGCGAGGAGAACCAGATCATGATGACGCTCTACTCCGGGACCACCGATCCCTTCAGCCAGCGCTGCCGCATCGTGCTGCACGAGAAGGGAATGGATTTTCAGATCATCGACGTCGACCTGGACCACAAGCCCGAGGACCTCGCGGTGATGAATCCCTACAACCAGGTGCCGGTGCTGGTCGAGCGCGACCTGGTGCTGCACGAGTCGAACATCATCAATGAGTACATCGACGAGCGATTTCCGCACCCGCAGCTGATGCCTGCCGACCCGGTGATGCGTGCGCGCGCGCGGCTGTTCCTGCACCGATTCGAGAAGGAGTTGTTCATCCACATCGATACGCTCGAGGGCAACAACCAGAAGCAGATCGAGCGCGCCCGTAACCTCGTCCGCGACAGCCTACTGCAGATCGCGCCCGTGTTCGCCAAGCACAAGCACATGCTGGGCGATGAGTATTCGATGCTCGACGTCGCGATCACGCCGCTTCTCTGGCGCCTCGACTACTACGGCGTCGCGATGCCCAAGCAGGCCGCGCCGCTGATGAAGTATGCCGAACGCCTCTTCGCGCGGCCGGCGTTCTCGGAGGCGCTGACCTCCGCCGAGCGCGGAATGCGGAAGTGACGCGGCGGGCGCGGTAGGCGCCGCAGGTCGGCCGACGGCCGGCGTCCCGGCCGCCGCCGCTTGACCTCGCGTGCGTGGGGGGTAATATCTTCTCCCACCATGTCCGAGCAATCCGCCAAGCCGTATCTCGTGCGCGCCATCTGCGAGTGGTGCGCGGACAACGGCCTCACGCCCTACCTCGCCGTCAAGGTGAATGCGCAGACACGCGTGCCGGCGGCGTTCGTGAAGAACGGCGAGATCGTCCTCAACATCAGCAATTCCGCCACGCGGCGACTCACGATCGACAATGACTGGGTCCAGTTTTCCGCGCGCTTCTCCGGAACGTCGCAGGAAGTCGCGGTGCCGATGAGCGCGGTGTCCGGTATCTTTGCCAAGGAAACCGGGTACGGCTTTGCGTTCACGATTCCGCAGGATCCGGTCGCCGCGCTTACCGCCGCGACTGCCCCGGACCTCGACATCGACGCGGCGCTGGAAAAGGACGTGCGCGACGCCGGCGAGGCGAAGGACGCCGGCAAGGGCAAGCCGCGGCCGTCGCACCTGCAAGTCATCAAGTAACCGGCCGCAGGTAACACGCGGGATCGCTCGTCGGCCCGCTGCCGATCCATGTTCGAGCCGCGGCCCAGCGCGCCCTGATCAAGCGATGACAGAGAGCCGACTGCAGCCGGCCGCGACCTGCGGTGAGCGTCAAAAAGCTTCCGTGCGCCCGTCGGCATAAACGCGAACCCGCTGTCCGGGAAGCATCGGAAAGTGCACGGTCCCCGACGCGAACCGCACGGCGATGTCGTGTGTGCCCGGATACGGCGTCGGCACGGTCAGCGCATAGGGCGTTTGCGACAGGAAGCCCGAGCCACCGTCCACCACGCGCGTCATGGTCACACCGGCCGCGACGCCAGGTCGGATTCGGGCGACGCGCCCGAACTGATTGCGCCGCCCCGCGGCGTCGACCACCTCGATCGTCAGCGTTCGCGGATTCTGCAGCGGCGAAATATTGCGGGCGACGATCTGCGTTCCGCCAGGTGCGAACACGAGATCGAGGCGGCCGTCGCCATCCAGGTCGGCAACCGAAATCTGGCCGATCACCATCGCGTCGAACATCGACACTGGATTGCGTTCGAACCTCTGGCCGCTATTGAGTGCGACGTAGGATGTCGTGAGCGATCCGGAGGCAACGATGATGTCCTCGCGCCCGTCGCCATTGAGGTCGGCGACATTGATGCCAAAGATGTTGTAGTTGAAATACGACGGAAGCACATTGCGGCGATGAAATTTCCTGCCATCGAATTCCCACAGCGAAGGTCCGTACGTGGGATCGCTCAGCACGAGATCGAGCCGGCCGTCGTTGTTCCAATCGAGAAACTTGGCCCCCTCGTCGAATTCACCGGACAGGCCGACGGCGGCAGTGATGTCGGTGAACGTCAGATTGCCGTCATTGCGGAACAGTCGCCCGCCGACGTAGAAATCGAGCCAGCCGTCGCCATCGAAGTCGACCGCCTGGGCGCCTTCGACGCGGTGTCCGGCGGGCACATTGCGCAGCGCGACGCCGGCGGCGTCGGCGATGTCGGTGAAGACGCCGGCACCGTTGTTGCGCAGCAGGTAGCTGTGCTCGCCCGGGCTGTTGTGGCTGTAGTGCGGCAGGAAGAGGTCGATGTCGCCGTCGTTGTCGAAGTCGGCGGCGACGATTGTTTCGCCGTAGCCCCGGATGCCAAGCGCTGCGAACGCGGCGTCTTCGGCAAAGCCGCCGGCGGGAAGTCCGAAGAAGAGTCGCGCGTAGGATGCCGATTCGCTGAGTGACGAATAGGTGTTGCAGATCACGTCGGGAATTCGGTCCCCGTTCAAGTCGGCGACCCGGCAATCACGGTTGGTACGACCCGGCGAGTAGATGCTCGCGAGGCCCGTGGTCCCGAGGTCCATCGGCTCAATGTTGCCCGCATTGTTGTGGCCACCAAGAGGCTCGACGCGCCCATCGCTATCGAAATCGGCGACGGTCGGCGGAAGCAGGCCGGTGCCCAGAGGATAGATCGGCCGCCCGGTCGGGGCGAACAGCACCGGCGTCACCGATGTCTCCAGTCGAAACCTGCCCACGATCGGAGTGTCCGATGGGGCGCCGAAGGCCGCGTAATCGTTGACGGCTCCCGGGACGCGGGTCGTGTTGACGTACCACTCGCCACTGCGGTAGACGATGAGATCGGCCGTGCCATCGCCGTTCCAGTCTCCGGCCAGCGGGACGTCGCCCGGCGCCCCGCCAAACTGAAACACGAGGTCGCGAATGCTGTCCCCGGTGGTGTCGAACAGCCACATGCCATCGCGATATATGCCGAGATCGGCCCTGCCATCACCATTCATGTCGGCCAGGAGCGGGATGTCGCCCAGCGCTCCGCCGAGGCCGCGAACGATATCGGCGACGCCGTCGCGGCGGGTGCTGATGTACCAGAGGCCGTTGCGGAAGATGACGAGATCCGCGATGCCGTTGCCGTCGATGTCGCCCGCGAGTGGAACGTCTCCCGGCATCCCGCCGAAATCGTAGACGACGTCGGTGACACCATCGAGATCGCGGTCGACGTACCAGGTGCCTGCGTCGTAGAGGACGAGCGCATCGCTCTCCCCGCTGCCGAGCGGGGCCGCGAACGCCGTGCCCGTCATTCCCCGGAAGAGATAGAGGCCGGGATCGGTCTCGTTGTCGAAACGGAGCATGAACCCCTCGTCCAGCGGACGGAACAGGCCGATCCGGCCCGCTCGGCTGCGGAACTTCGCGCTCGTCAGCGCGCGATCGAACCGTCCCGCGAGCGGCGTGTCACCGGCGCGGCCGTATCCGACGATCGATATCGCCGGAGTGCCGAACGAATCGCGCAGCACGTACCAGATGCCGTCGCGAAACACGCCGATGTCGTCGCGACAATCGCCGTCCCAGTCGGCCGCGAAAGGTCGGTCCTCCGGTGCGCCGCCAAGCCCCGCGGCGACATCCGCAATCCCGTCGTAATTGCCATCGACGAACCAGATGCCACCGTTATAGATGACGAGCTCGGCGGTTCCGTCGCAGTTGACATCGGTAAGGAGCGGGATATCGCCGGGTTTTCCGCCGAACGTGAAGATCCGGTCGGCGAAGCCATCGCGATGCAAACTCGCGATCCAGCTGCCGGCCCGATAGATGACGAGATCGGGCTTGCCGTTGCTATCGATGTCGCCGAGCAGCGGGATGTCGCCGGGAGCGCCGCCGAAGTAATACGTGGCATCCGGTACGCCGTCGAGATTGTTGTCTACAGTCCAAACCCCGTCACGATAGGTGACTATGTCGGCGAGGCTGTCACCGTCCATGTCGGCTGACAGGACATATTGGGGTGCAGGCAGGTACTTCGGGCGGAGATCGGGAACGGAATCACGGTTGTAGTCGAGCAGGACGGCACCGTCGCTCGCGCGGTAAAGCCCGAGATCGAGTGGCGGTTTCGCGAGCGCGGCGCCGGCGTGGAACCAGACCAGCGCAAGATAGGCCGCGGGGAGGGCAACAAGGGAACTGCCGAACCGGAAAATCAAGCCTGGCTTCGCTGTGTGATTGAATTGAGTGGCGCGTTGATCGTCGGGATCCGCCGGCGTTCGCCGGGGCGGGGCGATTATGCCATCCGAAATGATTTGCGTCGGAGGCGCCGTTGGGCGGATCGCGCTGCGGCCCTAGCGGTGACGCGGGTAAAATTCAGCCCGGGCCGGCATAGCTCAGTTGGCAGAGCAGCGGTTTTGTAAACCGTTGGTCGTGGGTTCGATTCCTACTGCCGGCACCAAAGATTCAGATACTTGCGGATTGACGACCGCCGGGTTGTTCGGACCTGTATACCAAAACGTAGCAAGTCGGTCGGCCGCTTTGCGCATTTGCTCGGGCGCGAAGTGGGCGTAGCGCCTGACCATCGCTTCGGATTTCCACGCGCCAAGCTCCTGCAGCTCTCCCACCGTCGTGCCCGCCATGAGGTGCCACGTTGCCCATACGTGCCGCAGGTCATGCCAGCGGAAGTTATCGATGCCAGCCCGACGCAACGCGTTCTTCCATGCCTTCGTGTTCGCGTTCGCGAGCGGTCGGCGCCTGAACGTGAACACGCGGTCACGATGCTTGCCGATCTCTTCGCGCAGCACGGCGATGGCCTCGTCGTTCAGCGGCACTCCGATCGCGGTGCCGCCTTTGGCTTCATCGGCATGAACCCACGCGGTGCGCCGTTCGAGATCGACGTCAGACCAGCGCATGCCGAGCACGTTGGCTTGTCGCAGGCCTGTCGCGAGAGCGAAGCGCGCGAGTTGTCGTTGGTGCGGTGGCAACGCATGCAAGAGCCGTATGACCTCCTCTTTGGTGAGCCAACGCACCCGCCGCTTCGCCTCGGGGTAGAGGGTCACGGCCGGCGCTTTCTCGATCCATTGCCACGGCCCGGCTGCCCGCTTTAGTACGGCCCGCACGAGACCCAAGTAGCGGTTGGCAGTCGCTCGAGAGCTCTCCCGGGCTTTGGCCTCGCCGATCGCCTGAATCTCATCGCGCGTGATCGTATGCAGCAGCCGACCGCGGAGGTAACCGTCAAGCCACTGGAACTTGGCTCGGTCTTCGTGCGCCGTGGCCTTGTCGGCCTTCTCGTTGCACCACCGCACTACGGCGTCCTGCCACGTGTAACGTGGGCCGTTCGCCGAGGCGGTGGATGCGCCAGAGATCGGCGCGCACGTGATCGAGCCATTCCTGTGCTTCTTGGCGGTTCGCGGTGCCACTAGAACGGCATACGCGACCTCCGTCCGGTAGGCGGATCGCGGCCCACCAGATGCGACTATCTGGACGTTTGTAGAGCGACATGTACTCTCCTTGTCGCCTACGGCGTCCGCGCGTCGATAGTGTGCGCGGGCCCAGGCGACCAAGTCAATTTCCACGAAGCGCCAAGCGCGGCCGATCTTGAACGCCGGAAGCTCGCCGGCCGCGGCCAACGCACGCAGCGTGACCGGATGCAGCCGCAGGCTCGCGGCGGCCTCAGTGAGCGTCAGAAAAGGAGCAGACATCGCATTCGTCGACGGTCAGCAGCTAGCCCGTTGCGCGCGGTCGTTTCGACAGCTCGGCGTCTCGTGCAGCTTCACGACAACCTCATCGACCTAGATAAACCGCAGTGACCTGCTCGCGACCGTGACCCATCTCGCGGCTGATCGTTCGCCGCGCCTCGCGATCGATGGCCTTCTGCTTCGGCGTGAGTTGCTTGGACGTCGGACCGCCGCGCGCGGGCACTCCCAACCGGTCAGTTCCTGGTAGCGCGCCTGCGCGTAGAAATGCCGATGGCCGTGGAAGGCGTGAATGCCGACTCGCTCGCATTGGTAACGAAAATGCTTGAGATAGTCGCGTAGGTCGTGTAGCCCGGTGCTACCAGACTCTTGCCCTTGGCGAGCGCCTTCGCTTCGTCGAGGAGCCGGCGTTGCTCCGGGGTGCGGATGGGAATCTCCCGCTCGCGTCCGCCCTTGGTCCACGAATCCTTGAGCACGAGGCGGTCGCCGCGATCCGCCCAGGCCGGGATGATCTTGATCGATTCCTCGCGCCGCAGGCCGAACAGCGCCTGCAGGCCGAGCGACATGTGGATGAAGCGGTCGGGGATTTGCTGCAACCCGGTCCACGTCAAGTGGCTTCGCTTTGCTGACGTTGGTGACGTACACCCGATCCGGGATGCCGTAGGCGGCGTTCGATGCGGGCGACGACGTTCTCCTTGCCGATCTTCTCTGCCCACCAGCGCAGTGCCGTCATCCGGTTCTTGATCGTTCCGGGCGAGAGGCCCTCGGCCAGCCAGCGCTCGACCAGTTTCTCGACGTGCTTGGGCTTCAAGCTGTGGGCGTCCATGTGCCGGAACCCCATCTCCTCGAGCTGATCGGCAATGAGATCGAGAATGTGTTCCCGATCCGCCTGGGTGGCATAGCTGCCGTCGCGGTTGCGCCGGCAGAGCTGCTTCAAGTCGTAGTTCAAGTCACGCATGGCGGCCTCCTTGGCGCGTCGGTGAGAGGGAACCTGCGGCAGGGCGTCCATGCCCGCGATTTGTTTCGAGGACCTCGGCCATCATTGCCAGGGGTAGCCCCGTTTCCGAATTTCGTTTCGATCGCATCATTCATTTCCTTTCACAGAGACCCATTAAAAATCGTCGTAGAGCGATTCTTTCTTGCTGCCGTGGTGTATGCATGTCAGGTAAGTGTTTCTGCTCGCCTGGGGCGCCGTGGCGACCACAGGAGGTAAGACTGAGCACGGGACACCACTCCCGTTGTGTGCGGTTGCTTTGCTGCTCGCCAGCGCCGCACGGCGCTTACTCGGCGTCGCGACTGCGCTCCCCCGGGGGAGCGCTCAATCGCGAGAGTCATTAACCCAGGACTCAAGGAGCGCCGTTAAGGCGCGTCTCGTTCGATCCGTTACGCGAATCATTCGGCGACGGGCGTTGCACCCATCGCGGTACAAGACGTGATGGCCTTCGCGAGAGGCCATCACGTGGTTCGGAGCCCTCGATCACGCGAAGCGATGCCGCGTAGCATGCGGAGACGGTGCCGATGCGCGCGTACGTCACTAGCAGTGACGACGCGCGCAACCAGCGCCATGCGTGCGCGCTACGGCCTCACGCCACGTCGTGTGGCGAGCTCGATGGCTCGCGGCACACGAGCGGCGCGAAGGCCTCGCGCAGCACGCACCGCCCGTTAGGCGGCGATCTCGGGGTAGGGCTCGGATGAAGGCCGGCGACGCCTGCGCTTCTCTGCAGGCACCACGGCCACTCAGGTGGCAACGCTCAAGGCAGCGGGTGGCGCGATGGTCCCCGTCGTTCCGACGGGGACGCGCGACGACAGCACGCGCACGGACAGCCGCGCCGCTCCCGCTACCCTGAGGTTGCACCTGGACGTATCGATCCCGCGTCAAGCGCAGGACCGGTACGTCGCTCAGGACGCGTTAGCGTCCACGACCGAGGCAACAGACAACGTTGCCTGGTCTCTCTTGAAGAACCGGGTGCTCACGTCTGGCGCGAACACCTGGCCACCCCTCGCGGGATGTCTCCTGACAGGTCGCCGCAAGGGCGACCGACACTGACTTCCACCGCCGTCAAGGACGGCGACAATCTCTCCGACCGTCTTGGGGACGGCCCTTGTTGCACTTGCCCCGCGTCTTGCGACGCCCGCGCAGTCTTACGGGCTCACCCACGCGCGTTACTTCCTCCCGAAACGCCTTGACGGCGCGCACGAAGCAATACGGGTTGACTTCGCGCTCTATGGTCCTAGAAGAACCGGTACTGTCTGCTGCTTGCCTACTTCTACGCGGCCAGCTAACGTGCTTGCTTTCGTGCCCGCGATGGGCAACCAGGGATGGCAAGCTACCTGCACAAACGTTGAGGTCGATCCTCCGCTCGTCTCCGATTGGGGTCCAGTCGAAATGGCGGCAAAAAGAGGGGGGCTTTCGGCATTAGCATCGGCCCCATGGTGCTCCAATCGATTCCGGTTGCAAACCCGAAAAGCCTCGCAAAACGGACCGCCCTACCGTCGAGGCAAGAATCCAATCGCGGAAGCAGCCCGACTAGGCAGCGTCGGCCGCGGGTCGGCAAGTGTCCTAGGTTACGCGCCCAAACACGCAAGAATCCAACCGGCATTCGTTGCCGATCGTTGCCGTGTTGCTGAAGTGTAAGCGGTCCGCTATATTTCACGGCATATAACGACGACCCCGACAAAATCTTACGATGGCGCTTGTTCTTATTCGCGGCACTGGGGACGTCGGGTCTGCTGTAGCCCATGCCCTCTTCGGAGTGCAACATGCAGTTGTGATGCATGACAACCCAACGCCAAGTCATCCCCGACGAGGGATGTCATTTACAAACGCCCTGTATTGCGGCACGAGCGAACTCGACAGTACGTTGGCAAAGCGTGCCCGCTCTGTTGACGACCTGACGCAGATGGTTCAGTGCCGACGCGCAATTCCTGTGATTGACATCGAATTCCGGCACGTTCTCGCGGCGCTCCAGCCGGATGTCCTGGTCGACGCCCGGATGCAGAAGCGTTGTCCTCCAGAAACGCAACGCGGTCTTGCCCCTCTTACGGTGGGTCTGGGGCCAAATTTTGTGGCGGGGCAGACAACCGACGTGGTTGTGGAAACGGCATGGGGGAGCCACCTCGGCGAGATTATTCGGGCTGGTCGCGCCTTGGACCTGGCCGGCGAGCCGCGAGAGATTGATGGGCATGCGCGCGAACGCTTCGTCTACTCTCCGAAGACCGGAACGTTTCACACACCTCTTGACGTGGGCGCAATGGTTGTCGCCGGGCAGCCGGTGGGCTGGATTGGGACTACACAGCTGTACGCGCCTCTTTCTGGGTGCCTTCGCGGATTAGCGCACGACGGGGCATGGATCGAGATCAACGCCAAAATCATCGAAGTTGACACGCGAAGCTCGCATGCCTTGGTGCACGGAGTCGGAGAACGCCCGAAGAAGATCGCAGATGGGGTCGTAAGCATCTTGGCCGGGGTGTAGACGATTCAACAAAATCGCCAACCTCGTGACGCTAAGCTAAAGCGACTGGCGCCGCGGTGACTCCTACTGATATTGCTCTGCTGGCGACCCTGATTCTCGCTGCGGCGGTCATTTACACGTCAGTTGGCCACGCCGGCGCCTCCGGCTATATCGCCGCCATGGCGCTGTTTGGCCTAGCTCCAGCGGTCATGAAGCCGACCGCACTCACGCTCAACATCCTGGTGGCCACGCTTGCCACCTATCGGTGGCATCGAGCAGAGTTGGTGGGTTGGCGAGCGTTATTGCCTTTACTCGCGGGCTCGCTGCCAATGGCATTTCTAGGTGGGGCAGTTCAATTGCCTGGCGCTTGGTACAAGGCGCTCGTGGGCATCATTCTCATCTTTGCTGCCGCAATGCTTTTCTTCCAACCGCGAGTGGGAAGCCCAACGAGTCAGCTGCCCACCATCCGCATTCCATGGGTTGCGGGTGTTTTCTCGGGTGCGGCCGTTGGCTTGCTCTCCGGTCTTACCGGAACTGGTGGCGGCATCTTCCTCAGTCCATTGCTCCTATTCTTTGGCTGGACAACTGCCCGGCAAGCTTCTGGCATCACAGCCCCATTCATCCTCGCCAATTCAATCGCTGGGTTGGCGGGCAACCTTGTCTCTCTGAGGTCCTTGCCGTCGGAGCTGTCTTATTTCATTGTCGCCGCTTTGGTCGGAGCGCTGATCGGTACCCAGTTCGGCATTCGCTGGTTCTCCAACGTCACACTACAGCGCGTCCTGGCCCTTGTCCTGCTTATCGCGGGCGGGAAGTTCCTTTTGGTTTAGCTTGCGTACGGGCAATGCCGAGCTTGGGGGGCAGTCTTACTCCTTTCGCTTTCGCCATCGCCGAAGCGATTTTCTCCAGCAAATCGAAACGTTCATCGGCAAGGGTGTGCGCCCAGCGGCTCACCGCTTGCTCTATGTCGCCCTGATGCTTCACGCCGTCAAGGTCGAGGCCCACTTTTCGGAACTCTTCGATCTCGTTCGGTGTAAGGCGTGCCGCGTTACCTGATCGAATCATGGTGGAGTCGGTTACTGTGTGAAGTGAGCGGCGGCCCGTTATCCGCTGCGGCTTCTAGCGTACGCGAATCCGCGCTTCTGGGTCGGGTTGTAGGTCCCAGCAATCTGTGGCGTGCGTGACATCCTTTTGAAGCGAGCACGGGTTCCTCGCTCTGTAACATCGAGCTAGCATCGGGCTACGCTGAAGTTGTCAAAGCCCATTTGACTGTAGATCAAAACGTAGCAGCGCCGAATTGCTAGCCCTTGCGTTGTGCTGCATTCGACTGCGATGGCGAAGGTGCGCGGACGCCGTAAGCAGCTGATGATGCAGTAAAATTACGAGGCCTTCTGACGCCT
>CAWAFI010000014.1:0-48618 GCA_963781285.1 uncultured beta proteobacterium
CGCCGGTGCGCCGGCGGCGGTGGTTTGCTGCGTTCCGGAATCCCGGGATGCCGCGGGCCGGACGCCGGCCCGCGGCACGCCGCCTCTACTTGAGCGCGTTGATCTTGTCGAGCAGCCCCGGCGGCCACGACTTCGCCTCTTCGGACGCCAGGTAGATCTTCTGCGCGTAGGCGCGGAACGCGTTGACGTCCGGCGTGTATACGTCGAGGCCCTGCTTCTTGAAGCCTTCCGCGAGTTCCGCCTCGCGCTTCAGGTGCTCGGCCGTGCTCCACGCGATCGCCTTGTCGGCGGCGGCCTGGAAGGATTTCTGCTTCGCGGCGTTCATGCCGTTCCACGTCTTCAGGTTGACGGTGAGGAGATCGAAGCCGACCAGGTGCGACGTCATCACGATCTGCGACATCACCTCGTAGAACTTCATGTTCTGCACGTTCGGCAGCGGGTTGTCCTGGCCGTCGATCGCGCCGGTCTGCAGGCCAGTGTACGTCTCGGCGTAGGCCATCGGCGTCGGGTTGGCGCCAAGCGAGCGACCGAGCAACTGCCACGCGTCGCCGGGCGGCATCCGCAGCTTGATTCCGGCCAAGTCCTCCGGCTTGTTGATCTTCTTCTTGGGCTTCAGGCCGACCTGGCGCGTGCCGAAGAACGTGGGACCGAGAATCTTGACCTTGACTTGGTCCTCGACCGTCGTTTTCATCTGCGCGCCGAGATCGCTCGCGAAGAAGGCGTTCAGGTGGTTCGCGTCGCGGAAAAGGTAGGCCGACGTCAGGATCGACCACGCGGGAATCTGCTTTGAGATATCCTGCGGCGCGACGTTGCCGAGCTCGAGATTGTCCCGCTGCAGCGCGACCAGCTCGGTCCCCTGCTTGAACAGCGTACCGCCGAGGAACGTCTCGACCGTGTAGTCCGCTTCGATCTCCTTGGCGAAGACTTTGATCATGTCCGCGCGGATGTCCTTGTCCGAGAACACGGCGGCGAAGCGCAGCTTCGGCTTGTCCTGCGCCCACGCGGGAACGATGCCCGAGGCTGCGAGCGCAGCGCCGGCCTTCAGAACGGAACGACGGTCGATCTTGAAATCCATGACTTCCTCCTTGATGAAGAATACAGCTACCGGGCTAGCACGCTGACGCGTGCCCGAGCCAACTCAGGATCATGTCCACCACCATCCGGCGGCGTCGCGGCACATCTCCCTTGGCGCCCATCGCCCGCTGGAAGATGGCGCCGAAGGTGTACTGATTTGTGACGTTGAACATCCCCAGCGCCGCGATCGCCATGTGAACGTCGATCGGATCCACATCCGCGCGGAAACTACGGTCGGCCTGCCCCCGCGCAATCACTGCACCGAGCGTATCGACGATGGGCCGGTTGAGGGTGCGCATCGCCGCGGACTTCTTCATGTGGCGGCCACGGGCCTGGTTCTCGGCGACCACGAGCCGCACGAAATCCTCGTGCTCGACGTAGTAGTTGTAGGTGAACTCGACGATGCGGCGGATCGCCTCCACCGGCGGCAGGTGGTCGAGCTCGAGGTGGTGTTCGGCCTCGCGGATCTCCGCGTAGACGCGCTCGAGCACCGCCAGGTACAGCTTTTCCTTGCTGCCGAAGTAATAGTTGATCAGCGCACGCGTGGTGCTCGTCCGTGCCGCGATCGCGTCCATGCTCGCGCCCTTGAAGCCGCGCGAGGCGAACTCAGCGACGGCTGCCGCGAGGATCCGGGCGCGGTTGGCCTCCGGCGCCTTGGGCTTGCGCATGGCAGTCGAACGGGCCGAATAAACCTGCATCGCCTGGAAAATCCCGGAATTGGCGGAATCGCAAGGAAAATCTAACAGGCCCGTCAAATCCAGGCAATGCCTGTGGTTGACGCAGCGCAACATTTGGCCAGTAGCATCTGGCCCTTGGCCCGATTCGGCCATCGTCGTGACGTATACGGCATCGATTGCGACCAGCCGCAAATTCGCGTAACGAAGCGTTAGCCGCGCTGGGCGCGGCGATCATCGCCAAACCCGGTGCCGCGCGCCGCCGCTCACGACGGCCGCCTGGCCGTCCGACGTTCCCGCTGTGATCGGCGGTGCGCCGCTTCCCGTCCGCTCGACTATTTCGCCGCCAGCGTCGGCTTGAACGTGTACACGACGTTCGAGCGCCCCTTGTCAACCTTGACGAAGAAGCTCTCGCGTTCGAGATCGCCCTTGTTGTCGTACTTGACGTCGAACAGCACGCCCGGGTAGTCCTTGACGTTGATCGTGGCTCCGTGGATCGCGGCCGCGAGCGCCTTGGTGTCGAGCTTGCCGATCTTGTCGGTGACCGCCTTGACCACCCACATCCCCACGTAGCCCTTCATCGCGTTGTGGTCCGGCCTGTACTTGTACTCGGCGGTGAATTTCTGGACGAACGCCTGCACCGTGGGGTTGGGCGCGTCGGCGGTCAGGCCGACGTGCGCGACGACGCCGTTGGCCGCGTCGCCGGCAAGCTCGAGCACCTTCTCGTTCGCAATCGTCGTCTCGCCGACGATCGGCTTGTCGTAGGCCTGCTTGCGCAGCTCGCGCAGGAGGCGCGCCGATTCTTCTTCGTGCAGGTAGACGAACAGCGCGTCGGCGTTCGACTGCTTCGCCTTCAGCACCACGCCGGAGAAGTCGAGTTGCCCCGCGTCGGTCGAGATGTCGGCAACGACCTCAATGCCGTTCGTCTTGAACTCGGGAACGATCACGTCGCGACCGCCTTTGCCGAAGTCGGTGTTGGCATAGATGACCGCGACCTTGTTCGCCTTGACCGTGTCCTTCATGTATTTCGCGACCTTCGGCATTGCCGCTGCCTGCGTGAAGGATGTGCGAAAGACGTACGGATTGCCCTGTTGCGTGATCGACGCAGCCTCGCCGCCGACGACATTGGTGATCTCGGCGCGGCGGGTCTCGTTCATCGACACGACGATCGAGCCGGAGAACACCGGACCGATTACGACGTAGGCGCCCTGGTCGATGGCCTTCGTCGCCAACGCCTTGGCGACGCCCGCGTTCGTCTGCGTGTCGTAGGACGTATATTCGATTTTCTTGCCGGCCAGTCCGCCGGCGGCGTTGATCTCCTTGACGGCGAGCTTCACCCCATTGTCGAAGTTGGTGCCGACCGACGCACCGCCTCCCGAGAGTTCGACCAGGCCCACGATCGGAACCGTTTGCGCGGCAGCAAGCATCGAGGTGGCGGCCAGTGCGAGCGCCATTGCGAAATTGCGAAACGAGTGTTGCATGAGACCTCCGTTGGTTCGTTGATGGTGCAGGAAAGTTAACGGGAAAGTTGCGCGGGCGCAGTTTCAGAACGGGCGGATCGGCGGCAGCGTCGACGTCACGACCTGTTTGCCGCCCTTCACTTCGACGATGTAGCTGACCCGGTCCGGATCGCCGTTCTTGTCGAATTTCATGTCGACCAGAAGTCCCGGCGTGTCCTTCACGTAGAGCGGCATGTCCTTGATCGCCGCGGCAAACGCCTTGCTGTCGACCTTGCCGATCTTCTCGCTGACCGCCTTGATGATGTACGGAACCATGTAGCCCTGGATCCCGTTGTGATCCGACTTGTTCTTGTATTCCTTCGTGAATTTCTCGTCGAACGCCCGCATCGCCGGCGTCGGAGCGTCGACCGTCAACGGGACGTGCCCCTGAATCCCGTTGGCAGCGTCGCCGGCGAGCTCGATCGCCTTCTGGCTGACGAGCGTGGTGTCGCCGACGATCGGCTTCGCGTAACCCTGCTTGCGCAGCTCGCGCGCCAGCCGGGCCGCCTCTTCCTCGTTGGTGTACACGAAGAGCACGTCGCCGCCGCTCTGCTTCGCTTTCACCACCGGCGCGGAGAAGTCGACCTGTCCCTGATCGGTCGATATGTCGGCGCCGATCTTCATGCCCAGCGCCGCGGCCGCCTTGAGGAACTCATCGCGGCCGCCCTTGCCGAAGTCGGAATTGATCCAGATGAGATCGACCGTCTGCGCCTTCAGCGTGTCCTTGATGTACCGCGCCACCTTGGGCATCGATGCACTTTGCGTCGTGTTGGTGCGGATCACGTAGGGGTTGCCCTGCTGCGTGATGGCCGCGGCCGCGGCGCCGGTGAAGTTCGGGATCTCCGCACGCCGGGTCTCATTCATGCTGACGACCATCGCCCCGGAAAATGTCGGGCCGATGACGGCAAAGGCGCCCATGTCGATCGCTTTTTGCGCCAGCGCCTTCGAAACGCCCGGATTGCTCTGGGTGTCGAGCGTCGTGACCTCGAACTTGCGTCCCAGCACGCCGCCGGCGGCATTGATCTCCTTGACGGCGAGCTCCACGCCGTTGCGATAATTGGTCCCGGCCGAGGCGATCGGCCCGGAGAGCTCGAGCAAATTGACGAGCCTGATCGGCTCGGTCTGGGCAAAGGCCGGCGCCACCGCCGTCACGAAGGCGGCGAGCAGCGCGGTGAATCGGATCATGGTCTTCCTCCTAGGGATGTGAACGGGCGCTTCGGTCGTTGCGAAAAGTGCGCAGATCGACGTCGCTTGCATCACTTGCCGCCGCGGGCGCGCCGCAGGATGTCGAACACGGCATTGAGATCGGCAATCGGAATCTGGCCGGGCGCCGAGGCGGCTTCGCCGACGGCGAAGCTCAACGACGAGCCGAACACACCACCGATCATCCGGGTCACCGAGCCCAGCGGCCCCATCGCCATGCTGATGAGGGGGATCTTTCCCTTCGCATCGGCCTCGGCCGTCGCCGCGAGCAGCGTCAGCACGTCGGTACGATCGCGCGGCATCACGGCGACCTTGGCGACGTCGGCACCGAGACGCTCCGCCTCGAGAAAGCGCTGCACCAGGAAATCACGGCCCGGGGTGTAGCCGAAATTGTGATACGACAGGATGAGCCGGGTCTCGTGCGCGCGCGTGCTCTCGCGGACGCGACGCACGTGCTCGGGATCGTTGCCCATCTCGAAATCGATGAAGTCGACGAGCCGGCTCGCGCCGACGGCGTCATAGAGCCGGACGACGTCCTCGTCGCCGATCGCGATCGACTCGCCGCCCTCCTTCATCGAGCGGCGTGTGAAGATGATCGGCAGTTCGCCTGCCGCCGTGCGCAACGCGCGCGCGACGTCCAGCACCGCTCCGGTGTCGCCGATCCCCTCGAAGAAATCGACGCGCCACTCGACGACATCGGGCTTCTTAACGACCACGCTGGCCGCTTCCGCGAGGATGCGCTCGCGGCTGCGCCCGACCAGCGGCGTGCAGATCAACGGGGTTTCACCGCCGAGATTCCTGCCTCTTGCAGCGATGATCTTTTCCGGCATGGCGACACCCTCCGCTTGACAACTACTGTGGCGCGGCTTCGGCCGCCTTGCCCACGCCGCCGAGGAACAGGCGATTGAGATCTGGCTCACTGAGCAGCTCCGTCGCCGGACGGTCGAGCGCCAGGCGGCCGGTCTCCAGGACCAGCGCGCGATCGGCATACTTGAGCGCCGTGCGCACGTTCTGCTCGACCATCACCACCGTCGTTCCCGCGTCGGCAAGGTTGCGCAGCAGCGTCATGACATCCTGCACGAGCTTCGGCGAAAGTCCGATCGACGGCTCGTCGATCAGCAGCACGCGCGGCCGCAGGAGCAGCGCACGGCCCACTTCGAGCTGTTTCTGTTCGCCGCCCGACAAGGTCGAGGCCTGATTGTCGATGCGCTCGCGGATGCGCGGGAAGCGGTGCAGCACCTCCTCGATGCGGCCGGGGAGTTCGCCGCGTGGCAGTGTGATGCCGCCCAGTTCGAGGTTGTGCAGCACCGACAACGATCCGAACAGGTTGCGACCCTGCGGCACGAACGCGATGCCTTCCGCGAGGAGAGACCTCGGCGACCGGCCGCCGATCGACTTGCCCTCGAAGCGGACCACGCCCGAGCGGGGCACGAGGATGCCGAACAGCGTCTTGAGCACCGTCGACTTGCCGGCGCCGTTCGGGCCGATCAGCAGCGTGATCTCGCTCTTGCGCGCGTCGAGCGACAGGTCGTTGAGGATGGTCAGGCTCGGCGAATAGCCGGCAATGACGTGCTCGAACTCGATGATCTTTTCGCCCATATCGCGTCCCCGGTCAGTTCCCGAGATAGGCTTCGAGCACGGCACGATTGCTCTGCACCGCGGCCGGAGGGCCCTCGGCCAGCACCTTGCCCTCGACCATGCAGATCACGTGCGGGCACAGGCGCATCACGAATTCCATGTTGTGCTCGATGACGACGTAGCTGCCGCCCTGCGCCTTGTTGAGCTCGAGGAGGAGCTCGCGCAGCTGATCGACGAGGCTGGGGTTGACCCCGGCGCACGGCTCGTCGAGCAGCACGAGGCGCGGGCTCGGCATGAACGCCATCGCGATGTCGATCAGTTTCTGCTGGCCGTACGACAGCGTCCCGGCGGGGAGCTTCGCGACATGCTTCAGGCGAAACATTTCGATCATCTCGTCGGCGTGCTCGCCCAGGCCGGCATCGGGCGCGGCGAACAACCGGCTGCGCATCGAGCCCTTGAACTCCTGCGCCGCGACGATCAGGTTGTCGCGGACGGAAAGCTTGCCGAACACTTGCAGCGTCTGGAACGTCCGCCCGATACCTCGGCGCGACAGCTCGAGCGGCGACAGGCCGGTGACGTCCTCGCCGGCGAACTCGACCGCGCCGGAGGTGGGCCGGATCTGGCCGAGAATGCTGTTGAACAGCGTCGTCTTGCCGCTGCCGTTCGGCCCGATGACACCCACGATCTCGCCGGGCCCGAGCGCGAAGCTGACGCCGTCGACGGCCCTGATCGCGCCGTAGTACTTGCGCACGTCCTTGACCTCGAGGAACGCAGTCATTGAACGACCCCCACGCTTGCGGCTATCGCCGCCGCGCTGCCCCCAGAGGGACGCCTGCGCGAGCAGGGCGAAGCCAAGGCCCGAAGGGCGCGTCTGCGAGCGCGGGTGGCGGCCGACCCCGCGATGCAACGCGTCGGGCACGACGTCGCGAAGGCCGCGGCAATTCGTCCTTGGGACGGCCCGACGGCGCTCACCGCGGCGCCTTCCCGAAACGGTCGGTGAGCGACAACACACCACCCGGGAGCCAGATCATCAGCGCGACGACCGCGAATCCGAACACCATCAGGTACCAGTTCTGGGCGAAGCGCAGCCATTCGGGCAGCAGCAGGACAACGACCGTGCCGACCAGCGGTCCGAAGAAGCGGCCGGAGCCGCCGACGATGACCGCGAGCAGCATCATCAGCGAGGCCGAGACGTTGAACGCCGTGGGCTCGATGAATTGCACCAGCGCGGCGTAGTAGGCGCCGCCGACGCCGGCGCACGCGGCGCCGATCGCGAAGGCGAGCAGCGTGTAGGCGGTGATGTTGACGCCGAGGCTCTCGGCGCGGATCGGATTGTCGCGCAGCGCCGCGAACGCGCGCCCCCACGGCGAGCGCAGCGTCCAGGCCAGCACCAGCGCCAGCAGGATTGTCGAGACGAACACGAAATAGAAGAACTCGAGGTTGCCGTTCAATTCGTGGCCGGCGATCGACGGCCGCGGAATGCCGGAAAGCCCGAACGTGCCGCCGGTCCAGCTCTGCTCGTTGCGCAGAACGAGGTAGATCAGCATGTTGAAGCCGAGCGTCGCGAACGCGAGGTAGTGGTGCTGCACGCGCAGCGCCGGGAAACCGAGCGCGAGGCCGATGACGAAGCACGAACCGGCGGCAAGCGGCAGGACCGCGAAGAACGGAAGCCCGAGCTTCATCAGGATCGCGACGTGATAGGCACCGATGCCGAAGAATGCCGCCTGCCCGATCGACATCTGCCCGGCGTAGCCGACGACGAGGTTCAGCCCCATCGCCGACATCAGATAGACGCACAGCAGCGTCATCAGGTAGACGCCGTAGCTCTTGAGAAAGGGCGGCAGCGCGGCGTACAGCGCCAACCCGGCGACGAGCGCGATGATCTGGCGGCGACTCATTGGTGTGCCTCCACGTGGGGGTGCGCGGCAGCGTTCATACCTTGCGCTCCTCGGTCTTGCCCAACAGGCCCTCGGGCCGGAAGATGATCACGACCAGGAACAGCATCAGCGCGACGCCTTCCTTGTAGGCCGGCGAGAAATACGCGCCCATCAGGTTCTCGAGGACGCCGACGAGCACGCCGCCCAGAAGCGCGCCGCGCGTCTGGTTGAAGCCGCCGATGATCGCCGCGTAGAACGCCTTGAGCCCGATCGAGTCGCCCATGTCGAATTTGGCGAGGTACGCCGGGGTGACGAGCAGCGCCGCGACGGTGGCAAGCACCGCGTTGATCAGGAACGTGTAGAGCACCATCTGCTTGACGTTGATGCCCAGCACCTTGGCGGACTCGGTGTTCTGGGCGACGGCCTGCATCGCGCGCCCGGTCAGCGTCCGGTTGAGGAACAGCTGCAGGCCGATGACAATCAGCCCGGCGATCAGCAGCGTCCCGACGTCGGCATAGGACACGCGGATCGTGCCGAGATCGAAGAGGCCGTCGGGAAACGGGTTCGGAAACGGGTGGGCCTCGGCGCTGTAACCGGCCTTGACCGCCGACTTGAGCCCGATCGAGAGCCCGAGTGTCGCGATGACGAGCGGGATGACGCCGTGCTTCAGCAACGGGTCGACGACAACGGCCTTGAAGCCGTAGCCCAGGACGACCATCGCCACGATGCAGGTCAGCAGGAACGCGAGCCAGAGCGGCGCGCCGACGACGGCGAGGAAGAACAGCATCGCGAACGCCGGCAGCATCACGAACTCGCCCTGCGCGAAGTTGATCGTTCCCGATGCCTGCCACAGCAGCGTGAAGCCGAGTGCCGCGAGCGCGTAGATCGCGCCGATGGCGGCGCCCGACACGAGAAGTTGCAGGAAATCAACCATGCCGTCCCCTCCGGGCTGGTGATGGTGCGCTATTTCGAACCGTCATGACAACGGCACCGAAAGTCTGTCGATCAACGGCTGCGTGGCCGGCCGCACGCCGCGCCACCACCCGAACGCCTCGGCGGCCTGCTCGACCAGCATCCCGATCCCGTCGGCCACACGCCCGGCACCCGCTTCCCGCGCGAGCCGCAGGAAAGGGGTCAGGCCTTTGCCGTAGACGAGATCGTAGGCCAGGCATCCCGGCGCGAAGACGGCGGGCGGCACCGCGGGCAATTCTCCGCGCAGACTCGCGGACGTCGCGTTGACCACGATGTCGAACCGATGGTCGGAAAAGTCGGCATAGCCACCCGTGACGAGGTTGGCGTACGTCGGGAACTGCTTGCCGAGTGCCGTTGCCTTCGAAACCGTGCGGTTGGCGACGGCGAGCAGTATGGGCTCTTGCTCGAGGAAGGGCAGTAGCGCGCCGCGCGCCGCGCCGCCCGCGCCCATGAGCAGCACGCGGCGGCCGCGCATCGAATAGCCGAGATTGCGCTCTATGTCGTTGACGAGACCGAGGCCGTCGAAGTTTTCGCCAACCGCCCGGTCGCCCTCGAACTTCATGCAATTGACAGCGCCGGCGAGGCGCGCGCGCTGCATCAGGTCCGTCGCGTACGAAACCGCCTCCAGCTTGAACGGGAGGGTGATATTGATGCCGCGGCCACCGGCTTCGCGGAAGCGGTCGACAGCGACCCGAAAACCGTCCGCGGGGGCTTCGATCGCCTCGTAGGTCAGGTCCTGCCCCGTCTCGCGCGCGAATTCCGCGTGAATCAGCGGGGATTTCGTGTGCCCGAGCGGCAACCCGAACAATGCGTAGCGATCGGTCATGTACGTTCTCGCGCTGGGCCGCTCACCGCTCAGTATGCAATCCGGGCCACCGCCCGAAGCTCGTCGGGCGTCGTCGTGCCAAAGCCGAAGAACTCCAGGTACGCCGGAATCATCTCGAACAGCATGTCGGTTCCGACCAGGTAGCGACACCCGCGATCCTGCGCCGCCTGCAAGAGAGGCGTGATCTCTTGTTTCATCACGACTTCGCCCACGAACGTCGACGGCGCGAGGCGTGTGACGTCGAACGGAAGCGGATCGGTGGCCTTCATCCCCAGTGGCGTCCCGTTGACGACGAGATCGTAGCCCGATGGGTCGCTCCCGCGGACGTGGACGTCGAGGCGGGGATAGTGCGTGCCCAACCGGAGCGCGAGGCCTTCGGCCGACGCGGCGTCCGTATCGGAGAGCGAAATCGATGCCACACCGTCTGCAGCGAGCGACGCGGCGATCGCCGACCCGACGCCACCGGCTCCGACGACAAGGCATTTCGCTCCTTCGAAGACGAACCCTTTGCGCCGCAAGCCGCGCGTGAAACCCGTTCCGTCGAACATGTCGCCCAACAGCGTGCCATCCGGCCGCTTCAGGATGGCGTTGCAGGATCCCGCGATCTTCACCGTCGTCGTGCATTCGTCGACCAGCCCGACGGTCACAACCTTGTGCGGCATCGTGACCAGCGCGCCGCGGATGTTGGTAAGGCGGAAGAGCGCTTTCAGCACGTCCGGATAGTCGCCTGCCTTGACGCCCATCGGCACGACGGCGGCATCGATTCCGGCCCGGTCGAACCACGGATTGTAGATGTACGACGCCTTGAACGACTCCGTCGGGTAGCCGATGTGCGCGATGAGCGTCGTCTTGCCGCTGATCATGCCGACCTCGACGTTTCGCCGGACCCGATCCGGGCAGAGACGCCGCGCGTGCGGCAGTTGTCGTGAAACATGCACACGGTTCCGTCCCCTCAGTTCGTATTCACGATTTGGCCGGTCCGCGCGGCCTCGACGATCGCGTCGGTCACGCGCAGGTTCTGCAGCCCGTCCCGTGCCGTGACCAGAGGCTCCGCTTCGCCGCGGACAACTGCGGCAAAGTGCGCGATCTGTTCGGCCAGCGGATCCTTGCGTTCCAATTCGACGGTGCGCGCCTGAAACGGCTTCCACCAGGACCGGTCCTCCTTCTTCGTGTAGTACTTGAGGCGCATCGTCGGCACGGCGAGGGAACCGCTCGCCCCGATGATCACGTAGCAGTCCTCGTCCGGGTAGGTCGGGTAGCTCGTGTTCTCCTGTGCGGTCTGCTCCCAGCTCTTCGCACTGCCTGCCGTATCGGACAGCAGGAACGTGCCGAGCGCGCCGTTGGCGAATCTGAGGTTGACCGCCACCGTGTCCTCGACGGGGAAGCCCCGGGTCGCGTTCGACGAGAACGCCTGCACGGCGGCGATTTCGCCCACCATGGCGCGCAGGTTTCCCACTTCGTGGATCATGTTGAGCAGGATGGGGCCGCCACCCGGCTGGCGACGCCAGGGCGCCTCGTCGAAGTAGTGGTCCGGCTTGTAGAAGACCGCGCTGCCGATCACGCCGATAAGCGGTCCGAGTATTCCCGAGCGCACGATCTCGCATGCCTTGTGGAGAATCGGGCTGTGGCGACGGTGATGGCCCACCAGGAGCTTGACGTTGGCGCGCTCGGCGGCCTCGCACAACCGAATCCCCTCGGCCAGCGTGTGCGCGACGGGCTTCTCGACCAGCGCCGGGACACCGGCCGCGATGCACTCGAGCGCGTGCTCGACGTGAAGCTGATTGGGCGTTGCAGAGCACGATGCCGTCGGGCCGGTCCTTGGCGAATAGCTCGGCGAGCGACGCGTACAGGGGCACACGGGCGCTCCGCGCCGCGTCGGCCGCTTTCGGCGCGACGTCGACGATGGCCGACAGCTCGCAGGAGCGGCTCCTCTCGATTTCCTCGATGTGGCGCAGACCGATGAGCCCGGCGCCCGCCACAGCGATTCGTACCTTCCGCATTCGCAAACCTTCACATGATTGCCGCGACCGCCCCTCGCGCAGGTCGGCGCCTGCACGAGAGACCGCGAGCGCTGCGCGTTACTTGCCGCGGACCTTTTCGGCCTCGGCCTGGAGCTGCTTGACCAGGTCAGGGCCCACCTCGGCGCTGAACTTGTCGACGACGGGCTTCACCTTCGCGCGGATCTTCGCCATCTCGGGCGGCGTCACGTCATTGACCTGCATCGTCTTCTTGAGCTCCGCCAGCGCCTTGTCCTGCGCCTCGCGCGAAACGCCCCGCTGATAGGTTGTTGCTTCCTTTGCGGCCGCCATCAGGATGTCCTGCTCCTGCTTGTTCAGCCGATCCCAGGTCTTCTTGCTGATCAGCACCGATTGCGGGTTGTAGACGTGCCGGGTTACGGAGAGGTACTTCTGCACTTCCTGCAGCTTGTTGGCCATGATCACCGGAAATGGGTTCTCCTGCCCATCGATCGTCTTCTGTTCGAGCGCCGTATAGACCTCGGGGAATGGCATCGGTACCGCGTTCGCGCCCAGCGTATTGAACGTTTCGATGTAGATAGGCGACTGGATGACCCGAATCTTCAGGCCCTGGAAATCCTCGAGCTTCGCCACCGGTCGCTTGCTGTTGGTGAGATTGCGGAAGCCGAGCTCCCAGTAGGCCAGGTGGACCAGCCCTTTGGCGGGCAGCTTGTCGGCGAGCTGCGTTCCGACGGGTCCGTCCATGACCGCGTCGGCCTCCTTCGGATCGTTGAACAGGAACGGGAAGTCGACGACCGCGTACTCCTTGACCTGCCCTTGCAGGATGCCGGAGTTCATCGAGGTCAGGTCGATCGTGCCGCCCTGAACCGCCGACAGCACTTGCACGTCCCCGCCGAGCACCGAGCCCGGGAACAGCTTGACCGTCATCTTGCCGCCGCTCTTCTGCGCGACCAGTTCAGCGAACTTTTCCATGCCGACGACGATCGGATGCCCCTGCGGATTGACGGTCGCGAAGCGCAACGTCTGGTCCCTCACCTGCGCGTTCGCGCCGGTCGCCATCACGAGCGCGCACACGGCGGCCAGCCCCATTGCTATCGATTTCTTCACTTTGCTCTCCTCTTCTTGAACAATGAACCCGATGCTCACGAACTTCATTTATTCGCGCGAGCTTCGCGCCTATCCGCTGAACCAGCGTGCCGGCACGGTCACCAGCGCGGGGAAGATGATCAGCAAGGCCAGCACGATCAGCTGCGCGGCCATGAACGGCCACACGCCCTTGATGATGTCGTCCATCTTGATCTTCGACACGCCGCAGACGACGTTCAGCACCGTGCCGACCGGCGGAGTGAGCAGCCCGATCGAATTGTTGATGACGAACAGCACGCCGAAGTAGATCGGATCGATGCCCGACTGCTTGACGATCGGCATCAGCACCGGCGTCAGGATCAGGATCGTCGGCGTCATGTCGAGCGCGGTGCCGACGATGACGACCAACACCATCATCGCGATCAGCAGGACGGTCTGATTGTCCATGAACGGCTGGAGCAGCGCGGTGACCTGCGCCGGCAGCTCGGCGATCGTGATGAGCCAGGCGGACACCAGCGCGGCCGCGACCAGGAACATGACGACTGCCGTCGTCTCGGCGGCCGCCGCGAACACGTTGTAAAGATCCGACCACTTGAGCTCGCGGTAGATGAACATCGCGACGAACAGCGCATACACCGCACAGACGACGGCGGCTTCCGTGGGTGTGAAGATCCCGAACTTGAGGCCGAAGATGATGATGGCGGGAAGCATCAGCGCCCAAATGCCATCGATCACCGCGTGGACGACCTCCCCGAAGCTCGCGCGGGGCCGGGGCACCGCGTCGTCCCGCCGCGCTTCCAACCACCACGCGGCGGCAAGCCCGGCCCCGAGCATGATGCCCGGCATGATGCCCGCGAAAAACAGCTTGGAGATCGACAGGCCCGAGGCGACACCGAAGATGATGAATGCGATCGACGGCGGGATGACCGGGGCGAGGATACCGCCCGCGGCGATCAGGCCGGCTGACCTCTTCGGATCATGGCCGGCCCTCACCATCATCGGATAGAGCAGCGCCGTCAGCGCGGCGGCGTCGGCCACCGCCGACCCCGACAACGCGGCGAGAATGCACGACGCGAGGATCGCGACGTAGCCGAGGCCGCCGCGGACATGGCCGACCAGCGTCAGCGCCACGTTGACGATGCGCTTGGACAACCCGCCGGTGTTCATGATCTCGCCGGCGAGCATGAAGAAAGGCACCGCCATCAGCGGGAAGCTGTCGGCGCCGTTGATCAGGTTCTGCGCGATGATCTGCGCATCCATCATGTTGAGGTGATACATCATCGCGACGCCGCAGATGAGCAGCGCGAACGCAATCGGCATGCCGATGGCCATCGCGCCGAGCAGCGAACCGAGGAAGACGGCGATCGTCATGGTGCCCTCTTAGCTCTTGGCCGCTGGAAGCGCCCGATCCGGCGACTCGAATCCGGCTTGCCCGGCGTGCGGCTTGTCTTCCGACTCCTGGACCTGGATCAGGTCCTTTTCCGCGATCTTTCCGGTGACGACCTGGTAGAGGTTGCGCAGGATGAGGCCGGCAGCCGAGATCGCGAAGAAGATGCCGACGCCGTAGTACCAGCCGGACGACAGGCCCGTCGCCGGTGCCTTGTTGTCGAGGTTGATGAGCGTCTGTTGCCAGCTCCCGTCGAGGAACAGCCACAGTGCATAGAGGATGAGGACGTTGCTCACGAAGAAACAGACCTTCTTGGCGGTCGTTGGCAGTCGCGAGACCACCGAGTCCATGCCGAGATGGGCGTGGTCGCGCAGCGCGATGACGGCACCGACGAAGGTCAGCCACACGAACAGCCAGCGCGACAGCTCCTCCGAGACGGTGATCCCGGTGTTGAACGCGTAGCGCAGCACGACGTTGCCGAACACGAGCACGACCATCACGACAAGGCAGGCGACAATGAAGAACTTCAGCGCCCGGAAGTACCAATCGACAACGCGTTTCATGGCAAACCTCCTCGGCGAAGCTCAGGAATTGCGAGGCTCGATAGGCGCGAATCGAACCTCGGCAACGTCGCCGCAACCATCCATGCCCCGCCCGATCGTGTTTCTCACGCCTGCCTCGGGCCTACGTCCGCGGAACAGCGGGGCGCGTCGAGCTCGAGTCCCGGGCGGTATCGACGCGGCGCGTGGCAGCGGCGCTCGCCTCCCCCGGCTGCAACGCATCGTCGCTGCCGACATCATCGAGATGGCTCTTCGCAACCGTGATCGCGAGACGCGCCACCTCTTCCGGGCCGACCGCTTTCGTCAACGCCACGCGCGGGATCTCCAACGCGTACGGAATATCGTTGGGGAGCCGGGCCAGAATGCCGCGCACGTCGATCCCTCCCTCGCCGGGGAACTGGCGCTCGTCGCGCGCCGTGCGGATGATGCCGGCCATGGTCGGCGGAACTTCCTTGGCGGCGTCGCAGACATGCGCGAAGCGGAACCACTCGCGCGGCAGCTTGGCGAGTTCCTCGAGGCTCGAATCCGAGCGGCCGAAATGCAGCATGTCGATGAGAATGCCGGCGTTGGATCGATTGACTGCGCGCACCACGCGCGTCGCCTCCGCGAGATTGCCGGTTTCGGTCCAGTGCGGAAACTCGAGGCTGACGAAGATATCGAGCGGTTTGGCGAGGTCGCACAGTCGGGCGAAGCGTGCGATCGCCCGCTCGCGGTCCGGGTCGGGGAGCTGGGCGATCGCATGGTGGGCGCCCAGCTCGGCGCCGGCCTCGAGACAGGGCAGGAAATGGTCGGCGTCGAGCGTCGGATCCATCCGCAGGAGCTCGATGTCGAGGATGCGAATCCCCGTATCGGCCATGCGCGCCTTGGTTTCCTGCCGTAACCCGCGGTCGGTCGAAAGCGGATAGAGCACCTCGTCCGGCGTGACCCGAGTCATCCGCACGCCCGCATACTGGTAGCCGGTGCGCGCCGCGACTTCCACCAGTTGCGGCGGCGTCAACGAAAGCGCTGTCAGGTGCGCAAGCGAGTACTCATGCTTCATGATGAGAGGTCCTCCTGTCCGGCCGGTGAACGGTGTCCGATCAATCGGCGTGAACCGCGCCGCCGGTGCTCACGTGGTGCACCTTCTTGCCCGGCGAGTAGATGTCCATGATGTTCCAGTGGCCGGCGGTCGGCACCGGCTCGTTTTGCATCACCACGTCGATGACGAACGGCCGGTTGGACTTGATCGCGCGCTCGAGCGCCGGCTTGAACTCCGCGGCGGCGTTGATCTTCACGCCGTCGATGCCGTACGCCTTCGCGATCGCCGCGTAATCGGGCGACCAGGGCTTGCCGTCCTTCTCGAACACCGTTCCGTACGTCGTTCCGTAATGCGCCTTTTCGAGGCCGGCGATAGTGCCGAACGCGCTGTTGTTCATGATGACCCAGACCACCGCGACGTCTTCCTCGAACGCGGTGGCGAGCATCGCCGGGTTCTGGCCGAACCCGCCGTCGCCGACGAGCGCGACGACCACGCGGTCGGGCCGCGCGATCTTCGCGCCCAGCGCCGCTGGGGCGCCGAAGCCCATCGTCGCGTAGCCGCCGGGCGTGAAGATCGTGCCGGCTTCGAGAATCGGGAACTGCTGGCCGACCCCGTTCTTGTTCCAGCCCACGTCGGTCGTGATGAGCGCATCGCGCGGAAGCGCCTCGCGCACGTCGGCGAGAATTCTTTCGGGCCGCATCGGGTAGGCGTTGCTCTCCATGTGCGCACGGTTGCCGGCGACGAACTTCGAACGAACCGCCGCGATCTCGTTTGCGAGCTCCGGCCGCGTGATGCCGGCAGGCACCAGCTTGCGCGCAACGCGGGTCAGCACCACCAGCGCCTGCTTGAGGTCGGCGACCGCACCGATATCGACGGGGTAGTTGCGGCCGATCTCGGCCGGGTCGATGTCGATGTGGATGAGTTTCGTCGGCGGGAAGCTGAACGTGAACTCAGGCTCCCACGAGCTGCAATCGGCTTCCGAGAAGCGCGTGCCAAGACCCAGGATCCAGTCGGCTCCGCGGCATTGATCGTTGATGAACTTCGTGCCCCAGAAGCCGGTCATGCCGAGCACGAACGGATGGTCGTCGGGCAGCGCACCCTTGCCCATCAGCGTGTGCGCGACGGGAATCTGCAGGTGGTCGACGAAAGCGCGCAGCTCGGACGTCGCGTCGGCCAGCATGATGCCGCCGCCGACATAGAGCACGGGACGCTTCGCCGCGGCGAGCTTGCCCACGATCGCGGCCGCCGTGTCCTCGTCGAGCGAGGGCTTCGCGAGCTTTTTCGTGTTGAGCCGCAGCCGGTCGAACAGCGCGACGTCCACTTCATCGGAAAAGATGTCCATCGGCACGTCGACCAGCACCGGGCCCGGGCGCCCGCTCTCGGCGAGCGCGAACGCCTTTTCGATGATCTCGGGAAAGAGGTGCGCCTGATCGACCCGCCAGGCCCGCTTCACGAACGGACGATAGATCTCGTACTGCGAGGCATCCGCATGCAGGTTCACTTCCTGGTGCGGGTGCTTGCCGTAGTAATGGCTGGGGATGTCGCCAGCGATGACGACCATCGGCACCGAGTCGAGTGCGGCATTGGCGACACCGGTCGCGGCGTTGGTCAGGCCGGGGCCGAGATGCGACAACACCACCGAAGTCTCTTTCTTCGCCCGCGCGTAGCCATCGGCCGCGTGCGCGGCGATCTGCTCGTGCCGCGTGTTGACGAACTTGATCTTCTTGCTTTTCGACAGCGCCGCGAGCACCGCGATGTTCGTGTGGCCGCAAAGGCCGAAGACGTGCTCGATGCCGCGGTCCTCGAGGTACTTGACGAGCTGATTCGAGATCAGGTCCTTCATCGATATCTCCTTGGCCGTTCGTGCCGGCCGCGTCGGCGTGGCAGGCGATGCTGGTTCTGGCGTTGTCCGCACCGTGACCCTACGCGTCCTGTTAGTTGGAACCTCAGGTCGTGATGAGCTCGACCTCGGCTTCCAGCGCCGGGTCGTAGAACGGGCCGAAGAGTTCCTCGTCGGACGGCTTGTCTTCCTTGATCGGCACCGACACCCACGTCGTGTTCAGGTAGTGTTTGAGGTGCACGTTCTCCGAGACGACGTTGCCGCCCCAGGTTCCGCAGCCGAGACTGGAGGTCATCGGCATCCCGTTGTTGAACGCGCCGGCGTTGGCCTTCGATTGCGGCTGGCGCACCATGATCCGGGAGACCGGTGCGGCGAGCGCGAGCCGGTGAATGTGTTCCTGGTTGAATGAGTAGATCCCGCAGGAGTGGCCCTTGCCGCCGACTTCGTAGACGCCGCGCATCATCTCGAGCGCTTGATCGAAGCCCTTGTACTTGTAGACGGCGAGCAGCGTGGTCAGCTTCTCGCCGGAGAACGGGTGCTCCTTGCCGATGCCGTCGCCGTGGACGATGAGGAACTTGCGATCGGCGGGGATCGTGAAGCCGGCGGCCTTCGCGAGCTGCTGCGGGGCGATGGCGACCGTGTCAGGCGTACGGTGCGCCTCGTCGTCCCACATCACGCGGCGCAGCGCGGCCTTTTCGGCGTCGTTGGCGAGGTAGCCGCCCTCGACCTGCAACTGTGCCAGCAGCTTGTCGAAGATCGACGCCTCGATGATCAGGTTGCCGTCGGCCGAACAGCCCGAGCCGAAGTCGGACGTCTTGGACAGCCGGGTGTTGCGCGCCGCTTCCTCGATGTTCGCGGTCTCGTCGATGATCATCGTCGAGTTGCCGGCACCCACCCCGTAGGCGGGCGTGCCCGAGCTGTACGCGGCGCGGACCATCGGCTGGCCGCCGGTGGCGACGATGAGATCGGCCCTCGCCATCAGCGCCTGCGACATCGGAATGTTGACCTTGGTCAGGCACTGCAGGATGTCGGCGGGCGCACCCTCGCGCTCCAGCGCTTCCCGCATCAGCCGCACCGTCTCGAACGACGTCTTCTTCGAGCGCGGGTGCGGCGAGAAGATGACGACGTCGCGCGCCTTGATCCCGTAGATCGCGTTGCCGGCCGGCGTGAGATCCGGATTGGTGGTCGGAACGATGCAGGCGATGATCCCCGCCGGCTTGCCGTATTTGACGATACCCTTCTCCGGGAGCTCCTCGATGACGCCGACACTCTTCTGCCGCAGCGCGTCACGCAGCACGCCGCGAATCTTCATCCGCTTGCCCATCCGGCTCACCGCGTCGCCGAGGCCGGACTCCTTGATGCCCATGTCGACGAGACGCGTGAACGTCTGCTTGTTCGCCACCGCCCAGGCCACCGCCTGGCAGAGGCGATCGACGCGCGCCTGGTCATAGGTCTCGATGATCGCGAGCGCCTTCTTCGCCCGCGCAAATACGTCGTCGAGTTCCTGCTGCTGTTCCTCGGTGATGCCTTTCTTCGTCTCGGGGGCGGCCATCTCTGATCCTCGTCGTGTCTGTCGTGTCGTCAGGCCGCGACGCGAGTGCGCGTCGGCCGGCAATCGTCGGTGCGCGACATCGTTCGCATCGCGAGCGATGGCACGAACACCGTGCATCAGTTTGGTCCATCGGAAGCTCCTCCGCCAACGCGGCACAAACCGCGTGGTCTGGGACATCGGCTGCCGGCGCCGCTTTCCGCGGCGCGCTTTGTAGGCTTCTCATTTGCCCGGCGCGTCGAATGCCTGAACGATAGGACTCCGCACCCGGATGGGTCAAGGGCGTATAGCGACATTGTGTGCGACTAGCGCCCATAAATTACTGGAAATTCTCGATTTTTTGGTTTATTCTTTCCATGTGCTGGGCGGAAAACAACCTGGCTGGGCGTCTGTCGCCCAGTCGGCCCATGCCAAACAATTGGCAACCACGTCCAACGATTCACGAGAGGCAGCGATGACCAAACCCGCGACGGCGCTACGCGAAGTCCCCGTCGAGGAGCCCGCCGAGCAGCCATCGAGTCCGGCGGCCCCTTCGTTCCACGACCCCGACGCGTTGGCGGCGGATACGATCAAGCGACTCGGGACCGACCCGGACTTCGTGACGGCCCTGGCGCGGGGTCTCGCCGTTCTCCTCGCGCTGTCCGACAAGCGTCGACACATGTCGATTGCGCAGGTCAGCCATCGCACGGGGATCCCGCGGGCGGCGGCACGGCGAAGCCTGCACACGCTCGTGAAGCTCGGATTCGCGGCGGCGGACGACGCGCGCCGCTTCTATCTGCGCCCACGCGTGCTTTCCTTCAGCCACGCCTATCTCTCCGCGTCGCCGATCGCCGTGCTTGCCCAGCCGGTCCTCGATCGCCTGGGCGAGTCGCTGCACGAGGCGTGCTCGCTCGCCACGCTCGACGGCGACGAGATCGTCTACCTGGCGCGCTCGACGTCGTCGCGGATCATGTCGCCGCAACTCAACGTCGGACGCCGCCTGCCCGCCTACTGCACGTCGATCGGGCACGTGATGCTCGCGTACCTGCCGCCGGACGAACTGAACGACTACCTCGCGCGCGTGCGCTTGCATCCCTACACCGAGTACACGCCCGCTTCCGTGGAAAAGCTGCTTCTGCTGCTGAAGGCGGTTCGCGAGTCGGGGTTCGCGTTCGCGAGCCAGCAGATGGAGCCGCGACTTTGCACGCTCGCGGTGCCCGTGCGCGATGCGGGCGGCCACTACGTGGCCGGCATCAACGTCATTCTCCAGGGGCGATTGATCTCGCGCAGCGACATGGCAGAGCGCTTCTACCAGCCGCTGCAGCAAGCCGCGATGGAATTGGGTTCGCTGCTGCTGCCCTGATTGCGTTCGTGGTGCGCGACGGTGCCGCGCCTGCGCAGTTCGGGCGATGGTCGCCGACAATCCGGTAGGCTATGATCCGATTTGCCCGATGGATGGTGCGGCGCCGCCGCGCTGCGCACGATGCACGCGCAGCGATGCCGGCGGCTGACGAGGAATTCCGATGACCAACGCGATGGACCGCGAGGCGGTCCCCGAACCCCTGAACCCGCTCGGCATCGACGGCCTCGAGTTCATCGAATTCGCGACGTCGAAGCCACAGGCGCTTGGCGGTGTGCTGGAGACGATGGGCTTCCGGCCGATCGCCCGCCACCGCTCGCGCGAGGTCGAGCTCTATCGGCAGGGCGCGATGAACATCGTCGTCAACTCGCAGCCCGCCGACATCCCGCGCACCGTGCAACCGGTCGAGCGGCCGGTCATCAGCGCGTTCGCCATTCGCGTGCGCGACGCGGACGCCGCGTTCCGGCGGGCGCTCGACCTCGGCGCCTGGGCCATTCCGGTCCGCGCCCGGGCGATGGAGCTCAACATCCCGGCGATCCACGGCGTCGGCGAAAGCCTGATCTATTTCATTGACCGGTACGACGATTTCTCGATCTACGACATCGACTTTCACGCGATTCCGACCGTCGACGCGCATCCGCCGGCGATCGCCGACATGCATTTCTTCGGCATCGTCCAGTACATCGGCGCCGACCGCACCGCGGACTGGGTCGAGTTCTACTCGCAGATCTTCGGCTTCACCCCACTCCCGGACCGCGTGCGCTTCGGAATCATGCCCAAGGGCTTGCTGCTGGAAAGCCCGTGTCGCAAATTCTTTCTCCAGCTGATCGAACCCGACGACACCGCGCGTTTCGCACCGGCAGAAGAACACCTGCAGCGAATCGGCCTCGGAACGCCCGACGTCATCGGCGCCGTTGCCGAGCTGACGAAGCGCGGCGTCGAGTTTCTCGCCTCGGAAAAGGTGCACGCGAGCGACCGCGGCGCGCTCACCAAGGCCGTTCTGGGCAGCGTGATGTTCGAGCTCGTCCATTCCGGTCCCGAGTCCGCCCAGGCGAAAAAATGAACTTCAACGATTTCGGGATCGACACCGCTTCCCTCGCGGGATCGCTGGAGACGAAGCTCGCCGTCGCGCGGGCCGCCGAATTTTCGCAGGTGATGATTTCGGCCACCGATATCGCCGGGCATCCCGCGGGCGCCGCAGGCGGCGCGCGCGCGGTCCGCGACAGCGGCCTGCGCGTGACGGGATTGGAGGCGCTGCGCGATTTCGAGGGCCTTGCCGGCCAGATGCACGCGTACAAGATGGATGTGGCCAAGTCGATGCTCGAGGTTTGCGGTGCGCTCGGCGGGCGCCTGCTCCTGGTCGAGGCCTCGACCTCGACCCATGCCGACGCGAGCGTCGATGCGATCGTGCGCGACCTGCGCAAGCTTGCGGTCCTGGCGGTGCCGATGGGCATCCGCATCGCATTCAAGGGTCTGCCGTGGAGTCGGACCGTGAAGAGCTATGCGGCGGCGGGGGACCTCGTGTTTCGCGCCAATTGCCCGAATCTCGGACTTGCGATCGACGCCTTCGACGTCGTCGCGGCGGGCGTCTCGCCGGACGATCTCGACGCGATCGATCCCGAGCAGATCTTCCTGGTCCAGCTCTCCGACTACATGTGGCAGGAAGTCCGGTCGACCGAAGAGCAGGCGGCGACCGCCACGCATTTCCGCGTGTTCCCGGGCGAGGGCGCCCACAGCGAAGCGCTCGCCAGTTTCGTCACCCGACTCGACCAGCTCGGTTATTACGGCGATTACAGCTTCGACGTTTACAACGACGACTACCTGCAGATCCCGCCGGAAGTCGTCGCCAATCGGGCGCGCCGCGCCGCCGACTGGCTCGGGGAAACCGTGCTGCGGCGGGCATTGCCGGTGCCCAACATGGAGCGCCTGCGTCGGTTCAATCAGGTCTGAACAACTCCCGTGGTCCCCGCGCACCCGGGGACCCAGTGACGTTCGTTGAAAGACGCCAGGTTCCCGCTTTCGCGGGAACGATGATGTTGGTAACTCCGGCTTCCCTCATCCAAAGCTCAGCGGGAGTCACGAATGGCAATGGAATACCGCCGGCTCGGCGCAAGCGGCCTCGAAGTCTCCCCACTGTGCCTCGGCACGATGACGTTCGGCGACACTACCGATGCGGCCGAAGCACAGCGAATCGTGGACGAAGCATTTGAGCACGGCGTCAACTTCATCGACACCGCCGACGCCTATGGCAAAGGCGTGTCCGAACGGATCGTCGGTGCTGCGATTCACGCCAACCGGAAGCGATGGATCGTCGCCACCAAAGTCGGCAACGCGCTGACCGCGAAGCCGCACGACGGCGGCCTCTCGCGGCGCTGGATCCTGCAGGCCTGCGACGACAGCCTCGCGCGCCTCGCGACCGATTACATCGACCTTTACTATCTGCACCGCGACGATCCCGATACGCCGCTGGCCGAAACGGTCGCCACGATCGGCGACTTGATCCGCGGCGGCAGGATCCGCTACTTCGGCGTGTCGAATTATCGCGGCTGGCGCATCGCCGAGGTCGTCGCCGAGTGCGAGGCGCAGGGCGTACCGCCGCCGGTGGTCTGCCAGCCGTATTACAACCTGCTGAACCGGAGCCCGAGGTCGAGGTCCTGCCGGCCTGCGATTACTACGGGATCGGTGTCGCGCCGTACTCACCGATCGCGCGCGGCGTGCTCACCGGCAAGTACCGGTCCGGCGTCGTGCCCGAGGACTCGCGGGTGGCGCGGCGCGACCAGCGAATGATGGAGACCGAGTTCCGCGAAGAATCGTTCGCGATCGCGCAGACGCTCAATGCGCATGCCGAAAAGACCGGCCGTACGCTGACGCAATTCGCGCTGGCGTGGCTGTGGGCCAACGAGATCGTGACCTCGGTGATCGCCGGACCGCGCACGCTCGCGCAATGGCGGGACTATGTCGCCGCGATCGGAACGAAATGGAGCGCTGCGGACGAGGCGCTCGTCGATTCGCTGGTGAAGCCGGGGCATCCGTCCACCCCCGGATACAACGATCCGCAGTATCCGTTCTACGGGCGGATCATCGCTTCCTGAACGCAACCCCGCCCGCTCAAACCGGCGAGACGACTCCAATGTGACGGCCGGCTGCTCGGGTGCGCTCAACGGCCGGCGACCTTTTCCACGTTGACGATGCCATGCGGCACGTGCCCGGCGGCAACGTGCCGGAGCGCCGACTCGATGTGCGTACGCTGATCGTCGAAGAAGATGTCGGCGCGAAACGCGCGCAGAAACTCGCCCTTGTCGAGCCCGCCCAGGAACAGCGCCTCGTCGATCCGGATGTTCCAGGCGCGGAGCGTCCGTATGACCCGCTCGTGCGCGGGTGCGCTGCGCGCGGTGACGAGCGCGGTGCGGATCGGGCTCCGATCCTCGGGGAAGTCACTCTGGATCCGATGCAGCCCGGCGAGAAATTCCTTGAACGGCCCACCCGACAGCGGCTCGAGCGCGGCATCGGACTCACTCTTCGAAAACGCCGCCAGCCCGCTCTCCTGATACACGCGCTCGGCCTCGTCGGAAAAGAGCACGGCGTCGCCGTCGAACGCGATCCGCAGCTCGTCGGTCTCGTTGCCGCCCACCGCGCTGGGGAAGATCGTCGCCGCCGCGTAACCTTCGTCGAGCGCGCGCCGCACATCGCCCTGGTCCGCCGACAGGAACAGGTGCGCACCGAACGCCGGCACGTAGCGCGACGTCGCCTCGCCCTTGGTGAACGCCGCGCGCGTGATGTCGAGACTGTAGTGCTTGATCGCGTTGAACACGCGCAGACCGGTGTCGGCGGAATTGCGCGACAGCAGGATCACCTCGACGTACTGCTTGTCGGGGCGATTGAGCCGCAAGAGCTTCTTCACCAGTACGAACGCGGGACCGGGCGCCAGCAGCTCGTCCTCGTGCTCGAGCTGGTAGCGGTGATAGGCCTCGACGCCCGCCTCGGTGTAGATCCGGTGACTCTCGGTGAGGTCGAAGAGCGCCCGCGAGCTGATCGCGACGACGAGCTTGCCGGCGAGCGTGGGACGGGGCATCCGCGAAGTATAGCCCCGCCCCTCAGAGTCCTGCGCTACGCGGCGCGCTTCAATCCGTCGCCCAGCTGCGCGAACACCGCGCGCACTTCCTCGACCGCCCAGTCGAGCGCGTCGCGGTCGATGACGAGTGGCGGCGCAAAGCGCACGACGGTGCCGTGCGTGTCCTTCGACAGAATGCCACGCACGAGCAGCCGGTCGACGACATCGCGGGCGGAGACCCGCCCGGAATCCACTTCGAGACCGACGAACAACCCCTTGCCGCGGACGTCGCGTATGAGCCGACTCTCGATCGTCTTCAGTCGTGCCAGCAGGTGCGCACCCAGCTCCGCCGAACGTTCGATCAGCCCTTCGTCGAACAGCACGTCGAGCGCGGTCAACCCCACCGCCGCAGCGAGCGGATTGCCGCCGAACGTGCTGCCGTGGTCCCCAGGCGTGAACACCTGCATCACGTTGTCGGAGGCGACGAATGCCGATACCGGCAGGAGCCCGCCGCCCAGTGCCTTGCCGAGGATTACGCCGTCGGGCTTGACGTGCTCGTGCTCGCACGCGAGGAACTTCCCGGTGCGCCCCATGCCGGTCTGGATCTCGTCGCAGATCAAGAGCACGTTGCGCTCGCGGCAGATGCGCGCGCATTGCGTGAGATACCCGGACGGAGGGACGACAATGCCGCCCTCGCCCTGGATCGGTTCAACGAGGAATGCCGCGGTGTGCGGGCCGATCGCGCGCGCCAGCGCATCGGCGTCGCCGAAAGGAATGTGCCGGAAACCAGGCGGGAACGGCCCAAAGCCGTCGCGGTATTGCGGTTCCGTCGAGAAGCCGACGATCGTGATCGAGCGGCCGTGGAAATTGTTCCGGCAGACAATGATCTCGACGCGATCGTTGGGGATGCCCTTGACCTTGTGCCCCCACTTGCGCGCCGCCTTCAGGGCCGTTTCGACCGCCTCCGCGCCGCCGTTCGCCGGCAGTGCCCGGTCCAGGCCAGTCAGTTGCGTCAGGCGCTCGAGAAAGCGCGGCAGGATATCGTTGTGGAACACGCGCGATGTCACCGCGAGCCGTTGCGCCTGCTCGACCAGCGTGCGCACGAGCCGCGGATGCGCGTGGCCGTGGCTGACCGCCGAGTACGCGCTCATCATGTCGAGATAGCGCTTGCCGTGCTCGTCCCACAGCCAAGCGCCGTCACCGTGCGCGAGCACGACCGGCAAGGGGTCGTAGTTGCGCGCGCCGTACCGGCGCTCGCGCGCGATCGCGGGCGAAACCGCGGAAGCATCGAAGGCCGGCGCGACGCCGGCAGCGAAACGGTTATCCATGCCGAGGCTCCTTGTGAGAGTCCGGTTTATCCGGAAGACAGCGGGAGCGGCGCCGAATTCCGCGCAGGGCTTATGGCCCGGGCGAAGCGGCCGCCGCGTTCAGGGCGAGATGCAGCAATAACTGGGCCATGTCACGTCGCCGATTTTACCGGGATAGCGACGCAATGGCGAGTTGCACTGCACCATGTAGGGTCAGACTCGACTTTTGTCCGGTCGAGGCCGCTCCCGGCGCGGCCGGCCCATCGGCGCTCGCTTGGCGCGGCGGCTCAACGCCTCGATCTCTCTGCAGAACACTTCGCCGCCCAACGCCCACGCATTCTGCGTTGCGTCCCGGATCGTGCACAGGTCCGCTTCCGGGATCGCCGCACGGAAAAGCTCGCGATAGGCGGCCTGACGGGCCTCCCGCGAATGACCGAGCCGGCAATAGACGGCGTGCGGCGCGACCAGATCGTCCGGCGCGCCACACGCGTTGGCGCGAAAACTCGACCAGGCAAAGTCACCAGGACTCGTCACCATGCGCGCTCGCACCGGATTGAGCTCGATGTAACGCATGCAGGTCAGCAAGTAAGGTTCATCGTCGACGATCGCAGCTTTGTAGCGGCCCTCCCACAGCGTGCCCGTCCTACGATAAATGGAATTGAAATATTGCACGTAGACCCGACCGATCGCTTGCATCATCTTTGGCACACTCACCGCGAACGTCGGCGTGACCAGCAGGTGGACGTGGTTCGTCATCAGCACGTATGCGTGGATCGCAACGCCATGTCTGCGCGCCGCATACGCGAGACATTCACGTAAGAACTCGAGATCGCCGCGCCCACCGAAAATCGGCGCGCGATCGTTACCGCGCTGAATGACGTGCAGCGGCAGGCCGGATACGAAGAAGCGTGGCAGACGAGGCATGCGCTGCAGCGTATGGCATCACCGCGCGCCTCGCTATCGTCCGAAAGTCGAGTCTGACCCTACTTTTCCCCGGCGGGATCGTACGTGTTGCTCGTGCTGCCGGTGTCGGGCGAGGCCTGCACCGCGGTCTCGCCGAAGCCGTTGGCGGATTAGACCTTGCTCACCGCGCCGAAAGTCGAGTCTGACCCCCACTTTTCTTCGCGCGGGATGCGCGCCCGAACGGCAAGGGGGCGCCGCAGGTGCGCTCGCCACCGCCCGCCAACCCGGGCGCATCGCTGCCGCCCGTGCGCTGATCGCCAGTGGTGGCGCGGAGCCGGGTGGTCATCCCGGCGCCACGCTCGCCATGCCTTGACGAAGAGCCCCACCACGACCGGCCGCATCCGGCGCTGCGCGACGGCGCCGATCATCGCCGCCAGTCGATCGATGCCCGACCCCTTCGCAAGCTACTCCGCCGGTGCCATCCTCTCATCGCCCGGACGAGGGTCCTGACGGCGTATCGGCGCTGGTCCTGCCCGCGGTACATTCGGGTGGTGCCATAGCCGCGCGCACCGGCGAAGCGTATCGTGTCCCGGGTCATCCGCCTACTCACCCGCAAGCCGCATCTCGGCGCGGTCCAACAACCAGAGGAGTCCCACATGAATCTCCCCCGCAATCCCGACGTCGAGCTCGAGACACGGGCTGCTTCCCTCCTCATGGACGTGTTCATCCGGGCCGGCCTCGTGCTGGCCCTGGCCGTACTCTGCTTCCAGATCTTCTCGCCGTTCCTGACGCTGATGGTCTGGGCAGTGATACTGGCCGTCACCCTCTATCCGCTGCACCAGTGGGCCGCGCAGAAGCTCGGCGGCAAGCAAGGGCTTGCCGCAACATTGCTCGCCCTGCTCGGTGTCCTGCTGATCGTCGTGCCCGCCGCCGTGCTGATGAGCTCGCTCGGCGACTCGGTGCACCAGCTGGTGAACGACGTGCAGAACGACACGCTCGAAATTCCCGCGCCGCCGGAGAGCGTGGCGGGATGGCCGGTGGTCGGCGAGAGGGTGCACGCGATGTGGTCGCAGGCACACGCCGACCTCCCGGCGCTGGTGAAGAGCATGCAGCCGAAGCTCGGCGAGCTCGCGAAGGTGGCACTCGGCTTCGTCGCCAGCATCGGAGGCGGGTTGTTGCTGTTCGTTGCGGCGTTCATCGTTGCCGGCATCATCATGGCCTTCGGCGAAGGGGGTGAGCGCAGCAGCCTTGCCATCTTCAGGCGCATCTTCGGCGACGCGCGGGGCGCCGAATTCACGAAGCTCGCCACCGCCACGATACGCGCCGTCGCGCAGGGCGTCGTCGGCGTCGCGTTCATCCAGGCCATCGTCGTCGGTCTTTGCCTACTGATCGCGGGCGTGCCCTGGGCCGGGGCGCTGTCCGCCATCGTTCTCGTACTTGGTATTGCCCAAGTGCCGGCACTGCTCGTCACCGTACCAGCGATCATCTACATCTGGTGGAGCGGTGAGCATGGCACCGGCGCGGCCGTGCTGTACACCGTGCTGCTCTTCGCCGCGGGCATGACCGACAACGTCCTCAAGCCACTGATGCTCGGCCGCGGCGTCGAAGCACCGATGCCGGTCATTCTGCTGGGTGCGCTCGGCGGCATGGCGGCAAAGGGGATTCTGGGGATGTTCGTCGGCGCCACCCTGTTGGCGCTTGGCTACCAGATTTTCATGGGCTGGGTGGAGGCGAACTCCAGGGCAAAGGGCGCCGGGAAGGATCACGACATGCCCACCGCAAGCTGAGTCGGGGTCGCGTTGGCGACCGGATCGCAGGGGCCGCGCGACCGCGTGTCCGGCTAAGGATCCGCTAGCGAGGAGGCGGTCCGGCGACCGGAACGTCGGCGCCACTGTCGACGGCAGGGGTCGCCGCAACAGGCGCGAGGGGTGGGCGCGACTCCGATGCCGCTGGCGTCGAGCGGGCACTACAACGAGGCTGGGTTTCGCGGGCTACGCCGCAATGCCCATCGATGCAACGAAGGCGGGCGACGTACCACGCCGCCCGTCTTCGCAGGTTCCGCCGCACATCTGCGACGGAAGGGAGGCGAGCAGGCTACTTCTTCGCCTTCCGGACGGCGCGGCGCTTGACGGCCTTTTTGACGGCGCGGCGCTTGACGGCCTTCTTGACGACGCGGCGCTTGACGGCCTTCTTGACGGCGCGGCGCTTGATGGCCTTCCTGGCGACGGCCTTCTTGACGGCGCGGCGCTTGACGGCCTTTTTGACGGCGCGGCGCTTGACGGCCCTCTTGACGACGGCCTTCTTGACGACGCGGCGCTTGACGGCCTTCTTGACGGCGCGGCGCTTGACGGCCTTCTTGACGACGGCCTTCTTGACGGCGCGGCGCTTGAGGGCCTTCTTGAGGAGGGCCTTCTTGATGGCGCGGCGCTTGATGGCCTTCTTGACGAGGGCCTTCTTGACGGCCGCGCTCTTCACCTCGGAACCGGCCGCCGGCGTCATCATCGACAAAATGTCTGACATCATCGTTGCTTCTCCTGTCTGGGTTAACTGTTTTGTTGCTTCTCCTTCATCGCAGGTCCCGCGGATTGGTCATTCGTGATTCGAAGCTCTTGACAAATCCGTTTCGACCTGCTGCCTGCATTTTAGGCAGATTTCAACGAATTGCAAGATTTGTGCGCCGCGCCCGCGACGTGCGCGCGCCAGTGTTGCGAATTCGCACACCTCGTCGGCGCGCACCGCGGCGCCGGAAGGAGCGCTGCGCGAGCGCGATCGCGGTCAGTCGGGCAGCACCGATTTCGAGTGACAGTCTTTGCCGGAGAGACAGACTGGGACGCACCCACTGATCAGACGCATCGTGTTGTGAACGTGTTTTTTGGGCGGGCAATGCCAATCGAGTCGACGAAGCGCCGCCGGAGGTCGGGCGCCGTTGCGCAATCCTCACCCCGCGAAGCGCAATATCGCGGGGATCTCGGCGCCGAAATCCGTCCAGCCGTGGTCGCCGCCGCCGACGATGTATTGCCAGGCGCCGGCGTAGAACGCGACGGCTTCGCGCCAGTCGAGCAGCTCGTCGCCGGTGCGCGCGAGCAGGAAGTAGCGCTCCGGACGCGTGATCCGCGCCACCTTGAGCGCCCGCAGTTCCGCGAAATGCGCCTCGATAACCTCGAATGTTTCGCCGGAGTAGAGATTGACCTGCATGCCCTGCCACTTCACCAGGTCGTCATAGGGCCGAATCGCCGGATTGATCAGCGCGGCGCGCACGCCGAAGCGCTCGGCGAGATGCGTCGCGTAGTAGCCACCGAGCGAGCTGCCGATCAGCGTCAGTTCCGTCGCCGGCGCGCCGCCGAACTCACGCTCGATCCATGCGGCGACCGACGCAACCGCATCCTCGGGGTCCGGCGGAAGCGTCGGGCACGACGAGGCGCGGCCGCACGCCTTCGGGAAGCGCGGCGACCGCGCGCACGAAGAGCTGCGCCTTGATGCTCTGCGGCGACGAGCGGAAGCCGTGCAGATAGACGAGCGCGGGCGGCGTCATCAGCGCGCTTCGAGCGCCCGCAACAACTTGTCGTGGATCCCGCCGAAGCCGCCGTTGCTCATCACCAGCACGCGATCGCCGGGGCGCGCTTCGGCGGCGATCGCCGCGACGAGCGTGTCGAGATCGTCGTGGACAGCGGCCATCGCGCCGAGCGGCGCCAACGCGCCGGCCGCATCCCAGCCGAGCCGCGACGCATAGCAGAACACGCGGTCGGCGCTCTCGAGACTCCCGGGAAGCGCGCTGCGCATCGCGCCCAGCTTCATCGTGTTCGACCGCGGCTCCAGCACCGCGATGATCCGTGCGTCGCCGGCGCTGCGGCGCAGCCCGTCGAGCGTCGTCGCGATCGCCGTCGGATGATGGGCGAAGTCGTCGTAGACGGTGATGCCGTGCACGGCGCCGCGCACTTCGAGACGCCGCTTGATCCCGCGGAACTCGAGGAGGGCGGAAAGGCCGAGGTCGACCGGCACACCCGCGTGTCGCGCCGCCGCGAGCGCCGCCAGCGCATTCAACCGGTTGTGCCGGCCGTGTTGCTCCGCATCGGACGGCCAGCGCAAGACACCCTGCGGCGCACCGCCATGCGTGACCTTGCCGTCGGGGGCGATCCGCCATGCCGGCGTCAGCACGCCGTCCGGCGGCGCGACTTCGGCGCCGGAGAAGAACTCGACCTCGGACCAGCAGCCGCGCGCGAGCACCCGCGCAAGGCTTTCCTCCTCGGCGTTGACGATCAGGCGCCCCGACTGCGGCACGGTGCGCACGAAATGGTGAAATTGGGTCTCGATCGCCGCCAGGTCGGGAAAGATGTCGGCATGGTCGTACTCGAGGTTGTTGAGGATCGCCGTGCGTGGCCGGTAATGGACGAACTTCGAGCGCTTGTCGAAGAATGCCGTGTCGTACTCGTCGGCCTCGATCACGAAGAAGGCGCTGTTGGCGAGCCGCGCCGAGACACCGAAATTCATCGGCACGCCCCCGATCAGGAACCCGGGATTGAGTCCCGTGCGTTCGAGGATCCACGCGAGCAGCGACGCCGCCGTCGTCTTGCCGTGCGTGCCGGCGACCGCCAGCACCCATTTGCCGGCGAGGACGTTCTCGGCGAGCCACTGCGGGCCGGAGACGTACGGCCGCCCGCTGTCCAGTACCGCTTCCATCAGCGGATTGCCGCGCGACACGACGTTGCCGACCACGAACACGTCCGCGTCCTTCGCCACCGTCTCGACCTGCGACGGGTCCCAGCCTTCGGTCAGCTCGATCCCGAGCGTGCGCAATTGCAGGCTCATCGGCGGATAGACGTTCGCGTCGCAGCCGGTCACCGAATGGCCGGCCGCCTTCGCGATCGCGGCGAGACCGCCCATGAAGGTACCGCAGATGCCGAGGATGTGGAGGCGCATCGGCAGACCCTCAGTCGGGGATCGGTTGGGTCGCGGCCATTGCCGCGTCGAGTGCCGCCTCGAGGTCGCGCGTGTAACGCAGCGGGTAGCTCGCTGCCGCTGCTGCGAATTTTTCCGCGACCGTCGCAGCGGCGAACGCGCGTCGCTGTGGGTCGGCCAGCAGCGCGACGGCGAGGTCCACGTACTCCGTCTCCGTCGTAGCGATGAGCTCGTCGAGTCCCATGTGCCGCATTATGCTCGCGCTCATCCGCTCGGCGTGGCGCGTGCCGACGAGCGTAACGACGGGAATCCCGGCGTCGAGCGCGGCCAGCGTGGTGTCCCCACCCGTATACGGCAGCGTGTCGAGAACGAGATCGACGAGCGCGTAGCGCGCGCGGTCCGCCGCCTCGTCGGCGCCGCGCGGCACGAACGCCGCGCGCGCCGGATCGATGCCGTAACCTTCGAGCTGCCGGCGGAAGCCCGCGTATTCGGAAGCCGCTGACGGCGAAAACAGCAATACCGCGCCGGGCACGCGTTCCAGGATCGCGCGCCATAGCCCGAGGCAGCGCGGCGAGAGCTTTTGCACGGTCACGAATTCACCCAGCACCAGAGCTCCCGGTGCGATGCCCAGCGCCGCGCGGGACGGTGGCGCCGCGGCGGACGTTGCGGCACGGCGGAAAGGCAACACGCACGATGCCATCGCCAGCGGCTGCTCGATCTGGTAGTCGTCGGCGTCGGCAACGTCGGCGTGGCGATCGGTGAGCTTGAAATCGACCTGCGCCAAACCGATGGCGCCGTGGTAGCCGAGGTGCGTGACGATCGTCCGCGCCGGCTTGTAGGCGAGAATCTCGGGCCGCGAGAACATCGTGTGTCCCATCAGATCGACGAGCACGTCGCAGTCATCGGCGGCGATGACGCGCGCGGCGTCGATGTCGCTGCGCGGCGGCAGGTCGGCGAACCGGTCGGCGATCGAACGAAAGCGCGCGGCGAGCGTGTCGCCGCCGCCACCGCCCGCGAGCGAGTACAAGTGGACGGCGTAACGGTCGCGGTCGTGCGCCGCGATGACGTCGTAGAGGAGCCGTCCCATCACGTGGCCCCGGAAGTCGGCGGACAGGTACCCGATGCGCACGCGGCCCGGTCCGCGCACCGCGCGGGCCAGCGGCTCGACGCCCGCGACGCGTTGCTGCACCAGGCGGTTCCACGTGTCGTAGAGCCGCTTCGAGTCGGCACGGGCGACATCGAAATACTGCAGCCGCATGATGAAACCGGCGAGCGTGCGCAGGTCGTCCGGCCCGTAGTCGAGGGCGAGCGCGGCCCGCACGTACCTCAGCTCGCGCGCCGGGTCGCCGAGCGCGCGGACACTCTCCAGCGCCGCGCGCACGAACGCCGGCGTCATGGCGGCCTGTGCCTCGAAGGCGAGGAAGTCGGCGAGCGCTTCCTCGCGCAAGCCGAGCACGAGGCGCGTGTTGTAGAGCTGATACCAGACCCGCTCGTTCGCGGGGTCGAGCGCGCGCGCGTTTTCGAGCGGCGGCAGCGCGGCGGCGAAGCGCCACAGCTCGTGCCGCGTGTAGCCGAGGTTGTAGTGCGCCTCGACGGAACGCGGGGCCAGTTTCGCTGCGGCGGCGAACGCGGCCTCGGCGGCCTCCAACCGGTCGCGGCGGAACTCGAGATGGCCGAGCGAAAGCCACGGCGTTGCGGCAGCCGGGTCCAGCGCGGCGGCCTGTTGCAGGCTCACGGCGCCTTCATCGAAGCGCCCGTCGGCGGCGAGCGCAACGCCGAGGTTGTGATGGATCGCGGCGTTCCGCGGTGCCAATGCGAGGGCGCGGCGGTACGCACCGATCGCAGCGCCGAACCGCGCGGCGGCGAAGTGGTCCGCCGCCGCCGCAACCTCGTCGGCGAGCGTAGTCATCGCACCCTGCACCCGTGATCACACACAGACGTACCCTAGGAGCCTGTCACCTGTGATTGCGCGCCGCCAGCGCCCGGCCATAGGCCTCCTCCAGCGCACGTGCGTAGCGCGCCGGATCCGTTGCGGCCGCGTCGGCCATCGCCCGGGCCACTGCGGCGCGCATCTCGTCTCGAAACGCGCGGTCGCGCGCGAGGCGAATGGCCAGCTCGACGTAGCCATCGTCGCTGTGGGCGATCGTCTGCGTCAGCGATCGGTGCATCAGGATGCTGTAGCCGATCCGCTCGGCGTGGCGCGCGCCGACGCGTGTGACGACCGGGACTCCGGCGTCGAGCGCTGCCGCGATCGTATCACCGCCGGTGTAGGGCATCGTGTCGAGCGCCACATCGACCAGCGAATAGCGCGCGCGATTGAACGCGTCGTCGCCGCGCCGGGACGGAATCCACGCGAGCCGCCCGGCCGGAAGACCCAAGCCGGTCACGCGCCGCTCGATCACCGGGCGGTCCTCGTCGCGCAACGGTGAGAACGCGAGCACGGCATCCGGTACGGCTTCGAGGATCCGGCGCCAAACGCCGATGCAGCGCGGTGACAGTTTGCGCACGCCTACGAACGCCGCGAACACCGTCGCCGTTTCGGCGAGCCCCAGCGCCGCGCGCGAAACCCCGGCATCGGTGGCGGCGGCAACGTGGCGCAACGGCACGACGCAGATCTCGAGCGGCAGCGGCGCCTCGAGCTGCCAGCGCGCGTTCGCGGCCGTGTCGGCGTAGCGGTCCGTGACCTTGTAGTCGACCTGCGAAAGCCCCACTGCGCCGTGATAGCCCAGATGCGTCGCGATGACCCGGGCGGGCTTGTAGCGCAGGATCCCCGGCCGTGCCTGCGCCGAATGCCCCATCAGGTCGACGAGGAGGTCCAGGTCATCAGCGGCAATCGCCTCGGCCGCCGCGCGATCGTCCAGTGCCGCCAATTGGACGAACTCGTCGACACTGCGTTTCCACTGTGCCGTAATGGCGTCGGAGTTTTCCGGCGGTGCGAGCGCGTAGGCACGCACTGCGAAGCGCTGCCGGTCGTGGGCGGCGACCACGGGCAACAGCAACTTCCCCATCACCCCGGCTCGGAAGTCGGCCGACAGGTAGCCGATCCGGACCGGCGGATCGGTGTCGCGGCGCGGAGCCACCAGTGGCGGCACGTTACGGCGGCGGGCCTGTTGCAGGCGGTCGTAGGTGCGGTAGACGGAGTAAAGGCGCTCGTGCTGGACGTCGGTGTATTGGAGGAGCGCGAGCAGCTCGGCGACGGGGCCTTCGTCGCCGTCGCCGAATGGCCAGTCGAGCGCGCGCTCGAGGCACGCCGCTTCGCGTGTGGCGTCGCCCTCCTGCATGCTGGCGTCGAGCGCCGCAACCACGGTGCGCGCCGATGGTCGGGCCGTCGCCTCGAAGCGCCGGAAATCGGCGGCGGCGTCCTCGTTGCGGTCAAGGCGCAGCAGCAACGTGCGCAACTCCGACCAGATCTCCTCGTTCGTCGGCGCCAGGTCGCGGGCGCGGGCGAGATGCGGCACGGCGAGGCTCCAGCGCTTCGCATGCGTCAACGCCTTGGCGGCGCTGACGCTGGCGTCGAGCCGGTCGGGCGCGCGTACGGCCGCGGACTCGAACGCGCCGGCCGCCTCGGCATAGCGGCCGCGCGCGAACAACAGTTGGCCCTGCGCGAGCCATGGTTCGGGCCAGTCCGTGCGCCGCTGTGCCGCTGAGGAGAACGCGCGCAGCGCCTCGCCGTCGCGGTGCGCTGCCGCAAGGAGGACGCCGAGCTCGTAATGCACTTCCGCGCGCTCAGGCGCCATCGCGATCGCGTTGCGATACGCGGCGATCGCGGCGTTGCGATCGCCGGCCGAAACGCGTTCCATGGCAATCCGCAGCAGCGTTTCGAGCTCGCCTGTCATCTGTCGGCCCATTCAAACGGCGGCCAAGGCGCGAACGCGCCCCGCGTGACGCCGCCAGCCGAGCGCAAACCACGCCAACGCCAGCGCGTCGACGACGAGCACGACGGCGAACGCAAGCTTCAGCCCGCCTGCCGTGTCGAGACCGAGCCGGGCGCGTGCCGCATCGACGATGAGACCCACGCCCCACTGCGCCGCGAAGCTGCCGACAAAGGTCAGCAGGTTCAACGCGGTGTTCGCGCGGCCCGCGAGTTCCGTCGCGAAGCCGTCGTTCAGCACGGTGAAGGCGAGGATGTTCGCGCTCGCGCCAAGCCCGTAGAGCGCCCACCACGAATAAGTCCCTGGAATCTGCGCGAGGAGCGCCGCGAGCGCAACGGTATTGAGAGCGAAGCCGGCGGCGAACAGGTGCTGAGGGCGCAAGCCGTGCCGCGCGAGCCGCACCGCCAGCAGGCCGAGCAACAGGTATCCGGCCAGCATCACCACGCTCATCACCAGCAGGTGCCGGGCTGCCGTCGCGCGATCGTAGCCGTTGACGTCGATCAGCCACGGAACCGACCACAATCCCTGCAGCGCCATGAACGCGCCCGTGCCGACTGCGCCGAGCGGTGCGATCCACCAGAAACGTGCGTTCGTGAACACCGCGTGCACGCCGACCCATTGTGCCTTGATGCCGACCGCGTGCGCGGGCTTCGGCGTATCGGGGACGCGCAGCCAGATCCAGACCGCGACGGCATACGTCACGGCCGCGAGCACCATGAAGATCGTGCGCCAGTTCGCGAAGCGCAGCGCAAACTCGAGCGGCGCCGTCGCCGCGAGCGCACCAACGCCGCCCGCGACCATCATCCAGCCGCCGAGGGAAGCCTGCCGCTCGACTGAATACCACGTGGCGATCGCCTTCATCGGCGCCATCAGGCAGACGCCGACGCCCAGTCCGATCGCCGCGCGCGCCGCGAGCAGCCCTGCTTCGCCCTCGGCGAGCGCGAACGCGAGCGCACCGGTCCCGGCGACGAGCAGCAGCAGCGGCTCGACTCGCCGCGGGCCGTAGCGATCGAGCAGCATGCCTGCCGGAATCTGTATCGCCGCGAAGGCGATGAAATAGGCGCTCGTCAGCAGCCCCAGCGCCGCCGGAGAGAGCGCGAGCTCGAGCGTCAGTTCCGGCGAGATCACCGCGTTGACGGTGCGATACAGATACGAGAGCAGGTAGCCGGCAGCGAAGGCCAGATACAACTGGCGGAAGGGCAGCTCGGCGTGGTTCATTGTGCCGTAGACGAGAGAAGGGCGTGGTGCGCGGTGATCGGTGCGAACGTGCTCATGTGCGCGCGGCGAACGTGGCGGCGGACGATTGCGCCCGCGCGCAAGAGGCATTATCGCCGACCCGGCCCTGTCAGGGAGCCCGGCGGGCCAGCAGGAGAACGATCGACGTCAGCCCGTCTCCGGTCGAAACCGGAACCGCGTCCCGGCCGGGAACCGCAATCCGAACACGTCCGCCAGTACGCTCAGCACCTCGTCGTCGTTCGCGAGCGTCCGTTCGACGACCGAAGTGCCGCGATCCTCGATGTACGTACGGTTGCGCAGGATGCGCCGGACGTCGGGAGCGAGCCGCTGCGCGGTCAGCGTCTGTGTAAACCGCGACTCCGGATGCGTCGACGTATAGAAATTGGCCAGCTCATAGTCGACCGCGTGCTGCGATTCGCCCGTGAATGCGTACAAATCCTCCCAGTATCCGTCGCGCAACGATTGCAGCAACCACTGCCCGCCTTCGTCCACGATGCGATACGTCCACGCGTGCTGCGACATCGCCTCGCCGGCATTGAACCGGACCGGCAACAGCGGGCCCGACGCGCCGAAGCCGACATCCGCGAGCCATTGGCCGCCCCCGGTGTCGACCTTGAGCGTCATGTGCGTGCGCGGGCGCACGACGTTGCTCTCGAGGCGCACGCGCGCCGCCAGCGGCGTCACGGTGAATCCCAGCGCCGTCAGCGCCGCGGCGAACAGCCGGTTTTGCTCGAAGCAGTAGCCGCCGCGCCCGCCCGCGACGAGCTTTGCCTGCAGGCTCGCGAGATCAAGCCGGATCGGCCGGCCGAGCAGGATGTCCAGGTTCTCGAACGGGATGTGCGTGACATGGGCGAGGTGCAGCGCCGCGAGCGTCGCCGGGGACGGCATGCGGCCGCCTGTGTACTCGATGCGTCCGAGATACGCGGGAAGATCGAAACCCGTCGGATCGGCCGAATCGGTCATCGCGCGATATCAATCCTCGAGTGTAAAGCCTGCCTTGAGCGTCACCTGCCAGCGCACAACCTTGCCGCCGGCCACCTGCCCGCGGGTGTCGACGACCTCGAACCAGTGGATGTTGCGCACGGTCTTCCCGGCCTTTGCGATCGCCGTCCCGACCGCGTCTTCAATCCCGACGGCTGACGTACCCGTGAGTTCGATCTGTTTGTAAACGTGATCCGTCATGGCTCGATCCTTTAGGTGGATTGTGCGGGTGCTAGGACGCGCACGCGCAAAAAATCATCCCACCGCGGGCAGGCCGCGTCCAGCACCAAGACGCGCTACCGATTGAGCGCGGCCGCGAGCTCGCGCCGGAAACGACGGACAAGGTCGTTGTCGCTCCCGAGCGCCTCGAAGATCGTCAGCATCGTCCGGCGGCCGACGTCGTCCTGATACTGCCGGTCGGTCAAGACAATCGCCAGCAGCTCCGGGAGCGCGCGCTCGTACTCGCCCTTGGCCGCCAGTGCATTGGCATAGGCGAGCTTGGCCGCGCAGTCGACCGGCGTCTTGCCGGCCGCGGTCGCAAGCGCTTCGAGGTCGAGATTGGCACCTGCGCCGAGCGCCACGCGCGCTTTCAGCGTCGCCAGTCGGCGTTCGTCCCTGAGCGCGCGCTTTGCGGTGCGTTTCGGGGATTCAACCTCGGAGAGCACGGCCGCCGCCTGTTCGCGGCGGTCGAGCATGAGGAGCGCCTCCGCGCGCGCGAGGAGCCCGGCCTCGTCATCCGGGTCGAGCGCATAGGCGGCATCGAGCTCCGCAAGCGCGCCGATCGCATCGCCGCGAGCGAGCAGCGCCTGCGCCGCCGCGAGCCGTGGCGCCGCCGGCGACGGCACGATGCCGGCGATGAACTCGCGCACCGAACCTTCGGGCAGCACGCCGGTGAACTCGTCGACCACCTCGCCCCCGACGAACGCCTTGACGTTCGGGATGCCGCGGATGCCGTAGCGCGCCGCGAGCTCCGGCTCGTCATCGGTGTTGAGTTTCGCCAGCGTGAAGCGGCCGGCGAATTCGACCGCGAGCTTGTCGAGGATCGGCGAGAGCGCCTTGCACGGACCGCACCACGGCGCCCAGAAGTCGACCAACACGGGGACCGCTACCGAGCCTTTCAACACTACCGTGTCGAAATTTTGCCGGCCAACGTCGATGCTGTTGCCTGCCATGTGGCGCTCCCCTCCGTGAAGGCGCATTGTGCCCGAAGACAACTGAGGGCGCGCCGCTGCGCGTTCAAGCGCCCGCGAGCGGCAGCGTCACCGTCACGATCACGCCGCCGCCGTCGTCACGATTGTCGGCGCGTGCCGTGCCGCCGTGGAATTCGGCGATCAGGCGCACGATGTAGAGTCCGAGCCCGAGGTGCGGGATGTCGCCGCCCGTCTCGCGTCGCACCGACACCATCGAATCGAACAGCCGGCTTGCCATGCCCTCGGGAAGCGGCGGGCCGTCGTTCTCCACGGTGAGCCGCGCGCGCCCGCCAGCGCGCGCCAGGCGAATGACGACCGGCGTGCCTGGGCGCCCGAACTCGACGGCGTTCGCGACGAGCTTGTCCAGCAACTGCGCGATGAGATCCGGCGCGCCGTCGATGGCCAGTGCGTCCTGCGGCGCGACCCATTCCAGCGCGCGCAGCGGAAAGGCGACGCGGTAGCCGTCGACACAGGCATTGACAAGCGCCACCAGATCGATTCGCTCCCGCTCGACGTCGGCGAGGCTCTGCTCGAGGCGGGTGGCTTCGGTCATCCGGACAAGGATCGCGGCGAGGCGGGTCAGGCCACCCTGCGCACGCTCGATGTAGATGCGCGCCTCCTCCGGCAACGGCTGCAGGCCGAGATTGTCGAGCGACGAGCGCACGACGGCGATCGGCGTGCGCAGCTCGTGGGACAGCCGGCTCGCCATGTTCTGCTGATAGCCCGCGTACTGCGACAGGCGCGCGAGGACGCTCGAAAAGCTGCGCGACAGGTCCCCGATCTCGTCGCCCGCCCTCGACCCCGAGAGCGCGCCCTTGACCCGTCCGTGCGCATCGATTGCGGCTTCCGCGTCGTCGCGCAGCGTGCGGATCCGTGCGGTCAGGCGCGATGCGAACAGTGTCAGTGCCACGGAGCCGATCAGCAGCGCCGCAAGCACGATGTCGAACAGCCGCTCGAACGCGCGGTTGCGCTCCGCCAGAACGGCATTGGCGGTCTCCTCGACGATCACCGCGCCGCGCACCTCGTCGCCGACCCAGATCGGATGCGCCGCGGTGACGATCACCGCGCGGCCGTCCCCCGTCGGTCGGCGATCGGTGGTGAGAATGCCAGACAAGGCCCCTGTCACTTCGCGCGCCTCGCCGAACGTCCTCGCCGTGCCCTCCTCGCTGAACTCCTCGGTCGGCTGCGTCAGCACGAGCGCGTACACCGGATGCAGCGCGACGCGCTCGATCCAGCGCCAGAAACGCACGATCCCCGATGGCGCATGTTCGGGCGGCGACTCGGGACGTTTGAGCGATCCGGCGCGCGCCAGCACGTTCAAGTCGCGGTCGATCACCCAGATGCGCGCCGTCGTCCGCGACAGCCCCTGCAGGATCTGCGCGATCTCCGCGACCGCCCCGGGATGCGGGACCGCGCGCACGACGCTCGCGGCGTCCGCAACGGCCACCTCGTCGGCATCCGCCTTGCGTTCCGCTGCCAATGGCGGGAGCGGCGCGGGGCGCACATCGAACAGTCGCGCGCGATCGTGCAACGCCGTCGCAACCGCCTGTGCGGTCCCGGCGAGCGTACGCTCCTGCGCGTCGCGCAGCACGCGCTCCAGTTCGCGCACGTACTCGTAGCCCAGGAACGGGATGACGAGAAACACCGTCAAAACCAGCAAGAGCTGCGCGCGGATGCCGAGTGCAATGCGGAAAGGCTTCATTCGCCCCGCCTCGCTCACGTGTCCTCCGCGATCCACCGATAACCCATTCCGTACACGGCGTCGATGCGGTCGAACGCAGGATCGACCGCCGCGAACTTGCGCCGGATCCGCTTCACGTGCGACGTGATCGTGCTGTCGTCGACGACGATCCGTGCATCGCGCATCAGGCTGTCGCGATCCTTGACGTGCCCGGGAAAGCGGGCAAGCGCGTGAACGATCCAGAATTCGGTCAGCGTGAGGCCGACCCGCTGCCCGATCCAGTAAGCGGCCAGTCGCTTCAGATCGAGCGTCAGCCTTCCGCGCGTCAGCACGTCCTCCGACGCCGGCGGCGCGGCGAGGAGGTCGCTGCGCCGGAAGAGCGCCGCGATGCGGGCGAGAAGATGCGGCAAGCTCACGTCTTTGGTCAGGTAGTCGTCGGCGCCCACGCGCAAGCCCGCGACGACGTCGAAATCCGAATCGCGTGCCGTGAGGAAGAGAATCGGCAAGCTCGCGGACAGTGCGCGCAGGTCACGGCACAGCGTGAAGCCGCCGTCGACGTCGTCGGCGAGACCGATGTCGATCAGTGCGAGATCGGGAAGCCGCGCGCGGAACGCGCTCATCGCGTCGTCCCGATTCGCGTAAGTCGCGACGTCGTAGCCCTGCTTCCTCAGCGCCTCCGCGTAGTTGGCGCGGATCGCAGGCTCGTCCTCGACGATGGCGATGCGACGTGACATGGTCGTTGCGGCAGTCCGTTAGGCGCAATCTTCACACCGACTATAACGCAGCGGCGACTCGTCCCGAGGCGCCGCCCGGCGCATGCCATTTTTCGCCACATTTCTTCGTTGTCCCGCCCTTTTTCCCGCGCGGAATTGCCGGAATCGCGGCTTTCAATGCACGGTGAGGGCGTCCGAGGTCGATCGCCCTTCTCACCTCGAGGGGAGCGGATCGTGGCAATGGATATTGGCAGGAATCCAACCGGAAGCCCCGCGCATCGGTTGCGCGGCGGCGCGTATCGCGGCCTCGCGCGGCTCGCGGCCGAGGCGCTCGCCGCCGGCCTGTTCATCAGTCTCGTGCTGGCACTCGCGATCTTCATTGTTTCCGCGCAGGCGCAGGCGTCGGATCTCGCCGGCCCGCCGGGTCGGGGAACGCTCCTGTTCAGGCAAGGTCCCGGCGAAGCGCCGGTCGCGGCGCCGCTGCTTTTCACAAACGTCCGGATCGATGTCGCCGGAATGGTCGCCCGCGCGACGGTGACCCAGCGCTTCCGCAATTCGAGCGCCGAATGGCGGGAAGGCGTCTACGTATTCCCGCTGCCGGAAAAGGCCGCCGTCGATCATCTGGAAATGACGATCGGTGATCGCCGGATCGAAGGTCAGATCCGCGAGCGTGGCGAGGCGCGCGCCGCCTTTGATCAGGCGAAGCGCGAGGGCCGCAAGACCACCCTGGTCGAACAGGAGCGCCCAAACGTCTTCACGACCAGCGTCGCACCTATCGGACCCGACGAGGAAATCGTCGTCACCATCGAGTACCAGGAGACCTTGCGCTATGACGCAGGTGCCTTCCGGCTGCGTTTCCCGATGGTCGTCGCGCCGCGTTATGTCCCCGGCACGATGACGATCGCGGGTAATCCAGGCGCCGGCTGGGGAGTCAATACCGATCAAGTGCCCGACGCCGAGCGGATTACGCCACCGGTCGCGCATCCGGCACAGGGCTACGTCAATCCGCTGACCCTCGTAGTCGAACTTGGTCCCGGCTTCCCGATCGCGACGATCGAGAGTCCCTACCACGCGATCGACGTCGTCGAAGCGGCGCACGGGCGCTATACGGTGCAGCTCGCCCACGGAGCGGTCCCGGCGGATCGCGACTTCGAGCTCACCTGGGTCCCGGACGTTGCTGCCGCGCCAGGCGCCGCGGTGTTTGCCGAGCAGAAGGATGGCAAGACCTATGTGCTGACGATGTTGCTGCCGCCGGCGCCGGTCGCCGATGACGCCGGGCCGCGCAGCCCGCGCGAGGTTGTGTACATCATCGACACGTCGGGATCGATGCAAGGCACGTCGATCGCGCAGGCCAGGCAGGCACTGCAACTCGCTCTCGACCGGCTGCGGGAAGGCGACCGCTTCAATGTGATCGAGTTCAACTCCGTGGCGAAGGCGCTGTTCGGCGCACCGATGCCCGCCAATGTCACCACGCTGGCGAAGGCCCGCGCGTTCGTCGCCGGGTTGCGCGCCCGCGGCGGCACCGAGATGAAGCCCGCCCTCGAAACCGCGCTGACGCGCGACCCTGCACCGGGCTTCGTGCGCCAGGTCGTATTCCTGACCGATGGCGCGGTAGGCAACGAAGGCGAGCTGATCCACCTGATCCGCGACCGATTGGGCGACCGGCGTCTGTTCACGATCGGTATCGGTTCCGCGCCGAACTCCTTTTTCATGACCAAGGCCGCGCAGTTCGGGCGCGGCACGTTCACCTACATCGGCGACGTACGCGAGGTTTCCGAAAAGATGGGCGCGCTATTCCGGAAGCTCGAAAGCCCGGTGCTGACGGACCTCGCGATCGCCTGGCCCGGCCGGGCCGACGCCTGGCCGCGGCAGGTGCCAGACCTCTATGCCGGCGAGCCGGTCGTCGTCGTCGCGGAACTCGACGCACTGGCGGGCGTCGTGACGATCACGGGAAAGCGCGGCGAAGTGCCTTGGAGCGCAGACCTGCCGCTCGCCGCCGGCGCGCACGAGCCGGGGATCGGCGTGCTTTGGGCGCGCGCGAAGATCGACGCGCTCACCGACGCCCTCAAAGACGGCGAACGGGAGGCGGAAATCCGCAAGGCCGTCGTCGACGTGGCGCTCGCGCACCATCTTGTTACCAGGTATACGAGCCTGGTCGCCGTCGACGCGATGCCGACGGCGCCGCCCGGAACGATGCCTGGTCCGACCGCGCTGCCGACGAACCTGCCCGACGGCGGGTCGTATGACGCGATTTCCGGGGGCGCGCAGACCGCAACCCCGGCGACGCTGCATCTGCTGCTCGGACTGATCGCGCTGCTCCTCGCTTTCATCGTTTGGTCATCGCGTGGCGCTACTCTGCCGATTTGCACAAGAGGGCGTCAAAGATGAATTCCGCCACCGACGGGGGAGGACCTTTCGGCCATCGCGACACCGAGCCGTGCAACTGGATGCACGCGCGAGCGCCCGGGATCGCCTTTCGCTCTCCCAGGGCCGAGTCTTCCCCCGTCGGTGACGGTGCGCCGCCGGCAGGAGGCAGGCGAAGCCGTGTACTGGCGTGGACCGTGGCGGTTCTTCTTGTCGCGGGGCTCGCGCTCGCCAGCAACGCGATGTACATCCATGCGAAGGCGCTGCTGGCGCAAGGGCTGCTGCATCGCGCCTGGACCGAGACGCAGGCAACGGGCGCCGCAGTGAAGCCCTGGCCGTGGGCCGACACGTCGCCGGTCGCGCGGCTCATTGTGCCCGCGCAGGACGTGGATCTGTTGGTGCTCGCGGGTGCCACCGGGCGCACGCTCGCGTTCGGTCCGGGACATCACGACGGCTCGTCGCTGCCGGGTGAGGCGGGGAATACGCTGCTATCCGCGCATCGCGACACGCACTTCCGGTTTCTGCAACAGCTCTCGATCGGGGACCTGCTGATCGTCGAGCTGCCCGCAGGTCAGCGTTTCCACTACCGGGTGCGCAAAACGCTCGTCGCGAACCAGCAAGACCTCAGCCTGTCGCGCCTGACGCCGGAGCCCACATTGACGCTCGTCACCTGCTACCCGTTCGATGCGATCGAACCGGGCGGACCGCTGCGTTACGTGGTCGTCGCCACTGCCGACGGCGGGATGCTCTAGGAGCGCAGGGAGTCGCCGCGCTGCCGATCGTCGTTGCCGTTACGGGGTTATTATCATCCCGCGATCATCAGCCGACGGAGACGACCATGAAGCTCGAAGGCTCGTGTTGTTGCGGCGCAGTGAAGTTCAGCGTTACCTCGCACACGCCCTATCCGTTCATGCGCTGTTACTGCTCGATCTGCCGCAAGACTGCGGGTGGCGGCGGCTACGCGATCAACATCATGGGCGACGCCGACTCGCTCTCCGTTCGCGGAAAGAAATCGCTGGACGTCTTTCGGGCACGGATCCGCGACAAGCCGGGCACGCGGGGGACGCTCTCGCCCGCGCGTCGACACTTCTGCGCCAAGTGCGGCAGCGCGTTGTGGGTTTTCGATCCGCGCTGGCCGGAATGGGTCTACCCGTTTGCGTCGGCAATCGATACGCCGCTGCCCAAGCCACCCGAGGAAGTCGAGCTGATGCTCGATTACGCGGCGCCGTGGGCCGAGGTTCCGCAAGGGCCGACGCACACGCACTTCGGCGAGTATCCGGAAGAGGGCATCGCCGACTGGCACGCGAAGCGCGGACTCACGGTGAAGTGACGCCGGCCCGCTCCTGCGACGCGGAATCCCTCGAGAACGTCAGCGTGACGCCGCCGATTCCGAGCGCGCCGTAATCCGACACCCAGGTCTCGCCCGGCGCGACCGGCCACGCATCGGTGAGCGTGCCCGTCGTGATCACTTCGCCCGCCGCAAGCGGCGGAAACTGCGGCTGGGTAGCGAGCACGCGCACGAGGTGCACGAGCGCCAGCGCCGGGTTGCCGAGCACGTTGGCGCCCACGCCGCGATCGACCACCGTGCGGCCGCGCCGCAACGTCAGTGGGAATGTCGGTAGGGCCGTGGCAATCGCGCCGCGATTGCGGTCGGTCAATGGAATCGTCTTGCCGACGACCAGTGCGCCGTGCAAGCCGAACGCTGCCGTGCAATCGGCCGCGGTGAATTTCCAGTCGGGAAAATGGCTCTGCACGACCTCGAACCCGGGGGCAATCCACTCGATGGATGCCAGCACGGCGAGCGCGTCGCTGGTCACGGGCACCGGGGCCTTCAGCTTGAACACCACTTCGGGCTCGATCCGCGGCTGCACGAACGAAGCGAGCCCGAGCGTCGCGTGACCCTCTTGGGCGAAATGCACCGAGTGCGCCCAGATGTGCGCCCACATCGGCTGGTACACGCCGTAGCGCGGCCAGATGGTGCGATTGGTGAACCCGATCTTGCGACCGACCGGCTGCCAGCCCTGCGTGATTCGCCGGCGTTTTTCGATTTCGCGCAACACTTCGTAGGCGGTCGCGACGTCGAATGCCGGGTCGGTCGAGGTGATCGGCTCGATCTGCGTCGCGCTGTCATAGGCCGAGATCAGCTGGCCGGCGATCGCAGCGATATTGCTGCCCGGTGTCATCGGATCCGGCCGAGCACCCGCAGCAGCGAACTGGCGCCCGCCCACGCCGCCGTCGCGACGACCATGCCGATGATCGCCGCCAGAATTGCGCCAAGCGTGCCGTCCCAGCCGGCAGCGGTCACGACGGCCCAGGCGGTGATGCCGCCTATGCCGCCGCAGACGATGATGCCGAGAATGCTGACGAGGATCGACCCTCGCGCTTCGGAAACCATGACGCCCTGCTCCGGGAGGGGTGAGCCGGAAGGTCCATGGTACTTGGTTCGATGCGGATTCACCATGCGCTCGGCCATCGCGGGGCGGCACTTCCGGCGCAACCACTTGCCGTAGTGCCCGCCGCGACGCTATAAGACGCCGGAACCGCGTCACGGAGGAAACATGCGTTGCCGCATCACCGCGATGGTCGCACTCCTGGGTCTCCTGGCGAGCCTTCGGGTGACGCCCGCCGGCGCCGCCGATATGGGCAAGACGCTGCGCGTCGCGTTTCCGGTCGCGGAGACGGGCTTCGATCCGCAGGCGGTGGGCGACACGTATTCGTTCAGTGTCTGTGCCGGGATCTTCGACCCGTTGTATACGTACGACTATTTCGCGCGCCCGGTGCGCCTCGTGCCCAACACCGCCGAGGGCCCCCCGCAGATTAGCGACGGGGGTCGCACCTACACGATCAAGGTAAGGCCCGGCATCTACTTTGCCGCCGATCCGGCGTTCAAGGGTGCCAAGCGCGAGCTGACGGCGGAGGACTACGTCTACAGCATCAAACGCATCTTCGACCCCAAGGTACGCTCGTACTGGCTCTACCTGTTCGAGAGGAACCTGGTCGGACTCGACGAGGTACTCGCCAAGGCGCGCAAGACAGGCACGCTCGATTACGACGCACCGATCGAAGGCCTCGTCGCGCTGGATCGTTACACGTTGCGGATCCGGTTCCGGGATCCGGACTACACGTTCCGATGGTGGCTGACATTCGACGGGCTCGCCGCGGTCGCGCGCGAGGTCGTCGACGCCTACAAGGACGCGTCGAACCGCGTGATGGATCACCCGGTGGGCACCGGCGCCTACCGGCTGAAGGAATGGACGCGCGGCCAGAGGATCGTGCTCGAGGCCAATCCCGACTTTCGCGACGAGACCTATCCGATCCCCGGCCCGGGCAGCGAGCCCGGCGATGCGGCCATCGCGCGCGACAACGCGGGTCGCAAGCTGCCCATCGTGGGTCACGTGGAGATCAGCATCCTCGAGGAAGCGCAGCCGCGGCTGCTGACGTTCGATTCCGGCAAGCTCGATTACGTCGATTTGCCGGTGGCCATCGCCGGCAATGTGCTCACGAATGGCGCGTTGAGGCCGGAATACGCGAAGCGAGGGATTCAACTGCACCGGCGAATCGAGCCGTCGCTGCAGTTCACGTTCTTCAACCTCGATGACCCGGTCGTCGGCGGCTACGCGCCGGAGAAAATCGCGTTGCGGCGCGCGATCGCCATGGGCTACGACCGCGACGCGGATATCCGGCTGCTCGCGAGCGGACAGGCGGAGCCCGCGAACCAGCCCGTACCGCCAGGCCTCGCCGGTCATGATCCGTCGTTCCCGGTGAAAAACGGCTACGACGCCGCCGCGGCGCGCGCGCTGCTCGACCGGTTCGGATACAAGGACCGTGATGGCGACGGCTACCGCGAGACGCCAGAGAACAAGGCATTGACGCTCGTCAAGGCGTCGACGACGGCCACCTCCGACCGCGCACGCGACGAGTTGTGGAAGCGCAGCATGGACGCGATTGGCCTCAAGATCACCTTCGTCAAGAACAAGTGGCCCGAGCTTAACAAGATGGCGGAAGCGGGCCAGCTGATGATCTGGAACCTGGGCTGGATCAGCTCGATTCCGGATGGCGACCCGTTCTACAGCCCCCTCTACAGCCGGAACATCGGGACGGCAAACGATGCACGCTTCCGGTTGCCCGAATACGATCGGCTCTACGAGGCGTCACGCAAGCTGCCGGATGGCGCCGAGCGCGACGCGATCTACCGGAAGATGACCGACATCGTGCTGAACTACGCGCCCTGGATCCTCGGCGACTACCCGTACGCCAACGTGCTCGCGCAGCCGTGGCTCAAGGGTTACAAGCAGAACGCCTTCCTGCGCCACCGGTGGAAGTACTACGACCTCGGGCCGCACTAGGAGGCCGGGTAAGTCGAGGCCGTGCTGGCGGCGCACCCCCAGATCGTCGAAGCGGCAGTCGTCGGAGTCGGGGATCCCCGCTCCGGTGAAGCGGTTGCGGCGACGATCGTCCGGCGCGATGCAGCGCTGACCGAAGCGGCCGTCATCGAGCATTGCCGGCAGGGCCTCGCCGCCTACAAGTGCCCGAAATTGATCGAGTTTGCCGACGAACTCCCCAAGAGCGTCGTGGGCAAGATGCTGCGCCGCGCGGTGCGCGACCGCTGGGCCGCGCGCCGCGCCGCGACCCCGGCCTAGGCGACAGGACGGGGCCGGCGCGCCGGTCGCGTTCGTGGATGGGTTGATTTCCGTCAATCGCCCACGTGCGCAAAATCCCGATTCGCAGGATAATTGACCTCCTTCTTCTGGAGACCGGACCATGAGCGAGCAGAGACAAGTCGTCATTCTGAGTGGAGTGCGCACCGCCATCGGCGACTACGGCGGCAGCCTCAAGGACATTGCGCCCGCCGACCTCGCGGCGCGCGTCGTCAGGGAAGCCGTCAGCCGGGCGAAGATCGACCCGAAGGACGTCGGCCAGTGCGTGTTCGGCAACGTGATCCACACCGAGCCGCGGGACATGTATA